>NZ_BBYM01000016.1:0-54027 GCF_001570405.1 Microtetraspora niveoalba | reverse complement strand
CCGCCTGCACGGCCCGGGACCGGTGCGCGCCGGGCTGCTCGCCGTGGTGGGCCGGGGCGCGCCCAGCACCGCGCTCGCGATGTCGCGGGACGCCGTCGAGGTGCGGCTGCGCTGGCTCGGCGGCGAGCGGGCGGCGCCGGGCCGGCCGCCCGGCAGGGCCGGGTACGTCCTCGCGGCCGCACTCGCCCTGGCCCCCGCGCTCGCCTCGATCGCGGTCGTCGCGCTGGGCGTGCTGCTCTACTGCCTCAGCGTGCGCCCCCTCTGATCCCGCCGGGCCGCGGCGACTCCCGTTACTACTATGGTGGATAGTAGTCGGACATCCCGCGACCACGGAGGGCCCATGGGGACGAACGAGCGGCGGAGCACCGCCAAGCGCGACACGCTGCTGGTCGCGGTCCTGCTGGTGGTCGGCGTCGGCCTGTTCGCCTCCCTGGCCACCCGGCCCTCGGAGAAGGACGCGGGACGCGCGCCCGCCACGGGTGCGAGCGCGTCCCCGTCCGGTACGCCCGCCGAGGATGCGGGGCCGCTGACCTCGGTCGCCCGCCGCGCGCCGGACGACCCCCTCGCCGTCGGCCGTCCCGACGCGCCGGTCACGATGGTCGTCTACTCCGACTTCCGGTGCCCGTTCTGCGCCAAGTTCGGCCGGGACATCGAACCCGAACTGATTGAGCGTTATGTCGGTAAGGGCACGCTGCGCATCGAATGGCGCGACTTCCCGATCTTCGGCGAGCAGTCCGTGAACGCCGCCAAGGCGGCCAGGGCCGCCGGGGCCCAGGGCAGGTACCGGGAGTTCACCGCCGCGCTGTTCGCCGCGGCGCCGGACAGCGGCCACCCGAACCTCACCGCCGCCGTGCTGCGGAAGTTCGCCGAGAAGGCCGGGGTGCCCGACCTCGCCCGGTTCGACGCCGATATGGCGAGCGCCAGGTTCGACGAGGCCATCGAGAAGGACATGATCGAGGGGCAGGCCATCGGCGTGCCGAGCACCCCGGCCTTCCTCATCAACGGGCGGCCCCTGCTCGGCGCGCAGCCCGTCGAGGAGTTCACCGCGATGGTCGACGAGGCGGCGGCCCGGGGATGACGCAGGTCGGGTTCCTCGGTGCCTTCCTCGGCGGGCTGCTCTCGCTGGTGAGCCCGTGCTCGGCGCTGCTGCTGCCGTCCTTCTTCGCGTACGCCTTCGGACGGGTCGGCACGCTGGCCCGGCGCACGGCCGTGTTCTACGCCGGGCTCGCGGTCGTGCTCGTGCCGCTCGGCGCCGGAGTCGGGGCCGTCGGGGCGCTGGTCACCCGCTATCGCGACGTGGCCACGACCGTCGGCGGGGTCGTGCTGATCCTCCTGGGCGGGGCCGCGATCCTCGGCAAGGGGTTCGGCCTGGCCGCCGCGCAACGGGCGACCGCGCGGATCCGGATCTCCTCGACGGGGTCGGTGTTCGCGCTCGGCGCCGTCTACGGCCTGGCCGGGTTCTGCTCGGGGCCGCTGCTCGGGAGCGTGTTGACCGTCTCCGCCGCGGGCGGCGAGCCCGTCTACGGCGGGGCGCTGATGGCGCTCTACGCGCTCGGCATGGCCGTGCCGCTGTTCTTCCTCGCGCTGCTGTGGGACCGCTTCGACCTCGGCCGCCGGGCCTGGCTGCGGGGCAGGCCGATCCGCCTCGGCCCGCTGCGCACGCACACCACCAGCCTGGTCTCCGGGCTGCTCTTCGTCGCGATCGGCGTGCTGTTCCTCCTCACCGACGGCACCGCCGACCTCGGGGGCCTGTCCGGCGTGGACGAGCAGTTCTCCCTCCAGGTGTGGGTCAGGGACGTGGCGGGCCGGGTGCCCGACGCGCTGCTGCCCCTGGCGCTGGTGCTGGCCGCCGTCGCCGTCCTCCTGGCCCGGCTGCGCCGCTCCCGTGCAACCCGCGAGCCGGCCGTTCCCGATGAGGCGGCCTCCGATCACGGCGACGGCTGACCGTGCCCCCATATGCCCGATTCATCCCCTAAGGGGTGCTAAGGGCGATTTACAATAAGGGGACGCTGCAATCTTCGAGCCGGGTCCGGGGTTCCGCGCACGGCCCGGCCGGGTGCTCGCGGGGCAGGAAGGGGCACGTCATGCCGGGGAACAAGGGCGTCATCTACGAGGGTCCGGGCAGGGTCGAGGTGCGCGCCACGGACTATCCCGACTTCGAGCTGAAAGACGGCCCGGGCGTGAACCCGGCCAACGTCGGCCGCAAGCTCCCGCACGCCGCGATCATCAAGGCGATCGCCACCAACATCTGCGGCAGCGACCAGCACATGGTGCGCGGCCGCACGACCGCGCCCCAGGGGCTCGTCCTCGGGCACGAGATCACCGGCGAGGTCGCCGAGGTGGGACCGGACGTCGAGTTCGTCAAGGTCGGCGACATGGTCTCGGTCCCGTTCAACATCTCCTGCGGCCGGTGCCGCAACTGCAAGGAGGGCAAGACCGGCATCTGCGAGAACGTCAACCCGGACCAGCCCGGATCGGCGTACGGGTACGTCGACATGGGCGGCTGGGTCGGCGGGCAGGCGGAGTACGTGCTGGTGCCATACGCGGACTGGAACCTGCTCAAGTTCCCCGACCGGGACCAGGCGATGGAGAAGATCCTCGACCTCGCCATGCTGGCCGACATCTTCCCGACCGGGTTCCACGGCTGCGTCACCGCCGGGGTCGGGCCGGGCTCGACCGTCTACATCGCGGGCGCGGGACCGGTCGGGCTGGCCGCGGCCGCGTCGGCGTTCCTGCTCGGGGCGGCGGTCGTCATCGTCGGCGACCTGAACAAGGAACGGCTGGCGCAGGCCCGCGGCTTCGGCTGCGAGACCGCCGACGTCTCGGAGGGGGAGCCGGCGCAGCACATCGAGCGCATCCTCGGCGTCCCCGAGGTGGACTGCGCCGTGGACGCGGTGGGCTTCGAGGCGCGCGGCCACGGGCGCGAGGCCGGCACGGAGCACCCCGCCACCGTGCTCAACACGATCATGGCGGTGACCCGGGCGGGGGGCGCCGTGGGCATCCCCGGCCTCTACGTCACCGGCGACCCCGGGGCCAAGGACGAGGCGGCCCGGCAGGGCTCGCTGTCGATCAGGATCGGCCTCGGCTGGGCCAAGTCGTTGTCGTTCACCACCGGGCAGTGCCCGGTCATGCGCTACAACAGGCAGCTCATGATGGCGATCCTGCACGACCGGGTGCGCATCGCCGAGGCGGTGAACGCCACGCCGATCCCGCTCGACCAGGCGCCCCGGGGATACGAGGAGTTCGACAAGGGGGCGGCCCGCAAGTACGTGCTCGACCCGCACGGGATGCTGGCGGGCGCGGCCTGACACCGTGGCCGCCTGACACCGGGACGGCCTGATGTGGGCGCGCCCTGACACTGGCGCGGCCTGGGGCCGGAGCACGGCGTGACACCGGGGCGGCTCGGCCGCCGCCTGAGGCCGGTCGGCCGCGCCTCGGGTGCGCGTGCTCCGCGTCCGCGGCCGCCGCGGCCGGCGTCACCAGTCGCCGTCGCCGCCCTCGTCGTCGTCCTCGAAGATCTCTTCGACGACCTCGCCCAGGACGAGGCCGCCGACCACGCCCGCGACCCCGGCCGCGGCGACCGCCCCCCACCCGGGCCCGTCGCGGTGCTCGTGGTGCTCCGGGTGATAGCCGTACGGCTGCGCGTGGCCGTGCGGCTGGTGCCCGTAGGGCTCCGCGTGCCCGTACGGCTGATGTCCGTAAGGGGCGTGGTGGGACATGCCGTGGTGCGTCCCGTGATGGGACAGCCCGGCCAGCCAGCGGTCGATCTCGCCCGCCCAGTCGACGCGCAGCGCCTCCTCGTGGCCGACCTGGAAACGGCCGATCACGTCGTCGCCGCCGCCGTACCCGCCGGAGTGCCGGTCGGCCTCCAGCACGACCTCCAGCCCCGACGGGGAGGCGACGAAGGTCAGCTCGACCTCGCCCACGTGCCCGGCGTACCGCGCCGGAGGGTGGAACTCGATCTCCTGGTAGAACGGCAGCTCCTGGTACGCGCCGTGGATGCGCCCGGCCTCCAGATCGGCCGACCTGAAGTGGAATCCCAGCTCCTGGAACGCCCGCAGGACGCGGAGCTGGGAGGGCAGCGGCTCGACCGCCACCATGTCGAGGTCGCCCCTGTCCACGGCGCCGGCGACGGCCAGCTCGGTGCGCACGCCGAGCGCCATGCCGGTCAGGTGCGTGCCGTCGATCTCGCTGATCGGCGTCTCCCACGGAACGGGGATCTGGAAGCCGACGACGCGCCCCTCGCCGGCGCGCAGCGTGAACGGGCCCGAGACCGGGACGCGCAGGAACTCGGCGAGGCCGTCGTGCTCGCCGCCGCCGTGCTCGACCTCCACCCGGGCGACCAGGCCCAGGGTGACGTGCTCGATGCCGGCGTCGAAGTCGCCGCCCCGGAGCCGCACCTCGCCGGTCAGCAGCCCGCCGGGCCGGATCCGGGAAGTGGACAGAACGGTGTCCACCGAGGGCGCGCCCACGCCGAAGGCGCCCAGCAAGCGTTTGAATACCACGGCTTCTCCTGTCGGAAGATCGGTCGTACCAACCGCATGCGAGAACGATCAACGACGGGGCGCGGTTCCTGAGCCCCAGGAGGTCAGCCCGCCGCCTGGCGGACCACCCCCGCCTCCTCCAGGCGGGCGATGCCGGCCGCGTCGAAGCCCAGCTCCGCCAGCACCTCGCGGGTGTGCTGCCCGAGCAGCGGCGGCGCCGCGATCTTCCGGTCGGCCGGGACGCTCGCGAGGCTGAAACCGGTGCGGACCATGTCCAGCGTCCCCGCCGTGGGGTGCTCGACCTGGAAGGTCGCGCCCTCGGTCGCGCGCAGCGCCTCCAGGACGCCCCGGATCCGGCCCACCGGCACGCCCGCCTCGTCGAGCAGCGCCGTCCACTCGGCCGCCGGGCGGGTCGCGAACAGGGCGCTCAGCTCGGGTATCAGCAGGTCCCGGTTGCGCACCCGGTCGCCGTTGGTCGCGAACCGCGCGTCGGCCCCCAGATCCGGCCGCCCGACCGCGTCGCACAACGCCCGGAACAGCCGGTCGTTGCCCGCCGCGACCACGAACCACCCGTCGGAGGCCGCGAACGTCTGGTACGGCACCACGGTCGGGTGGGCGTTGCCGTACCTGGCGGGCTCGGCGCCGGAGACGAGCGCGCTCTGGGCGACGTTGACCAGCCCGGACAGGGCCGAGTTGAGCAGCGACACCTCGACCCGCTCGCCCTCGCCGCAGGTGGCCCGCCGGTAGAGCGCGCCGAGGATCGCGACGGCAGCGTTCAGCCCGGACAGCACGTCGATGATCGCGACGCCCGCCTTGGTCGGCGTGTCCTCCCCGGTGATGTGCATGAAGCCGCTCTCACCCTGGATCGTGGCGTCGAAGCCCGGCCGGTCCTCGCCGCCGTAGCCCCTGATCGAGCAGTACACGACCGACGGGTTGGCCCGCCGTACGGTCTCCTCGTCGAGGCCGAGCCGGGCGGCGACGCCGGGCCGGAAGTTCTCGATCACCACGTCCGCGCCCGCGCACAGCCGCCGGGCGACCTCGCGGCCCTCCGGGTGCTTCACGTCGAGCGCGACGCCGCGCTTGCCGCGGTTGGCCGACAGGTAGTACGCGGCCTCGCCTCCGGCGTGGGGCGGGCCCCAGGCGCGGCTGTCGTCGCCGTGCCCGGGATGCTCCACTTTGATCACTTCGGCGCCCATCTCGGCCAGCAGCATCGTGGCGTACGGCCCGGCGAGCACCCGGGAGAAGTCCGCCACCCGCACGCCCGCCAGCGGGCCCGCTCCCGTCCGCGCCCCGGTCACGAGCCGAACCTCCGCACCGCGTCCACCGCGTCGAGCCAGCGGCGGTATCCGTCGCCGGGCAGCGGCCGCGGCGTGAAGACCCGCCGGCCCTCGCCCGCCTCGGCCACCTCGGCGAGGTCCTTCCAGACCCCGGCCCCGAGCCCGGCCAGGAAGGCCGCGCCCATCGCCGTGGTCTCGGTCGTCCGCGGCCGGACGACCGGCCGCCCGAGGAGGTCGGCCTGGATCTGGCAGAGCAGGTCGTTGGCCGCGGCCCCGCCGTCCACGGCGAGCCGGTCCACCGGGATGCCCGCCGTTCCGGTGACCGCCTCCACGACGTCGCGGATCTGGTACGCGATGCCGTCCAGGACGGCGCGGGCGACGTGCGCGTCGGTGGTGCCCCGGGTGATGCCGAGGAGCGCGCCCCTGGCGTGCGGGTCCCAGTGCGGGGTGCCGATGCCGGTGAGCGCGGGCACGAAGACCACCCCGTCGGCGTCCGGCACCGACGCCGCCAGCGCCTCGCTGTCGGCCGAGCGCTCGATCAGCTTCAGCCCGTCGCGCAACCACTGCACCGCCGCGCCGGTGACGAACACCGACCCTTCCAGGGCGTACTGCACCGGTCGCCCCTCCAGCCGCCAGGCGACCGTGGACAGCAGCCCGGCCCCGGCCGGGGCGATCCGGTCGCCCGTGTTGACCAGCAGGAAGCTACCCGTGCCGTACGTGCACTTCATCGCGCCGGGGGCGAACCCGGCCTGCCCGAACAGCGCCGCCTGCTGGTCGCCGGCGACGCCGGAGACGGGCACGTCCAGCCCGAGGAAGTGCTCCGGGTCGGTGCGGCCGATGCTCCCGCTCGACGGGACGATCTCCGGCAGCGCCGCGAGGGGCACCCCGAAGAGCCCGGCCAGCTCCTCCGACCAGCGCGCCGAGGCGAGGTCGAGCAGCAGCGTGCGCGAGGCGTTGGACGGGTCGGTCGCGTGCAGCCGCCCGCCGGTCAGCCGGGCCAGCAGATAGGAGTCGACCGTCCCGACCGCGACCCGGCCCGCGCGCACCCCCTCCCACACGTCGGGCAGGTTCGCGCTCAGCCAGGCGAGCTTGGTCGCGGAGAAGTACGGGTCCAGGGGGAGCCCGGTCAGCTCGCGGACCCGCGGCTCGTGCTCGCGGAGCCGGTCGCACTCCCCGGCGGAGCGGCGGTCCTGCCACACGATCGCGCGGGTGGCCGGGCGCAGCGTGTCGCGCTCCCACAGGACGACGGTCTCGCGCTGGTTGGTCAGGCCCACACAGGAGACCGTCACCGGCTCGCCCCGGTCGGCTGCGGCGGCGAGGGCCTCGGAGGCGGCGGCGAGGACCGCGGCCCAGATCTCGTCCGGGTCGTGCTCCACCAGCCCGGGGGCGGGGAAGTGCTGCGGGAACTCGCGCTGGCCGCGCGCCAGCACCCGCCCGTCCTCGGCGACCAGCAGGCAGGTGACGCCGGTCGTCCCGGCGTCGATCGACAGGACGGTCACGCGGCACCACTCCCGCGCCCGGCCAGCTCGTCGAGCAGCGGCAGCAGCTCCGCGTCCTCGGACGCGGCCAGCGCCGACCGGCGCACCTCGGCGGCGCGCAGGTACTCGTCCGCCTGCTCCCGCGCCCACCCGTCCGGGCGGTCCAGAGCCCGGGCGAGCAGCCCGGCCACGTGCGGGGCCGCCTCGGCGCCGCCGTCGGCGGTCTCCAGCCCGGCCCTGCTGCGGCGCAGCAGCACGTCGTCCACGGTCATCGCGGCCTCGTGCCTGGCCGCGTAGAGGACCTCGGCGGCCAGCAGCGACGGCGCGCCCGGCACCGGACGCAGCAGCTCCGGATCGCGCCGCCCCATGGTGAGCAGCGCCGGATAGTCGGAGCCGTACCGGCGGGCCAGCCGCTCCACGGCGGTGAGGGGCACCCCGGCGGCGGACGCGGCCGCGTCGCGGCGGGTCCACGCCTGGGCGAAGCCGTTCGCCCCGACCAGGGCCAGGTGCTCGGTGGCGGAGGGACGCGCGGCGCGCAGCCCGGCCGCGACCGCGTCCACCGCGTCGCGCGCCATCACCCGGTACGTGGTGAGCTTGCCGCCCGCGACGACCACGCAGCCGGGCGCGACCTCGCGTACGACGTGCTCGCGGCTGATCGCCTGCGTGTTCTGCCGGTCGGGCTGGTCCACGAGCGGCCGCAGGCCGGCGTACACGCCGAGCACGTCCGACTGGCGCAGCGGCTCGCGCAGCCACTGGTTGGCCTGGTCGAGCAGGTAGCGGACGTCGGCGCCGGTCGCCAGCACCGGGCCGGGGCCGTTCTCCCACGGCGTGTCGGTGGTGCCGAGCAGCACCACGTCGCCGGTCGGGATGACGAACAGCACCGAGCTGGGCGTGCGCACGATGAGGGCGCTGTCCAGCGGCAGCCGCTCCCGGGAGAACACCAGGTGGACGCCCTTGGACGCGCGCACCCGGACGTCGGCCGAGCCGAGCATCTTCTGGGCGAGCCCGGACCAGGGGCCGGTCGCGAGGACCACCCGCCGGGCCCGGATCCGGAACTCCTCGCCGCTCAGCGCGTCCACGCAGGTCGCCACCGTGTGGTCGGAGCGGGTGGCGAGGCCGGTCACCTTCACCCGGCTGAGCACGGTCGCGCCCTCGCGCGCCGCCGTACGGGCCAGGGTCAGGACGAGCCGGGCGTCGTCCACGTGCCCGTCCTCGTAGCGGAGCGCGCCGACCGCGGCGTCCGGCCGGAGCACGGGCGCCTGCCGGAGCAGGCCGCGCCGGCTCAGGTGCCGGTGCCTGCGGAAGCCGTGCCGGTCGCCCATGCCCGCCAGCGCGTCGTACAGGGTGAGCCCGGCCCCGATGTACCCGCGCTCCCACACCCGGTGGGTGAGCGGCAGGAGGAAGGACATCCGGCGCACGAGGTGCGGCGCCAGCTCCTGCAGCAGCCCGCGCTCGTGCAGCGCCTCGCGCACCAGGCCGAACTCCATCTGCTCCAGGTAGCGCACGCCGCCGTGCAGCAGCCGGCTGGAGTTGCTCGACGTGCCGGAGGCGAGGTCGCCGCCCTCGACGAGCGCCGTGGTCAGCCCGCGCGAGGCCGCGTCGAGCGCGGCCCCCGTGCCGGTCGCGCCGCCGCCCACCACCAGGACGTCCAGCACCTCCCGGCCGAGCTCGGCCAGGTCGGCGTCCCTGCGCAGCGGGTCGAGCGCCGCGCCCGCCCCGAACGGCAGCCCCGCCGCGAACGGCTCCGGCGTCGTCTCGTTGTCGGTAGTCATCATCCGCACCGTCCCCTCACCAGCGCCGCTGGACCTCTTCGGCCCATCCGAACAGCTCGCCGACCTCGATCACGGTCCCGTCGTCGGTCACGACGGTGCCGCTGTAGTGCCCGAACGCCTGGTCCTCCCGGCTGCGCATCACGTAGAGCCGGCGCACGTCGGCCGAGCGGACGTACTCCGGCGTGAACACCAGGTCCACCCGCTCGCCCTTGATCCGCCAGGGGGCCATCCAGTCCGACGTGTCGTAGTGCCAGACCAGCTCCTCGCTGATCTTGTGCAGCCGGCCGTCGACGATCAGGCCGTTCTCGACGCTGCCGGTGCCGTCGGTCCACTTGCCGCCGATCTGGACGGCGATCTCGTGGTCGCCTGCCCGGCCGTAGCCGGCCCCCCAGTTCCACGTGATGTCGCCCGGCCAGCGGCCCCGGCCGAGATCCTGGGTGGCCCGCGCCTCCTCGGGCGAGAACCGGATCCGCCGCCCGTTGACCGTCACCGTGCCCTCGGCGGGCCGCCCCACGTCCTTGATCGTGTACTGGAACCGGCGCGACGACCACGGCACCACCACGCTCAGACTCTCGCGGCCCTCGATCCGGTGGACCAGCAGATCGGCGTCGAACTCGGCGGAGCGCACCCGCAGCCGGGTGCCCTCCGCGGTCTCGTCCACCGCGATCCGCACGTCGCCCCGGCCGATCCGGACGCTGCCCTCGCCGCCGCGCGGCGAGAACGACAGGCCGTGGCCGGGCACGAGCAGGCTGCGGCTCACCACGTCCCGCTGCGTCGTCCGGTCCAGGTACCACACCGACTCGCCCGCCAGATAGTCCAGACAGGACGCGCTGAACGAGAAGATGTGCTCCGGCGTGGCGACGCACCAGTAGTCCCAGCGCATCGTGCGGCCCCACCCGCGGATGTTGGCCCGGTGCAGCGGGGTCCGGCTCCAGCCGACGGCGTCCGGGTTGAGCCGCCCGTCGGGACGGCAGAGATCCACCCGGCGGGTGATCTCGCGCTCGGCCACCCTGCGCGCGGAGGCGTTCGCCGTCCCGGCCGGGGCCGCCGTGCCCGTCATCGGCCCAGTCCCAGGCTGACGTACTTGCGCTCCACAAAGTCCTCCACTCCGTGATGGCCGCCCTCGCGGCCGTACCCGCTGCCCTTGACCCCGCCGAACGGCCCCTGCGGCGGGGCGAGCGGCGCCCCGTTGATCGAGAGGATCCCGAAGCGCAGCGCCTCGCCGACCCGCACCACGCGGGCCAGGTCCCGCGTCCACACGTACGCCGCCAGCCCGTACGGCGTGGCGTTCGCCCTGGCCACGACGGCGTCCTCGGCGTCCGCGCCGTCGCCGGAGAAGGTGAGCACCGGCGCGAGCGGGCCGAACGTCTCCTCGCGGCAGACGAGCATGGCGTCGGTGACCCCCGCAAGGACGGTCGGCGGGTGGAAGCGCCCCCCGGGCTCGCCCGGCTCACGCGCCGTCACCCGCCGGGCCCCGGCCGCCAGCGCGTCCTCGACGTGCCGCCGCACCTTGGCGACCGCCCGCTCGTCGATCAGCGGGCCCATCGTGACCCCGTCGGCGGCGCCGTCGCCCACGACGATCGTGTCCGCGAGGCGGGCCAGCTCGGCGGTGAACTCCTCGGCGACGGACTCGTGGACGAAGATCCGGTTGGGGGAGGTGCAGGCCTGGCCCGCGTTCATGAACTTGGCCCGGGCGACCCCCGCCGCCGCCGCGGCCACGTCCGCGTCCGGGAAGACCAGCACGGGGGCGTGGCCGCCCAGCTCGACGCTGAGCCGCTTCACGTCGTTGGCGCTCTGCCGGATGAGGTGCCTGCCGACCGCGGTCGAGCCGGTGAACGAGATCTTCCGCACCCGCGGATCGGCCATGACGACGTCGGTGAAGTCCTGCGGCCTGGTCGTGGTGACCAGGTTGAACACGCCCGGCGGGAAGCCCGCGTCGGCCAGGCACTCCGCCACCGCGACCGCCGACAACGGGGTCAGCTCGGACGGCTTGAGCACGACCGTGCAGCCCGCCGCCAGGGCCGGGCCGAGCTTGCGGGTGACCATCGACACGGGGAAGTTCCACGGGGTGATGCCCGCGACCACGCCCACCGGCTCGGGCAGCACCATGATCCTGGTGTCCGCGCTCGTGGACGGGATCGTCTCGCCGTACACGCGGCGGGTCTCCTCGGCGGACCACAGGAGGTGGTCGGCTCCCGCGACCACCTCGCCGACGGCCTCGCCCAGCGGCTTGCCCTGCTCGGCCGTGAGCGTGGCCCCGATCTCCGGGGCCCGCTCGGCCAGCAGCGCGGCGGCCCGCCGCATGATCGCGGCCCGCTCGTGCGCGGGCATCGCCCGCCAGCCCGGCAGCGCGGCCGCCGCCGCGTCCACCGCCTCTGCGACGACCTCCGGGCCGCACTCGACGGCCCGCCCCACGATCTCGCCGGTGGCCGGGTTGGTCACCGCGAACGTCACCGCGAACGTCACCGCGAACGTCTCCGCGCCCGTTTCGGCGCCCGTCTCCGCGGCCGTGTGCCAGCGCCCTCCGACGAGGGCCCTTCCTGTCTTCATTCCTGCCTTCATCGATTCGCGTCCATTGCTTGGATCAGTGCGTCCATGGCGGCCATCTCGTGGGCGTGCTGCAACTCGCTCGCGCGGGCGATGTCCCCGGCGACCAGCGCGTCCCTTATGGCCAGGTGCTCCGCGTGCGAGTGCGGCAGCCGCCAGGGGACCAGCCGGAAGCCGCGCTGCGCGGTCTCGGTCTTGGCCCACAACCCCTGCAGCATCCGGTGCACGATCCGGGACTCCTCCGTGTCGCACAGGAGCGAGTGGTAGCGCCGGTTCAGCCGCGCGAACGCGGCGACGTCCCCGGCCGCGATGGCCGCCTCCGAGGCGGAGAGGACCTCGTCCACGGCGACCAGCCGCGGGCCGGAGAGCGGCGCCGCGTGCAGGTCGAGGGCGAGCGCGGTGAGCGCCGCCCGGATGCTGTACAGCTCCCGCACGTTGGCCACCGTGAACTCGGCGACCACTGCGCCGATGTGCGGCCGCTCCACCAGCCACTCCTCGGAGACGAGCTGCTTGATCGCCTCGCGCACGGGGGTGTCGCTGACGCCCACGGCCTCGGCCACCACCCTCGTGATGATCTTGGTACCGGGAGGGGTCTGGCCAGACATGATCATCTGCTTGATGTGATCGGCGGCGAGCTCCGCCTTGGTCCGGAACGGCCGGTCCGGCGCGAGGAACGTTTCCGTCATCGTTTGCGACACCCCTCAGACCCGTTGGACGGTCAGCGGTTCGATCACCGCGTGGTCCAGCTCTACACCCAGTCCCGGGCCCTCGGGAACGGCCACGAAGCCCGTGGAATCAGGGAGAAGAGGCTCGGTGAGCATCACGTGGAAGACCTCGGGGACGATCACCGGAGGGTCGTACGGGTACTCCAGCCAGTCGCAGGTCGGCAGCGAGGCGGAAAGGTGCAGGTTGCCCGCCACGCCGAGCCCGGTCGCCCACGCGTGCGGGACGACCCGGCGCTGCCGCGCCGCCGCCATGGCGCCGAAGTCGCGCAGGGCGGCGATGTCCTCGCTCTCGTTGGCGTCCGGCTGGTAGATGGTGAAGCACTCGTCCTCCAGCAGCCGCACGAGCTGGCCGATGCCACGGTTGTGCTCGCCCCCCGCGATCGGGATCGGCGAGAGCGCCGTCAGCTCGCGCAGCGCCCGGTAGTCGTGCCGGGGGAGCGGCTCCTCCAGCCAGGCGACGCCGAGGTCGGCCAGCTCCCGCGCCGTGGTCAGCGCCCGGTCGAAGTCCCACATCATCCGGCTGCCGTCGGGCCGGTAGCGCCAGCGGGCCGCCGCCTGGTTGGCGTCCACCATGATGGCGACGCCGGGGCCGACCGCCTCGCGCACCGCCGCCACCTGGGCGATGTCCTCGCCCACCGTGTCGGCGTGGACCCGTAGCTTGAGCCCGGTGAACCCCTCGGACACCACCCGCAGCGCGTCCTCGACCCGCTGCGCCGGATCGCGGACCTCGCCGAAGCTCGCGTACGCGCGCATCCGGTCGGCGTGCCCGCCCCACAGCTTGTGCAGCGGCTGTCCGCACGCCTTGCCGACGGCGTCCCAGACCGCCACGCCCACCACCCACGGCCGCGGGAACACGTACTCCGCGACGTAGCGGAGGTGGTTGGCGATGTGCTGGGTGGCGAACAGGTCCATGCCGACCAGCCGCGGCCGGATCCAGCCCCTGATCGTCTCCAGGAGCAGCGGCCCGGTCGAGTGGCCCATGTCCCCGCCGGACACGCCGACGACCCCCTCGTCGGTCTCGATCTCGACGATCACCGCGGACATGCTGCGGTGCGCGCCCTCCGGGGCCCAGGAGGGGACGAAGGGGCGCGGATAGGGCAGCTCGATGAGCCGTGCCCGGACGTCGCGGATCCTCATCCCTGTCTCATCCCTTCGTGGCCCCGTCGGCGAGCCCCTTGACCAGGTACTTCTGCACCGCCAGCGCGAAGATCACCACGGGGAGGACGGTGAGCACGCCCACGGCCGCCAGCGGCCCCCACAGGCCGCCGTTCTCCGTGTCGGCCGCGATGCCGGCGATGGCCACCGGGATGGTGACCGCCTTGTCGTTGGTGAGGATCAGCGCGAAGAGCAGCTCCTCCCAGGCGAGGATGATGCAGTAGATCATCGTGGAGATGAGCCCGGGCATGCTGCACGGCACGATGATCCGGAAGAAGGCGCCGAACCGGCTGCAGCCGTCCAGCATCGCCGCCTCCTCCAGCTCCTTGGGCAGGCTCCGGAAGAACGCGCGCATCAGCCAGACCACGTACGGCACCAGGAACGTCACATAGGCGAGGATCACGGTGATGTACTGGTCGGTCAGGCCGAGCCGCCGCGCCACCAGGAACATCGGCACCACGAGGGCGATCGGCGGCACCGCGCGGGAGGCCAGGATGAGCCCCGCCATGACGCCCGCGCCGCGCATCCGCATCCGGGTCAGCGCGTACCCGGCCATCGCCCCGGCGACCATCGAGATGATCGCGGACCCGGCGGCCACGATGATGGTGTTCACCATGCGCGGCAGGATGCGGGCCTGGTGGAAGTAGCTGGTGTAGTTGTCGAAGGTCAGCTCGCTGAACCAGCGCGGCGGCACCGTGAAGATGTCGCGCGGCAGCTTGAACGAGATGCCGACCATGTAGATCACGGGGAAGAGGAAGACGAGCGTGGCCAGGATCGCCCCGCCGATCGCCGCCGCCCGTCCCAGGCGGCCGCTGCTCACCATCGGTTCTCCAGATAACGGCTCAGGCGGAACAGGAAGAAGGTGATGATCATGGTGATCATCAGGACGACGGTGGCCATCGACGACGCCGAGCCGAACTCCAGCCCCCGGAACCCCTTCTCGTAGATGTAGAGGTTCACCACGTCCGTCGCCTGGCCCGGGCCGCCCTTCGTCGCCGCGAGCGCGATGTCGAACATCTTGACCGCGCCCAGCCAGCGGACGACGAAGGCCGCCGCGATCACCGGGACCAGCAGCGGCACCGTGACGTGCCGCAGCGTCTGCCAGCGCGACGCGCCGTCCGACCTGGCCGCCTCGTACACGTCGGACGGCAGGGCCATGATGCCCGCCGACGCGACCAGGACGACGAACGGCGTCCAGCGCCAGGTGTCGATGAGGATGAGGCTGACCATGGCGAGGGTGGGGTCGCCGATCCACTCGATCGGGCCGATCCCGACCAGGCCGAGGGCGTAGTTCACCACGCCCCACAGCGGGTCGAGCAGCATCCGCCAGATGCCGCCCGCGACCACCGGGGCGACCACCATCGGGATCAGGAACAGTGCCCGTAGCACGCCGCGGCCCCGCCACGCGACGTTGAGCAGGAACGCGATGGCGAAGCCGAGCACGAGCTGCAGCGGCAGGGCGATCACCAGGTAGATCCCGGTCACCTTGAGCGACTGCAGGAACCCCGGATCGTTGATCACCGCCTCGTAGTTCTTCAGCCCGACCCAGTCACCCGGCTGGAACGTCGAGACGTCGAAGTCGGAGAGGCTCACCCAGACCGTGTAGATGATCGGGTACAGCAACATGCCGGCCAGCAGGACGATCGCCGGGGTGAGGAACACCCACGCCGTGCCCGGCTCGCCGAGGCGGAGCCTCCGCCGCCCGTTGGGACCCCCGGAACCCCGGGCGGGGCCGGAGGCCCGCGCCCGGGACGACGAGGTGCTGACCGCACTCACTGCTGGTAGCCCTTGGACTTCAGCAGCGCGGAGATGTCGGTGGCCGCCTGGTGGATCGCCTCCTGGGCCGTGGCCTGGCCGGAGACGGCCCGGCTGGTCTGCAGGGCGAGGATCTGCTGCACGGCGTCGGACTCGGGCAGGCGCGGACGCCACATCTCGCCCTTGGCGATCGCGTCGTAGCCGGCCGAGATCGCGGTGTAGACGGGCTTCAGCCACGGCGCCGGCGGCGTGCCCTCAAGAGTGGAGTTACGCGCCGGGAACGTGCCCAGGTTCGCGCCGATCCACTGCTCGCCCTCCTTCGACGTCGTCCACTGGAGGAAGGTCCACGCGGCGGCCTGGTGGGTCGACTTCTTCGCCACGCCGGCGGTCCAGATGCCGCGGTGCGCGCCGGGACCCGCGGTGCCCGCCGGCATCGTGGTGATCCCGACCTCGTCCTCCTTGAGGGTGGTCGTCGCCTCGTCGATGGCCGTGCCCTTGTAGACGCTGCCCCACATGAACATCGTCGCGACCTTGCCCTGGCGGAACGCCTCGAGCGGCTCGTTGAACTGGTAGGTGGCCGCGCCGGGCGGGGCGTACTTCAGCATGTCGATCTGCGTCTGCAGCGCCTTGACGCCGGTCTCGTTGTCGAACTGGACCTTCAGGTTCTCGTCGAGCAGCTTGCCGCCGGCCGAGTTCAGCGCCGTCTGCCAGATCGTGGGCGTCAGCGGGTCCTTGGTGAAGTAGGTGCCGACGGCCCAGGAGTCGGTCTTGCCGTCGCCGTCGGTGTCCTGGACGAGCTTGGCCGCGTCCTTGAAGTACTGCTCCCAGGTCGTCTCCGCCGTCGGCTCGTCGACCCCGGCCTTCTTGTACAGCGACCGGTTGTAGAACATGAGCAGCAGGTTCGACCGGACCGGCACGCCGTACTGGTGGCCGTCCCACTCGCCCGCGGCCAGCGCGGCCGCGTTGATGTCGTCCCAGTCGTAGCTCGCGTCGGTGAACTTCGTCAGGTCGGTCTTCAGGTCGACCAGGCCGCCGGTCTTGGCGAGCTGCGGCATCCACGGGTCGTCGCCGAGCACGACGTCGTACGTCGCGGTCGGGCTGGTCAGCTCCAGCATCGACTTGGCGAGCTGGTCGTTGTACGGCACGCCGTCCACGGTGACCTTGATGTTCGGGTACTTCTTGTTGAACTCGGGGACGAGCTGGTCCTGCCACTGCTTGGCGAAGGCGTCGTTGGCGAGCACCCGGATCGACACCGGGTTCTGGGCGGTGCCCAGACCGCCGCCGTCGGCCGCGGGGGCGTCGTCGCCGCCGGACGAGCCGCAGGCCGTGACGGTGAGGCTGAAGACGGCGGCGGCCGCCGCCAGCCGGAGATAACGGCGCATGGCCGGTTCTCCTCTCAAGGGTTGTACGGGGGAATTGCGGGGAAAAAGGGGGGTCGGTCAGGCCCAGGGATCGATCGCGAGTTTGACGATGTCCCGGCCGTCGAGGGAGAAGCCGCCGCCGAGCGCGGTGAGCGCCTCGCCCACCCGCTCCAGGGGCACGCGGTGGCTGACCACACGGTCGTACGGCCGGCCTCCGCGCTCCAGGATGAGCAGCGCCTCGTGGTACCTGCGCTGCATGTCGGGGCCGGCGCCGTAGACGCCGGCGATGGTGATGTCCCGCTTCAGGAGGTCGCTGAAGGGGTTGAAGGGGACCGTGCCCCGGTCGGTGAAGTTGCCCAGCTCGGCCAGGACGCCTCCGTCGGCCACCAGCCCGACGGCCTCCATGAACGCGTGCGGGGAGCCGCTCGCGCCGACCACGCAGTCGGCCCCGGGCGCGCCGAGCGCGTCGAAGACCGCCCGCCGCCGCTCGGGGACGCCGGTCACCTCGGTGATGTCCACGACCGCGTCGGCGCCGAGCGCCTCCGCCAGCTCCAGCCGCGCGGCGGGCCCGCCGACGGCGACGACCCTGGAGGCCCCGGCGGCGCGCGCGGCGACCACGGCCATCAGGCCGATCGCGCCGACGCCCTGCACGACCACGGTCGAGCCGAGGCGGACCCCGCCACGCTCGATGCCGTGCAGCGCGACCGACAGCGGCTCCTGGAGCACCGCGACCTCGGGCGGCAGATCCGTGCGGTGGAACACGGTGCCGACGTTGGCCGCGTGCAGGTACTCGGCGTACCCGCCCGTCAGGTGGGGCGGGTCCGTCACCGGGGACTTGAACCCGTAGGAGGGGCGGCGGTCGGGGCAGTTCGCCGGGCGGCGCCGCACCTGGCACTGGTGGCAGCGGCCGCAGCTCACGGCCGGGAAGACGCCGACGCGGTCGCCGACGGCGACGGGACGGCCGCGATGGTCGGCCGTCACCCCCTCGCCGAGCGCGGCCACGGTGCCGACGATCTCGTGTCCGAGCAGCACGGGGAACGTGATGCTCGGCAGCCGTCCCTGGTAGATGTGCGCGTCGGTGCCGCACACGCCGCACAGCTCCACCTTGAGCGTGAACTCGCCCGGCCCCGGGTCGGGCACCTCGTAGGACCTCGTACGCACCTCGCCCGCGGCGTCAACGACGATCGCTGCTCGCGAGGTGGTGCTCATCCGGATCCTCCATATTCTGGATTCTATAGAATATGGAGAGACGATACGGGCCTCATGTGAAATCCGGCAACACGGGCGTTACATCCGTTATCGAGATGTTTCGTACCGATCCCGGGCGCGCTCCCGCGCGGTGCGGGACGCTTCAGACGCGTCTTCCGGCCGTGGTCGAAGAGGGCATCCGCGGCTCAGGCGGGGCTCGGACGGGGGCGCGGCTCAGGTGGGGCTCAGATAGGGGTCAGGTGGGCGAGCCCGAGCGGGACAGCCGGTCGGCGCGGCGGATCGGCTCGGGAAGCCGGTACTCCGGAGCGAGCCGGAGCACGTGACGGCAGGCGGCGTCGAGGCCGATCCGGTGTCCCTGCGACACGTAGACCGGCTTGACCCCGGCGCGGGTGCGCAGCGCCCGCCCGACCACCTCGCCGCCGTCCACGATCGGCGCCCACGAGCCGCGTTCCGGGGCGGGCACGTCGTACCGTCCCACGAACGCCGTCTTGGCGACCCCGATCGCGGGCAACCCGGTCAGCACGCCGATGTGGCAGGCCAGCCCGAACCGGCGCGGGTGGGCCAGGCCGTACCCGTCGCAGACCAGCAGCTCGGGCGTGACGCGCAGCCGCTCCAGGGCCGTGAGCAGCGGCGGCAGCTCCCGGAACGCGAACAGCCCCGGCACGTACGGGAACCGGGCGCGTTCCCGCACCACGGCCTGGTCCACCACGTCGAGGGTCCGCGCGTCGAGGACCACCACGGCCGCCGTGACCCCGTCCCCCTCGGTCGCGTACGCGACGTCCAGGCCGGCGACGTGCAGGACGGTCTCCGGCCCCGGGTCGGCGAGGTCGGTCAGGGGGCGCAGCCGCTCCTGCGCCGCCTCGGCCTCGGCGACGCTCATGGGCCACTCGTCCAGGAACCCGGTCAGGCGCCCGGCCAGAGGACCGGGCCGCTCGGCCGGACTCTCCGGGCCCACCGCCGTGCTTTCCAGCTCCACCGCCGCGTTCGCCGGACCTACGACCGCGCTTCCCCGATCTACCGCCAAGCTCTCCGGGCCTGCCGCCGAGCTTTCCGGGCCCGGCGCCGTGGCTTCCGGCAGTCCGGTCACGCCCGCGCCCGGCTCTCCACCCGGCTTCACGGCGGCCTCCCTGGTGCTCGTCCCGGCCCGCCTGCGGCCCACCGTCCGCCGCGGGAGATCGAAAAGTGTCGGTGGCGGCTGCTATATCGCGATCATGACCACTTCCCCCGCGGTCCCGCCCGAGGGGCTGCCCCGGCTCACCTGGCGGCAGGCCATGACCCGTGACCTCCGCACCAAGGGGCAGCTCGCGAAGCGACGCCGCCTGCCGGTCAGACCGCCGGCCGCGCTCGTCGTCATCGACGGGCGCGAGTTCGAACTCTACCGCGACCGCGACACCATCGATCTCGAGGCCGAGCGCTGGAGGTCGATCCGGTGGGCCGACGAGATGCTCCGCTCCAACGCCGTCATCCTCGACACCGAGACCACCGGCACCGACCCCAACACCGATCGCGCCGTGCAGATCGCCGTCCTCGACATGCGCGGGAACGTGCTGCTCGACACCCTCCTCGATCCGGGCGTCCCCATCCCGGCCGAGGCGTCCGCGATCCACGGATACCTGGACGCCGACGTCGCCGGGCGGCCCGCCTTCGCGGAGGTCCTGCCCCGGCTCAGCGAGGTGCTCGCCGGGCCCGCACGGCCGGTCGTCGTCTACAACAGCCGCTACGACGGACGCCTCCTGCGCGCCGAGGTCGCCCGCGTCCGCAGCCTCGACTACGCCATGGCCTGGTCGCGCGGCTTCTCCTGGAAGTGCGCGATGACGGTGTACGGCTGGTTTCGCGGCGAGTGGGACGAGCGGCGCGGAGACTGGCGCAGGCACGCGCTGCCCGGTGGCGACCACAACGCGGTCGGCGACTGCCGCGCGGTGCTCCGGCTCATCGAGGCCATGGCCGAGGCGGTGGACGACCCTCCCTTCGACCCCGCCGCCCTCGACGACTGACGGTGGAGCCGTATGCCGGGTTTCCGACCGGATCCGGACATTTCCCGCCTCGCTGCCGCGCCTTAGGGGATGATCTCCGTACGGGGTGGCGAGCCGACACGATCGGGGGAGACCGTGCGTCCGTACCGGGGAACGCCGGAGATGCGGGAGCCGTACCGGATCGCGGGGTTGTGGGTGCGGGTGCTCCTGCTCGTCGTCCTGCTCTGGGGCGCTCTCGTCACCCTCCTGAGCGCCGTTCCCCGGGAGCGTGATCTGGCGGACCTGCGCGCCGGCCTGGACGCCGGGCGGGTCATCTACGTGATCTACAGCGAGAACGGGGACGGACGGGGCGAACTGCGGGAGGTGCGCTGGTCCACGGCGCCGCTGTTCTGGTACCGCGCGCAGGCGCCGTGGCCCGACGACCTTCCGTACACGAAGGCCCGGCTCGTGGCCGACGCCGCACCGGACATCGCCGACGCCGACGCCTTCGTACCCGATCCGCGTCCGGTGCTGCGCAGGGCCGTGGCCGTCCACGGCAACGGGATCTTCCCCGCCTGGCCGTTCGTCGTGCCCGTGCCGCACGTGAGCTGGATGGTCACGGTCGCCTGGATCGCCGCGTTCGTCATCATGATCGGTACGGAGCGGCCCCGGCTGGGCAACCGCTGGGCATGGTTCTGGCTGTTCACCATCGGCCAGATCGGGGCCGTCGCGTTCCTGCTCTGCGAACCCCGGTCCCTGTGGCGCGGGCTCGCCCCGCAGGCCCCGCCGCCGCTTCCGTTGGGCGGCGGCCGTGGATGTGTCACCGCCCTCTGCGTGCAGTTCCTCATCCCGTTCTCCGTCTACGGGGCAGGTGTCGTGGTGCCCGGCCTGCTCGACGTCCTCACCGGCCCCTGAGCTCCACCGCGCCGATCACCCCGGGTCCCCGCCGACCACGACCAGGCCCGTGACGACGATGGTGCCATTCACCCTCGAGGAGGTCACCGCGTTCACCGCGATGCTGCGGCGCATGCTGGCCAACCTGGACGCGGGGTCCTTCACGAGCGGGGTTCGAGGGGGCGAACGGCGCTGACGTAGTACAGCACCGGCCCCACGGTGCCGGTGTCCTCGACGCGGAAACCGGCGTCAGGGACCAGATCGGCGAGCAGATCCGGCATGGCGGGCCGCATGGCCGCCCCGGCCAGCAGGCCGACGAGACGGGCGGCGAGAGGGTTGCCCGGCGGGCGGAACTCGGCGATCAGCAGCCGTCCACCCGGCCGCAGGACGCGGAACATCTCCGCCATGGCGGCGGGGCGGCCCGAGCCGGGCATGTGATGAACGGCGAAGCTGGAGACCGCGATGTCGAACGAGGCGTCGGGGAAGGGCAGTGCCTGCCCCTCGCCCACCTGGTAGGAGCAGTTGCCGGGTGAGCGTCGACGGGCGTGGTCGAGCATCGGGCGTGACGGATCGACGCCGGTCACCCGCCCGTCGGGGCCCACGAGAGGAGCCAGCAGGCGGGTCAGGTAGCCGGTGCCGCAGCCGACGTCCAGAATCCGATGGCCCGGCCCCGCGCCGGACAACGCGGCCAGCCGGCGGAAGACGCTGCGGCGGCGCCCGGCGAAGCCGATCTCGGCCAGGACCTCGTAGCCGCGCGGGTGGTCGATGGTGCCGCCCCCGTCGCCGTGTTTCGAGTGGAGGTGCGAGAGCTTTCCGGCGCCCATGGCGCTTCTCCCTTCCGGTACGAACAATGTCTTCAGCGACAAATGCTCGATTCGCCGGCGTAGGGCGGTCAACAAGCAGATCCGCCAGGCTGTGCCGTACGGAACAGAGGTGGGGAAGGTGTTCGGAAACCCGCGGCGCGAGAGCTCCGACCGGCGGGTGCGGCGCACGCGGAGGGCCGTCCAGCGGGCGATGGTGGAGCTGATCCTGGAGAAGGGCTACGAGGCGACGACCGCCACGGACGTGATCAACCGCGCCGACGTCGGCCGCTCGACCTTCTACGCGCACTTCACCGACAAACAGGATGTGCTGTTCGGCAACCTGGACGAGCTCTCCGGCCTGCTTCGCCTCGTGCCCGCGTCCAGGCCGGACACGTTGTTCGCGTTCAGCCTGCCGATGTTCGAGCATCTCCAGGAGCGGCCCCGCCTGGCGCGAGCGCTGCTGGGGCGGCGTGGGTGCGCCGCCGTGACGGCGCGCGGAGAACAGATCATGGCCGGGGTCGTCCGTGACGAGTTGCTGGCAGCGCTTCCTCCGGGATGCGCGCCGCCGGCCTGGCTCGACCTGACGGTGACCGGCGTCGTGGGGGCGTTCATGGCGCTGATGCGCACGTGGGCCGACGGCGAGCTCACCGCCACGCCGGCCGAGATGGACGCGGCGTTCCGCGCCCTGGTGACGCCGGGTGTGGAAACCGCGCTGGCGGCGTACCGGACACCGTGAGACCGCCGATCGCGGCCGTGCGGGCCCACGCCCTCCCCGCGGCGGTGGCCGCTCGCGCGAGCCCGGGGGAGAGGGGCCGAGCCGGGGCGCGGGAACGGCGGGAACGTCCGCGCGGGGTCACGCGGTGGCGTGCCCGTTGGCGGCGTTGGCGGCGGCGATCACGCGCATGAGCGACTCGTGCAGGTGCTGGAGCTCGTCCAGGCCCATGCCGAGCCGGGCCACGATCGCCGGGGGGATCTTCTCCGCGTCGGTCCGCAGGTCGCGGCCCTCCGGGGTGAGCACGACGGCGAGGGCGCGCTCGTCGTCGGGGTCGCGCTCGCGCCGGACCAGCCCCGCCGCCTCGAGGCGCTTGAGGAGTGGGGAGAGGGTGCCCGGGTCGAGCTGGAGCATCCGGCTGAGGTCCTTCACGGCCAGGGGCGCGTGCTCCCAGAGCGCCAGCATGACGAGGTACTGCGGGTGGGTCAGACCCATGGGCTCCAGCAGCGGACGGTAGACCGCGATGACGTTCCTGGATGCGACGGACAGCGCGAAGCACACCTGTCGCTCCAGGGACAACGGGTCCGGAATGTCGGCCAAGTCACTCACATGCACCTCCGTATGGGCGTGCTATAAAAGTTAGTATACAAATGGTTTGTGCACCAACTAATGCTGAGCCCGTGAGCCGTCCACCCGGGCACGCGCGACCCGATGCGCGCCCGGGCGGCTCACCTGACCGGAGGTAGGGTCGTGGCCCCTTTGCGGCGGAAGAGCATCGAAGAGCGGATCGCCGAGCGCCAGGCGAAGCGTCCTGCCCTGGTCGGCAAGGGCAAGCACTTCGAGCACGGTCCGGCCAAGTTCATCTTCATCTTCCTGATCGTGTTCGTCGTCCTCGGCCACCTGCTCGGCCTGGTCCTGCTGATGTGGCTGGACGTCACCTGACCCCGGGCGCTCACGACGGCGCCGGTCAGGGGTGCAGCGGCAGACCCTTGAGGACCTTGTCCACGTCGTTCCCGCCGCCGTGGACGGCGAGGCCCACCAGCCGCAGCTCGGCGGCCTCCCGCACCGCAGCTCGGCGGCCTCCCGCACCGCCGCCCGGTTGTCGTCGTCGTTGCCGGTCTTGAACATCTCCTCGGTGTAGATCGCCGTACGCACGCCCCTGGACAGGGCCCGCGCGTGTGCCCGGGCGAGCTCCTCGCCGCTCGCCGCGAATGCCGTAGGGGGCGCGCCGGGGGACGGAGGCGGTCGCCTTCTATCCTCGGAAGCGCCGCGATTCCTCGGGCTCCCGCCGCCTCCCGCCGTTCTCCGGTGACTCGGTGAGTCATGGCGACCCCGCCGATCGCGTCGATCGCGTCGATCCAGAAGGAAGGCAAGACCCGTGACCTCACCCCAGCTCGGCGACCTCGGCGAGATCGTCGCCGAGCACGAGCGCGCCGTCCGCGACCACGCCGCCCTCGTGGCGCGCGGCCTGTCCCTCGACCTGACCAGGGGCAAGCCCTCGCCCCGGCAGCTCGACCTGTCCGAGGGCATGCTCGCCCTGCCCGGCGAAGGCGACCACACGGCCGCCGACGGGGTCGACTGCCGCAACTACGGCGGGTTGCAGGGCCTCCCGGAGCTGCGGGAGATCTTCAGCGCCGCCCTGCAGGTCCCGGCCGCCCAGCTCGTGGCCGGCGGCAACTCCAGCCTCGCCATGATGCACGACACCGTCGTCCACGCCCTGCTCAGCCGGCTGCCCGGCGCCGAGCGCCGCTGGGTGGACGAGCCGCGCGTCGCCTTCCTGTGCCCGGTGCCCGGATACGACCGGCACTTCGCCCTGTGCGAGCGCTTCGGCATCGAGCTGATCCCCGTGCCGATGACCCCCGAGGGGCCCGACATGGACGTCGTCGAGCGCCTGGTGCGCGAGGACGCCCAGGTCAAGGGCATGTGGTGCGTGCCCAAGTACAGCAACCCGGACGGGGCCTGCTACGGCGACGAGACCGTGCGGCGCCTGGCGGCCATGCCGACCGCCGCTCCCGACTTCCGGATCTTCTGGGACAACGCGTACGCGGTCCACCACCTCACGGACACCCCCGTGGAGATCGCCGACATCCTGGCGCTGTGCGCCGAGCACGGCAACCCGGACCGCGTCTTCGTCTACGGCTCCACCTCCAAGATCACCTGGGCCGGGGCGGGCGTGGCCTTCTTCGGCTCCTCGCCCGCCAACGTCGCGTGGCTGCTCGGCAACACCGGCAAGCAGACCATCGGCCCCGACAAGGTCAACCAGCTCAGGCACGTGCGGTTCCTCAAGGACGCCGAGGGCCTCGCCGCCCACATGCGCCGCCAGCGCGACCTGATCCGCCCCAAGTTCGACGCGGTGAGCCGCATCCTCGACAAGGAGCTGGGCGGCACCGGGTTCGCCACCTGGTCCAGCCCCGCCGGGGGCTACTTCATCAGCCTCGACGTGCCCGAGGGGTGCGCCCGGGAGGTCGTGCGCCGGGCGGCCGAGGCCGGCATCGCGCTCACCCCCGCCGGCGCCACCCACCCGTACGGGAACGATCCGCGGGACCGGACGATCCGCATCGCGCCGACCTACCCGGACCTGGAGGAGCTCGAACTCGCCATCGAGGGGCTCGCGGTCTGCGTGCGCCTGGTCGCCACCGCCCGGCTGATCGAGGCCGCGTCCGCCCGCTGATCGGTTACATCCGCCCCGTCACGGGCAGTCGGAGGTCCTCCCGGAAGGGACGGGACCTCCTCGCCGGGACCGGCCGTTGGGGCGGATGGTGGAACTATGAAGCAGAGTCTGCGGCTGGGGCGGGTCGCCGGCATCCCGGTGGGCGTCCATTGGTCGGTGCTGGTGATCGCCGCACTCATCGCGGCCAGTCTCGGCGGCGCGGTGCTTCCCGGGGCGGTTCCCGGCCAGTCGCCCCGGCTGTACTGGACGCTCGCCGTGGCGACCGCGGTGCTGTTCCTCGGCTCGTTGCTGGCCCACGAGCTGGCGCACGCGCTGGTCGCCCGATGGCGGGCCGTCCCCGTACGGTCGATCACGTTGTGGCTGCTCGGCGGCGTCACCGAGATGGAGGGCGAGGCGCGCACGCCGCGCGGCGAGCTGGAGATCTCCGTCGTCGGCCCGCTGACCAGCCTGGTCGTGGCGGGGTTCGCCTTCCTCGCGGCCGCGTTCGCGCCGGGGCCGCGCCTGGTGTTGTCCGCCCTCATGTGGCTGGCCCTGATGAACCTCCTGCTCGGGATCTTCAACATGCTCCCCGGCGCGCCGCTCGACGGCGGCAGGGTGCTGCACTCGCTGGTGTGGTGGCGCACCGGTGACCGGGTCAGGGCCGACCGCGCGGCCACGCGGGCCGGGCAGGGGCTCGGGCTCCTGCTGATCGCCCTCGGCGTGGCCGAGGTCGTTTTCACCTCGTGGTCGGGCGGCCTCTGGCTCATGATCATCGGCTGGTTCCTGGCCGGCGCGGCCGGCGGCGAGATGGCCGCGCGCTCCGCCCGCGAGGGGCTCGAAGGGGTGCGGGTCAGGGACGTGATGACCCCGCTGCCCGACGTCGCCCCCGCCTGGCTCGACGTCGAGGAGTTCGTCTCCGGCGTCGCGTCCCGGTCCCGGCAGACGGTGTTCCCCGTGGTCGCGTTCGGGGGCGACCCGATCGGGTCCGTCACCCTGGAGACCCTGGCCGCCGTCCCGCCCGCCCGGCGCGGCTCCACCCGTCTGGGCGACCTCGCCCGGCCGCTTCCGCCCGGCCGGGTGCTCGGCCCCGACGACGACGCGGCCGCGCTCCTCGAACGCCCGGCCTCGGGCGGCCTGGCCGCCGTCGTCACCGAGGAGGGACGGGTCGCCGGCATGGTCACCGCCCAGGACGTGGCCCGGATGGTCCGGCTGGCGCTCCTGCGCGGCCGCGAGGAACGGGCCGGATGAACCCGGCGCGGCGAACGCGGCATGAACCCGGCGGCACGGAGCGGGCATGAACCCGGCAGTGCGAATCGGGCGTTTACGGATCCAGCGCCGCGAAGCGGGCAGGATCCGGGCGGGATGAGAGGAGATCGCGATGCGAGCCGACGACTCCCAGCGGCCCGTGGTGGCCGGATACGACGGGTCGGCCTTCAGCGAGACCGCCCTGCGGCTCGCCGTGCGCGAGGCCCAGCTCCGGTACGCGCCCCTGGTGGTCGCCCACGCCTGGCAGTGGCCGTTCGCCGTCCCGCCCAGCGACCCGTCCATCGTCGAGACCGTACGGCTGTCCGCCGAGCACCTGGTCGGCAAGGGGGTCGCCCTGGCGGCCACGCTGGCCCCACGGCTGGCGGTCAGGGCCCGGCTGGAGCACGGCTCCCCGGCGTCGGTGCTGCTCACCGAGGCGGCGGCCGAGGAGCTGATCGTCCTCGGCACGCGCGGCGCCGGCGGTTTCGAGCGGCTGCGGGTCGGTTCCACCGCCGTCCAGGTCGCCGGGCACGCCCCCTGCCCCGTGATCCTCGTGAGCGGGCCCGGCGCCGCCTCCGGCCCCGTCGTCGTCGGCGTGGACGACTCGCCGCAGAGCGGCAGGGCGCTGGGCTTCGCCCTGGAGGAGGCCGCCCTGCGCCACGCCGACGTGCTGGCCGTCCACGCGTGGGGGGAGGACGAGGGGCCGCCCCGCGAGGTGGGCGCCCGGTTCCAGCGGATCGTCGCGCCGTGGTGCGAGAAGTATCCGCAGGTGCGGGTCTCCACCTCCTTCGCGGAACGGCCCGCCGCCGAGGCGCTGCTCTCCGCGGGCGAGGACGCCGCGCTGCTCGTCATCGGCAACCGCGGGCACCGGGAGCCGGCGCGGGTCACGCTCGGCGTGGTCACCCAGGCCGTGCTCCACGACGCGCTCTGCCCCGTCGCCGTGGTGCCCCAGAGCTGAGACCGGGAGACTAGAGGCGCAGCAGCGGCATCAGCCGGTCCCGCTCGCGGGGGTCCCGCAGCAGCAGCTCGCCCGCCGGGCGGCGCGGAGCGCGCGGCACCACCGGGCCGTACCCCAGCCTCATGATCATCTGAGCGTGCCCGCGCGCGTGCCTCGGGTCCGTACGGCGGCGCATGTCGCGCAGGTCGAGCGGCTGGTTGAGGAACGAGGCGGAGATCCCGTGGCAGGTCGCCATCAGCAGCACCCGCTGGAGCGCCTGTCCCGCGTGCAGCCAGTCGACCGGCCGGTCCCCCCGGGTGGTGAGCACGGCGAGCTGCGGGCGCGACTCGAAGCGGGCCACCCGGCGGTTCCGCTCCCGGTGGCCCAGCCCGAAGTCACGCACCGGCGACGGCTCGCGGTCCGCGCGCGGCCCGTGGACGTGGCGCGGGACGCCGTCGAACAGCGCGCGGCCCGCCGTCCACGCCGCCTGCTCGGCGAGGTAGCCCCGGTCGCCCCCGAGCTCGTCGTCGGCCATCCCGACCTGTTCGAGGAGCTCGCCCGCCGACTCGCCGTCCAGGGGGATCAGGTTCGCGCCCTCGCGGCTCGCCGCGATGCGCAGCCCGGCCATGACCGACGGCGGGATCAGCCGGTCCTCGAACGGCTCGCGGTTGGTCCGCCGCACCCTGATCGCCGAGTAGAGCGAGCGTTCCGTCGCGTTGGCCGGAGTGGACTCGCTCATCCTGATCGAGGCGAGCAGCTCGGGCTCCTCCGGGTCGGGCAGCAGGGACACCGCCGGGCGGTGGCCGCCGATCC
This sequence comes from Microtetraspora niveoalba, assembly GCF_001570405.1. Taxonomy (GTDB): domain Bacteria; phylum Actinomycetota; class Actinomycetes; order Streptosporangiales; family Streptosporangiaceae; genus Microtetraspora; species Microtetraspora niveoalba. The sequence continues at coordinate 26,258 of NZ_BBYM01000016.1, read as the reverse complement.
TGATCGCCAGCCTGAGGTTGAACAGTGCCGCCCCGCAGCTCAGGTGCATCGACCGGCCCCGCGGGTCGCTGACCCGCAACCTGCGGCTCGGATCGCACAGCAGCTCGGCCACGTCGTGCCCGGAGGTCCGCAGCCGCCACGGCTGCGTGTTGAGAACGGACGGGGCCTGCTCGGCCGCCACCAGAAGGTACTGAACGCCGAGATCGGACGCCAGGGGCGAGAGCATCGGGGGCCTCCTCGGGATAGACGGATCTCGCAAGGCCCAGACTTCGCCGCATCCGCCCCCGGGAACAGAGCCGACGGCCCCCGCGCCGCCGGGACTTTGGTCCATCAGGCCCCGCCGGCCGGGGGCGCCGGTCAGGCGGGCTCGTGCAGCCAGCAGGCGACCGGCCCGAAGTCCGGCTCGCGCTCCCGGCAGACGTCCATCGCCTTCGGGCAGCGGGGGTGGAACCGGCAGCCGGGAGGCGGCGACGCCGGGTCGGGGACGTCCCCGGCCAGCTCGGCCGGGAGCACCCCGGCCCCGTCCGGCGCCGGGATCGCGCCGAGCAGCGCCCGCGTGTACGGGTGGCGCGGGTCGGCCCAGACCTCGTCCGTGCGGCCGGTCTCCACGATCTTGCCCAGGTACATCACCGCGATCCGGTCGGCGATGAGCCGGACCACCGACAGGTCGTGGCTGATGAACAGCAGGCCCGCGCCCGACTCGACCGCGAGGTCCCGCATCAGCCGGGCGACCTGCGCCTGCGCCGACGCGTCCAGCGCCGAGATCGGCTCGTCGCCGATCAGCAGGGACGGCCGGGCGGCCAGGGCCCGGGCGATCGCGATCCGCTGGCGCTGGCCGCCGGAGAACTCGTGCGGGTACCGCGTGGCGAAGTCGCGCGGCAGCCCGACCCGCTCCAGCAGGTCGGCGGGCGTGGTCGAGGTGTCGGCGGCGGCGCGCAGCCCGTCCGCGATCTGGTCGCCCACCCGCCGCCGCGGGTTCAGCGACGCGTACGGGTCCTGGAAGACCATCTGGATGCCGGTGAGGGACCGGTCCCTGCGGCGCAGGCCCAGCGGCGCGACGGGGCGTCCCTGGAAGGAGACGGTCCCGGAGGCCGGGCGGCCGATGCCGCACAGCGTCCGGGCCAGCGTCGACTTGCCGCACCCCGACTCGCCGACGAGGCCGACCACCTCCCCGGCGGCGACGGTCAGGCTGGCGCCGGCGACGGCCCGCACGACGGGGCGTCCGGGCGTCCGGTGCTCGACGACCAGGTCGTCCACGGTCAGCAGTGTCATGCCGGCTCCACTCCGGAAGGCTCGGTCCCTGAGGTCTCGGCGGCCGCGCTCACGGCGTTCCCCGCGTTCTCGGGCAGGGAGTCGAGCAGCGCCCGCGTGTAGGCGTGGCGCGGCTCGCGCAGCACCTGGCCGCGCGGCCCCGTCTCCACGACCAGGCCGTCCTTCATCACGCTCACCTCGTCGGCCACCGCCGACATCACGCCGAGGTCGTGGGTGACCAGCAGCACGGCCAGGCCGAGGTCGTCGCACAACCCGCGCAGCAGCCGCAGGATGCCCGCCTGCACGGTCACGTCGAGCGCGGTCGTCGGCTCGTCCGCGATGAGGACCTTCGGGGAGCAGGCGAGGGCGACCGCGATCGCGATGCGCTGGCGCATGCCGCCGGAGAACTGGTGCGGATAGCGGTCGATCGCCTCCTCGGGCCCGGGGATGCGGACCTGGCGCATCAGGTCGATCGCCCGCTCGCGCGCCTCGCCCCTGCCCAGCCGCAGGTGGTGGCGCATGTGCTCCGTGAGCTGGCGGCCCACCGACAGCATGGGGTGCAGGCTGGTCGCCGGGTCCTGGAAGACCATCGCCACCTCGGCCCCGCGTACGGCGTTGAGCCGCTTGGGGGGCAGGGTCAGCAGGTCCTGCCCGGCCAGCTCGATCCGGCCGGACACCCGCGCCCCGTGGGGGAGCAGGCCGAGCACCGCCAGGCCGGTCATGGTCTTGCCGGAGCCGCTCTCGCCGGCCAGGCCGTGGACCCGGCCCGGCTCCAGCGTGAGGTCCACGCCGCGCAGGATCTCCTTGCCGTGGATGGCCACGGTGAGCCCCTCGACGGCGAGGACGCCGTCCCGCGCGGCCCGCTCGTCTCGCTCGCTCAAATGGCACGCTCCTTGATGGCGCGGGCGGTACGGGGGTCGAGGGCGTCGCGCAGCGTGTCCCCCAGGAAGTTGAACGCGAGCACCACCGTCAGGATGGCGAGGCCGGGGAAGGTCGCCACCCACCAGCTGTCGAAGACCTCCACGCCGGAGGCGACCATCGCGCCCCACTCGGGCGACGGCGGCTTGGCGCCCAGGCCGAGGAAGGACAGGCCGGACAGCAGCAGCAGCGCGGTGCCGATGTCGAGGGTCGCGAGCACCATGACGGGCCCGGTGACGTTGGGCAGCACGTCCACGCGCAGCGACCGCCAGGCCGAGAAGCCGAGCAGCCGGCCGCTCACCACGAACTCGCGCTCGCGGATGCCGAGCACCAGGCCGCGGGTCACCCGGGCGTAGGCCGGCCAGGCGACGACGAGCACGGCGAGAACGGCGTTCCCGAGGCTCGCGCCGAGGGCGGCGGCCACCACCATGGCGAGGATGATCGTGGGGAAGGCGAACACCAGGTCCGCCAGCCGCATGATCGTCTCATCCACCCATCGGCCGAAATATCCGGCGCAGGCGCCGAGCAGGCCGCCGATCAGCACCGACAGCGCCACCAGCAGCAGCGTCAGCGGGATCGACACCCGGGCGCCCCAGAGCACCCGGCTCAGGATGTCGCGGCCGAGTTGGTCGGTGCCGAACCAGTGGCCCGGACCGGGCGGGGCCAGCCGGGGCAGCTCCTGCGCGAGCGGGTCGTGGGGGGCGAGCACCGGCGCGGCCAGTGCGACCACGATCCAGGCGAGCGCCACCACGCCGCCCACGATCGCCAGCGGCTGCCGCCACGCTTCGGGGAGCCGCCGTGTCAGCCCCCGCGACTCGAGCGCCGTCTTCCGCCGAATCACGAAAGTCTCACTCTCGGGTCGATGACGCCGTACAGGACGTCGACGACCAGGTTGATGACGAGGTAGACCACGCCCACCACCAGGCCGACGCCCATGACGGCGGGCAGGTCGAGGGAGGTCGCGCTCTTGTACGCGTACTGGCCGACGCCGGGCCAGGCGAAGATCGCCTCGACGAGTACGGTGCCGGACAGCAGGCTGCCGAAGGCGAGGCCCGCGACCGTGATGATCGGGACCAGCGCCGGGCGCAGGACGTACCGGAACAGGATGACCCGGCCGGGCAGGCCCTTGGCGCGGGCGGCGCGGACGTAGTCCTGGCCGAGCACCTCCAGCACCGCGGAGCGGGTGAACCGGGTGAGCAGGCCGATCGTGTAGAGCGCGAGGACGAGCGCCGGAGTGGCCAGGTGGCCGGCCGCCGACGCGAAAACGTCCCACTGGCCCGACAGCGCCGCGTCGACCGTGTACAGGCCGGTGACGTGCGGCGGCGGCGTCATGCCGGGGTCGATCCTGCCGCTGCCCGGGGCGATCTGCAGCCGGTAGAAGAAGACGTAGAACGCGACGAGCGCGAGCCAGAACGTCGGCACGGAGATGCCGAACAGGCTGGTCACGCGCAGGATGTGGTCGGACAGGCGGTCCCGGCGGAGCGCGGCGACCACGCCGAACCCGACGCCGGCGACCAGCGAGATCAGGATGGCCGCGCCGGCCAGCTCCAGCGTCGCGGGCACGAACTCGGCCAGGTCGTCGGCCACCGGGCGGTGGCTCTGCTGGCTCTGCCCGAAATCGCCCTGCAGCAGCCCGGAGAGGTGCATCAGGTACTGCTGGGGGAGCGGCTTGTCCAGGCCGTGGTCCGCGCGCCACTGCGCCACGATCGCCGGGTCGCCGATGGCGCGCTGGCCCAGGTTGGCCGCGGCCGGGTCGCCGGGGACCAGGTTCGTCAGGATGAACGTGACGAGCGTGATGCCGAGGGCGAGCAGGAGCGCCGTGACGATCCTGCGGACCAGGAAACGGGCGAACGGGTGCCGGCGGACGGCGCCGCCCCGGCCGGCCTTCCGGCCGGTCGGGGCGGCGCCTCCGTCCCGGTCCCTACTTGGCGCCGAGGTCGGCGACATTGATCGTCCACACGGGGTGGTACTCGAGGCCGGTGACGGAACCGGCCGTCACGATGTTCTGGCCCGGCTGGATCAGCGGGACGAACGGCCCGGAGGCGTTGAGCTTCGTCTGCACGTCGGTGTACGCCTGCTTGCGGTCGTCGTCGCTCACCGCGGCGGCGGCCTTCTCGCCGGCGGCCTCCAGCTCCTTGTCCGAGCCCGCCTTCCAGCCGGCCCGCAGGCCGACCAGCTTGCCGGGCAGGAACGACAGGTAGTTGCTGGGGTCGGGGAAGTCCGGGCCCCAGTACCAGAGGCCGAGCTCCTCCTTGCCGTTGCGGTAGTTGTCCAGGGCCGTGGTGACCGGCGCGGGCGTGATCTCGACCGTGATGCCGACCTCCTTGAGGTTGGCCTGGATGCGCTCGGCCAGCGGCTGGAAGGACAGGCCGTTCACGGTCAGCTCGCTCGGGTACTCCAGCTTGACCGTCGGGTCGGTCACGCCGCTCTCCTTGAGCGCCGCCTTCGCGCCCTCGACGTCGCGCTGGGTGGCCTGGTCGGCCGGGAGCGCGCCGAGGAACATCGACGGGATGATGCCGGCCGCCTGGGTCGAGCCCTCGCCGGCCAGTTCGAGCAGGCCCTTGTAGTCGATGCCCTTGCGCAGCGCCTCGACGAACTTGGGGTTGGAGGTGACCTTGCTGACGCCCGGGTCCTGGTTGGCGAGCAGGAAGAACACGTACGCGGAGGTGGTCCGCTTGACCTGCAGCCCGCCGCCCATGCCGTTCACCTGGTCGCCGGACAGGTTCAGCGCGACCTGGCTGTCGCCGCGCTGCACGTTGAGCTTCTGCGTCGCCGACTCGACGTTGCGGAGGACGACCTTGTCGTAGACCGGCTTCTTGGCGCCCCAGTACTTGGCGTTCGCCTTGAGCACGACCTGGCTGCTCACGTTGAACGACTCGATCGTGTACGGCCCGGAGCCGGCGGAGGCGGAGTTGAGGTACTGCTCGGCCTTGTCGTCCGGGTTCGCGGTCGCGCCGTGCTCCTTGGCCACCTTCGAGTTGAGGATGCCCAGGGCCGGGTTCGGCAGGATGTACGGCAGCGCCGGGTTGGGAGCCTTCGACGTCAGCGCGATCGTGCTGTCGTCGACCTCCTCGACCTCGACGCCGTCCATCAGGAACGACGGGGTGCCCTTCATGTCGCGGACGCGGTTCAGGGTGAAGGACACGTCCTGCGCGGTGACGGGGGAGCCGTCGGCGAAGACGGCGTCCTTGCGCAGCTTGAGCGTGAGCTTCTTCCCGTCGGGCGACATCTCGTACGACTCGGCGAGGGACGGCACCGGCTTGGTGACGTCCGCGCCCTCGAAGGTGAGGAGCGTGTCGTAGGTCGCCTTGCCGACGATGAGGCCGGTCGGCTCGTAGGTGCGGCCCGGGTCGGCCGTCTTGAGATCGAAGGATGTGTCGATCACGAGGGTCTTGCCCGCGCTGCCCTGCGCCTGCGTGCCGGACGAGCCGCCGCTGGAGCACGCGGCGAGGGCGAGAGCACCGGTGAGCACGACCGGCAGCAGGGCGGTGGTCGCCCGCCGGCGCCGCGAACGGAGCGCCATATCTGTATCCTCCGAAAATGTGCCATGTGAGACGTTTAGTCGCTGATGGTGCAGGAGTGTGCGACAGAAAGTCCAGCGCGTGCCGTGATGCTGAGACGAATCTGATGAGGGGGGAACTGCCGTGACCGAAACGTCAAGCTACCCGACGCCTGGGGGTGCTCCTTCTGGACGTATCGGCATCGGCCTGGAGCTGGACTCGACACATCTCAAGATCCTCGAGGTCCTGAGGGAGAACGGCCGGATCTCCGTCGCCGCGCTCGCCGAGCGCGTGGGCATCTCCCGGGCGAACGCCTACACCCGGTTCGAGGCGCTGCGCGCCGACGGGGCGATCAAGGGCTTCACCGCCGAGATCGACCACGTGCGGGCCGGTCTCGGCATCACCGCGCTGATCTTCGTGACCGTGCGGCAGCAGATGTGGCGCCAGTTCCGCGCCCAGCTCGCCCAGATGCCCGAGGTGGAGTACTGCGCGATCACCACGGGCCAGCACGACGCCATGATCCAGGTGCGGATGACCGACGTCGCCGCCGTGCACGCCCTGGTGACCGAGCGCCTCGCGAGCATCCCGGCGGTCAAGGCCACCGAGACCGTCTTCATCCTCGACGAGGTCATCAAGCGGCCGTACATCCTGCCGACGGACCGCAGGCCCGCCCCGCGGCGGCCCGCCCCCGACGCGTCGGGAGACGGGGTGCCGCTGGGCAAGATGCGCTTCGAGGGCGTCTCCGAGGGGCGCGCGGGCCTGCAGCGGGACAAGGGGTAGCCGCGCTCTTCGGCATGAATGCCGAAGATTCGGCCTGCGCCGCGTGTGCTTCACTTCTGCGGCTTCCTGCTCCGCTACGGGGACAAGCCCGCTTCACCCCCGGCACAGATGCCGGGGCACTGCGGACGAGTCCGGTGGCCGCCCTTCCGGGCGGTCGCGCCGGGTCAGACGACCTCGGCGCAGACGCTGACGTGCATGGTGTCGTCGCCCTCGAACTGGAACTCCTCGACGAGGTGCAGCCGCCCGTCGGGGCGGGTCTCGATGCGGCTGGTGCTCCGTCCGCTCGCGTGGCCGCCCTTCTTGAGCTGATGGATGTAGGTGATCTCCAGGCGGTCGTCCTCCCGGCTGCCGACGAAGTGCCCGTGCGTCACGGTGTCGCCGACGTAGCTGCCCCAGACGATGCCGTCCTCCTCCTGGTAGACGAACTCGGTGGGGCCGTCCGGGTCGACCTCGCTCGCGGTCGAGCTGACCATGACGAACCTGCGGTTGTTGAGATTTCTGTGGTCCATGACTCCGCATGGTGCCGATTCGTCCGGTGTTCGCAATCGATGCTGGACGTTTCGCCGGCCGGACGCCCCCGGACGGCTCCTTCCGTCCAGACGGGGCGTGACGGCCCCGACGTCGACGCAGACATGCGAGCGCGCCCGGAGCCCGCGCTACCTGCGCGACGCGGTGGCGGAGCGGCCCGGGTGATGCCGCGCGCGCGGCGGGTGGAGCTGCCGGGGCTGGACCGCGGGGCCACGGGCGACCGCGACCTGGGCGGCCGTCCCGGCGTCGTCGCCCGCGAGCTGCGCCGCTTCCTGGACACCGCTTCCTGAACAGCCGCGCCGCCGGCGGCCGCGGGCGTGGACCACCGCTTCCTGAACGCCGCTTCCTGAGCTCTGCCTCCTGGGCTCTGCCCCGATCTCGCCCCGGCGTTCCGCGCGGCACTGTCCTGACCATGGACTTCGGGGCCTGACGATCGGTTTCGGGTGTGACTCGATGAAGGAAAGTTACAGAAGCTTCACGTCTTGTGGAGATAATTGACGCCATCGCCGCTTCACCATAAAGTCGCGAAAAAGTTCCGTCTGTCCAGCCCAGATATAAAGACCCCCACGGAGCGGTCCATGAAGCGTGTAGCAGCGGTCGTGTCGTTGCTCAGCCTTGCCGCCGTCACCGCGACGGCGTGCAGCAGCACCAGTACGGGTGGCAACTCGGCGTCCGGTGGCGGTGGCGTCTACACCACCATCGACGGTCTGAAGCCCGGTCTCGACGTCAACGGGCCGATCAACCCGTGGAACCCCAAGGGCAACATGTTCCAGGGGTACAACGCGATGAAGCTCGGGTGGATCAAGAACACCCTGACCGACCCGAACCAGTTCTACCCCGGCATCGCCGCGAGCTGGGAGATCGCCCCCGACAACTCGTCGATCACCCTGCACCTGCAGCCGAACAACAAGTGGTCCGACGGCAAGCCCGTCACCGCCGAGGACGTGAAGCTCTCCATCGCCCTCGCGTACACGCAGGGCAGCACGGCCTTCTCGATCGCCCCGGGCGCCGCGGGCGCGGCCTCCGACGTCGAGATCGTCGACGACCACACGGTCAAGATCAGCCAGGACATGAGCAACCCCAGCGTCACGTTCGTTCGTGGCGTAATGGACAGCTTCGTCGTCCCGGCGCACATCTGGAAGGACGCGGTCCCCGCGAACTTCTGGGACACCCTCAAGGCGTCCCGCGGCGAGGGCGCCGAGGCCGAGAAGGCCCGCGCCGAAATCACCGCCCTCGCCGACAAGGTGCTCGCCTTCGCCCCCGCCAAGGACGTCTCCGCCGGCCCGTACACGCTGGAGCGGATGAACCCGGGCGAGGCCCTTCTCGTCAAGAACAAGAACTTCTACAACGCCGCCAATGTCGGCCCCGACCAGGTCAAGCTGCTCAACTACACCGGTAACGAGCAGATTTGGAACTACCTGATTTCGGGTAAGCTCGACAACGCGCCGTTCACCGCGGTGCCGGCCGACGTGATGAAGCGGATCGGCCAGACGCCTGGAAACGCGGTCGTCAAGGGCTTCTCGCCCGTCTCGGTCGCCATGGCGTTCAACCAGTCCAAGAAGCCCTACGACAACGTCCACGTGCGCAGGGGCCTGGCCTACCTCATCAACCGGGACGAGGTCACCAAGATCGCGTCTCCCGAGGGCGGCACCCCCTCGCTGACCACCACGGGCATCCACCAGAAGCCCGCGGAGGCGTGGCTGGGCTCCGAGCTGAGCCAGCTCGAGCCGTACAAGCTCGACGCGGCCAAGGCCGAGGCCGAGTTCAAGGAAGCCGGTCTGAAGAAGACCGGAGGCAAGTGGACGCTCCCCGACGGCAAGCCGTGGAAGTTCACGATCAACGTGCCCGCGCCGTTCTCCGACTGGGTGTCCGCGGCCAAGGCCGTGACCAGCCAGCTCAACGAGGCGGGCGTGAGCGCCGAGGTGCTCACCACGGCCGACTACCCGCTCTACCTTGAGGAGCTGGCGGCGGGCAAGTACGACGTCGGCTTCTGGCTCGTGGCCCTCGGCCCCGCGCCGTACAACATCTACCAGCGCCTCTACGGCGCCTCCAACGGTTGGTCCATCCTCAGCGGCAAGATCAAGCACTCTGCCCCGGGCAAGGACGGCAACTGGATGGGCAGCCCCGAGACGATCGACGTCAAGGGCGTCGGGAAGATCAACCCCGGCGAGCTCACCGGCAAGCTGAACTCCGCCCCCGAGTCCGAGCAGAAGCAGATCATCAGCCAGCTCGCCAAGGCGGCCAACCAGGACCTGCCCGTTATCCAGCTGTGGGACTACGTCAACACGCAGTTCATCAACACGTCGCGGTTCACCGGATTCCCGGAGAACGACAGTGAGGCGCTCCGCCTCACCTCCGGCGTGTGGCTCCAGCTCGGAATGATCAAGAAGAAGTAGGTTCATGACGCTCATCGGGGTCCCGGGACGCACCGGGGGAATCGCCGTCGTGCGGCGGCTCGCGGGCCATCTGGCCCGCGGGCTCGTCATGATCCTGGTGGTCACCACGATCAGTTTCCTGATCATCAGGAACATTCCCGGTGACCCCATGGCGGCCAAGTACGAGAAGCTCGTCGAGCAGGGCATGTCGCCCGAGGCGGCCCAGCAGGCGGTCAACGTCCTGTACGGCTTCATGCCGACCGGCAGCATGTGGGAGCAGTACCTCGACTACATGAAGGGGCTGGCCCGGCTCGACCTCGGCCAGTCGCTCACCGTGCCGGGCACCGGCGTGAGCACCGTGCTCATGTCCGCGGCCAAGTGGACGCTGATCCCGGTGCTCGCCGGCACGCTGCTGAGCTTCGTCGTCGGCATCATCCTCGGGGTCTACGCCGCGATCAAGCGCCAGGGCAAGCTCGGCGACCTGCTCGCGATCTCCGGATCGCTGCTGCACGGCGTGCCGCAGTACGTGCTGGCGCTGCTCCTCGGCGCGATCTTCACCACGCTGATCCCCATCCTCCCCGCGGGAGGAACGGCCGACATCATGTTCGAGCCCGGACTCAACGCCGGCTACATCGGCTCGCTGGTCCAGCACGCCACGCTCCCCGTGGTGACGTACGCGCTGGCGAGCTACGGCGGCTGGATCCTGGCCATGAAGTCCAGCGTGGTCACCGTGCTCGGCGACGACTTCATCCTCGCCGCCGAGCTGCGCGGGATGAAGCGCTCGATCATCTTCAGGTACATCGCGCGCAACGCGATCCTGCCCCTGTTCACGATCCTCGCGCTGTCGCTGGGCCTGCTGTTCGGCGGGGCCATCTTCATCGAGCGGATCTTCAACTATCCGGGGCTCGGCCTGATGCTCATCGACAGCATCACCGGGCGCGACTACGCCCTGATGGGCGGGGCCTTCCTGCTCATCACGGTGGCGATCATCATCGCGAACATCGCGGCCGACCTGCTGTACACCGTCATCGACCCCCGGGTCAGAAGCGGAGGTGAGGCGGCATGACCGCGACCACGATCATGCCGGAGGCGCGCAGCGCCTCGTCCGCCCTGCGCCGCAACTTCTGGCGCGGTGTCTGGCGGGTCATGAAGCGCAAGCCCAGCCGGATGGCCGGCGTGGTCATCATGGCCGGGTTCGCCTTCATGGGGATCTTCGGGCCGATGCTCTACCCCGAGAGGCTCCCGCGCGACACGAACGCGCTGTACGCCTCGCCGAGCTGGGCGCACCCGTTCGGCACCGACTTCGAGGGCACCGACGTGCTCGCCCTCGTCGTCACCGGCTCGCGGTACGTCCTGCTGACCGGCCTGGTCACCGCGGTGATCACGGTCGTGCTGGGCGCGGGCATCGGGCTGTTCGCCGGCTTCAGGCGCGGCCGCTGGGACTCCGTCCTCATGCGGATCACCGACATGAAGCTGACCATCCCCGGCCTGCCGCTGCTGCTCGTGCTGTCCACGATCTGGAAGTTCACCAGCGCCATCGAGATGGGCCTCGTGCTCGGCCTGCTCGGCTGGGGCGGCGTCGCCCGCGCGGTGCGCTCCCAGACCCTCTCGCTGCGCGAGCGCGGCTTCGTCGAGGCGGCGCGGGGGCTCGGCCTGTCCACGACGCACATCATCGGCAGGGAACTGCTGCCCAGCATGGCCCCGTACATCGCGATGAACATGCTCATCGCGGTCACCGGCGCTGTGTACGCGCAGGTCGGCCTCTTCTTCCTCGGCGTCCTGCCGTTCGAGGCCAACAACTGGGGCGTGATGCTCAACCTCGCCGTGTTCGGGGGCGGCGCGCTGACCACGACCGCCGCCCTGCCCTACCTTCTGGCGCCGCTGCTGGCGATCCTGCTGCTCACCCTGGGCATCGTGCTCGTCGTCGACGCCATGGACGAGATCTTCAACCCCCGCCTGCGTGAGGAGTGACCGGTGTCCGTGACTGACAAGAGGGCGCCGGGCGTCCGCATCAGCGACCTGTCCGTCGTCTACCGCACCCAGGCGGGCGAGCTGCCCGCCGTCCGGGGCGTCGACCTGGAGCTCGTGCCCGGCACGATCACCGGCGTGGTCGGCGAGTCCGGCTCGGGCAAGTCCACCCTGGCCCTGTCGCTGCTGAACGCCGTGCAGCCGCCCGGCCGGATCAGCTCCGGCTCGGTCGAGATCGACGGTCTCGGCGACGTGGTCTCCCTGACCGGCGACAACCTGCGCAAGGCGCGCGGCCGGCACGTCGGCTACGTCTTCCAGGCCGCGCAGAACTCGCTCAACCCGCTCAAGACGGTCGGCAAGCAGCTCCTCGACCTGGGCCGCTCGCACGACGTCGACGACCTGCCCGGCCTGGTCAAGGAGGCGCGCAGCCTGCTCGACCGGATGGGCATGGACGGCGCGCGAGTTCTCGACTCCCACCAGCACGAGCTGTCCGGCGGGATGCGCCAGCGCGTCGGCATCATGCTCGCGCTGGTGCTCAACGCCCACATCGTCGTCCTGGACGAGCCCACCACGGCTCTCGACATGATCACCCAGGCGACCATCCTGCGGATCATCCGCGAGGTCCACGAGGAGCGCGGTCTCACCACGCTCGTCATCACGCACGACCTCGGCGTCGTCGCCGAGATCGCCGACCGGCTCGCCGTCATGTACGGCGGGCGCCTGGTCGAGCAGGGCCCCACCCGGGAGGTGCTGGGCGCGCCCAAGCACCCGTACACGCGGGGCCTGCTGCAGGCCATCCCGCGCCTCGTCGGCGACATCGACGAGGCAAGGGCGCTGCCCGGCCGCCCCCCGACCCTCGGCACGATCCCGCCCGACGGGTGCGTGTTCCGGGAGCGCTGCGCCGTCCGGATGGACGTGTGCGAGACCGGCGAGCCGCCCGTGCTCACCATCGGCCCCCGGATCGTGGCCTGCCACGCGGAGGCCGGCGAGCGGGAGCCGGAGAGTGAGCCGGCGGAGGAGCCGGAGAAGGAGACCGTCACCACAGGACCCGTGAGAGGGGAGGAGCAGGCGTGATCACCGGCAAGGGCATCACCAAGACGTTCCGCCAGCGGGGCGGCATGCTCGGCGCCCGGGACGTCCCGGCGCTGCGCGGTGTCGACTTCTCCATCGAGAAGGGCGGCGCGGTCTCGTTCATCGGCGAGTCCGGATGCGGCAAGACCACCCTCGGCCGCATCCTCGCCGGCCTGGAGAGCTACGACTCCGGCGAGATCGTCATCGACGGCGTCCCGATGTCGTCGCTGCGTCCCAAGCAGCGCCAGCCGCACTTCCGGCGGGTCCAGCTCATCCACCAGGACCCGTACTCCGCGCTCAACCCGGCGCGGACCATCCACCAGACGCTGGACGCGCCGCTGAGCCTGCGGGCCAAGCAGACCGGCCGCCCGCGCTCCTGGATGGACGAGCGGGCCGAGGAACTGCTCGGCCTCGTCGGGCTCGACCCCGGCTACGTGCTGCCGCGCTACCCGCACCAGCTCTCCGGAGGCATGCGTCAGCGCGTGGTCATCGCCCGCGCCCTCACCGTCGACCCGGACATGCTCGTCGCCGACGAGGCCACCTCGATGATCGACGTGTCGCTGCGGCTCGGCATCCTGGCCCTGCTCAAGGACCTGCGCGACCGGCTCGGCGTCAGCGTGCTGTTCATCACCCACGACGTGGCCACCGCGCGCTACATCGGCCTGGACGGCGAGCTGTACGTGATCTACCGGGGCCAGGTCGTCGAGCGCGGCCCGGTGGAGACGATCATCTCCGACCCGGTCCACCCGTACACGCAGTCGCTGCTGTCGGCCATCCCGGTGCTGCACGGGCTGGAAGCCCCCGGCGCCGAGCGGGTCGTCCCCACCGAGGCCATCGACGCGGGCCGGCCGGACACCGGCTGCCTGTTCGCAGCCCGATGCCCGTTCCGCACCGACCGGTGCGAGTCGGAGCGGCCCGTCCTCGGGCACGACGGCGGCACCGCCCAGGAGCACGCCTGCTTCCACCCGCAGCGGCGCAGCGTCGTCGCCACCCCGGCGGTGCGGCTGTGACCGCCGCCTGGGGGATCCGCGACGCGTCGGGGGACGTCGCGGCTCTCGGCGAGCTGGCCGCCGCCGCGCTCACCCTCGACGCGGCCGAGGCGCCGCGGCTGGTCGCCCGGCTCGCCTCGCCCCCGGCGGACCGCCGCTGGACCGCGCTCGCGACCGGCGACCTCGACGGCGCCGTCCTCGCCTCCGTCTCCACCCGCGACCCGTCGGTCGGGCACATCGACCTGCTCGCCGTCCACCCCGAAGCCCGGGGCGCCGGACGCGGGCGGGCGCTGGTCAGGGCGGCGGAGGAGTGGCTGCGCGGCGAGGGCGTCGGCACCGTACGGGTCTCCGGCAACCCGCCGTGCTACGCCTGGCCCGGCATCGACGTCCGCTACACCGCCGCCGCCTGCCTGGTCGAGTCACTCGGCTACGAGCAGGAGCGGGTCGCCTGGAACATGACCGCCGACCTGTCCGGCGTCGCCCTGGACGAGCGGTCGCTCGCCGACGACGTCGAGCGGCTGGCCGGCAAGGGCGTCGCCGTACACGCGGCGGGGTCCGGCGAGCGGGACGCCGTGACGGCGTTCGTCCGCGGCGAGTGGAACGAGAGCTGGGCCTGGGAGGCCGAGGAGGCCACCGGCCTCCACTACGCGTCCCTCGACGGCGAGATCATCGGCTTCGCCGCGTGGGGGGCCAGGCCCGCCTGGTTCGGCCCCATGGGCACCGCACCCGCCGCGCGCGGGCTCGGCGTCGGCGGCGTGCTGCTGCGCCGCTGCCTGGCGGAGATGCGCGCCGCGGGCCTGGCCGACGCCCAGATCTCCTGGGTGGGCCCCCTGCGGTTCTACTCCGGCGTGGTGGGGGCCCGGGCCGAGCGTGTCTTCTGGCTCTACCGCCGGGACCTGCGGTGACGGCCGGATGTCACGGGTAGAGCAGCTTGCCGCCGTACAGCCAGGACTCCGGGTGGCCGGGGGAGGGGCACAGGTCGCGGGGATCCTTCCCCGCGTCCATCCGCTCGCGCAGCGACGGGGAGCCCCACAGCAGGTCGATGTAGTTCCGCCCGCCCTCGACCCCGGTCCCGGCCGGGTCCGCGGTCGTCCAGGCGAACTCGTCCGGGCGCCGGGCGCGGAGCAGGTACAGGATCGACACCCCGGTCAGCACCGGCTGGAACGCCTCCGCGTCGGTCACGTGCACCTGGACCCCGCGTACGGGCGTCCCGGCGTGCTTGTGGAACGCCGGGGTGAACCAGGTGTCGCGGAAGCGCACGCCGGGCAGGCCGAGCCCGTTCAGCTCGGCGGCGAAGCCCCCGTCGAGCCAGGGCGCGCCGACCAGCTCGAACGGCCGGGTGGTTCCCCGGCCCTCGGACGCGGTCGTGCCCTCGACCAGGCCGGTCCCCGGGTAGACCAGCGCGGTCGTCGGGGTCGGCATGTTCACCGACGGCATGATCCACGGCAGGCCGGTGGCGGCGAAGCGCATGGAACGCCGCCAGCCCTCCATCACGACCACGGTGAGATCGGCGCCGATCGACTCGTTCAGGAGGAGCGCCAGCTCGCCCATGGTCAGCCCGTGCCTGATCGGCACGGGCGCCCGGCCCACGAAACTGGCGCAGGCGGGATCCAGCGCCGGACCCTCGGCGCGGGTGCCGCCGAGCGGGTTGGGCCGGTCGAGCACCGCGAAGCGCACCCCCAGCCTGCTCGCCGACGCCATGAGGTCGTGCATCGTCCACACGAAGGTGTAGAAGCGTGTCCCCACGTCGGCGATGTCGAAGACGAGCGTGTCCACGCCCGATGCCGCCACCAGGGCGTCCAGGGCGTCGCCGCTCCTGCCGTACGTGTCGAGGACCGGGAGCCCGGTCGCCGGGTCCACGCCCGCGTCCTCGCCGAAGCCCGCCTGCGCCGTGCCGTGGATCCCGTGCTCGGGACCGAACAGCGCGGTCAGCGGGACACCCGCCGCCACCAGCGCCGTGGCGGTCGGGGTCAGATCGGGAAGAACCCCGGTGGGGTTGGTGATGAGACCGATCCGGCCCCCGGGCAGGAGTCCGGGATCGTTCGCGAGCCGCTCGGCACCGGTTCGTACGTGTGACATGATCCCATTCTCCGAAGAATTTTTGCATAATGGAACCATCAGGTGAAAATTAGCGACATGGAACGAGATGATTGATCCACTCGCCGACCTGTCCACCGAGCAGAGCGATCCGCGCTACAGCGAGATCGACCGGCTCCCCACCGAGCAGGTCGCCAGGCTGATGAACGCGGCCGACGCGAAGGTCCCGACGGCTGTCGCCGCCGCGATCCCGGAGATCTCGGCCGCCATCGACGCGATCGTCGCCCGCATGAAGAAGGGGGGACGCCTCTTCTACGTGGGGGCCGGGACCTCCGGCCGCCTCGCCGTGCTCGACGCGTCCGAATGCCCGCCCACCTTCGGCACCGACCCCGAGCTCGTCCAGGGCATCATCGCGGGCGGCGTGCCCGCGCTGACCCGCTCGGTCGAGGGCGCCGAGGACGACGCCGCCGCCGGAGCCGCGGCCATCGCCGCCAAGGAGGTGGGCCCGCACGACTCCGTCGTCGGGGTCTCCGCCAGCGGACGCGCGCCGTACGTGCTGGGCGCCCTCGGCGAGGCCGCCCGCAGGGGCGCGCTCACCGTCGGGGTGTCCTGCAACCGCGACTCCGCGCTCTCCGCGGCGTCCCAGCACCGGATCGAGGTGATCGTCGGGCCCGAGATCGTGACCGGCTCGACCCGCCTCAAGGCCGGGACCGCGACGAAGCTCGTCCTCAACATGATCTCGACGATCGCCATGGTGCGGCTCGGCCGCACCTACGGGAACTCGATGATCGAGGTGTCCGCGGCCAACTCCAAGCTCGCCGACCGGGCCGCCCGCATGGTCGGCGACATCACCGGCGCGGGCCTGGACACCGCCCAGGCGGCCCTGGAGGCCGCCGGATGGCAGGTCAAGGCCGCCGTCCTCATGATCGAGCACGATCTCGACGCCGACGGCGCCAGGGCCCTCCTGGAGGCCAACGGCGACCGCCTGGAGGCGGCCCGGCAGGCCGCGTCCGGGGGAGTGGTCGGTGCCTGACGGGCCGGACCTTCAGGCGGGTCCGATCCGCGACGTCTCCACACCGGAGACCTCCGCCGGACTCACCGAGATCCTGGAGTCGGCGGTCCCGGCCGCCTGCTCGGCGGCGGTCGCGCTGATCGCCGTACAGGGATCCGTCGTCGCCGCCGCCGCGGTGGGCGAGGCCGTACGTTATTCAGGAGCCACGGAGGCGCTCCTGGACGAACGTCCGCCCGCCCGCCGCGACGCGGTCTTCGACCTCGCCTCGATCACCAAGCTGTTCACAACGGCGGCCATCCTGTCCCTCGCGGAGGACGGCCGCCTCGGTCTCGACGAGCCCGTCACGACCTGGCTCCCCGCGACGTACGGCGGGCACCCCGCGACCACGCTGCGGCACCTGCTCACCCACACGGCGGGCCTGCCGCCCAGCCGCCGGGCACACGAGGAGATCCCCGGCGACGGCTCCGGCGCGCACGCCGCGCGGATGGAGCTGATCCTCACCACGCCGCCGGCCCACGCCCTCGGAGAGCGCTACGTCTACTCCGACGTCGGGATGGTCACGGCGGGCCGGGTCGCCGAGCTCGCCGGGGGAGCACCCCTCGACGAGCTCGTACGCACCCGCGTCATCGGGCCGCTCGGCCTGACGAGCACCTGCTACCGCCCTCCGGCCGAGCTGCTCCCGCGCGTCGTCGCGACCGAGTACCAGCCCGACCGCCCCGGCCCCGGCTGCGTCCGCGGCGAGGTCCACGACGAGACCGCGTACGGCCTCGGCGGGGTCGCGGGGCACGCCGGGCTGTTCTCCACCGCCGACGACCTCGTCCGCTTCGGGGAGACCCTCCGTACGGGAGGCGGGCCGATCCTGCGCCCCGAGACGGTCGCGGAGATGACCCGGGACCACGGCGTACAGGGCGCGGCGTTCGACCACGGGCTCGGCGTGCGTATCGGCGACCCGGCCATCGTCGGACCCCTCGGCCGCGCCTACGGCCACTCCGGGTTCACCGGCACGTCCCTCGTCGTCGACCCGGAACGGTCCCTGACCGTCGTACTGCTGACCAACAACGTCCATCCCGTACGCGGCCGGCCGGGAATCCGCGACCTGCGCCACGCCGTCGCCGCCGAGGCCCTGCGGAGGGTCCGGTAGGGGTGCAGTCGATGTGGCCGGAGAGAGCAGGCGCGGTTCTCGCCGCTGCGTGGTGACCGCTGCGCTGCGGCGGGCTGGCCGCACCGTGTGCTTGTGTACTCGATGTGGCCTGAGAGACCAGGCACGGTTCTCGCCGCTGCATGGTGACCGCTGCGCTGCGGCGGGCGGCTGCTCCGGCGCGCCGTGATAGTTGCGCTCCGGTGATTCCCCGCTTCGCGGTCTCGGGCGCGGTGGTACAGGGCACGGTCTTACGCGCGCCGGAGCAACCGCCCGCACTCCGCTCCGCTCGCCACCGCCCTGCCTTTCCTAGCCGTCACCGCACCGTCTCGTCCTCGGCCTGCTTCTCGCCGTAGGCCGGGAACCAGCTCATGGTCCTGCGCCGCCGGGGATCGCCGCTGCGCTGCGACGGGCGGGTCCTCCGGCGCGCCGTGACAGCTGATCTCTGGTGCAACCGCTTCGCGGCTCCGGGCGCGGTGGTACAGGGCACGGTCCTACGCGCGCCGGAGGCCCCACCCGCCTCCGCTCCGCTCCCCGCCGCCCCCTTGCCCTGCCTCCGCTGTCCCGGCTTCTTGCCGTATGGGGGCGTGTCGTTGCCGGTGGGGGGCTGACCAGGCCGGATCTCCTCCAAGGTCGTCGTCGACCTGGGGGAGCCTGCGATTTTGAACCGCGGCTGGGGTCGGCGCACGGGCCTAGGGTGTGCCTGTGACAACAGAGCGCAGGCGTGACGAGATGCAGCCCGTGTTGGAAGGCGGTCGTCGGCTGCGAAAGATCGGCTGGGCGTGCTCACACTCTTCCTGGCCGCGTTCGCGGCCTTCGAGAGCGTCAAGTACGGCTTGCCCACCACCGTCGCCGCACTCGTGTTCTTTGCGCCGGTCGACGCTCGGCCCGCCCCGGACCGGTGAGGAAGAACCCGCCGCCTACAGAAAGAGCCTGCGATGCCCGAGATAGACACCACCACCCGTGACCGTGTCGGTGTCATGCTGCCCCGCGACCTGCCCGTCCGCGACATACTGCCCTACGCCCGGCGAGCCGAAGAGCTGGGGTTCGACCAGGTATGGGTGGTGGAGGACCTCG
The DNA here is from genome assembly GCF_001570405.1 of Microtetraspora niveoalba. Lineage (GTDB taxonomy): Bacteria > Actinomycetota > Actinomycetes > Streptosporangiales > Streptosporangiaceae > Microtetraspora > Microtetraspora niveoalba. The sequence continues at coordinate 7,614 of NZ_BBYM01000016.1, read as the reverse complement.
GCTGGCGCGGCGGACTCGCCCAGGCCGGCCCCGTCCTCGCCAGCACCACCAGCATCACGGTCGGCATCGGCATCATGCCCGCCGGCGCCCGCAACGTGTGCTTCGCCGCGATGGAACTGGCCACCCTCGCCCAGCTCTACCCCGGCCGGCTGATCACCGGCATCGGCCACGGCATGCCCGACTGGATGCGCCAGGCCGGAGCCTGGCCCACCAGCCCCCTGACGCTGATCAAGGAGTACACGACCGCGCTGCGCCTGCTCATGCGCGGCGAGCCCGGCCCGGCAGGCGGCCGCTACGTGCGCTGCGAAGGCGTCGTCCTGACTGAGACCCCCGACATCGTCCCGCCGGTCATCCTCGGTGTGCGCGGTCCCAAATCGCAGGCAGCCGCAGGCGAGGTCGCCGACGGGCTCCTCCTGGCCGAGCCCGCGGCCCCCGCCTACATCGGCTCCTCGCTGCGGCATCTGGGCACCACTTCCGGCGCGCGTGACCTCGAAGTCGTCACCTACGACGCCGCAGCCGTAGATGACGACGCGGACGCCGCTCTCGCCCGCGTCCGTGATGGCCTGGCCGCCGTCGGCGAGCCGGACTGGGCCGCGCACATCGACCCCCTGCCATTCGCCACACAGCTGCGCGAACACCGCGCCGCCTGCGCCGACGCCCGCCAATTCGCCCAGACCATGCCCGCCGCCTGGGTCCGCCAGCTCAGCATCGCCGGCACCCCCGACCAGGCACGCGAAGCGATCAAGGCCCGCCACGCAGCGGGCGCGACCAGCGTCATCCTCGCTCCCGCCGGCCCCGACGCCCTGGCCTCCCTCGACTCGCTCGCCCGCGCCCTGGACCCCCGCCCCTGAACCGAAACCGCTGGGACCCGGAGGAACCCCACCATGTCCACCGACCGACGAATCGTGCTGTTCGACCTCTTCGGAGTCATCGCCCTCCACCAACGCCCGGACGCCTTGGCGAAGATGGCCGCCCGGTGCGACACGCCTGCGGACGCCTTCGCGGAGGCGTACTGGGCCTGCCGCCCGCCCTACGACGCCGCGCAGCAGTCCGCGCCCGAGTACTGGACGGCCGTGCTGCGGCGCTTGTCACTCTCCGCCGACGCCGACACGATCGAGGAACTGCGGCTCGCCGACATCGACAGCTGGTCACGCGTCGACGACCGCATGGCCGCCTACGTGCGGTCCCTGCGCGACGTCACCGAGGTCGCCCTGTTGTCCAACATCCCCTCCGACCACGCGGACGTCTTCCTCGCCGGGCAACCCTGGCTGCGGACCCTGGACCACATCGCCCTGTCCGGAAAGATCAACGTGGCGAAACCGGACCCGGCGGCGTTCCATCACTGCGTCGTCGCCATGCAGGCCACACCGGCCGACTTCCTCTTCGTCGACGACCGTGAAGAGAACGTGCATGCAGCACATGCCATCGGCATGCAGGGGCACCTCTTCACCCGACTCGACGAGCTGACACCCGTCATCGACACCTGGCTGCAGGCCGGCACGGCATGACCACCACAGGCTCAGCCACCGCCGACAAGACCCACCTCACCGTGACGGCCACCCTTCCGAGCGGCCCTTAGCGGCGGTTGCCTGGTCGTGTGGGTGTCCAGGGACTGGCGGACGCTGGAGGCGCGGGCGTAGCCGATCCGCACGTGGCCCGCCGGTTCGGCCCCGTCGGCGGCCGGGGGCGCCACGGTGAGGGCCCTGGCGAGCACGGGCACCAGCCGGAAGCGGGCGGTGGCCGTCCTCGTGGTCCTCGGACCAGGGAGGTCGCTAGTTGCAGATGTCGGTGTTCAGCCGAGAGCGTGGAGCAACTCGCGTTCGCGCTGGACGCTGAGGCCGGCACGTCGCTCCCGGTCCAGACCCTGATCGCGTTCCCAGGCCAGCGTGTCGACGAGCAGGTCCGCCCGGGGCCGGTGACGGAGCCCCGCGGCGCGCGCCGCGGAACCGTTGCGGGCAGAGAAACCCTCCCAGCCCGGCTCGACCAGCCACATCGGCAGCGACTCCGCCCCCATGTACTCCGCCACGCCGTTGGCGCGCAGCCATGACGAGTCGGCGGTGACCACCGGACCGGTGTGCCCGCCGACAGCGCGGGACAGCTCGATCCACTCCTTGAACGGAACGATCGGGCCGACAGCGTCGAATGTGCCGACGATTCCGCTCTGCGCGGCGTCCAGCAGCCAGGCGGCGAGGTCCCGCGCATCGATGACCTGCGTCGGCATGCCCGGCTCGTCGGGAACCAGCATCGGCCCCTGCGGATCACGTGCGGCACGGGCGACCCAGTAGCCGGAGCGCCCGCTGTGATCGCCGGGGCCGCCGATGAGACCGGCGCGCGCGATGAGCAGCCGATCGCCCACGACCGCCGTGGACGCTTGCTCGCAGGCGACCTTCGCCTCGCCGTACAGCTCGCGGCCGACCTCGCTTTGATCCGTCGGAGCGAGCAGGGCAGCGGACTCGTCCGCCTCCGATGTGGCATGGGAGGCATAGGCGCTGACGGAGGAGACGTAGGCCCAGTGCCTGGCCCTGCCACCCAGCGCGTCGAGCGCCCCGCGTACGAAGCCGGGCTGCCAGGACACGTCGATGACCGCATCCCATTCGCGGTCGAGCAAGGGTTGATAGGCCGAAGGATCGCGCCGGTCGGCGGCCACCAGCCTCGCTCCGTCCGCGACGTGTCCGCTCTCGCCGCGAGCCAGGCACGTCACCCGATGGCCGCGCTCGATCGCCTGCCGCGACAGCTCACGGCCCACCCATGCCGTTCCACCCAGTACCAAGATCTCCATCCCTGGATCCAAGCAGCGCGAACACCGGGCACCCCAGTGGATCCGCTTACAGCAGACCCGCTTCGCTCATGGCGGACCGCACTCTCCATGTCGGCGCAGGTCACGTGAACCTCGATCCGGCATCGCGCGAGTGGCGCTTGGCGGTGCGGCATCGATCTCGGACGTCACGGCGAGGTGGAGAGGGGCGGGCCGCGGTGCAGTGCCCCCCAGCGCATAGTCGTCGAGCCGGACCGGGATGACCGGCGGCCGGCTGACCGGGTTCGGCGGGGAGCGGAGCGGAGGCGGGCGGGGCCTCCGGCGCGCGTAGGACCGTGCCCTGTACCACCGCGCCCGGAGCCGCGAAGCGGTTGCACCAGAGACCGGCTGTCACGGCGCGCCGGAGGAGCCATCCGCCGCAGCGCAGCGGCGGTCCCCGGCGGCGCAGGACCATGAGCTGGTTCCCGGCCTACGGCGAGAAGGAGGCCGAGGACGAGACGGTGCGGTGACGGCGAGGAAGGCAGCGCAGCGGTCACCATGCAGCGGCGAGAACCTGCCTGGTCTTACGCCGACGGCTCATCCCGCCTTCGTACGGCGGCGGGAGTCCTCGAGGTAGCCGTTGAGCGCGTCACGTGTGGCGCGTAAAGCGGAGTCGGACGTGTCGAAGGTGCGCTGGGCCACGCCGACGAAGATGCAGTCCACGATCAGGAGCTGGCTGATCCGGCTGGCGAGCGCCCCCGGGCGGAAGGCGGTCTCCCGGCCCGCGGAGACCAGGACGTGGTCCGCCAGTTCGGCGAGCGAGGAGCGGGGGTTGTTGGTGATGGCGACCGTGGTGGCCCCGGCCGAGCCGGCCACCCGCATGGGGCCGAGCACGTCGGGCGTCTCGCCGGTGCAGCTCACTCCGACGGCGACGTCACCGGTCCGGACGAGCGCGGCGCTGGTGAGGGCGAGGTGCGCGTCGGTGAAGGAGTGGCCGGGGAGCCCGATGCGCATCAGTTTCTGCGCCATGTCGACCGCGACCAGGCCCGAGGCCCCCACCCCGTACGCGTCGACCCGCCGGGCCGAGGCGATGGCCTCCACGACGGCGGCGAGCCGTTCCGGGGCGAGCTGGGCCGCGGTGTCGGCGAGGGCCTCGGACTCGGCGCGGGTGACCTTGGCGATGACGTCGGTGAGGGGGTCGTCGGGCCCGAGGTCGCCGGGGACGAGGCGTTCGGGCTTGGCCCGCGCCACGGCGGCGGCGAGGGCGAAGCGGAGCTGGGAGTAACCGGCGAACCCGAGGGCTCTGGCGGTGCGCACGATGGTCGCCTCGCTCGTCCCGGAGGCGGCGCTGAACTCGGTGATCGTGCTGCCGGCGACCATGGCGGGGTCGTCGAGGATGAGGCGGGCGACGGCCTGGGCCGCGGGGGTGAGGGAGGGCAGGACCGCCCGTACCGTCGCCACCAGGTTGACCGGGTTGGGCCCCTCGTGTTCGTTCACCCTGCTGCCTTCTCCTGTCGGGATCTCGGTTGTTCGCTGCCGGTGAGCCATCGGGCGACGACGCGGTCAGATGCCCGTGAGACGCCGTGTGTAGTGACATATACCGCCCCAACCGGTTGGGCGGGAATGCCGGTCTCCACCACGATCGCGTCCGGCCGGGCCTGTACGGCCTCCGCCAGCAGGTCGCTGACCCACGTGTGCCGGCCGGCGTCGTGGACGACCAGAACGACCGGCCGGTCGCCGCTCAGGTCGGGAAGCGTCGGGGCTTCCGCCATGATCGTATGGCCCTCGGTGCCCGGAAGCAGCCCGGCCAGCTCACGGGTGAGGCCCACGGGCGCTCCGGACTCGACGGCCTGGCTCATCCGGGGGGCGATGTGGACGACCAGGGGCGGCCGGGAGAGGGGGACGGCGGGGCCGGCGGCGGCGCCGGGCGGGGTCACGCGCATGGCGGCGCGGGCGGTCTCCAGGCCCAGGTCCTCGTCGCTCACGGGCTCTGAGACGCTCGCGGGCTCCACGCCGTTCAGGTGCGCGGCGGACGGCGCCGCCGGCGCGGCGGCGCGGCGTTCGGCGGCGCGGGCGGCGTGCCAGTCGGCGACGGCGAGGACGCGGGCCGCCGCCTCGGCGAGGCGCTCCTCGGGCAGCCGCCCGTCCCGGACCGCCTCGACGATGGCGTCGCGCAGCGCGTACACGCTCTCGCCGCCCGGCGAGGAGACGCCGGCGCAGATGGCGTCCGCTCCGGCCGCGAGCGCGCGTACGGCGATCTCGCCGGGGGAGTGGAGCGCGGCGACGGCGCGCATCTCGATCGCGTCGGTGACGAGCATGCCGTCGAAGCCCAGCTCCTCGCGGAGCAGGCCGGTGAGGATCCGCCGGCTGAGGGTGGCGGGGCCGTCCGGGTCGAGCGCGGGGACGAGCAGGTGGCCGCACATGACCGACCGGACGCCGGCCTCGACCGCCGCGCGGAACGGCGGGAGGTCGCGCCCGCGGAGCACGTCGAGGGACGCGTGGACGGTGGGCAGCGCGAGGTGGGAGTCGGTGACGGTGTCGCCGTGGCCGGGGAAGTGCTTGGCACACGCGGCCACGCCCTCGGCCTGCAGACCGGTGATCCAGGCGGCGGTGTGCCGGGCGACGAGGTCCGGGTCGGGCCCGAAGGAGCGGATGCCGATCACGGGGTTGGCCGGGTTGGCGTTGACGTCCGCCACGGGCGCGTAGTTCAGCGTGACGTCGGCGGCGGCGAGGAGGCGGCCGATGGCCCGGCCGACGAGCTCGGTGCGGGCGACGTCGTCGATGACGCCGAGCGCGCGGTTGCCGGGCCACGAGCTGCCCTGCCCGGCCTCGAAGCGGGTGACGGCGCCGCCCTCCTCGTCGGCGGCGACGACCACGGCGGGGTTCTCCTCGCGCAGCGCGGCGACGAGGTCGGCGGTCTGGCCGACGTCCACGATGTTGCGGGCGAACAGCACGGTGCCGCCGAGGCCGTCGGCGAGCGCGCGGCGCAGCCACGCGGGCGGCTCCACTCCGTCGAATCCGGGCTGCAGGACGGTCATGGCCAGGCGGTTCAGGCCGGGGCTGCTTGCTGACACGCGCTCACCTTCTCGTGTGGACGTCTCGAAGCAGGTTACACATCAATGACACTTTCTTTCACCGTCATTGATCTGAAAGTAAGTTTCTGCCAATCTCGCGCTCGGTGCCTTCTTCTTCATCCCCCACGGAGGTCCGATGAGTTCCCCCACCCGACGTTCCGTCCTGCGCGGCCTGGCGTTGGCCGCCGCCGCGACGGCCCTTCCCCTCTCGGCGTTCTCGGCCACGCCCGCGTTCGCGGCCGGAAGCCCCGACGGCTTCGTCCCACCGCTGCGCCAGATGCGCGGCATGTGGATCGCCTCGGTCGTCAACATCAACTGGCCGTCGAAGCAGGGTCTGACGGTCGACCAGCAGAAGGCGGAGTACCTCGCCTGGCTGGACCTGGCGCAGGCGCGCAAGCTCAACTCGGTGTTCGTCCAGATCCGGCCGACCGCCGACGCGTTCTGGCCCTCGCCCTTCGAACCCTGGTCGGAGTACCTGACCGGCGTGCAGGGGCAGGACCCGGGCTACGACCCGCTGGCCTTCCTCGTCGAGGAGACCCACCGGCGCGGCCTGGCCTTCCACGCCTGGTTCAACCCGTACCGCGTCTCGATGCAGCCGGACCCGGCCAAGCTCCACCCCGAGCACCCGGGGCGCAAGCACCCGGACTGGATCGTCTCCTACGGCGGCAAGCTGTACTACAACCCGGGCATCCCGGAGGTCCGCGCGTTCGTGCAGGACGCGATGATGGACGCCGTCACCAGGTACGACATCGACGGCCTGCACTTCGACGACTACTTCTACCCCGTGAACACAACGGCCTTCGACGACAGCGCGGCCTTCGCGAAGTACGGCGCGGGCTTCCCCGACCTCGCCTCCTGGCGCCGCAACAACGTGGACCTGCTGGTCCAGGAGATGCAGCAGCGGGTACGGCAGGCCAAGCCGGAGGTCGCCTGGGGCATCAGCCCCTCGGGCATCTGGCGCAACAAGTCGACCGACCCCCTCGGCTCCGACACCGCGGGCAGCCAGTCGTACGACAACCTGCACGCCGACACGCGCGGCTGGGTCAGGAAGGGGTGGCTGGACTACATCGCGCCGCAGATCTACTGGTACATCGGCCAGTCGAACGCCGACTACTCCAAGCTGGTGCCCTGGTGGTCCGGCGTGGCGGCGGGCACGGACGTGCAGCTCTGGATCGGCCAGGCCGCCTACAAGGCGGGCGCGGCCGGGCAGCCGGCCGAGTGGTTCCGGCCGGACGAGCTGACCAACCATCTCGCGCTCAACCGGAGCCATCCGGAGGTCGGCGGGGACATCTGGTACAACTCGCAGGACGTACGCGAGGACCGGATGGGCACCGTCTCGACGGTGGTGGCCGACCACTACACCCGCCCCGCGCTCGCGCCGCTGCTGCCGCGCCTCGCGGACGGGCGGCCGCCGCGCCGCCCGGTGCTCGCCACCGCCCGCAGGGCGGCCGGGGGCGCCGAGCTGCACATCGTGGCCACCGGCCCGGAGGCGCCGTTCCAGTTCGCGGTCTTCCGGTTCGACCGCGAGGCCGGGCGGGGCGACTTCGCCGACGCCCGCGGCCTGGCGGCGGTCGTCCCCGCGGGCCGCAACATCCGCTGGGTCGACCCCGAGGGGCGCGAGGGCGCGCACTACTACGTCGCCGCCGTCGACCGGGCCGGCCGGATCAGCGAGCCGAGCGACGGCCGCAGGGTCCGCTGACCCGGGGCCGCCCCCGTGCCCGGCCTCGCCGATCAGGCGATGAGGGCGCGGTGGGCGGCCAGCACGTCCGGAGCCTCGGGGGCGTCCGGGGCGGTGCGGTGCAGGGC
>NZ_BBYM01000015.1:42273-218351 GCF_001570405.1 Microtetraspora niveoalba | reverse complement strand
GGCCGGGAAGCTCAGGGGGCCCGGGGGCTGGGGGGCCGGGAAGCTCAGGGGTGGGCCGCGCCGTACGCCGCGACGGCCCGCCTGGCCTCGCGCGCGGACGGCGAGTATCGCACCTGGGCGGGCACCAGGCCGAGGCCCAGGTGCAGCGTCCTGAGGGTGGCGCTCGCCCACAGGTCGCCGAGCGGCGTGGCGGGCAGGCCGTACAGGCGGCGCGCCCAGCGGGGCAGCGACGCGAAGGCGAGCGTCATGATCATGGGGAACGCCGCCTTGAGCGGCATCAGCCGCAGCGGCAGCGGCGCGTTGAGCGACAGCAGCAGCGGGTGCGACGCCTCGGGCACGAAGTAGAGGCCCGGCCGCCGCTCCTCCATGTAGTCACGCAGCTCGGCGACCGAGCCGGGGACATCGTCCGCGCGCAGCCCGACGACCTCGGCGGCGCGCCGCCACTCGGCCACGAACCGGTCCGCGTCGGCGTCGCTCAGCGGGACGCCGGCCCGCCGGGCGACCGACAGATAGGAGTCCACCTCGCCCACGTGGACCCAGCGGAGGGCGTCGGGGTCGTCGAGCCGGAACCGCTCCCCCCGGTCCGGGTCGTACGCGGTCAGGGCGGCGTGGATGCGGCGCACCCTGGCGCCGGCCGCGGCCACCTCGGCGGTGGTCCCGAAGGTCCGCACCCGTACGAACTCGGTGGTCCGCTGGAACCTGGCCCACGCCTCGGCCGGGTCGAGGAGGGCGGAGTTCTGCAGGACGCCACGCATCGCACGGGGGTGCAGGCCCTGCATGAGCAGCGCCCGGAAGCCGCCGACCATGAGGATCGGCTCGCCCATCACCCGCCAGGTCACCGATCCCGGCCCGAAGATGCCGTCGTCCTCGCGCCCGCCCGCGGCCGTTCGCGTTCCCGTCCCCGTGGCCGCGCCCGTTCGCTTCCCCGCGCCTGTTCCCGTGACCGTTCCCGCGGCCGTTCCCGTGACCGCCACCGGTCTCGTACCGCGCCCTGCGCCGCGCCTCGTGTCACCGCCCGTGCGGGCGCTCGCGCCGCCGCTGCCGCCCATGCCGGCCTCCCACCGCCGCGCCGAGGACCGCGCCGATGACGGGGCCGCGGGCCCCGTACGGCCGCCGGCCCCTGATCGGCTTCCCATAGGTACCCGGGCCGGACGACGGCGACACCCGGTAAATCCGGAAATCTCGCACATGACGCCCACATTTCGGCATGTCTCGGCTTCGTACAGGTTGTGTCACGAACTTGTGACACAAATGGGTTTATGTAACACGCATGATCGCGCACCCCGTCGTCCCAGGTCAACGGTTTCGCGGGACACGAGCTGATTTATTTTGGAGCACAAACAAGGCAAAAAATCTGTGGCGCGCGCCTTCTCATTGACCTACGGACAATAACTTGCCAAGGTTCCCTCAAGTCGGGATTTCTTCCGATCTTTAATGTCCCTCCTGGGAGCTTCCAGCACGATGACGATCCCTTCAGAGACCACCGCAGAGCCGGCCACGGTGACGGCGTCCGCCGACTCCGGCGGAGCCCCGGTCGGACGGTCGCCCGGCCAGCTGATGTGGCGGCGCTTCCGCCGGGATCCCACCGGCATGGCCTCGGCGGTCATCGTCCTGTTCTTCATCCTGGTCGCCATCGGCGCCCCGCTCATCTCGATGCTCTACGGCAAGGACCCGTACACGCAGTACGGCCAGGAGCGGCCCGACCTCCTGAACGAGTTCGGCTACCCGCTCGGGGCGAACGGCGGCATCAGCTCGGAGTTCTGGTTCGGCATCGAGCCCGGCCTCGGCCGCGACGTCTTCATGCAGCTCGTGTACGGCATCCGCACGTCGCTGCTGATCGCCCTGGTCGCCACGATCGCCACCACCCTGATCGGCATCGTGATCGGCATCGTCGCGGGCTACGTGGGCGGCCGCACCGACTACTTCATCGGCCGCGTGATCGACGTCCTGCTCTCGTTCCCCTCGACGCTCTTCATCATCGCGTTCATGCCGGTGCTGGAGAACCTCATGGTCAAGCCGGACGAGGAGACCCCGGTCTGGCTGCGGGCGGCCTCACTGATCATCTTCCTGACGGTCTTCGGCTGGGCGGCGCTGGCCCGCCTGCTGCGCGGGAACGTGCTCTCGCTACGAGAACGCGAGTTCGTCGAGGCGGCCAAGGTGACCGGCGCCTCCCCGGCCCGCATCGTCTTCAAGGAACTGCTGCCGAACCTGTGGACCCCGATCCTGATCCAGTCGACACTGCTGCTGCCCGCCCTCGTCACCTCCGAGGCCGCGCTGTCCTTCCTGGGCGTCGGCATGATCGAGCCCACCCCCGACTGGGGCCGCATGTTCCTGCGCGGCACCGAGGTCTACACCGACGACATCACCTACCTGATGTTCCCGGGCATCGCCCTGCTGATCTTCGTGATCGCGTTCAACCTGCTCGGCGACTCCGTGCGCGACGCTTTCGATCCCAAGATCAGACGCTGACCACCTCTCCCGCAGATCCCCCAGATTAGGAGCGATATGTCCATCCGAAAGCGGTCAACGGTGGCCGTTCTCGCCGTAGGCGTCCTGGCCTTGACCGGCGCCTGCGCCAAGGGCGGCGGTGGCGGGGCGCCCGCCAACGCCGGCAACCCCTCCGCCGCGGCGTCGGACCGGGGACCGTCCGCCAACACGGCGCCGAAGATCACCATCGGCACGGCGGAGGACTCCAAGGGTCCCGCGATCGCGCCGGAGGGCGTCGTCAAGGGCGGCACGATCAACCAGATCGGCCGCGACGACCTCGCCCACCTCGACCCGGGCCGCATCTACTCCAACGTCGAGGGCAACTTCGCCCTGCTGTTCGCCCGCCAGCTCACTGGCTACAAGCGGATCGCGAAGAACGACTACAAGCTGGTCGGCGACCTCGCGACCGACACCGGCGAGGTGTCCGACGGCGGCAAGACCTGGAAGTTCACGCTCAAGGACGGCGTGAAGTGGCAGGACGGCACGCCGATCACCTCCGAGGACGTGAAGTGGTCGATCGAGCGCCTCTTCGCCTCCTACAGCACCGAGGGCGCCCCCTACGTCCAGCAGTGGCTGACGCAGGAGGACTACAAGAAGACCTACAAGGGCCCGTACGACGGCAAGCACCTGGACAACGTCGAGACGCCCGACGACAAGACGATCATCTTCAAGTTCAAGGAGCCGCACGCCGACGCGAACTACGCGCTGGCGATGACGACGTACGGCGTCGTGCCGAAGGCGAAGGACACCAAGGAGAAGTACGACAAGGAGCCCTTCTCCAGCGGTCCGTACATCATCACGAACCACGTGACCGACAAGTCGATGGAGCTGGAGCGCAACCCGCACTGGGACCCGGCCACCGACCCGATCCGCGGCGCGTACCCGGACAAGTGGCACCTTGAGTTCGGCTACCAGGCTCTCCAGGTCACCGACCGGTTCATCGCGGACGCCGGCGACGACAAGAAGACGTTCAGCTTCTACACCTCCGTCGCGCCCGAGCGGCTCCAGCAGGTGCTGACCGACCCCAGCTTCAAGTCGCGCCTGATGACCCAGCCGTCGCCGTACACGAGCTACTTCTACTTCAACCTCGACCGGGTCAAGGACATCAAGATCCGTCAGGCGATCAACTACGCGTGGCCGACCAAGCAGATGCAGACGATCGGCGGCGGCCCCTCCTCCTCGGTGATCTCGACCACCATCCTCAACCCGACCGTGTCGGGCTTCCAGGACTACGACCTCTTCGGCAAGAAGGCCAAGCCCGAGGGTGACATCGAGAAGGCCAAGGAGCTGATGGCCCAGTCGAGCAACCCGAACCCGACCCTGGTCTACGCGTACAACCAGACGCCCACCCAGGAGAAGATGACGGTCGCGATCAAGACCGCCATGGAGAAGATCGGCATCAAGCTCGTCGCCAAGCCGATCAACCCGAAGATCTGGTACGACTCGGTGACCCAGGTCGACAACGGGTTCGACCTCTACTGGGGCGGCTGGGGCGCCGACTGGCCCACCGCGGCCACGGTCTTCCCGGTGCTCTTCGGCCCGGTCACCGACGGCGCGCAGAACATCTCGCACCTGAAGGACCCGGAGATCACGGCCGAGATCAAGCGCATCCAGGGCCTGAGCGACGCCGAGGAGGCCAACAAGGCCTGGGGCGCCCTCGACAAGACCATCATGGAGAAGGTGACGCCGCTGGTCCCCGACCTGAACGACATCGCCAACTCCCTCCACGGCTCGCTGATCGGCGGCGCCGAGATCGACCCGATGAGCTGGGTCGTCTCCCCGAACACCATCTTCGTGAAGCAGTAAGCCACGCCTCCGGGGCGCCCCGCACGGGGCGCCCCGGAGCACCGCACAGGAGCTCCAGTGCTTCGTTTCCTGACCCGCAGAACCATCGGCGCGGCGTTCATCCTGCTGATCGTCGCCGCCGTGACGTTCTTCCTCTTCTTCGCCGTGCCCGCCGACCCGGCCCGGCTCGCCTGCGGCAAGGTCTGCCCGCCCGAGACGCTCGCCCAGGCCAGACACAACCTCGGCCTGGACCAGCCGATCTTCGTGCAGTTCGTCGAGTGGCTCGCCGGGATCTTCGTCGGCCGCGAATACGAAGGGCTGGGGCACTGCCCGGCACCCTGCCTGGGCTACTCGTTCGTCAACCGGGAGCCGGTGTTCGAGACGATCATCGACCGGCTGCCCGTGACGCTCTCGCTGACCATCGGCGCGTCGGTGGTCTTCCTGATCTTCGGAATCGGCACCGGCATCGTCGCCGCGCTGAAGCAGGGCAAGCCCCTCGACAAGATCGCCAGCGTCTCGTCGCTGGTCGGCGCCTCGGTGCAGATCTACTTCATCGGCACCCTCGCCATGTACTTCCTCGTCTTCCAGTGGCAGGTCATCGAGCGGCCGCGCTACGTGCCGCTCACCGAGGACCCGATCGGCTGGGCGTACGGCCTGATGTTGCCGTGGGTCGTGCTGGCGATCATCTTCACCGCCAACTACACCCGTATGACCCGCTCGACCATGGTCGAGCAGCTCGGCGAGGACTACGTCCGCACGGCGCGCGCCAAGGGCATGTCCGGTCGCACCGTGGTGATGCGGTTCGCGCTGCGCGGCACACTCACCCCCCTCGCCACGATCTTCGGCATCGACCTCGCCAGTCTCATCGGCGGCGCGATCATCACCGAGACGACGTTCAGCCTCCAGGGCATCGGCCGCCTGTCCATCCAGTCGGTCACCAACAGCGACCTGCCCATGCTGATGGCCACCGTGCTGCTCGCCGCCGCCGCGATCGTCGTACTCAACGTCATCGTGGACGCGCTCTACGCGGTCATCGACCCGCGCGTCCGCCTCAGCTAGGAGCCATCGCTTGACCGCCGTCACGTTCACCGAGACCGGCCCGGGCCGCCGGGGCGACTCGTTCCTGTCCGTCCAGGACCTGCACGTCTCCTTCTCGACCGAGGACGGGGTCGTCAAGGCGGTGGACGGGCTCTCCTTCGAGGTCGAGAAGGGCACCACCCTCGGCATCGTCGGCGAGTCCGGCTCCGGCAAGTCCGTGACCAACCTCGCCATCCTCGGCCTGCACAACAGCGAGCACGCCGAGATCGGCGGCGAGATCTGGTTCGAGGACCAGGAACTGGTCGGCGCGAGCCGCGGCACCCTGGAGCGGCTGCGCGGCAACCGCATCGCCATGATCTTCCAGGACCCGCTGACCGCGCTGTCGCCGTTCCACACAATCGGCCGGCAGATCGGCGAGGTGTACCGCAAGCACAAGGGCACGAGCAAGCGCGAGGCGCGCGACCGCGCCATCGAGATGCTCGAACGCGTCGGCATCCCCAACGCCAAGGTCCGGGTGGACGACTACCCCCACCACTTCTCCGGCGGCATGCGGCAGCGCGTCATGATCGCGATGGCGCTGGTCTGCGACCCCGCGCTGGTCATCGCCGACGAGCCGACGACCGCGCTCGACGTGACCGTGCAGGCGCAGATCCTCGACCTGCTCAAGGACCTGCAGGACCAGATGGGCACCTCCATCATCCTGATCACGCACGACCTCGGCGTGGTCGCCCAGACGGCGCACAACGTGCTCGTCATGTACGCCGGCCGCGCCGTCGAGCGTGGCACGGTCCGCGAGGTGCTCGGCACGCCCCGGCACCCGTACACCTGGGGGCTGCTGTCCTCGGTGCCGCGGCTGGGCTCGTCGGTCGACGTGCCGCTCAAGCCGGTGCGGGGAACGCCTCCCAGCCTGCTCAACCCGCCCCCGGGCTGCCGCTTCCACCCCCGGTGCGACTACCGGAACCTGGTCGGCCCCGACCTGTGCTCCACCGAGCAGCCGGAGCTGTCGCCCGAGCGCGGGCACGGCGACGCGTGCTATCTCACGCTGCAGCAGAAGCAGGAGATCCACACCCAGCTCATGGAAGGCCGCTGATGCAACCGCTGCTGGAGCTCAAGGGGCTCACGAAGTACTTCCCCGTGACGGGCGGCTTCATCTTCAAGCGCCAGGTGGGCAACGTGCACGCCGTGGACGGCGTGGACCTCAAGGTCGGCGAGGGCGAGACCGTCGGCCTCGTCGGCGAGTCCGGCTGCGGCAAGTCGACCCTCGGCCGGCTGGCCGCCCGCCTGTACGAGCCGACCTTCGGCAAGGTGCTCTACCGGGGCCAGGACATCAGCACCGCGTCCCGTCGCGAGCTGAAGCCGATCCGCCCCGAGATCCAGATGATCTTCCAGGACCCGTACAGCTCGCTGAACCCGCGCCAGACGGTCGGCGCGATCATCAGCGGCCCGATGGAGATCAACGGCATCAACCCGCCGGGCGGCCACGAGAAGCGGGTCCGGGAGCTGCTGGAGACCGTCGGGCTCAACCCCGAGCACTACAACCGCTTCCCGCACGAGTTCTCCGGCGGCCAGCGGCAGCGCATCGGCATCGCGCGGGCTCTCGCACTGAACCCCAAGCTGATCATCGCCGACGAGCCGGTCTCCGCCCTGGACGTGTCCATCCAGGCCCAGGTCATCAACCTGCTGCAGGAGCTCCAGCGCGACCTCGGCATCGCGTTCCTGTTCATCGCGCACGACCTCGCCGTGGTCCGGCACTTCTCCCAGCGCGTCGCGGTCATGTACCTCGGCAAGGTCGTCGAGGTCGGCGACCGCGAGTCGATCTACCTGCGGCCCCGGCATCCGTACACGCACGCGCTGCTGTCGGCCGTCCCCGAGGCCACGGTGGAGGACGAGCCGCGCCAGCGGATCCGGCTCGCGGGCGACGTGCCCTCCCCGATCAACCCGCCCACCGGTTGCCGGTTCCGTACGCGCTGCTGGAAGGCCCAGGAGCGGTGCGCCGAGGAGGCGCCGCCGCTGATCCAGCTCGCCGGCAACCGCGAGGGCCACCTCACCGCGTGCCACTTCCCCGAGGCGCCCACGACGTCGGGCGAGGACGTGGTGCTCGACCCCGCCCTCGCCTGACTGTGTCCACGGACCTTGGCCGTCCCCGTGCCTTCTTGGGCACGGGGACGAACCGGGGACTGTCCGCGGCCTGCCGTACTCTCACCCCTCGTCAGCGCGGCGGCGGCAACTCCGGCGGGGTCGCCGGGTCCCTCTCCTCCAGCGCCGCCAAGGCGAGTTCCACCGCCCGCGCCAGCTGCGGATCCCGCCCGGCTACCAGATCCTGCGGCGTCACGATGACCTCGACATCCGGGACGACGCCGTGGTTCTCCACGCCCCACCCCTCGCCCTCCAACCAGAACGAGTACCGCGGCTGAGTGACGACGGTCCCGTCCACAAGCGAGTACCGCGAGTCGATGCCGATCACGCCGCCCCAGGTCCGCGTGCCCACGAGCGGCCCGATGCTGCGATTCTTGATCCCGGCGCTGACGATATCCCCGTCCGACCCGGCGAACTCGTCGGTGACGGCCACGATGGGCCCGCGAGGTGCGTCGTCCGGATACCGCATCGGCTCGTACCCTCGGGCCAGCGACCACCCGGTCACCCGGCGCTGCAGCTTCTCCAGCACCAGCTCGGAGACATGACCGCCCCCGTTGTCGCGGACGTCCACGATGAGCCCGTCGAAGCCCATCTCGGCACGCAGGTCCCGGTGGAAGTGCGCCCAACCGGTGGCCACCATGTCCGGCACGTGCAGGTAGCCGAGCCGCCCGCCCGACGCCTCACGCACGAACGCCCGCCGTCCGGCCACCCAGTCGTGGTACCGCAGCGGCGTCTCGTCGGCGACGGGCGTGACGACGACCCGGCGAGTCTCGCCGCCGGAGCCGGGCTGGACGGTCAGCTCCACGGGCCGCTCCGCCGCGCCGGCCAGCAGGGCGAGCGGCCCGCGGACCGGATCGACCCGGCGTCCGCCCACGGCGACGATCGCGTCGCCCTCCCGGACGGCGACGCCGGGCGCGAGGAGCGGCGAGCGGGCCTCGTGGTCGGATGACTCCCCGGGCAGGATGCGGCTGATCCGCCACACTCCGTTCTCGTCCCGGGCGAGGTCGGCGCCGAGCAGGCCCTGGCGGCGTTTGGGATCTCGGGCGGCGCCGGCCGGCCGCGCGTAGGCGTGGGAGGTGGCCAGCTCACCCTGGACCTCCCAGAGCAGGTCGATCAGCTCGGAGTAGGCGCCGATCCGCTCCACCAGCGGGGCGTAGCGGTCGAGCGTGGCCTGCCAGTCGACGCCGTTCATGTCCGCGCGCCAGAAGTGGTCGCGCATGAGCCGCCCGGCCTCGTTGTAGGCCTGCCGCCACTCGGCGACCGGGTCGATGGTCACGGCCACACGGTCCAGGTCGATGGTGACGACCTCGCCGTCCTCTCCGGTGGCGCGGGTCTGCAGGCCGTTCTTGCCGGTGGCCACCAGGCGCGTGCTGTCGCCGCTGACCTCGAAGGCCCGGAACTCCCTGCCCAGCTCGCTGACCTTGCGCTTGGTCAGGTCGTAGCGTTCCAGGATCGGCGCACCGGGCTCGGTACCGTCGCCGAGCTGGCCGTTGAGCGGATGGCGCAGCCACAGCAGGCCGTCCTTGGCGGCACGCAGGTTGGAGTAGGTGCCGGCGGGTACCGGCACGGGCACGATCCGCGCCGCCAGCCCGTCGGCATCCAGCTCGGTCACGGGCGGCGTGTCGGACGTGCCATCGTTCCCGGCGTCCGAACCGGCGTCGGCCTCCCCGTTGAAGCCGCGGCCCGCCGGCGAGGGGTCGAACGGCGAGGGCGTGGTCGCCTTGAGCGGCACCAGGTACGGCCGGCAGCTGCTGGGGAAGGACAGGTCGAATACGTGGGCGTCGTAGACCGGGTTGAACGTACGGTCGGACAGGAAGGCCAGGTACTTGCCGTCCCTGGTGAAGGACGGGCTGTAGTCGTTGAAGCGCGGCGGGGTCACCTCGATCGCGGCGCCTCCGTCCACGCGGGCCAGCTTGAGGTGGCGGCGCTCGGCCTGGTAGGCATGCGCCCACGCGAGCCAGGCCGAGTCCGGCGAGAACGTCAGATGCTGCACGTCGCCGTGACCGGTGCGGTCCAGCTCCCGGACGTTCCCGAGGTCGAGGTCCACCACCAGGAGCCGCCCATCGTGAGTGGCGACCGCGGCGTGCCCGCCGTCCGGCGCTGCGGCCAGGTCGAGCACCCGGCCGAGCTGACCGGCGGCCAGCGTGCGAATCTCACCGCCGGGTGCGCCGATCTCCAGCGCGTCCTCGCCGGAGGCGTCCGACACCCAGACGGCCCGGCCGGCGTCGTCGAGCGGCCGCGGCAGCCGTACCCGGACGCCGGGCTCGGCGCGCAGCACGCCCGCGGGGCCGTCGCGGTGGGTCAGCCAGTGGGCGGTGCCGCGGATCTCGACCACGCTGGCCCGCCCGGTACGGTCCGGCGCGAAGCCGTCGACCTTGCTCGGCGCCGGTCGCCTGGCCCGGGCCGGACGCGGCCCGCTCAGGGTGAGGTCCAGCTTGTACGGCTCTGCTTCCAGGCTCTCCAGCAGCCACAGTTCGCCGGCGAGGCTGTAGACGACGCGGGAGCCGTCGGATGCGGCATGGCGCGCGTAGAAGCCGCGGTGCTTGGTGTGCTGCCGCAGGTCCGAGCCGTCGGGCAGGCAGGAGTACAGGTTGCCGTCGCCGTCAGTGTCCGCGAGGAAGGCCAGGCGCTCCCCCACCCACATGACCGACCAATGCTGCGCGGGGTTGCCGGCGAACAGGCGGGTGAACTCGCCGTGGCCCGTGGCGTCCACCCAGATCTTGGCCGCGGTGCCTCCGCGGTAGCGCTTCCACTGCGACGGTTCGCGCCACACCGCCGAGACGGCCGCCACCTTGGGGCCGCTGACCGCGGCCTCGCTGACCCTGCCGTACGGCAGAGCCGTCGCCTCGCCGCCGTCCAGCGGAACCGCGTAGGCCCACAGCCGGGAGCGTGAGCCGTGGCCCGCGGCGGTGACGGCCAGCACGTTCCCGTCCTCGGTCCAGCCTCGCACGCCCGTCATGGCGTTGCCCCAGTGCGTGAGCCGCTCGCTCTCGGCGCCCTCCAACTCGGCGGCGAACACCTCGGGCTCGCCCTCGCGGGTGCTCGTCCACGCGATGCGCGTGCCGTCGGAAGAGAACCGGGGGTGGGAGACCGCGACCTGGTCAGCCGTGAACCGCCAGGCCCTGCCGCCTCCCACGGGTGCCAGCCAGACGTCGTCGTCCGCTACGAAGGTGAGGAGATCATCATGCAAGTGGGGGTATCTCAGATATGCGCCATTCGCCACATATGCACCGTACGTCGATCAAGCCCTTCCTGCTTGCGGATTTCCGGACCTGCAAGCGTTCACCTGGATCGAGGGAGCGGAGCGAAAGGGAGCGAGGACGTGGTGCTCGACCCCGCCCTCGCCTGAGAACCGAGGTCCGGTCATTCGCGGCCCGGGGCGTCACCCGCCCCGGGCGCCGCGGCTCCCCGCGTACGCTTCGGAACCGCGAAACCGTCCTACGCCTGCTGGGCGGCCGCGGCGAGCGCCCGGAGGTCGTGGACGGCCCTGGCCGCGTCCTCCGCGCCGTAGACCGCGCTGCCGGCCACGAAGACGTCCGCCCCAGCCTCGGCGCAACGCTCGATCGTCTCCGCCGAGACGCCGCCGTCCACCTGGAGCCACACCTCGCCGCCGTGCTTCTCGATCAGCGCGCGGGCGCGGGTCACCTTGGGCAGCACCACGTCGAGGAACTTCTGGCCGCCGAAGCCCGGCTCGACCGTCATCAGCAGGAGCATGTCGATCTCGGGCAGCAGATCCTCGTAGTACTCGATCGGGGTCGCCGGGTTCAGCGCGAACCCCGAGCGCGCGCCCGCCGAGCGGATGGCCCGCAGCGTACGCACCGGCGCCCTCGACGCCTCGGCGTGGATCGTCACGCTGCCGGCGCCCGCCTCCGCGTACGACGGCGCCCACCGGTCCGGGCTCTCGATCATGAGGTGGCAGTCGATCGGGAGCGACGTCGCCTTGAGCAGCGACTCGACGATGGGCAGGCCGAGCGTGAGGTTGGGCACGAAGTGGTTGTCCATGACGTCCACGTGCAGCCAGTCGGCGACGCCCTCCACCCGGGTCGCCTCGTCGGCGAGCCTGGCGAAGTCTGCGGACAGGATGCTGGGCGAGATCTGTACGGCCATGATGCCTGAGTCTATTGACAGTCCTCCCCCACCCGAAAACGGGGATTCGACAGTTGAGGACGCCGGGCTCTCCGCCCACCCGCGCCACGACACCCACTTGTGTACAGTCAATACTTCTTATGATCATCCGGCCGAAGCGAGTCCCGGAGAAGGAGTGCCCGTGAAAAACCACTGGCTCCTCCACTGGCGGCCTCTGCCCGACCCGGCACTCCGCATGATCTGCTTCCCATACGCCGGCGGAGGCGCCTCGCTCTACCGCCCCTGGGCTGAGACGCTGCCCGACGAGGTCGGCCTCTGCGCCGTGCAACCACCTGGCCGTCAGTCGCGTTTCAGCGAGCCCGCTTTCACCTCCCTGACCTCGATGCTGCCCTCCCTGATGAATGCACTGGCGCCATTGCTTGACAGGCCGTACGTGACGTTCGGACACAGTCTGGGCGGCCTGACGAGCTTCGAGCTGGTCCGTCACCTGCGCGCGAACGGCCTGAGACTGCCGGACCTGATGATCGTCTCGGGGTGCCGCGGACCGCGTGTTCCTTCACGCGACCGTCACATCCATGATCTCCCCACCACCGAATTCCGCGCCGCCATCAAGGAGCTCAACGGCACGCCCGGCGAAGTGCTCGAGAACGAGCTGTTACTGGAGCTGATCGAGCCCGCGCTACGCGCCGACATCGCCATGAGCGAGCGTTATGTCTACCGCCACGAGCCTCCGCTGCCGATGCGTTTGTCGGTGTTCTATGGAACGGGCGACGAGGCCATGACCCGGGCGGACGCCGAAGCCTGGCGCCAGGAGACGACAGGCGCGTTCGTCCTGCGCGAGCTCCCCGGCGACCATTTCTTCATCCATAGCGCCGAAGCCGATCTGCTGCGGGCGGTGCTCCGGGACATCACGCCATTGCTCTACACCCGCAGCGACCAACCCCTTGATCGCTGAACTCGCGATTGCGGCGCAGGCCACCGGCCGCTGAATGCGTCTGATCATGGCCGCCTACGCCCGAGTCCGGCCGGCCCGCCCGCACGTCGATGACCTGCGCCGTCCCTGGCATCCACGCCCGAACCGGGAAGGCCGCTCAGCCCGTACCGGGTCCGCCTCGGTTTTCGCCTCTCCGCGCAAAACTCGGGGCGCCCGCCGGCTCACCGAAACTCGCCCGGCCCGGCCTCGGACGCCCCAAAGGGTCAAGGAGCCAAGCGAAGGACAAGCGTCCGCCCTACCGAAAGACCGCAATGACCGGCGACGAACACCGAGAGTGGCGTCACATCGCGGGCTAAAGGGTCGCGGAGCCCTCCATCGCCTCGATGAGGCTCTTCGGCCGCATGTCGGTCCAGTTGGCCTCCACGTAGTCGAGGCAGGCCTGGCGCGTGTCCTCACCGTGGGCGACGGTCCAGCCGCCCGGCACGTCGGCGAACGAGGGCCACAGCGAGTGCTGGCCCTCAGCGTTCACGAGAACCAGGTAGGTGCCGTCGGGGTCCTCGAACGGATTCGTCATCGCAGTCCTTTCTCTATCGGCAAGAGCCAGGTAGGCATTATAGCCATACGCCCCTTTTTTGGCATTATCTTTTGTTTTATAGACGCATTTCGGGTGTCGCATCTTGCGTCGCGTTGATTCCAGCCATTATTCTCCGCAAACCTCCCGCCTTACCGACCGAAGGGACGTTCGCGATGACCTGGAGAACCGTCTTGCGGTCGGCAACTCCAGTCGTCGACGACAGCCGGAAATTCCTCTGGCGACCGACGACACTCGTCGCCTGGGTGCTCATACCACTCGCCGCCTTGCTTTCCGTGACACAAATATTGCCGCCCGTTCCGGCGCCCGCCCAGGCGCCTGCCGGAGAGTTCTCCGCCGGCAGGGCGATGGACCACGTGAGGCAGATCGCGACCAAGCCTCGGCCCACCGGCTCAGCCCAGGCCGCCCAAGTCCGCGACTATCT
The DNA here is from genome assembly GCF_001570405.1 of Microtetraspora niveoalba. GTDB lineage: Bacteria > Actinomycetota > Actinomycetes > Streptosporangiales > Streptosporangiaceae > Microtetraspora > Microtetraspora niveoalba. The sequence goes on along the minus strand of NZ_BBYM01000015.1, from coordinate 204,869 downwards.
GGTGCGGCACCTGTCCTCGCTCGGCTTCGCCACCGAGATCCAACGCGCCATCCCGGTGCGCACCCAGGCAGGCGGCATGGTCAACGCGGCCCGCGTGGAGAACGTCATCGCACGCCTCCCCGGCACCAACCCCGGCTCCGCGGTCATGCTCAGCGCCCACTACGACAGCGTCCCCTCCAGCCCCGGCGCCAACGATGACGGGACCGCGGTGGCCGCTCTCCTGGAGACGGCCCGCGCCCTCAAAACGGGGCCTCCGCTACGCAACGACGTGATCATCCTGCTCACCGACGCCGAAGAAAGAGGGCTGCTCGGTGCCCAGGCCTTCTTCGAGAGCCACCCGGCCGCAAGGGATGTCCGGGCCGCGTTCAACTTCGAGGCCCGCGGTGGCGGCGGGCCCTCGGTGATGTTCGAGACGGGCCCGGGCAACGGCCTCCTGGTCCGGGAGCTCGCCCGCACGTCTACGCCGGTTGCCACGTCCCTGGCCGTCGCCGTTTACCAATTCCTCCCGAACGACACCGATTTCTCGGTCTTCCGGCAGGCCAACGTGCCAGGGCTCAACTTCGCCTACATCGGCGACCGTGTCTATTACCACATGCCCGCGGACTCGCTCGCGGACGTGGAAACGGCCAGCCTCCAACACCACGGCGTCTACGCCCTGGGCCTGGCCAGGCAGCTCGGCGACGCCGACCTGCGCGACCTCCGCGCCCCGGACTCGACGTACTTCACGCTGCCAGGGCTGGGCCTGGTCTGGTACCCGTCCTGGCTGGCCACCCCTCTCGGCGTCTTGGCCGTGCTGCTCGTGCTGGTCGCCGTGGTCTTGGGCCTACGGCGAGGCCGCCTACAGCCCGGCAAGCTGGCCACCGCCCCCTTCCTGGTGCTGGCTGCCATGGCGACGTGCGCCCTGGTCCCGGCCGCGCTGTGGTGGGTGGTGACGCTGATGCATCCGGACTATCAGGCCATGCCGGCGGGCGAAAGCTACAACGGCAGTTGGTACGGCGTCGCACTGCTGCTCACCGCCGGGGCGCTCGCCCTCGGCTGGGTGCGCGTCTGCGTGCGGATCGTCGGTCGGGACAACGCGCTGGCCGGCTCGGCGATCATCTGGGGTGTGACACTCGCGGCCATGCTGGTGGTCGTTCCCGACGGCGCCTATATGCTCACCTGGCCGCTGCTGTTCTACGCGGGCGCGCTGGTGTACCTCTTCCGCCGGCTCTCCGACATCGGAAGGGCCCGTGCACTGACCACCCCGGCGCTGGTGATCGCTGCAGCTTTGTTCGCTCCCGCGCTGTACCTGCTGCAGCTCACGTTCGGGGTCCCGTTCTCCGGTCTGGTCGGCGCCCTCATCGCACTCGTGGCCGCGCTGGCCCCGGCATTCGCAAATCCGACGAGCCGGGCCGTGCGGTGGTGGCCGGCGCCCGTGGCCGTGGCAGTGGTCGCCCTGCTCGTCGTGGGCAACGTCACGGCGGGATACGACACGGTGCGGCGCCGCCCTGCCACCCTGGTGTACGGGCTCGACTCGGACACCGGGGACGCGCAGTGGATGTCCCCGGACGCCGAACCGCAACCCTGGCAGGCCAAGCTGCTGACCGGCACTCACCAAGGCCCCCTTCCGGCGTTCTTCCAGAACCCGATGGAGCTCAGGATCGGGCGGGCACCTGCCGTACCGTCGCTGACCGCGCCCGAGCTCCAGATGCTGTCCAGCACGAGCGCGCACGGCGTACGCACGGTGCGGCTGCGGATCCGCTCCACGCGTGGCGCGCCGATGCTCCAGCTGGCCGGCGACTCCGGCGCCGTTCTGCACAAGCTTTCGATCGACGGTGGCGGAACCGTCCGGCCGGCGGCGACCGCCAAGTGGAGCCTCAACTTCTTCGCGCCCGACCGCGAGGGCGTGCAGGTGACGCTCGAGCTCACGGACGGCCGGCCCTTGGTGGTCAGGCTCCGTGACCGGAGCTTCGACCTGGCGGAGATCCCCGCCCTTGCGAACGTCGCCAAGCGCCCGTCCGACACCATGCCGGGCACCGACGACGGCGACTTCGTCATCGTCAGCCGTCGCATCCCCCTTGCCTGACACCGGCCTGGAAGAGCAGAGGAAACGCATGACTCAGGAACGTCTGATCGACGCACTCCGACCCGAGTGGCTGCAGGACCCTTACGGTCTCTACCGGCGGCTCAGGGAGCGCAGTCCGATCTACTGGGACGACTGGATGCGTAGCTGGGTCGTCCTCGGGCATGCCGACATCACCAGACTCGGCAAAAGTGGCAGCCTGTCGGGCGCCAGGATCGCCGATTTCCACGAACGCCTGCCCAAGGGGGCGCGCGCGGAGATGGCACCGCTGGCCAAGGTGCTCTCGGACATGATGCTGTTCACCGAGCCTCCGCGGCACACGCGGCTGCGGAGGCTGGTCAGGCCCGGGCTCACGCCCCGGTTCATCCGGTCGATGCGCCCCATGATCGAGCGGCTCGCCGAGTCGCTGCTCGACGCGGTCATCGAGCGTGGGCGGCTGGACGTCATCGAGGACTTCTCAGAGCCGCTCACCCGTGGAATGATCGCCGAGCTGGCGGGGGTCCCCCCGGAGTCGGCACACCTGCTGGAGAACTGGCAGGGGCTGATGCACGAGTTCTTCACCCAGTCGAGTAAAGAGGTCGGCCGCATCCAGCACCTACATGACGTCTTCGGCAAGAGGGCGGCCGAGCGCGCCGCGGGGATGGCCACCGACAGGTTCAGCGAGATGATCGCCCCGCAGGTGGCCGAAGACGAGTTCAGCGACGACGAGATCTTCGCCAACTTCATCCTGCTGATCGACGCCGGGCAGGCGACGACCACTCACTTGATCGCGAACGCCGTGCTGGCGCTGATCCGCCACCCCGACCAGATCGAACTGCTGCGGCGCGACCCTGCGCTCGCCGCCAACGCCGCACACGAGCTCATGCGTTATGACAGCGCCGTCCAGTTCACGACCAGGATCGCCGAGGAGGACATCGACGTTCCCGGCCACGCGATCAAGCGTGGACAGTCGGTGACACTCGTACTCGGCTCGGGCAACCGTGACCCGCTGTGCTACCAGGATCCCGATCGGCTCGACGTCACCCGCAAGGCGACCGACCATCTGTCCTTCGGGCACGGCATCCACTACTGCCTGGGCGCCTCACTGGCACTGGCCGAGATAGAGATCGCCATCGCGACCCTGCTGCGCCGCTGCGACGACCTCCGTCTCGGCCATCAGACGCCCGAGTGGCTCGAAAGCATCAACTTCCGCTTCCTCAAGAGCTTGCCGATCACGTTCACCCCGCGTCAGGCGTAGGAAATTCCCCGGCCGGTCGAGCTGATGTTCACCAGGATGTTTCCCGACGGGCGCCGTTCCGCCTCCGCCACCACCGCGGCGAGCTGGTAGCCGGTCTCCAGCGCAACGGTGCGGCTCTGGGTCCTGCCGAACAGCTCGGCCGCGCTCCTGGCCTCCTCGTCGCTGAACGTCGCGGTCCTGATCAGTCCATCGGCGTGGAAGCGGGCGACCGGAGCGGCGACGATCGTCGAGCCCAGGCCGCCGATGTAGGCGTCGTCGCCGAGCAGGTGATCCAGGCCATAGGTTCGCAGGCGCGGGTAGAAGTCCTGGTCGTCGATGGAGTACTCGCCCATCCTGCCCTTGCTGACGATCGGGCACAGCTCCGACTCCGCGCACACCACGTCCGTCGGCGTGCCGTACTCGATGGCCTCCGTCAGGAAGGCCCCGGCGATGCCCAGCAGGTTGGCGCCGCCGCCGCAGCTGCCGACGACGACGTCCGGCCTTACCTCGCCGAGTTGCTGCCTGGCCTCGAGGCCGACGATGGTCTGAGGCACGATGAAATAGGTGTAAACGCTGCCGAAGATGTAGCGGGAGCGGGGCCGTTTCCCGGTGTAGGAGACGGCGCGGTTGGCCGACAGCACGAGAGGGTCGAAACTGTCGTCATCGGTGTCGGGGCCGACCACCTCGACCCGGGCGCCGGCCGCCTCCATCAGACGCACCCGGTCTGGCCGTGCCGCCACGCTCGCTTCGTCGATGAAGCAGATCACCTGGATGCCGAACCTCGACGCGGCCGTGGCCAACGCGATGCCCCAGTTGCCGGTCGTCTCCGTGGTGATCTCGCGAACGCCGTCGCGCGCGCAGTGGTAAGCGATCCAGAAAGCGCTGTTGGCCTTGTGGTTGGAAGACGGCGTCGCGCCCTCGTCCTTGATGAAGATCCGGCATCCGGTCCCCAGCGCCTGCGCGAACGCGGTCGCCTCGAACAGTGGCGTCGGCCGGTAGCCGTGGAAGACCTCACGGAGATCGTCGGGGATGGGGATCCAATGCTCCCCCGACAGTTCTAGGGCGGCCAGCGACGGCGGCAGCGCCTGCTCCAGCCGTTCGAGCGTGATCGGCTCGCGCGTGACGGGATCCAGGACGCTTCCCGGGCAGTAAGCGGACAGGTTGAGCAATGCGTCGATCATGCTTGGCCCTTTCGGTCAGCGGATCACTCGGGAGGTGGCGTCGGCCCTCGGGGCCCCGGGATTTGCGCAGGTCTCTGGTGCGTCACCGGACGGCGGCCTGCGTGACAGGGGCATCGAGATCGGACTCGACCCCCCTGACGCGCGGGTTCGCGAAGGTGATCCCGGCCGCCGCCACCATCACCACGCCCAGGGCGGCCAGCACCAGCGGCCCGCCCGAGTCCGTACGCTCGGCGAGGAAACCAACCAGCAGATAGGCGATCGGCACGCAGGACTGGGCGATCATCCGACGCGTGGAGAACACGCGGCCTTGGAGGACGGGGTCCACCTTGAGCTGCCAGATCGTCTGACTGGAGGCGTTGACGACGGGGATGCAGAAGAAGTAGGCGAACGACACGACACCGAAGACCACCAGACCGGGCCATCCGCCGGCGATGAGCAGCAGGCCCCCGGCGAAGGCAGCGGCGCCGCAGATGAGCGGCACGCGCCGGGCCGGCCCGCCCCACGCCGACATGAGCAACCCGCCGGCCAACATTCCGAAACCGCCGATCGAGGCGATCGTGCCCAGCGCCGTGACCGAGGCGACCGACAGCACCAACGGGGTGACCAGCACAGTCACGCCACCCGTGACGAAGTTGCAGACGGCGAAGAACACCAGCAGGCCCAGCAGCCCTCGTGCACCCAGCAGGTAGCGCCAGCCCTCCGTCACCTCCCGGACGAACGCCACGCCCGTGCCCTTGTCGGCCGCGACGCCCGGGACCCGCACGACGGCCAACGTGAGCAGCGCGAAGCCGAACGAGACCAAGTCGAACGCGACCACGGCGCCGAGCCCGAAGGCGTTCAGCAGTCCGGCGGCCAGCAGTGGCGCGCTGAGCTCGGCGACGGCCTGGCCGGTGCCGACCATGCCGTTGGCGCGGCCGAGATGCTGTTTCGGCACGAGGACCGCGATCGCCGCGGTCAGCGCCGGCCATTGGAAGGCCGCGCACACCGAGGCGACGGCCTGGAAGGCGTAGACATGCCAGATCCGCAGATCACCCAAGGAGTGAGCGAGCACGATCCCGCCCATGGCCAGCCCGGCGACGGCGTCCGCGACCAGCAGCACCGCCCTGCGGTTCCACCGGTCGATGACCACGCCTGCAAACGGCGCGGCCAAGATGCCGGGGACGAAGCCACAGACGAGGCTGACACCGAACCTGGTGACCGAGCCGGTCTCCTGATAGACCCACAGGCTGAGCGCGAATCCACTGGTCGCCGAGCCGATCACGGAAACGAGCTGGCCGAACCAAACTACGAGAAAACCAGGCATCCGGGTCATTCCCCGCTCCCCTCCTCGCCGGCGATCCTGGCGATCATCCGGGCGGCGAGCGCCGCGCCGTTCGGCCCGCTCAGCAGCGAGTAGTGCGTGCCTTGGACAGTCTCGATGTCGAGGCGACCGGCGACCAGCGGTGCCCAGCCGAGGTCGTGAGGCGCTCCCTCGTGCCCTTCCGACGGGCGGTACAGCACGGCGTTCGCGGCTAGCGGGTCTGGCCGGTAGGCGAGCGAGGCCCTCGCGTGGACCCCGTACACGCGGGTGATCCGCTTGAGCTGGTCCTTGGTGAGGATGTCCTGGCGGATGTCGGTGGCGCGCTTGGCCGCGGCGAGCGCCACGCTGAAACGCTCCTCTTCGGTGAGCCCGGCGAGGTCGTCGGGGGTCAGATCGAGCCCCTTGGCGTAGACGACGTCGAGCAGCAGGCGGATCTCGTCCTGGGCGTAGGCTTCCGGCACCGGCTCGTTGGCGTTGGAGCTGATGATGCCGAGCAGGCCGACCTTCTCTCCCGCGGCCTCCAGCTGCCGCGCCATCTCGAACGCCACGACACCGCCCATGCACCAACCGGTGAGCAGGTATGGGCCGTGCGGCTGCACTGCCTTGGCGGCCTCCAGATAGTGGGCGGCAAGCTCCTCGATGCTCTCCATGGGCTCACCGTGCTCGAGGCCGGGCGCCTGGAAGGCGTAGAACTTGTGACCTGCGGCGCCGAAATGGCCGGCCATCTCGCGGTAGCAGAACACGTGCCCGCCGAGCGGGTGGACGCAAAGCAGCGGCGTCCGATCCCCCTCCGGGCTCAGCACCACCGCAGGGCCCCTCATGCCCTCCGACCTCGACCGGACGGACTCGGCCATCGCCGCCACGGTTCCCTGCTCGAACAGCACGGAGGCGGGCACTTCCGAGGCGAACTCCTGGCGGACCTTGGCCAGCAGCCGCAGCGCCAGCAGCGAGTCGCCGCCGAGGTCGAAGAACTGGTCGTAGACGCCGATCGACTCGAAGCGGAGCGTCTCCGCCCACAGCTTGGCAAGATCGCGTTCCAGGTCGTCCCTGGGCGGCGTGGGAGTGCGGGCCAGCACGGGCCTGTCGCGGCCCGCCCGCGGCAGCGCCTTGCGGTCGATCTTCCCGTTGGGGGTCAGCGGCAGGGCCTCCATGGGAATGAAGGCCGCAGGCACCATCTGCACGGGCAGCTTGGCCGCCAGGTACCCCCGAGGGTCGGAGGGCGGTCTGGCGTCCGGCTTCAGCACCACATACGCGATCAGGCGGCGATCGTCAGGACCGTCTTCCTGGAGGACCACGGCCGCGGAGTGGACGCTCGGGTGCGACATGATCGCGGCCTCGACCTCGGCGAGTTCGATGCGGTGGCCACGGAGCTTGACCTGGTGGTCGAGCCGGCCGAGGAACTCGATGCGCCCGTCGGGCAGCCTGCGCGCCACGTCACCGGTCCGATAGAGCCTGGCCCCCGGCGTATCGGAGAAGGGATCCGCGACGAAGCAGCCGGCTGTCAGAGCCGGCTGGTTCAGATACCCCCAGGTGACGCCGTCGCCGCCGATGTACAGCTCGCCGGGCGTCCCGGGGGGAACCGGCGACATCTCCGCGTCGAGCACGTAGAGCTGGGTATTGGCCAGCGGGTAGCCCAGCGAAGGCCGGCCCGAGACGACGACGGGGTCTGCGGAGGACCAGATCGTGGTCTCCGTCGGGCCGTACACATTCCAGACCTGGTCGAAGCGAGCGGCGAGATCGGCGGCGAGATCGTCTGGAAGCGCCTCTCCTCCGCACAGCACACGCATCGATCGCGGGAACTCCGACCGGCCCGCGGTGATCTGCCGCCACACAGACGGGGTCGCCTGCATCAGCGTCGGCGGAGCGGGGAGCTGGGCCAGCGCGCGTTCGGGCTCGAAGAGGAGATCCCCGGCCACCACCAGGCGAGCGCCGCTGATGAGCGGGAGGAACAGCTCCAGCGCGGCGATATCGAAGGAGAGCGACGTCAACGCCACGACCACGTCGTCGCTGCCGGCACCCACCTGCTCGGCCATGGAGTGCAGCAGGTTGGCCACGTTCCCGTGCGAGACCATGACCCCCTTGGGACGACCGGTCGAACCCGAGGTGTAGATGACGTACATCAGGTCACCTGCACCATGGTCGCGCTCGACGAGGTGCGGGACCGGCGCACGGCTCAGCACCTCACCCACGTCGACCAAAGCCGCCGCGCCCACCGGCAGGGACTCCGCGGCGGCGCCGCTGGTGAGGATCACCGGCATACCAGCGTCCTCGATCACGTAGGAGATCCGCTCAGCGGGATAGGCAGGATCGATAGGGACGTAGGCCGCACCGGCCACCAATACCCCCAGGATCGCCACCACCATCTCCGGCGAGCGGCCCATGCAGACGCCGACCAGGCTGCCGCGTCCGATACCCCTGACGTGAAGGTCCGCCGCGATCGAGTCCGCCCGGCTGACGAGTTCGCCGTAGGTCAGGTCACCGACGGCATAGGCGTCAGGCGTCCTGCGAGCCTGCTCCCTGATGAGCTGGTCCACCGTGGCATCCGGCCAGTCGGCCGCCGTGTCGTTCCACGTGCCGATCAGCTCCTTGCGCTCGGCCTCCGACAGCAGGTCGACCACGGTGACGGGCTGGTCCGGCGCATACGCCAGGGCGGCCAGTGCCGAGGTGTAGTAGCCGGCCATCCGGTGCAGCTGGGCGGCGGGGAACTCGCGCGGGTCGCTGACGAAGTTCAGCTCCAGCTCCGAGCCCGACAACCCGGCGTTGACCGTGATCGGAAAGTTGTTGCGTTCGAAGAACTTACTGTCCACGATCCTGGCCTGACCGTCGTCGCCCAGTGACTCGTAGACGTGGAAGTTGCGGAAGTCGAAGGCGACCTCGAACAGCGATTCGCCGGCCTGGAGGTGGTCACGGTGCAGCTGCGCGAGCGGATAGCGGCGGTATGGCAGCAGCCGTGTCTCCGCCTCGAACACCCGGCTCACGACCTCGCGCCAGGTGCCCTTGGGGAACGTGAACCGGAACGGGACGGTGTTGAGGAACAGCCCGAGCGCGGCGTCGCCGCCTGCAGTCTCCGGACGGCCATGGGTGACCAACCCCGTACACAGGTCGTGCTCGCCCGACAGGAGTCTCAGCACCGCGAGGTGAGCCGTCAAGATCGCGGAACGGACCGGGACACCCAGGTCGCGCGCCAGCTCCTGGAGCCGGTCGGCGATCTCGCGCTCAACCTTCACCCTGACGGAGCAGTGGTCGGCGGACTCTCGCTCCGGCCATCGGGGCAAGGCGGTGAACGGCCGGCCGCTCAAGGTCTGCTGCCAGAAGCGCTTGGCCTCCGGGTCGTCGAGCGCCTGCCGTTCGAGCGCCACGTAGTCGGCCATGGAGACGGACGGCTTCGGCAGGTCGGTCACGCCTTGGCAGCGGGCCATGAGCTCGGTCACGAGGGAAGCAAGACTCCAACCGTCCAGGATCGCGTGGTGGAAGGTGAGCCCGACCCGGTGGCGCTGGTCGGCCAGCCGGTGAACGTGGAAGCGGGCCAGCGGGGGCCTGCTCCAGTCGAGGGGCCGGGTCTTCTCCTCCTCGAACCACTCCTCGATCTTCCTGGCCTGGTCTTCCTCGGCGAGGTCTCGCAGGTCCGTCATGGTGATAGCGGCGTCGATATCCTCGTAGAGGAGCTGCATGGGTTCGCTGAAGGAGGTCAGGTCGAACCCGGTACGGAGCGTGGCGTGCCGCGCCAGCGCGGCGTTGACGGCCTGCTGGAGGATCTCCAGGTCGAGCGGCCCTGCCACCTCAAGACTGAGGATGTCGCGGTAGGTCGAGCGTGCCGTCTCGTCCTGGCTGTGCAGCAACATGCCGCTCTGCAGCATGGACAACGGATAGGCGTCAATCAGACGCATTGGCTCCCTCATTTCCGTCGTGACGTTCCAAGGCGCGCTTCATTTCGGCGAACCGCTCACGGTCGGTGTCGGACAGCAGTCCTCGCTCGGGCGCGGGCGCGGTGGGCGCCGTCTTTCCGCTGACCGTCGCGAACCTGTCGATCGTGGGGTGCCGGAAGAGGTCGTTGACCTCCAGGTCGATGCCCTGGTCGCGGGCGAGCGCGACAACGCGGATGGCGGTGATGGAGTCGCCGCCGAGTGTGAAGAAGTTGTCGTGGATGCCCACCCGGGCACACCCCAGCACCTCGCCCCAGATCCCGGCCAGCGCCACCTGCACCGGCGTCACCGGCGCCACGAAGCCCTCCGCGGAAACCTCCGCCGCACCGGGATCCGGCAACGCCCCCCAATCCACCTTCCCGTTCACGGTCAACGGCAGCTCCTCCACCACCACAAACCGCGAAGGAACCGCGAACGCCGGCAAAACCTCCCCCGCAAACCGCCGCACCACCGACACCCCCGGCCACGAGGGCGCCACCACATACGCCACCAAGCCGCCACCCCAACCCCGCACCGCCGCACCCAGCACCCCAGGACACGACAGCAACACCGACTCCACCTCAGCCGGCTCCACCCGATGCCCCCGTACCTTCACCTGACGATCGACACGCCCAAGGAACTCCAGCACCCCATCACCACGCCACCGAGCAAGATCACCCGTCCGATACAACCGACCACCCCCACCCCACGGATCCGCCACGAACCGCTCCGCCGTCAACCCGAAACGCCCCGAGTAGCCGCGGGCGAGCTGCGCGCCACCGATGTAGAGCTCGCCCGGCACGTTCACCGGGACGGGCCGCAGCCGGGCGTCGAGAACGTGGACGGCGACCCCGGGCACCGGACGGCCGATGGGGATGGTCTGACCGGTCTCGGCGACGGGGTGCGCGGTCACGTCGATGGCCGATTCAGTGGGACCGTACAGGTTCACCAGAGCCGCCTCGCAGTCGCGCAGGAACCTCCCGGCGAGGTCGGCGGGGAGCGCCTCGCCACTGCAGACGACACGGGTGACGCAGCCGGGCAACGGCTCGTTGTCCAGGTAGGCGCGGAGCATTGACGGCACGAAGTGGCACATGGTCACCCCTTGAGCCGCGATGGTCCTCCGCAGCGCCGCGGGATCGCGGTGGGCGCCCGGCGCCGCGACCACCAGCCGAGCGCCGGACAGCAGGGGGAGGAAGAGCTCCCACACAGACGGGTCGAAGCCGATGGGGGTCTTGTGCAGGATCGCGTCATCCGGGCCGACACGGTATTCCTCCCGCATCGCCATAAGCCGGTTGGCGATGGCGCGATGGGTCACCTGCACGCCCTTGGGCCGCCCCGTGGATCCTGATGTGAAGATCGTGTACGCCAGGTGATCCGGCGTCTCTTCCACCGGCGGCGGTGTGTCCGGGTACCCGCCGAGGTCGGTCTCCGCCAGCACGAGGATCCCCGGCAGGCCGCGGTCCACCGCGCTCACGATCAGCGAGGCACCCGCGTCGGCCGCCATGGCCGACAGCCGCTCCAGCGGGTACGCCGGATCCAGCGGCAGGTAGACCGCGCCCGCCGTCAGCACGCCGAGAACGCTCACCACCAGGTCCACGCCGCGTTCCAGGTGCACGCCCACAACCGTCTCCGGTCCTGCCCCGAGTGCGCGCAGGTGGTGGGCCAGCCGGTTGGCACGCCGCCCCAGCTCCCGGAAGGTGAGGCTCTCGGTGTCTGTGACGAGCGCTGTCGCCTCCGGCGTGCGCTCGGCCTGCGCCGCGACCAGCCGATGCAGGCAATCGGACGGCTCCGCCGCCGCAGGGCCCGTGGCGGCGGCCAGCGCCTCCAGCCGTTCTGACTCCTCCAGCAGATCGAGTTCGGAGATCGGCCGTGCCGGATCCTCGACGGCCTGCTCGACGACCCTCAGCAGATGCCGGATGAAGCGCTCGATCGTGGACCGGTCGAACAGATCCTTCGCGTACTCCACGCCGCCGCGCAGGCCCTCGCCGTCCGGGGAGAGCATGAGGTTGAGGTCGAACTTGGCGGTGGCGTTGTCGACGCGGATCTGCGTGCCGTCCGGCCATCCCGTGGGGGCGGCCGCGGGGGTGTTGTCCATGGCGAGCTGGACCTGGAAAATCGGCGGGTGTGCCGGGTCGCGGGGCGGCGCGATGGCCTGGACCAGCCGCTCGAACGGGAGCTCCTGGTGCTCGTAGGCGCCCAGCGCAACGGCCTTCACCCGAGCGAGCAGCTCGGCGAAGGCGGGGTCGCCGTCGAGGTCGATCCTGAGGGCGAGCGAGTTGACGAACAGGCCGATGAGCGGCTCCAGCTCGGGCCGCGGCCGTCCGGCGACGGGCGTGCCCACCACCACCTCGCGCTGCCCGCTGTAACGCGACAGCACCACCGCCATGGCCGCGAGGACCACCATGAACGGGGTGGCGCCGTGCGCGGACGCGAGCGCACGCAGCCCAGCCGCGGCCCCTGCCCGGATCTCCACTGGCGCGACCGCACCGCGAGAGCTCCGTACGGCCGGCCGTGGCCGGTCCGAGGGCAGGTCGAGGACGGCAGGCGCGCCCTCCAGGTGGTTGGTCCAGTAGGCCAGCAGGCCATCCAGCCGCTTGCCGGCCAGCTCCGCTCGCTGCCAGGCGGCGTAGTCGGAGTATTGGATCGTCAGGGGTGGCAGCTGATCGGGCAGGCCCTGCCGCCTGGCGGAATACATTCGGGCGAGCTCGCCGACCAGCACGCCGACCGACCAACCGTCGGCGACGATGTGGTGGACGCTCACCGCGAGCAGGTGCCCGCCGGACGCGACCTCGACCAGCAGCACCCGCAGGAGCGGGCCTCGCTCCAGGTCGAAGGGGGCGGCCGCGGCCTCGGCGGCCAGCCGCTCGGCCGCGGCCCAGTCGGCGGCCTGTTCGCGGCGGATCGTTACGTCGGCGGACGGCTCGATCCGCATAGCCGGCCTGCCGTCCTCGCCGAGCACGAACGTGGCGCGCAGAATCTCGTGCCGTCCGACGACCCGGTGAAAGGCCCAGGTGAGGGCATCGACGTCGAGGCCGGCGTCGATCCGCACGGCACCCTTCATGTTGTAAGTGGCGCCTCCGCCGTCCAGCTGGTGCAGCGCCCACATGCGTTCCTGGGCGAAGGAGAGCGGCGGCTCGTCAGTGGCCCGGCGCCTGCCGATGGGCGCCACGCCCGCGGCGCGCTCGGCGAGCAGTCGCTCCAACAGGGCTCGCCGGTCGGCCGAGAGGGCGTTCACTCGGGCGGAGGTGTCACTCATGCTCGCTCCCCGGACGGCGCAGCAGCGCCGCCACTTCCTCGTCGGACAAGTTCTCGATGGCGGCCAGCAGCTCGGACTCGGCGGCCAGCCGCCGTTCGACGATCACTGTCGCCAGCCGCTCGATGGTCGGGGCCTCGAACAAGTCGCGAACTCCGAGGTCGGCGCCCGTCTCCGCGCGGGCACGGGCGATCATCTGGGTGCCCAGCAGCGAGTGGCCGCCGAGTGTGAAGAAGTTGTCGTGGATGCCCACCCGGGCACACCCCAGCACCTCGCCCCAGATCCCGGCCAGCGCCACCTGCACCGGCGTCACCGGCGCCACGAACCCCTCCGCGGAAACCTCCGCCGCACCGGGATCCGGCAACGCCCCCCAATCCACCTTCCCGTTCACGGTCAACGGCAGCTCCTCCACCACCACAAACCGCGAAGGAACCGCGAACTCCGGCAAAACCTCCCCCGCAAACCGCCGCACCACCGACACCCCCCGCCACGAGGGCGCCACCACATACGCCACCAAGCCGCCACCCCAACCCCGCACCGCCGCACCCAGCACCCCAGGACACGACAGCAACACCGACTCCACCTCAGCCGGCTCCACCCGATGCCCCCGCACCTTCACCTGACGATCGACACGCCCAAGGAACTCCAGCACCCCATCACCACGCCACCGAGCAAGATCACCCGTCCGATACAACCGACCACCCCCACCCCACGGATCCGCCACGAACCGCTCCGCCGTCAACCCGAAACGCCCCGAGTAACCCCAGGCGAGGTGCGGTGTACGGATGCACAGCTCGCCGATCTCACCAAGCGCGGACGGCTGGCCGCCGGCGCCGGTGACGAGCAGGTCGACTCCAGGGATCGGGCGGCCGAGGGGAACGGGTGTGTGGACCTCCGTAGGGGACACCTCTGCCCAGGTCATCGCCTGCGGCGTCTCGGTCGCGCCGTAGAAGCTCACGCACCGCGCGGACGGCGCGATCACCCGCAACCTGGCGACGTCCGCGGGGGTGAGCACGTCGCCGCCGCAGAACACCCAGCGCAGCTCGGGCAGCGCCGCGGGCGCGGCGCCCTCGGCGAGGAACCGCAGCAGCGGCGGCGTGACGTGCGCGACCGTGACACCGTTGCCCGCCATCCAGTCCCTGAGCAGGGCCGGGTCCGCCATGGTGTCGGCGGTGGGGATGGCCAGCGTGGCGCCGAGGTGCAGCGGGGTGAACACGTCACGCAGGAGCGGGTCGTAGGCCAGGCCGGACAGCAGAGCGAACCTGTCGTTCTGAGTGAGGCCGAAGGCCGAGATGTGCCAGTCCAGGAAGTGGGCGACCGGCCCGTGGCCGCCGAGGACAGGGGCGGGTTCTCCGGTGGAGCCGGAGGTGAACATGACGTAGGCGGCGTCCGCTGGCCGGGCAGGCGAGGGTGCGGTCTCGGGCTGGTCCGGTGCGTGCCAGCCGTCGGGATCCGCGGCGATGTCGAGCATCACCCGCCCGCCGACGTGCGCGCACAACCGCTCCCTGCGCGCCGGCGGGTGGGCGGAGTCGATCAGGGCGAAGGCGGCCCCCGCCTTGTGGCAGGCGAGCATGGCCACGACCAGTCCCACCGACCTGGTGGCGACGAGCGGCACGAGGTCGCCCGGGCGGACGCCCTGTTCGATCAGCCGGTGGCCGAGGCGGTTGGCGGCGCGGTCAAGCTCGCCATAGGTCAGAGAGCCCGTCGCGCCGATGAGGGCAGGCACCTCGGGGAAGCGCTCGGCGTTCCTGGCGGGCTTCTCGTGCAGCGGCGCGGGCCGCCCGGTGTCGCCGGCGGACGCTTCGCGCGAGGTCGCGTGCGGCCCGGAGCGACTGGCCTCGCCGGCCAGCGGGTAGGCACGCACCCGGCGGTGCGGGTCCGCTGCGGCGGCCGCGAGCAGCCGGGCGAGCTGACCGAGGAAATCGGCCATCAGCTCGGGCTCGTACAAGTCCTCCCGGTAGCTGAGCACCAGGTCGAAGTGGTCGTCGCCCTCGGTCACGTAGAGCGTCATGTCGAACTTGGGGCCGATCTCCGGCTCGCGCAGCGCCTCCACCTTGACGCCCGGCAACGTCAGCGTGCCCTTGGCGACGTTCACCACATTGAGCGCGACCTGGACGAGGGGGGTTCTGGTGAGGTCCCGTTCCGGCTGCAGTTCCTCGATGAGCCGCTCGAACGGCAGGTCCTGGTGGGCGTAGCCGTCCAGGGCCAGCGTGCGCACCCGGTCCAGCAACTCGGCGAACGTCGGGTCATCCGGCAGCTCCACGCGCATGGCCAGCGTGTTCATGAACATGCCGATGAGCTGTTCCAGCTCGACTCGGCCGCGCCCGGCTATCGGCACACCGATCACCACGTCAGGACGTCCGGACCAGCGGGACAGCACCGTCGCCATCGTGGCGAGCAGCCCCATGAAAACGGTGACGCCCTGCTCGGCGAACAGCCGCCTGATCTCACCCGTCTCGGCGGCGCCCAGCCGCAGGTCGGCCATGCCTCCGCGCGGCGTCTGCCCGGCCTGTCCCATCCGTCTGGGCAGGTCGATGCCACGGGGCGCGTCCGACAGCCGCTTCCTCCAGTAATCCAGGTGCGGCGCCAGCGACTCGTCCGAGAGGCAGGTGTGCTGCCAGCGGGCGTAGTCGCGATAGCGCACGGGAAGCTCCGGCAGCTCGGCGAGGGTCGGGTCGCCGCCCGCGCGATAGAGCTTGCTGAGCTCGGTGGCCAGCACCCCGACCGACCACCCGTCGGCGACGATGTGGTGCACGGTGACGCTCAGGGTGTGCTCGACGTCGGTGAGCCTGATCAGCCGCGCGCGCAGCAGAGGACCGTTGGCCAGGTCGAAGACCGCCGCGGCCTCCTCATCGCACAGCCGCAGCGCCGCGGCCTCGTCCTCCACGTCGGTGCGCTCCATCGCCCACGAGTCCGCGGGCAGGATCCGCTGCACCGGCAGCCCGTCCACTGTGGGGAAGCCCGTGCGCAGCGCCTCGTGCCGCTCGACGACCACACGCAGGCAGCGTTCCAGCAGGTCGCCGTCGAGCAGACCGCGCAGCCGCCAGCGGCCGTGCATGGTGTAGGCGGTGGAATCGGGGTCGAGCTGGTCGAGGAACCACAGGCGGCGCTGGGCGAAGGACACAGGGACGGGCTCGTCGTCGCCGTCGGCTCGCCGTACCGGAGGAAGAGGTCTTTCCCGTACGGCGGTGCCGTCCAGGCGCGTGGCGAGCCCCGCCACGGTCGGGCTCTCGAACAGGGCCCTGACCGGGAGCTCCGCGCCGAAACGATCGTGGATCCTGGCCAGCACGCCGGTCGCGAGCAGTGAATGGCCGCCCAGCGTGAAGAAGTCGTCATCCGCGCCGACCGAGGACAGGCCGAGCACCTCGCCGAAGATGGCTGCCAGGTCGCGTTCCACGGTGCCGCGCGGCAGCCGGGAGACGTGCGCGGACTTGCGCGCGTTCCAGTCGGGGGCCGGCAGTGCGGCGCGATCCACCTTGAAGTTCCCGGTCAGCGGGAGCCGGTCGAGGACGACCACCGCGCTTGGCACCATGTATGCGGGGACGCGCTCAGCCATCCAGGCGAGCACCGCAACCTCCAGCTCGCGCTCCCCGCTGCCTGGTTCGTGCGGCACGATGTGGGCGACGAGCCTGCCGTCCGGCCTGGTCACACTGGCGACGGCGGAGGCCAGGGCCGGGTGACGGCCGAGCACCGTCTCCACCTCGCCGAGCTCGACGCGGAATCCGCGGATCTTCACCTGGCCGTCGCCGCGGCCGAGGAACTCGATCTCCCCGTTCGGCAGACGGCGGGCCAGGTCGCCGGAGCGGTAGAGCCTGGCTCCCGGCGTGCCGGAGAACGGATCCGGCACGAACGCGGTTGCCGTCAGCCCCGGCCGTCGCCAATAGCCTCTGGCCAGGCCGTCGCCACCGATGTAGAGCTCGCCGGCGACCCCGATCGGGGCCGGGCGCAACCGCCTGTCGAGCACGTGGAGCGTGGTGTTGGAGATGGGACGGCCGATCGGCAGCGAGGGCCTGGCCAGGCTCTCCTCCGTGACGGGGTGGCGGCTGGCCAGCGTGGTGCTCTCGGTGGGGCCGTAGCAGTTGGTCAGGTCGAGGTCCGGGGCCGCGCGCAGGGCTCGCCTGGCGTGTCCGGCGAGCATGACGTCGCCACCGCTCAGCAGCCGGCGCAGGGCGCGCAGCACACCTGGGCGGTGGTCGACCAGCTGGTGGAACAATCCCGCCGTCAGCAGCAGCGTGGTGACGCCGTGCTCGCGGACGAGCCGCTCGATCTCGCTGAGGGAGGGTTTGCCGGGGCTGGCAATGACCAGCTTCGCGCCGTTGATCAGGGCACCCCACACTTCGAAGGTCACCGAGTCGAAGGCGGCCGGCGCGACCTGCAGCAGAACGTCGTCACGCGTGAGCGAGGCCAGGTCGCTGCCGTGGACCAGCCTGACCACGCCGTGGTGGGCGATCGCGATGCCCTTGGGGTCTCCTGTCGATCCTGACGTGTACATCACGTACGCGAGCCGATCGGCCCGCACCGGCAGGCCCAGTCTGGTGCCCGGCATGCGGGCGAGTTCTTCGCCCAGCTCGTCCACGGCCAACGCCGGCAGGTCCCCGGGAAGCAGGTTGCGCAACGCCGATGAGGTGACCACGGTCTCCGCGCCGGTGTCCTCCAGCATGTGCGCCAGCCGGGCCGGAGGGGTGTCGGTCTCGAACGGCACGTAGACGCAGCCGGCCTTCAGCACGGCCAGTTCGGCGACGACGAGGTCGGCCGAGCGCTCGAGCAGCACGCCGACCCTCGACTCGTCCCGCGCTCCCCGGGCACGCAGCAGTCTGGCCAGCCGGTTGGCGCGCCGGTCGAGCTCGCCGTAGGTCAGATCACGCTCCCCGCCCGGCAGGACGAGCGCGACCCTGTCGGGAGCGGCCGCCGCATGCTCCTCGACGAGCACGTGGATCGCCGCCTCGCGCGGGTAAGGCACGTCCGTGCGGTTCCATCGCGCGACGAGCGCGGCCTCTTCCTCCTCCGGCACCAGCCGCAGGTCGCTCACCCGCCGGTCCGGATCGACGGCCACCTGCTCGAGCACCTGGCGTAGGTGCCCGGCCCAGCGGGCCACGGTGGCCGCGACGAACAGGTCGGTGCTGTACTCCAGCACGGCGGCGAACCTGGCCCCGTTCGCCACGAACGCCACCAGCAGGTCGAACTTGGCTGTCCGGGTGTCCAGCGCGGCGCCGTCGGCGGCCAGGTCTTCCTCGTCGAGGGAGATCGCGACCTGGAAGATCGGGTGGCGGCTGAGGTCACGTTCCGGCCGCACGGCCTCCACCACACGGTCGAACGGCACGTCCTGGTTGGCGAACGCGTCCAGGGTGCCGGTCCTGACCCTCCGCAGGAGCTGAGCGAACGTGGGGTCGCCCGACAGGTCGGTGCGCAGCGACAGGGTGTTGACGAAACAACCGACGACCTCGTCGAACTCGGGTCTGCCGCGCCCGGCGACGACGGTGCCGGCGATGAGGTCGCCGGCGCCCGAGAGGCGACTCAGCGTCGCCTTCAGGGCGGCCTGCAACACCATGAACAGCGTCGCGCCGTGCGCCCTGGCCAGCTCGCGCAGGCGGTCGGCCAGGTCGTGCGGCAGGTCGAGGACATGGGTGTCGCCCTCACCCGACAGGACGGCCGGCCGCGCCTTGTCCGCGGGCAGGTCGAGCACGGGCAGCGGGCCGGCGAGCCGGTCCCGCCAATAGCCGAGCTGGGATTCCAGTCGGTCATCGGTCATCATGGCGCGCTGCCAGGCGGCGTAGTCGGCGTACTGCAGCGGCAGCGGCCTGAGGCCCCCGTCGCCGCCCTCACGCGCCTGGCGGTAGAGATCCGCCAGGTCGCGGGCGATCAGCCGGATCGACCAGCCGTCGGCGGCGATGTGGTGCACGGTGATGATGAGCAAGTGTTCGCCGGCCGACAGCGTGGTGAGCACGGCGCGCAGCGGCGGCTCGGACGCGAGGTCGAAGGGGTCGCACGATGTCTTGTCGATCAGCTCGGCCAAGCGGGCCGTCCGCTCCTGCTCCGTCAGATCAGCCAGATCGGCCACATCAAGGACGACAGCGGACGCAGGCCGCACGAGCTGACGCGCCTCGCCATCCTCGGCCACCACGATCGACCTCAGCACCTCGTGGCGCTCGACAAGCGCCTGGAAGGCCCACTGGAGGTGACGCACGTCGAGCGTGCCGTCAAGTCTTACGGTGAACGGCATGTGATAGCTGCTGTCACCGGGGTCGAAACGGTGCAGGAACCAAAGCCGCTGCTGAGCGAACGACAGCGGCAGCGACCCCTCACGCGACACCGGGACCGGCGCGAGGTCCGGTCGACCGTCTGCCCGCCTGACGACGGCTGCCAGCCCGCCGACGGTGGAGTTCTGGAACAGGTCTCTCATCGAGATCTCGGCGCCGGCCTCGCGGCGGAGCCTGGCGACCACCGCCATGGCCGTCAGCGAGCTGCCGCCCAGGAGGAAGAAGTCGTCGTCGACACCGGCCGGTGAGCCGAGCACGCTTTCGAAGGTGTCGGCGACCAGGCGCTCCCAGATGTCGCGTGGCGCGGTCCGCTCCCCCTCGACGCCGGAGGCCGGCGGCAGGCCGGACCTGTCGACCTTGCCGTGCGGGGTGCGGGGCAGGGCCTCCACAGGCACGAAGACGGACGGGATCATGTGGGCGGGCAACAGGTGGCGCAGATGATCGCGGAGCCCGGCCGCGTCCCTTCCCGTGGCCACGTAGGCCACCAGGCGCGTGCCGGACACCGTCACCAGCGCCTCGCGCACGTCGTCGTGGGCAAGCAGAGCAGCCTCTATCTCGCCGGGCTCCACGCGGAAACCATTGATCTTCATCTGCTCGTCCGCGCGGCCCAGGTATTCGATCGAGCCGTCGGGCAGGAACCGGGCGCGATCGCCCGTGCGGTACAGGCGCCCGCCCGGCGTGCCGCTGAATGGGTCGGCCACGAACGCGGCGGCGGTCTGCGCGGGGCGACCCCAGTAGCCGCGCGTGACGTTGACTCCTCCGACGTACAGCTCGCCGGTGACGCCGAGGGGGACGGGGCTCAGCCGCGCGTCAAGGATGTACACCGTGGTGCCGCGGAGCGGCCGGCCGATCGGCACCGTCACCCCGGCGGGCGGCTCGCCCGGTGTCAGGGGGTTGACGGTGACGCCGACCGTGGTCTCGGTGGGTCCGTAGTGGTTGACGACGGCGCAACGCGCCCGGTCGCGCAGCGGTCCGGCGAACTCCCAGTGGGAGGCCTCGCCGCCGATGACAAGCGTGCGCAGCGGCAGCACTCCGTCACCGTCGCCGGTCTCCAGCAGCATGGCCAGATGGGAAGGCGCGATCTTGAGGTAGTCGATGCCTTCAGCGGAGAAGTAACCGGCCAGGGCGCGCGCGTCCGCGGCGCGGTCGGTGGAGATCAGGTGCAGCCGCCCGCCGCCCAGCAGCGGCGGGAAGAGCATCGTCAGGCACGAGTCGACGGTGAGCGGCTGAAGCATGGCGTAGTCGCCCGCGGTGTCGAGCCCGAGGTCGCGCACGACGGCATGAACGTAGGCGTGCAAGTGCCGGTGCTCGACCACCACGCCTTTGGGCGTTCCGGTCGACCCTGACGTGTAGAGCAGGTAGGCCGCCTGGTCAGGACGAACCGCCACAGGGGGCGGAGTGTCGGGCCGTGCGCGCCACTGCGGGTCGTCCAGCGGTATGGCACGGACCGACGCGGGAAGCCTGTCCAGGTGCGCCGCCGCGGTCACCACGAGCCACGCGCCGGTGTCGTCCAGAATGCGCCGGAGCCGCTCGGCAGGCTGGTCCGGCGCCAGTGGCACGTACATGGCGCCGGCCTTCAGGATGCCCAGCACGCCGACGACCATCCCCCTGGAGCGATCGAGGCATATCCCCACCGGGGTTTCCGGGCCCGCACCGAGCTCCAGCAGGTGGTGGGCCAGCTTGTTGCTGTCACCCTCCAGCTGCGCGTAGGTCAGCGTGCCGGACTCGTCCACGGCGGCCACGGCATCGGGAGTACGGCGGGCATGCTCGGCGAACAGGGTGTGGAGCGGCCGCCCGGCCGGGAGCGGCGCGGTCCTGTTCCAGGACACCACGATCTCCTCGTACTCGGCGGCGTCGAGACGGGTGAGCTCGGAGAGCGGCCGGTCCGGATCGGCCGCCGCGCCGCGGAGAGCCCTCTCCAGGAGGGCGAGCATCCTGGCGGCGGTCGCGGGCCGGAACAGCTCCGCGGGGAAGGTCAGGTCCAGTCTGATGCCGTGGCCGGTGTCGGTGGCCGTCAGCGTCAGGTCGCGCTTGGCGATTCCGCCGTCGCCCACGTCGAGCGGGCTGAGCGTGAGGCCTGTGCCCACGGGCACTGGGGCGTCCGCGGCCTCCTCCACGATGAGCATGACCTGCTGGTAGGGCAGGTGGCCGAGGTCGCGCCGCGGGTTGAGCGCGGCGATGACGTGGTCGAGCGGGACATCTTGATGCTCGAAACCCTCCAGGCAGGTGGTCCTGACCTGGACGAGCAGGTCCTTGAAGGTCGCGGCCGCGGCCAGATCGGCCGGCAGCACGAGCGTGTTGACGAAGCAGCCGACCAGTTCTTCCAGCTCGGGCCGCCCGCGACCGGTCACGGGGGTGGCGATGGGGACCCGCGTCTGTCCGGTGAACCGGCTCACGACCGCGGCGAGTCCGGCCAGCAGCGTCATGAACAGGCTGGCGCCCGAACCGCGGCCGAGCTCACGCAGCGCCGCGGCGAGCGCGGCGTCCAGGGTCAAGGTCCGTGTCGACCCCGATCCGCTGAGCCGCGCCGGGCGCGGCAGGTCTGCGGGCAGGTCGAGCGAGGCCGGCACGTCGGCCAGCAGGCCGCGCCAGAACTCCGTCCCCTTCTCCAGGCCGGCAGCCGAGCTCCGCTGCCAGGCCGCGTAGTCGGCGTACTGGAGGGGAAGCGGCGGAAGGCCGCCGCCTTCGCCGAGCCTGCGCGCGTAGGACTGGGCGATGTCGCGGACGAGCAGCTCCAGCGAGCGGCCATCGCCCGCGATGTGGTGCATGACCAGGACGAGGGCGTGCTCACGCATATCCAGCCTGGCCAGCAGCAGGCGCAGCAGCGGGCCGCGTTCCAGGTCGAACGGACGCCGCGTAGCGGCGACGATCAGTTCATGCAGTCCGGGTTCGGGGTCCTCGCGCAGATCGTGAACGGACACCTCCGCCTCGGCGTCCCGCGACATGCGCGTTCTCGGGGCGCCGTCGCCGGCGGTAATTGTGGTGCGCAGCACCTCATGTCGCTCGATCACATCGCTCACCGCGCCTCTGAGCGCGTCGACCTCGATGTCGCCGGTGATACGAACCCCACCAAGCAGGACACCCGCTGGACCTTCCGGGTCCAGGCAGTGGAGCAGCCAGATGCTCTCTTGGGCGAACGACAGCACCCTCTCCTGGTCGGGATCGCGCATCGGGATGCGGTCCTGGCGGCGGCCTGCCCCCGCGAGGGCGGCGAGCCGGCGCTCGAGAGCGGCGCGCTCGTGCGGCTTCAGGCGGGCGATCCGGTCCGCCAGGCTGTCTTGGGGGGTTCGGTCGTCGCCTCCGAAGGTCTCCGGAGAAGTCATGTCAGCCTTCCGACAAGGTCGAGAGCGTCGGCACTCAGTGCCTGCTCTCTGTGCATCCGCACGTCCGCCACGGCCGGGATCAGGGTGTGGTCGCGGCGGAACCGCTCCCGCCCGCCGCCGGTGATGTTGAGCAGGACGACCGCGTCGCGGGCGATGAGGCCACCTTCCGCCTCCTGGCGCAGGGCGGCCACGGCGAACGCGGCCGGCCGTTCGATGTCGATGCCCTCGCATTCCGAGAACAGCTCCATCGCGGTCGCGGCCGCGGCGTCGTTCATGGCCACCAGCGTCCCGCCGCTCTCCTTCAGGACATCGCGGACGCCACCGCGCACGGTGTACGGCGGCTGCCTGTTGGTCAGTTCCGGCGTGGTGGACGCATGCGCCCCGGCCCGGTCGCCGTCCAGGTCGGCGAGGCCGATTTCGTCACCGGACAGGGACGAGGACCACGCACGGTGGAGCGGGGCGTAGGAGTCGTTCTGGCACAGGACGAGCCTGGGCGGCTCCTCCCCCAGGCGCAGCGCCGCCTCGTGCGCCGCGATGGCCCCCACGCCGCTGCCGACCGCCTGGAAGTAGTGGTCAGGTGTGCGGCCTATGGCCTCGTGGGCGGCCAGCATGACGGTCGCCAGGCCGTCACGGCGGCCGACGTTCCACCCACCGCCTTCCGCCTCGAACCCGCTCAGTGTGGCGATCCTGGCGGCGAAGGCGATCGCGTCGGTGTAGTCCGCACCGCCGCCCAGACTCACCAGCCGGACACAGGGGTGACGCGGTTGGCGGGAGGCCAGCCGTCCAAGCGCCCCCTCGGGCACAACCAGCACGCACGGCACCTGCGATGCGGAGCAGGCGGTGGCGAAGGCCGCGGCCGTGTTGCCGGCGGAGGACACCACGAGCGTGCCGGGCCGGTCGGCGCGTCTGCCCAGCACCGTGGCCGCCTCGAGCTCCTTGAACGTGGCCGTCTCGGCGAACGCGCCACGCTCCGGCCAATAGCCGTGGAAGGCGATCCACAACTCGCTCAAGCCGAGCCTGGCGGCCAGCCCACGCGATCGGTAGATCACCGTGCCCGGCGCGTTCGCGGTGGCCTCGGTGACCGGCAACCAGTCGCGGTAGCGGAAAAGGCCGGCCTCCCCCTCCCTGGGGAGGAGGCTCTTGGTGACGTACTCCGTGCGTAGGTAGGCGGGCTCGTGCGGCTCCGAGCAGGTGAGCCGGTGGCCGTCATCGGTATAGGAACGGGCGCAAGCCGTACAGCGCAGGAGATAGTGACGAGCGCTCATCGGTCCTCCGCCGGGCGCCGCAGCGCGGCCGGTAAGTGAAGCTTGCCGTCGCCTGAGCGGGCAGCCGCGTAGCGGGTGCGGTCCACCCGTGTGATCGCTGCCCGGCCCCGGCGCTCGGCGCTGTCGATGGTCTTGGCCAGGCCGGCCACGGTGGGCTCGGAGAACAGACCGTGCAGGGCGAGCTCAACCGAGAACGCGTCCCTCACCCGCGCGGCGAGCTGAGAGAGCAGCAACGAGTGCGCGCCGAGGTCGAACAGGTTCTCGTGCCGGCCCACCGTCTCCACGCCGAGCAGCTCACCGGCCATGCGGGCCAGCGCCCGCTCGGTCTCGCCTACCGGAGCCTCGCCGCTCGTGTCGCGTGGCTTGCGTTCCGGCGCGGGCAGGCGGGAACGGTCGATCTTGTCGTTCGTCGTCGTCGGGAGCCGATCGAGCCAGGTGAAGGAAGAGGGGATCATGTAGCCGGGCAGCGACTCCGCCAGCGTCTGTCTGAGCTCACTCTCCGCCTCTGCGGATGCGACGCCCTCCAGATAGGCGACGAGGGTACGGCGGGCGTCGTCGCCGTGAGCGGCCACCACGGCGCGACGCACCGCGGGGTGCCGCTCCAGTGCGTTCTCGACCTCGCCGGCCTCGATGCGGTAGCCGCGGATCTTGAGCTGATGGTCGGAGCGGCCGAGATAGTCGAGGGAACCGTCGGAGCGCAGCCGCACCAGGTCGCCCGTGCGGTAGAGCCGCCCGCCGGGATGACCGAAAGGATCGGCGACGAACCGTTCGGCTGTCGCGCCGGGACGGTCGTGGTAGCCGCGGGCCACTCCTGTGCCACCGATGTAGAGTTCGCCCGCCGTGCCCAGCGGCACCGGGCGTAGCACGTCGTCGAGCACATAGGTCGAGGTGGCGTCGATCGGGCGGCCGATGGTGACGCCGCCCTGGCCGATCGGCGTGGCGGTCGACCAGATGGTGGTCTCGGTGGGTCCGTAGAGGTTCCACAGCACGGCGCCCTTGCCCGCCAGCTCGGCGGCGAGCTGTTCCGGCATCGCCTCTCCACCACACAGCATGGTCAGCCCCGGGGTGCCACCCCAGCCGGCGTCCAGCAGCAGCTGCCAGGTGGCCGGCGTGCCCTGGAGATGGGTGATCCGGCCGCTTTCCAGCGCGGCGCGCATTCGTGCTCCGTCGCGTGCCGTCTCGCGGTCGGCCAGGTGGACAACGGCGCCCGCGGTGAGCGGGGCGAGCAGTTCGAGCACCGATATGTCGAACGACACCGTCGTGACCGCCAGCCAACGTGACTCCGGTGAGATCCCGAACATCCTCCTGGCGGCGGTGCAGAAGTTGGCCAGCCCCTCGTGGGTGACGGAGACGCCTTTCGGCTGCCCGGTCGAGCCCGAGGTGTAGATGACGTACGCGAGCTCGTCAGGCCCGACGTCCGCGGCCGTCCAGTCCTCCCGCCCCTCGTCAAGGCTGATCACTTGGCCGTCGCCGTACGGGATCCGCAGCCGGTGCTCGCCGGTGGTGACGACGACGCGGGGACGGGCGTCACCGATCATCTGTTCGATGCGGCGGATGGGGAAGCCCGGATCGACGGGCAGGTAGGCCGCTCCGGTCCGCAGCACACCAAGCAGCGCGGCCACCAGGTCCGGCGTGCGCGGCAAAGCCACAGCCACGATGTCGCCCGGCCCGACCCCGAGCTCCCGCAGCCGACCGGCCAGCCCTCCGGCGCGCCGCCCCAGCTCCGCGTAGGTCACCGTCATGTCGCCGGCGACGACCGCGGGCGCGTGGGGGCGTCGTGAGATCTGCTCGCCGATGCGGGCTGACACGAAGGCGGACGGCTCGGGCCTGCGGTGCTCTCTCGCGGCGTCGCGCAGTACCAGCCGCCGTTCCTCGTCGGTGAGCATGGGCAGGCGGCCGACCGCTCGCTCGGGCTCGGCGGCGATCGCCTCGGCGAGCACGCGGAAGTGGGCCGCGACCCGGACGGCGGTCGCCTCGTCGAACAGGTCGATGTCGTACACCAGTGTGCCGCCCAGCCGGCCATCGCCCAGTTCGCCCATCGCCAGCGCCAGATCGAACTGCGCTCCGGTCGGGCCGAGGCCCTGTGAACGCAGGTCCAGCTCTCCCAGGCGCAGCCCGCCGCCCTCGCGGCCGAGCGCGAACGGGATCAGATCGCCCCCCGGGACGTGCGGCGACTGGTGCATCGAGAACAGCGCGTGGACCAGCGGCGTGTGCCCCGATCCGCGCACGGGCCGCATACGCTCCACAAGCGTGGCGAAGGGGAAGGCGGCGTGCCTGAACGCGTCACGCGTCTCGGCGTGCACGCGTCGCAGCGTCTGGCTGTACGGCTCCGCCGGATCAACCATGGTGCGCAACACGACCGTGTTGACGAAACAGCCCACCGTCCCGGCGAACTCGGCCCGGTCGCGCCCGTGGAACGGGGTTCCCACGACGACGTCGCGCTGCCCGCCGTACCGGGAGAGCAGCAGTTGGAAGACGGTGAGCAGGGCGGAGAAGAGTGTGACACCGTGCGCGGCGGCGATCCGGCGCACCGCGTCGCTGGTGCGCGCGTCCAGGTCGACGGCGACGGCCGCTCCGCGCTGGCGCGCGATGGGGGGACGGACCCGGTCCGTGGGCAGGTTCAGCTCGGCGGGGGCGCCCGCCAGCCGGTCGCGCCAGAACCGCCAGAGCCGCTCGCCCTCTGGCCCCGACAGCAGCTCCCGCTGCTGCTCGACGAAGCGCCGGTACGGCCAGGCGTCCGTGCCGCCGGGGTCTACACCGGCGTAGAGCGCGTCGAGCTCTCGCACAAGGACCGCGATCGACCAGAGGTCGGCGACCAGGTGGTGGACGGTGAAGACGAGCCGGTGGTCGTGGGGCGCGGTGGAATACAGGTGGACCCGGAACAGCGGACCGTGCGCCACGTCGAGCGGTTCCCGCGCCGCCTCCACGGCGGCGTCGATCTTCTCCTCGCTCCAGCCGTCACACGCCACCTGGCGGAACTCTGGTTCCAGCCGGTCATGCAGGCGCCCGGCTCGCAGATCGCCGGTGGAAAAAGTGGTGCGCAGCGCCTCGTGCCGGTCGGCCAGGCGCCTGAGGGACTCCCGCAGCCGGGTCACGTCCACCGCCGAGCGCACGCGAGCGACGGCGGACAGCAGGTACGCGCCGCTGTCCGGGACGAGCTGGTCCATGAACAGCAGCGTTCGCTGGGTCGCGGACAAGGGCACGTCCGGCTCCGGCGGCGGCCGCCGCGCCCGGTCGGCCGCAGGCGTCTCACGTTTGGTGAGAGTGGCCGCGAGCGCGGCGATGGACATGCCCATCGCCTCCTCGAGGTCCACGCCCGGCTCGTACTCGGTGCGGATCCGGTGCCAGAGCTGGAGCATGGTAAGCGAGTCGGCACCCGCCGACGGCAGCGGGCGATCGAGGGGGATGCGCTCCGGTGGCACGCCGAGGAGCACGGCGACGGCCTCACGGATGACCGCGGCGGCACCCTCCGCCGCGGCAGGCCGGCCATCCGTCGCGCCGCCGGTGTGCATCACATTGAGGTCGCCTTCGAGGAGGCGGCGGCGGCACTCGCGCCGCTGGACCTTCCCGCTCGTCGTCTTGGGCAGGGAGCCCGCGCGGATCAGCACGACTTCGCCGGGGCTCACCTCGTGCGTCTCGGTGATCGCCGCCCGCACCGCCGCGACGACGGCCGGCAGTTCCTGCGCGGGCGTCCGCCCGTCCACCTCGTGGACGATGACGAGTCGCTCCGTACCGTCGCCGTGGACCGCGAACGCGGCGCCGCCGCCCGGGCGGAGCGCGGGATGCGCTTGCCCGGCCGTCTGCTCCAGATCCCGCGGGTAGTGGTTGCGGCCGCGGATGATGACGAGATCCTTGAGCCTGCCGGTGACGAAGAGCTGGCCGTCCCTGACGAAGCCGAGGTCCCCCGTGCGCAGGTACCGGACCTCCGGCTCGCTTGTCAGCCGGCCGGTGAAGCCATCGTCGGGTACGCCCAGGTAGCCCTCGCTGACGCTGGGGCCCGCCACCCAGATCTCGCCTTCCCTGCCGTCGCCGGCCGACGTCCCCGCGACCGGGTCGACGATCGCCAGGCGGTCGCCGAGGGGCGGCACGCCGCTGCTCACAAGAGTGAGGTGGCCCGATCCGCCGTCTCTCGGCACGACGGTCAAGGCGGGCGCCGAGCCGTACGGCTTGCAGGTGACCATCAGGGTGGACTCGGCCAGGCCGTAACAGGGGGTGAACGACTCCGCGCGGAAGCCGCACCCGGCCATGGCGGCGGCGAAGCGATCGAGTGTGGCGGCGCTGATCGGCTCCGCGCCGTTGAAGGCGACCTCCCAGCAGCTGAGATCGAGATCGGCCAGGTCTTCGGGGGAGATCTTGGCGACGCACAGGTCGTAGGCGAAGTTCGGGCCACCGCTGATGGTGGCCCGGGTGTCGCTGATCAACCGCAGCCAGCGGACCGGGTCCATCACGAAGTCGGCGGGCGACATGAGGGCGATGGTGCCGCCGCAGTACACGGTCTGCAGGATGCCGCCGATCAGTCCCATGTCGTGGTGGAGGGGGAGCCAGGACACCGCGCGCATCTCCGGTGAGGTGCCGAAGGCTCGCGAGATCACGCTCGAGTTGTGCAGCAGGTTGGCGTGCGTCAGCCGCACTCCGCGCGGCAGTGAGGTCGACCCCGACGTGTACTGCAGGAGCGCGAGGTCGCCCGGCACGGGGTCTTCGTCGGGGTAGGCCACGTCGGGGCCGGTCAGCCAGGACTCCACGTCTGGCGTGTGGAGTTTGAGCAGCTCGGGCCGGTCGGCCGCGCGGCGCTGGAGCCGTGTGCGGCCGATGGCTGTGGTGAGCGCGAGCGTGGCGCCGGTGTCGGCGACCATCGCCGAGAGCCGGTCCAGCGCCGATCGTCGCGCCGTGGGAGGGTAGGCGGGCACCGGCACCACCCCGGCACGCAGGCAGGCGAGCAGGGCGATGACGTAGTCGAGGCCGGGCGGGTAGAGCAGCAGAACCGGACGGCCTTCGGCCAAATCGGCCAGATGCGCGGCGTATGTCTGCGTAAGACAGTCGAGCTCGCCGTAGGTGATCTTGGTCCGGGTCGCGTCGTCGTCACTCTCGGCCGCCGCGAAGGTGAAGGCGGTCTTTCCAGGCTGGCACGCCGCCCACTTCCGGATTATGGAAGACCAGCCGGCGGGCGGCCGATCGCCGCTATAACGCATGGTCTATGACGTCGGCCGTACGGCATGCCATATGGAGCATCCGTCTCCCCCTGAATGACATACTCCCCGCCCCTGAATCCAATTCGCACAGCACGGAAAACGCCGATTAGCGCTGAGACGTAACCGTCAGGGGGACCTTACCCAAGACACTCCGCTTTGGGTAGTCACCTTTCATCCTGTTTCCGGACACAGCCGTAACACACGGTCACTTCGCAAAGAGAGCGACTCTACTCCATTCAGTACTGATAATCAGCTATAAACCTCTCATGAGAACTTCGGCAGGACACGCAGTCGCGGATCCCGCAGCCTGGGCCGATCCCCAGAAGGTCGCCGCCGCTTTGGCCGAGCGCCGCAGGACCGCGCCGATATCCCTGGTCGAGCAGCCCGGATACCGGCCGTTCTGGCTGATCACACGGCACGAAGACGTGATCGCGGTCGAGCGCGATTCCATCCGCTTCACCAACCACCCCCGGCCGATGCTGCTGCCCACCTGGCTGGACGAGCTCGAGCAAAACGGCAGGCAGCTGTCCACACTCGTGCACAAGGACGGTCAGGACCATCGCAAGCACCGGGCCGTGGCCGCGCAGTGGTTCACGCTGCGCAGCATGCGCAGGCTGGAGTACGAGGTGGCCCTGCAGGCCAAGCGGGCCGTCGACGACATGCTCGCATCGGGCGGGACGTGCGACTTCGCGGCCGAGGTGGCGCTGCCGTATCCGCTGCGGGTCATCATGTCGGCGCTCGGGCTCCCCCACGGGGACTACCCCAGGATGCTGCGACTCACCCAGGAACTGTTCGGCAGCGAGACCCCGGCCACCCTGCTGCACGACGATCCCAAGGCCATCCAGGAGACCATCCTGGACTACGCGGACTACCTCGCCCGCCTTACGGAGGACCGCCAGGCCAGGCCGTCCGACGACCTGGCCTCGGCGATCGCCAACGCCCGCATAGACGGGCGGCCGATCGACTTCCAGGACCAGATCGCCTACTACGTCATGGTCCTCACCGCCGGCCACGACACCACCAGCGCCGCGCTGGCCGGCGGGCTGTTCGCCCTGCTCCAGCGTCCCGAGCAGCTCCAGCTCCTGCGGCGGGAGCCCGAGCGGCTGCCCGCGGCGGTGGACGAGATCATCCGGTGGACCACCCCGATCAGGCACTTTCTCAGAACCGCCCAGGAGGACGCGGAGATACGCGAGGTGGAAATCGCGCGGGGAGACACGCTGATGCTCTCCTATTTCTCCGCCAACCGCGACGAGAACGTGTTCCACGACTCCGAGACTTTCGACATCACCCGGCGTGCGACCAAGCATGTGGCTTTCGGGTTTGGCGCCCACCACTGCCTCGGCGCCAATCTCGCCCGGCTGGAGCTACGGCTCTTCCTGACCGAACTGCTCGGCCGGGTACGACACCTCGAGCTGGCCGGCGAACCGTCCTGGACGGAAACCCTGTTTGTCGGCGGATTAAAGCACCTGCCCATCCACTATGCGGAGTGAGTGAAATGCTATTCAGCCTGTCCTTCTTTTCGGCCACTGGCGACAGCGCTTCCCACGGGAAGTACACCCTGCTGCTCGACGCGTCCCGCTACGCGGACGAAACCGGGTTCAGCGGCGTATGGATTCCCGAGCGCCACTTCCACCCCTTCGGAGGCCTCTACCCGAATCCCGCGGTACTCGCCGCCGCCGTCGCGAACGCCACCTCCCACGTGACGATCAGAGCCGGCAGTGTCGTGTTGCCGCTGCACCATATCGTCAGGGTCGCCGAGGAATGGTCCGCGGTGGACAACCTCTCCGGCGGCCGGGTGGAGATCTCCTTCGCGTCCGGCTGGCAGCGGACCGACTTCGTGCTGGCGCCCGGCGCCTACGAGCGGCGCAAGTCCATGTTGGAGGATGCCGTCGACCAGGTCCGCAGGCTGTGGCGCGGCGAGAGCCTGGAATTCGACGCCGGAGACGGCATCACCGAGAAGGTGCGGACCTTCCCCCGGCCGCTGCAGGAGGAGCTGCCCATCTGGATGACCTCCGCGGGCTCTCCCGCTACGGCCGAGCTGGCCGGCCGCATGGGCGCCGGCCTCCTCACACACCTGGTCGGCCAGACGTACGGCGAGCTCGCCGAATTGATCCGTCGCTACCGCGAGGCGTCGATGGCCGCCACCGGGCAGCCCGGCCGGGTCGCGCTGATGCTCCACACCTTCCTGCACGAGAACGGCGACCAGGCCCGCGCCCTGGCCAAGCCGCCGCTCAAGCGATACCTCAGCTCCGCCGCCGACCTGCGCGCCGGCGCCCGCAACCGGCAGATTCCCACCGAGCATCTGACCGCCGAGGATTGGGACGTCATGCTCGAGCACGCCGCCGGCCGATACATGGACAACGCGCTCATCGGCGACGTCGCCGCGTGCGTGGCCGCGGTCAAGCGCGCCGAGGAGGCGGGAGTGGACGAGATCTCCTGCCTCATCGACTTCGTGGAGTCGCACGACACCGTCATGGCCGGCCTTCCCCTGTTGAACGACCTGCGGGCCGCCTGCTAATTTTCCGCCTCCAGCTCGGCCAGCAACCGCTCCAGCTCGTCCGCGTCGACCTGTTCCGCCTGAGCCTGCACGACGCGCAGGGCGAGCTGGGCCACGGTCGGCGCCTCGAAGTAGGCGCGTAGCGGCAGTTCTACACCGAACTCCTCACGCACCCGCGAGGCCAGGCGCATGACCAGCAGCGAGTGGCCGCCCACGTCGAAGAAGCCGTCATGGACGCCGATGGCCGCCCCGCCCAGCACATCGGTGACCATGGTGTGGAGGCTCTCCTCCACCGGTGTTCGAGGGGCGACCACATCCTGGCCGTCGAGCACGGGCGCGGGCAGTCGTGCTCGATCCACCTTTCCGTTGGCGTTCAGCGGAAAGCGGTCGAGCATCACGATCGCCGACGGCACCATGTACGCGGGTAACGTGTGCGCCAGGAAACGGCGCAGGGTCGTCCCGTCCACTTCTTCGTCCTGGGACAGCTGCGTAGTGACGTAGGCGACCAGGTTCTTGTCGCCCGGCCGGTCCTCGCGGACCATGGCCACGGCGTGCCGTACGCCTGGATGCCTGCCCAGCGCCGACTCGATCTCGCCCAGCTCGACGCGATAGCCGCGGATCTTGACCTGGTGGTCGGTGCGCCCGATGAACTCCAGCGAGCCGTCCGGAAGGTATCGCACCAGATCACCGGTGCGATACAGGCGGCTGCCCACCATGCCGAAGGGATCGGCCACGAAACGCGCAGCGGTCAGCCCCGGGCCGTTCAGATAGCCACGGTCGAGCCCGATTCCGCCAACGTACAGCTCCCCTGCGACGCCCAGCGGGACCGGCCGCAAGCCGCGATCCAGAACATACAGGCGGGTGTTGCGCAGGGCCCGGCCGATGGGCAGCCTGCCGCCCGCCGCCGCTCCCGCCGGGAGCCGGAAGGCGGTGGACGTGCACGTGACCTCGGTCAGCCCGTAGACGTGGATCAGGTCGGTGCCCAGCTCCTGCCACTCCTCCAGCCGGGCGGGCAGCACCCGCTCGCCGGCGATGGCGACGAAGCGGAGCGTGCCCGGCGGCTTCGCCTTCGCGCCCGCCAGACCGCGCACCCACTCGTGCCAGTACGCGGTCGGCAGCTCGAGCCCGGTCACCGCCTTGTCGGCCAGGTAGGCGGTCAGGTCGACGTCTCCGGTGAGGATGTCCCGGTCGGGCAGGACGACGGTCGCCCCCGCGGCCAGCGTCGGCAGCAGTTCTTCCACGAGCACGTCGAAGCCGATCGAGGCGAGTTGCAGGATGCGGTCCTGCCGGCGCAGTGCGAACTGTTCGATCATGGCGACGGTGTAGTTGGCGAGCGCGTCGTGCACGAACATCGCGCCCTTGGGCACGCCGGTCGACCCTGAGGTGTAGAACACCGCCGCCAGGTTCGACGCCAGGGCGTCCGCGCCGTCCCGGTCATGCGCGGGTGCGGGCCACTCCTCGTCAAGCATGAACAGCCGCCGTCCCGCCAGCGTCGCCGCGTGCTCGTCTGCGACGCCGGACTGGGTGAGGATCAGGTCGACCCCGGCGGCCTCCATGATCGAGGTCAGCCGCGCGGCCGGTTGCGCCGGATCGAGCGGCAGGATCGCCGCTCCCGCCATGAGCACGCCCACGATGGCAACCACGAGATCGGGGGTGGGCCTGACGCAGATACCGACGAGCGATTCCGGCCCGGTGCCGAGGCCGCGCAGGTGCCCGGCGAGCCGACCGGCCCCGCGCACGAGCTCGGCATAGGTCAGCCGCGCTCCCCCGTGTTCCACGGCGATCGCGTCGGGGGTCAGGCGCGCCTGACGCTCGATCATGTGATGCACGCGCTCGTCGGGGATCGGCGCCTGGGTTCTGTTCCATTCCTCAAGCAGCAGACGCAGGTCGTTCTCGTCGAGCACGTCGTAGTCACTGATGGGTCGCTCGGGGCCGGCCGCCGCCTCGACCAGCAACCGGGTGAGCCATGTGCTCCAGCGCCTGGCCGTATCGGCGTCGATCATGTCGAGTCCGAACTCGAGCGTGCCCTTGATCCCGCCCGGCCTGCCGTCGTCCGACATGTGCTCGACGAACTCGACTGACAGGTCGAAGTTCGCCATGCCGAAGGGACTGTTCTCGATGGTGATGGCCAGTCCTGGGATGTCCAGCATCGGCCGGTCGGTGTTCTGCTGGATGATCATGACCTGGAACAGCGGGTGCCTGGCCAGCGACCGCGAGGGCTGCAGCTCCTCCACCAGGCGGTCGAAGGGGATGTCCTGGTTGGCGTAGGCCGACAGGTCCGTCTCACGCACTCGTCCGAGCAGGTCGGCGAAGGTCGGGTCGCCCGAGGTGTCGGCACGCAGCACCAGCGTGTTGACGAAGAACCCGACCGCGTCGCCCAGCGCCTCGTCGGTGCGTCCCGCGATGGGCGTGCCCAGCGGGATGTCGGTGCCCGCGCCCAGCTTGGTCAGCAGCGCCGCGAGCCCTGCCTGCAGGACCATGAACAGCGTGACCTGATTCTCCCTCGCCATGGCCAGCAGGCTTGCGTGCAGTTCGGGCGGGAGGGTGAACGTGACGGCGTCGCCCAGGTAGGTGGCGACCTCGGCGCGCGGCCGATCCGTGGGCAGCGCAATCTCCTCCGGCAGCCCGTCCAGCGTGCTCTTCCAGTAGTCGAGCTGACGGGACATCAAGCTGCCGGGGTCGTCGCCGTCGCCCAGCATCTCACGCTGCCAGAGTGCGTAGTCGGCGTACTGCACCGGCTCCGAGTCCCACGCGGGCGGCCTGCCCGCACGCCTGGCGGCATACGCGGTGGTCAGGTCGCGCGCGAGCGGCACCATCGACCACGCGTCGCCGGCGATGTGGTGGACGACGAACAGCAGCACGTGCTCGCGCGGGCCGAGCACGAAGAGGCTGACGCGAATGGGCAGATCGGCGGTGAGGTCGAATCCCCTGCTCGCGGCGGCGGCCACGGCCTCAGGCAGCCGATCCTCGGCGACCTCGATGACCTCGAAGGAGAAGTCGGCCTCGGCGGCGTCGGCCACCTGCTGCCTGGGCACGCCGGCTTCCTCCGGGTACCTCGTGCGCAGGACCTCGTGCCTGGTCACCAGGTCGCGGATCGCCTCGGCCATCGCGGTCCGGTCGAGTTCTCCGGTCAGGCGCAGCGTGGTCGGCATGTTGTAGGCGGCCGACATGCTTTCCAGGCGGTTGAGGAACCAGAGCCTCGTCTGCGCCAGCGAAAGAGGGACGACGTCGGGCCGGTCGCCGACGCGCAGGGCGGGACGGCCGGAGTCGGCGCCGAGCACGACCTTCGCCAGGCCCGCGACGGTCGGCGTGTCCAGTAGATCCCTGATCGACAGCTCGACGCCGAGCACCGATCGCGCCCGGCTGATCAGCCGGGTGGCCAGCAGAGAGTGGCCGCCGAGCTCGAAGAAGTTGTCGTCCCTGCCGACCTCGTCGACGCCGAGCGCCTCGGCGAACAGGCCGGCCAATAGCTGCTCGTGAACGCTGCCGGCGGCACGACTGGTCGGCCCCTCCACCGGCAGGTCGGGCGGGGGGAGCGCGTCGTGGTCGAGTTTGCCGTTGGCGGTGAGAGGCAAGCGCTCCATGGCCACGAAGTGGGCCGGCATCGTGTGGCTCGGCAGCAGCGCGGCCGCGTGCTCACGCAGATCGGCCGGGATGCCGGGCACGACGTAGGCGATCAGGCGGCGGTCTCCCTGCCCGTTGTCGAAGAGCGTCACCGCGGCCTGGTCGACCTCGGCGTGGGCCCTCAGGGCCGCCTCGACCTCACCTGGTTCGACGCGCAGCCCCTGCATCTTGAGCTGGCGGTCGGCGCGGCCCGCGTAGAGCAGGCTGCCGTCGTTGGCCCATCTGGCCAGGTCACCGGTCCGGTAGAGGCGGGCGCCGGGCGGCCCGAACGGGTCGGCGACGAACCTCTCGGCCGTCGCGCCCGGCCGGTTCCAGTAGCAGCGCGCGACCTGGACGCCGCCCACGTAGAGTTCGCCGATGGCGCCAGGCGGCACCGGCCTTAGATAGGCGTCGAGCACGTAGGCCCTGACGTTCGCCGAGGGCGTCCCGAGCCCTGGGACGGCGCGTGTGCCGGGAAGCGGGCCGCTGGCCACCATGACGGCGGTCTCCGTGGGGCCGTACGCGTTGTGCAAGGTACGGCCGCGCGCCCACGTGGCCGCCTGGTCGGGAGGACAGACCTCGCCGCCGACGACGAGATGCTCCAGCGCGGGCAGCTCCCGGTCCGGCAGGGTGGCCAGCAGGGTAGGCGGCATCATGCAGTGAGTGACCTCCGCCTCGGCCAGCGCGTCGGCTACGGCCTCGCCGACGAACGGCCCGTCGCTTTCGACGAGCACGAGCATGGCCCCGGAGAGCAACGTGACGAGGATGTCGGCGACCGACACGTCGAAGTTGGTCGACACGACCTGGAGCAGGACGCTGTCGCCGGTGACGGACAGCCGGTCGATGTACTCCACCGCCATGGCGGCCGCGGCCTCGTGGGTGACCGCCACCCCCTTGGGCGTGCCGGTCGAACCCGACGTGTAGATGAGGTAAGCGACGTTGCCCGGACGCGGACCCTCCTCGACCGGCGGCGCGTCGTCCTGCCACGGGTCGGCCACGAGCAGGTGGTCGAAGGCCTCGATGACGAGGTCGGGACGCGCGTCCCGGATGAGCTGGTCACGCCGGTGCTCGGGATAGGCAGGGTCGACGGGGACGTAGCAGCCCCCGGCCTTGAGCACACCGAGGAAGGCGACGACGAGGTCGAGCGAGCGCGGCACGGCGACCGCGACCCTGCTCTCCGGTCCCACGCCGAGCTCCGCCAGCCTTCTGGCGAGGCCGTCGGCGCGGGCGTCGAGTTCGGCGTAGGTGAGCGATTCGCCACCGCACGTGACCGCGACCGCGTCCGGCGTCCTGGTCACTGCCCTGGCGAACAGCTCGGGGATGGTCGCCCCTGGCTGCTCCCGGGTGAACCCGCTCCAGCCGAGCACACGGCGGCGCTCCGCCTCGCTGAGCGCGCTGATGGCGTCGATGGCACGCTCCGGCTCGGCGACGGCGTTGTCCACCAGGCGCGCGAACTGGTCGGCGAGCGACAGCATGGTGGACCGGTCGAACAAGTCGGTGTTCCACTCTAGGAAACCGGTGAACCCCTCATCCGACTCCCACAGCTGCACGTTGAGGTCGAGCTGGGTGGTGGACAGCGGGAGGTCGACCAGACTGGTCTCCACCGAGGCAAGCGTGGGCACGTCAGCCGGCGCGTTGTGCACGACGAGCATCGCCTGGGCCAGCGGGTTGTGACTCGACGTGCGCCGTGGCGCGAGCTCCTCGACGAGCCTGTCGAACGGCATGTCCTTGTGGTCGAAAGCGCCCAGCGTCGTCGCCCGCACCTGGTGCAGCAGTTCGCGGAACGTGGTCTGGCCGGCGAGCCTGACCCGCATCACCAGCGTGTTGAGGAAACAGCCCACCACGGTCTCAGTCTGCGGGGTCCGGCTGGCCACGGCGGTGGCGACCGACACCTCTTCCTGCCCGGCGTGCCGCCCGAGCAGGACGGCGAACGCGGCGAGGAACACCATGTACGGCGTGCCCCCGGCCTGCTTGCACAGCCCGGCGACCGGGCTCGCGATGCGCAGCGGCACCCGGTCGCCCCTGCCGGACGGCACCGTGGGACGCGGGTGGTCCCACGGAAGCGTGAGCAGTTCGGGTGCGCCCTCAAGCTCGGCGCGCCAATATCCGGCCAGCTTGTCCGCCGCCGGGCCCGCGAGGAAGTCGCGCTGCCACGCCGCGTAGTCGCCGTACGCGATGCCCTCGGGCGACGGTGGCGGCTCCGCGCCGGCCAGCCTGGCCTCGTACAGCACGGTCAGCTCGTTGGTCAGCAAACCGAGCGACCACATGTCGGCCGCGATGTGGTGCACAGCGAACACGAGGATGTGCTCGGCGGCGCCGACCCGCACGAGCTCCGCCCGCAGCAGCGGACCCTTGGCCAGGTCGAAGGGACGGTTCACGATCTCGACACAGTGCCGTTCGACGTCCTCGCGCGAGCGGCCGGTCAGGTCGCGCTCGGGCACGTCGATCGTCAGCCGCGGCAGCACGAGCTGCAGGGGCTCGCCCTGTTTGGTCCTGATGACGGTTCTGAGCGTCTCGTGCCGCGCCACCAAGTCGGCCACACACGCGCGTAACGCGTCGACATCGAGATCGCCGCTGAACCGGAGCGCCACGGAGATGGTGTGCGCGGCGGACGGGCCGTCCACCTGCGTCATCAGCCAGAACTGGCGCTGAATCGACGACAGCGGGAAGACGCTGAGTCCCCCGTTACTCCCCATAGTGAGCCCTCCGCTCATGAACCGTCTCCGAGCAGCTCTCGCAGCTCTTCGGAGGTGAGATCGTCGAACATGTCCGCGACGTCGGCGGCGTCGAAGCCACCCCGGGGTAACCGCTCGATCAGCGCCTGGCTCGCAGCCTCTTGGGACTCATCCGCCAACCGCGCGGCCAGTCCGGCCAACGTAGGCGCTTCGAACAGCGCGCGCACCGACACCTCGATGCCGTGCACCTCGCGTATCGCCGAGATCATCGCCAGTGCGAGCAGCGACTGCCCACCGAGATCGAAGAAATCGTCATCGGCGCCCACCCGCGGCACGCCGAGCACCTGGGCCCACACCTCGGCCAGCCGCTTTTCCAGCTCGGTGCTCGGCGGCCGGTACGGAACGCCGAGCCGTCTGTCGCCGGACGGCGCGGGAAGGGCGTTCCTGTCCAGCTTCCCGTTCGGGGTCAGGGGGATCGCGTCGACCGGCACGATCGCGCCGGGCAGCATGTGCGGCGGCAGCGTGGCGCGCAGGTGCTCGCGCAGCCCCGGCACGGCCTCGTCCGCGTCGTGGGTGACGATGTAGGCGACAAGCGTGTCGCCGTGGTGCTCCGCGCGCATGACCACGGCCACGTCCGAGACGAGCCGGTGCCGCAGTGCCGCCGCTTCGATCTCGCCGACCTCGACACGGAAGCCGCGTATCTTGACCTGGTCGTCGGCGCGCCCGAGATATTGCAGCTCGCCGTCGCCGCCCCGCCTGGCCAGGTCGCCCGAGCGGTACATCAACGACCCGGGTGGCCCGTAGGGGTCGGCCACGAACCGTTCCGCGGTCAGCCCGGGCTTGCCGAGGTAGCCCCTGGCCAGTCCGGCGCCGCCCACGTAGATCTCGCCTGGGACCCCGGGAGGTGTCGGGCGCAGCGCGGAGTCGAGCACGTGCACCTGGAGGTCGGGCAGGCTCCTGCCGATGACGCTGCCCTGGATGTCCTTGCCGAGCGGCATCAGAGTGGAGTGGACGGTGGTCTCGGTGATGCCGTACATGTTGACCATGGCGGGCCGCTGGTCGCCGTGCCTGGCGAACCACTCCGCCAGCCGCCGGGGGTCGAGTGCCTCCCCACCGAAGATCACCAGACGGAGGCTGAGCCCTACCTCGCTGTCCCGCTCCGCGGCGGCGAGCCTGCCGAAGGCGGAGGGTGTCTGGTTGAGCACGGTGACCTGCTCTTCGGCCAGCAGGTCGAGGAAATCCGCCGGAGATCGCGCGATGTCCTTAGGGACCACGACGAGACGCCCTCCGTGCGCCAGCGCGCCCCAGATCTCCCAGACCGAGAAGTCGAAGGCGGAGGAGTGGAACAGCGTCCACACATCCTGCGGGCCGAAGCGGAAGTCCGGCCAGGTCGTGTCGAGTAGCCGCACCACATTGTGGTGAGGTATCAGGACCCCCTTGGGCGTCCCTGTGGAGCCGGAGGTGTGGATGACGTACGCCAGGGTGGCCGGGCCGGCCGAAGCGATGTCGGCTGCCTGCCCGTCAGCGGCCCGTACATCGTCGAGGGAGTCGATCACGGCGACGGGCCTGGCGTGACGCAGGATCATGTCGCGGCGGGCCGAGGGGTATTCCGGATCGATCGGCACGTACGCCGCGCCGGCCTTGAGCACGGCGAGCATGGCGACCACCAGCTCGATCGAAGGCGGCAGCGAAAGCGCGACCAGCCGCTCCGGTTCCGCTCCCCGCGCGACGAGCGCGCGTGCCAGCCGGTCGGCCCAGGCGTCGAGCTCCCCGTAGGTGATCCGGTCGTCCCCCGAGACGACGGCGACGGCGTCGGGGGCGATCGCGGCCTGGTGTTCGACGAGCGCGTGGATGGTCGTCCGCCGCGTCCGCGGCGTCTCGACGGGCTCCGCGGGAAACCTTCCCGGCAGGTCGACCAGGCCGAGGGCCCGCTCGGGATCCACGACGAACGCCTCGACGAACCGCACGACACAGGCCAGGACCCACTCGGCCCGCTCCCTGCCGAAGACGTCGGGACGGAAGCGCAGGACCAGTCGCGGGCCACCAGGCTGGGAGGTCAAGGCCAGCAGCTCGACCGGATAGTGCGTCGTGTCGTGGATCTCGGCGTCGGTCACGGTCACCGCGCCCATCACCGCGGCCTGGCCGATCGGGTAGTTCTCGACGACCAGCAACGAGTCGAACAGCTCCTCGCCGCCGGCCGCCGCCTGGATGGCCGCCAAGCCGAGGTGCGCGTGGGCGGCGAGCTCGGCTTGGCGGCACTGCAGGTCGGCGAGGTTGTCCAGGATCTTCCTGCCCGGCCGGAGCACGGCGCGGACCGGGACTGTGTTGATGAACAGCCCCGCCATCTCCTCCACCCCCGGAATCTCCGGTGGCCGGCCGGAGACGGTGGTGCCGAACACTACGTCGTCGCGGCCGGTCAGGTGGCGCAGGGCGGCCGCCCAGGCCCCTTGCAGGACCGTGCCGGCCGTCAGGCCGAGCCCGCGTAACGCGGCTGTCAGATCCGGCAGGATCGCGTCGAGGCGCTCGGGGCGGGAGGATCGGGAGGAGGCGGCCACGGAGGCGGCGAGCCTGGTCGGCTCCGCCCCAGCGAGCGCCGCGCGCCACGCGGCCGTCGCGGCCTCGCCGTCCTGGGCGAGCAGCCAACGCAGATAGGTCTCGTACGGCGTGGCCTCCGGCAGGGCGGCGCCATCGTACAAGGCCGTCAGCGCGCGCAGCAGGACGGGCATCGACCACCCGTCCATGAGCAGGTGGTGGTACGTCACGACTAGCCGGTGCGCGGCGGGTCCGAACTTGATCAGCGTGAAGCGCAGCAGCGGCGGCGTGGCGAAGTCGAAGCGGCGGTCGCGTTCCTCCTCCAGGATCGCGGCGGCCTGCTCCCGGCCATCGGCCTGCACGCTCAGGTCGACCTCGCGCCACGGCACCCGCAACCCTTCCACCACGACTTGAACGTCCTCGTGGACGGCGACACGCAAGTTCGGGAACCGGTCGAGCAGCGCCTGCGCGGCCGTCTGGAGGGCCGATGCGTCGAGCGGGCCGTCGAGGTCGAGCACGGTCTGCGCGGCGTAGACGTCGGGCCCCTGCTCGCCGAGCAGGCTGTGGAACACCATGCCCCGCTGCAGGGGCGTGAGCGGCCACGCCTCCCGCGCTCCCGGGTACCGTGCCCTGACGGTCTCCGTCAGCGGCGTGAGCGGGCCGTCCACATGAGCCGTCTCCCGCTCCAGCGGCTCCGCCACACACGCCAGGGCGCGTGGCGTCTGGTGCTGGAACACGCTCTGCACCGAGATCGCCAGCCCCGACTTGCGAACCGCGCCGGCCAGCCGGATCGCCAGGATGCTGTCGCCACCGAGGTCGAAGAAGCCGTCGTCCACTCCCACCCGGTCGGCACCCAAGACCTCGGAGAACGCCTCGCACAGCGCCTTTTCCCCAGGCGTGGACGGCGCGCCGCCGGCCCGCTGGGCGGTCACCGGATCGGACACCTCGGGCAGGGCCCTGCGATCGAGCTTGCCGTTGGGGGTCAGCGGGAGTTCGGCCACGGTCAGGACCACGCCCGGCACCAAATGTGACGGCAGGAACCGCGCGGCGTGCGCACGCACGTCCGCCGGGACCACGTCGCGGCCCGAGGCCGGCACCACGTAGGCGATCAAGCGTGGGCCGGCCCCCCGGATGTCGCGGATGGCGACCGCGACCCGCGCCACCTCGGGGAGTCCGCCGATCACGGTCTCGATCTCGCCGGGCTCTATGCGGAACCCCCGGAGCTTCACCTGGTCATCCGCGCGTCCCAGATACTCCAGCTCGCCGTGTGACGTCCAGCGCGCGAGGTCGCCGGTGCGATACATGACCGTTCCCGGCGCGCCGAACGGACACGCCGTGAAGCGTTCCGCGGTGAGCGACGGTCTACCCAGGTACCCGCGGGCCAGCCCGTCGCCCGCGATGTAGACCTCGCCCCGCTGCCCTGGGAGAACCGGGCGCAGGACGGCGTCGAGCACGTAAATCTGGGTGTTCCTGACGGGCCGGCCGATCGTGGGCTGCCTGTCGTCCTCCAGGGCGCCGGACACCGTGGACCACACGGTCGTCTCCGTCGGCCCGTAAAGGTTCCTTACCTCGGCTCCCGCCTGCCGGAGGCCGGACAGCAGGCCCGGCGTCAGCGCCTCACCGCCGGACAGGACGCGCAGCCCGTCCAGGCACTCAGGGCGCGCCGCCACCAGCGTCTGCCAAAGCGAGGGCGTGGCCTGCATCATGGTGACGCCGTCACGCTTGAGCACGTCGGCGAGCGCGCCTGGATCACGCACCACCTGGCGTGGGACCATCGTGATGCTCGCCCCGCAGGTCAGCGGCAGATAGAGCTCCAGGGCCGCCGTGTCGAACCCGATGGTGGTCACGGACGGCACACGGTCGCCGGGCCTGAGCGGGATGCGCTCCCCCATCGCCGCCAGGAAGTTCGCCAGCGCGCCGCGCGAGACCACGACGCCCTTCGGAACACCTGTCGAACCCGAGGTGTAGATGACGTAGGCGGCGGCCTCGCGCGGCACCGTCAACCCCGGTTCCATGTCGGGGCAGTCCCGCAGAGCGGCCCGGATGTCGTCGTGGTCGAGCTCCAGGACCTCCGCCGGGTCAGCCAGGAGCCCGCGCAGAGCACCGACGGTCAGCACCATCGACGGCCTGGCGTCCGACAGCATGAACGCGATCCGTTCTGCCGGGTAGTCAGGGTCGATCGGAAGGTAGGCGCCGCCGGCTTTCAAGACCGCCAGGAGCGCCACCACCAGATCGGCTGAGGGCGGGATCATGACCGCGGCCAGCTGTTCCTGCCGCAGCCCTCTGGCGGCGAGCAGCCTGGCCAGGCGGTTGACCCGGGCGTTCAGCTCCCGGTAGGTCAGCGTGTCCTCGGCCCTCACCGCCACGGCGTCGGGTGTGGCGACGGCCTGGCGGGCCAAGTCCCCGGGGAAAGCAGGGGCCTCGCCCTCCGCGCGGGTGGTGTTCCACGTCCGCAGGACCAGCTCCCGCTCCTCCGTCGTGGGCAGGCCGAGTTCGCCGATCGGGCGGCCCGGGTCGGACAGCGCCCGCGACAGGACGCGCTCGAACTGATCGATCAGGCCGCGCACGGTGGCCGCGTCGAACAAAGCGGTGGAGTATTCGGCGAAGCCCGTGTACGTCACGCCGTCCGACCACAGCTGCACGTTCAGGTCGAGCTGGGACACGTGCCGGGGCACCGGCACCCGTTCGGAGGTCAGCCCCGCCAAGCTCGGCTCGGGAAGCGGCGCGTTCTGAATGACGAGCATGACCTGAGTCAAGGGGTTGCGGCTGAGGTCACGGTCGGGGGCGAGCTCGTCGACGAGCCGTTCGAAGGGCAGGTCCTGGTGCTCGAGGGCGTTCAACGTCGTCGTCTTCACCCGGCCGACGAGCTCCTCGAAGGAGGGATCGCCTGCCAGCGAGGTACGCAGCAGGACGGTGTTCACGAACGAGCCGATGACGTCTTCCGTCCCGGGTTCACGAGTGGACACCCCGGTGCCGACCACGATGTCGTCCAGTCCGGACCGTAACCGCAGCACCACCTGGAACGCCGCGAGCAGGACCATGAACGGTGTCACACCGTCGCGACGGCACAGCTCCTGGATGCCCGCCGACACCGCCTCGGGCAGCCGGACCGGCTCGGCCGCGCCTTCCAGCGTCTGCACCGAGGGCCGCGCCCGGTCCGTCTGGAGGTCCAGCTCGCCGGGCATCCCGGCCAGTTCCGCGCGCCAGAAGCGGATGAGCCGTCCAGCGCGTTCGCCGTCCAGTTGTTCGCGCTGCCAGATCGCGAAGTCTCCGTACTGCAGGGCAGGTTCGGCTCGCGCCTGGAACGGATCGTTGTAGAAGGCGGCCAACTCATCGACGAAGAGCCCGCACGACCACACATCCGAGATCATGTGGTGCATCGTTACCGCGAGCACGTGGTGGTCCGGCGCGAGGCGGAAGAGCGCGGCACGCACCAGCGGCCCCTCGTGCAGGTCGAACGGCGCCGCGCACGTGGCGGCGAGCACGGCGCTGAGTTCGCTTTCATCGATCGTGCGCAACGGCAGCGTCAGCTCCGCCTCAGACCGGACGACCTGCACGACTTCCCCGTCAACCTCCGTGACCGTCGTACGGAGCGCATCGTGCCTGGCGGCGACCGTGGTGAGTGCTCGCCGCACCGCGTCGACATCGAGTTTTCCGCGTAACCGCAGCGCGAAAGGGATATGGTAAGCCGCCGTTCCCGGAATGAGCTGCTCGACGAGCCAATTCCGATACTGATCGAACGATGCGGGAAAAATAAGAGAATCGACCGGCGCCATCGTCACACCCTCCCCATGCATGCCACGATCAGGCGGCGGATCGCCCTGAACGCAGGCGAAACCAGGTGAACGCCCGGCCGCGAGCATTCGCCGGAAAACTATCACGGGATTCACCCGAAATCAGCTAGGTTAGAACCGCTCCCCGGGGTTCTTCTGCTACGCCGTCATTAGGAGATGCCGTGCCGGAACTCATCATTCGACCTCTCGAAGAGGGCGAGGA
Source organism: Microtetraspora niveoalba (assembly GCF_001570405.1). Classification (GTDB taxonomy): domain Bacteria; phylum Actinomycetota; class Actinomycetes; order Streptosporangiales; family Streptosporangiaceae; genus Microtetraspora; species Microtetraspora niveoalba. Next base: position 160,618 of record NZ_BBYM01000015.1, on the reverse strand, counting down.
AGAACTGTTTCTCTCCCGCCCCGATCCAGAGCTTCTCGGGCTCGTACCGACTCATCACGGCTATCGGGCGCTCTCCAGCGAAGGTCAGTATCGACCGGAATGGAGCTGGGTCGCCATACGCAACGGCCTGGTCGTCGCGAGGGCCGGGTGGTGGGGCGGCCCCTCGGACACCACGCCGCGCTGCCTGGACTGGTTCGACTTCGACGACCCCGCCGATGGTGTCGCCTTGCTGAAGGCAGCGCCGTACCGTGTCGAGCACAGCATGCAGCTCCCGAGTGGCTGGCGTGACGACCCGGTGCTCCGCGGAGTCATCGAGCCCCGCATCGCTGCCGCCGAACAGGCCGGCATGCGGCTCACGGCGCAGCGCCTGCGGTACCTGTGGGGCACGGACCTGACTCCGCCCACCACCACCGACCGGCTCGAGTTCCGCTCCGAGCCCGACGACGACGTCATCCTCGACGCACTGTGCCAGATCATGACCGGCACGCTGGTCGACCACGCGCGCGATCGCGTCGAAACCGGCGGCGTCGAGGCCGCCGCCCGCGAGGAGCTGGCCGGTCTGCGCTGGTATCCGTCCCCCCGCGAGTGGTGGCGAACGGCATGGACACGGGACGGGGAGCTGGTCGGCCTGGCGGTGCCCGCACGTAACCACACCCGGCCGGTCGTCGGGTTCATCGGCGTCGTCGCGGCGCAACGCGGTCACGGGTACGGCTACGACATGCTGGCCGAGATCACCCGCTTCCTCGTCGAGCAGGGTGCGGAGGAAATTGCCGCGACCACCGACCTGGCCAACATCCCCATGGCCCGGATCTTCGACAGGGCTGGTTATCCAATCATCGGCGAACAGATCGACCTCACCTGATCTGCCCCCGGAGCGTTCTCGTCAGCAGTCGGCCGCGACCTCGTCGAGCGTTTGCACGATCCAGTCGGGCACCGCCAGGCCGACCGCGCCGGCCGCTTCCTCCCAGCGCCGCCGGCTCTCCCGCGGCACTTTCAGAACCAGGCTCGTCGTCCCCGACTCGGCAGGCCACTGTTCCTGCCTGCTCGCCCGCAGTTCCTGCCGGAGCCGCCGCTGGGACCACATACCGCGCTCCGCCCTGGTCAGCCAGTCCTCCTGCTCGTGCTCGGGCAGCGCGGCTACCACCAGGTGGTGCTGCAGGCTCAGCTTGTCCCGTCGACGGGACAGCGGGAAGGCACGCGCGACCCACGCGTAGTTACGCAAGGTCTGATACGCCAGCGACGTGCTCTCGACCGCGCGAGTGTATCGATCAGGAAAGAACTCTTCTCCGAAGACGAGCCAGTCACCGAGCCACCACGCCGTGGAATTGCCCAGCAGACTGAGATTCCTTCCTATCCGCTCCCACGATTCGAATGTGATATCCACTGATAATTGCAAACCAAGACCGCGCACTCGCGCAGCGTCACCAAGCCCCAGCCGCTCTTGCCCGCTGACAGCTCTTGCATATAAAGCCGCACGCCTACTGCCACCCGGGCTCGCCATCGCATTCGGTCGTTGAGCTGCCACTCAGTAATACTAGCGGGTTCGGTTTTCCTTTGACTATGCCCACCACGGGAAGTGTGGAGCCAATGCCAACACCAGGGACTCAGGCGGTTAGCAGTTTTGACCTGCGGGTTCAGGGCGATGAAGACGACGCTCGGGCGGAGGCGAGCGGACGTGGAAGAGGGTCCTGGTGGGAATTTCCGGTCCCTACGCCGCCTCTCCGCCAGGAGCCTCGGTGCGCGCTTCCCTGTGCCGTGGAGACCCGATACACGCTGCACAACTGGGTGCGGATGGACAGGCATGCCGACGGACCAGAGCATCGATGACGTGCTCGAACACCACACGGTCGGGGCTCGGCGTCGACGGCAGCCCAGCGGATGATCCGGGTGGAACCCCGTCCGCGCCTGTTCGCGGCTCACATCGACCCGCAGGCGAACCTCCGCCCCTATCGCCAGGCGTTCTTAGGCAGCAATCGCCTCAATATTCACTTTAGTATCGTTTGTCCCATTCAGATCGAACGCCCGGTCCACGGCCTCGGCGCGGGCGCGCGAAATGGCCGACCGTGACCGTCTACGCGATCACCGGCCTTCCAACCCATCACGCCCGCACGGCCGTGTCTCACCTGCGGCGGAGCAGCGCGAGGAACATCGCGTCGGTGCCGTGGCGGTGCGGCCAGAACTGCGCGTACGGGCCGTCGCCGAGGCCGGGGACCTCCGGGAGGTACTCCCTGGCGTCGAGGATCTCGGCCCGCCCGTCCCCGGCGAGGTCGCCGACCACCGCGCGGGTCTCGGCCAGGTGCGGCGAGCACGTCACGTACGCCACCACCCCGCCGGGCCGTACGGCGTCGAGCGCGGTGGCGAGCAGCCTCCGCTGCAGCGCGGTCAGCTCGGGGATGCCGCGCGGGTCGCGCCGCCAGCGTGCCTCGGGGCGGCGGCGCAACGCGCCCAGCCCGGTGCAGGGCGCATCCAGCATCACCCGGTCGAACACGCCCGGCCGCCACGCGGGCTCCGTGCCGTCCGCCGTGATGATCTTGGCCTCGGCGGTGGCCTGCCAGGCCAGCCGGGCGCGGTGATACTGCACGTCGGAGCCGAGCAGGCGCGCTCCCCGCAGCGTGGCGAGCGCGTCGAGCAGCCCGGCCTTGCCGCCGGGCCCGGCGCACATGTCGAGCCAGCGCGCGTCCCGCTCCAGGGGGACCCGGGTGAGGGCGAGGGCGACGAGCTGGCTCGCCTCGTCCTGCACGGCCGCCCGCGCCTCGCCGATCGCCGGCAGCGCGCCCGGGTCGCCCTCCCGCAGATAGGCGCCGTACGGCGAGTAGGCGGCGGGCTCGGCGCCCGCGGCGACGAGCTCGTCGAGCGTGCAGCGGCCGGGACGGGCCACCAGCGCCACCCTGGGCCGGTCGTTGTCCGCGGCGAGCAGCGCGGCGGTCTCCTCGGCGTCGCCGCCGAGGGCGTCCCGCAGGGCGGCGACGATCCAGGCGGGGTGGCTGTAGGTCACCGCGAGGTTCCCGACCGGGTCCTCCTCGCGCGGCGGCGCCACGATGGGCAACCACTCCTCCAGCGTGCGGGTGGCGACCTTGCGCAGCACGGCGTTGGCGTACCGGGCGGGGCCGCTCCCGACGCGGAGCCGCACCAGGTCGATGGTCGCGCTCACCGCGGCGTGCGGAGGGATGCGGGTCCGCAGGAGCTGGTGGACGCCGAGCCGGATCGCGTCCAGCAGCGGCGGGTCCACCTCCTCCGGCGGGCGGTCGCTGCACATCGCGATGACCTCGTCGTACGTGCCGAGGCCGCGCAGCGTGCCGTACGCCAGCTCGGTGGCGAGCGCGGCGTCCCTTCCGGTGAGCCTCCGCTGCCGCAGCAGCGTCGGCATCAGCAGGTTGGCGTACGCGTCGCGCTCGTCGACGGCGCGCATCAGGTCGTAGGCGGCGTTGCGCGCCTCGTCCCTGACCGGCCTGGCCGGGCCGCGCCGCCCGCCCCGGTCTCCACGGCCCCGGTCCGCGCCGCGCTGTCCCGGGCGCTGCGGTCCGCCGCGTCCCTGGTCGCCGCCGCCCTGTCCGGTACGGCGCTGCTCGGAGGGCCCCTGCCCGGCGCCGCCCTGCCCGCGGTTCTGCCCGGCCCGGTCGTGTCCCGTGGGCTTCTGTCCGGCGTGGTCGCGGCGGCCGCGGTTGTCCTTGTTCACGATCGCTCAGCCCAGCCGATCTTCGCCGGTCACGCGGACGCCGCGCGCCCACTCCGCCGCCGTCATCTGGCGCTTGCCCTGCGGCTGCACCTCGCCCAGCTCGACCGGGTGGCTCGCGGTGCCGACCAGGACGCTGCTCTTGGTCGCCCTGATCTCTCCGGGGCCGAGCCGGTCCGCGTCGGGCGCGGGCCGCACCGGGCCGACCTTGAGCCGCTGGCCGCGGAACTCGCTCCACGCGCCGGGGGCGGGCGTGCACGCGCGGATCAGGCGATCGACGCGCATGGCGGTGGCCGTCCAGTCCACCCGGGCGTCGCCCATGTCGATCTTGGGGGCGAGGCTGACGCCGTCGTGCGGTTGCTCGCGGGCCTCCAGCGTGCCGTCCTCGATGCCGTCCAGGGTGGCGAGGAGCAGCTCGGCGCCCGACTCGGCGAGGCGGCCGAGCAGGTCGCCGCTGGTGTCGTCCGGCCGCACCGGCTCGGTCACCACGCCGAAGACGGGGCCGGCGTCGAGCTCCTTGACGATGCGGAAGGTCGCGGCGCCGGTGATCTCGTCGCCGTGCAGCACCGCGTGCTGGACCGGGGCCGCGCCGCGCCAGGCGGGCAGCAGCGAGAAGTGCAGGTTGACCCACCCGTGCCGGGGGATGTCCAGCGCCGCCTGCGGCAGCAGCGCGCCGTACGCGACGACCGGGCAGCAGTCCGGGCCGATCTCGCGCAGCCGGTCGAGGAAGCCGGGGTCCCCGGCCTTCGCCGGTCTGAGCACCTCGATGCCCGCCTCGTCGGCGAGCTGGGCCACGGGGCTCGGGTGGACCTTGCGCCCCCGGCCGGACTGCGCGTCCGGGCGGGTGACGACGGCGACCACCTCGTGCCGGGGCGAGTCCAGCAGCGCGCGGAGCGAGGGCAGCGCGGTGTCCGGTGTGCCGGCGAAGACGAGGCGCACTACAGGGCCCTCCCCCGCGTCGCGTGGGGGGAGAACTTCACGGTCGGGGAGGACAGCCCGCTCCACTCGGCCTCGCGGATCGCCCGCATCGCCTGCTTGCGCTGCTTGGCGTCCATGCGGTCGATGAAGAGCACGCCGTCGAGATGGTCGGTCTCGTGCTGGAAGCAGCGCGCCATCAGGTCGGTGCCCTCCAGCACGACGGGCTCGCCGTGCATGTTGAAACCCTTGGCCACGGCCCTGATGGAGCGGGGCGTCGGGAAGGACAGGCCGGGGAAGGACAGGCAGCCCTCCTCGCCCTCCTCGTCGAGCTCGGAGGACAGGTCGAGGTCGGGATTGATCAGGTGGCCGAGCTGGTCGTCCACGTAGTAGGTGAACACGCGCAGCCCGACACCGATCTGCGGCGCGGCGAGCCCGGCGCCCGGCGCGTCCATCATCGTGTCGGTGAGGTCCTTGACGAGCCGGCGCAGCTCCTTGTCGAAATCCACCACCGGCTCCGCCGGGGTGCGCAGCACCGGGTCGCCGAACAGGCGGATCGGCTGAATGGCCAACAGACGGCTCCGTTCACATCGGGGTACGTCAAGTTCCAGGGATCAGCCCAGTTTACGGTCCTCCGGCACCGATCCCGAATGACGAGCGCGGCCGCGCGAGGCCGGCGGAGGTCCCGATATCGGGCGAACTGATCGCCGTCAAGGTCGACAGCAACCGCAGCCGCGCCACGACCGCGCTGCTGGGCTCGCCGCGGTCTCGCGTCAGGTCACGGCCGCGCCCCCTTAGCGGCGCCAGCGGCCCGGCTGGACGAGGCCGGACTCGTAGGCGCAGATGACCGCCTGAATACGATCGCGCAAGCCGAGCTTGGACAGCACGTTACTGACGTGGGTCTTCACGGTGTGCTCGCTCACCACCAGGGCCACCGCCATCTCGGGATTGGACAACCCCTGGCCGAGCAGGGCGAGAATCTCGCGCTCCCTGGTGGTCAGGGTGTCCATCCCCGGTATCACGATCGGCGGGCGGGCCTCGCGGCGGACCAGGTCGTCGATGAGCTTCCTGGTCACGACGGGCGCCAGCAGCGATTGCCCGGCCATCACGACCCGGACGGCGTGTACGAGGTCGTCGCGCCGCACGTCCTTGAGCAGGAAGCCACTGGCACCGGCGTGCAGTGCCTCGTATACGTACTCGTCCTGGTCGAAGACGGTCAGGATGACGACCTTGGTGCCGGTCTCGGCGCAGATCGTCCGGGCGGCCTGGATGCCGTCCATGACGGGCATGTGGATGTCGAGCAGGGCGATGTCGGGTGCGTGCGCGCGGACCGCCGCGACGGCCTGCTCGCCGTCGCCGACCTCGGCCACGACCGTGATGTCCGGCTGGGTGTCCAAGATCAGGGCGAAGCCGCTGCGCACGAGCTCATGGTCGTCGGCGACCACGACGCGGATCGTCACAAGGCGGCTCCCGTCAGGTGCACCGTGACGGTGAAGCCGCGCCCGTCCGGCCCGGGGCCGAAGGACGCCGACCCGCCACAGGCCGCCGCCCGCTCGCGGATGCCGATCAGCCCGTGGCCCGAGCCGCCCGTGTGCCCGCGGCCGTCGTCGGTGACGGCGATCACGAGCGGGTCGTGCCTCCAGTCCAGTTCGACGGCGACCGCAGTCGCCCGGGCGTGCTTGACCGCGTTGGTGAGCGCCTCCTGCACGATCCGGTAGGCGGCGGCATCCGCGTCGGCGGGCAGCGGGCGCGGTGTGCCGTGGACGGTCAGCGTGGTGCGTTGCCCGGCCCGGTCCACGCTGTGCACCAGCGCCTCGATCCGGGCCGCGGTCGGCGGAGCGCCGGGAGCGGACGTGCCGAGCATGCCGAGCAGGCGGCGCAGCTGCTCCATCGCCTCGCGCCCGCTCGCGGCGATGGCGTCGAAGGCGGCCTCGGCCCGCCCCGGGTCCGGGCGTACGGTCAGCGGTCCGGCCTCCGCCTGCACCACCATGAGGCTGATGGCGTGCCCGAGGACGTCGTGCATGTCCCGGGCGATCGCCGCGCGCTCCCGCTCGACGGCCCGCTCCGCCTCCCGTCGCTTGTCGCGTTCGAGCTGGCGGGCGTAGGTGTGCCGGTTGGCCGTGGCCCGGCCCATGGCCCAGGCCGCGACGTACATCACCAGCGCCCGCACCGTGGTGTCCGCGCTGGGCGTGTTCAGGACGAGCCCGGCGAGCTGGGTTCCTGCACTCGCGACGAGCAGGGCCAGCGCCCAGGCCCGGGTCCGGCGTGAGCCGTACGCGGCCACGGTGTAGATCGCGATCAGCAGCGCGTAGGGGATCGGCTGCGGGGCGGTGTCGGGGTCGTTGAGCAGGTACGCGCCCGCTGCGGCCGTCACCGCCGCCAGAACCGCCAGCGGTGCGCGCCGCCGCCAGATCAGCGGCAGCGCCAGGCCGAGCACGGGCAGGTACTGCCCGAGCGTGTAGCCCGTCACAGGGTCGGCCTCCCGGACGGTCAGGATGAAGGGCGCCGACTGCGCGGCGAGCACCACCACGGCGATCGCAAGGTCCACGGCCAGATGGGGAATCCAGCGGATTGATCGGACGATAGCTGACATATCGGGAACGAAATCCTACTCAGGTGTACGGCGGGCCGACGAAGTTGTACAAGATCGCCACTACGGCGAACGCGACGACGCCCGTCGTGACCATCGTGTAGCCGACCCTGGCCCACGTCCGCCACCAGCGCCGCCACCAGGCGAGCACCGCACCGGCGAGCAGGGCGACGGCCAGTGCCACGGTCAGCGTCGCCAGCACCAGCAGCCCGATCAGCACCGGCGCCCCCTGCAGCACCAGCGGCAACGCCCGGCCTTCGTCAGCGAGCAACGAGCCGAACCCGGTCACGAACACCACCACCGCGACGCCGCCGAGCCAGGCCGCCAGCCGCCAGGCCCACGGCCCGCGCACCACCCGCCCGCGCACCCTGCGTACGGCCAGCGCCACGGGATACCCCACCACGGCGATCGCCGACACCGCCACCGCCCACGCCAGCAGGCCGAGGTGCAGCCACGGATGCTCCAGCGAGCCGATCCGGTCGAACACGACCGTCTGGCCGCCGAGCACGAGCTGACCAGGCTCGGGGAAGGCGACACGGCTCCATCCGCCCTGCTGCTGGAAGACGCCGGGTTCGAACTGGATCCAGCGCTGCTCCCGGCCGCCGAGCCCGGTGGTGACGACGCTGCCGTCGGCGGCGGCACTGACGTGCACGGGTGTGTCCGTCAACGCCTGCACCTTGAGCAGGCTGCCGCGGCTGACGCCGCTGCTTCGGTACCAGCCTTCGTAGGCGCGGGAGGACGCGCCCGCCAGCGCCGTGACCTTCGGCGGCGCCGCTTCCGGCAGGTACCGGTCGATGATCTTCTGCACCAGCGCGAACCCGTCCAGCCCGTGCCGGCTGGTGCCGTCGCCGTTGGACATCAGGTGGACGCCGATGCCCTGCTCGGGCAGCAGGAACATGTAGGTGTGCATGCCGGGCATGTCGCCGCCCTTGAACAGCAGCCGATGCCCCTTGTACGGCCGCTCCTCCCACATGAACCCCATCCCCGCCAGACCGGGATGCTCGCTGTACTGCCGGCGCTGCATCTCGGCCGCGATCCCGGCCCCGAGCCGCGCGTCCCGCGACAACTGCGCCTGCAGGTAGACGGCCATGTCGGCGGCGGTCGAGGCCGGCCCGGCGCCGGAGGCGGCGAAGTCCGCGCAGTCGACCGGCGTCGGCGTCCCGTCCACCAGGTAGGCCTTGGTGCCGCGCAGCCCGCCGCAGGCGATGACCGAGTCGTTCATGCCGAGCGGCTCGAACACCCGCCGCTTCACGTACTCCTCGAACGGCGTCCCCGACACGGTCTGCACCAGATATCCGGCCAGCGCCACCCCGTAGTTGCTGTAGGACACCCCGGTGCCGGGTGGGCGCACCCGCGCCGGCTGGTGCGCGGCGAGCGCCTCGCCCAGCGGCAGAATGTCCGAGGCGCTGCCCACGACGTAGCCCTCGTCGAACCCGGCCGTGTGGGTGAGAAGGTGCCGCAACGTGACCGGGCGGCCCGGGTAGGCGTCGTCGACCTGGAAGGACTTCAGGTAGGTGTTCACGTCCGCGTCCAGGTCCAGCTTGCCCGCGCGGACGAGCTGCAGGGCGGCCTGGGCGGTGAACAACTTGGTCTCCGAGCCGATGAGGAACCGGGTGCGCTCGGGATCCACCGGCACCCGCCGCTCCGCGTCGGCCCAGCCGTACCCCTTGTGCACCACCCGCTCGCCGCCCGCCACCACGGTCACCGCCACGCCCGGGATCTTCTCCTCGGCCATCGTCGTGGTGACGTGCTCGTCGACCAACGCGCCGAGCTCCTGCGGTGCGGGTGGCCCGACCGCCCGCGCCGGGGCGGTCATCAGCACCAAAGCGGTCATGAATTTCAGCAACATGACGTCAAGGGTCCTGCGCACACCCCTGCGGGCACATCGCCGACGCCACCCATCCGTCCCTCCGCCGCCCGGGGGAGACAGATCAGCTCCTTCTCCACTCGCCACTCGGCACGGGCGTTGATCCGGTGGATCGACCCGATCAGCGACTCCACCGGCCCGTCGACAAGCTCGGCCTGCCGCGTCCGGCCGCGAACGCCTCCTCGAAACGACGGCACACCGAATCGACCATCTGTTCTCCCCGGCCACTGGTCGGCGGTTCGATGCTCGTGCTCCGGTACCGCGGCCGCGCGCCCCGAACGCCCTGATCGTACGAGTGCCCCGGGCGACGGCGGGCACGACCTGGGCGGTGTTCACAAACGGGAACGCGGATCAGGCGTGCCGGGAGCGGACCTTCATGGCGGTCTTGCGCGCCGACTTGGCGATGACCACGTCGGGGTGGTGCCGGCCCAGCATCTCCAGGACGGCCAGGGCGTCGGGATGGTCGGTGCGGCCCATCTCGGGGACCAGCGTGCGCAGGTCCTCGCCCAGCATGTCGATCTGGCCGACCGACTCGCCCCCGGAGCCGATGTAGAGCAGGGCGGCGAGCGTGTCCACGGCCACCCAGGCGCCGTCGCCCTCGCCCAGCGCGGGCGCCTCCAGGTCGCGGACGCCCAGCCACGCCGCGGCGTACCGCCACATCATCGGCTCGGCCAGCGCCTCGCGGACGGCCGGCTCGGCCTCGGGGCCCAGCTCCTCCAGGATGGTGCCCGCGGTGCCCCGCTGCGCGGCGTTGCCGGACGCGGCGATCTTGACCAGCTCGCGGGCCGCGTCCTCGGGGATCCGCCGCTCCAGCCACAGCGTGGCGACGCTCGACGACGCCCTGCCCGCGAGCATCGCCTCGATCAGCTCGGCCGCGCCCAGCTCGGCGAACCCCGCCACCTCGTGCAGCGAGGGCGCGTCGTGGCCCTCCCTCAGCAGGTCGCGCCGCACCGCCCACACGCCGAGCGGCGTCAGCCGTACGAGCTCGGCGGCGGGCTCGATCAGGCCGCAGTACTCCAGCAGGGCCAGCGCGTCGGCGAGCTCGGCCGGCAGCGTCATCCGCAGGCGCCGCAGCTCCCCCGGACGGGCCTGGCAGCCGACCTCGTGCGCCTGCACGATGCCCGAGGCCAGGGCGGCGACCGGCATCCCCGACCGGACCGAGTAGATGGTCGCGAGGATCTCGGTCAGGTGCTCGTCGATCACGCCGGAGCCGGTGAGCCCCTCGTCGGTGCGGTCCAGCACGTCCATGACCACGCCGTCCCAGAACTCCAGCAGGTCGTGGGCGGCGGCCGGGCCCGGCCGGGCGCCGGCTTTCGTGATCTCGATGAGGCGGCCGTTCACCGCGACGATCCACAGCAGGCGGAGCCAGCGCGCCTCGAGACCGAGCTCGCGGACCGCCGTCGCCGCGTCGTCGTCGGTCAGCAGCCCGCCCTCGGTGACCTCGCGCACCCCGGTCCACCGCGCGAGCCGTACGGCGTCGCGCACGAGCGGCACCATGGGCACGGCCCGCACCAGCTCCTCGTCGGGGGCGAGGTCGACCGGCGGGAAAGTGAGCGCGTCGGTGTCGGCCATTACAGCAACTTACTCCACACCGGGCGAAACCCGTGCCGTCCGCCGCTTCCTCCTCAGCCGCCCCGGAGATCCACCTGGACCCCGCCCGCCGGTCAGCGGATGCCGCGCGAGCGGGCCTTGAAGGCGGCCTTTCTGGCCGCCTTGGCGGTGGCCTTGTCAGGAAGCGTGTTGCCGAGCAGTTCGAGCACCTCGACCACGTCGGGGTGCTCGACCCGCCACATGTCCTCGATCAGATGCGGCGGCGGGCCGGACGCCGCCATGTTCTCGGCGAAGCCCTCGGGGTCGATCTGGGCGGCGGGCAGCGCGAGGGCCAGCATGTCCACGCTGACCCAGAGCAGCTCGTCCTGCGTCAGCGCGGGCGCGGGCAGGCCCCGGGACGCCAGCCAGTGGATGGCGTGCGGCCGCAGCTCGGGATCGTCGAGGCAGCGGGTCAACGCGGCCGCGGCCTCGGCGGGGAGCCGGTCCACGATCGTGACGGCGATGCCGCGCATCTCGGCGGGAGCGCCCGCGACCGCGCCGAGCAGCTCCTCCGCCGCCTGCTCGGGGGTGCGTACGGCCAGCCATCGCTCGATGTCGCCCTCGGCCACCTCGGCGGGCAGTCCGCTGGTGATGAGCCCGGAGATGAGCCCGCTCGCGTCGCCCTCGGCGAGGTCCGCCGCGATGGGCGGCTCCAGCCCGATCTCCAGGTACAGCTCCCGCAGCCCCCACAACCCGTGCGGCGTGAGCGCGACGCCGCCGCCGAGGGTGTGGACCGTCCCGGTGTAGACGAGGCGGTCCAGCGCCTCGTCGATCCCGTCCACCCGCTCGCCCGCGGCCAGCTCGCGGAGGTATTCGGCGACGCCGTCCGGCGGCACCGGCACCTGGAGCCGGTAGAGCAGGTCGTGGACCGCGTAGATCGACTCGTCGACCGCCTCGTTGCCGGTGATCTCGACGGGCGCCTCGATGAGGAACTCCACCGTCGCCGCCCACAGGTCGAGCAGGTCCTCCTCGTCGCGGGACTCCAGGGGGACGAACCCCTCCTCCAGGAGCACCGCCGTGCCCTCCAGACGGGCCAGGCCGAGGTCGAGCGCCAGCCGCCAGGCCAGCGCGGGCCGTCCCACGCCGCACTCCTCCGCGACCCGGCGCGCGTCCTTGACCCGGAGCGCCTTCCTGACCGTGGTGGTCCTGCCGCCCTCGGCCATCCACACCACCAGCCGGTGCGCGTCCCGCAGCAGCGGCACCTCGCGTACGGCGCCGGCGATCTCGGACGGCGAGGCGAGCCGCACCGCCGGGAGCGGCGCGCAGCCCGGGCAGTCGCAGGCGTCCTCGTCGAGGCCGTCGAGCTCCTCCACCGCCCGCTGCACGGCGAAGGGGTCGGACAGGTCGAGCGAGTCGGCGTCGATGGCGCTGAAGATGCTCTTGGCCATGCCGAACTTGCTCGTGTCGGCGAGCGCGGCGGGCATCTCGGGCTCGATCTCGTCGAGCACCGCCCGCATCCGCTCCGCCGCCCGCGCGCCGATCTCGCCCATGTCGACGAGGAAGTCGACGAGGGTGCGCGCGGCCGCGACGGTCTCGTCCGCGCTCTCGGGCGGCGCGATGACCTTGCGCGGGTAGATCTCCAGCAGCAGCTCTTCGAACGTTCCCGGCCGGAAGTCGCCGAGCTCGTTCACCTCCAGGTAGTCACTGGCGTAGTCGCACAGCAGCCGCACCTCGTCGACGTCGACCTCGACGCCCTTTTCACGCCCCCACGCGCGCAGGCCGTCGACAGCGCGGTTCACCCATTCGATCGACACAGGGAGACGCTAACGGGTTACTGACAGCATCGCGAATCGGCGACGAAAGCGCAGGAAACCGCAGGTCCCGGGGCACTCCACCCCTCCCGCCGGCCGCTGCCGCCACCTCAGCACCGGCCGTCACACCGGGTCGAGCGGGTCGACGCGGACCCGCACCAGATCGGCCGCCTTGCGCGCCGAGCGCACCCCGCTCGCTCCCTTGAGCGCCCGCGCCAGTGCCGCGCCCTGGTCACGGGGCACCCGGATCATGGCGCGCTCCACCTCCCCCTCGCGGCCGCCGCCCGCGCGCGGGCCCTCGACGGGTACGGGACCGAGGACCTGGGCCGCGGCGGGGAGCTCGGCCGAGGCGAGCATCTCCCTGACCGCCGAGGGCGGCCCGGTCAGCGTCGCGACGCGGGTGACCGGGGGGAACGCGAGCTGCGCGCGCTCCCCGAGCTCGCGTTCGGCGTGGGTGACCGGGTCCCAGCGCACCAGCGCCTGGACCGCGGGGACCGACGAGTCGGCGAGCACGACCACCTCGGCCCCCGGCCGCAGCAGCGCCGCCGCGTTCATCCAGCGGCGCAGGGCCTCCTCGGCGGCCCGCAGCTCGGGACGGCCCAGCAGGGCCCAGCCGTCCAGCAGCACGGCGGCGGCGTACCCGCCGTCCGGGACGGGCTCGGCCCCGGGCGTGGCGACGACCAGGGCGGGCGCCGCGCCGACCGTGGCGAGGACCTCGTCCCGTCCGGACGTCCGCACCGTGACCGAGGGGAACGCCCGGCCGAGCTCCTCGGCGGTGCGCCGCGAACCGGTGACGACGGCCCGCACCCGGCGGCCGCCGCAGGAGCCGCAGCGCCAGTCGCCCGCGATGCGCCCGCACCAGCGGCAGTACGGCGCGGCGTGGCCGGAGCGCAGGGCCAGCGGCCCGGAGCAGCCGGAGTGCCCGCAGCGGGCGAGCGCGCGGCAGTGCCCGCAGGCGAGGACGGGGAGGTACCCCCTGCGCGGCACCTGGACCAGCACGGGGCCGTGGTCCAGCCCCCGCCTCAGCGCCCGCCAGGCGAGGCTCGGCAGCCGGGCCGCGCGCGCCGCCTCGTCCCTGCCCATCTCGGCGTCGTCGCCCGCCGGGCGCACCCGGGGGGCCCGCCGCCTGACCTCCTCGCGCCGGGCCACCAGCGGCCCGGCCCATCCCGACGCGACCAGCCGGGTGGCCTCCACCGTGCGCGCGTACCCGCCGATCAGCATGGCCGCGCCGGCGCGGTGGGCGCGCAGCGCGAGCACCTCCCGGGCGTGCGGATAGGGCGCGAGCTGCTCGTCGTGCAGATCGTCCCCGTCGTCCCAGATGACGGCGAGGCCGAGGTCCGCCACGGGGGCGAAGGCCGCGGCCTTGGTGCCGACGGCGACCGGCACCTCCCCGCGCAGCACCTTGAGCCAGCGACGGTAGCGTTCCGCGGGACCGAGATCGGCGGTGATCGCGACGTGCGGCGTGGCGCCGAGCGCGAGATCGGCCCGCGCCACGTCCTTGCCGTCCGGCAGCACGACGACCGCCCCGCGCCCGCTCGCCAGGGTCGCCCGTACGGCGGCGGCGACGGCGTCCGGCCAGGAGGGCCCGCCGGGGCCGGTGCCGGGCAGGGCGGACCAGACGGCCCGGGGCGAGCGCCCGTCGGCGAGGGCGGCGAGGAAGGACTCCCCGGTGGGATAGGCCTGCCAGCACCGGGCGTCCGGGCTCGCCGCGTCCCACGCCGCCTCACGGACACCGGGCCCGCCCCTGCCGGGGCCCTGGACGCCGGGCTCACCCTCTCCGGCGAGGTCGGGGGTCGATCCCCCGGCGCTCGTGCTCCCGGCCTCCGATCCCCCGGTGCCCGCCTCCGGCTTCCGGGGCTCGGCCTCGACCTTCGCGTGGCGGGGCGGCACGGCCAGGCGGAGGACGTCGGACATCGTGCCCGCGTAACGGTCCGCGACGGCGCGGGCGAGACCGGCGATCTCCGCCGTCAGCACGGGCTCGGGCGAGACCACCCGCTCCAGGTACGCCAGCCTGCCCTCGTGGTCGGTGTGCTCGGCCCGCTCGAGCAGGAAGCCGTCCGTGAGCTTCCCGGCGAAGCGCACCCGCACCCGGCAGCCGGGTACGGCGTCGGCGTCCATGGACGCCGGGACCAGGTAGTCGAACGGCCGGTCCAGGTGGGGCAGCGGCGTGTCGACCAGGACCCGCGCGACCGGAGCCGCCCCGGCGGGCTCGGCGGCTCCCTTGGCCGGGGCCGCCTTCCTCCCCGCCGTCCCGCGCGGCCTCCCGCGCTCCGGCATCGCGAGCAGCGCCTCCTGGCCCTCGGGCGATGTCGGAACGGTCACTTTCTTGTCCTACCAGATGCCGCCGGCCCCGCCGCCCGGGGCCGTACGTGGGGTGGAGCCGCCTGTGCGGGGCGGGACGCGGCGCGGGCGGAACAACGAAGCGGCACCCGCCGGAGACGACGGGTGCCGCTTGCTGGACGTGTCAGAGGCCGACGGCCTCGCGCAGCGCGTCGGCGCGGTCGGTGGACTCCCAGGAGAAGCCCTCGCGGCCGAAGTGCCCGTACGCGGCGGTCTCGGAATAGATCGGGCGCAGCAGGTCGAGGTCGCGGATGATGGCGGCCGGGCGCAGGTCGAACACCTTGAGCACGGCCTCCTGGATCTGGGCGACCGGGACCTTCTCGGTGCCGAAGGTCTCGACGAACACACCCACCGGCTGGGCCTTGCCGATCGCGTACGCCACCTGGACCTCGGCGCGGTCGGCGAGGCCGGCCGCGACGATGTTCTTGGCGACCCAGCGCATGGCGTAGGCGGCCGAACGGTCCACCTTCGACGGGTCCTTGCCGGAGAAGGCGCCGCCGCCGTGGCGGGCCATGCCGCCGTAGGTGTCCACGATGATCTTGCGGCCGGTCAGGCCGGCGTCGCCCATCGGGCCGCCGATCTCGAAGCGGCCGGTCGGGTTGACCAGCAGCCGGTAGCCCTCGACCTCGATGTCGAGGTCCGCCAGCAGCGGCTCGACGACGTGCTCGCGGATGTCCGGGGTGAGCATCTCGCGGAGGTCGATCTCCGGAGCGTGCTGGGTCGACACGACGACGGTGTCGAGCCGGACCGGGCGGTCGCCGTCGTACTCGATGGTGACCTGGGTCTTGCCGTCCGGACGCAGGTAGGGGATGGTGCCGTTCTTGCGGACCTCGGCCAGGCGGCGCGACATCCGGTGCGCGAGCGTGATCGGCAGCGGCATCAGCTCGGGGGTCTCCCGGCAGGCGTAGCCGAACATGAGGCCCTGGTCGCCGGCGCCCTGGCGGTCGAGGTCGTCCGCGCCCTCGCCCTCGCGGTGCTCGTAGGCGTCGTCGACGCCCTGCGCGATGTCGGGCGACTGCGCCCCGATCGACACCGAGACGCCGCAGGAGGCGCCGTCGAAGCCCTTGTGGGAGGCGTCGTAGCCGATCTCCAGGATCTTCTCCCGGATCAGGGCGGGGATGTCGACGTAGGTCTCCGTCGTCACCTCGCCGGCGACGTGGACCTGGCCCGTGGTGATCAGCGTCTCGACGGCGACCCGGCTCCTGGGGTCGTCCTTGAGCATGGCGTCGAGAATCGCGTCACTGATCTGGTCGGCGATCTTGTCCGGGTGGCCTTCGGTAACCGACTCGGAGGTGAACAGGCGACGGGACAACTCAGTGGCTCCTCATGCAGCGGCTGCTGACGTCTACAATGCTCCGCTGAGTGTAGCCGCACCGCGTGCGGCACCGCGAAGCCCCGCCGTCCGGAAGATCCGGCGGCCCCGCCGCACGGCCCCCGTCGCGGGAAACGCGCCGGTCAGGCGAGTCGCGGGGCGACCAGGTCCCACACCACGTCGGCGAGGTCCTCCTTGGGACCCCTCGGGATCTCGACGGGGTCGCCGCCCGCGACGAGGACGACGGCGGCGTTGTCGAGGGTGCCGAACGCGAGGTTCTCCCCCACCTGGTTGACCACGAGCAGGTCGCAGCCCTTGCGTTCGAGCTTGGCCCGGCCGTTGGCGAGCACGTCGTCGGTCTCGGCCGCGAAGCCCACGATGACCCGGGGGGACGGCGCGCGCCCCTCGCGGCGGATCTCGCCCAGCTCGGCCAGCACGTCCGGATTCTTCACCAGGTGGATGGGGTCCGGCTCGGCGGCGGACTTCTTGATCTTGGTGTCGCTCTGCCGCGTCGGGCGGAAGTCGGCGACGGCGGCGGCCATGACCACGGCGTCGGCGCTCGCGGCCGCCGAGACGACCGCCTCGCGCAGTTCGGTGGCCGACTCGACCCGCACCACCTTGGCCCCGGCCGGGTCGGGCAGCGCGACGTTGGCCGAGACCAGCGTCACCTCCGCCCCGCGGGCCACGGCCGTACGGGCGAGGGCGTAGCCCTGCAGGCCCGAGGAGCGGTTGCCGATGAAGCGGACCGGGTCGATCGCCTCGCGGGTGCCTCCGGCGGAGATCACGACGTGGCGGCCGGCGAGGTCGGCGGCGCGCCCGGCGAGGACGCGGCGGCAGACTTCGAAGATCTCGGCGGGGTCGGGCAGCCGCCCGGGGCCGCTGTCCGCTCCGGTGAGCCGGCCCACGGCCGGGTCGACGACGATCGCGCCGCGCTCGCGCAGCGTCGCCACGTTGGCGCGGGTGGCGGGGTGCTCCCACATCTCGGTGTGCATCGCGGGCGCGAACACCACCGGGCAGCGGGCGGTCAGCAGCGTGTTGGTGAGCAGGTCGTTCGCCAGGCCGTGCGCCGCCCTGGCGAGCACGTCGGCGGTGGCGGGCGCGACGACGACGAGGTCGGCGTGCTGCCCGATGCGGACGTGCGGCACCTCGTGGACGGAGTCCCAGACCTCGGTGGTCACCGGATTGCCCGACAGCGCGGCCCAGGTGGGCTCGCCGACGAAACGCAGCGCGTCACGGGTCGGGACGACCCGCACGTCGTGGCCGGACTCGGTGAACAGACGGAGCAGCTCGCACGCCTTGTAGACGGCGATGCCGGCGCTGACCCCAAGGACCACCGATCTCACGAGTGAAACCTCCCGCGCGCCTCCCGCGCGAGCGGGGCGGGCGCCTCGAGCGCCGTCAGCCCTCGATGGGCTCGGAGGTGAGCAGGCCGTCGCTGACCTCGCGGAGCGCGATGGACAGCGGCTTCTCCTGGGCGTGGGTCTCCACGAGGGGCCCGACGTACTCCAGCAGGCCCTCGCCGAGCTGGGAGTAGTAGGCGTTGATCTGGCGCGCCCGCTTCGCGCCCATGATGACCAGGCTGTACTTGCTGTCGACGATGTCGAGCAGCGAGTCGATCGACGGGTTGGTGATGCCTTCCGCGTAGGCGGAGCTGGTTGCCACGTTGATGCTTCCCCTAGCTAGGTGGACGTCCGGTCGTCTCGGAAGCGCTAAACCTCCGGGGTACCGGCCAACAAGGCTATCAGGCGACGGCATACGTCCTGGACGGACGTGTTGACAAGGGTGAGGTCGAATTCCTTCTCGGCGGCCATCTCCACGCGCCCGGCGTCCAGGCGGCGTTCGATGACGTCCGGCGGCTCGGTGCCGCGGCCGCGCAGCCGCCGCTCCAGTTCCTCCCAGCTCGGCGGGGCCAGGAAGACGAGCAGCGCCTCGGGCATGCTCTCACGCACCTGCCGCGCGCCCTGGAGGTCGATCTCCAGCAGCGTCGGCACCCCGGCGGCCAGCCGCTCGAGGACCGGTGTGCGGGGCGTCCCGTACCGGTTGCCGGCGAACTCGGCCCACTCGAGGAGCTCTCCCGAGGCGACCATGCGGTCGAACTCGGCGTCGTCGGCGAAGTAGTACTCCACGCCGTGGGTCTCGCCCGGGCGGGGTTTCCTGGTTGTCACCGAGACCGACAGCCACACCTCTGGGTGCGACCGCCGGAGCTCGGCGACGACCGTGGACTTCCCGACGCCCGACGGACCGGAGAGGACCGTCAGGCGGCGGTTCGGAGGCATGGAGTCACCGGCACATGTCCCGGACCCGCTGGAAGCGGCTGCCTGGCGGGCCCGATCCTCGCCGGGCCAGGACGTATCGGTCACTCGATATCCCCCGTAAATCTTGCAGCGAAGCCGAGATCAGCTCTCGGCACCGCCGAACTCCCGCTCCAGGGAGGCGCGCTGGTTGGCACCGAGACCCCGCACGCGGCGGGACTCGGCGATACCAAGGCGCTCCATGAGCTGCTTGGCGCGGACCTTGCCCACGCCAGGGAGCGACTCCAGCAGAGCCGAGACCTTCATCTTGCCGATGACGTCATCGGTCTGCCCATCCTTCAGCACCTCAGCCAGAGAAACCGCGCCGTGCTTGAGCCGGTTCTTGACCTCGGCACGCTCCTTGCGAGCCTTGGCAGCCTTCTCAAGTGCCGCCGCGCGCTGCTCGGGAGTCAGGGGAGGAAGAGCCACGCCGGGTCACCTCGAATTTCTGTCGATGTACTCGGACGGGAGGGGAAACTAGCTGGTCTATGCCCCCTCCGGCAACGTCAAGCCAGGTTTCTCTCACCACAAAATTGAATCTATTACTTTGCGCACCCGGAAAATCACGCTCTGTCGATGAAAACCGCCTCATCAGCCACGGAAGAGAGCCCTCCCCCGGACCGCCTCCGAGGGGCCCGCGAGAGGCCCTCGGAGGCGCCCGCCGGCCGTACGGCGGGGCGCTCCGGGACCGGCCCGAGGTGGCCGGGAAACGGCGCCGGACCGGGCCCCGAGCGACCCGGAGCCGGGGTCCGCGGGCGGCTCGGCGGCGTCCGGACGGGGCCCCGGAAACGTCCGAGCGCGTGATCCGCGAGCGCCTCCGAGGCGGCCGCGACGGGGCCCTGGCGCGAGTGGGGGAAGAATCTGGGATGATCTTTGCCACACGACCGCGGCGCCGGCCCTCCGGACGCCGCCGGGCGCCGTTCAGCGTGCGTGCGAGATCTCGCCCGCCGAACGGGACACGTCCACCTTGCGGAGCGCCGCGGCGATCGTCGCGGCGGCGGCCCCCGGGTCGGACGAGCCCGTGATGGGCCGGCCGATCACCAGAAGATCGGCCCCGTCGATGAGCGCGGCCTCCGGGGTCGCTACTCTGGCCTGATCCTGGGTGTCGGCGCCGGCGGGCCGCACGCCCGGGGTGATCAGCGTGATGCCGGGCCCGACCTCGGCGCGCACCGCGGCGACCTCGCGGGGCGAGCAGACGAGGGCCTGGGCTCCCGCGCCGACGGCGAGAGCCGCCAGACGGCGCACGGAGTCGTCGGGGCGTCCCTCGAAGCCGATCGCGGCGAGATCGGCTTCCGAGAGCGACGTGAGAACCGTCACGGCCGCGATCTGGGTCTGCGGGCCCGCCGCGTCCACGGCGGCCCGGATCATCGCGGGCCCTCCCGACGCGTGGACGGTGAGGATGGACGGCTTGAGCCGCGCCACGGCGCGGGCCGCCCCGGCCACCGTGTTGGGGATGTCGTGCAGCTTGAGGTCGAGGAAGACCCGCACGCCGCTCGCCCCGCGCACGGACGCGATCACGTCGGGGCCGTAGCGGAGGTAGAGTTCCAGCCCGACCTTCACCGTCGAGACGTGGGGCGTCACCAGACTCGCCCATCGGGCCGCGGTCTCCAGGTCGGGCGCGTCGAGGGCGACGGCGATGGGAGCGGGGGTCACAGGGAACTCTCCTCCAGTTCGATGCGGTTCCGGGGACCTGCCCCGGCGGGTCGGTGCGCCAGCCCGACGGCGTCGGCCAGGCGGTCGAAGCCACGCGCCTGCAGGAGCTCCTCCAGCTCCCTCAGGATGCGCTGGCAGGCGAACGGATCGTGGAACAGCGCCGTGCCCACGGCGACGGCGCAGGCGCCGGCCAGGACCAGCTCCAGGGCGTCCCTGCCGGTCATCACGCCGCCCATGCCGACGATCGGCACTCCCGGCAGGGCCGCGTGGACCTGCCAGACGCAGCGCACGGCGAGCGGCCTGATCGCCGGGCCGGACAGGCCGCCGGTCCCGGCGGCGAGCGACGGGCGCATGGTGTCGACGTCCACGCTCATGCCGAGCGGCATGTTGATCATGGACAGGGCGTCCGCTCCCCCGTCCACGCACAGGCGCGCGAGCGAGACGACGTCGGCCACGTCGGGCGCGAGCTTCGCGATCACCGGGACGTCGTAGCGCGTCGCCGCCCGCACGGACGCGACGACCTCCGCCGCGGCCGAGCCGTCCCGGGCGAAGACCCGGCCGCGGTCCTCGACGTTCGGGCAGGACAGGTTCACCTCGACGGCGGTGACCCCGGGAGCGTCGGCCAGCCTCCGGGCCAGGGCGGTGTACTCCGCCACGCTGCCGCCGCCGATGGAGACGATCGTGCGCGCGCCCCGCTCGGCCAGCCACGGCAGCTCACGCTGCGCGAACACCTCCACGCCGGGCCCCTGGAGGCCCACGGCGCTCAACATGCCCGAGGGCGTCTCCGCCATCCTCGGCGTCGGACGGCCGGCCCTCGGGGCCATCGTGATCGACCGGGTCGTGAACGCGCCGATCCGCGTCACGTCGAAGAACTGCGCCAGCTCCCGGCCGGTGCCGCCGCAGCCGGAGGCCGTGAAGACCGGATTCGGCAGCTCCACGTGGCCCAGGTAGCTCCTGAGATCAACGGCCATGCCGCCCCCTGCCCCGGCCCGGGGTCGCGGCGCGTGAACCCGTCACGCCCGCGCCCGGCGCCGCCTCCGGGAGAGACACCGCCGCGTCCACGCCCCGCGCCGCCTCGGGCCCGCGGGCGCCGCACGCCACGAGGCCGGGGACACCCTCACGCCTATCCATGCCGCCCTCCAGGGGCTCCCAGAGCGTCGAACGGGATCGTCCCGACATCGTCGAAGCGGACCCGCTCGCCCAGGAACACCGGCCCCTCCGTGCAGGCCCGGACCATCCGCGTCACGCCGTCCTCGTCGATCACCGGGACGACGCACGTCATGCAGATGCCGACGCCGCACGCCATGGACTGCTCCACCGACACCTGCGCCGGGATCCCGAACTCGACGCACACCGCCGTGACGCCGCGCAACATCGCCATCGGCCCGCACGCGTACACCACGTCCGCCCGGGCGTCCGCGATCACGCCCGCCAGCACGTCGGTCACCTCCCCGCGCATGCCCAGCGAACCGTCCTCCGTCGTCAGCGTCGTCGTCTCGCCCATACGGCGCGCCCGCAACGCCCCGAACACGCGGTCCGCGCTGGAGGCCCCCAGCACGAAATCGACCCGGCACCCCCGCCGCTGCAGGACATCCGCCAGCACGAAGAGCGACGCCGAGCCGTACTCGCCGCCGACCAGCACGCACGTGCACGGATCGCGCGGCAGCGGGAACGGGCGCCCGAGCGGGCCCACCAGATCCAGCGTGTCCCGCGCCCTGCGGTCCGCGAGCCACGCCGTCCCCGGGCCACGCACCCGGAACACGAACTCCACCGTGCCGCCGTAGTCCGGCTTCACGTCGTGGATCGCGAACGCCCGCCGCGTCAGCATCGACGTGTACGGCCCGCCGACGCCGACGGTGACGAAGTGGCCGGGCCGGAACCGGTCGGCGACGGCGGGCGCCACGACGGTCAGCGCGTGGTAGGCCTCCACCCGCCGCGTCGTCAGCACCGTTCCCGTCACCTGCACCGGGGAACCGGCCACTCCCTCACCTCCGCCGTGGCACGGGCCCGCCGTCCCGCGACACTCAGTCCCTCAGCCACATGCCGGCGGCCGGCCACACTCCACGGACCACGCGGCGTGCCGCAGGCGCGCCGTCGGCACAACCCGCGCGGGCCGCTCCGTTCGCTCAGTCCCTCAGCCTCGCACTCATGGTCGGCCTCGCTCCCTCGCTCACTCCACGGACCACGCGGCGTGCCGCAGGCGCGCCGTCGGCTCAACCCGCGCGGGCCGCTCCGTTCGCTCAGTCCCTCAGCCTCCGGGCATGCTCCTGGAGCGACCGTACGCCCACATCACCGCGGACGATGTGCTGGATGCCCTGAACGGCCGCCGCGAGTCCCTGCACCGTGGTGATGCAGGCGATGCCGCGCAGGACGGCGGCGGTCCGGATCTCGTACCCGTCCAGGCGCGGCCCGGACTGCCCGGGGCTCCCGTACGGAGTGTTCACGATGAGATCCACCTCCCCGTCCAGAATGCGCCGCACGATCGTCGGCTCGCCGTCGGGACCGGTCCCGTCGCTCTGCTTGCGCACGATCTTGGCACGGACGCCGTTGCGGCGCAGCACCTCGGCGGTCCCCTCGGTCGCCAGGATCTCGAACCCGAGATCCGCCAGCGCCTTCACCGGGAAGATCACCGAGCGCTTGTCCTTGTTCGCGACCGACACGAACGCCCGTCCCTTGGCCGGCAGGTCCCCGTACGCCGCCGCCTGGGACTTGGCGTAGGCGGTGCCGAAGAACTCGTCGATGCCCATGACCTCGCCGGTCGAGCGCATCTCCGGGCCGAGGACCGTGTCCACCCCGCGGAAGCGGTTGAACGGCAGCACCGCCTCCTTGACCGCGATCGGCGCGTCCAGCGGCAGCGTCCCGCCGTCCCCGGACGGCGGCAGCATCCCCTCGGCGCGCAGCTCGGCGACGGTCGCGCCGAGCATGACCCGTGCGGCGGCCTTGGCCAGCGGCACCGCGGTCGCCTTGGACACGAACGGCACGGTACGGCTGGCGCGCGGGTTGGCCTCCAGCACGTACAGCACCCCGGCCGCCATCGCGTACTGCACGTTGAGCAGCCCGCGCACGCCGACGCCGCGCGCGATCGCCTCGGTGGCGGCGCGGATGCGCTTGATGTCGAAGCCGCCGAGCGTGATGGGCGGCAGCGCGCAGGCGGAGTCGCCCGAGTGGATGCCGGCCTCCTCGATGTGCTCCATCACGCCGCCGAGGTACAGCTCCTCGCCGTCGAACAGGGCGTCGACGTCGATCTCGATCGCGTCGTCGAGGAACTTGTCGATCAGGACCGGGTTGTCGGACGCCCGCACCGCGCTGGCCATGTAGGAGGCCAGCGTTTCGTCGTCGTACACGATCGCCATGCCGGCCCCGCCGAGCACGTACGACGGCCGGACCAGGACGGGGTAGCCGATCTCCTCGGCGATCGTCTTGGCCTGCTCGACGCTGCGGGCGGTGCCGTGCTTGGGCGCGGGCAGGCCGGCGTCGGCGAGCACCTGCCCGAACGCGCCGCGCTCCTCGGCCAGGTGGATGGACTCCGGCGACGTGCCGACGACCGGCACCCCGGCGTCCTTGAGCGCCTGGGCCAGGCCGAGCGGCGTCTGCCCGCCGAGCTGCACGATCACGCCGGCGACCGGGCCGGTGGCCTGCTCGGCGTGCACGACCTCCAGCACGTCCTCCAGGGTGAGCGGCTCGAAGTAGAGCCGGTCGGAGGTGTCGTAGTCGGTCGAGACGGTCTCGGGGTTGCAGTTGACCATCACGGTCTCGAACCCGGCCTTGGCCAGCTCGAACGAGGCGTGCACGCAGGCGTAGTCGAACTCGATGCCCTGGCCGATCCGGTTGGGCCCGCTGCCCAGGATGATCACCTTGGGCCGGTCGCCGCCGGGGACCTCGTTCTCCTCGTCGTACGTGGAGTACAGGTACGGCGTGGCCGCGGCGAACTCGGCGGCGCAGGTGTCCACCGTGTTGTAGACCGGCCGCACGCCCAGCTCGTGCCGGGTCCGGCGCACCTCCGCCTCGGGCAGTCCGAGGATCTCGCCGATCTGCGCGTCGCTGAACCCGTACCGCTTGGCCCGGGCCAGCGTCCGCGCGTCCGCGCTCGCGATGGAGCGGGCGGCCTCGTCGATCGCGTAGAGCTGGTCGAGGAACCACGGGTCCACCCGCGTGGCCTCGTACAGCTCCTCGGGGGTGGCACCGGCGCGGATGGCCTGCTGCATGGTGCGCAGCCGCCCGTCGTGCGGGGTGCGGCAGGCCGCGAGCAGCGCCTCCCGCTCACCCGGCTCGCCCGCCCAGGAGAAGGAGGAGCCCTTCTTCTCCAGCGAGCGCAGCGCCTTCTGCAGCGCCTCCGGGAAGGACCGGCCGATCGCCATCGCCTCGCCCACGGACTTCATGTGGGTGGTGAGGGTCTGGTCGGCGCCGGCGAACTTCTCGAACGCGAACCTCGGCACCTTGACCACGACGTAGTCCAGGGACGGCTCGAACGACGCCGGCGTCTCCTTGGTGATGTCGTTGGGGATCTCGTCCAGCGTGTAGCCGATCGCCAGCTTGGCCGCGATCTTGGCGATCGGGAAGCCGGTGGCCTTGGACGCCAGCGCCGACGACCGCGACACGCGCGGGTTCATCTCGATGACGATCATCCGGCCGGTGTCGGGGTCGACGGCGAACTGGATGTTGCAGCCGCCGGTGTCCACGCCGACCTCGCGGATCACCGCGATCGCGACGTCGCGCATGTTCTGGTACTCGCGGTCGGTCAGCGTCATCGCCGGGGCGACGGTGACGCTGTCACCGGTGTGCACGCCCATCGGGTCGATGTTCTCGATCGAGCAGACGATCACCACGTTGTCCGCGCGGTCGCGCATGACCTCCAGCTCGTACTCCTTCCAGCCGAGGATCGACTCCTCCAGGAGCACCTCGGTGGTCGGGGACGCGTCCAGACCGGCGCCGGCGATGCGGCGCAGGTCCTCCTCGTCGTACGCGAAGCCGGAGCCGGCGCCGCCCATCGTGAACGAGGGCCGCACCACCAGCGGGTAGCCCAGCTCGCCCGCGGCGGCCAGGCAGTCGTCCATCGAGTGGCAGATCACGCTGCGGGCGGACTCGGCGTTCAGGCCGCGCTCGGCCGCGACCTTGGCGACGATCTCCTTGAACTTCTCCCGGTTCTCGCCGGCCTGGATGGCGTCGAAGTTCGCGCCGATCAGCTCCACGCCGTAGCGCTCGAGCACCCCGGCCTCGTGCAGGGCGACCGCGGTGTTGAGCGCGGTCTGCCCGCCCAGGGTCGGCAGCAGCGCGTCGGGCCGCTCCTTGGCGATGATCTTCTCGACGATGCCGGGAGTGATCGGCTCGACGTAGGTCGCGTCGGCGAACTCGGGGTCCGTCATGATCGTGGCCGGGTTGCTGTTGACCAGGATGACCCGGAACCCCTCCGCGCGCAGGACGCGGCATGCCTGGGTGCCGGAGTAGTCGAACTCGCACGCCTGCCCGATCACGATCGGCCCGGAGCCGATCACCATGATCGATGTGATGTCCGTGCGCTTAGGCACCCTTCTCCCCCGTTTCGCTCGTCGTCTCCGGCCGGTCGCCGCCCGCCCGCTCCATCAGCTCGCAGAACTCGTCGAAGAGGTACGCGGCGTCGTGCGGTCCGGCGGCGGCCTCCGGGTGGTACTGCACGCTGAAGCCCGGGTAGTCGAGCAGCCGCAGCCCCTCCACGCAGCCGTCGTTCAGGTTCACGTGGCTCACCTCGGCCCGGCCGTACGGCGTGTCGAACGGCCCGTCGAGCGGGGCCCGTACGGCGAAGCCGTGGTTGTGCGCCGAGATCTCCACCTTGCCGGTCCTGCGGTCCTGGACCGGCTGGTTGACACCCCGGTGGCCGTACCGGAGCTTGTAGGTGCCGAGGCCCAGCGCGCGGCCGAGGATCTGGTTGCCGAAGCAGATGCCGAAGAACGGCGTCCCCGACGCGAGCACGCCGCGCAGCGCCTCGACCGCGAAGTCGGCGGTGGCGGGGTCGCCGGGGCCGTTGGAGAAGAACACGCCGTCCGGCTCGATCGCGAGGATGTCCTCGGCGGTCGCGGTCGCGGGCAGCACGTGCACGTCGCAGCCGCGCTCGGCCATCCGCTCCGGCGTCATCGCCTTGATGCCCAGGTCGACCGCGGCCACGGTGAACCGCCTGTCGCCGACGGCCTTGACCACGTACGGCTCGGCCGTGGAGACCTCGCGGGCCAGGTCCGCACCCTCCATCGCGGGCGAGCGCCGCACCCGCTCCACCAGCTCCTCGATGTCGACTCGCGCCGGGTCGGCGCCCGTGCCGGCCAGCGCCGCGCCGGAGAACACCCCGGCCCGCATCGCGCCGCGCTCGCGCAGATGGCGGGTCAGCGCCCGCGTGCCCGGCATCGCGATGCCCACCACGCCCTGCTCGCGCAGGTAGTCGTCCAGGCTCTTGGTGGACCGCCAGTTCGACCGGACCCGCGACGGCTCGCGCACCACGTAGCCCGCCACCCACACGCGGCCGGACTCCGGGTCCTCCTCGTTCACGCCGGTGTTGCCGATGTGCGGCGCGGTCATCGCGACGATCTGCCGGTGGTACGACGGGTCGGTCAGCGTCTCCTGGTAGCCGGTCATCCCGGTGTTGAAGACCATCTCGCCGAAGGTCTCGCCGACGGCCCCGAAGGCCGTCCCCTCGAAGACCCTTCCGTCCTCCAGCACGAGCAACGCCGTGTCCACGGTCCCGCTCTCCTCGCTCAGTTCCTTGCTCAACGTCACACCAGCTTCCCTTCGAGAACGGTCGGGCGGCCGCGCAGCAACGTGGCCACGACCCGGCCAGGAAGCGTCATGCCCTCGTACGGCGTGTTGCGGCTCTTGGAGACCATCGCCGCCGGGTTCACCTCGGTGCGGACCGAGGGGTCGTAAAGCGTGATGTTCGCGGCGGCGCCCGCCTCCAGGGGGCTGCCGTGGCCGCTCAGCCTGCCGATCCTGGCCGGCCGGTACGACATGCGGTCGGCGACACCGGCCCAGTCGAGCAGGCCGGTGTCGACCATGGCCTCCTGCACCACGGAGAGGGCCGTCTCCAGCCCGATCATCCCCATGGCGGCCGCGGCCCACTCGGTCTCCTTGTCCTCGACCGGGTGCGGGGCGTGGTCGGTGGCGACGCAGTCGATCGTCCCGTCCGCGAGCGCCTCGCGCAGCGCGAGGACGTCCTCGTTCGTGCGCAGCGGCGGGTTCACCTTGTAGATCGGGTTGTACGGCCCGGCCGGCGAGCGCTCCACGCACGCGTCGGTGAGCAGCAGGTGGTGCGGGGTCACCTCGGCGGTGACGTCCCAGCCCTTCGACTTGGCCCAGCGGATGATCTCGACGGACCCGGCGGTGGAGACGTGGCACACGTGCAGCCGGGAGCCGACGTGCGCGGCCAGCAGGCAGTCGCGCGCGATGATCGCCTCCTCGGCGACCGCCGGCCATCCGGTGAGGCCGAGCCTGCCGGAGACCTCGCCCTCGTTGACCTGGGCGCCCTCGGTCAGGCGCGGCTCCTGGGCGTGCTGCGCGACGACGCCGTCGAACGCCTTGACGTACTCCAGGGCGCGGCGCATCAGGACGGCGTCCGAGACGCACTTGCCGTCGTCGGAGAAGACCCGGACCCTTGCCGCGGAGTCGGCCATGGCGCCGAGCTCGGCGAGCTGCCTGCCCTCCAGGCCCGAGGTCACGGCGCCGACCGGCTGGACGTCGCAGTGGCCGTACTCCTGGCCGAGCCGCCAGACCTGCTCGACGACGCCGGCGGTGTCGGCGACCGGCGAGGTGTTGGCCATGGCGTGGACGGCGGTGTACCCGCCGCGCGCGGCGGCCTGGGTGCCCGTCTCGACCGTCTCGGCGTCCTCGCGGCCGGGCTCGCGCAGGTGGGTGTGCAGGTCGACCAGGCCGGGCAGCGCGATCAGGCCGGTCGCGTCGATCGTCTCGGCCGCGCCCGCCTTGCCGGCCGCCGGGCCGACCTCGGCGATGACGCCGTCCCTGACGAGGATGTCGGCCGGCTCCCCGCCGAGAACGCGGGCGCTCTTGATCAGAATGGTGCTCACAGGTCTCCCCCGATCGCGGGCTCCGACCCGCTCAGCAGCAGATAGAGAACGGCCATGCGGACGGTCACGCCGTTGGCCACCTGCTCGACGATCGTCGAGCGGGGCGAGTCGGCGACCTCGGCGGAGATCTCCATGCCGCGGTTCATCGGGCCCGGGTGCATGACGATCGCGTCGTCGTGCAGGCGGCCGAAGCGCTCGCGGTCCAGGCCGTAGCGGCGGCTGTACTCGCGCGCGGACGGGAAGTAGGCGTCGTTCATCCGCTCGAGCTGCACGCGGAGCATCATCACGACGTCCGACTTGGGCAGCACCGCGTCCAGGTCGTACGACACCTGGCAGGGCCAGGAGTCGACGGCCACCGGCAGCAGGGTCGGCGGGGCGACCAGGGTCACCTCGGCGCCGAGCGCGTGCAGCAGCAGCACGTTCGACCGGGCGACCCGGCTGTGCAGGACGTCGCCCACGATGGCGACCTTGAGCCCCTCGATCCTGCCCATCCTGCGCCGCATGCTGAACGCGTCGAGCAGCGCCTGGGTGGGGTGCTCGTGGGTGCCGTCACCGGCGTTCACCACGCTGCCGCGCACCCAGGTGGCGAGGCGGTGCGGGGCACCGGAGGCGGCGTGCCTGATGACGACCGCGTCGGCGCCCATGGCCTCCAGCGTCAGCGCGGTGTCCTTGAGCGACTCGCCCTTGGACACGCTCGACCCTTTGGCCGAGAAGTTGATGACGTCGGCGGACAGCCGCTTGGCCGCGGCCTCGAACGAGATGCGGGTGCGGGTGGAGTCCTCGTAGAAGAGGTTGACCACGGTGCGGCCGCGCAGCGTCGGCAGCTTCTTGATGGAACGCTCCGACACCCGGGCCAGCTCCTCGGCGGTGTCGAGGACGAGCAGGGCGTCGTCGCGGGTCAGGTCGCCCGCGGAGATCAGGTGCCGCTTCATCGTGCTCACCGCTCCCCGTTCGTCTCGCCGGCGGCGGGCCGGTCGTCTCCCTTGATGAGCAGTACGGCGTCGCGCCCGTCGATCTCCTGGAGGTAGACCTTCACCTTCTCGCTCTTGGAGGTCGGCAGGTTCTTGCCCACGTAGTCGGCCCGGATGGGCAGCTCCCGGTGGCCGCGGTCGACCAGGGTGGCGAGCTGGACGGCGCGCGGGCGTCCCACGTCGTTGAGCGCGTCGAGCGCCGCGCGGACGGTCCTGCCGGAGAAGAGCACGTCGTCGACGAGAACCACGGTCCTGCCGTCCACACCCTCGGCGGGAAGGTCCGTACGGCCGAGGGGACGGGCCGGGCGCAGCCGGAGGTCGTCGCGGTACATCGTGATGTCGATGGTGCCGACGGGCACCTTCACGCCCTCGAACTGGGAGATGCGCTCCGCGATCCGGGACGCCAGCGTGGCGCCGCGGGTGGGGATGCCGAGCAGCACGACCTTCTCGGCGCCTTTGGTCCGTTCGAGGATCTCGTGCGCGATCCGGGTCAGCGCCCGGTGGATGTCGGGGCCCTCAAGAACCGCTCGGGCCTGATTTCGGGCATCGGACATGGAGATATCACCACCTTTCCCGCCTCACGGGACGGGTCTTAAAAGGGTGTCTGGCCGCCCCACACTACCAGGGCGCCTTCGGCGCGCCCGACGGGGTCACCCCCTTCTGCCAGCGGCGATGCGCTGCGGAGGGGGCTCGTTCGCTGTGGGCGTCACGACCGGAAAACCCGAGGCAGGCTCGGATGGGGGGATTGAGGGGAGAACACTGTTTGGCGCTCTTTTTTCCAATCAGCTTGACCTTTGCCAGTGGCGGCTTTACCGTCACTGTGCGTAACCACAACACGCGACCTTCCTGGGTAAAACCCGACGCAGCGGTCACCGAAGGTGCCTGGCCCAGGCGCCAGCCCCCGGTGTTCCGTGCATACGGGACAAGGAAGCAGAATCAAGTGAGAACAGACATAGAGAGCCGGGGGCCAAACGATGCCGTCTGACTACGCCAAGTCGCTCGGCGCGCGACTGCGCGCGATCCGCACCCAGCAGGGGCTCTCCCTGCACGGGGTAGAAGAGAAGTCCCGTGGCCGGTGGAAGGCCGTCGTGGTCGGTTCTTATGAGCGCGGCGACCGCGCGGTGACCGTGCAGAAGCTGGCCGAGCTTGCCGAGTTCTACGGTGTTCCGGTGTCTGAGCTGCTTCCCGGTGGTGCCGCTCCGAGCCCGCTGGCGCCCGCGCCGAAGCTTGTCATCGACCTGGAGCGGTTGTCGCAGCTTCCCAAGGACAAGGCGGGCCCGCTCGCCCGGTACGCCGCGACGATCCAGAGCCAGCGTGGTGACTACAACGGCAAGGTGCTGTCGATCCGCCAGGAGGACCTGCGTTCGCTTGCCGTCATCTATGACAAGTCGCCTGTCGAGCTGACCGAGGAGTTCATCAGTTGGGGCGTGCTCGACGCGGAGGCCCGCCGGGCCGTGGAGTCCTTCTGACCCGCCGAGCCGCCCGGGTCCTCCGGACCCGCCACGCCGTCGTTCCGTTCTGAACACGCGATCGTTTCGGGGCTCCGAGCCGCCCGGCCCGGCCGCCCGGGGCCTCGAAACGCCGACCTCACACCCGCTCGGCCCCGCCGCCCGAGGGGCACGGCTCATCCCGCCATGGGGAGGGCCGACTGGCCCGGCACGCCGAGAAGGGCCTCGACCTCGCCGACGAACCTGTCCGCCTCGGCGATGAGCTCATCGGCGTCCCGCTGACCGACCGCGCGGGTCATCCCGGCCTCCGCCGCCGCGCGCTTGGTGGCGCTCACCGCGAAGAAGGCCGCCCAGTCCGCCAGCCCCGGCGCGGCCTCGGGCAGCAACTCCCACGCGCTGCGCAGCCGTCGCCGCCGGCCGTCCATCGGACGCGGGCGGGCGGCGAGCACGGCCGCCGCCGCCTTGAGCGCCGCGAGATGGGCCGACACGTACCTGTCCGCCGGGGTGGAGGCGCCCAGGGCGTCCGCCAGGCACGCACGGGCGTCCGCGAGATGCGCCAGAGCCGCCTGCGGGACCTTGGGCCCGTTCCCGCGGCCATCGACCTGTCCAGTCATGCCCGCCTCCTCGAGTCGTGGCTTCCGGCGGTGCTCGCCGGTGAGATCACCTTTGCAGACCGCACCGACAATTCGTCACGGCGGCCGGACGAGGAGCTTCCCCTCTCCCCGTCCGGCCCACGCCGTGGACCGCACCGCGCTCGTCTCCGCCGACGACGAAGGCACGGCATCCAACGGGGTGGGCGTGAGCCGCGAGTCTCACACCCACCGCCTCGAACATAAATTCGACCAGGGGCGCTGTCAAGCATCATGGCGAACACGGGTTCGATCGATCATGCGGCGGCGACACGGCCGATGACCTCTGGAAACGCGGAAAGCCCTACGGGACAGGGGTTCCCGGCACGCGCGGGGCCCGGCTTCACCGGACGGTCCCGGGGACGGCGAAGGCCCGGGGCAGGACGCCCCGGGCCCGGATGAGCCGCGCCGAGCGAGCGGCGCTCGGCGTGCGGTCAGCGGGCGAACCTGCCGCGCACGTGGACGGGGACGCCGGTCCCGAGCATGCCGGGCAGCATCTCGGCCACGTTCATCGGCAGGCGCACGCAGCCGTGAGACGCGGGATAGAGCGGCACCGACAGCGCGCCGTGCAGGGCGATGCCGCCGTTGAAGAAGATCGGGTTGTAAAGCTGCCCCAGGTAGGACCGGTGCCAACCGCTCCGCCGCCAGGTCGTCTTGTA
Source organism: Microtetraspora niveoalba (assembly GCF_001570405.1). Taxonomy (GTDB): domain Bacteria; phylum Actinomycetota; class Actinomycetes; order Streptosporangiales; family Streptosporangiaceae; genus Microtetraspora; species Microtetraspora niveoalba. The sequence goes on along the minus strand of NZ_BBYM01000015.1, from coordinate 128,887 downwards.
GTCGCCCGTCGGCGTCCTGGCGCTGCCCGTGAACTTCGTCCGCTTGCCGTTCCACGTCGCGTACTCGGTGTACGGGATCCCGCTTCCGGAGGAGATGTGCGAGATGAGCTTCACCTCGCCCCCGGAGTACAGCACCATGACCTGCTGGGTGAGGTTGACCTCGACCCGGTCCGGCCTGCCGCGCGGCACCAGGACCTTGGGCGCCCTGGGGTTCTCCAGCGCACGCCAGGTGCGGCTCGCCACCGTGCTCGTCGGCTTGATGCCCTGGACCTTCTGGAACGCCCAGAGCGCGGCCTGGGTGGTGCCGCCGTACTTCCCGTCGAGCGGGCCGGGCACGTAGCCGAGCTCCTTCAGCCGCGACTGCAGCGCCTTGACCTCGGCCCCCTTCGAGCCGGGCTTGAGCGTCCGGCCCGGGGCGGTGAACGGCGTGGACCCGGCGGAGGCCGCACGCGCACCCGAGGCGCCCGCGGCCGCCGGCGTCACGAGCGTGGGCGCCATGGCGATCGGCGCCGAGACCGGCGCGGTGGCGGCGACCGGCCGGAGCGCCGCGATGTCCGAACCCGCCTGTCCTGTCCCAGCCGCGCCGCAGCCCGCGAGCGTCACGGCCCCCACCGTGACCAGCGCCGCGGCGGCAGCCCACCGTCGAGCCCCCATTCGGATCAACCCTTTCAGTTATCCCAGTTTTGGATCAAAGGACATTAACGCACGGAACGATGATCCCCGGTACTTCCCATGGGGCTCTAATGCGTGGCTCATGTCCTGTCAACCTGATTAGAGTTGCCTGATGCTGGAAAAGTTGCATCCGAACGTCGCCCGTGTGACAGAGGTCCTCCGTTCTCATGACGTCGAGGGCGATGTGGTGGTTCTTCCCGAATCCGTGCCGACGGCCGCGGCCGCCGCCGAACGGCTCGGCTGCGAGGTGGGGGCGATCGCCAACAGCCTGATCTTCGACGCGGACGGCGAGCCGCTCCTCGTGCTCACCAGCGGCGCCCACCGGGTCGACACGGAGCTGATCGCGAGACTCGTCGGCGCCGCGAAGGTACGGCGGGCCACGCCGGAGTTCGTACGGCGGCACACCGGACAGGCGATCGGCGGCGTGGCGCCGGTGGGACATCCGGCGCCGGTGCGCACCCTGGTGGACACGTGGCTGGCCAAGCACGACGTCGTCTGGGCCGCGGCGGGTCATCCGCACACGGTCTTCCCGACCTCGTTCGACGAGCTGATCGGGATGACCGGCGGCACCGCGGTCGACGTCGAGTGACCACCGGTCCCGCCCCTGTCCACGTGACGTCACAGCCCGCCCCGCCCGGTTTTCGAGCAGAAAGCAGACCCGCATTGGCCATCGCGGAACCCCCGGCGCCCATCGGGCCGGGCCGGCACGACGGCCCGGGCGTCCACTCCGTACGGAGGGACGGGGCCTTCGCCCCGGATGCCCGATGACCGAGACGACAGAGCTGCGGCGGATCGGTCCCGACGAGTTCGTCGAGGTGCTCGACACGGTCCTCGCCATCTATACGGCCGCCATGCGCCCGCCTCCCGACCAGCTCTCCGGCCGTCTCGGCATCATGCGCAATCACGCCACATATCCGCATTTCGTCTGCGTTCTCGCCGAAAGTCCGGAAATCATCGGCTTCGCGTACGGGTTCCACGGGATGCCGGGGCAGTGGTGGCACGACATCGTGGCGAGATCCCTGACGGACCGGTCGGGACCGGCCGTCACCGAGGAGTGGTTCGGCGACGCGCTGGAGATCGCCGAGATCCACGTCCTGCCCGGCCACCAGGGCAGGGGCATCGGCCGCCGGTTGATCCACACGATCTGCGAGGGCCGCCCCGAGCACACGGCGGTGCTCTCGACGCACGACGCTCCGACCGTGGCGCGGCGGCTCTACCGCGACGTCGGTTTCACCGATCTCATGACGGAGTTCGAGTTCCCCGGCGGCCGCGAGATCTACGCGATCGCCGGGACGAAGCTCCCCCTCGCCTCAGGAGACCGCACCGGGCGGACCTACGCCTGACCCCGTTCAGGGACGAACCCCGCCCCCTTGTCCGTAGATCTGCCGGCCGTACGGCGGCGGATCTCACCTCGCCCGGCCGCCGCATGCGCCCGGGCCGGGGAGAGGGTCAGGCGGTGAGCGCGGTGGCGGGGCGCGGGGCCAGCGCCTGGAACACCTCGCGGGTCGCGCTCGACCTGTTGAAGGTGATGAAGTGGATGCCCGGCGCGCCCTCGTCGAGCAGCGTCTGGCACATCTCGGCCGCGTGCTCGACGCCCAGCCGGCGCACCGCGGCCGGATCGTGCGCGACCGCTTCGAAGCGGGCCGCCACCTCCGGCGGGAACGGAGCGCCCGAGAGCTGCTCGGACCGGGCGATCGTGCTCATCTGGGTCACCGGCATGACACCCGGGATGATCGGCGTGTCGCAGCCCATGGCGGCCACCCGGTCCCGCAGGCGGAGGTAGTCCTCGGCGCGGAAGAACATCTGGGTGATCGCGTAATCGGCTCCAGCCCGGCACTTGCGTACGAAGTACTCGGTGTCCGACTCGATCGTCGCGGACCTCGGGTGCTTGTACGGGAAGGCGGCCACGCCCACGCAGAAGTCGCCCGACTGGCGGATCAGCCGCACCAGGTCCTCGGCGTACTGGACGCCCTCGGGGTGCTTGACCCACTCGTCGAGCGGGTTGCCGCCGCGCGGGTCTCCGCGCACGGCCAGGATGTTGCGCACGCCCGCGTCGGCGAACCGGCCGATCAGGTGGCGCAGCTCCTTGATGGAGTGGTCGACGGCGGTGAAGTGCGCGACCGGGGTGAGCGTCGTCTCGTGCGCGAGCCGCTCGACGATGTCGACGGTGCGGTCACGCGTGCTGCCGCCCGCGCCGTACGTCACCGAGACGAAGGTGGGCCGCAGCGCCTCCAGCTCGCGGATCGCCCGCCACAGCTGGCGCTCCCCTTCGTCGGTCTTCGGAGGGAAGAACTCGAACGAGAACGACCGCTCGCCCGCCGCGAGCATCTCGCGGACCGTGGGAACGCGGTCGGGAAGTCGTGACGGGAGACCCAAAGCCATGGTGACAAGGCTACCGTCCCACCCTCCGGCGGTGGCCGGGGCTCTCAGTATGCGGACGGAGGCCGAAATAGTATGCGGACGAAACCCGGTCGCTTCATCACCTCCTGCCACTTATGTCTCCCCAGGTCTCCTCTGCTCGATCTATGCCGGTTACGCTCGGAGACATGACCACTTCCGCCACCTCGCTCGACCTCGTACGTCTCGAAGTGGATCGTTCTCTGCGAAGGTTCCTCGACGACCAGCGACCGTTCTTCGACGACCCCCAGTTCGCCGTGCTGCTGTCCGCCGTGGACGACTTCATCGCCGGTGGGAAGAGGCTGCGCCCCGCCTTCTGTCACTGGGGGTGGCGCGCGGCGGGCGGCGGTGACGAACCGGCGGTCTACACGGCGGCGGCCTCGCTCGAACTCCTGCAGGCCAGCGCCCTCATCCACGACGACGTCATGGACGCGAGCGACCTGCGGCGGGGCATGCCGGCGGCGCACCGCCGCTTCGAGCGGCTGCACGCCGAGTCGGGGTGGCACGGATCGGCGGAGCAGTTCGGCGAGGGGGCGGCGGTGCTGCTCGGCAACCTGCTCCTCATCTGGGCGGGGCAGATGTGGCGGACCAGCGGCGTGCCCGACGACGCCCTCGCCGCCGCGCAGCCGGTCTACGACCACATGCGCACCGAGCTGATGTTCGGCCAGTACCTCGACCTGCTGGAGCAGGCCAAGGGCGAGAGCACCTTCGAGAGCGCGCTGCGCGTCGCGCTGTACAAGAGCGGCAAGTACTCGGTCGAGCAGCCGCTGCGGCTCGGGCTCGTCCTGGCCGCGCGCGGCGTGACCCCCTGGATCGACCGGCTCTGCGTCGAGTACGGCCAGAAGGTCGGCATCGCGTTCCAGCTCCGCGACGACGTCCTCGGGGTCTTCGGCGACCCCGCCGAGACGGGCAAGCCCGCGGGCGACGACCTGCGGGAGGGCAAGCGCACGATGCTGATCGCGCGGACGCTCGCCGGCGCCTCCGCCTCCCAGGCCGAGGTCGTACGCACGCTCCTGGGCGACCCGAAGCTGGACGAGGAGGGTGTCGAGCGACTCCGCCTCGTCATCGAGGAGACCGGGGCGCTGGTCCAGTGCGAGGAGATGATCAAGCGCTATCTCGACGACGCGCTCCGCTCGCTCGAACACGCGCCGATCCGGGCCGAGGCACGCGACGCGCTCGGCGCGCTGGCCGTCGCCGCCACCACGCGGCGCACCTGACCCCGCCCCGGACCGGCCCGCCGGCCACGTCCGCCAGTCCTGCCCCGAGCGCGGTGACCGTCCAGACAGGGTGACCGCGCCGGGCGCGGCCTCCCGTCCAGATGGCACACCGCTTCCGGATGGATGACCTCGACCGGCTCGGCCTTCACCCGCGAGCCGGCGACGGATCAGAGGGGGACGGCGTCGAGGCGGGCCCGCAGCGCGGCCGTCGCCGCCGCCGGATCCTCCGCATCGGTGATCGCCCGTACGACGACGATCCGGCGCACGCCGTGGGACAGGACCTCGTCGAGGTTGCCGAGGTCGATGCCGCCGATGCCGAACCACGGCCGGTCCGTGTCCAGGCGAGAGGCGTGCTCCAGCAGCGCGACCCCCGGCGCCGGGCGGCCGGGCTTCGTCGGCGTCGGCCAGATCGGCCCGCAGCAGAAGTAGTCCACTCCGGCCTCGGACGCCGCCGCCGTCGCCTCGTCCGCCGAGTGGGTGGACCTGCCGATCAGCACGTCGGGCCCGAGGATCTCACGGGCGACGGACACCGGCAGGTCGTCCTGGCCGAGGTGCAGGATGTCGGGGCCAGCCGCGCGGGCGACGTCGGCGCGGTCGTTCACGGCGAGCAGGGCGCCGTGCCGGTCGCAGGCGTCGCGGAAAACCTCGAGGAGCCCGAGCTCCTCGCGCGCCTCCAGCCCCTTTTCACGGAGCTGGACGATGTCCACACCGGCGGCCAGCACGGCGTCGAGGAACTCGGGGAGATCGCCGCGGTCGCGCCGACCGTCGGTGCAAAGGTAGAGCCGGGCATCGGCCAGCCGCTGTCGCAGAGTCACACGACTACGATGCCATGCCCGGCGAATCGGTCAGAATCCGTGAAAACCGGTCAGAACCCGAGCGCCTGCGCCCTGCGCTTGACCTCGGTGTGCCGTCCGGCTCCGATCGCGTCGATCGGCGCCCCCGGTAGCGAGTCGTCGGGCGTGAAGAGCCAGCGGATCGACTCCACCTCGTCGTATCCGGCGTCCGCCAGCACGGTGAGCGTGCCGGACAGACCCTTGAGCACGTCCGTCTGCCCCAGGAACCTCGCTGGAATCTGCGGCCCTCCGGCGCCCCGGCGGGCACCGACGAGCTTCTTGTCCTTCAGTAGCTGCTTGGCGCGGCCGATGGTGAGTCCGAGCCTCTTCGCGACCTCAGAGAGGGGGAGCCACTCCCCTACGAGCTGGTCGGTCTCTCTGTCGATCTGCGCAACAGTAAGCGTCACAAATCCACGATTACCACAGGTGGCCGCCGCAAAACACCTCGATTGCGGAGCGCCCGGTAAAGCCGCTGCCGGTCGGCGGCCGTTCCGGCGTTCCCGGCCGGGCCGCGGCGGCGGACGACGCTAGGGCAGGACGCAGTCGCGCACAGGTGCGGCGGGGTCGGTGATCCTGGCCACGTCCACCCGTCGCCCGGCCTCGATCAGGCGCCGTCCCTGCACGAGGTCGCGGGGGCGGTCGACGGTCAGCACGGCGGCCAGCCGGTCGCCCTCGCCGAGCCAGCACGCCGCCCACTTCCGGTCCTCGCCGGGCCTGCCTCTCAGGACGAGGCGGGCGCCCTCGCGGTATCCGGCGAACTGCACCATCCTGCCGAACTGCTCGGACCAGAAGTACGGGACGGGGTCGTACACGGCGTCCTCGCCGAGCAGGGTGGCGGCGGCGGTGTCCGGGGCGCCGAGCGCGGTGTCCCAGTGCTCGACCCGCATCCTCCTGCCGAACCTGCGCGACCACCAGTTGGCGCAGTCGCCGACGGCGACGACGCCGGGGACCGACGTGCGCAGGTGCTCGTCGACGACGACGCCGTTGTCGAGCTCCACCGGCGAGCCCTTCAGCCACTCGACGGCGGGGCGGACGCCGACACCGGTCACGACGACGTCGGCCGGGATGCGCGCGCCGGACATGAGGGTGATGCCGTCGGGGTCGACCGAGCCGACCATGGCGCCGAGCCTGAGCTCGATGCCCGCCTCGGCGTACCAGCCGGTGGTGTAGCCGCCGACGGTGGTGCCGAGGGCGGCGGCGAGCGGCGTCTCGGCCGCCTCGACGACCGTGACGGAGCATCCGGCCCTCGCCGCGGCGGTGGCGACCTCGGCGCCGATCCAGCCGGCGCCTATGACGGCGACCCGGGTGCCGGGCACGAGCCGGGAGCGCAGCTCGATGGCGTCGTCGATGGTGCGCAGGACGTACTGCCTGCCGTCGCCGCGCAGCCGGATGGGCGTGGCGCCCGTGGCGATGACGAGCCCGTCGTACGCGAGCTCTCCCTCGGTGGTTTCCAGTACGCCGGCCCCGAGCCCCTTGGCGGCGGTTCCGAGGAGCAGCCGCACGTCGAGGGCGTCGAGGTCGGAGTCGACCACGGTGGAGTCGGTCTCTCCGAGCAGCACCGCCTTGGAGAGGGGCGGCCTGTCATAGGGGCGATGACGTTCCTCGCCGATCAGCGTGATCCGGCCGGCGAACCCGTGGGCTCGCAGGGCCTCGATGCTCCGTATCCCGGCCAGGCCGGCGCCTACCACCACGACGTGATCCACGCCCCGACCCTAGATCGGCGACCGGGGCACCCGCCAATGGAGATTTGGTAACGAGTTGGGCAAGTAGCCCGCACGAGGCGGCTTGACCGTGTTGTGCATGACACTCCCGATCAAGACTAGTCTTGAGGCGTAAGACGCGCGGGAGCCCGGTGAGCCGGGCTGAGAGGAGAGCGTACGGAGCGGCGAGGACCGTAGTGAGCGGAGTGGTGGGCGAGGAACGAGCCCCCCGCGAAGCGAACGAGGATCCGAGCGCGACCGTGAACGGAGAGCGGCGAGGACCGTAGTGAGCGGAGTGGTGGGCGAGGAACGAGCCCCCCGCGAAGCGAACGAGGATCCGAGCGCGACCGTGAACGGAGAGCGGCGAGGACCGTAGTGAGCGGAGTGGTGGGCGAGGAACGAGCCCCCGCGAAGCGAACGAGGATCCGAGCGCGACCGTGGATGAGGCTCTCGACCGCCAGAACACCTGATCCGGGTAATGCCGGCGAAGGGAGCGCACTGGTGCGTGGCTGCGACGTGGTCGTCGTGGGTGGTGGCGTGGTGGGCCTGTCGGCCGCGTGGCGCGCCGCCCGGCAGGGCCTTTCCGTGGCGGTGGTGGATCCGGATCCGGGCGCGGGCGCTTCGCACGCGGCGGCGGGGATGCTGGCCCCGGTCAGCGAGGTGACGTACACCGAGGAGCCGTTGTTGCGGCTGGGGCTGGCCTCGTTGGAGAGGTGGCCGGCTTTCCGTGACGCGCTCCAGGAGGAGAGCGGCGTCGACGTCGACTACCGGGCCGAGGGCACACTCGAGGTGGCGTACGGCCCGGACGACATGGCGTACCTGGAGGATCTCGCGGCGTTCGAGGAGACGCTGGGCCTTCCGGTGGAGCGGTTGACGGGGCGGGAGTGCCGCAGGCTGGAGCCGATGTTGTCGCCGTCGGTGCGCGGCGGGCTGCTGGCGGCGGGCGACGCGTGGGTGAATCCGCGCCGGGTGGTGCGGGCGCTGATGGTCGCGTTCGAGCGGGCGGGCGGCGCGCTGGTGCGTGAGCGGGTGACGGAGCTCCTCATCGAGGATGGCGAGGCCCCCGGGGTGCGGCTGGCGTCGGGTGAGGTGCGGCGGGCGGCGCGGGTGGTGCTCGCGGCCGGTTCCTGGTCCGCGGCGCTCGCGCCCGGCCTGCCGGTGCGGCCGGTGAAGGGCCAGATCCTGCGGTTGCGCGGCCCGAAAGGTTTTCTGACGCGGTGTGTGCGGGGGATGGTGCACGGGTCGCCCGCGTACCTGGTGCCCCGGGGCGACGGCGAGATCACGCTCGGCGCGACGGTCGAGGAGCTGGGGTTCGACGGCCGGGTGACGGCGGGCGGCGTCTACGAGCTGCTGCGCGACGCGCGTGAGCTGGTGCCGGGCATCACGGAGCTGGAGCTGGCCGAGACGACGGTCGGCTTCCGGCCCGGTACGCCCGACAACCTGCCGCTGATCGGTCCGGCGGTCGCGCCGGGCGTGATCGCGGCCACCGGGCATCACCGCGGCGGTGTGCTGCTGGCGCCGGTCACCGCGGACGCGGTCACGGCGTTCTTGACGGGCGGCGACGTGCCGGACGCCGTCCGGTCCTGCGATCCGGAAAGGGACCTGCGATGAAGGTGACGATCAATGGAGACGCCGGCGAGCTGCCCGAGGGCGCGACGGTGGCGCACGCCGTGCAGTCGCTCACGGCGATGACGAGCGGTGTCGCGGTGGCGGTCAACGACGTGGTGGTGAGCAGGGGCGCGTGGGAGTCGACCTCGCTGTCCGAGAACGACCGGGTCGAGGTGCTGACGGCGGTGCAGGGAGGATGACGGTGAACGACACGGACGACGCGCTGGTCCTGGGCGGGGAGAAGTTCGCCTCGCGTCTGATCATGGGCACCGGGGGCGCGCCATCGCTGGACGTGCTCGACCGCGCGCTCGGGGCGTCCGGCACCGAGCTGACCACGGTCGCCATGCGCAGGCTCGACCCGGCGGTCCAGGGGTCGGTGCTGGACGTGCTGCGCCGGCGCGGCATCAAGGTCCTGCCGAACACGGCGGGCTGCTACACGGCGGGCGAGGCGGTGCTGACCGCGCGGCTGGCCAGGGAGGCCCTGGAGACGAACTGGGTGAAGCTGGAGGTCATCGCCGACGAGCGGACCCTGCTGCCCGACCCGATCGAGACGTTCGACGCGGCCGAGCGGCTGGTGGCGGACGGTTTCGTCGTGCTGCCGTACATCGGTGACGACCCGGCGCTCGCCCGCAGGCTGGAGCAGGCGGGGTGCGCGGCGGTGATGCCGCTGGGGGCGCCGATCGGGTCCGGTCTGGGCATCCGCAACCCGCACAGCATCGAGCTGATCGTGGAGGCGGCCTCGGTCCCGGTGATCCTCGACGCGGGCCTCGGCACCGCGAGCGACGCCGCGCTGGCGATGGAGCTGGGCTGCGACGCCGTGCTGCTGGCGACGGCGGTGACGCGGGCCCAGCGGCCGGAGCTGATGGCGGCCGCGATGCGCTCGGCGGTCGAGGCGGGGCGGTCGGCGCGACTGGCGGGCCGTATCCCCCGGCGCCGGTACGCCGAGGCGTCCTCACCTTCGTTGCCGAGGTTCGCATAACGTTCAGAAACGGTCTCGTTTTGGGTCCGGAAAGCCCTACCCATCGCAAAGGAGCCGTAAACTCAGGCGGGTGGACACGACGCTGACAGACCCGTTGGTGGGGCGACTGCTCGACGGGCGTTATCGCGTCGAGTCCCGGATCGCCCGGGGCGGAATGGCCTCTGTCTATCTGGCTCTGGACGTCCGGCTCGACCGCACGGTGGCACTCAAGGTGATGCACCGCTCCCTCGCGGAGGACCCGCAGTTCGTCAGGCGGTTCATCGGCGAGGCGAAGTCGGTCGCGAGCCTGTCGCACCCCAACGTGGTGCAGGTCTTCGACCAGGGCACGGACGGGGCCATCGTCTACCTGTCCATGGAGTACGTGCCGGGCAAGACCCTGCGCGACGTGCTGCGCGACCGCGGGCCGCTGCCCGCGCGCGAGGCGCTGGAACTCCTGATCCCGGTCCTCGCCGCCCTCGGCGCGGCCCACCAGGCGGGCATGGTCCACCGGGACGTCAAGCCGGAGAACGTGCTGCTCGCCGACGACGGCCGGGTGAAGGTCGTGGACTTCGGCCTGGCCCGCGCCGTCGAGGCGAGCAACCAGACCAAGACCGGCATGATGATCGGCACGATCGGCTACATGTCGCCCGAGCAGGTGACCTCCGGGGTCGCGGACGCCCGCAGCGACGTCTACGCGGCCGGGGTGATGCTGTTCGAGCTGATCACGGGGCGTCCGCCGTACGAGGGCGAGACGCCGATGTCCGTCGCCTACCGGCACGTGCACGACAGCGTCCCGGCGCCGTCCTCGGTCGTCGCCGGCGTCCCCCCGCAGGTCGACGCCCTGGTGAGCGCGGCGACCGACAGGGACCCGGCCCGCCGCCCCGGCGACGCGACCGCGATGCTGGTGGCCGCCGTCGAGGCGCACCGTACGCTGCCGCGCGGGCACACCGGTCAGCACTCCGTGCCGCACGCCCCGGTCGCCGGGGGGCCGGGGACTCCCAGCGGTCCCGTCCTGCCGGGGCTCTCCGGCGGCGGCACCGCGAGCACGCCCGGCACCACGTACGCCACCGGGGCGAACACGTCGGACATGGCCGGCCACACGATGATCCAGCCGAAGCCCGACCTGGTGACGGCGTCGGCCGCGCAGCCGTCCCGGTCTCGGCGGCGGGGGCGGTCGACCTGGTTCATCGTCGGGCTCGCGCTGGTGATGGTCGCGGCCATCGCGTTCACCGCCTTCTGGTTCTCCCGCGCGAGCTACACGAACGTGCCCGGGAACCTGATCGGGCAGAACATCCTGGCGGCCAGGCAGCAACTGGAGAACGCCGGCTTCCAGGTCAAGATCGGCGAGGCCAGGTTCGACGAGAAGGTCGGGAAGGACCGCGTCCTGGAGGTCACCCCCGCCCAGGGCGCCGAGGTGGAGAAGGGCGCGCTGCTGACCCTGGTGGCGTCGGCGGGCCCGGAGACCGTCCCGGTGCCGAACCTCGAGAAGCTGAGCGAGGGAGACGCCAAGGTCAAGATCGCCGAGGCCGGTCTGACGGTCGGCCGGGTGAGCAAGATGGCGAGCGACACCATCGCGCGCGATCTCGTCGTACGCACGAAGCCGCCGGTCGGCGAGCGGGTGCGCAAGGGCGCGACCATCGACCTGGTGGTCAGCGCGGGCCTGCTGATGCCGGACGTCTCGCAGATGACGAAGGACCAGGCGGTGCAGTTCCTTCAGGAGAAGGGCTTCAACGTCCAGGTCGACGAGACGGCCGACAGCACCGCGCCGGGCACCGTGATCGCCCAGGAGCCGGCCGCGGGCGCCGAGGTCACGGCCGGGGCCGCGGTGCGGCTGACCGTCTCGAAGGGACCGGACACCGGCTGGCACTGGCCGTGGGAGACCGACGACTCGCTGGCGCAGCCCGACTTCGTGAACGTCCCCGACGTGCGGCTCAAGGCCGTCCAGGACGGCAAACGCGAGCTCGAGGCGGCCGGGTTCAAGGTCAAGCTGCGCAAGCTGATGGGCGGGCAGCGCATCGTGGGCGAGAACCCGCTCGGGCAGCAGCCGATGGGCTCCGAGATCACCCTCTGGTACTGACCGGCGGGCCGGGCGCGATCAGGGCCCGGGGCGGCGGGGGGCCGGGTCGCCGAGCAGCGAGCCGAGCAGCCGCAGCCGGGCCATCCCGCCGTCGGGGAAGATGTCGAGCCGGGCGTGGGTCAGCGGGCGGGCGTCGTCGAGGCGGAACCGGTGCCGGGTGTCGGGCTGGAGCCGGGTCTTCGGCAGCAGGGTGAACCAGGCGTCCTCGTCGTCGAGCGCCGCCGACCGGGCGTCCACGCCCCGGAGCGTCGCCGCGCCCGGCGCGTTGAACACCAGGTTCGCCGTGTCCAGCTCGGCCACGGCGACGGTTCCCGCGCCGGCCAGGGCGACGACCAGCCAGTCGTTGCCGCCGTCGCGCCGTCGCGCGGTCTCCCAGCCGTCGGCCTGGTTCGCGGCGAGCCCCGGGGCGAGGACGTTGCCGGGCGACGAGTAGAACTCGTCCGAGCAGGCGACGACGACCGCCCCGTTCTCCAGCGCGGCGAGATCGACGGTCAGGCCGGACAGAAACCGCGGATCGGGCACCACTTCGCCGTGCACCCGCAGCCGGGCCACGCCGCCGTCGGGGAAGATGTTCAACCGTACGTGCGTGAACCGGCGCGGGTCGGCGACCCCGAACTCGTGGGCGGTGTCGCCCTTGAGCGGGACGCGCGGCACGATCTCCACCCATCCGGTCAGCTCGTCCGGGGCCGGATAGCCGTCCGCCGCGCACGCCTCGACCGACGCGAAGGGCGGATAGTTGCCCTTGAACCAGGCGGTGTCGATCACGACCGCGCTGATCACGCCGGGCAGGCCGAGCCGCACCACGGCCCAGTCGTGGCCGGGCTCGCGCCGCCGCCGGGTCTCCCACCCGTCGTAGACCTGGCCCTTCGCCCCGAACGTACGCGGCCGGAACTCGGCCGGGCCCGGCCTGATCAGGGCCTCCTTCTCCGCGAACGACTCGTCGCTCGCGGCCACCACTGAGCCGCCGTACGAGCGGAGCGCGAGGTCGGGGAGCCTGCCGAGATCCGTCATCCGCTCCCCTCCCGGGCGAGGAGCCTGCCGCGCGGGGTGACGAGGTCGGCCGGACGGCCGCCCAGCCAGGTGCGGACGACCACGCCCGTCAGCGTCCTGCCGTCGTAGGGGGACACGGGGTGCCTGTGGTGCAGCGCCGCCGCGTCGACGGTGAACCGCCCCTCCGGGTCGAAGGCGACCAGGTCCGCGTCCGCCCCTGGCCGGATCACCCCCTTGTACGGCAGGCCCACCAGCGCCGCCGGCCCCTCCGCCATCCACCGCACGACGTCGCTCAGGCCGTGGCCGCGTTCGCTCGCCGACGTCCAGACGACGGGGAGGCCGAGTTGCAGCGAGGAGATCCCTCCCCAGGCGGCGGCGAAGTCGGGCACCTTGAGATCGGGTGTGGAGGGCGAGTGGTCGGAGACGACGCCCATCAGCACACCGTCGGCGAGCCCCTGCCAGAGGGCGTCGCGGTTGGCGGCCTCCCTGATCGGGGGACAGCACTTGTAGGCGGGCCCGCCGACCTCCTCGGCGGTCAGGGTGAGGTAGTGCGGGCACGTCTCCGCGCTGACCCGCACGCCGTCCCGCCGGGCCGCCCGCAGCGGGTCGAGGCAGGAGGCGGACGAGACGTGCACGATGTGGGCGCGGGCCCCGGTCTCGGCGGCCAGTTCGATGACCTGCTCGACCGCTCTCCGCTCGGCCTCCGCAGTACGAGATGCCAAGAAGTCCTGATATGTCGGGCCGAGCGGGTCGGTGAGGACGGCGGGATCCTCGGCATGGACGATCATCAGCCCGTCGAACGACGCGAGGGTCCGCAGGGCCTCCCGCAGCCCGGCACGGTCCAGGGCCGGGAACTCGTCCACCCCGGACGGCGAGAGGAAACACTTGACGCCGAAGACCCCCGCCCGGTGCATGGGCTCCAGCTCGGCCGTGTTGCCGGGGACGGCCCCGCCCCAGAACCCGACGTTCACGTGGCACCGCCCTTCGGCGGCCCGCCGCTTGATCTCCAGCGCGGCCACGCTCACGGTGGGCGGCAGCGTGTTGAGCGGCATGTCCACGATGGTGGTGACGCCCCCGGCGGCCGCCGCCCGGGTCGCCGAGGCGAACCCCTCCCAATGCGTCCGGCCGGGCTCGTTGACGTGGACGTGGGTGTCGACCAGGCCGGGCAGCAGCGCCACGTCCCCCAGGTCCACCGTCTCCCGCGCCACCCGGGGCACCCGCGAACCGGCTCCCCGGGACGGGTCGTCCGCCGAATCCGTCGTGGACGCGCCGGCCCCGCCGCTCACCCGCGAAGCCGCCTCCCCCGCCGTCCCGCCGCCGCGCGCCCCCGGCGGTCCGCCGGAGTGCGGCGGCGAATCGTACGGGAGCAGGGCGGCGATCTTCCCGTCCCGTACGGCCACCGCGAGCGGCCGCACCCCTTCCGGGGTGACCACCCGGCGAGACCGCACGACCAGGTCGAACTCGGGAGGCTCGGCCGTGCCGGGCGGGCGGAACGTCATCGTGCCGGCGGCGGGGGGCTGCGCCCGCCCGGGGACCGGAGGCTCAACCATGGCGGACTCGCGGGCAGGGGCGGATCATGCGGGACCTCCCTGGGTGTCCTCGTGCTCGCCCCGCCGGGCGGAGGGAGACACGCGGCCTGGAGAAGGACGGCCGGGCGTGGCAGCACCCCCGGACGGGGAAAGGTGGTCGGAGGCGATGAGCGCGGCCAGCCGCTCCAGCAGCGGCCCCGGCTCCGCCATGCACTTCTCGACGTCGGGTTCGAGATCCGTCAGCGCGTACGCGGCCGCGATGCCCGCCGCGCGCAGGTCCTCGTCGGAGATCGACCGGCGGCCGCAGACCGCGACGACCGGCACCCCGTGCTTGGCCGCCGCCGATGCCACGCCCAGCGGCGCCTTGCCGCGCAGGGACTGCTCGTCGAGCGAGCCCTCGCCGGTGATCACCAGCCGGGCCCCCTCGACGTGCCGGTCGAACCCCAGCAGGTCGAGGAGGTACTCGATGCCGGGACCGACCTCGGCGTGCAGGAAGGCCAGCGCCGCGAAGCCGACGCCTCCGGCCGCTCCGGCTCCGGGCCGTCCGGCGACGCCCATCGCGCGTACGACGCCGTCGTGCTCGACGGCTCCCACGACTCCGTGCGTGTGCGCGGCGACGGCGGCGAGCCGGGCCAGGCCCGTTTCCAGCACCGCCACGTCCTCGGGTCCGGCCCCCTTCTGCGGGCCGTACACGGCCGCTGCGCCCTGCGGCCCGAGGAGGGGGTTGTCCACGTCACCGGCGACCACGAACTCGACGTCGGCGAGATCGCGCCCGGAATGGCCGTGGCCGTGACCGTGCCCGTGCGCCCCCGGGACCTCGTGCGCGGGGCGTGCCTCCCCCTTCCCCTGCTCGGAAGCGCGGCCGGAGCCGAAGTCCGACTGCTCGGAACTGCGGCCGGAGCCGTAGGCCGACTGCCCGGAAGCGCGGCCGGAGCCGAAGGCCGACAGGTCGATCTTCGCGAGGTTCCGGAGGGCGGCTCCGCCGAGGGGCAGCTCCTCTCCGTCCTCGTCGAGCAGCCGGGCGCCGAGCGCCTGGAGCATGCCCGCGCCTCCGTCCGTGCACGCGCTGCCACCGAGGCCGAGCACGACCTTGCGCGCGCCGTGCCGTACGGCGTGAGCGATCAGCTCGCCGGTGCCGTAGCTCGTGGCCGTGAGCGGGGCGGGCTCACCGGACAGCAGCCGCAGGCCGGACGCCTCGGCCAGCTCGATCACGGCGAGGCCGTCCCGCGTGGCGTAGGAAGCGCGGACGCGGTCACCGGCGGGGCCGGTCACCTCGACCTCGACCCGGGTGAAACCGCAGGCCACGACCGCGTCCACCGTGCCGTCGCCGCCGTCGGCCACCGGGATCGCCACGGAGGGCACGTCGCCCAGTCCCGTGGCGAGCCGCGCGGCCACGTCGGCGGCGCTCAACGACCCCCTGAACTTGTCCGGCGCGATGACGACGTGGTCCCTCATTTGCTGCTCTCCTGGATCGGGCCGACGATGACGATCCATCATCGCCGAACGGCGGGACACCGGTGCGACGGGCGGGCGGGCGTCATGTGAGGGCCGCCGTCAGGCGCCGATGCGCCGCCGCCCCCGCCCTGGCGGCCTCCGCCCCGGAGACCGTGCGGAGCTCGCCGTCCTCGACCACGGTCCGCCCGCCCACCATCAGCCGGGCCAGCGGCGGCGTGGCGCCGTACGCGAGGGCGACCACGGGGTCGTCGATCGCGGCGAAGAAGCCGTCCAGCCGCCAGAGGGCGATGTCGGCCAGCTTGCCCGGCTCCAGCGTCCCGATCTCCGCCTCGCGGCCCAGGCAGCGCGCCCCGCCGAGGGTGGCGAGCTCCAGCGCCTGCCGCGCGGTCAGGGCGTCCGGGCCGTGGAGGGCACGCTGGGTCAGCATGGCGGTTCTGATCTCCCCGGCCAGCGTGGTCATCTCGCTCGACGCGGTGCCGTCGACGCCGAGGCCCACGGGCGCTCCCGCGCGCAGCAGGTCGCGGACCCGGGCGACGCCCGAGCCGAGACGGCCGTTCGACGACGGGCAGTGCGCGGTGCCCGTGCCGGTCTCGGCGAACCTCCGGATGTCCTTGTCGGTCAGGTGGACGCAGTGGGCCAGCCAGACGTCGGGTCCGAGCCAGCCGAGCCGGTCGAGGTACTCGACCGGCAGGACGCCGAACCGCTCCAGACAGTGCTCGTCCTCGTCCCTGCTCTCGGCGATGTGCGTGTGCAGCCGTACGCCGTGGGAGCGCGCCAGCTCGGCGGACCGGACCATCAGCGCGCCGCTCACGGAGAAGGGCGAGCAGGGGGCGACGGCGACCCGGAGCATCGACCCGAACGACGGATCGTGATATTTCCCGATCGCGTCCTCGGTGGCGGCGAGGATCTCGTCGATGTCCTCCACGATCTCGTCCGGCGGCAGGCCCCCGTGGGATCGGCCGCGGTCCATCGATCCCCTGCACGGGTGGAACCGCAGGCCGACCTCGCGGGCCGCCTCGATCTCCGCGTCGAACAGGTCGCCGCGTCCCTTCGGAAAGATGTAGTGGTGGTCGGTCGTGGTGGTGCAGCCCGACGCGGCCAGCCAGGCGAGCCCCGCCGTGGCCGCGCCGTTCACCACCTCGGCGTCCATCCGGGCCCACAGCGGATAGCTCGCGACCAGCCATTCGAACAGGGTCCCGTCGGGGGCGAGCCCCTGCGTCGCCCACTGGTAGAGATGGTGGTGGGCGTTGACCAGGCCGGGCGTCGCCAGGCACCCGCTCCCGTCCACGCGTACGGCCTCGGCCGGCGCGGCCGGCGCCGGGCCCGGGCCGACCGCGGTGATGCGATCGCCTTCGACCAGGATGTGCCCGGCGGGGATCTCGGGGCCGGCCACGGGGACGATGTACGCGTTCTCGATGACCACACGGGGAAGCGCTCGGTCGGTCATCGGCCCCTCCCGGCGGGCGCCCCGCCGTCCCCGGCGCCGCGGTCGGCGAGGGCGCGGGCCGCGGCGAGCCGTACGGCGTCGAGGATCTTCTCGTATCCCGTGCACCGGCACAGGTTGCCGGCCAGGGCCTCGCGGATCTCGGCGTCCTCCGGCACGCGGGACGCGCCCGCGATCAGCGAGTGGGCCTGCACGACGAGTCCCGGCGTGCAGAACCCGCACTGTACGGCTCCCGCCTCGACGAAGCAGCGCTGCACCTCGTCCAGCTCGTCCGCACCCGGGCCCGGCCGGGCGTCCGGGCGTTTCCGCTCGGGGCCGCCCCGGCGCCGCGCGCCTCCCCCGGAGGAGAGGCCCTCCACGGTCACGACCTCGCGTCCCTCGGCCTGCCCCGCCGCCACCAGGCACGCGCACACGGTGACCCCGTCGAGGTAGACGGTGCAGGAGCCGCACTCGCCCTGCTCGCAGGCGTTCTTCGCGCCGGGCAGGCCGAGCCGCTCGCGCAGGACGTACAGCAGGCTCTCGCCCTCCCAGACGTCGTCGGCGGTCATCGGCTCGCCGTTGACGGACACGTTCACCCGCATCGGACCTCCCCCGGAAGGCTCATCGGGGACTTGACGTTCATCCGGCTCACCCGGTCTCCTCGTTCCGTCGCTCGGTCCCCGGCCCGGCACCGCCGGGCGAGGCGATGTGGTCGGCCCACGCCCAGCCGAGGGCGCGGCGCGCCATCACGGCCAGCGCGTGCCGCCGGTAGTCCGCCCGCCCGCGCACGTCGTCGATCGGCGACGCCGCCGCCGCGACCCGCTCGCCGAACTCGCCGGCGAGCGCGGGGTCGAGCGCTCCCCCGCCGTCCCAGTCGAGCTCGGACGCGAGGAGCTCCTCCGCCGCGTACGCCCGGCGAGGGGTGGGGGCGGCGGAGCCGATGCCGGTCCCGGCACGCCGCGCCCGCACGTCCAGGGCGACGGCGAAGGAGCACACGGCGATCACCATCGCGTTCCTGGTGCCGACCTTGCAGAAGTGCTGCGGGCCGGCGGCCGGGGGGACGCGGACCGCGCGGATCAGCTCGTCGGCCTCCAGCGCGTTGCGCTTCACACCCGTGTAGAACTCGGCGATCGGGATGAGCCGTGTCCCGCGCACCGACTCCGCCTCGACCAGCGCTCCGGACGCGAGCAGCGGCGGATGGCCGTCCCCGGCGGGCGAGGCGGCCCCCAGGTTGCCCGCGAGCGTGCCCCTGTTCCTGATCTGGGGCGAGCCGACGGTACGCGACGCCTGCGCGAGCCCCGGCAGCCACCCGCCCAGCTCCGCGATCAGCCGCGCGTACGTCACGGCGGCGCCCACGCGGAGCATCGGCGCGGGGCCGGCCGTCCAGGACCATCGGGCGAGCTCGGCGACGGGGTTCAGGTCGAGGAGGGCCGCCGGGCGTCCCTTGTCGAGGTTGATCTCGACCATCACGTCCGTGCCGCCCTGGATCGGCGTGGCGTCCGGCCTGGCGGCCTTCATCGCCAGGGCCTCCTCCCATGTGGCGGGGCGCAGGAAGTCCATCGCCGTCAGTCCCACGCCGGTCCGGCGCCGGGGGCGTCGTCGCGCAGGACCGCCCCCTCGATCAGTCCGTACGGCCGGTCGGCGGCGAGGTAGACCTCGTCGGGGTTGTCCAGCCCGAAGGGCGCCAGGTCGACCAGGAAGTGGTGCCTGTTCGGCAGCGACAGCCGTACCTCGCAGATCTCGGGGCAGTCGGCGAGCACGCGGGCGCCCATGGCGTAGAGCGTCTGCTGGAGGGAGCGGCTGTAGGTGCCGGCGAAGGCCGCGAGCAGCGCCTGGCGGACGCTCTCGTACGACTTGTCCCAGTCGGTCGCGGCTCCGCGTCCGCCGTCCGGCGCGGGGTCGCCTGAGGGAACGGCGCCGTGCCTCCATGACGCGTTCACGGCGGTGGCGAGGACGCGGTCGCCGGTCTCCGCGAGGGTCGTGTACGGGTCCTTGGCGAACCCCCGGAACTCGGAGTTCGTCGTGTTGAGCACGACGAGGTCGCGCAGGCCGCTCACCATCCAGGTGCCGGACCCGTCGTGGTGGGCGACGCAGGTGCGCACCTCGGTCCCCGACCGCACGAAGGAGTGCCCGGAGCCGGCGTTGCGCTCCCAGCCGTACTCCTCGACCGCCACCCGCGCCCTGTGCACGGACGGCTGGGAGTCCACGAAGTGCCTGGCCAGCAGCAGGGCGAAGTCCTCGATCGCGCCGACGCCGTGTCTCCTGGCGAACGCGTACACGGTGTTCTTCTGGGCGTCGGTGGTGAGCACGGCGGAGTTGTCGCCGGTCAGGTGCACGTCGTCCATCGCTCCGGACAGCGACGTGCTGACATTGAGATCCTTGAGGCGGTGGGCGTCGCCGTGCCGGGTGACCCTGACCACCCTGGTCTCGGCCTTGCCGTACCGGTTGGGACCCAGGATGATCACGTCAGCTCCCGCGGTAGGTCGAATAGGCGTACGGGCTGAGCAGCAGCGGCACGTGGCAGTGCCGGTCGTGCTCCGTGACGGTGAAGACGACGCTGACCTCGGGGAAGAACGCGCCGTCCCCCAGGTACTCCCCCGTGTGGAAGACCAGCCGGTAGGTGCCCGGACGCGGGTCCACCCCCTCGACCCACTCCGCGCTGACCGGCGACCACTCCCGGATCCGGCCGTCCTCGTCCGTACGGCCCTCGGCGGCGGCCAGGAAGCCGTGCACGGTCATGCGCGAGAGCCGGACGAGCACGCCCTCCGCGGGCAGCCCCTTGGCGGTGTCGAGGACGTGCGTGGAGAGGCTCACCCGCCGGTCACCGCCTTCTGCAGGCGCAACCGGACGATCTCGGCGAGCTCGGCGCGGACGATCGTGCGCTCGGACTCCTCGTCGTTCGCGAGCCGGGCGAGCAGCAGGCCGAGCATCTCCTCGGCGCTCCTGCCGGTGGCCCGGACGAGATAGACGTGGCCGAACCGCTCCTCGTAGACGGCGTTGCCCTTGGCGATGGCGTCGAGCACGGCCGGGGACGCGCCCGCCGTCCCGGACTGCTCGCTCCTGGACCAGGCCGCCTCACGCCGGAGACCCGCCGAACCGGCTCCGGCACCCGCCCCCTCGTGCCCGGCGCCCGCGGGGTCCGCCCGTCCTCGCGCCTCGTGCCCCGTGCCCGCGGGGTCCGCCCGTCCTCGCGCCGCCTCGTGCCCCGTGCCCGCGGGGTCCGCCGTCTCGTGCCCGGCGCCCGCCGGGCCCGCGCGCTCGCCGATGCGGGGATGCGCCGCGAGCGCCTCCTTTATGTCGGCCCAGTCCAGCGCCGCGAGCGCCGCCTCTCCTGCCGCCACCAGCGCGGCGAGGTCGGCGTACGGCTGCCGCGCCGCGACGGCGGCCATCCAGGTCGTGGACGCGCAGCAGGACCGCAGCTCGTCCTGGCTGAGTTCTCGCATGCCAGCAGTCAACATCGCGGCGAAGGGCGGGTCTAGCAGCGCGAACGCACAACCGCTCCGTCATGTCCCGGTCCTGGTTTGTACGTTGCCACAAAGCCCCGTAGCCGCCTGGGCGCCGTGGTCGGCGACACCCTCACGGTCCGTCGCCGTCCCCACCCGCGAATGCCAGCCGCGGGCTCCGCCACGGTTCTCCTCCGCCTCGCGATGCACCCCGGACAACACCGCTTCCGGGCGGACCTCGCCGGTCGGGCCACTAGGCTGGAACCATCATGACCCCGAGAAACGCGATCGGCGGGCACGTCTTCGTCGCGGGCGGCCTCGCCACCGGCGGGCTGCGCTACGCGGCCGAGATCGGCGCCGAGATGGTCCAGGTCTTCGTGACCAATCCCCGGAGCTGGGCGCTCAGCGACGGCGACCCCTCAGAGGACGCGAAGCTGGCCGAGTCCGGGATGCCGGTGTTCGCGCACGCCCCCTACCTGGTGAACTTCGGCTCGCCGACCCAGACGACCCTGGACAACTCGGTGGCGGTGATCAGGCACGCCCTCCGGCGGGGCGCCCAGATCGGCGCCCTCGGAGTGGTGGTGCACACCGGTTCCGCCGTCAGCCAGTCCCGGGACGACGCCATGCGGCAGATCCACGAGCATCTCCTCCCGCTGCTGGACGAGATCCCGGAGGGCGGCCCCGACCTGCTGCTCGAACCGATGGCCGGTCAGGGGCAGATGTTGTGCGCCACCGTGCAGGATCTCGGGCCCTATCTGGAGGCGCTGGACCACCACCCCAAGGTGGGCGTCTGCCTGGACACCTGCCATGCCTTCTCCGCGGGGCACGACCTGGCCGCTCCGGGCGGGGTCGCGGAGACGCTCGACGCGCTGCACGCGACCGCGCCGGGACGGCTGAAGCTGATCCACGCGAACGACTCGAAGGACGCGTGCGGCTCCAAGAAGGACCGCCACGAGAACATCGGCGCCGGGCACATCGGCGAGCATGCGTTCGGCGAGATCATGCGGCATCCGGTCGCGGCCGGGGTCCCGATGTGCATCGAGACCCCGGGCAAGGGCGACCGGCACCGCGAGGACATCGAGCTGCTCAAGAAGCTGCGCGGCTGACCCGCCCGGCCGCCGCCGGGCCGTGGCGGGCCCTCAGTCCTCCACCGCGAACCGCTGGTCCGGGACGGTGTGCGTCATGGTGAGCCCGGTGACGTCGCGAGGGCCGTTGCGGCCCAGGCCGGCCAGCCGGGCGCGGTCCTCCTCGGTGAGGATCTGCCCCGGCAGCGGCTCGAGTCCGGCGACGTCCTCCGGCCTGATGCCGAGCCCCTCGCCCACGCGCAGGCCCAGCTCGTCCTCGACGAGGAGGAGGTGCCAGACCATGCGCTGGCGGATCGGGACGTCGCACAGCAGCAGCGTGCCGATCAGGTTCTTGACCAGGTCGTCGCGCTCCCACTCCTCCATGAGGCGGAAGCGCTGGCCCGCCTGCATGTAGTCGTTGGCGCGCGGGATCGCGTGGCGGGTGAGCTGCCCGGTGATCTGGGGACCCACCTCGTCCGGGGTGGGCGCCGCGGCCTCGCGCAGCCCGCCGAGGGCCGAGGGCACGTAGTTGACGTGCGGGTTCCCGCCGCCGGGGTCCTGGTGGACCAGCGACTGCCCGTCCCGCTGGTTCGTGCGCACCGGCGCGTTCTTCGGCTGGTTGACCGGAATCTGCTGGTAGTTGGGCCCGAGCCGGTAGCGCTGCGTGTCCCCGTACGCGAACGTGCGTCCGAGGAGCATCTTGTCCTCCGACAGTTCGAGCCCGTCGACGATTACTCCGGCGCCGAACGCGATCTGCTCGCTCTCCATGAAGTAGTCGCCGATGTTGCGGTCGAGCACCAGCCGGCCGACGGGCTTGGGCGGGAAGTCCTGCTCGGGCCAGGTCTTCGTGCAGTCCAGCGGGTCGAAGTCCAGCTCGGGGTGCTCGTCGTCGCTCATGATCTGGACGAGCAGCTCCCATTCGGGGAGGTCGCCCTGGTCGATCGCCTCGCGCAGGTCCCTGCTCGCGTGGCTGAGGTCGCGAGACTGGATCTTGGCGGCGTCCTCCGCCGTCATGCTGCGGACCCCGTCCTTCGGCATCCAGGTGTACTTGACCAGGAACGTCTCGCCCTGCGCGTTCACCCACTTGTACGTGTTGACGCCGAAGCCCTGCATGTGGCGGAAGTCCGACGGGATGCCGCGCGGGCTGAACAGGTTGACCAGCAGGTGCATGCTCTCGGGCGTCTGCGAGAGGAAGTCGAAGGCCCGGTTCGGGTCCTGCAGGAAGGTGACGGGGTCCGGCTTGAACGCGTGGACCACGTCGGGGAACTTGACCGGGTCGCGGATGAAGAACACCCCGAGGTTGTTGCCGACCAGGTCCCAGTTGCCGTCCTCGGTGTAGAACTTGACCGCGAAGCCGCGGGGGTCGCGAGCCGTCTCGGCCGACTCCCGTCCGCCGATCACGGTGGACAGCCGTACGGCCACGTCGGTCCGCTTGCCCCGCTCCTGGAACAGCGCGGCCCGGGTGTAGCGCGAGATCGGCTCGTCCCCCCAGGTGCCGTACGCCTCGAAGTAGCCAAAGGCGGTGACCCCGTGGGCGTGTACGACCCGCTCGGGTATGCGCTCGCGGTCGAAGTGGCTGAGCCGTTCGATATAGCTGTAGTTCTCCAGTGTCACCGGTCCCCGCGGACCTACGGTGCGCAGGTTCCGGTTGTCGGTGATGGGGTGCCCCTGCCGGTCGGTCAGCTCCGGCCGTTCGTCGCGGGTGCGGGCTCTCTGGTCGGCCACGTCCGTCATGACGAGTCTCCTCGACCATCAGGTGTCCACTTTGTGGCTTTGGTCGCGATTACCCGGGTCCGGTCTCTACACACCTGTCCGGCGTAAAACCCACGCCTGCGACCTGGGCGGATCGGGAGACGGCGAGCGGGAGGAGGTCCGCTCGCGGTCCGGCGCCCCCGATGGCCGGACCGCTTCCACGGACACCCGCACTGGTCCTATCCCACAAAACACGCCTTATCCTGGCGCGCCCCTTTTTGTCGGATATTTCCGATTGACCTTGCCCCCCGGTCAAGGTCTGCCCGGCATCCGCGCGGCATGGTCACGAACTCATGTCAGCTACGCGGCGTGGCCTTGCGATGACGGAGAGACTATGGCGCGGGGTGACGCGCGCGACCGGACTTCCGGCGAGCGGTCGAGGTTTCGCGACGCGCGGGAGGAGACGGGGGGACGGGCGGCGGGCGAGGCGCGACGAGCGGTCATCCGGGCCGCCTCACCCTCCCGCACCGCGCCGAGCGTTCCGCCGCGCCTCCGGAGCCATGCCACCCGACTCCGGGACCACCTCCTCCGGCGGACCGTCCCGCCCGGCTCCCGGGACCGTCCCGCCCGGCTCCCGGGACCGTCCCGCGCTCCTGGAGCCCGCCGACGGGGGCGGCGGGAACGAGACGCGGTCAGGACGGCGCGGCGACGGCGAGACGGAAGCGGCGGACGAGCTGGTCCCGCACCTCCCGGGCGTGCCGCCTGCTGACCGGCACCGCCTCCGGCCCCACCTGGAGCACCATGCGTCCGCCGTCGAACCGCAGCTCGCTGACGTGCCGGGCGTTGACGAGGGTGCTGCGGTGCGCGCGGAGGAACCCCGAGCCGCTCCAGCGGCGTTCCAGTGCGGCCAGCGGCATGCGCACCAGGAACGCGCCGTCCACCGTGTGCAGCCGCACGTAGTCCCCGTGCGCCTGCGCGTACCGGACGGCCTGGCGGGCGACGAACCTGGTCCGGCCGCCCAGCTCGACCGGGATGACGTCGGTCTCGCCGTCTCCGGCCCGCACGGCTCCCCCGGCGCCTCCGGGGGCCGCCGCGGCGGCCGAGCAGAGCCGGCGTACGGCTTCCGCGACCCGCTCGGCGCGTATCGGCTTGAGGAGATAGTCGACCGCTCCCAGCTCGAACGCGCGGACCGCCCGGTCGTACGCGCTGACGAAGACGAGGCGGGGCGGCGACGGGAATCCGCCGATCATCCTGGCCAGTTCGAGGCCGTCGAGACCCGGCAGCCGGGTGTCCAGGAAGGCCGCGTCGAGGCGCTCCCCCGCCCCCCTCATGGCGATCACGGTCTGCAGCGCGGAAAGCCCGTCCCGGGCGGTGGTGACGTGCTCGATCCGCTCGTCCTGGCGCAGGAGGTGCGCGAGCTCCGACAGCGCGGTCGCCTCGTCGTCGATGGCCATGACACGCAACATGAGGCCACGGTGCCCCCTCTCCCGCCCGCCCGCAAGGGATTCGGCGACGAAGAGTGGGCGATCGGCTACGAACCGAAATCCCCGGCCGCGCTCACGGTGTGGGACGGGCGAGATTCAGAGCGGGCCGGACCAGGTGGGATCCGGGCAGCGGGACCGGGCGGGCCGAGCAGGACGGGCGCGCCGGGCAGGATCGGGCTGGAGCCGGGCATGAGGTCCGGGCGGGACCGGCGTGGATCCTGGCGACGGGGCCGGGCGGGACCGGCGTGGATCCTGGCGACGGGTCCGGGCGGGATCAGGGCGGTCCTTCGCCGGGCTCCTCCTGATAGGAGTACCGCTGCTCCTTCCACGGGTCGGCGACGTTGTGGTAGCCCCGCTCCTCCCAGAAACCGCGCCTGTCCTCCGTCAGGTACTCGACCCCGCGCACCCACTTCACGCTCTTCCAGGCGTACAGGTGCGGCACCACGATGCGTACGGGGAACCCGCGCTCGGGGGTGAGCGGCTTGTCGTCCAGCTCGGTGGCGAACAGCGTGGTCTCGCGGTCGAAGTCGCTCATGCGGATGTTGGCGCTGTAGCCGTACTCGGCCCAGATCATGACGTGCCGTACGCCTGGGGCCGGGGGGACGTGCTCCATCAGCGTCCTCGCCGCGACGCCCGCCCACTCGTTACCCATGATCGAGAACTTGGTGACGCAGTGGAAGTCGGCGATGATCGCGGTCCTGGGCAGCGCGGCGAACTCGTCCCACCCGAGCATGTGCGCGTCACCCGACGCCGTCGCGCCGAAGACCTGGAACCGCCAGCTCTGGGGACGGAAGGCCGGAACCCGGCCATAGTGGATGACGGGCCGGCCACGTGGGATGTACTGCCCGGGGGGCAGACGGTTCTCCTCTTCGGGAATCTCCGGCACGTCGCCATACTGCCACCAGCCGTTCCGCTCACCGGCACCGCCCCCCGTCACCGGTCCGGCGACCGGGGCCGGCGAGGACGGTGACGTCGGCATCGCCGGACATGCGCTATATTGCCTGGCATGCGTACCGCTGAGTTTTGGTATGGCGACGGACCCGCAGGGACCGCTCGCCCCTTAGCGCTGCGCTGACAGCCAAGGCGAACGAAAGGCCCCGGGTCCACAGGACCCGGGGCCTTTCGCGTTTCGCGAGGAAAACGACAGCACCAACTAGGAGTGACCATGGTCATCGTCATGGGATCCGAGGCGAGCCAGGACGACATCGAGTCCATCGTCGGGCTCGTCGCCACTGCCGGCGGCGAGGCGTTCGTCAGCCGCGGCGTGAGCCGGACGATCATCGGGCTGGTCGGCGACGTCGAACGGTTCGCGGCGCTGAACCTGCGCGGCAAGTCCGGCGTCGCGGACGTCATGCGCGTGTCCGTGCCGTACAAGCTGGTCAGCAGGGAGAACCATCCCGAGCGGTCCACTGTCAGGGTCGGCGGGGTGCCGATCGGTCCCGACACCGTGACGCTCATCGCGGGCCCGTGCGCGGTCGAGACGCCGCAGCAGACCCTGGAGGCGGCCGAGATGGCCAAGGCCGCGGGCGCGACCCTGCTGCGCGGCGGCGCCTTCAAGCCGCGCACCTCGCCGTACGCCTTCCAGGGGCTGGGCGAGGAGGGCCTGCGCATCCTCGCCGACGTACGCGAGAAGACCGGCCTGCCGATCGTCACCGAGGTGGTGGACGCCCACGACGTCGAGCTGGTCGCGTCCTACGCCGACATGCTGCAGATCGGCACCCGCAACACGCAGAACTTCGCGCTGCTCCAGGCGGTCGGCAAGGCGGGCAAGCCGGTCATGCTCAAGCGCGGGATGAGCGGCACGATCGAGGAGTGGCTGATGTCGGCCGAGTACATCGCCCAGCGCGGCAACCTCGACATCGTGCTGTGCGAGCGCGGCATCCGCACGTTCGAGACCGCCACCCGCAACACCCTGGACGTCTCCGCGGTCCCGGTCGCGCAGCGGCTCTCCCACCTCCCCGTGATCGTCGACCCGTCCCACTCGGGCGGGCGCCGCGACCTCGTCCTGCCGCTCACCCGCGCGGCGGTCGCGGTCGGCGCCGACGGCGTGATCATCGACGTCCACCCGCACCCCGAGCAGGCCCTCTGCGACGGCCCCCAGGCACTGGTCAACGGCGACCTGCGCGAGCTCGCGCGGGTGATGCGCCAGTTCCCCCCGCTGCTCGGCCGTACGCTCACCGACGTCACGCACGCCGCCCCGGTGCCCGCGTGACCTTCCTTCCGCCTACGGGCGCGGCCCGCCACCGCGTGACCCCGCGCCCGTGACCTTCCGGCCGTCCGGCCGCAGACGACCGGGTACGGCTTGCGCCACGAGCGGCGAGCCGTACCGACGGGCGGGGCTCATTCGTCGCGGAATCCACGTATGACGGCGAGCCGGACGGGTTTCCTGGAACTTTCCTGGAACGCCGACGGGCGGGCGAGCGGGGACGACACGCTGCCCCGCATGCCGCCCGGGCCTGACGACGTCATCGACCGCGACGGGGAACGGAGGGTCCTCGACCGGTTCGCGGACCAGGTCAGGCGTCCTCGAGCTTGTACTCCTGGAGCGAGTCGGCGAGCTGGACGGCCAGCTCCTCGGCGTCGAGCCGCTTCTCGATCACCTTCAGGTCCTCGATCTTGGCCCGGGTCTCCGCCGTACGCGGGGCGAGGAGGGTGCAGCAGTCCTCGTCCGGCAGCTCGGAGATCTCCAGCGTGCCGATCCGCCGCGCCTCGGCCATGATCTCGGTCTTGTCCAGCCCGATCAGCGGCCGCAGGATGGGCATGTCCACCGCGTTGTCCTGCGCGGTGATGTTGGTCAGCGTCTGGGACGAGACCTGGCCGAGCGAGTCACCGGTGACCAGCGCCTCCGCGTGGATGCGGTGCGCGACCTCCTCCGCCGTCTTCAGCATCAGCCGCCGCTGCGCGATCACCGCGAGCCGGTCCTGCCCGGACGCCCTGATCGACTGCTGGGCCTTGCCGAACGGCACCACCCACAGGCGCGACTTCCCCTGGAACCGGTCGAGCCGGCGGACCAGCGCGTACGCCTTGTAGATGGACTCGGACGTGGTGAACGGGATGCCGGAGAAGTGCAGGAAGTCCACCCGGAGCCCGCGCCGCATCATCCGGTAGGCGGCGACCGGCGAGTCGATGCCGCCGGACATCAGGACCAGCGCCCGGCCGCTGGAGCCGACCGGAAGGCCGCCCTGACCGGGCAGCCCGTCGGTGAAGACGAAGACCTCGTCCCTGTCCACCTCGATGTAGACGGTCAGCTCGGGGTTGCGCAGGTCGACCGGCAGGCCGTACGTGTCGTTGATGGTGCCGCCGACGAGCCGGTCCAGCTCGTTCGAGCGCAGCGGGAAGCGCTTGTCCCTGCGCCGGGAGCGCACGGCGAACCGCGCCTTGCGGGCGACCTCGTCCCTGTCCCTGATCAGCTCGACGGCGGCCTCGGTCACGGCCTCGGGGGTCTTGGCGACCCGCCAGGCGAGGTTGACCCGCACCAGGCCGGGCACCTCGGACACGCGTCGCGCGACCGCCTCGGCGACGTCCACGGACGTGCCCTCGGGGAGGAACAGCGCGATCACGCCGTGCCGCTGCCGGATGTCGACCGTGAACTCCTTGAGCGCGGCCTTGATGTTGGAGCGCAGCCGGCTCTCGAAGAGCTCGCGGTTCCTGCCCTTGAGGACGACCTCGCCCAGCTTGAGCAGCACGCAGGGCTCACCCAGGGCCGACATGGCCGTCACGGACATCGTGTTACCTCCGGCGAAGCGGTCGGGGACAGTACGGCTACCGCAAGTGTGGCGGCTGCGGGCGGCCGCGGCGAACCGGAAGGAAACCGGCCCGGCAAGGGACAACGCCGCGATCCCGCTACTTTAGTCCGCGCGCGCGCCTCGTCCGCCCTCGCTGTGGAGACCGGTCCCCCTCCGGCCCCTCCCCCCCGCTGTGGAACCGCCCGCTCAGCCCTTCTCCCGCCGGGAATCGGGGGCGTTCGGCCGCGCCGTCCCCGAATCTCCGTCCCGGCCGGCATTCCGCTCGCCCGGATCCGGGGCGGTCGAATCGCGGCCGTCGTCGGCGAACTCGGATCCCCCGAACGCGAGAGAATTTCGCGCTCCTGGAAGCGATCACGACGCGAGCCACGATCACGACCACGGGAAACATGAACCGAACCTCACTCGGAGTGCACCTTTCCGTACGGGTGAGGAATTAGCACTCCCCCAGGAAGAAAAGCCTTTTCCCGCGACCTTCACCGTCGTCGACGTCAAACTGAAAAATGCTGCCGTGTTGCCATACTCCCGACATCTCGATTTAGTCGGAAAGGCGAATCGTGGCGCACATAAACCACTTCTCGTACGGCCTGCTCACCCCGTTGCTCGCCTACGTGATGTCCAGCATCGGTTCGATGCTCGGGCTGATGCTGACGGCACGCGCCCGTTTCGTGGCGGGCGGCGAGCGGGTGCGCTGGCTGGTCGGCGGTGCGGTGTCGATCGGCGGCACCGGCATCTGGGTCATGCACTTCATCGCGATGATGGGGTTCGACGTCGGGAACATCCCGATCCGCTATGACATCCCGCTCACCGTCGCCTCCGCGCTCATCGCGGTGGCGGTGGTGGGCGCCGGGCTGTTCATCGTCGCGTACGGCGGCGCCCGGCCGGCTCCGCTGCTCGCGGGCGGGGCCCTCACCGGAGGCGGTGTCGCGTGCATGCACTACGTCGGGATGGCCGCCATGAACATGCCGGGGCACGTCAGCTACGACCCCGCCGTCGTCACCGGCTCGGTCCTGATCGCGGTCGTCGCGGCGACGGCGGCGCTGTGGTTCACGTTGCGCGTGCGGGGGGCGCTCCCGACCACCGGCGCGGCGCTGATCATGGGTGTCGCGGTGAGCGGGATGCACTACACCGGGATGTTCGCGATGAGCGTGCGGCTCGACCCGGATCCCGGGACGGTCCCCGGCGCCCAGGCGCTCGACTTCCTGGTGCCGCTGCTGGTCCTCATCAGCATGTTCACCCTCGTCATGCTGCTCTCGGTCATCCTCGCCCCCTCCGAGCACGAGCTGCGCGCGGAGGCGGAGCTTGAGGAGTGGCTGGCCGAGCGACGGGAGGGATCGACGGCCCCCCTCCCCGCCGGGCGGCACCACCACCGCCGGCGCGACTGACGGCGCCGGCCGTCTCCCACAGGCGAAGGGCCGCCCCCGAACCCGGGGCGGCCCTTCTCGGTCCTCGTGACGGAACTCCCGGCTCCCGTCAGCCGAAGAAGACCTCGGCCTCCTCGTACCGCGAGACGGGGACGGTCTTGAGCTCGGCGGTCGCCGCGTCGAGGCCGACCCGCACGATATCGGTGCCGTTCAGGGCGATCATCTTGCCGTAGTCACCCTCGTGGACGGCGTCGATGGCGCCGAGCCCGAAGCGGGTGGCCAGGACCCGGTCGTAGGCGGTCGGCGTGCCGCCGCGCTGGATGTGGCCGAGGACCGTGGTGCGGGCCTCCTTGCCGGTGCGCTTCTCGATCTCCTGCGCGAGGAGCTCGCCGATGCCGCCGAGACGGACGTGCCCGAACGCGTCGAGCTCGCCGGTCTGGAGCGCCATCTGGCCCTCCATGGGGTGCGCGCCCTCCGCGACGACGATTATCGGCGAGTAGCGGGTCTTGAAGCGGGACTCCACGTAGGAGCAGACGCGGTCGATGTCGAACGGCTTCTCCGGGATCAGGATGACGTTCGCGCCCGCCGCCATGCCGGCGTGCAGGGCGATCCAGCCCGCGTGACGGCCCATCACCTCGCAGATGAGCGCGCGGTGGTGGGACTCGGCGGTGGTGTGGAGGCGGTCGATGGCCTCCATCGCGATGTTCACCGCGGTGTCGAAGCCGAAGGTGTAGTCGGTGGCGTTGAGGTCGTTGTCGATCGTCTTCGGCACGCCGACGACCCGCACGCCCCGGTCGTAGAGCTGCTTGGCGACCCCGAGGGTGTCCTCTCCGCCGATCGCGATCAGGGCGTCGACGCCGGACGCGGCGAGATTCTCCTTGATCCGCTCGACACCGCCCTCGATCTTGATCGGGTTCGTACGGGAGGAGCCGAGGATCGTGCCGCCGCGCGGAAGGATGCCGCGCACGGCCGGGATGCCCAGCTTCATGGTCTCGCCCTCGAGCGGGCCGCGCCAGCCGTCACGGAAGCCGACGAACTCGTATCCGTAGACGCCGATGCCCTTGCGGACGACGGCGCGGATCACGGCGTTCAGCCCGGGACAGTCGCCGCCGCCGGTCAGCACTCCGATACGCATGACGGGTTCCTCCATATGGATACACGGCCAGACCATGCCGGCACTCCAGCACGTCAACGCAAGGCATTCTGCCCGAGGCGGCAGTATTGGTCTAGACCAAACTGCGGTTGAGTGATCAAGCCTAACGAGCGGGCCCGCCTCGCGCCGGGATTCCGGCGAGCGGCCGCGTGCCTTCGCTCTCCTATCAGCCTCCCCCGGAGCATCGGCTTTCGCTGACCGGCGCCTTTTCGCTGACCGGTGTCCTTTTCCCGGCCCGGCGCGGCTCGCGACCCGGCGGGTTACCATCCGCCCAACAGCCACAGTAACCAACGTGCCGGTGAAGGAGGCGCGGTGAGCGTCCTGGCGATCGACGCGGGAACGACCGGGGTCATGGCCCTGGTGGTGTCCGAGGACGGCCGGATCGAGTCACGGGGATACGAGGAGTTCGCGCAGCACTTCCCCCGGCCCGGCTGGGTCGAGCACGCCCCCGAGGAGATCTGGCAGGCGACGCTGGCCGCGTGCCGTACGGCACTGGACGGCGCCTCGGCGACGCCGCGGTGCGTGGGCATCACGAACCAGCGGGAGACCGCGGTCCTGTGGGACCGCACCACGCTCGCCGCCCCGCGCCGCGCGATCGTCTGGCAGGACCGCCGCTCGTCGGACGTCTGCGAGCGGCTGCGTGAGCACGAGCCCCGGGTGTCGGAGCTCACGGGCCTGCGGCTCGACCCCTATTTCACCGGCACCAAGCTGGCCTGGCTCGCCGAGAACGACCCCCGCGCCTGGAACGCGGGCAACATCGCGATCGGCACGGTCGACTCCTATCTCATCGCGAGGCTCACGAACGGCGCGCGGCACGTCACCGATCCGTCCAACGCGTCCAGGACCCTGCTGTACGACATCACGCGCGGCGCGTGGTCGCCCGAGCTCTGCGAGCTGTTCGGGGTGCCGCGGGACGCGCTGCCGGAGCTCGTCCCCAATTACGGGGAGATCGGCCGCACGTCCCCCGAGGCGTTCCTCGGGCTCGACCTTCCGATCAGCGGCATGGCCGGGGACCAGCAGGCGGCCCTGTTCGGCCAGACCTGCTTCGCGCCCGGCGACGTGAAGTGCACCTACGGAACCGGCTCGTTCATCCTGGTCAACACCGGGGACGAGATCGTCCGCTCGGCGGCCGGACTGCTCACCACGGTGGCCTGGCAGGCCCCTTCGGGCGCCATGACGTACGCGCTGGAGGGCGCGGTGTTCGTCACCGGCGCCGCCGTCCAATGGCTGCGCGACGGGCTGGGCGTGATCCGGAGCGCCGACGAGACCGAGGCCGTCGCCCGGACCGTACCCGACTCGGGCGGTGTGGTCTTCGTCCCCGCCCTGACCGGCCTCGGCGCGCCGTACTGGGATCCCGAGGCGCGCGGCACGATCCTCGGCATCACCCGCGGCACCACGCGGGCCCATCTCGTACGGGCGACGCTGGAGGCGATCGCCTTCGAGGTGCGCGACATCGTGGAGACGATGGACCTGCCGGCGCCGGTGCTGAAGGCCGACGGCGGGGCGAGCGCGAACGACCTCCTGATGCAGATGCAGGCGGACCAGATCGGCACGCCGGTCGAGCGGCCGGTGATCCAGGAGACGACGGCTCTGGGGGCGGCGTTCCTCGCCGGACTCGGCGCGGGGGTCTGGTCCTCGCAGGAGGAGCTGCGCGAGACCTGGCGGCTCGACCGCCGCTTCGAGCCCGGGCCGGACGACGGCAGCGCGTACGCCACCTGGAAGAAGGCGGTCGATCGGGCACGCGGCTGGGCGTCCTGACGGGTCTCCGCCGCGGCCGGCCGGCGCTCGGTGGGTTCGGGCTGCGGGGCCGGCCGCTCAGCCGCGGAAGGGACCGGTGATCTCGTAGGTGACGCCCGCCGTCGGCTCCCCCTCAGCGTCGCGACGCGAGGAGAAGTAGAGCCTGCCGCCGTCGGGTGAGAAGGCCGGACCGGTGATCCCGGCGCCGCCGAGGCCCACGACACGCAGGAACGGCGCCGGTGTGCCGTCCTCCGTGAGGATCGTCATCTCCGCGTCCCCGTCGCGATCGGCGGCGAAGAGCCCCCCGGCGAGCCCCGCCATCGCCGCCTCGGCGTCGTGGCCGAGTCCGGCGCGCGCACCGCCGGGTGAGCCCTGGCCCAGGCTGTCGTCCGCGCCGCCGTGGCCGTCATCCGGCCGGAGACCGCGCTCGGGCGGGGGCGGCGGCGCGGCGTAGAGGACGGTGATCCACTCGTTCTCCGCGTCGTACGCCCAGACGCGCCCGTCCCCCGCCGTGGTGAAGTAGCAGAAGCCTCCGGAGTAGTGGCAACCTCCGCCCCCGTCGAACCGCCGGGCGCCCTCGACCTGGTCGCGCGTCGGCTCGTGGGCCGCCGCCGGGTGCGGGACCCGCAGCCAGGTGACCGGCCCCGGCCCCGGGCCGCCCGCCATGACCTCCAGGACGCCGGTCGTCAGGTCGCCCCACTCCTCCGGCCGGAAGCGGTAGAAGCAGCCGTCCGGCTCTCCCTCGGTCAGGTAGACCGCCGTCCTCGCCGGATCGAACGCGGCGCCCCCGTGCCGGAACAGGCCCATCGCGAGCCTCGGCACGGCGGCCCTCTCCCCGTACGGGTCGCACTCGAAGATCCGGCCGCGGCTCGTCTCCTCGCAGGACAGCCAGGTGTCCCAGGGGGTCGCCCCGCCCGCACTGTTGCGGTCCGTCCCGGACAGGATGCGGTATCCGCTCCTGATGGTCCCGTCCGGGCCGAACCGGATCGCCGATACGCCGCCGAGCAGCGGCACCTCGGAGTTGGACACGTAGATCCATCCGTCGCCGTCGGGGAAACACGCCCCTCCACCGGGCGCGTCGTGCCAGGTCACCCCGCCCACCCGGCTGCCGGAGCGCCCGACGACCCTGCTGGTGAACCCGTGCGCCAGGGCGATCCCGTTGCGGTCCGGCGCCTCCAGGTCCCCGTACGGGCTCGTGTCGCGGCTCCCGTACGGCCTCGGGTCAGGGGCGCCGGGGAGCGCGGGCGGGTCGCCGCTCCTCCTCCGGAGCCGCTCCGCCGCACAGGCGGAACGCCACAACGGGCCGGTCAGCACGGGGGCCGTCTCCGGCCGCACGGACGTACGACGCGACATGATCGTCTCCTTTGGCCTGCTCGTGGCGCACGGGCCCGGGCGAGCCCCGGACCCGTTTCCCGCCTCCCGCCACCGGGCCGTGTCCGCTGCGTCTCGTTGGCGCGCTACGCACGGTCGGTCCGGACAGCCGATCAAAACGTTATGAACGCCCGGGGAATCCCCACGCTTCGTCCGCGCAAACTTTGCGCGAGAAGTACGTAATCGACGCCGCCCGTCGCGATCATCTCGGACTCGCCCAGGTCTACATTGAGGCCCCCACCAGCCCTCCGACGAACCACGGTGATCGCTCCCATGAGGCACGGCACGGTAGACGTCCAGGTTCCCGGCGCCCGCCCCGCCGTCGAGCCGACGGACGGTCCGGTCCCCGCGCGCAAGGCACTGGTGTTCCTCGACCCCGAAGATCCGGAGGATCCCGGCCGCGCGGATAGCGCCGGTTCCGGCCTGCCGGCGCGCAGGCTCGTCGGCGCGCTGGCGGCCAACGGGTACGCGGTGGAGTCCGTGCCCGGCGGGAGCTCACAAGACCATCACCACCTGGCCCGCTTCCTGGACGCGGCGGAGCAGGGCGACCTCCTCGTCGTACGGTGGCCGACCGGCCAGGGCTGGACCTCGCGCGACTTCGCCGCCCTGATCAGCGGATTCGCCCGCCGCGCGGGTGACTGCGCCGCGGACGCCCTCGTGATGATCGTCGACTTCGGCTGGGTCGTGGACAGCGCGCCCGGCGACGCGGACGCGGAGGGCCCGGCGCGCGGCGTCAGCGCACTTCCCGTACGCGGCGAGCCTTCGATCACGGCGGCGGCGCTGACGACCGGCCTGGCGGTGGGCGAGCGCCCGCCGCTCCGCGGCTTCTCGCTCACCGGTCTGATCGCCGACGGCCTCCTCACCGGAGCGGCGGACACCGACGGCGACGGCGTGGTCACCGTCGCCGATCTGCACCGGTTCGCCGTGGACGCGTGCGCGGACGGCGGCCTGCGTCCCATCCTCAGCGTGTACGGCGACGCGGCCGCCGTTCCGCTCGCGCGTACGGGCCGGGCGGCGGCAGGAGCGGTGCCGGGCGAGCTGCTCGCCGCGGCCGACGAGCTCCGCAGGCGCGGCGAGGCCGCCGTCCCGTCCACCGCCCGGGGGATCGTGGCCCGGGTCTACGACGTGTATCTCGGACCGGCCGCCCAGGATCTGCTGCGGCTGGCCTCGCTGCTGGAGGACGGCGAGCCGCTGACCTCCGAACTCGCGGCGCTGCTGCTCGCGGACCACGGGCACGCGGACCACGGGCACGCGGACCACGGGCACGCGGACCACGGGCACGCGGACCATGGGCACGCGGCCGACGGCCCCGGCGCGGACGCCTCCAGAGGGAGCGGCCCCCGGGGCGACGCGGGCGGCCTCGGGGTGAAGGCTCTGGCCGAACTGGGCACGCCGTGGGAGCTCGTGGACGCCGGCGGCCTTCCCGCCCACTCCGCG
Organism: Microtetraspora niveoalba; assembly: GCF_001570405.1. GTDB lineage: Bacteria > Actinomycetota > Actinomycetes > Streptosporangiales > Streptosporangiaceae > Microtetraspora > Microtetraspora niveoalba. The sequence goes on along the minus strand of NZ_BBYM01000015.1, from coordinate 93,540 downwards.
GTACGGGATCTCGGGCGGGCGCGGCTGACGCGCGAGGAGCACGCCCGCGCCTCCGCGACGCTGCGGCGGTGGCGGGCCGGCGGACGCGCCGTACGGCCCCGGGCGCGGCTCACCCCCGACCGCTGGACCGTGGACGACCAGCTCGGGCACGGGATCTACGCGGAGGCCGTCGCGGCCTTCATCCGCCATCCCGAGTCGCTGCCGCCGCTGACGATCGGCGTCAAGGGTCCCTGGGGCACCGGAAAGACGTCGCTGATGCGCATGGTCCAGGACCTGCTCGACCCGGGGGCGGCGAACGGGAGCCCCGCCGAGATCCACCTCGCCCGGCCCGCTTCCCCGGCGGAACGCGCCGGACGCCGCCGCCGATCAGCCCGCCTCCGGACGGGACGGGGCGCTCCCGGGTCTCCCCGCGTGACCAACGCCGAGGTGCTCTCGCGCGCCCGGCGGCGCGGAGGCGAGCGGGCCCGCGAGGACCCCGGACTCTCCGCGCCGGTATGGGCGTCTCTGCGCGCCTCCGACTGGCGTCCGACGGTCTGGTTCAACCCGTGGATGTACCAGAACGGCGAGCAGGTCTGGGCGGGGCTCGCGCACGAGATCATCACGCAGGTCACCGGCCGGTTGCCGCGCGTGGAACGCGAACGCTTCTGGCTGGAGCTCAACCTCGCCAGGGTCGACCGCGAGGCCGTACGGCGGCGGGCCTACCGGATGGCGATCACCCGGCTCACGCCCGTCGTGCTCGGGCTCGCCGCCACACTCGTGCTCACCTGCGCCTCGCTCGCCGCCGCCGTCCTGGTGCCCGCTCTCGGCCCGGCCCTGCGCGCGGGCGCGGCCGCGCTCGGCGCGTGCGGCTCGATGGGCGTGCTCGCGGCGGGAGCCGTACGGATGGCCCGGTTCCTGACCGAGTCGGCGGACACGGCGTTCGGCGGGCTGATCCGGCCGCCGGACCTGCTCGGGCCGGCTCCCGGACTGGCGGGCGACCTCGTCGGCGACCCCGGCTACGGGGCGAAGACGGGATTCCTGCACCTCGTCCAGACCGACATGCGACGGGTGCTGCGGCTGGTGGCCACCGAGGAGCGTCCTCTCGTGGTCTTCGTCGACGACCTGGACCGGTGCGGCTCCGGGACCGTCGCCCAGGTGATCGAGGCGATCAACCTCTTCCTCGCCGGGGAGTTCCCGAACTGCGTCTTCGTCCTGGCGATGGAGCCGGACGTGGTGGCGGCCCACGTCGAGGTCGCGTACCAGGATCTCGCGGAGGCCATGCCGCCGGACCTGCGTTCCGGGCTCGGGTGGCGTTTCCTGGAGAAGATCGTCCAGCTTCCGCTCAGCCTGCCGGTGCTGGACGACGCCCACCGCCTGCCCGGATACGTCGGCGCGCTGCTCGGCGTGGACCGGCCCCGTACGCCAAGGCGGCCGCGTTCGGACGGCCCGGACGCCTCCCCGGAGGCATGGACCGCCACTTCTGAGACCCCGGGCACGGACGGACCGGCGTGGACCGGCTCATTCGAGACGTACGGCACGGACGGGCCGCCCAGGGACCCGGAACGGGGCGCTCCAGGACCTCGACGCTCCCGGACGGGCCGGGGGCGGACCGCCCCGTCCCGGGCCGGGTGGCCGGAGTACGGCGCTGGGGACCGCGGCCCCCTGGGGATCGCCCGTCCGGCCGACGCGCGATTCTGGGGGTGGACCGGGCCGGACTCCGGCGACACGACCGGTCGCCCGGCGGGAACCGCCGACGAGCCGGGTGCCGGGGCGGGAGGACGGCGAGAGCGCGCGCCCCGCTCCCCCGGACGGCGTTCCCCGGACCCGGAGCTCGTCGGGCTCCTCGAGGCGGCCATCCGCGCCGCCGCGCCGGCCGCCGACTCGCTGGACGCGGCGGCCCGCGAAGCCCAGGAGGCGCTCGCCGCCGACCCGGCGCACGAGACGGCGGTCTCCGGCGGCCCGCCGCCCGAAAGCGCATCCGGAGCCGTCCGGCGGCCGCCGGACGGCCGGGCCGTACCTGATCTGTGGCCGGAGACGCGGCTCGCGGCCGACCGCGTGTACGACGATCTCTACAGCGACGAGAACGCCTACCGGGCGATCGAGGCCGCGCTTCCCGCCCTGTCCCCGGCGAACCCACGGCAGCTCAAGCGCTATGTGAACGTCTTCAGGTTCTACTCTTTCGTGACATACCGGCAGAGCCTGGCCGGCGCCGAACGCGCCGGTGACGCCGCTGTGGCGAAGGTCGCGGCGCTGACCGTCCGCTGGCCGCATCTGCTGTCCACCCTGGCGAAGGAGAACGGCTCCGGCGAGACGGCTCTGGAGGTGCTGGAACGGGCCGCGTCCGCGGACGGCACACGGGTGTGGACGGACGCGCTCGCCCGCTGCGGTCTCGTGCCCTACGCGCCGCTTCCGGCGCCGTACACGACCGGGCCGGGGCCAGGGAACACAAGGCCAGGGGACGCGACGGCGCGGGACGCACGCTCGCCGGGCGCGACACCGAAGGACGCGAGGGCGGGTGAAACGCACGAAGGCGCCCCGGAATGGGACGCCCTGCGCGAGTTGCTGGCGAGCCTGCCGTCCGTCGCCGGTCTCGCCCGCAGGCTCCTGTGAGGCTTCCGCCCGCGCTTCAAGGAGGCCGCCGGGTCCGGCGGGGTCTTCCCTCGTGCTCCCTAGCGACACCGGGACGGTCGGCCGGCCTTTCGTAGCGGCTCCTGAAGCGCCGGGAGGAATCGGCCGCGGCTTTCGCCGGAGAACCGGCGAAAGCCGCGTCGATCACCGCTGAGCCTGCATCATCCAGTGGTGCTTCTCCAGGTCACGGGTGATCCCGATGAGAAGGTCCTGCGTGACAGGGTCGGGCTTCTCGGTCGCTTCGATACGCTCCCGCATCCGGCGGATGATCGACTCGAGCACATCGGTGAAGATCGCGATGACCTTGCCGTCCTCGACGTAGCCGCTGTCGACCCGCGTCACGTGACTGTCTCGCGCCACGGTGCCGGGGCGGCCGTCCGGGTTGCCTCCGAGCGCCACCGAACGCTCCGCGACGAGGTCCGCGCTCTCGCGAGCGAGGTCGACGATCTCGTCGAGGTGCAGGTGGATCGAACGGAAGTGGCGTCCGATGACGTTCCAGTGGGCCTGCTTGCCTTCCAGGGACAGATCGATCAGATCGACCAGCGCGCCCTGCAGGCAATCCGTGGCGATCTTCTTGTTATCGGGCGAGAGCGGACTGCTTATCGAGGTCATGAAGGTACCTCCCCCTCGATCGGAGTCTTCCTCAGTACAACGGACTAGCAGGTCTACCCCTTCCACACCCGCTAAACATTGACACTGTCACGATGACAGTGTCATGATGCGGGCATGGACGAGACGTGGACCATCGGAGAGTTGGCCGAGCAGGCGGCGGCGCTGCTCGGTGCCGAGCCGCGGCGCAACGGGCGGGTCCGCGAGGTTCCGAACGCGCGGCTCATCCGGTGGTACACGACGATCGGCCTGCTGGACCCCCCGCTGGCCCGGCGCGGCCGGGTCGCCCTCTACAGCCGGCGCCATCTGCTCCAACTCGTCGCGATCAAACGCCGACAGGCCGAGGGCCTGTCGATCGCGGCCATCCAGACCGAGTTGACCGGCGCGACCGACGGCATGCTGGAACGCGTCGCCGGGTTGTCGGGGGCCCCAGGCACGCCGCCGATGAGCGCGCCGGAAGCGGTTCCGGGCATCGCCGCGCCCGTCGGCACCGCCGGTCCGCCGGGGCGCGGCAACGATCCGCCCGACACCCTCGCGGCACCGCCTGCAACGAGCGCGGGACGGGCAGCACAGGCGGGGCGGGCCGAGCGTTTCTGGACGCGCCGCTCCTCCGCTCCCGTCCCAGCAGGCCCGGCGGAGCCGGTGGACGTCTCCCATGCTCCGCCGGTCTCCGAGAACGCCCCACCGATGTCGTACGACTCGGTGGACAGGCTCTCGACGCCCCTCCACGCCGCGGACGCCCGGTGGGCCGACGGTTCCCCTCGTGCTCCCGTCCTCGCCGATCCGCGGGCCGGGCACACGGCCGACCCGATCCAGCCGCGTTCGGTCGGCCCGGACCTCGTCTACGGCCTGCGACTGGCCCCCGGAGTGACCGTGATGCTGGACGGCGTGACGCGCCCGCCCACCGACCGTGATCTGGCCGCGCTCCGTGAGGCGGCCGCCCCCCTCATCGCCGACCTCGTCGCCAGAGGACTGGCCGCCCGGCCGGAATCCTCCATCGAAGGGAGCTGACCGATGTCTGTCCCGATCACGACACTGCCGCCCGAGCAGTGTCATCCCCTGCCGGACGCCGGGTTCGGCGCGCTGGAAACGGCGAAGGGCAACCTTCCGCTGGAGAGCGTCGACATCACCGCGCGCGTCGCGGGTCTCGTGGCCGGCGTCGAGATGGCGCAGGGGTTCCGCAACCCCTTCGACGTCACCCTGGAAGCGACCTATGTCTTCCCGCTGCCGCCGCGCGCCGCCGTGACGGCCTTCCGGATGGTCGCCGACAACCGGGTGATCGACGGCGTGCTGAAGGAGCGCGGGCAGGCCAGGGCCGACTACGACCGGGCGCTCGCCGCCGGGCGTCGGGCGGCGATGGCGGAGGAGGACCGCCCCGACGTGTTCACCGTCCGCGTCGGCAACGTCCTGGCCGGTGAGCGGGTACGGGTACACCTCACGCTCAGCCAGCCCCTCCCCTTCGAGGACGGGGCGGCCGAGTTCCGCTTCCCGCTCGTGGTGGCGCCGCGCTACGTTCCCGGCACGCCACTGGACGGCGGCCGAGCGGGAGACGGCACCGCGCCGGACACGGACGCGGTGCCCGACGCCTCCCGGGTGACGCCGCCGGTGCTCCTGCCCGGATTTCCCAACCCGGTGCGGCTCTCGCTCGTGACGACGATCGATCCGGCCGGACTGCGGCTGGACGCGATCCGATCCAGCCTGCACGAGGTCGCCCGCGAGGGGAACAGCATCAGCCTGGTGCCGGGAGAGCGCCTGGATCGCGACTTCATCCTGCGATTCGCCTTCGCCCCGTCCACGTCCCTGGCCCTCGTCCCCGACTCCGCCGCCCGGCCCCCTGCCGTCGCGGTGCCGCCCGCGGGCCGGCCGTCGGAGCCGCCGCCCACCGGGACTCCGGCCGGCTCCATCGGGACCCCTGCCGGCTCGGAAGACGCGCACGCGTCCGACCAGGGCATCGCGACCGAACCCGGCACCGCGGGAACGCCGGACGCAGGCGTGGCGATCGAGCCGTCACCCGGTGAGGGCACGTTCACGCTGACCGTCGTCCCGCCCGCGGACCCGCCGGCCGAGACCGCTCCGCGGGACGTCGTCCTCCTGCTCGACCGTTCGGGCAGCATGGCCGGCTGGAAGATGGTCGCCGCCCGGCGCGCCGCGGCGCGCATCGTGGACACACTGACCGCCCGGGACAGATTCGCCGTGCTCGCGTTCGACTCGACGATCGAGCGGGCCTTCTCCGGCGGGCTCACACCGGCCACCGACCGCAACCGCTATCGCGCGATCGAGCATCTGTGCCGGGTGGAAGCGCGGGGCGGCACCGAGATCCTCGCCCCGCTGGAGGAGGCGCTGCGTCTGCTGGACGGCTCGGCTCCCCCACCGCCCGACCGGCCGGATCTCCAGCATTCGCCGTTCGGCCGTCCGGTGTCCGGCCGTTCCCCTGACCACTTCCCCGGCCAGGGGCCGGAATCCGCGTCGCCGCCGGAGCATCACGCCCCGGACGAGAACGGTCACGGCGAGGCCGTCGATCAGATCGATGCGGCCCTGCCCGGCGAGGCGGCCGGCGGTGGTCCGCACGGGCGCACCTCCGCGCCCGCCGGGTCACGCGATCGGGTGCTCGTGCTGGTCACCGATGGTCAGGTCGGCAACGAGGACCAGATCCTGGAGCGGACCGGCGCGCGACTGAGCGGCGTCCGGGTCCACGCCGTCGGGATCGACCGGGCGGTGAACGCCGGGTTCCTCGGCAGATTGGCGCTCCTCGGCTCCGGACGGTGCGAGCTGGTCGAGTCGGAGGACCGCCTGGACGAGGCGATGGAGCACATCCACCGCCGGATCGGCTCACCTCTGGTGACCGGCCTCTCGGTCCGGGCCGACGGGTTCGACCTGATCCCGGGCACGGTGACGCACGCCGGCTCGCTCTACCCCGGCGTTCCGCTGGTGGTCTCCGGGCGTTATCGCGCCTGCGCGCCCGCCGAAGAGCCCCGGCGGGTCCCCCGGTCCGGCACAGGTGACGCGGCTGAGGGTTCCGCCTCCCCTGGCGGCACGGCGGGAGACCGGACCTCGTCCGGACAGCTCGTGGACGATCGGCAGGCGTTGACCGTACAGGGCCTGACCTCGGACGGACGCCCGTGGGAGACGCGGGTGCCCGCCGTCGCCGTGACGGGCGCCGCCGAGGGAGGCGCCGTGCGCGCAGTGTGGGCACGGGCCCACGTACGCGCCCTCGAGGACCGGTACGCCGTGGGCGACCGGTCGCTGGAGCACGACATCGTCGAGACGTCACTGCGTTTCGGCGTGCTCTGCCGGTTCACCGCGTTCGTCGCGGTGGACACCCGCGTGGTCGCCGGTGGCGAGCCGGAGCATCATGTGATCCAGCCGGTCGAACTGCCCAGCGGCTGGGAGCCGCCCCAGCCCGTCATGACGTCCGCCATGACGACCATGGCCTTCTTGTCCGCGCCTCCTTCCGCACCGGCTGGTCCCCCGGACGCCCCCCTGGCCTGGGCGGACAACGGGATCAGCCCGCCGCCGGCGGCGCCCTCCCCCGCGCCGGCGCCGCCGTCGACGCCGGGAGCGATGCCCGCAGGGCCGGCCGTACCGGGATCCGGGCCGGCTCCCCGGGAACGTCGCCGCGCCTCCGGGCCGGTCTCGGGGGGAGGGCCCGCCGCCGCCCCGTCGTCACGGCCGCCTCGGCCGGGCAGAGGGTTCACGGGCGGCGCCCCGGGGTGGTCGCCCGGCGGCGCAACCGCGCCGACGACGACCCTCGACGGCATCAGGCCGCAACTGGCCGAGGAGTTGCGGCGGCTGCGGGACATGGAGACGTCCCCGGAGCCGGCTCGCCGGCGGTACCTGGCGGATCTCGCCAGCCGCCTGCGCGTGCTCGATCACATGATCGGCGGCCATGCCGAGCTGGCCGCCCTGGCGGAGGCGCTCGATCGGGCCGAGCGGGCCGACGTCGGCCTCGCCGACCTGTGGCGGCGGGCCGTCGAGCTCCTGGCGCGGCTTTCCGGTGCCTCGCCGGCAGAGGTGCCCGGCTCCCCGTTCTCCGACAGCCCGGCCGCGGAAGCACAGGCCGCTGGGGAGCAAGGCGCCGCCGGGGAAGCAGGCACCGCCGGGAGCCGGGGCACCGCCGCGGAAGCACAGGCCGCCGGGGAGCCGGACGGTGCCGCTCAGGAGCCGCCCAGTGGAAAGGGGCGACGCTCCGAACGCCGCCCCTTCTGGAAAGGCCGGTGAGCCGCTCGTCGGGGAACTCGGAGTCGGATCAGCGGGGCTCGTCGAGGCGGATGACGTCGGACGGCGGGCGGGGCGCGGGGCGTCGAGGTTCCCTCACCCCACCCGTATCGGGCCGATCGTCCCGCCCCCCTGCGGGGACGGGAGAACGGCGGCGCAGCACACGGAGAATGAGCCGTTTAAGCCTCATATGTCACGAACGCATAGGGTTGTCAGGTGAGTTCCACACTGATCCTCGACGGCGGCCTCGCCACGCATCTTGAGGCCCTTGGCTGCGACCTTTCCGACGACCTTTGGTCGGCCAAACTGCTGATCGAGGATCCGGGTGTGATCCGCCAGGCTCACCTCGACTACTTCGCCGCGGGCGCCGACGTCGCGACGACGGCGAGCTACCAGGCCAGCATCCCCGGGTTCGTACGGCGCGGCCTGACAACACGAGAGGCGGCCGATCTCATCCGCCTCTCGGTCGAGCTCGCCGTACAGGCCCGGGACGCCGCGGGGCACGGCCTCGTGGCCGCGAGTGTCGGGCCGTACGGCGCCTATCTGGCCGACGGGTCGGAGTACACGGGCGACTACGACCTCGACGAGGCGGGACTGCTCGCATGGCACCGGGACCGCCTGGAGATCCTGGCGAGTGCCGGAGCGGACCTGCTGGCGTGCGAGACGATCCCGTCGCTTCCGGAGGCTCGGGCGCTGGCCACCCTGCTCGGCGAGCTGCCGTCGGCGCGGGCCTGGGTCAGCTTCTCCTGCCGGGACGACGAGCACATCAACGACGGCACGCCGCTGCGCGAGTGCGCCGCGTTGTTCGCCGAGTTGCCCCAGGTCGTCGCGGTGGGCGTCAACTGCACGGCGCCCCGGCACATCCCCGGCCTGATCGGCCGGCTCGACCGCAAACCCGTCGTCGTCTATCCGAACTCGGGCGAGACCTGGGACGCCGAGAACCACCGCTGGCTCGGCCTCACCGATCCCGTCGAGTACGGCGAGGCCGCCGCCGGGTGGCACGCCCTAGGCGCGGCCTATGTCGGCGGCTGCTGCCGCACCACCCCTGAGCACATCCGCCAGATCCGCGCCCGGATCTGACCGGAAACGCGCCCGGATCGGGCCGGAGACACAGAGCCGATCCCACGAACCTCAGGGCACGGCGGGCAGGGGAAGCGGGGGGCGGTTCGCCCTTCTCGGCGCGGCCGCCCGCCTCCCCGTGCGGAACAGCGTCCGCGCCGAACCGTGCGCGGTTGTGTCCCGTGAACGCGACGACCTCCGCCGGTCAGGACTTGGAGGAGGCCGCCCGGGCGGCGCGAACCATCTCGACCTTGGCGCTGGCGGCGTACTTGTCCACGTACTCCTGGCCGGACAGCTCCATCAGCGCGTACATGATCTCGTCGGTGACGGCGCGGAGCACCAGGCGGTCGCCCTCCATGCCGTAGTAGCGGGAGAAGTCGAGCGGCTTGCCGTACCTGACGCCGGGGCGGATGCCGAACTTGGGGATGGGGTGCCCCGGGGGCATCATCTCGAACGTGTTGACCATCGCCCAGGGGATGACCGGAGCGCGGGACTCCAGGGCGAGCCGGGCGACGCCGGTCTTGCCCTTGTACAGCCGTCCGTCGGGAGAGCGCGTGCCCTCGGGATAGATGCCGAGGACCTGGTTGTCGCGGAGGATCCGCAGGCCGGTGCGGAGCGCCGCCTCACTGGCCTTGCCTCCGGAGCGGTCGATGGGCACGGTGCCGACGCCCGAGAAGAAGGCCCGGCTGAACATGCCCTTGATGCCGCGGCCGGTGAAGTATTCGGCCTTGCCGAGGGAGATGACCTTGCGCGGCAGGAACCCCGCCCCGAAGAAGTGGTCGGCGAACGACAGATGGTTGCCTGCCAGGATCACCGGACCTTCGGCCGGCACGTTCTCCATCCCCTGTGCCCAGGGCCGGAAAATGAGCCGGAGCAATGGCCAGATGGTGTACTTCACCACCCAATACAACACCGCGGGCGCTCCTTCGGTCGGACGTGCCAGTCATCTTCCCATGCCTTAAGGTGCTCGCACTAACCATGGCCAACGTGCGACTATCGGGCGAATCAGGAGGAGCACCCGACACGGAGGTTCTCTCATGCCGTTGCTTCCCGGCGCCGAGCCGTACCAGCACGACGGGGGCGAGATCGGCGTCCTGCTGTGCCACGGTTTCACCGGATCGCCCCAGTCGTTGCGCCCGTGGGCCGAGCATCTCGCGGGGGCGGGGCTGACCGTCTCACTCCCCCGGCTTCCCGGCCACGGCACGACCTGGCAGGAGATGAGCCGTACGCGCTGGGAGGACTGGTACGCCGAGCTGGACAAGTCGTTCGCCGACCTGCGCGGGCAGTGCGCCGAGGTGTTCGTGATGGGCCTGTCGATGGGCGGGTGCATGGCGCTCCGGCTCGCGGAGGTGCACGGCGAGGCGGTTCGCGGGCTGGTCGTGGTCAACCCCTCCGTGGTGAACGACGTGCCGCTCCTGCGGATGGCTCCGGCGCTGAAGTGGTTCCTGCGGTCGGTTCCCGGTGTGGCGGGCGACATCAAGAAGGAGGGGGTCTGCGAGCTCGGCTACGCACGGACCCCGGTCAGGGCCGCCGCGACGTTGCCGCGCCTGTGGAGGCTCGTCCAGCGGGATCTGGAGCGGATCACCCAGCCGGTGCTGATATACCGGAGCCCCCAGGATCATGTGGTGAAACCGGCGAGCGTGGAGTTCCTTCGGGAACGAATGGGGAACAATCTGGAAATCAGAGAACTGCCCGATAGCTACCATGTCGCCACGTTGGACAACGATGCTCCCACCATCTTCGCGGGGAGCCTCGACTTCATCCGCACTCATGCCTCGGTACCCTTGACGAAGGACTCCTGACCCGGGATCGAAGTGACGCCGCAGAGTGACGAGGACGAGGTCTGGCGTCAGATCGTCGCCTCCTTCAACGAAAAGGCCGAGGACACCTCGGCAGGTCAGCCATGGCCCGACCGGGAGAACATCCCGGACGAGCCGGCCGTGGACGAGAAGGAGGACACCGAGCCCGTTCAGGCGCCCGTCCAGGATCCTGTCGACGACGAGGACCACTACGTCCCGCCGCCTCCTCCGCCGCTGCCGCACGCGGACGGCGTCACCAAGGTGGCGTGGGCGGCGCTCTTCGGCGGCCCCGCGTACCTGCTGCTCGCGGCCCTGCTGGGCTGGCCGATGGACGGCTGGATCGTCTTCACCGCCGTGGCGGCGTTCATCGGCGGGTTCGTGGCGCTCGTCGTGCGGATGGGCGACGGCCCGCCCGCCGACTCCGGCTGGGACGACGGCGCCGTCATCTGACGGCTTCCCGGCCGGCTGGTGCGGCGGCCCCTACTTGGCGGCCGGTTGGTGCGGCGGCCCCTACTTGGCGGGGGCGCCGAATGTCTCGATCACGTCGCGATAGCGGTCGCCCTCGTCGAGCGTGTGCCCGACGGCCATGGTGGTCTCACCGACCCGGGTCACCGCCTGCAGCCGGACCGTGCGGTCCGGCAGGGAGTCGCCGTGCTCGGTCTTCCACTTCGAGCCCGTGTAGTGGAGCAGGAACGCCGTCCCGGGCCGTTCGGGGTCGTATCCGGACACCCAGAACGCGCCGTCGCCGTCGCCCGTCACGCCGTACAGCTCGGCCTGGCGGATCGGGAGCCGCTCCCGGGTCCAGCTCTCGCCGTCCCATGACAGCACGAGGGGCGTGATCTTGCCGGAGTGCTGGTAGACGCCGCCGACCGCGACCGCCCGCTTGCGGCTCTGGACGTACACGTCGCGGAGGAAGCCGCCCTTCACCACCGGAACGTGGGACACCTTCCAGCCGGAGGAGGTGAGCCGGAGGATCAGCGGCCGGGAGCCGGAGTCGCCGACCGCCCACCCCTCCCCCTTGGCCGTGAGGCCGACGCCGTACAGGGCGCCGGACGGCCCCTGGACGGTCTCCCAGCCCGACCAGGAGGGGCCCTTCGCCGTGGCCGCGAACGTCCTGCCGTCCCGGCTGCCGACGAGCACCACCCGGCCGGTCGTCGCGGCGACCCCGCCGAGCCAGTCGCCGCCGCGCAGTTGCACGATGGCGAGCCGGTCGAACCCGTCGCGGTTCCCCCTCGCGACGTACGGCAGGCCGTCGTGGCCGTCCCCGATGGCCCACACGTCGCTCTTGGAGGCGGCGGCGACCGAGCGCAGGTGTCCCGCGCCGGTGGTGTCGTTGCGGACGTCCACCTCGGTCCAGGAACTGCCGTTCCAGTGGGTGATGACTCCCTGGTTCTGCCAGAAGTCCCAGACGTCCTGCTGGCCGACGGCCCAGACGTCCTTCTCGGAGAGGCCGGCGACGTCGGAGAGCGAGCCGTCCGCCTGGAGCTTGGCGGTGGAGGTCCGGCTTCGGGCGGCCTGCTTGCCCGACTCCGGGCTTCCGGGCTCGGCGTGGGCGGGCGCCACCGAGGTGGCGCACAGGAGGGAACCGGCCACGAGACCGGCGAGGAGCACACCAAGCGGTGCCGCGCGCCGTCTGTGGCGGCGGGTCATGAACAAATCGTACGGGGACAGGAGTGGCTCATGTGCGCGAGGTCACCATTCCGGTCCCGAATGTGACCTATCAGACGATCTCCCTCCCACTATTCCGGGACGGCGGGCTCCCCGGCTCACGCGGCCACCGGAACCTGCCCCCGGTCACCCCGCGGCCCCGGAATCACCCGCGGGGCGGCCCGCCGTACAGGTCCGCGACCACGGGGCGGTGGTCGCTGGCCGCGGCGAGGTCGGCCGGGGCGGCGTCGGCCGCGCCGCAGCACACCACCGCGAGCCCGGGAGCGGCGAAGATCCCGTCGATCCGCTTCGCCGGCCGCCTGGCCGTGAAGGTCCCGCCCTCCCCCTTCGGCGAGTCGGCGTAGCAGTCGGTGAAGCGGCCGGCGAGGTGGCGCCACGCGGCCCCGCCGGGCTCCTCGTTGACGTCCCCGCACAGGACGGCGTGCGCCCCGAAGATCCGGGCCAGCCGGTCCGTGATCGGCACGATCTCGGCTGCGTGCCGCAGCCGCGCTCCGTGGTGCAGGTCGAGGTGGAAGGAGCAGACCGCCAGCCGCAGGCCGTCCTTCTCGACGACGGCGAGGGCGACGGCCCGCGGTTCCAGCCCGGGGAACCAGCGCAGCCGGTGCTCCTCGGCGTGCAGGAGCCGTACGGCGGGGCCGGTGAGCACCGCCACCCCGGCCAGGCGCGCCCCGGAGAGACGCCCTCCCGCCGAGATCGCCATGCCGGTCTCCCGCGCGAGGCGGCGGCGCCTGCCGGGGAGCGGGGGCGCCTCCTGGACGCACAGCACGTCGGGCCGGACGGCCGTGACGACCCGCACGAGCGCGCGCCGGTCGTCACGTCCCGCCCGCACGTTGTAGGTGGCGATCCTGATGCCTGGCAGCGCTCGCTCCCGAGTCCCGTCCGTACGCCCGGCGCGTGCCGTGCCGCTCAGCGGAGCCGGGCGAGGTCGGCGGCCCCGACCATGCCGGCGGCGGGGCCCAGCTCGGCGGCGCGGATGCCGGCGAGGGGACGGTGCCCGCGTCCGGTGAGGCGGGCCGCGTAGTCGTCGCGTACCCGGTCGAGGAACAGGTCCGCCGCGCCGGAGACGCCTCCGCCGATGATGAAGCATCCGGGGTCGAGGACCGCGGCCAGATCGGCCAGCCCCTGGGCGAGCCATCCGGCGACGAACTCGAACGCGGCGAGCGCCGCGGCGTCCCCCTCCCGGGCGGCCGCGGTGACGTGCTGCCCGACGATGCCGTCCGGAGCGCCGCCGGCCAGGTCGAGCAGGCGGGCCGCGGCGGACGGGTCGGCGGCGGCGTTGATCCGCGCCTGGCGCACGAGGGCGTTCCCGCTGGCGTACTGCTCCCAGCAGCCGTGGTTGCCGCAGCCGCACGGCAGCCCCTCGGGCACCACCTGCATGTGGCCCAGCTCGGCCCCCATGCCCCAGCGGCCCCGGTAGAGGTCGCCGCCGAGGACGATGCCGCCGCCGATGCCGGTGCCGAGCGCGACGCACACGACGTGGCTCTCGCCCCGGCCCGCGCCGAAGCGGTACTCGCCCCAGGCGGTGGCGTTGGCGTCGTTCTCCACGACCACGGGGAGGCCGACCAGCTCGGTGACCTTCTTGCGGAGCGGCTCCTCGCGCCAGGCCAGGTTGGGCGCGAACCGGACGTTCGACCGGGTCTCGTCCACGAACCCGGCGGCCCCCAGGCCGACGGCCTCCACGGCGTGCCGCGCGGCGAGCTCGGCGACCGCGTCGGCGATGGCGTCCGCCACCAGCTCGGGACTGTCGGCCGGGGTCGGCCGCAGCGCGCGGTCGAGGATCCGCCCGTCCTCCGCGACGACCCCCGAAGCGATCTTCGTGCCGCCGATGTCCACGCCGATGGTCAAGGCCATGTGCTCGAACTCTCCGTCAGCCCAGGTCGATGTGCTCTACGCGCGAGTCTTCCGGCCGCTTGGGCGGGGCCGTGCGCTGCTGCAGGGCGTCCACCGCCTGGCGCAGCGCCGCGACCAGCTCGCCGCCCGCCGCGATCAGGTGGTCGGTGACGTCGCCTCCGGACTCCTTGCCCGCGGCGATGACCCGGCAGACCGGGCAGGCCCGGCAGACGTACTCGTCGTGGTCGTGCGCGGCGACGGCCTCGCCCCACACGTCGTCGGTGCGTCCGCCGCCGAAGGCACCGCCGAGGGTGCCGCCGAGCCCGCTCACGCCGCCCTTCACGAAGCCCTTGCCCAGCTCGCGGCCGACCCGTCGCTGCAGGGCGTCGAAGAGCTTCATGGCCTCCTCCGCCGCGGACGCGAGCGGGTCCTGGCGCGCGGAGCCGTTGGTGTCCTTGGTGGCGCCGGTGTCCTTGGTGGCGCTGTCGTCGGTCGTGCTGGTGTCGTTGTTTTCCGTCATTTCGCCCCTCCTGTCTCGAACCGTACCCGGAGGTGCCCGTCGCGGAGCACCGCGGAGGCGATGCCTCTGCGGGCCAGGGCGGCGGGAAGGGCGATCACCCGCCGGTAGGGGCCCGCCGTCACGATCAGGTCCTCTCCCTTGCGACCGAGGTCCACCGCCTCCTTGTCGGCCAGCGGGAGGGCCAGCACCAGCTCGTCGCCGCCGACGCGCATCGGGGGCTCGCCGCTCGGAGGGGCGAACGGGTCGGCGTCGCCGTACATCTCGGCGGCGACCTCGGAGAGGGCGCGCGGGCCGATCGGCTCGGCCGGCAGGTAGGGGACGGTGTGGACCGGCAGCGGGGCGAACGAGTGGTGGATCTCCTCCAGTTGCCTGGCCTGCGCCTCGACCCAGCCGCGCCGCCAGTCGTCGGCGTCCTCGGCGGGGAAGACGCGGTTGGCGACGACCCCGTCCACGCGGTAGCCGTACAGGCTGAGCGAGGTGAGGGTGCGCCGGGCCTCGGCGACGACCACGGCCTCGGGGGTGAGCACGAGCCGGACCGACGTGTCGTCGCCGGTGAGCAGCTCGCGGACCTCCATCAGGCCGCGGTGCAGCCGCTCTCCCGCGGACAGGACGGCGCCCTCCGGGGCGCTCACCTTGGCGACGTTCCTGATCACCGGGGAGACCAGGCGCAGCACCCGCCGCACGCCGGGGAGCAGCCGGCTGACGTGCCAGTCGAGGGCCTCGGGCAGGGCGAGCAGCCGCAGTGTCTCGGCGGTGGGGGCGCAGTCGACCACGATCACGTCCCAGTGGCCGCTGCGGGCCTGCTCGCGCAGTTCGAGGAGCGCGATGATCTCCTCGGCGCCGGGCAGGACGGTGATCTCCTCGGAGGTGATCTCGTCCAGGCCGAGCTCGCGCAGCACGTTTCTCGCGTACTCCCGCAGCTCGCCCCAGTGGCGTTCGAGCGCCTTCTGCGTGTCGACCTGCTGCAGGTAGAGCCCCGGCGCCGCCTGGACCGGCTCCCGTGACGGGGGCACGGCCAGCGCGTCGGCGAGGGAGTGGGCGGTGTCCGTGGACACGACCAGGGTCTTCAGCCCGCGCTCGGCGGCGAGTGTGGCCGTCGCCGCCGCCGCGGTGGTCTTGCCGACGCCGCCCTTCCCCGTGAAGAGGAGGACCCTCATCGGCCTTCGACGCGCTTCTTGAGCCCCTTGAGAGCGGTGTCGACGATGACCTTCTCGGCCTTCCGCTTGATCATGCCGATCATCGGGACCTTGAGGTCGACGGCCAGCTCGTACGTCACCTCGGTGCCGCCGCCGGTCTCGGCGAGGCGGTAGCTGCCGTCCAGGCCGGAGACCATCTTGCCGGGCTCGACGATGTGCCAGGCGACGGCGGTGTCGCCGGACCAGTCGTAGCCGAGGACGTAGTCGTCGCTGATCACTCCGGCGTCGAGCACGAACCTGACCCGGGCGGGCCGGCCGCCCTCGCCCGTCTCCAGGACGCTCGCGGACTTCACCTGGCCGGCCCACTCGGGATAGGCGGGGAAGTCGGCGATCACGGCCATGATCGACGCCGGGTCGGCGGCGATCGTGATGCTCGACGTGGTTCGATCAGCCATGGGCTAACCGTACTTCACCATTCCAGGGCGAAAGGCGTGCCGCGCCCGCGGAAATGACCGACGTTGACGCATTCGGTGCGGCCCACCCGGGTCCTGCTCACCAGGGGCTGGTGCACGTGGCCGAACAGGGCGTACCGCGGCTGGGTCCGCCTGATCGCCTCCAGGGCGGCCTCGCTGCCGCGTTCCAGCCGGCGGGCGACCACGTCGTACAGCAGCTCGGGGATCGCGGGCGGGATGTGGCAGCACAGCACGTCCACCTCGCCCACCGCCTCGATCTTGCGGGCGTACTCCTCGTCGTCGATCTCGTACGGCGTGCGGTACCGGGTGCGCAGGCCCCCGCCGACGAACCCGAACGTGAGGCCGCCGATCTCGGCGGTGGCGCCGTCGAGGACGGCGTGGCCGGGGCGGACGAACTCGGACCACAGGCGCGGGATGTCCACGTTGCCGTACGTCAGGTAGGCGGGCGTCGGCATCGCCCGGAAGATCTCGGCGTACTGGCGGCGGACCGCGGCCTCGATGTGGTCGCGGGGGTCGCCGTCGAGGGTGGCCCACAGGCCGGCGGACATGGCACGCGCCTCGTCGAACCGGCCGGCGGTGCGCAGCCCGATGAACTCGGCGGCCTTCTCCCGGCCGAACAGGTCGGCGAAGATCCCGCGCGAGTGGTCGGCGTAGTCGACGAAGAGGATGAGGTCGCCCAGGCACACGAGGGCGTCGGCGCCGTCGCCCGCCCGCGCCAGGGCGTCGGCCCGGCCGTGGACGTCGCTGACGACATGGACCCGCATGCCGGACATGGTAATACCGGCTCTCGGATCGGCCCCGATCGCGTGTTCGACCCCGGCGGCGGAGGTTCCCGGGCCGCGCGCGGCCACAGGTCCGACGGTAAGGAGCGGGTCCGGTCTCCTCCACGGAACGTTCGGCCCGGCGACCTGCCACGAGCGCCCTGATAACGTGCGAATGCCCAGATAACGCCTGGGTGACGGATCTACCCACGCGTAACTTCGCGCGGTAGCGTCCGGTGAGGCCGATGTCCGCTCCAGCTCGGCCGAGGAGACGGCAGGAGCGCGCCCGAAGGAGTGACCGTGCGCGAGTACAGCGTTCCCGTGCTGGTGGACGTCCCGTTGTCCGCGAACTGCACAGATACGGTGTTCCAGCGCGGTGTCGACGAGCCGGACACCGTGGTGATCCGCCGCAAGGAGGGCGACGCCTGGGTCCCGGTGACCGCGCGCGAGTTCCGCGACGCGGTCGCGGGCGCGGCCAAGGGCCTGATCGCCGCTGGCGTCGAGCCGGGCGACCGAGTGGCGCTCATGTCCCGTACGCGTTACGAGTGGACGGTCGCCGACTACGCGATCTGGGCCGCGGGCGGGGTCGGGGTGCCGATCTACGAGACCTCCTCCGCGGAGCAGGTGAAGTGGATCATCTCCGACAGCGGGGCCCGGTGCGCGTTCGTCGAGCAGGAGCCCCACGAGGAGACGGTCAGGGAGGCCGCCCCCGACCTGGCGTCGATCTGGCGCATCGAGGACGGCGGCCTGGAGGAGCTGACCCGGCTCGGCGCCGACGTCTCCAACGACACACTGGCCGAGCGGCGGGCCGCGCGGGGCGGTCACGACCTCGCGACGATCATCTACACGTCCGGCACGACCGGCCGGCCCAAGGGCTGCATGCTCAGCCACGACAACCTGCTGTTCACCGCCCGGAACGTGGCGCACGGCCCGCTTGAGCTGCTGTTCGACGTCCAGGACCGGGCCGCGCTGCTGTTCCTGCCGCTCGCGCACAGCTTCGCGCGGATCATCCAGGTCGTCCTCATCGAGACGTCCACCGTGATCGGGCACACGCCCAACATGAAGAACGTCGCCCCGGACCTGCAGACGTTCAAGCCGACCTTCCTGCTCGGCGTGCCCCGGGTGTTCGAGAAGGTCTACAACGCCGCCGAGCTCAAGGCCACCTCCGAGGGCAAGGGGAAGATCTTCCACACCGCCGTCGGCGTCGCGGTCGAGTGGAGCACCGCGGAGAGCACCGGCGGGGCCTCCCTCGGCCTGCGCCTCAAGCACGCCCTCTTCGACAAGCTCGTGTACGGCAAGCTGCGGGCGGCGACCGGCGGCGCGCTGAGCGCGGCCGTCTCCGGCGGGTCCGCCCTCGGTGAGCGGCTCGGCCACTTCTTCCGCGGTGTCGGCATCGAGGTGTTCGAGGGGTGGGGCCTCACCGAGACGAGCGCCCCCTCGACGGTGAACATCCCCGGCGCGAACAAGGTCGGCACCGTCGGCAAGCCGTTCCCCGGCGTCACGATCGGCATCGCCGACGACGGCGAGATCCTGGTCAAGGGCCGCCACGTCTTCGGCGGCTACTGGAACAACGAGCGGGCCACCAAGGAGGCGATCGACCCGCAGGGCTGGTTCCACACCGGCGACGTGGGCGAGCTCGACAAGGACGGCTACCTGCGGATCACCGGCAGGAAGAAGGAG
Source organism: Microtetraspora niveoalba (assembly GCF_001570405.1). GTDB lineage: Bacteria > Actinomycetota > Actinomycetes > Streptosporangiales > Streptosporangiaceae > Microtetraspora > Microtetraspora niveoalba. The sequence goes on along the minus strand of NZ_BBYM01000015.1, from coordinate 75,183 downwards.
ATCATCGTCACCGCCGGCGGCAAGAACGTGGCCCCCGGCCCGCTGGAGGACAGCATCCGGGCGCACCGGCTGGTCAGCCAGGTGATGGTGGTCGGCGACGACCGGCCGTTCGTCGCGGCGCTGGTCACCCTCGACGCCGAGGCCATGGAGCAGTGGAAGGAGGCCAACGGCCGCGCCGGCGCGTCCATGGCCGAGCTCTGCTCCGACCCGGCCGTCGTGGCCGAGGTGCAGCGGGCCGTGGACAACGCCAACCGGTCCGTCTCCAAGGCCGAGCAGATCAAGAAGTTCGCCATCCTCGACATCGACCTGAGCGAGGAGAGCGGCCACGTCACGCCGAAGCAGTCGATCAAGCGGCACGTCGTGGCCCGCGACTTCGCCAAGCAGATCGACGAGCTGTACGGGTGACGCGGATCGGCCCCGGCGCTACTGCCGGGGCCGATCCGGCCCACCGCCCGGGACCGCCCGGGGCGGGACTCCCGGGCCCTCCTCCGCCGGACCGCCGGGCGTGAGCAGCGCGGCGAACCGGGCGGCCACCAGATCCCAGCGCCACTCCTCCTCGATCCACGCCCGGCCGCGCTCGCCCATCGCGCGTGCGCGTACGGGATCGGCCAGCAGCTCGACGAGCGCGGCCGCCACCTCCTCGTGCGACGTCCCGTCCACCACCAGGCCGGTCTCGCCGTGCCGTACGGCGTCGGGGGCGCCGCCGGACGCGCCCGCCACGACCGGCAGGCCGGTCGCCGACGCCTCCAGGTAGACGATGCCGAGCCCCTCGACGTCCAGCCCGCCCAGGCGGGTGCGGCACGGCATCGCGAAGACGTCCCCGGCGTCGTAGTACGACGGCAGGTCGGCCCAGGGGACGGAGCCGGTGAGCACGACGGAGTCCCCGAGCCCGGCGCGCTCCGCCAGCCGCCGCAGCGCCCCGCGCGAGGGGCCGCCCCCGACCAGCAGCAGCACCGCGTCCGGGATCCGGGCGCGGACCAGCGGCCAGGCCCGGACCAGCGTGTCCTGCCCCTTGCGCGGCACCAGCCGGGAGACGCACACGACCACGGGCCGCTCGCCCAGGCCCAGCGACACCCTGACCCGGGCGCCGCCGGCGCCGGGGTGGAAGACGGACGTGTCCACTCCCGGCGCGAGCCGTACGAGCTTGGTGTCGGGGATCTGCGGCGCGAGGCGGCGGCGCGTGTATCCGCCGAGGTAGGTGACCACGTCCGCCGCGTCGCCGATGCGGCGCAGGACGTCGCGGGCGACGGGCAGCAGGGCCCAGGACGCCTCGTGGCCGTGCGTCAGCATCACCACGCGCCGGACCCCTTCGTCGCGCAGCGCCGGGGCGAGCAGCCCGAGCGGCGCGGCGGCGCCGAAGACGACGGTGCGGCAGCCGCGGGCCAGCTCGGCCGCCCGGCGCGCCACCGACGGCGTCGGCAGCATCAGCGACGTCGGGTGCCGCACCACCTCGTACGGCTGCCGCGCGTCGAACGCCTCGCACCCCTTCCACTTCGGGGCGTAGACCACGACCGAGGCCGGGGCGAGGCGGGAGGCGAGCCCGTGGACGAACGCCTGGATGCCGCCGGGCCGCGGCGGGAAGTCGTTGGTGACGAACAGTGTCCTGTCCACGGGCTCTCCTCCGGGCCCGCCGCCTGTCACGGCCGTTCCGTCACGGCCGGGGGACGCCGTTGAGGCGCGCCCAGGACCGGGCCATCGCGATGCGCTCGGCGGTCGAGGGATGCGAGGCGTACATGATGTATTCGAAGGGGTTCGGCGACAGGTCCGAGATGTTGCGCAGCGCGAGGCTCTTCTGCATCGTGACGAACGTGGCGGGGTCGCGGGTGAGGTCGAGCGCGTGCACGTCGGCGCGGGCTTCGATCTGCCTGCTCACCACGTTCTGCGCGGGGCCGGACAACACGCTTCCGAGGGAGATCAGTCCGACGAGCAGCGCGACGGCCCGTGGGTCGCCCGCCGACGGGACGCCCGCTCGGCGGCGCAGCGCCTGGAAGGCGACGAACAGCAGGCAGGTGCCCGCTGCCGCGCCCAGGGCGCCCACCAGCGTGCCGTACAGGACGTCGTCGTTCTTGGCGTGGCCCAGCTCGTGCGACACGACCAGCTCGACCTCCTTCGCCGGCTGGCGGACCAGCGTGTCGTACACGACGATCCGGCGGGTGGCCCCGAACCCGGAGACGTACGCGTTGAGCGCCGTGGTGCGGCGGGAGGCGTCGGCGACCAGCACGTCCTCGACGGGGACCCCGTCCCGGTCGGCCATCGCGAGCAGGTCGGTGCGGAGCTGTCCGGCGGGCAGCGGCGTGAAGGTGTTGAACATCGGCTCGACCACGACCGGGTAGGCGAAGGACACCACGACGGTCAGCGCGAAGGCGCCCAGCGACGCCGGGATCCACCAGGTGCGCGGCCATTTCCGGGCGAGGGCCACGATCACCAGCACGGCGACGCCGGAGAGCACGATCTGGAGGGCGAAGTTCTTCAGCCGGTCGGCGGTCCAGGAGCCCCAGGTCTGCGTGGACAGGCCGTAGTCCCGCAGCAGGCTCTCCATCCACATGCCGAGCGGCCAGCGCAGCACGAGCGTCACGACGTAGACGCCCAGCACGCCGGCGGCCGCCCTGAGCCACCACGGCCCCCGCAGCCGCCCGATCAGCCGGGAGCCGACCGGCGTGAGGACGAGCACGCCCGCGATGACCAGGGTCAGCGCGAGCGACAGGTAGCCGGGAGCCGACGTGGCCGCGTCGAACGCGTCGGCGCGGTCGAGCTGGGCGCGGGTGAAGTCCAGCGCGGGCTCGGCCCGCACGTCGGGCGCCTCGGGGCCGAGGGGACGCCACGGGGTCGTGACGGCGACGACCGCCACCAGGGCCGCGCCCAGGACCAGCAGCGCGATGCCCGCCGCCCGGATCCCGGGATCCCGTCCGGCGCCCGACCTGCCGACGCGGTCGGCGACGTCGCTGCGTGACATCCCCATCACCCCTTCACAGTCCCCCGGCGGTCCCGACGGCGGGCGGCGCGGTCAGGCGAGTTCGCTCCGCAGGTACCCTCGCCAGGCCGCGGTGAGCTCCGCCAGGTCGGTGCCTAACGTTTCTACCAGCGCGGTGGCGATGTCGTGGTCGCGCGCCGCACGATAGAGGGCCACGAGGGCGTGCTCGCCGTACCGTCCGGCGATGTACCGGCAGGCCAGCCAGGCCTCCTCGTACGCCTGCGGAAGCCGCGGCGAGCCGGGACGGAACGCCTCGCGCCCCGGCAGCGCCGCGGGCGGCGTTCCCGCGCGGACCTCGGCGGCCAGCTCCGCCGCGATCGCCCGTACGGGCAGGCCGCTGCCGAGATGGCCGACATAGTCGGCGAAGCCCTCCACCAGCCAGGCCGGCATGTCGCCGGCGAGCGCGGCTCCGGCGGCGACGTGCGTCAGCTCGTGCGCGAGCACGACGCGGCGGCCTGTCGGGGAGAGCCGGCCGAACCCGGACGGCACGACGATCACGTGATCGACGTCGGCCAGGGCGGCGAGGCCCTCCACCCCGGCGGGCGACGCGAGCGCCGCCGCCTGCTCGTCGGTCGCCGGGACGAGGACGACCGCGTCCACCGGCCCCCACACCCGGGCGACCGTACGGCGGGCGGTGTCGGCCGTGGCGGCCAGCCCCGCGACGGCCCCGGCCCCGGTCCCGCCCGGGTGAGGGGCCTCGGGCGCGGATATCGACGATCGGGGCGCCACGCCGGCGGCCGCCCGTCCCGTGACGACGACGGCGTGCTCGCCTCTGGAGACGGAGGCCCCGGCCCAGATCCCGGGGTGCTCCCGCATGACGGCACGCGCCGTGGCGAGCGCCCGGTCGTGCGGCGCGTCGGCGGCCAGGCCGGACAACACCGGCGCCGCGACCAGCACGGCCGCCGAGAGGCGGGCCACAGCACGCATGCGGAAATCGTACGAGCGGCCGGACGCGCCGCGGCCCCGCCCCTCGGGAAGGAGGGACGGGGCCGCGAAACGGGCCCGGTGAGGACCCCACCCCGGCCGGGGGCGTCCCGGGCGCGCCCGGGATGGGGTCCCGCGCCGGGCGATCCGGCCGGCTCGGGCGGGGGGAACGCCCTGAGCCCGGCCGATGCGGGCGGGGGGAAACGCCCTGGGGGGCGCCGGGCCGGTGCGGGGCGGGGGGAACGTCCCACCGGACCTCGGGAGGTCCGGCTGAGCGCCGGCCGCGGCGGCGGGCCTCTAGGCGCCGGGACGTACGGCGCCGACGAAGCTGTTCTTGCGGTACGCGTCGAGCTTGTCGATGCGGACCCGGGCGCCGGTGTGCGGTGAGTGGATCATCTTGCCGCCGCCGACGTACATGCCGACGTGGCCGCCGCCGCTGGTGAAGATGAGATCACCCGGCTTGAGGTGGTCCCAGGAGACCTTCTTCTTGACGCCGCTGAGCTGGGACCAGGTCGTGCGCGGGATGTCCACGCCCGCCTTGCGCCAGGCGAACTGGACGAGGCCCGAGCAGTCGAAGGCGCCGGGGCCGGTCGCTCCCCAGCGGTAGGGGTCGCCGATCTGCTTCTTGGCCACGTCGATGGCCTTGCGGGCCAGTCGCTTCTGGCGGGCCGCCTTGGCCTGCCGGAGGGTGGTCTTCGAGACGATGGCGGCGGTCGCGGTGGCCTCCGCGGAGGCCTCCGTCGTGGTCGTCGTGCCGGTGGTGGTGACCTTCTCCACGGTGAGGCCGTCCGTCGCGGGGTCGGCCGAGGCCGGCGGGGCCGCGACGGCTCCCATGGAGACGGTGATCGCGGCGCCGCCCAGCGTGAAGCGGGCAAGGCGGGACAGGCGTGCAGGGGTGCTGGACAGGATCGCTCCTATGGTCTTCCGCTTGCGCCTACCGGGTTAGCTGACGGGTTCGGGCGGGGAAGTCGCCCTACGGCGCGAAACGCGCCGATTCACCCCGGACCTTCGGTGAAGGTCGATGGGTCCCCGGCTCCGTGCCTCCTGACTGCACGGACTCGGCAGGTCGCCGCCCCTGGGGTCGGAAATCGTGACGGCGACGGATGGTGCGCGAACCCGGCACCGGGCCGGTGTCCGCGGCGGTGGCCGACCGGCTCACCGCGGGGCAGAAGTTACCGATTCGTGCCACAAGTCGGCAAAGGCCCGGCCAAGAAATAGAGATCGAATAAACGGCCCGGCAAAGCGAAAGTGCCTGCATACCCGATACATTCGACACCCAATTGTGACGCTGCTCACATTTGCCACAACACGCCACAAATCAGCCACATCAACCACAAAAGCCACAGCAGTGGTAGATCGATTTTGGTGATTTCTTTACCGAAGAAGATCGGCCGTCCAGGTCTGTCGAAGCGATGAAAATGTGAAAGTCATCACATTTCGCTCCGGGCGGCAGGGGCGCCCATTCTTCCGATGGCGAGCCGGACTCGCGATCGCGGGCGCCGAGTCCGGTGAGCAGGGTGCCAGGGACTGATGCGCGGGTGCGCGGCCGGCCTCTCAGGCAGGCCGCCGGCGGCTCGGATCCCCGCGCGAAGCGAGAACCGGGGCCGCGAACACGAGAGCGGGGCACCGGCTGACCGGTGCCCCGCTCTCGTGTTCGGGGAAGCCGTCGCCGCCGGCGACGGAGATCAGGGACGCGAGGTCAGGGACGCACCGCCCCGATCGCGTGGTACTCGGCGAGCGTGACGACCTTCACCACGTCACCGGTCTGGGGGGCGTGGACGACCTTGCCGTCCCCGGCGTAGATGCCCACGTGCCCGTACCCGGCGTGCCAGAGCAGATCGCCGGCCTGCAACTCGCTGAGCGAGACCCTGCGGCTCGCCCCCCACGCCCACTGCTCGTAGCTCGTACGCGGCAGCGACACCCCGCCGGCCGACCAGGCGGCCTGGACGAGCCCCGAGCAGTCCCATCCGCTCGGCCCGGTCCCGCCGTAACGGTACGGCTTGCCGATCTGCCGGTAGGCGAACTGGAGCGCCGCGAGCGCGTTGCCCGAGGCGGGGCCGGAATAGGCGACGCCCGCGCTGTTGGGATTACCCGCGTTGAACGCCCCGAGGCGGCGCAGCAGCTCGGTCTGCTCCTTGACCAGTTTGTCGGCCTTCTTCTTCTCCTTGAGAAGGTCGCTTTTGACCTTGGCCGCCTCGTCGAAGACGCTCTTCTTCTGGTCGCGCTGCCGCTTGAGATCGGCGATCGCGCCCTGGTACTCCTCAAGCCGTTTGGCCCGCCCCTGGGAGAGCTGGTCGAGCGCGGCGAGACCGCTGAGCATCGAGTCGGGATCCGCGCTGTAGAACAGGCCCATGCTGATCACGTCGCCGGTCTGGTACGCGCTGGAGGCGACCGTCACCAGGGTCGTACGCAGCACGTCGACCCGCTCCGCCTTCTCGGCGTAGCTGGCGTTGATCTCGGCGTACTGCTTCTTGGCCTTCTTCCACTTCTCGTTGGCCGCGTTGTACTGGTCCACGACCCTGTCGGCCTGCTCGTTCAGCTTCTTCAGCTTGGCCTTGGCCTGCGCGACCGTGGGCTTGGGGTCGGCCTGCGCGCCAGTCATGGGCAGCAGCAGCGCCACCGCCGCCAAGCCGACGGCCACCGGTACACGCCCTCGCACTCAGGCCCCCTTCGATATAGACAAATCTGGGGCGCGACTTTACTCAGGCGATCATGGCGATTCAACCTATTCGCAGGTATTCGACCTGGTCATCACCTATGGCGATCAATGCGGAACGCTGGGTGATCAGGCGCGGCCGAGACGGCGGAGCAACAGCAGCGACGGCACCGGCCGGGCCCCCATCCGGCGTACGGAATCGGCCACCTCGCGATCGGAGGAGACGACGGCGATGGCACGGCCCATCGGCTCCGCCTTGACCAGTTGCCGGATGAGGTCGTCGGCGATCTGGCCGGGGGCGCTGAACATCACCCGGACCCCGCGCGGGGCCGAGACCTGGACCGGCCCGTTGAGCTCCGCCCCGTCGAAGACGCAGGTCACCTCCACGCGAGCCTGTACGGCGAGGCCGCCCAGCCCGGTGAGGAGCCGCGCCCGCTGGTCCGCCAGCGTGAGCGTCGGATAGCCCGTCTTGGTGACGTTGTAGCCGTCGATGATGACGTGCAGGTTCGGGATGGCCAGCAACTGGTCGAAGAGCTGGGGGTCGTCGTCGGCGAGCGCCCTCGCGGGCACCGCCCGCACGCTCGGCGCGCCCGGGACCACCGCCGACACGTAGTCGGCCGGCTTGCTGATCATCGTGGGCAGCGCCAGCTCCTTGCGCAGCCCGGCGGCGGCGTCCTGCAACGCGTCCATGAGCACCCGGATGCGGGCGTCCTCCACGCTGCGCCCCTCCCGGGCGGCCCGCCGGCTCGCCTCCAGGTGGCGCTCCGCGTCCGCGAGACGCTCCTTGAGCCTGCGCACCTCGGTCTCGGCCGCGCCGCTGGCGTTCGCCACCCTGGCCCTGGCCTCGGCGGTCTCGGCCTCCAGCTCGACCGCCCGGAGCTCGGCCGCCTTGGCCCGCTCCCGCGCGTCGTGCAGCTTGCGCCGCAGATCGGCGTTCTCCGCGCGGGCGACCCTGAGCTGCTCGCGGAAACGCTCGGCCTCCTCCTTGGCGGCCGTACGCTGAGCGGCGAGCTGCTCGCGGAGCCGCGACTCCACCTGGTCCCGCCCCGCCTCGGCGGACGAGCTCTGCTCCAGGTCCTCGCGGGCCCGCTCGACCAGATCGGGCCAGCCCGCGGGGCGGGTGAGATAGGCAGCGGCCGCGACGAGCACCGGCTCGGCGGCCGCCGGGACCACACCTTCGGCGAGACCGGCGACCAGGTCGGGCCAGGCGGTCCTCAGCGTCTCCGCGACCGTCTCGCGGAACTCCTTGTCGGATTCCAGCAGGGCGGCGATCGGCGCGCCGCCGAGGCGGGCGCGTTTGCGCGGGTCGAACTTGGCGATGCCGCGCAACTGAGGCGGGATCGCGGCGGCCGGCATGGATCCCAGCACCTGAGCCGCGAGCTCCACCACGTGTAAGCGCACCTGCTCCGGCAGCGGACGAGACAGGCCCTCTCCGGCTGAACTCATCCGCTTGCTCCTCATCCTTGTCCTTTTTAAAGGGTACGGCTGTCGCGCCCCTGGCCAGGTCGGGCCCTCTGCCGCCCGCGCGGCCGCCCCTCGGCGCCCTCTCCCGGCATCGCCGGGCAGCCCGTACGATGCCGAACTGCGAGGTTAACGGACTTCAGCCAACCGCTTGGTTGCGATACGGACTCAGGACGGCCCACTCCGGGCGGCGCGCACGCCCCCTTCACACGGCCGTCCGTCCCCTCACCGGACGTCCCGCCAGCCCTCCGGAACCTCCCCCGCCAGACAAACCGTGTTGCCCGCGATCCACACCTGACCTCTTTCGGGAAACGCGTATATCCCGAGTTCGAACAGTTCTCCCGCCAATGTGACGCTCGGGTGTATCGATCTACCGGAACTGTCGTCTACCACCCGAACGCCCCGTGCGGTCCAGTAGGCGAGGGCCCTTTTCACCACCGCCTCAGGGTTCGTCGAATCAACGTCGTAACTGTAGGAAACGGCATGATGTCCCTCTAGATCACAGGGCCAGGGGCGCCTTTCTCCCCTGCGGCCGCCTTGCACATCACTTGTTCGCAGAGTCTCGTCCACAGCGCGCGTGAGCTGAAGGATCGCCTCGGCGATTGTGGGATCGTGCTTCTCATCACTCACCGTTCCGCACCCCCCGACACCTGTCGCAATGGTCAGAAGCGCAACCAACAACGGACGCTTCATCACCTGTTCCTCGTTTTCCTTAAGCCGATCGAAGGCGGATCCCCGACGATGACGCGTGCGATGTTCTCGGTGGCCACACGGCTTCTTCCCGTGGTCGTGAAGTAGTCGCCGTGGGCGTCGACGTCGAAGCCGAGTTGTACGAGATCGCGGTCGGTGCCGGTGGCCAGCCGGGTGACGCCGTCGAGGAGGACGGGGTCCTGCCCGTGGCCCGTCCACGGCGTGGCCAGCAGGCCGAGCAGCCCCGTCTTGGACATCAGCGACAGCACGGGGGCCACGCCGATCACGTCGTGGGGGTGACGCAGGGCGTACAGGCGGGTGCCGGGGGCGTGCAGGCCGTCGGCCGAGTAGACCCCCCATCCCGGGCTCGCCACGGCGACGAGGTTCCGGGGCCGCAGACCGGCGGTGACGGCGTGCCCGGTCACCGTGCTGCCGTACGAATGGCCCACGAGGGTGGTGTGGACGTCGTCCCGGAGACGCAGGCCGGCCACGAAGTCGCGCAGCATCGGCCCGCCGGCCTCGGCGTACGACGTCCACGCCGCCTGCGGGAGCGTCTGCGGCAGGTCGCACCCCATCCAGGCGATCGTCGCCGTACGTCCCGCCGAGAAGCGTTCGGCGAAGTCGTGCAGGGCGAGCGCGTTCGTGCCCGGGCCGTCGCTGTAGGTCGTGAGGTTGTTCCCGGTGCCGGGCACGGTGACGGCGACGGAGGTCGCGGAGGCGAGGTCGCCGAACACCTCGGCGACGCGGCCGTTCCCTCTCGGGTCGAACAGCAGGAACTGCCTGGGCGCCGGCCGCACGACGACCTTCCCGTCGCGGGTGAACGGCACCGCGCGCGGCTCCAGCAGCCGGGCGAGCAGGGCGGCCCGGTCGGTGAGCCACAGGGCGGCCGCCTCTGCGCGGGCCTGGCGGATGAGCAGCCGGTTCGCCGCGTAGCGCAGCTCGTACGGCGCGCCGCCGAGCGGGCCGACCAGGGCGGCGCCTGCGAGGGCGACCGCGAACGCGGCGTCCGGCGGGAGGGCGGCGAAGAACGCGGCCACCGCCTCGTCGCGCCCGGGCCCCGCCTCCCGTCCCTCGACCAGGAGCCGGAGCTCGGACAGGGCGGCGTCGCCCGCGCCGGACGCGGCGGCGACCAGCCCGGTCCGTACGGCGGGCGGCTCGACGGGGTCGAGGGCCACCGCCTCGGCCTGCTCGGCGATCGCGGCCCTGCGCCGCAGGTCGGCGGACGCCTCCTCGCACCAGCGCCGCAGCGCCCGCAGCCGGTCGGCGTGCTGTGCCAGCTCCGGGTGGCGTGCCATCTGGCCGGGGCCGAACACGGGCGACAGGACTCCGCCGGCGTGCGGGGCGAGGTGGCCCGACACATCGTCCAGGCGGGCGGCGAGCGCGCGCAGGGACGGCGCGTCGGCCAACCACAGCATGGTCACCTTGCGGATCGTAGGCCATCGGTCACGCTCTGTTCCCGCTTCTGCCAGGCTGGGCGTGTGACGTTCGAGAGCGACGCGATGCGCAGGGCCGCGCCCTGGTTCGACGACCTGCTCGATCCGGTGGCGGCGCTGCGGCGGTCCCCCCGCTGGACCGGCCCGGCGGCCGAGCGGTTCGACCGGGAGCTGTACGGCTGGCGCGTGACGCTGCACCTGGTCGCCGAGGACCTGCGCGGCGTCGCGGCACGGCTGGATCGGGAGGCGCGCGGGCCCGCCGGTCCGGCAATAGGATGATCCGGTGCTGAACCCGTCCTATCCCATCGAAACCCCCCGACTCCTGCTCCGCCCCTTCACGATGGACGACCTCGACGAGCTGCACTCCTTCCACTCGCGTCCCGACGTGGCCCGCTACCTCTACTGGGAGGCGCGCACGCGGGACGAGACCAGGACGGCCCTGGAGGCGAAGACGAGGCAGGCCGCACTGAGCGAGGAGAACGACACCCTCAGCATCGCCGTGGAGCTGCGCGAGACGGGAGCGCTGATCGGCGACCTCTACCTGTTCTGGCGCAGCCGAGAACACCGGCAGGGCGAGATCGGCTTCGCCTTCCACCCGGCCCACCACGGCCGGGGGTACGCCACGGAGGCGTCCGGGGAGTTGCTGCGGCTCGGGTTCGCGGACCTCGGCCTGCACCGGATCTACGCGCGCTGCGACAGCCGAAACACGGCCTCCTCCCGGGTCATGGAGCGTCTCGGCATGCGCCGCGAGGCCCATCTGGTGGAGAACGAGATCTTCAAGGGCGAGTGGAGCGACGAGCTCGTCTACGGGATGCTCCGGCGGGAGTGGACCGCCACGGCGTAGCCGTACCGGCGGGGAATGTCGGTGGCCGTCTCTAAGGTCGGGCGCGTGGAAGCGGTACAGGGCACTCTGGACGAGCTGGGCACTCCCCTGCGCGATGTGACGTTCGTGGTCTTCGACCTGGAGACGACGGGCGGGGCCGCGGCCGAGCACGCCATCACGGAGATCGGGGCGGTCAAGGTGCGCGGCGGCGAGGTCGTCGGCGAGTTCGCCACGCTGGTCGATCCCGGCGGCCCGATCCCGCCGTTCATCTCGGTCCTGACCGGCATCACCGACGCCATGGTCGTGGCCGCGCCCAAGATGCCCGAGGTGCTGCCCGGCTTCCTGGAGTTCATCACCGGCGCCGCGCTGGTCGCGCACAACGCGCCGTTCGACATGGCGTTCATCAAGGCGGCGTGCGCCGCCGGCGGTTATCCGCCGCCGGCCAATCCCGTGGTCGACACCGCGGACCTGGCCCGGCGGGTGCTCACCAGGGACGAGACGCCCAACTGCAAGCTGGGCACCCTCGCCCGGCTGTTCCGCAGCTCCACCGAGCCCTGCCACCGGGCGCTCGCCGACGCGAGGGCCACGGTGGACGTGCTGCACGGCCTGATCGGCCGGGCCGGGTCGTTCGGCGTGCACACCCTGGAGGACCTGCGCGGCTTCGTCCGCGCCCCCACGCCCGAGCAGCAGCGCAAGCGGCATCTGGCGCAGTCGGTGCCCGGCGCCCCGGGTGTGTACGTCTTCGAGGACGCGAAGGGCGAGGCGCTCTACATCGGCAAGAGCTCCAACCTGCGCAACCGGGTCAGGAGCTACTTCACGGCGAGCGAGACCCGGCCGCGCGTCCGCGAGATGGTCGGCATCGCCGAGAGTGTCCGCACGATCGTGTGCGCGACCGCGCTGGAGGCGGAGGTCCGCGAGCTGCGCATGATCGGGGCGGCGAAGCCGCGCTACAACAAGCGGTCCCGCTTCCCCGAGCGGGTGGTCTGGCTCAAGCTGACCGACGAGCCGTTCCCCCGGCTCAGCGTCGTCCGCGAGCTGCGGGACGACGGCTGCACCTATCTCGGGCCGTTCTCCGGCAGCCGGGTGGCCGACGACGCCCGGGCGGCCCTGCACGAGGCGCTCCCGCTGCGGCAGTGCACGCAGCGGCTGTCCCCACGGGTCCGCCGCGCCGCCTGCACGCTGGCGGAGCTCGGCCGGTGCGGCGCGCCCTGCGAGGGGCGCGAGAGCGAGGACGACTACGCGCGGCACGTCGAGAGCGCCCGGCACGCGATGGAGCGCGACCCCGAGGTGGTCGTGTCCGCGATCGAGACGCGGATGCGCCGCCTGTCGGCGGAGCAGCGCTACGAGGAGGCGGCGGTCGACCGCGACCGGCTCGCCGCCTACGTCCGGACCGCCGCGCGCATGCAGCGGCTGCGCTCGCTCACCGCGATCCCGCAGATGGTGGCGGCCGCCCCCGCGTTCGACGGGGGCTGGGACATCCACGTGGTGCGCCACGGGCGGCTCGCCGCCGCCGGGGTGATGCCGCGCGGCGCCCACCCCGTGCCCTACGTCGACGCCCTGGTCGCCACGGCCGAGACCGTGTCGCCCGGCCCCGGCCCGATCCCGGCCGCCAGCGCGGAGGAGACCGAGTGCGTGCTGCGCTGGCTCGAGTCGCCCGGCGTGCGGCTGGTCCGCGTCGACGGCACGTGGAGCCTCCCCGCGTACGGCGCGGGCCGGCTCAGGGCACGGATGGAGCGCGCCTACCAGGGACTCCCCGGGCACCAGCCGCGCGAGGGGAAGCCCCTACGATGAAGCACGATCCCGCCTCCCGCGCAATGGGGCGCGGGCCGGGCGCGACGACGAACCCCGACTGGAAAACAGGAGAACGCGAATGGTCACCGCGATCGTGCACATCAAGGCTGATGTCGACCGGATCCCCGAGGTCGCGCAGACGGTCGCCGAGCTCGACGGGGTGAGCGAGGTCTACTCGATCACCGGTGAGTACGACCTGCTCGCCATGATCCGCGTCAGGCGGTACGAGGAGATCGCCGAGGTCGTGCCGGGCCGGATCAACAAGGTGCCCGGGGTGCTGCAGACCGAGACCCACATCGCCTTCCGCACCTACTCCCGCCACGACCTGGACGCGGCCTTCTCGATCGGCCTGACCGAGGCGGACTGACCGGCGAGCAGCCGGACCCGCACCTCGAAGCCGCCGGGCAGCGCGCGCGCCGAAACGGAGCCGCCGAACAGCGACGCCCGCTCCCAAGTGCTGCACAGCCGCTCCCGTGGCGCGCCGTCGTCCCGGACGGTCAGGTCGAGCACGCTCTGGGTCCAGCGGAGCGTGACCGCCGCCGTCCGCGCCGCGCCGGGACGTACGGCGTTGCCGAGGGCCTCCTCGACGATCCGGTACGCCGACAACTCCAGCGCGGGGGCGGCCTGCCGTACGCCCTCCTCGGTGAGGGTGACCTCCAGTCCCGCGGCGGTGAACGCGTCCAGCAGGGCGGGCAGCTCGGCGAGGCGGGGCTGCGGGACGCGCGGGACATCGTCCACGCGCAGCAGCGCCATCACGCGTTGCAGGTCGGACAGCGCCCGGCGGCCCGACTCCTCCGCGGCACGGAGCGTCTGGACCGCCCGCGCGGGATCCCTGTCCATGAACACGCGCCCGGCGCCCACGGCCAGTGTCATCACGCTCAGGTCGTGGGCGACGACGTCGTGCAGCTCGGACGCGATGCGGAGCCGTTCCCCGACGCGCAGGATGTCGAGCCGATCCCCGGCGGGCGGGAACCGCGGGCGCCCCCCGGGCGCGGACGCACGGCCGCGCCGGATGCCGGGGAGCGCGGGCAGGCGTTCGCGGGCGAGGCGAGCGAGGCGGACGAGGAGGAGGCGCGTCATGCGGGAAACGTAGGGCTCCCGCCCGGCCGCACGCGTCATCTCGGAGGCGGACCTGGAGTCCCTCCTCCGACGGATCCCGGCCCCGCGCCCCTCAGCAGCCGCGAGCGTCTGGAGGCCGCGCCACGAAGGCGCCCACGCCACACCGCTCGACAAGCCGGGAAAGACGGCAAGCCGCGCCGCCCAGGAGGCGGCGCGGCTCACTCAGGAGGACGTACGGCTCAGGAGGCGAGGGAGCGGCTGACCTCGACCCAGCGCTCCAGCGTGGCGGTCGCCCGGCCGGAGTCGACCGCCTCGGCGGCCCGCACGTAGGCGGCGCCGAGGTCGGCGACCAGGTCGTCGCCGGGGCCGTCGAAGGCGACCAGGGCCGCGGCGGCGTTCAGCAGGACGGCGTCACGCACCGGACCGGTCTTGCCCGCAAGCGTGTCGTGGACGGCGGCCGCGTTGAAGACGACGTCGCCGCCGCGCAGGTCGTCCGGCTGGGAGCGGGCCACGCCGATGTCCGCGGGGTCGAACATCAGGTCGTGGGTCTCCCCGTCGCGCACGATGAAGATCCGCGAGGGACCGGCGGTGGAGAGCTCGTCGAGCCCGTCCTCGCCGCGGAAGACCAGCGCCGAGACGCCGCGCTCGGCGAAGACGCCCGCGACCACGGGCAGCATGCGGGCGTCGAACACGCCGATCGCCTGGGCGGTCGGGCGCGCCGGGTTGGTGAGCGGGCCGAGGAAGTTGAAGACGGTGGGGATGCCGATCTCCCTGCGCGGCGGCCCGGCGAACCGGTACCCCGGGTGGTAGACGGGCGCGAAGCAGAAGGCGATCCCGGCTTCGTCCGCGAGCCGCGCGGTGGCCGCCGGCGACAGGTCGAGGACGACGCCGAGGTGCTCCAGGACGTCGGCCGCCCCGCACAGGGAGGACGCCGCGCGGTTGCCGTGCTTCACCACCCGGGCGCCGGCCGCGGCGACGACGACCGCCGCCATGGTGGAGACGTTGACGGTGTGCGCCCGGTCCCCTCCGGTGCCGACGATGTCGACGACGGGCCCCTCGATGGACAGCGGGACCGCCCGGTCGAGCATGGTCCGGGCCAGCCCGGACGTCTCGGCGACCGTCTCGCCCTTGGCGCGCAGCGCGACGGCGAACGCGCCGATCTGGGCGGGCGTGGCGTCGCCGGACATGATCTCGCCCATGGCCCACGCGGTCTCGTCGGCGCTCAGGTGCTCGCCGGCGAGCAAGGCGTTCAGCAGGGACGGCCAGGTGGTACGCGAGTCCATATGGAGAGGCTCCGTTACGAGACGGGCTGGGCTGGGCGGGACGATCCGGTCAGGCTGAGCCGGCCGCGCATGAGGTCGGCGACGGCCTCGGCGACGGCCATGGGGTCGAGCGGCTGGGCGACGACAGCGTCGGCGCGGGACCAGTTGGCGAGCCAGCGGTCGTCCTTGCGGGCGATGATGAGCAGGATCGGCGGGCAGTTGTGCACCTCGTCCTTGGCCTGCCGGCTCACGCCCATGCCTCCGGCCGGGGCGGCCTCACCGTCGAGGACGGCGACGTCGATGTCTCCGGAGTCGAGGTACTTGAGCACCGCGGGCTGCGTGGCGCACTCGACGATCTCGACGAGGGGCACGTCCGCCGCGGGGCGCCGTCCGATGGCAAGCCGCACCTTCTCACGGGTGCCTGCGTCGTCGCTGTAGACGAGAACCCTCATGTCACGCTCACAGGGTCGAATCGCTGGGTATGGTCATCGTGATGCTACCGGCGACCCCGCCGAACGCGTAGCCCAGGGTTCTTGCCAAGATTCTTCGGTTCTAAACCCCAGCAAACCGCCTCTAACGGGGGGCCGTGCGGCGACCCGACCAGGGGAGCCGCAATAATGCTGCCCGTGGCGACAGCATCCGCAATTACAACGACGACGACGCCCTACGGGTCCCGCCGGCCGAACCTGGTTCAGGTCGGGACCATCGTGTGGCTGTCCTCTGAGCTCATGTTCTTCGCGGCGCTGTTCGCGATGTACTTCACCATCCGGTCGGTCAGCCTCGGCCAGGGCAAACCCTGGCCGGACGCCCATCTCGACATCCCGTACGCCACGGCGAACACGATCATCCTGGTCCTGTCCAGCGTGACGTGCCAGTTCGGTGTATGGGCCGCGGAAAAGGGCCAGGTCAAGAAGCTCAGGTTCTGGTACATCTTCAGCTTCATCTTGGGCGCGATCTTCGTCGCGGGCCAGCTGAACGAGTACCGCGTCCTGGTGGAGGAGGGCGTGACCCTCGCCTCCAGCGCCTACGGCTCGGTGTTCTACCTGACCACAGGCTTCCACGGTCTGCACGTGACGGGTGGACTGATCGCGTTCCTGTTCATCCTGGGACGCACGTACGCCGCGAAGCGCTTCACGCATGAGCAGGCCACCAGCGCGATCGTCGTGTCCTACTACTGGCACTTCGTGGACGTGGTCTGGATCGGCCTTTTCGCGACCATCTACATCATCAAATGATCGGAACGGGGAGATCGGTGAAATCCATCACCGCGCGACGGCGGCATCCCCTCGCGCGTTTTGCCGTTGTGGCACTCGCGTTGGGCCTCCTCGGCGGGGGATACGCGCTCGCCGCGCCGAACGGCGGCACCGCGGACGCGGCGGTCGCGTCCGGGAAGGCCGACGACGTGGCGAAGGGCAAGGACCTCTTCGTCGCCCACTGCGCCAGCTGTCACGGGCTGAACGCTGAGGGCACCAAGTCCGGTCCCACCCTCGTGGGCGTGGGCGCGGCTGCCGTGGACTTCCAGGTGAGCAGCGGGCGCATGCCCGCGTCCGACCCGGGGGCCCAGGCTCCGCGCAAGCCCCTCGACGAGTGGGTGACCCCCGAGGCCATCGACCAGCTCTCGGCGTACGTCCAGTCGCTGGGCGGCGGCCCGACCCGGCCGTCGGCCGAGCAGGTCGACCCGGCCAAGGGCGACCCGGCGAAGGGTGGCGAGCTGTTCCGCGCGAACTGCATCCAGTGCCACAACTTCGTCGGCGCCGGCGGCGCGCTGACCTACGGCAAGTACGCCCCGCCGCTGCACGAGTCGTCGCCGACGCAGATCTACGAGGCGATGGCCACCGGGCCGCAGGCGATGCCCGTCTTCAACGACTCAGTGATCACTCCCGAGCAGAAGCGGGACATGATCGCCTACATCACCAGCGTCCGCGGCCAGGCGGACCCGGGCGGTGCCAGCCTCGGCAGGATCGGTCCGGTGACCGAGGGCCTGGTGGCCTGGATCGTCGGCATCAGCCTGCTGGTCCTCGCCGCCATCTGGATCACCGCGAAGAAGCGACAGGCGCACTCATGACAGAAAACACCATCGACCAGCCCGAGGATCGCGTGCCGAAGCGCGTCATCGGCACGCCGCCTCCCACCGAGGCCATCCTGAAGGACGAGCGGGCCCACGAGCCCGAGGCCCTGCCGGGGGTGCAGTACCAGGACCCGGTCAGTGCCCGCAAGGCCGAGAAGGCGGTCGCGCTTCTGTTCGCGATCGCCTTCCTCGCGGGCATCGGCTTCATCGCCTCGTACGTCATCTTCCAGGTCGGGACGATCGAGAAGACGTCGACGTCCAACTTCGCGCTCGGCGGCACGCTGACGCTGGCGCTGCTCGCACTGGCGGCCGGCATCACGACCTGGGTGCGCAAGATCATGCCGAAGTACAGCATGATCCAGGAGCGTCACCCGATGGTGTCCGACTCCGACACCCGCGAGTACGTCAAGGAGACGTTCCTGGCGGGCGCGAACGAGAGCGGCTTCGTCAAGCACAAGCTGCTCCGCCGCACGCTGCTGCTGGCGGCGGCGCCGCTGGGCCTGGCTCCGCTCGTCCTGCTGAAGGACCTCGGCCCGCTGCCGGGCAACAAGCTCCGGCACACGGTCTGGGGCGAGGCCACGAAGAACGGCAAGCCGCGCCGCCTCATCACCGAGGGCACCGGCCAGCCGATCCGCGCCGCGGACTTCAACTCCCCCGGCGGCATCCTCTCGGTGGTCCCCGAGGGCTACGAACACGATCTCAACGCCCTGGCCAAGGCCACGCTGATCCTGCTCAAGTTCCGTCCGGAGGAGCTCAAGTCCGGCACGAACCTGAACTGGACGCACGACGGCATCGTCGCCTACTCGAAGATCTGCACCCACGTGGGGTGCCCCGCGGCGCTGTACGAGCAGACGACCCATCACATCCTCTGCCCGTGCCACCAGTCGACCTTCGACGCCTCCGACGGCGCCAAGGTCGTCTTCGGCCCGGCGGCCCGGCCGCTCCCGCAGCTTCCGATCGGGATCGACGAAGAGGGCTTCCTCGTCGCCAAGGCCGACTTCAACGTGCCCGTCGGTCCCAGCTTCTGGGAGCGCGGGGACGCGGAGCACGAAGCCAGGGAGAAGGCGGAGAAGGCGTAATGGACACTCCTCCCAAGGCAATCGCCGGCGTCTCGACCTTCCTCGACGACCGCCTGGGCGCGGGAAGCTTCCTCAAGCGCAACCTGCGGAAGATGTTCCCCGACCACTGGTCGTTCCTGCTGGGCGAGATCGCGCTCTACTCGTTCGTCGTGCTGCTGCTGACCGGTACGTTCCTGACGTTCTGGTTCAAGCCCAGCATGGGCCACGTGATGTACGAGGGCTCGTACGAGCCGCTCAAGGGCATCATGATGTCGGAGGCGTACGCCTCGGCGCTGAACATCTCGTTCGACGTCCGCGGCGGTCTGCTCATCCGGCAGATCCACCACTGGGCGGCCCTGCTGTTCGTCGCCGGCATGATGGTGCACATGCTCCGCGTGTTCTTCACGGGGGCGTACCGCAAGCCGCGCGAGCTGAACTGGCTGATCGGCATCGGCCTGCTGACCCTGGCCCTGTTCGAGGGTCTGACGGGTTACTCGCTGCCGGACGACCTGCTCTCGGGCGCCGGTCTGCGGATCACCCAGGGCGTCATCCTGTCGATCCCGCTGATCGGCACGTACATCCAGTTCTTCCTGTTCGGCGGCGAGTACCCGGGTGAGGACATCATCTCCCGGTTCTTCACGCTGCACATCCTGCTCATCCCGGGCATCCTGCTGGCGCTGATCACCGCTCACATGATCCTCATGTGGGTGCAGAAGCACACGCAGATGCCGGGCAAGGGCCGCACCGAGAAGAACGTGGTGGGTGCGCCGTTCTACCCGGCCTTCATGGCCAAGGCGGGCGCGTACTTCCTGTTCACGTTCGGTGTGCTGGCGCTGCTGGGCACGTTCGCGCAGATCAACCCGATCTGGTTGTTCGGGCCTTACACGCCGGCGGACATCTCGGCGGGCTCCCAGCCCGACTGGTACATGGGCTTCCTCGAAGGCTCACTGCGTCTGATGGTCCCGTGGGAGATCAACCTCTTCGGCACGTCCGGAGGCACGATCCCGCTGAGCGTGCTGATCCCGGCGCTGGTGCCGCTGGGGATCATCATGACGGGCCTCGCGCTGTACCCGTTCCTGGAGCAGTGGGTGACCGGCGACCGGCGCGAGCACCACATCGCCGACCGGCCGCGCAACAACCCGCACCGCACCTCCATCGGCTTCGCGGCGATCACGTTCTACGGCATCCTGTGGCTGCTGGGCGCCAACGACGAGATCTCGGCCAACTTCCACATCGGCCTCTACGAGACGACGATGTTCGGCCGGGTGGCCATCTTCGTCGGCCCGGTGATCGCCTACTTCGTCACCTACCGGATCTGCCTCGGCCTGCAGCGCAAGGACGCCGAGATCGTGTCCCACGGTGTCGAGTCGGGCGTCATCAAGCGGATGCCGAACGGCGAGTACATCGAGGTCCACACGCCGCCCGCGGACGACATCCTGGCGCACCTCCGCGGCAAGAAGGAGATCCCGATCATCGAGGGCGGCGCCGACCGCGAGGGGATCCCGCCGAAGGGCGCCCGCTCGCTGATCGGCCGGCTCCGCGCCAAGATGAGCCGGGCGTACGGCACCGACCGGATCCCTCTTGAGGAGGGGCACGGCGAGGAGCACGTCGCCGTCGGCGCCGGGGAGCGCAAGGAAGTTCACTGAGGCTCGATGAGCCGCACATGAGCGGCCCGGGTGGGGTTTCCCACCCGGGCCGCTTCTCTTTTGTCCCACAGCCGTCCCGCGCCGTCCCGAGAGCGGGCTCGGGGGGACGGCGCCGATGCCGGACCGCGAGTCGCGGCGGCCCGCCCTCAGGGCTCCCCCGACCTCGGTCGAAGGCTCGTCCCTCCCCGGACCCTCCGGAGGCCGCGCCGCCCGCGCGGCCCTCATTCGGCCGCAGGCGCGAACGGCCCGCGTCCCCTGCGATGGGGATGCGGGCCGTCGTGGAGGCCGTCAGAACGGCTCTGGGAGAGCTCTCAGGGCGACGTCGCGCCCGCCCTGAGAGGGGCGCTCACGGCGGTGCTCACAGCGGCTCGGTGCTGGCGCCGCGCAGCCGGCTCCACTTGAGCCACTGCTTCCAGGGCTCCTGCCAGTGCCCCCAGCCGTTGGTGGGGTCGAGCGGGCGCGGCGATCCGGTGATGACGATCGGGTCGCCGATCAGCGTGTTGGTCATGAACCACTTCGCGTTCGCCGGGCTGACGTTGACGCAGCCGTGGCTCACGTTCGAGTTCCCCTGGTCCCCCACCGACCACGGGGCGCCGTGCACGTACTCGCCGGTGTCGGAGATCCGCACGGTGTCGTAGACGGTGGTCTGGTAGTAGCCGGGGCTGCCGGGGCCGATGCCAGGCGAGGTCATGACCGTGACGAGCTCCCGGTCCATGGCGAGGTGGATGCCAGAAGTCGTGTAGTACTTCATCTCGCCGCCCTTGCCGGCGCTAATCGGCATGTTCCGGATGGTCTTCCCGTCCCGCTTCACCTTCATGTAGTGCGTGCCGGTGTCCGCGTAGCTGATCTGGGAGCGGCCGATGGTGAAATCGCGGACGTAGTCCTTCGCGCCGTACATGCCGTCGGCGCCGCGCACGCCCGCGAGCCGGGCGACGAGCCGCACCTTGGTGTGGGCCGGCCAGTACTCCTTCGGACGGAACGACACACGGCGGTTGTCGAACCAGTGCCAGGCGCCCTGCACCGGCTTGGACGCGTGGACCTGCAGGTTCTTCTCCACCGAGACACGGTCGGTGACGTCGTGGTCAAAAGTGATCATGATCGGCATCCCGACGCCCACGGTCAGGCCGGTGATCTCCTTGTTGGGGAGGATCGTCTGGACGTCGAAGGCCTTGACCGCCTTGCGGGTCGAGAAGACGCTCCTGGTCTCGGTCGTCTTGCCCGCGGCGTTGACCGCGACGGCGGTCACGCTGTAGTCGGTGCCCGGTGTCATGGGTCGCGCGCTGCGCCATCTGGTCCGGTCGGCGCTGTACATCCCGGCCACCGGCCGGCCCTTCGCCTCTACCGTGACGCCCTTGAGCGTCCCCCCGGCGGACGCGATCATGATGGGCAGCTCGGGGGCGAGATCCCGCGCCCCGTTCTCCGGCGTGACGCCCACCGCCGCCGGCGGCACGACCGCGGCTTCCTTCTCGCGATCCGCCGCGGCGGCGGAACACCCGGTCGCCATGAGTAGGGCAAGCAGCCCAGCACCAGCTCGCACGTCGGCCTCCCCCCGCCACGTACCACTTGCATGGGGTAAGTACCCGATTACGTTGGGTCCGCCCTCAGTTCAGGGATGGCAGCTGGCAAAGAAAAGCGTCGCGGCCGGCCAACTGATCGTTGGCCGGCCGCGACGAGGCCTGGGAGACGCGCTCCTCCGGGTCAGTGCGAGAAGTTGCCCCGGTAGTACTGGAACACGAATCCGATCATGCTCATGACGGTGGCGAAGACACCGATCAGGAACAGCCACATCCCGATGGCGAAGCCGAAGAACGTCAGCGCCGCGGAGAGGCAGACGAACAGCGGCCACCAGCTGTGCGGGCTGAAGAAGCCCAGCTCGCCGGCGCCGTCGCTGATGTCGGCCTCCTTGCTGTCCTCCGGCTGGTCACCGATGCGGCGAGCCGTGAAGAGCAGGTAGTAGCCGATCATGAGGGCGAGGCCGACGGAGATGGCCAGGACCGCGGTGCCGGTCGGCTCCTTGGACCAGAACCAGTAGACCACGTCCACTGCGGCGAAGAAGAGGCCGCAGAGCACGAACATCCATCCCTGGATCTTCATCGACCTTCCTCCAGTGCGGGCTTCGCGGAAAGGTGCGGGTACTTGATGTCGAACGCGGGACGCTCAGACCGGATGCGCGGCAGCGACGTGAAGTTGTGTCGCGGCGGCGGGCAGGAGGTCGCCCATTCGAGCGCGCCACCGTAGCCCCACGGGTCGTCGACGGTGACCTTCGGCGCCTTCTTCCACGTGATCCACACGTTGTAGATGAACGGCAGCAGCGAGGCGCCGAGGAGGAACGCGCCCACCGACGAGATCATGTTCAGGTCGGTGAAACCGTCCACCGCGGAGTAGTCGGCGTAGCGCCGGGGGAAGCCGATGACGCCCAGCCAGTGCTGCACCAGGAACGTCAGGTGGAAGCCGAAGAACGTGATCCAGAAGTGGACCTTGCCGAGCCGGTCGTTCAGCATCCGCCCGGTGAACTTGGGCCACCAGAAGTAGAAGCCCGAGAACATCGCGAACACCACGGTGCCGAAGATCACGTAGTGGAAGTGGGCCACGACGAAGTAGGTGTCGCTGACCTGGAAGTCCAGCGGCGGCGACGCCAGGATGACGCCGGTGAGACCGCCGAAGAGGAACGTCACCAGGAAGCCGATCGCGAAGAGCATCGGCGACTCGAACGTCAGATGGCCGCGCCACATCGTGCCGATCCAGTTGAAGAACTTCACACCGGTCGGGACCGCGATGAGGAACGTCATGAACGAGAAGAACGGCAGGAGCACCTGGCCGGTCACGAACATGTGGTGCGCCCACACGGTGATCGACAGGCCCGCGATCGCGATCGTCGCGCCGACCAGGCCGATGTAGCCGAAGACCGGCTTGCGGCTGAACACCGGGATGACCTCGGTGATGATGCCGAAGAACGGCAGCGCGATGATGTAGACCTCGGGGTGGCCGAAGAACCAGAACAGGTGCTGCCACAACATCGCGCCGCCGGTGGCGGAGTCGAAGATGTGGGCGCCGAGCTTGCGGTCGGCCTCCAGGGCCAGCAGCGCGGCCGCGAGGACCGGGAAGGCCAGCAGCACCAGGATGCTGGTGAGCAGGATGTTCCAGGTGAACATCGGCATCCGGAACATCGTCATGCCGGGCGCGCGCATCGTGATGATCGTGGTGATGAAGTTCACCGCGCCGAGAATCGTGCCGAGTCCGGACAGCGCCAGACCCATGATCCACATGTCACCGCCGATGCCGGGCGAGGTCACCGCGTTGGACAGCGGCGCGTAGGCCGTCCATCCGAAGGCGGCGGCGCCACCCGGGGTGATGAAGCCGGCCACCGCGATGGTGCTGCCGAACAGGTAGAGCCAGTAGCTCACCATGTTCAGCCGGGGGAAGGCCACGTCCGGCGCGCCGATCTGCAGCGGCATGATCGCGTTGGCGAAGCCCGCGAACAGCGGCGTCGCGAACATCAGCAGCATGATCGTGCCGTGCATCGTGAACAGCTGGTTGAACTGCTCGTTCGACACGAACTGCAGGCCCGGGGCGGCCAGCTCGGCGCGCATGACCAGCGCCATGACGCCGCCGATCAGGAAGAACACGAACGACGTGATCAGGTACAGGTGCCCGATCACCTTGTGGTCGGTGGTGGAAAGCCACTTGGCCACGACCGAGCCCTTGGTGTACGGCCGGGCGGCGATGGCGGAGGGTTGGTGGTGGATGGCGGTCACTGGGCACTCCCCGCCTGGCTCTGGATGTACTGGTCGAACTCCGCCTGCGGCACGAGCTTCACGGAGAACAGCATCTTGCTGTGGTCGACGCCGCAGAGCTCGGCGCAGCGTCCGACGAAGACGCCCGGGCGGTTCAGCGTCTTGATCTGGAACTTGTTGCGCACGTTACCGGGGAACACGTCCTGCTTGAACAGGAAGGCCGGCACCCAGAAGGAGTGGATGACGTCGGGCGAGTGGAGCTCGAACTCGACCTCGGCGCCCGTCGGCAGCACGAGCTGCGGGCCCTCGGGGTTCTCCACGCTCTGCTTGGCGAGGTCGACCGGGACGCCCTCGACCCTGGCGCTCTTGCCCTGGTACTCGGTGGTGAAGCCCCAGCTCCACATGCGGCCCTCGACCTTGACCTTCACCGGGGCGTTGCCGGTGACCTTCATGATCTCGGTCTCGTCACGGGCGGTGAAGTAGAAGAAGACCGAGACCATGATGATCGGCACCACGGTGTACAGGATCTCGATCGGCAGGTTGTACCGCACCTGAGGCGGCAGCTGGTCCGGCGAGTTCTTCTTCTTGCGGTGGAACGCGCACGCCCAGAGGATCAGGCCCCACACGACGATGCCGGTGGCGAGTGCCGCGATCCAGGCCCCGTTCCAGAGCGTCTGGGTAAGGTGCGCCTGCTCGGTGGCGCCTTCGGGCATGCCGCCACGGGACCACTGCTCAGTCGTCTGGGCGCTACACGCCGTCGCGGCCGCCACGAGCACCGCCAGAGCGGCGACGCGTGGCAACCGGCGGCGGGCCAACGGTCGCCGTGTCGTACGGCGGGTCGGACTCACGGATTGCCTACCCCACAGGTGAAGCCCAAGAGTCCCTCTCCTGGGCGGATCTTCCAAGTTGCACGATCAGAAGGGACCGGGGCCGTCTCGGACCGGTCACCCCTTTACTTGATTGAGTTCACGCTGGGGGACACATTAGCGCGGACCGGCACCGCCCCTCTGACCAGCCCCCGTTAATGTCCTATCTGTGGTCTATCTGGACGCTGCTTCGACCGAGCCCCTTCACCCCGCGGCGCGGGACGCGCTGCTGGCCGCGCTCGACTCCGGCTGGGCCGACCCGGCCCGCCTGTACGGCGCGGCGCGGCGCGCGCAGATGCTCCTCGAACAGGCCCGCGCCGACGTCGCCGACGTGCTCGGCGCCCGCCCGGACGAGGTGGTGTTCACCGCGTCCGGCACCCAGGCGGTCCATCTCGGCGTCCTGGGCGCGCTGAACGGGCGCAGGCGGATCGGCCGCCACCTGGTGATCGGCGCGGTCGAGCACTCCAGTGTGCTGCACGCGGCCGAGGAGCACGAGCACGGGGGTGGCACCGTCGAGGTTGTCGGCGTGAGCCGTACGGGCGAGGTGGACGCGGAGGCGTTCGCGGAGGCGGTGTCCCGGCCCGGCACGGCGCTGGCCTGCCTGCAGACGGGTAACCACGAGGTGGGGACGCTCCAGCCCGTCGAGGAGGCCGCCGCCGCCTGCCGCGCGGCGGGCGTGCCGCTGCTGGTCGACGCCGCGCAGTCGGCGGGCCGGCTGCCGCTCCCCCGCGACTGGTCGGTGCTGACGGCGAGCGCGCACAAGTGGGGCGGGCCGGCGGGTGTGGGGGTCCTGGCCGTGCGCAAGGGGACCCGCTGGCGCTCGCCGTACCCGCAGGACGAGCGGGAGCGGCGGCGGGCGCCCGGGTTCGAGAACGTCCCGGCGATCGTCGCCGCGGCGGCGGCGCTGCGGGCGAGGACCGGGGACGCGGCGGCGCAGGCCGCGGAGAACGCGCGGCTGTCGGCCCTGGTCGAGCGGGTCCGGACGGAGGTCCCGCGCCTGGTGCCCGACGTGGAGGTGGTCGGCGACCCGGTACGGCGGCTGCCGCACATCGTCACCTTTTCGTGTCTTTACGTCGAGGGCGAGGCGCTGCTGACCGAGCTGGACCGGGCCGGGTTCGCGGTCTCGTCCGGGAGCTCCTGCACCGCGAGTACGCTTCGTCCATCGCACGTGCTGGAGGCGATGGGGGTGCTTACGCACGGGAACGTCCGGGTATCGCTGCCCCAGGGCGTGTCCGAGGGCGACGTCGACCGGTTCCTCGCCGCACTACCGGACATCGTGCGACGCATCCGAGCGAGTTTGGGAGTGCACTGATGTGGCGGAGGCGTTCGGGGGCCGGCCGGAGCGAGACCGAGGAGCCGCGGGCGGAGGCGCGGGCCGAGACTCAGGCCGTGACGCGTGAGCCCGCCGCCCTGACGATCGACGCGCTGGGCCGCAAGTGTCCCATCCCGATCATCATGCTGGCCGACCAGATCAACCAGGTGCCCATGGGGGCGGTCGTCGAGGTACTCGCCGACGACCCGGCCGCGTACACCGACATCCCGGCGTGGTGCCGGCTGAAGTCCCACGCGCACGTGGACAGCGCCGAGATCCCCCAGGGCGGCTGGGCGATCCGGGTGCGGCGCAACTACTGACCGCCCTCCCCCTGGGTAGGGGGTCCCTGGAAACGCACATCGATCTGTTTTCGGGGGATTCCATGACCACGGCACGCAACGTCATGCACTTCGGCGTGCAGTGCATCGGCGAGAACGAGGACCTGCTCACCGCATCGCGGATGATGCGCGACCTCGGCGTCGGCTCGCTGCCCGTGTGCGGCGAGGACGACCGGCTCAAGGGGATCATCACCGACCGCGACATCGTCATCAAGTGCGTCGCGGCCGGTAAGGACTGCGCCGACGTCAGGGCGCGGGACCTCGCGCAGGGCACGCTCGTCTGGGTCGACGCCGACGCGGATCTGGACGAGGCCCTCCACACCATGGAGGAGCACCAGATCCGGCGGCTGCCCGTGCTGGAGAACCACCGCCTCGTCGGGGTGATCAGCGAGGCCGACCTGGCCGCCCACCTGTCCGAGCATCAGCTCGCCGAGGCGGTCACCAGGATCTACGCGGAGAGCACGCCGCGCCTCTGACAGGAGTCGGCTACGCGTAGTGGCACTTCACGTGCTCGGCGACCTCGTCCGCGGCGTCCCGGCCGTAGACCGCGCCGAAGCGGTCGAGGAACACGCGCTGGCCCAGCTCGTACTCCTGGCAGCCGACCTGCTCCAGGACGTGCGTCGCGGTGAGGTTGCCGACCTGCGCGCAGCGCTCCAGCGAGAGGTCCCAGGAGAGGGCGGAGAGGAAGCCGGCCCGGAAGGCGTCGCCGACGCCGGTCGGGTCGGCCTTGCCCAGCTCGGGGGCCGGGGGGACGTGCAGGCTCGGCTCGCCTGCGCGGTCGATCCTGGCGCCCTTCGGCCCGAGCGTGGTGACGCGTACGCCGACCTTGCCCAGGATCTCCTCGTCCGACCAGCCGGTCTTCTGCTCGATGAGGCCCTTCTCGTAGTCGTTGCCGAACAGGTACGCCGCGCCGTCGACGAGCTGGCGGATGTCCTCGCCGTCCATCCGGGCGAGCTGCTGTGAGGGGTCGGCCGCGAAGGGGATGTCCCGCCCGCGCGCCTCGTCGGTGTGCCTCAGCATGGCGTCCGGGTCGTTCGGGCTGACCAGGACCAGGTCCAGGCCGCCGACCCGGTCGATGATCGGGCCCAGCTCGATCTCCCTGGCCTCGGCCATCGCGCCGGTGTAGAACGAGGCGATCTGGTTGTGCTCCTCGTCGGTGGTGCAGAGGAAGCGTGCCGTGTGGTGCAGCTCGGAGATGTACACCGACTGGCAGTCGACCCCGTGCCGCTCCAGCCACGACCGGTAATCCGTGAAGTCCGTGCCGACGGCGCCGACGAGGATGGGCCGCAGGCCCAGGCATCCCATGCCGAAGGAGATGTTCGCCGCGCACCCCCCGCGACGGATCTGCAGTTCGTCGACCAGGAAGGACAGGGAGACCCGGTCGAGCTGCTCGGCGACGAGCTGGTCCCCGAACCTGCCGGGGAAGGTCATCAGGTGGTCGGTCGCGATGGAGCCGGTGACGGCGATGCGCACGGGGTCGTTCTCCTCGTTGTCAGCATCATCTGGATGAACTGGGTGAGCCGAAAGAGCCGGATGGACGCCTCGGCGAACGTCTGCGCACACGTCTTCGCGGACGTACTCGATGAACGTTCCGGCAAACCCCGCAAGGATACGCGACCAGGGTGCGGTGGGGATCTCTCCCCGCGCCGGGGCACGCCGACGCCCCGCACGGCTCGGCCGTACGGGGCGTGCGTGTCGCGGTGCGCGGGCCCGCCGGGGGCGTGGCCCGCCGGGGCCGCTAGTTGAACGAGTCGCCGCAGGCGCAGGAGCCCGTGGCGTTCGGGTTGTCGATCGTGAAGCCCTGCTTCTCGATCGTGTCGACGAAGTCGATCGTGGCGCCGGTCAGGTACGGCGCGCTCATCCGGTCGGTCACGACGCTGACGCCGCCGAAGTCCGAAACGACGTCGCCGTCCATGGAGCGGTCGTCGAAGAAGAGCTGGTAACGCAGGCCGGAACAGCCGCCCGGCTGCACGGCGACACGCAGCTGCAGCCCTTCCTCGCCCTGCTGCTCCAGCAGGCTCTTCACCTTGGCGGCGGCCGCATCAGTCAGGGTCAGGCCCTGCTGCGTGGTCTCGCTGCTCTCAACCGTCATGTGCTGACTCCCGCGTCTGCGTCAACCGCCCACCGGGAGCGGTCGATGGATTCTGACGTCTCAGGGTGGACTCAAAGGGATGTTTCCACCTTCGTCGAAGGTCACTCCCCGGAGCTCTCCCCAGATAGACGCTACCAACACCGGTCCGGCCCCACACATTCCCGCGTCCCCTCCCGGTACGGCCCCGGGCCGCTGGCGTGAAACGGACGAAGGGTGTGTAATTATTAGTCGTCAGTTCGACGATAAGTCCCCGAAGGGGGTGTGGTCGTGACGACCACCGACACCGGGATCCCGCTCTTCATCCTCGGTCAGGGCGCCGACCCGCACAGCGAACGCGGAGTGGACTGTCCGGGCGAGCTGCCCCTCGCCTCCGATCCCGCGCTGGTCGAGCGCGCCCGCAAGGCCAGGGAACGGCTCGGCGACCGGCTCTTCGTGCTCGGCCACCACTACCAGCGCGACGAGGTCATCCAGTTCGCCGACGTGACCGGCGACTCGTTCAAGCTGGCCCGCGAGGCCGCCGCGCGCCCCGAGGCCGAGTACATCGTCTTCTGCGGCGTCCACTTCATGGCGGAGTCGGCCGACATCCTCACCTCCGACGCGCAGAAGGTCGTCCTGCCCGACCTCGCGGCCGGCTGCTCGATGGCCGACATGGCGACCTTCGACCAGGTCGAGGAGTGCTGGGACGCCCTGGAGGACGCGGGGCTCGCCGACCGCGTGGTCCCGATCACGTACATGAACTCCAGCGCCGACATCAAGGCGTTCTGCGGCAGGAACGGCGGCGCCGTCTGCACCTCCTCCAACGCCCGCAAGGCGCTGGAATGGGCGTTCCAGCAGGGAGAGAAGGTCCTCTTCCTCCCCGACCAGCACCTGGGACGCAACACCGCCGTGCTGGAGATGGGCCTCTCCCTCGACGACTGCGTCGTCTACAACCCGCACCGCCCCAACGGCGGCCTCACGCGGGAGCAGCTGGAGAACGCCCGGATGATCCTGTGGAAGGGCCACTGCTCGGTCCACGGCCGGTTCACGGCCGGGTGCGTCGACGACGTGCGCGCCCGCATCCCGGGCGTGAACGTGCTGGTGCACCCGGAGTGCCGCCACGAGGTCGTGACCAAGGCCGACCACGTCGGCTCCACGGAGTACATCATCCGCACGCTCCAGGAGGCCCCCGCCGGCTCCTCGTGGGCGGTCGGCACCGAGCTGAACCTGGTCAAGCGGCTCGCGGGCATGTTCCCGGACAAGGACGTGACCTTCCTCGACCGGACCGTCTGCTACTGCTCCACGATGAACCGCATCGACCTGCCGCACCTGGTGTGGGCGCTGGAGTCGCTCGCCGACGGCGAGGTCGTCAACCAGATCACGGTCGACCCCGACACGACGCACTGGGCGAAGGTCGCCCTCGACCGGATGCTCGCGCTCCCCTGACCGGCCACGCCGGCGTGGCGGCCCTTCCGAGGCCGCCACCCGGCGGGCTCACAGGCCGGGGGCGCCCCAGACCGGGAACCAGCGGGCGAGGTCGGGCTCGATCTTGAGCTCGCCCGCGAGCACGCCGCGTACCTGCAGCTCCAGGGCGTTGTCCCGGTGGGTGCCGCCGGTGGGCGCGAACGGGTAGAAGGTGCCCTGCTTGTAGAGGTAGACGACGGCGAGCCGGCGGCCGCGCGGGTCGGCGAAGGTCACCAGCGAGCACAGCAGGGACGGCCCGAAGCCGTTCGCCTCCAGCGTCGAGTTGACCGCGTGCAGGTCCGTGACCAGCGAGGCCACGTCCTCGGCGGGGCGGCGGACCACCAGCCAGGTGTAGCCGTAGGAGTCGGGCGTCAGCTCGGTGCCCGTGCCCAGCAGGGCCTGGATCTCCTGTTCGAGCTGGATGAACGCGGCGCCCTCCGCGGCACGGAAGCACACCGACCCGACGCCGGCAGGCGTGAACCCGGTCGCCGCTTGCAGGGTGACCGCCGCGGACGGCAGCGCGAACAGCGCGTCGAGGTCCGGTCTGGCCGGTTTCGACCTGCCGAGAAGCGCGTCGAACCAGCCCATCAGCGCCCCAGCTCGGCCGAGATCCTGGACAGCTGCGCCAGGCGCCGGTCCAGCGACGGGTGGGTGGAGAACAGCGACGCGACGCTCTGCCCCGAGAGGGCGGGCGCGAAGTAGAACGCGTTGAACGGCTGCGCCTCGCGCAGATCCTGCGTGGGAATCCGCGCGATCTCGCCGCTCACCTTGGTCAGCGCGCTGGCCAGGGCGGACGGCTGCTGGGTCAGCAGGGCGCCCGCGCGGTCCGCGGCCAGCTCGCGGTAGCGGGACAGGGCCCGTGTCAGCAGGAAGCTCACCGCGTAGACGAGGCCGGACACCAGCAGGATGATCAGCCCGACGGGCGGGCCGTTGTTGTTGTCCCTGCGCCCTCCCGCGAGGCCGCTGTAGAGCGCGAACCGGGTCATCAGCCCGGCCACGACCCCGAGGAACGAGGCGATCGTCATGACCGCCACGTCGCGGTGCGCGACGTGGGACATCTCATGGGCGAGGACGCCTTCCAGCTCCCGCGCGTCGAGCCTGCGCAGGATCCCGGTCGTCACGCAGACGACCGCGTTCTTCTGGTTGCGCCCGGTGGCGAACGCGTTCGGTACGTCCGAGTCGGCGATCGCCACCCTGGGTTTCGGCATGTCCGCCATCGCGCTCAGCCGGTCGATGATGCCGTGCAGCTCAGGGGCTTCCTGAGGGGAGACCTCCCGGCCGTGCATCGCGAACAACGCGATCTTGTCGGACAGGAAGTACTGCACCAGCAGGAAGCCTCCGGCGATCACCAGCACCACGACGGCGCGCACTCCGACCGCGATCAGGATGGCCACGAACGCGACGTAGAGCAGGCCGAGCAAGAACATGGTCGTGACCATCCGGGTGGTCAGACCACGATCAGGGGCGAACCTGGTCCGGGACATCAGCCCGGGATGAGCCCGGTGTCGCCGAGCATCTCCCGCACTTCCTCTATCGAGGCGTCGGCGGGCGGCAGGATCAGCTCGGACGGCTCCAGCGAGTCGTCCGGCAGCGCCTTGCCCACCTGGCGGACCTTGTCCAGAAGGGCGTGCAGCTTGACCCGGAAGACCGTCTCGTCGTCGGACTCGATGGCGGTCTCAAGCTCATCGTCCAAGGCGTTCAGGACGTCGAGGTCGGCGTCCTCGATCTGGATCTGGCCCTCTCCCATGATTCGGACGATCACAGGCCCTCCCCCGGCTGGCGGATCTGCTGAGTCTGCGGCGACTGCTGGTGCGCCTGGCCGGGCTGCCCGGCCTCGATGGCGCTCTTGGGAGCCGGCCCCTGCCCCAGCTCCGCCTTCATCCTGGCGAGCTCCAGCTCGACGTCCGTGCCGCCGCCCATGCGGTCGAGCTCGGCCTGGATGTCGTCGCGCTGGCCGGTGAAGTCGTCGAGCGCGCCGCTGGCGAGCAGCTCGTCGATCGCGCCGGCGCGGGCCTGCATCTGCGCCGTCTTGTCCTCGGCGCGCTGTATCGCGAGGCCGACGTCGCCCATCTCCTCGGAGATGCCGGAGAACGCCTCGTTGATCCGGGTCTGCGCCTCGGCCGCGGTGTAGGTGGCCTTGATCGTCTCCTTCTTCGTACGGAAGGAGTCCACCTTGGCCTGGAGCCGCTGGCTGGCGAGGGTGAGCTTCTCCTCCTCGCCGTGCAGGTTGTTGTACTGGATCCGCAGGTCGGCGATCTGGGCGTTCAGGCCGTTGCGGCGGGTGAGCGCCTCACGGGCGAGGTCCTCCCGCCCGACGGACAGCGCCTGCCGGCCCTGGTCCTCCAGCTTCTTGGCCTGGCTTTCCAGCTGGTTGATCTGCAGTTCGACCCGCTTGCGGCTGGTGGCGACGTCGGCCACGCCCCGGCGCACCTTCTGCAGCAGCTCCAGCTGGCGCTGGTAGGAGTAGTCCAGCGTCTCCCGCGGATCCTCCATCTTGTCCAGTGCCCTGTTGGCCTTCGACTTGAAGATCATGGAAAGTCTTTTCATCACGCTCATGCGCGTCGGCCGTCCCCTTCTCAAGGTTGCGTGGGTAGCCCCAGCCGTATTAGTCGCCCAAAAGCGGCAGAGCCGCCTGGGTTCACCCTACGCATAACGCGTGAGGGCGTCACTAAGTTGCACGCCCGGTAGGCTGGGCGACGTGTTCGGACGTCGTAACCAGGCCGCTACGGACGAGGCCCCCGTCCCCGCCGAAGATCTTAAGCCCCAGGGGACTCCGGGTAAGGGTCGTCCCACCCCCAAGCGGAGCGAGGCGCAGGGGCGCCGCCGCTCGCCCGTGACCGCGCCGGCCAACCGCAAGGAAGCCTACCGGCAGCAGCGCGATCGGGACCGGGCCATGCGGGCCCGCCAGCGCGAGGGCATGCTCCGCGGCGAGGAGAAGTACCTCCTCCCCCGTGACAAGGGCCCCGTGCGGAGGTTCGCCCGTGACTGGGTCGACTCCCGGCGTCTCCCAGGTCAGTACTTCCTGCCCGCGGTGCTGGTCATCATGCTGCTGTCGATGGTCCCGTTCCCGCTGCAGATCCGCAGCGTCGTCCTCACGGTGTACACGCTGGCCCTGCCGATCGTGATGATCGCGGTCCTCGGCAACTCGTTCTACGTCGGATACCGCGTGAAGAAGGAGGCCGCGGCGAAGTTCCCCGACGAGAACCTCAAGGGCATCGCCTTCTACGCGGCGATGCGGTCCTCGCAGATCCGCCGCCTGCGCTTCCCCAAGCCGACGGTGCTGCCC
>NZ_BBYM01000015.1:0-41793 GCF_001570405.1 Microtetraspora niveoalba | reverse complement strand
CCGCCGCTCCACCCGCCCGCCCGCCGTCCGTGGCATGGCGCGACGCCGGGGCCCGGCGGCGGGGCCGGGCCGCCGCCGGCACCGCCTACGCGGATTCCCCCTCCGTCACACCTCGGGGACGTCACCCGTATCGGCGTCCAGGTCGTCGACGTCCACCCAGCCGAGGGCTCCGTCCGTCACCTGGGGGGCCAGCCAGCCCTCGATCGGCTGCCCGGTGACCAGCGCGTCGGCGACCGTCCTGAGCAGGGCATAGTACGAGGTCCAGTCCGGCCCGGTCGCGAACGTGCCGCCGTTCTCGGCGAACGTGCCCGCGACGTCCCTGCGTACGGAGTCGACCAGCAGGTACTCACCGTTCCCGTCGTCCCCGACGGGGATCATCCGCCCGCTCCACCACTCGACGCGCGGATCGGGGGTGTAGTCGACGCCCTCCTGGCGGCACAGCGCGCGCCAGGTGTCGCGGATCTCCTTCACGCCGTACATGCCGTACAGGTAGAGCCGCAGGCTTCCGACGTCGGGAATGACGCGGGAGCCGTTGTGGCGCAGGAGCGAGGCGCGCAGGTCGTCGGGGAACCGCACGCCCATCTGCGCCTCGGCGACGGCGATCGTCCCCCGTCTGGCGGGCGGGCGCAGTGTGCGGAACGTCTCGGGCGCGTTGGCCCTGAGCCACTTCTCGATGCGCCGCCACTGCCGGTTCACCGCGCGGGTCACCCCGGGCCGGACCGGCCGGATCACGGGCCTGCCCACCGTGGGCGCGCACGCCCGGTCCGGCACGGGTGTCGGCCCCGCGACCTCGGGCTCCGGCTCCCCGGTGGCGGATGTCACGGAGCCGGCGCCGCCGTCGCGGCAGGCGCCCTCGCAACCGGAGGGCGCCGGGCAGCCGTCCGCGAGGCAGGGGCCGCTGTCCGGGGTCCGCACGTCCGTTGAGGTCAACACGCCTTCGTCGAAGGTCGTGGCCTCGACGTAGCGGGCCCCCAGCGCGAGCAGGCAGACGGCCAGGGCGGCGGCCGACAGGCGGTGCAGCCGCCGACGGGTTCGCTCGTCGAGCCTGCGCACATCGGCGAGCGGCCCCTCCCCCGGCTGCCCGCCCGCTCGGGCGAACGCTTCGAGCCGCCCGGCCGCGCGTGAGCGGCGGCCGAGGAGACGCCCGACCTCCTCGGGCGTCGGCCGTCCCAAGATCGGCTCGGGAGGGAAGGGCGCGACAACTCCGGAGCCCTCGCCCCGGCGGCCCGTTTTCCGCCGGTCCCGGCCGGGGCCCGACGCACCACCCGGAGCACCGCCCGCGGCCTCGCCGGGGACGCCTCCGGGGATGCGGCCGGGGACGCCGCCCGCCGGGCGCTCGGAGAAGGCGCCGGAGGCACGGCCTGACGCATGGCGTGGGACACGGCCGGAGGCCCGGTCCTCGCGGCGCCGGAGCAGGACGATGACGCCGCCGACGACGCTCGCGGCCACCACGGCCGCGAGCGCGAGCCGTACCAGACGAGAAGGGATCAACCGCCGCACCGGGGCACACTACCGCCAATCCGCCGCACGCCTGGTCCGATCCCCGGCGGCGGGCCCGCGTCCCGCTCCCGGCTCCTGCGCGGCTTCCCGGGCTGTACGGGCCGGTCATGGCACTATGGCGACCGGCGTCGCGCCGGGAACGGCCGCGGGCGAGAGCCGTACCGGTCGCTGGGGGGCGGCGAGACGATGGCGAAGACGGGGCGGGGATGAGGACCAGCAGGCGGGGATTCTGGGGCGTGGCCGCGGGACTCGCGGCGGCGGCGGCGGGCGCGGGCGGAGGAGCGCAGGCCGCCACCCGGCGGGGCACGGCGCGTGCGCTCGGAGCGGGCGACGATCCGCACGCCGGCTCGGCGCACGGCGCCTCCGGACACATCCCCGCGCCGGATCACACGCCACACTCCCCGGGGCCCGGCGGCTCCCCTCCCGCGGCGCCGGTGAACACCGGCGGGGCCGGGGCGGCCGAGGGGATCACCGCGAAACTCACGCCGTTCGTGGACGCGCTGTGCGTCCCGCCGGTGATCCGGCCGGACGGCGAGCGGCTGACCATAGAGATGCGCTCGGTGGACCGGCGGCTGCACGCGCAGCTCCCGCCGACGCGGTTGTGGACCTACGGCGGCCACTTCCCCGGCCCGACGATCGAGGTGCGGCGCGGGCAGCGGCTCGAGGTGGCCTGGCGGAACGCCGTCGAGGACGAGCGGGTGCCGGTCACCGCGGTGGAGATCTACGCGCCCGTGGGGGTCCAGCCCAACCCGTACGTCGTGCCGGGGCTGAGCGGGGGGACGCCGCGGGCGGACGTGGCGGCGATCCCGCCGTGGCTGGTCGTGCACCTGCACGGCGCGGTCACCGGGGCGGGCCAGGACGGATGGTCGGAGAACGGGCAGTTCCCCGGCGAGACGCAGATCGTGGAGTATCTGAACGACCAGCCGGCGTCGACCCTGTGGTACCACGACCACTCGATGCACGTCTCGACGTGGACGCTGTTCGCGGGCCTGATCGGCATGTACCTCATCAGGGACGACGAGGAGGACCGCCTGGGGCTGCCGGGCGGCGACCGCGAGATCCCCCTGGTCATCACCGACCGCAACTTCGAGGTGGACGCCGACGGCCTGCTCACCGGCCGGCTGCTGCACAAGGTGACCTACGCGGAGGCCGGCCCGCCGTACATCACGGCCGGGTTCCGCGGGCCGTACACGCTGGTGAACGGCACGATCTGGCCCTACCTGGACGTGGAGCCGGCGTGGTACCGGTTCCGGCTGCTCAACGCCTGCAACACCCGCACCTACCACATGATGATCATCGACGAGGGGACCGGGCGACCGGTGAAGGGGGCGATGCG
The DNA here is from genome assembly GCF_001570405.1 of Microtetraspora niveoalba. Classification (GTDB taxonomy): domain Bacteria; phylum Actinomycetota; class Actinomycetes; order Streptosporangiales; family Streptosporangiaceae; genus Microtetraspora; species Microtetraspora niveoalba. The sequence goes on along the minus strand of NZ_BBYM01000015.1, from coordinate 38,957 downwards.
GCAGATCGGGTCGGACGCCGGGCTCCTGCCCGCGCCCGTGCCCGTGGACTCGCCGCTCATCCTGTCCCCCGGGGAGCGGGCCGACATCCTGGTCGACTTCTCCGGATGCGGCGGGCGGCGGCTGCGGCTGGTGAACGTTCTCGACGACAACCCGCCCGCCCCACCGATCTCGCGGGAGTCGGCTCCGGGGGTGCCCACGCCCGGCCTGCCGTACCCGGAGATGATGCAGTTCAGGGTGGCGGCCGAGGGGGTGGCCGATCCGTTCACCCCTCCCCCGGTGCTCTCGTCCACCTTCACCCGCCTGACGTACGGCGCGCTCCCCGCGGACCGCCACCACCGGATCGTCGCGACGAAGGTGCTCGGCGGGCGGCATTCCGAGATGTGGGAGATGGAGGAGGTGGACGCGGCGTCGGTGAAGGTCCCGTCGGACGGGGTGGTGCAGCTCCGGGGGCCGGACGGCGGGTTGCGGACCTTCCGCCGGATCTCCCGCAACCCGGACGACACCGTGAACTTCTACGGCGAGCTGGGCAAGTGCGAGCAGTGGACGTTCATCAACGTCGCCACGGCGCTGCACCCGATGCACATCCACCTGATGCGCTTCCAGATCCTGTCGCGGGACGTCTACGACGTCAGCGGGTTCGACATGAAGCTCTGCGGCACCACCCGTCCCATCGAGTTCAAGGAGGCGGGCGTGGTCGAGGAGGGCGAGAAGGGCTGGAAGGACGTGGTCCGGCTCGGCGACGCGGAGGTCGTGGAGATCGCCGGCACGTTCGAGGGCGGCACCGGGCGGTACGCCTACCACTGCCACCTCCTGGAGCACCAGGATGTGGGGATGATGCGGCCGATCATCGTCTTCCCGCCCGGGATCGCCGCGCTGCGGCTGGCGCACCAGCACCCCGCCTGATTCGACGAGTTGTCCTACTGTTCCCCGTATGGAATTCCGCCATCTCGGCCGCAGCGGTCTCATGGTCAGTGAGATCAGCTACGGCAACTGGATCACCCACGGTTCCCAGGTCGAGGAGGACGCCGCGCACGCGTGCGTGCGCGCGGCCCTCGACGAGGGGATCACGACCTTCGACACCGCGGACGTCTACGCGGGCACGAGAGCCGAGGAGGTGCTCGGCCGCGCCCTGAAGGGGGTGCGCCGGGAGTCGCTGGAGATCTTCACCAAGGTCTACTGGCCGACCGGGCCCGGCCGCAACGACCGCGGCCTGTCGCGCAAGCACATCATGGAGTCGGTCAACGGATCGCTGCGGCGGCTCGGCACCGACTACGTGGACCTCTACCAGGCGCACCGGTTCGACGTCGAGACGCCGCTGGAGGAGACCCTCCGGGCCTTCGACGACCTGGTACGGCAGGGCAAGGTGCTCTACGTCGGCGTCAGCGAGTGGAGCGCCGACCAGATCGCCCGCGCCCTGAAGATCGCCGACGAGATGGGCTTCGACCGCATCGTGTCCAACCAGCCGCAGTACTCGATGTTGTGGCGGGTGATCGAGGCCGAGGTGGTGCCGCTGAGCGAGCGCGAGGGGCTCGGCCAGATCGTGTGGTCGCCGATCGCGCAGGGCGTGCTGACCGGCAAGTACCTGCCCGGGCAGCCGCCGCCCGCCGGGTCGCGGGCCACCGACGAGGCGGGGTCGGGGTTCATCGACCGGATGCTGCGCGACGACGTGCTGCGCCGGGTGCAGGAGCTGCGGCCGGTCGCGGCCGACCACGGGCTGACGATGGCCCAGCTCGCCGTGGCGTGGGTGCTGCAGAACCCGAACGTGTCGTCGGCCATCGTGGGCGCCAGCCGTCCCGAGCAGATCCGCGACAACGTCAAGGCGTCGGGGGTCAAGCTCGACGGCGACACGATGCGCAGGATCGACGAGATCCTCGACCCGGTGGTCGAGCGCGACCCGGGCAAGACGGTGAGCCCGACGAGCCGGCCGTAGTCGGGGGCGCTGATCGGGCGGCGGCGCGGCGCGGGGTCCCCGCCGGTAGGGGATCCCGCGCCGTGCCGCCTGGTCAGAAGCGGTCCCGACCGGTGAGCCGTCCGGGAAACCGCCTGGTCAGAAGCGGTCCCGGCCGGAGAGCCGTCATGGAAACCGCCTGGTCAGAAGCGGTCCCAGTCGTTGTCGGCCGCGCGCCACACGTCGATGTTGCGCGGGTCGGCGACCATGCGGCGCGGCCGGTGCGTCTCGTGCTCCTCCGGGGTGAAGACCCGGTGGCCGTCGCACAGCTCGTACCTCGGACCGTGCTTGGGCTCGAACATGTAGAACGCGATCGACGTCGACGCGGAGTGGTTGACCAGGTCGGAGGCGATCGGCACCTTCTTGTACAGCGCCCGCGCCCGGCCCCGCATCACATGGTCGAAGCTCTTCATCATGAAGCACAGGTGGGCGACGAAGTACTCCTTGTTCCGCTGCAGCGCGAGGCTGTGGTGGAACCGGTCCTCCGAGCGGAGGAACGCCGAGATGTCGCCGACGTAGTCCGAGACCTGGAACCCGAGGACCTCGGTGTAGAACCGCAGGCACTCGTCGTACTTGTCGGTGGCGAGGAAGGGGTGCACCAGCTTGAGCGGGCGCAGCTCGATCGTCGGCGGCTCCGCGTACTCCTGGAACTCGGTGAACAGCTCGACGATCAGGCCGTTCGGGTCGCGTACGGCGAAGCCGTCCTGGCACAGGCCCTTCATCCGGTCCTGGAGCGGCAGCACCTCCAGGCCGGCGGCGCTCACCCGGTCGCGCAGGTCGGCGAGCAGCTCGGCGGACTCGACGCTGTAGCCGACGGCGACGGTGTGCGACGCCGGGAGGCTCGGGTCGGCGATCAGCTCGACGCAGTGGTGTTCGATGTCGGCGCGGAGGTACGCGTACTCGTCGGTGTGCCGCTCCAGCTGGAGGCCGACGTGGTAGCGCAGGAACTCGATGGTCTCGGCCATGTCCGGGACCAGGATCCTCGCGTACTCCATGCTGTGGGGCCCCCTGCGGCGGGCGCCGTCAGTCGTCATGGTGGTTCCTCATCGGTTCGTGGTCGTAGGGAGTGCGCACGTCAGTACGCGAAGGTGACGATCGCCTGCCGGTCGATCACCGGGCGCCAGCGCTCCCGCACGAACTCCTCGTGCGAGTCGCTGCCGAGGTAGTCGAGGAGGTCGCGCTCGGAGTCGAACTCGACGACGAACCCGTGCGTCATGGTGGTGTCGCGGGTGCTGATGTTGCGCCCGCTGGCCCAGTTGCGCATCGTGGGGTACTTCGCCGGGAAGGTGTCCAGCTCCGCGAGGACGGCGGCGACGGTCTCCTCCGGGACGTCGTCGCGGAACCGGAACACCAGCGTGTGCCTGATCACGGTCGCCGCCTCAGAGGATGAAGCTCAGCCGGGCGCCCGGGGCCATGGTCTCCATGGTCGGGATCGATCTGCGGAGCCGGAACCTGAGCCCCTCGTCGTCGACGAGCAGGACGTGCTCGTAGCGGCCGACGTACGTGAACTCCTGGTTGTCCCGGTAGCGGTGGATGATGAAGTTGGCGGCGACCCAGGCCGTCTCGTCCCCCTGCTCCAGGATGATCACGTTGGAGATCATCCGATGGGTGCGGGAGTGCGGGTTCTCGGCGTGCGCCTTCCGGCTCTTGAGCCGCTTCACCCTGGCCTTGAGCAGGCCGTAGTCGTCGCACATGAAGGCGCCGGCCGAGGAGCTGTCCCACCCGTTCCAGTCGGTGGTGGTGACCTCCATGCGGCCGCCCTCCTCGAAGAGGGTCAGCCACTCGTCCAGGCGCCACTCGTCGAGCAGCAGCGCCTCCCGGTAGAGGAAGTCCTCCGCTTCCGCCCTGGTCACTGTGCGGCGGCCCATGGTGCTCTCCTTACGCTGGTCCATGCTCTCCACCCGTTCCGGCCGCTCAGGCGCCCGGGGCCGTGTCGAGGGCGGTGTCGAGGGCCGTGTCGAGGGCCGGGGCGCCTTCGACGCGGCGCGACCACTGCCGCCAGAAGCTGCGCATCGCGCCCTCGTCGATGGAGCGGCCCTGGTTGCCCTGCTTCTCGTTGGCCATGCCGCGCGACATGTCGCTCCAGTCGTAGGCCGGGTCGGCCGAGCCCGCGGTGGCCTCGATGCCGCGCTGCACCGCCTCGTACGCCTCGATGTCGTCGGGCGTGGCGAGCCCTCCGGGCCCGACGAAGCTGACCATCGTCTTGATGCGCAGCGCCCGGACCTCGTCCGGCTCGCCGGTCTCGACGAACTGCCAGGCCCGCACGTCCGTACGGCCGGCCTCGACCGGCTCGATCTGCCGGATGGTCAGCGCCTCCAGGTCGAAGAGCAGCAGGTTGGGGAACACGAACAGGATCCGGCTGGCGTCGGCGACCTCGGTGGCGAGTTCCTTGCCGAGCCGCTCCTCCATCTCCTGCCGCTTGGCGGCCGTGCGCTCCTTCTCCGCCTCGCCGAAGCGCGGCTCCCACACCATGCCGATGCGGCCGTTGTGCCCGGTCAGGATGAGCAGGCCGTGGCCGTCGCCGAGGTCGTAGGCGTACTGGTCGTCGTCGGTGACGGCGAAGCCGGTCTCGCGCAGGTAGCCCACGAAGGTGTTGTGGGTGGGGGCGAAGTGGTAGCCGTCCATGGCGTTCTCGACGGCGAGCTTCCAGTTGCCCTTGACCGAGTAGAGCTGGACGCCGGGGACGGTCTGCATGCCCTGCGGGCCGATCTTGGCGGTGAGCGACATGTAGTGCGCGGCCTCGCCGAGGTGGGTCAGCAGGTCCGGCACTCTGGGGTCGAAGGAGATGAAGACGAAGCCCTCGTGGCTGTCCACGCGCGGGACGGAGCGCAGCCGGTGCCGCTCCTTGAAGCCGGGAACGTCGGCGTACGCCTCGTCGCCGGGCAGCGCGGCCAGCTCACCTGAGTTGCTGAACGCCCAGGCGTGGTAGAAGCACTGGAAGAACTTGGTGTTGCCCTCGCTGTGCCGGCACAGGATCGTGCCCCGGTGCGTGCAGGCGTTGAAGAACACCTGGACCTTCCCGGAGGAGTCGCGGCAGAAGATGAGCGGCCGGCCGCCGAGTGTCCTGGACTTGAAGTCGCCCGGGTTCGGGATCTCGGTCTCGTGCCCCAGGTACAGCCAGGTGTGGCCCCAGATCCGGGACATCTCCTTCTGGAACACGGCGGGCGACCGGTAGGCCGACCTGTGCACCTTGAACGTCAACGCGTCCCAGTCCTCGTGAACCAGGGAGCGGTTGGGCGTTCCACCGGGGTCTGTGTGTGTCAACTGCGTCATCGCCGCGGTCTGGCCCTTCTTGCGATTTGAGCGAGAATTCGAGATACCGTCTCGCAATGTGATGCTGGCCCGGTGCCTCCCGGAATGTCAAGGGGCTCCTGCTCATCCCGGTCCGCGCCTTACACGGCGTAAGCCGGGCAGCGGGCAGTTCGACGCAGATGCCCAGCTCCACATCGACCAGCGGCGTCCGTCCGGCGGGGCCCTCCGCGTCGGCGGGTCGGCGTCCGCGGACGCGCCGCGCCGGTCTCCGGGCACGCTCACGCCGCGGGCCGTGCCCGGGAGGGTGACCGGGGTTCGTCGTCGCGGGAGCGCGGGCACGCTCGCGCGGCCCGCCGTCCCGGCGCGCGGAAGCCGGTACGGCGGGGCCGCCTCCGGAGGTCAGGGGCCGTCCGGCAGCCAGACGGCGTCGCGGAAGTCCGCGCGCGGGGGCGCGAAGACGTCCACGTTGACGCACGGGCCCTCGATGGGCTCGATGTAGTGCTCGGCCCCCTTGGGCACCAGCAACATCGATCCCGGGCCGAGCTCGTGGCCGACGCCGTCCACGTAGTACGTGCAGCGCCCCTGGTGGATGAGCACGAGCTGGTCGAAGTCGTCGTGGCGGTGCGGGTTGAGCGTCATCCCGACCTCCAGCTCGTGCCAGGCGAGCATGACCTCGTCGGTGGAGTACACCTTGCGCCGCACGCCGGGACGGATCTCGGTCGCGGGGATGTCGTCCCAGTTCACGGCGACGCCGTGCAGGTGCTGGCTGAACATCGTCGTTCCTTTCTCGGCCTCCCTCACGAGGCCCCGGGGTCCGGACCGGGCAGTTCGCGCGCGAGGGCGGCCGTCGCGCGCAGCGCGGATCCGAGGAACTGCAGGTCGGATCCGGCGATGACGTACGCGGCCGAGCCGAGCCCGGCCGCGTCGACCAGGGCGGCCTCCGGCCGGGCCACCCAGCCTCCGAAGGACGTGCCCGCCGCGCGGGCCGCCTCGGCGATCTCGGCGACCCGCGCCCCGAGCGCCGCGTGCCCGGGGGTGCTCGCGAGGCCGAGGCTGACCGCGAGGTCGGTGGTGCCGACGAAGGCGACGTCGAGGCCGCGTACGACGTCCGCGAGCGGGTCGCGGGTCGCGGCGGTCTCGATCTGCCCGACGAGCAGCGGGGGGTCGCGCTCCTCCGCGGCCAGGTACGCGGCCAGGTCGGCCGCGCCGAAGCCCGCCGCCGGGTGCGCCAGGCTGACGCTGCGTTCCCCGGCCGGCGCGTAGCGGGTGGCCGCGACCAGGGCCGCGGTCTCGGCGGCGCGGGTCAGCATCGAGAGCTGCACGCCGGCGGCCCCGCTCTCCAACACGCGGTTGACCCACGCCGGGTCCACCGACGGCACCCGGACCAGGGCGGGCAGGCCCGTCGCGGCGGCGTGCCGTACCAGCGCGAGGACGGTCTCGTCCGGGAGCGCCGAGTGCTCGCCGTCCACGACGACGAAGTCGAACCCGGCCTGGCGGGCCAGGTCCACGCAGTCGGCCGTCGGCAGCTTGACGAACGTGCCGGTGACGCGGCGCCCGGCGGCGAGCGCGGCCCGCAGCCGCCGCCGGGCCTCCGTCACGGGGGTCTCCCAGGTCACCGGGAGCCGGCCGGGTCGGCGGCGAGTCCCCGCCACGGGGTCGGCTCGACCTTGCGGCCCTTGTGCAGGATGAGGACGGGTTCGAGCCGGGGCGCGACGATCGAGTTGCCGGCCGCGTCGGGCAGCACCGTCTCCTCGGTCTCGGCGAGCACCGTGACGTGGGCGGGACCGCCCTCGACGAGAGTGCCGTACCCCTCGGCGTCGAGGCCGAGGACGCGGGCCGGGGCGATCGTCATGCGCGGCGCGATCTCGTCCATCGGCATGCCGAGCGCGTGGAGCTTGGCCGCGCTCGTGACCAGGTCGAACACCGGTCCGCGCCAGTTGCGCCCGCTGGTGTCGGAGGTGAGCAGGTCCGGCAGGAAGCCCTCGGCGATCGCCCGCCTGGCCACCTCGAAGCTGAGGTTGCTCTTGCCGTGCGCACTGTCGAACAGCACGCCCCGCGCCCTGGCCTCCTGTACGGCGGGGATCACCGTGCCGTCGGCGAGGATGCCGTGCGGCTTGCCGGTGTAGCAGTGGGCGACGATGTCGCCGGGGCGGAGCATCGGCAGCACGTCGGGCAGCGGCTCCTCCGTCTCGCCGATGTGGACCATGAGGGGCAGGCCCGCCTCGTCGGCGAGTTCGAGCGACGCCTTGAGCAGGGACCGCCAGGCCGGGCCGACGACGTCCTCCGACAGCCGGATCTTGAAGCCGCGGACCACGCCCGGGTTGTCGCGGGCCACGGCCAGCGCGTCCTCGGGGACCAGCGTCGCGGGGTTCAGCAGCTCTCCGAACCGGAAGTCGATCAGGCCGAGCACCGAGACGTTGAGGAAGTTCACCAGCCGCATCTCGGCCCGGCCGACCACGTAGGCGTCGAAGGCCGCGAACGTGGACGCGCCGACCGTGCCCGCGTCGGCGGCGGCCACCACTCCCCTGCGCAGGTGGGCCTCGTCCGGCGGCGCCCCCACTTTCGACACGTTCTCGAAGATGTGGGTGTGCCCCTCGACCAGGCCGGGGAGCACCCAGCGGCCGGAGCAGTCCACGACCTCCCTGGCGCGTTCTCTCGCGCCCGGGTCGAGGGACGGGGTGATCCGCGCGACCCGGTCGCCCGAGATCGCCACGTCCGCGATCGCGGACGTCCCGGCCTCGGTGTCGAAGACGGTGCCGTTCGTCAGGACGAGATCGTAGGAAACATCTGTCTCGGTCATCGAATCTCCTTCAGCGGGGAGACCCCGGCCTCGGGGCGCGGGGGCGGGCGCGGCGGGGCGCCGCACGGTGGAAGCGGAGTGGACGCGGACGATTGGGCGACCCCGGCGGGTCTCCGGCGGTGCGGCCGGACGGCTGGACGGCCGGGCGGAACGTCGTGGGCCGGGGCCTGCTCCCCGGGGAGCCGCCTCCCCGGGGCAGGCTCTCCGGGGAGGCGGGCGGGCGGCCGGGGAGCGGTTCGGAAGCGGGCGCGGTCAGGAACGGCCGGCGAGCGCCCGGTACCGCGTGCGCAGCGGCAGCACCCCCGGCACGGTGATCTCCACCTCGTCGCCCGCGTCCAGGAAGACCCCGCGGTCCTGTCCCGTGCCGGCGGGGGTGCCGGTCAGCACCACGTCTCCGGGTTCGAGCGCGGCGAAGCGGGAGATCCGCGAGATCAGGTCGGGCACCGGGAAGATCAGCTCGGCGGTGCTGGAGTCCTGGTGGACGACGCCGTTGACCGTGGCGCGCACGGCGACGGCGTCGGGGTCGGGCACCCCGGCCAGTTCGAGGACCGAGGCCCCGAGCGCGCCGAATCCGGGGAAGCTCTTGGCCAGGGACGGGGTCCCGGTCGCGACCATGACGTCGCGGGCGGTCATGTCGTTCGCGGCGGTGACGGCGGCGAGGTGCTCCCACACCCGCTCCGGCCGTACGCGTGACATGCGGCGGCCGACCACGAAGGCGACCTCGGCCTCGTAGTCGATCTGGCCGGACCGGTCCTGGGGCAGCTCCACCTCCGCGCCGGGCGCGGAGACGGCGGACAGGGCGCGCAGGAAGAGGATCGGCTCGTCCGGCACCGGCCGGCCGGTCAGCTCGGCCTTGGAGTGGTAGTTCAGCCCGACGCCCCAGATCGCCCGTGTACGGGCCAGCGGCGCCAGGAGGTCGAGGTCGGCCAGGGGGACCCGGTCCAGCTCGCGCGCGCCCCGCGCCGGCGCGAAGCCCTCGCCCTCGGCGAGCAGCTCGGCGACGTCGCCGTACGGCAGGTCGAGGAGGACGGCGGCGTCGCCGTCGACGCGGGCGAGCCCGCCGGGGGTGGCCACCAGGTTGAGCGCGGTCATCGGGCGGCCGCCGCCGTCCGGGGGGCCGCCGTCCGGGGGGCGGCCGCGCCCTCGTCGCCGTACACCCCGGAGAGGGGGACGGTGATCAGGGCCGCGGGGGCGCCCACGCGTCGCGTTCGCATGCAGGCTCCTTGGTTCCCGTTCGCCGCCCGCGCCCGCCGCCGCCGGAGGGCTGAGCCGTCCGGCGGTACGGGCGTGGGCGGCCGGGAGGGGGGTTGGAGGGATACGCACGAACGTAAGAGGAAAATTCGGCCCATGTCAATATGCGAAACAATATCTCGTATTACGTCACATCATCGGCGTCCCCGTGCGGGCGGACGGACGCGGGGGACACCGCACGCTGGGCGACGCGGCGTACACGCGGGCACGCGGGAACCCGCCCGGCCCTCGATCCGAAGGCGCGCACCGGTCGCGGGCCCGCGATGGCGGGCGTTGTCGGCGCACAGGGGCCGGGGACGAGGGCCGGGTGCGGCGCGCCCGCGGCGGGGGGGAAGGCGCGGGAAGGACGCCGGGGGCGGGACGGCGGAAGACGCGGACGACGGCTGGAGGGCTGGGCGGCGGGGTCAGACGGTCGCGGCGTGACGGCGGCGGAGGCCCGTGGCGAGGTCAGGCGGTCACCGCGTGACGGCGGCGGAGGCCCGTGGCGGGGTCAGGCGGGGGTGGCGGCGGTGCCGCCGAGCTCGGCGGACAGCCGGCCCGAGGCGGCGCGCAGCGCGTCGGTCACCCGCCGCTCGGTCTCGCCGGCGAGCGCGGCGACCGTGCTCACCACGGCCATCGACGCCACGATCTGGTCGCCTTCGAAGATCGGCGCGGCGATCACCCGCACGCCGTGGTCGGCGGGCGAGTTGACCGCGATCCCGGACTCCCGCACCTGCTCGATCAGCCCGCGCAGCTCCGGTGTGGCGCGCAGCCTGCGCGCCAGCCCGGGGACCTCCCCCACCGGCAGGTACGCGCAGAAGACCCGGCCCTGCGCCGAGCGCAGCAGGTCGAGGGTGGAGCCGGTGCGCACGCTCAGCCGGATGTCGCCGTCGGTGTTGTCGACGCAGCGTACGACCACGGGGCTCTCGCCGTTCCAGACGCTGAGCACGGCGGTCTGGTTGGTCTCGCGGACCAGCAGGTCGAGGTGCGGCCCGGCCGCGGCGGCGATGGGCAGCCCGGCGCGGGCGGCCGCCTCCAGGGCGAGCACCTCGGGCCCCAGGGTGTAGGTCGCCTGCCTGGCGTCGTAACGGAGCAGGTTGGCCGCCCGCAGCGCCCGCGTGTAGCGGTGCGCGGTGGGCTTGCTGGTGCCGAGGCGGGCGGTGATCTCGCTCAGGCTGAGCCGGGGGCGCTCGACGGTGAACGCGCTCAGGATCAGCGCCGCGCGGCGCACCGTCTGGATCGCGGGGGTCTCGTCCGCGGAGGGAGCCGCACCGGACTGGTCCGCGTCGTCGCGCTGCCCCGGCATCCCGTCTCCTCCGTCGAGTACCCCTTATGTCGGTTGGGACTCTATCCAGGGACACGCCGGAGCGCATACGACTTGGCGTTCAAGCCGGGATTCAACGCGGCATTTCACGCCGCGTCCGACGAATGCCCGGGAACCGTGCCGAAAGCCGGGTTGACGAGGGGCGCCAGGTTGTTGACCGCCGCGGCGGCCTCCCCGAAGCCGACGGAGATCAGCCGGACCTTGCCGTCGTAGTCGCTGATGTCCCCGGCGGCGAACACCCGGTCCAGGTTCGTCCGCATCGAACGGTCGACGAGGACGTGCCGCCTGCGCAGGTCGAGGCCCCACTTCTGCATCGGGCCGAGATCGGCGATGAAGCCGAGGGCGGCCACCACGGTCTGGGCGGGCAGGGTGATCATGTCGCCGCCGCGGACCCGTTCGACGGTCACCTCGGCGATCCGGCCGTCACCGGCGACGCCGGCCACCTCGTACGGCGTCAGCACGCGTACGGACGACGAGCGGAGCCGGGCGACGCTCTGCTCGTGGGCGCGGAACGCGTCCCGGCGGTGCACCAGCGTGAGCGAGCGGGCGATCGGCTCCAGGGCGAGCGCCCAGTCGAGGGCGGAGTCGCCGCCGCCGACCACCACCACGTCCTGCCCGGCCAGCTCGTCCAGCCTGCGGACGAAGTAGCGCAGGCCGCGCCCGAGGTACTCGCCGCCCACGGGGAGCTCCCTGGGGGTGAACGTGCCGATGCCCCCGGTGAGGAGCAGGGCCTTGGCCCGCACCAGGGTGCCCGCGTCGGTGACCACCTCGACCGACTCGGGGTCGTGGCGCAGTTCCACGGCGCTCTCCCCGAGCAGGTAGAGCGGATCGGCCTGGCTCGCCTGGGCGACCAGGGCGTCGACCAGCGTCTGCCCCTTGACCGCCGGATATCCGGCGATGTCGAAGATGTCCTTCTCCGGGTACAGCGCGGCCACCTGCCCGCCGGGCTCGGGCAGCGAGTCGATCACCGCGACGGACATGCCGCGGAACCCGGCGTAGTAGGCGCCGTACAGCCCGGAGGGGCCGGCGCCGACGATGACCAGGTCCACCTCGTGGACCGGGCCCGGCGCTCCCGTCTCCTCCGGAGCCTCCGGCACACCGGCGGTCACGACCGGCCTCCGGAGACGGCCGGGTGGTCGGCCCCGGCCCGGCCGACCTTCCGCGCGCCACCGGGCGAGCCGAGGTCGGCGAAGAACTCGGTGTTGATCCGGGCGAACCCGGCCAGGTCCGGCGGCAGGTCCTCGCTGTGGTAGATCGACGTCACCGGGCAGACCGGCTCGCACCGGCCGCAGTCCACGCACTCGTCCGGATGGATGTACATCATCCGGTCTCCCTCGTAGATGCAGTCGACCGGGCACTCCTCGACGCACGATCTGTCCTGAACGTCCACGCACGCGTCGGTCACGACGTAGGCCATCAGTCCTCCTGGGATGGGCGCCCGCGCGGGAACGGGGGGACGCGCGAGCCGTTGGCCGGGGCCCGCCGCCAGAGGGGGCGGGCAGGGGGCGGCGGGAGCCGCGGGCATCCGGTCGGCCTGCGGGATCGACCTCACCGCCGACGTGAGGGAACAGTAGGTTCCGGCCGAGAGCATTGTCAAGATGCGAGATGCCATCTTGAATGGAGTTAACATCAGTGCGATGAGGGGCGCCGGCCCCGATCGCGGAGCCCGAGCGGAGATCTGGAGAGCCCGTGACGACCGACCCCCTGGAACGCCTGCGGATCGCCGCGTACGGCGCGATCGACGGCGACCGGATCGTGGAGGCGGTGCGGCTGCTCGCGGCGGGCCCGAGCCCGCGCGGAGCCGAGCGCGCCACCGCCGCCCGGCTCCTGGAGTGGGCCCGCCCGCTGTGGCCCACGATCTCCTGGCGCCGCGACGAGATCGGGGCCGCCGGGGCCAACCTCGTCGCCACCTCGCACATCCCGGCCCGGCACCCCCTCGACCAGCTCGACCAGCACGACCAGCACGGACAGGACGGCCGGGCGTCCGGCGCGTCCGGGCGACGCGACGCCCACGCGCGGCGCCTGAGCGCGGCGGACGCGGGGGAGCTGCTCCTGTACTCCCACCTGGACACCTCGCTGCCCGGCGACCCGGAGCGGGACCGGTGGGCGACGGGGATCGCGACTCCGCCCGCTCCTCTGACGGTGGACCGGGAGGCGGGCACGCTCGCCGGGTTCGGCCTCGGCGTCGCGCGCGGCCCCGCGGCCGCCGCGCTCGCCGGGTACACGGCGGCCGTGACGGCGCTCCGGGACGCGGGCCTCCCCCACCGGGTCACGCTGCTGCTGGCCGGCGGCGGCACGCACGCCTCCCCGTTCGCCGCGACGCCGGAGTCCGACGCGCCCGTGGGCGTCGAGGAGCACCTCCGCGCGGGCCCGCGCCCGCGTGCGGCCGTCGTCGCCAAGTGCGGCCCGCCCGGGATCCTGCACGAGGAGCCCGGGGCGGCGTTCGTCCGGGTCCGGCTCGGCACGGCGTACCGGCCGGTGCTCGCCAGGGACGCCGCGCCGCCGGCCGGGGGGCTCATCGCCCACCTCGGCGAGGTGTTCGGCCTCCTGGAGCGGTGGCGGGAGCGGCACGTCGCCGCCCGCGCCGGGACCGGGGGCCAGATCGCGGCCGAGGCCGGGATCGGCGCTGTGCGCGGCGGCATGGCGGCCAAGCCGGACCTGCTGCCCGGCGTCGTCGAGCTGCATCTTTACCTGGTCACCGTGCCGGGGGACGACGTCGCGGGCATCGCGGACGACATCCGGACGGCCCTCGAAACCGGGCTGCGCGGCGGCCCGCTGGAGGACTGCGCGCTGTCGGTCGAGGCGCGGGAGGCCCATCCCGCCGGCGTCACGCCGCCGGACGCGGCCGTGGTGCGGCACGCCGCCGCCGCCTGGACGCGCGAGCACGGGGCCGCGCCTCCGCCGGTGACCGGGTGGAAGGGGTCGACCGACGGCGTGGTGCTGCGCGGCCACGGCGTCCCCACGGTCCGGGTCGGCCCCGCCGTACGGGCGGACCCGGCCGACCCCCGGAGAGATGTCCTCGATCTGGACACTCTGCTGAGATTCGCCCGGATTTATAGCGTCATCGTCTTGCGCCATGCCCTTTACGGCGAATCAGCCATCGAAGCGTCTCACTCCTGAGAAGATCGTCATCGCCGGACAGCTCCGTCCATGCCCGGGAATGCGTTTCGTGCCCCACGACGACGTCTCGGCACTCGGAACGCGAGCGTGCCCCGGGCCACCGCCCCGACACGAAGGAAGAACAATGGGTGACGAGACCACGCCCGCCCCTCCCGGTGCGGGGGCCGAGCGGGCTGCCCCGGCGATCCAGACCGTCCAGCGCGCCGCGCTGATCCTCAGCGCGTTCACGGTCAGCCGTCCCCAGCTCAGCCTCAACGAGCTGACCGCCAGCCTGGGCACCAGCAAGGCGACCGCGCACCGGTACACGAAGGCGCTGCGCGAGAGCAACCTGCTGCGCTACGACGAGCGTGAGGCGCTGTACTCGCTGGGCCCGCAGATCCTGACGTTGTCGGCCGCGGCGCGGGCCGGGATGCCGGTCATCGGCATCGCCGGGCCGTACATGCAGCGCCTGGTGCGCGAGATCGACGAGACCGTGGTGCTGAGCGTCTGGGACGGCGACAGCGCGGTCGTGGTGCGGGTGGACGACAACACCGACCGCATCATCCGGGTCAGCGTCCGCACCGGCACCCGGCTGTCGCGCACCGAGTCGGCACAGGGGCGGGTCTTCTGCGCGTTCCTGCCGGAGGGCGAGGTGCCGGGGTTGGCCGCGGAACTGGAGGCGTCCCCCGAGCTGCGCCGCGAGCTGGAGCGGATCCGCGAGGAGATGATCTCCGCCAACACCCCGTCCGTGAACGGCGTGCGCACCATCGCCGCGCCGGTCTTCCGGGACCGGATCCCGATCGCGACGATGGCGGTCGTGGCGACCACGGACTCGGTGCCGCCGGGCAGCGGCTCCCCCGCCGCCGAGGCGCTCAAGCGCGTCACCGCCCAGATCACCGCCGAGCTGGGCAGGGAGGGCCACCTCCCGGACGGCGCGGCCTGACGGAGGCCCGCGCCGCCGGACGGGAGGCCGCGGCCTCCGCGCCCGGGCCCTCGCCTGTTCGACGCCGCTCCCCCGCCGTGCTTCGGCGGCGAGACGTCCGCCGCCTACCGGCGAGGACCCCGGCCTGGAAGGATCGTCCGGCCTCCGGCCGTCACAGGTCCAGCACGAGCTTCGGCGAGGCCGATCGGCCGACGCAGATCATCATGGTGCGGCCGGACTCCCGCTCCTCGGGCGTGAGCAGCGAGTCCCGGTGCTCGGGGGTTCCGGCGAGCACCCGCGTCTCGCAGGCGCCGCAGTACCCCTTCTCGCAGTCGTAGGAGAGGCCGGGGACGGCCTCGCGCACCGCCTCGATGAGGCGCTGGTCCTCCCTGACCCGCACCGTGCGGCCGCTGCGCGCGAGATGGACGTCGAAGGCGGTGTTGCCCGCCGGGTCGAACGCCACCTCCAGGTCGTCGCCCGCGGCGAACCGCTCGATGTGCAGCCGGTCGCCGAGGCCGCGGCGGGCGCAGGCCCGCTCGACCGCCTCGATCATCCCGGCCGGGCCGCAGCAGTAGATCGCGGTGCCCGGCCCGGCCGAGGCGAGGATCGCGTCGAGGTCGGGCAGCCCGCACTCGTCCTGGGGCAGCAGCGTGACGCGCTCCCCCGCGTGCTCGGCCAGCTCGTCCCCGAACGCCATCGACGCGCGGGACCTGCCGCCGTAGACCGCGCGCAGGGCCGCCCCGTCGCGGGCGGCGGCCCGGACCATGGCGAGGATCGGGGTGACCCCGATGCCCCCGGCGAGGAACAGGTAGTCCTCCGCCGGCACGAGCGGGAAGTGGTTGCGCGGCCACTTCACGGTGAGGGTCGCCCCGGCCCGGGCCAGGTCGTGCAGCTCGGCCGAGCCGCCGCGCCCGCCGTCCTCGCGGAGGACGGCCACCCGGTACGACGCGCGGTCGCCCGGGTCGCCGCACAGGGAGTACTGGCGGATGCGGCCCGAGGGGAGCCGGAACTCCAGGTGCGCGCCGGGCGCCCAGACGGGCAGCTCCGCGCCGTCCGCGGCGGCCATCGTCAACGCCAGCACGCCGTCGGCGACGGTGCGCGCCTCGGTGACGACGACGTCGAACGGCGCCGCCTGCTGGAAGGCCGCGGGGACGGCCCCTGAGGACGGCGCGCCCCGGCGGGCGCCGGGTGTGAAGACGGCGGGGATGGCGTCCCAGCCGGACTGGTTGCCCCTGGTGGGGTAGGCGACCAGGCCCTCCTCCAGCACCCGGAAGTCGGGCAGCCGGGTGAGGACCTGGGTGATCATCTCCCGGAACATCGCGCGGGCGAGGTGGGCCCCGGCGCAGCGGTGCGTGCCGATGCCGAAGCTGAGGTGCCGGGTGGCGTCCCGGTCGAGGCGGATCTCGTCCGGATCGGGGAAGACGGCCGGGTCGTGGTTGGCCGCCACCCACGGGATCAGCACACGCTCGCCCGCGCGCACCGGGCAGCCGCCGATCTCGGTGTCGCCCAGGGCCGTACGGGCCATCGACTGGGAGGGGGCGAACGCGCGCAGGAACTCCTCGGTGGCCGTCTCCAGCAGGTCGGGCGACTCGATGAGCCTGCGGCGCTGGTCGGGGTTCCTGCTCAGGTGCACGAGCACGGAGCCGGTCAGCGACGTGGTGGTGTCCACGCCTCCGGCGATGAGCAGGCCGATCACGGAGACCAGCTCGTCCTCGCCGAACGGCTCGCCGTCCGCGCGCCGCCGCCCGGCCAGGAAGCTCACCGCGTCGTCCGCGGGCTCCTCGCGGCGGAGCCGTACCAGCTCGCGGATGCGCCGCTCCATGTGGGCGAGGCCCTCGGCGCCGCGGCGGGCGCGGTCGCTGTCGGCGGGGGCGGCGAAGATGTCGTGGATGGGACCGGCCAGCGGGGCCCAGTCCTCCTCCGGGAAGCCGAGCCAGTCGAGGGTGACCGCGGCGGGCAGCGGGTTGGTCAGGTCGCGCACGAAGTCGGCCGAGCCCAGCTCGACGAACTCGTCCACGATCCGCGTCGCGTGCCGGGCGATCATGGGCCGGAGCCGTTCGACGGCGTCGGGGGTGAGCAGCGGGTTGATCAGGTCCCGGTACGCGGTGGACTCCGGGGGGTCCAGCTCGATCGGGAACTGCTCGAGGCCGGGTCCGCTCGGGATCACGATCGCGACGCGGTCCGGGCCCGCGGCGGCCCGCGAGGAGGAGAAGCTCCCGTCGTCGCGGGCGACGCGGACGACGTCGGCGTAGCGGGTCGTGTAGACGTAGCCGCCGTGGGCCTCCGTCCGCCCGACCGGGCAGGCGTCGCGGAAGGAGGCGTAGTAGGCGACCGGATCCTCCGTGCAGAGGGCGGAGTGGTGGTCGAAGTCAACGTGTCGGGTCATGGTGCACAGGCCCCACATACATGGACGACGCGCGGTGTTTCCCAGCCGCGCCACTGGGTGTCTGCGGTCCCGCGAGTCTAACGGCGCTCACAACGCGAGACAATGTCTCGTGAAACGCGACAAGTACGCGAGAAGTCGTACACGCGCGGGTTCACGAACGGGACGCCCGGCCGGGCGTCCCCCTGGCGGGGAGCCCGGCCGTGCGACGTCCCGGGACGGCGGGCACGGCCCGCCCCGGTCGCCGGGACGTCAGAATGTCAGGACGGCCTTGGCGACCTCGCCCGCGCGCACGGCGGCGACGGCCTCGTTGATCTTCTCGAACGGGAACGCTGTCATCATCCGGTCCACCGGGAACCGTCCGGCCGCGTGCAGGTCGAGCAGCTTCGGCAGGAAGACCTGCGGCACGCTGCTCCCGGCGATGATCCCGGTGACGGTCCGGCCGTTCAGCACGCTGCGCCAGTCGAAGCTCATCTCGGCGCTCGGCCCGACGCCGATCACGCCGCACGTGCCGAGAGGCCCGAGGGCCTCGACGGCCGTGCGCAGGACGTCCTGCCGCCCCGTGGTGTCGATGACGTGGTCGAACCCGTGCGGCGCGATCTCGCGGAGCGCGGCGGCCGGGTCGCCCGCGGCCGAGTGGACGACGTGCGTCGCGCCGTAGGAGCGGGCCGCCTCCAGCTTGGCCGCGTTCACGTCGACGGCCGCGACGACGCCGCAGCCGCTGACGGACGCGGCGATGATCGCGGCGACGCCGACCGCGCCCGCGCCGAAGACCGCGATCGAGGATCCGCCCCGCGGGCGCAGCACGTTGAACACGCCGCCCGCCCCGGTCTGGAAGCCGCAGCCGAAGGGGCCGGCGACGACCGGGTCCACGCCGTCGCCGATCGGGACGACGGCCCGTTCCGGCACCACCGCGTGGGTCGCGAAGGACGACTGGCCGAGGAAGTGCCCGTTGATCGGGACGCCGTCGAGGGACAGCGCCGACGAGCCGTCGGGACGCCGGCCGCTGAAGTTGACCGCGTCGAACCGGTGGCAGTAGGCGGGAGAGCCGGTACGGCACGTCGGGCAGGCCCCGCACGAGGTGAAGCTCATCGCCACCCGGTCTCCCGGTGCCACCGAGGCGACCTGCGCGCCCACCCGCTCGACCACGCCCGCCCCCTCGTGGCCGAGGACGGCCGGGGTGGGGAAGAACGTGGCGAACTCCAGGTCGGTGCCGCAGATGCCGGTGCCGCTCAGCCGTACGAGCACCTCGTCGGGGCGGGGCTCGCCGAGATCCACCTCTCGGAGGGCGAACGGGCCGCCCGCCGTCTCCAGAACCGCTGCGGTGACGCGCACGGAACCTCCTCAGGCTTTTTCATAAAACGAGATGGCATCTTGACATGCAGAATATTGGGGGTCAAGGATTCCGTGCATGGCCGAACTCCCGATCCCTCCCGCCCAGCAGTTGGTCGACGGCGAGTGGGCGCCCGCCCGCGACAGGGGCGAGCTTCCCGTCACGGATCCCGCGACCGGACAGACGATCCAGGCGGTGGCCCGCGCCGGACGCGCGGACGTCGACGACGCCGTGGCCGCCGCCCGCCGGGCGTTCCCCGCCTGGGCCGCCACCTCGCCGTCCGAGCGCGGCGCGCTGCTGCGCCGCTGGGCCGAGCTCATCGGGCGGCACGTCGAGGAACTGGCCGCCCACGAGGCCCGCGACGTCGGAAAGCCGCTGTCCGGCGGCCGGATGAACGTGTACATCGCACAGGGCATCGTCGACTACTTCGCCGGCGCGGCCGACAAGCTCACCGGGGTCACCCTGCCCACCCGCTCCCCCGGCTACCTCGGCTACACCGTCCAGGAGCCGTACGGCGTCTGCGCCGTGGTGATCCCGTGGAACGTTCCCTCCGTGCTCACGGCGGCCAACGTCGCGCCCGCGCTGGCGGCCGGCAACACCGTGGTGCTCAAGCCGTCCGAGGTGGCGCCGCTCGCGCCGCTCGCCCTGGCCGAGCTGGCCAGGCGCGCCGGGTTCCCGCCCGGCGTGCTGAACGTCCTGACCGGCGACGGAGCCGCCGGGGCCGCGCTCACCGCGCACCCGGAGGTGGACCACATCAGCTTCGTCGGCTCGACCGCCACCGGCCGCGCGATCATGCGGGCCGCGGCGGAGAACCTGGTGCCGGTCAAGCTGGAGCTGGGCGGCAAGTCGCCCAACGTGCTCTTCGCCGACGCCGACATGGACGTGGCGATCCCCGCGATCGTCGGATCCATCACCGAGAACGCCGGACAGAACTGCTACGCCGGGTCCCGGCTGCTGGTCGAGGCGTCGGTCAAGGACGAGGTCGTCGAGCGGATCGCCGCCGCGATGCGGGCCGTACGGCTCGGCCCCTGGGACGCGGACCCGGACATGGGACCGCTGGTCAGCGAGGCGCAGTACCGCAGGGTGCTGGGCTTCCTGGAGGAGGCACCGCGCGAGGGCGCCCGCCTGGTGACCGGCGGCGGCCCCGCCGGAGAGCGGTCAGGGGTGCGGCCGGACGGCTGGTTCGTCGAGCCCACGGTCTTCGACGACGTCGATCCCGGCTCCCGGCTGTACCGGGAGGAGGTCTTCGGCCCCGTACTGGCGGTGCAGGCGTTCTCGGGCACCCGGCAGGCCGTCGAGATGATGAACGACACCGACTTCGGGCTGCTGGCGTGCGTCTGGACGAACGACGTGTCCCGCGCGCTGCGGCTGGCCGGGGAGGTGCGCTCGGGCCAGGTGTCGGTGAACCAGTTCGCCGACGCCGGGGTCATCGGCTTCCCGTTCAACATGCAGAAGGACAGCGGCTTCAGCCGGGGCGGCGGCCACGGCGCCATGCGGGAGTACACGCAGGAGAAGGCGGTCGCGATCCGCCTGCTGGACCGCTGACGCGCAGGCGGGGCCACCGTCCGGTCGGGCGGTGCGCAACCCGCAGTGTGTAACCCGCGGGGACCGGCTCCGACATGCGTGTATCCGCGCCGCTCCGGCGCGGATAACAAGCGCGTGACGCGGGGCCCGAGATGCCGCCGAGGCATTGACACGCTACCGGAGCGGTAGCAGAGTACGTCGCATTGCGAGCCACCGAATCACAATGCGAGATGGCATCAACTTTCGCGATCCGTCGGAGGGTAAGCGTGCGAGCACTGGTCCAGACGGCCTTCGGAGGCCCCGAGGCGGTGGCCGTCCAGCGGATCCCCGACCCGGAACCCGGCCCGCGCGAGGTGGTGGTCGAGGTCGCCGCCTGCGCGCTCAACCGCCTGGACCTGCTCCAGCGGCGCGGCCCGGGAATGCTCCCCGGCTTCAGCCTCCCGCACATCGCCGGCATGGACATCGCCGGGCGGGTGGCGGCGACCGGCGCGGCCGTCACGTCGCGGTCCGTCGGCGACCGGGTGGTGATCGACCCGACCGTCGGCTGCGGCTCCTGCCCGTACTGCGCGGCCGGGGAGCGGGGACACTGCTCCTCGCTGCGGGTCATCGGGGGCAACTCCCCCGGAGGGTACGCCGAGTTCGTCGCCGTCCCGGCCGAGCTGGCCCATCCGGTGCCCGCCCACGTCACCCTCGACGAGGCGGCCGCGCTGCCCACCCCGTGGAGCACCGCCTGGCACGCGACGTACCGGGTGGGCGAGGTCGGCGCGGGCGACTGCGTGGTCGTGCAGGCGGCGGCCGGCTCGGTCAGCATCGCCGCGATCCAGCTCGCCAAGCGGGCCGGGGCCCGCGTCGTCGCGGTGGCCAGCACCGACGAGAAGCTCGCCGTCGCCGCCGGTCTCGGCGCCGACCTGCTGCTGCGCGGAGACGCGCCGATCGCCGGGCCGGTCCGCGAGTTCACCGGCGGGCGCGGCGCGGACGTGGTGCTCGACCACGTCGGCGCCGCCACCTGGCGCAGCTCGCTCGACTGCCTGCGCGTCGGGGGACGCATGGTGATGTTCGGCAACACCACCGGGGACGAGGTGTCGTTCTCGCTGGCGAACGTCTACCACCGCGGCCTGCGGCTGCTCGGCGCGGGCGCGTACGCGGCGGACGACTTCCCCCTGATGCTGGAGTCGTACTTCTCCGGCGGGCTGCGCACCGTCGTCGCCGCCGAATGCGGGCTGGAGGACCTGCGCGGCGGCTTCGGCCTCGACGACTCCCGGGCGCTCGTCGGCCGGGTCCTGGTGCGGCCGTGACGCCGCCCGCCGGCCCGCCCGCGGCGCCCGCCGACCTGCTCGTCGTCGGCGGCGACGTGGTGACGATGGCCCCGGGACGCGAGGTGGTCGCCGGCGCGGCCGTCGCCGTGACCGGCGGCCGGATCGCCGCGATCGGCGCGCCCGCCGAGCTGCGGGCCCGCTTCCCCGGCAGCCCCGAGCTGGACGCCCGGGAGTGCGTGGTCATCCCCGGGATGGTCAACGCGCACCAGCACACCACCGCCGACCCCCTGGTACGCAGCACGATCCCGGACGACATCTCCTCCCAGGAGGCGATCTTCGGGTGGATCGTCCCGCTCCACGATCAGGTCACCGGCGACGACGACGAGCTGTCGGCCGCGCTCACGGCCGCCGAGTCGCTGCTGCGCGGCGTCACCACGCTGCTCGACCCGGGCACCGTCGCCCACCCGCTGCGGGTCGCGGCCGGCCTCGCCTCGGCCGGCGTCCGTGCGAGGGTCGGCCGGTGGGGGTGGGACGTGCCGGGCGCCGCCCACGCGCTGCCCGCCGCCGAGACCCTCGCCCTGCAGGAGGAGACCGTACGCGCGCTGCCGGCCGGCGGCCCCGTCACCAGCTGGGTCACGCTCGTCGGGCACGACATGGCGAGCGACGAGCTGTTCACCGGCGCCGCCGAGCTGGCCGAGCGGCTCGACGTGGGCCTCACCTGGCACGTCTCCCCCAGCGCCGCCGACACCCGGGCGTACGCGGAGCGGGCGGGCACCTCGCCCGTGCTGCACTTCCGGCGGCTCGGCGTGCTCGGCCCCCGGCTGCTGCTCGGCCACGCCGTCTGGCTGGACGACGCGGAGCTCGACGCCGTCGTCGAGACGGGCACGGCCGTGGCCTCGTGTCCGGGGGCGTACCTGCGGCTCGGCCAGGGGTACGGCCGGGCCGGGCGGCACGCCGAGCTGGCCCGGCGGGGCGGCAGGCTCGCCCTCGGCTGCGACTCGCACAACGCGGGCGACGTGCCCGACGTGCTCGGCGCGGCGCGGCTGCTCGCCGCGCTGGAGCGCGACCGGGACGAGACGCCCGTCCTGCGCGCCGACCAGGCCTTCGCGCTGGCGACGATCGACGGCGCGCGGGCGGCCGGCCTCGGGAGCCTCGTCGGCTCGATCGAGGTGGGCAAGGCCGCCGACCTGGTGGTGATGGACACCCGAGACCTGTCGTGGACGCCCAGGGGCGACCTGGCCACGCACCTGGTGTGGGGCGCTCCGACCCACACGGTCCGCGACGTGCTGGTGGACGGCAGGGTCGTCGTCCGCGACGGCCGGCTCACCACGATCGACACGGACGCGCTGCGCCGGGAGGCCGCCGAGCGGTCGGCCGCGCTGCTGCGCCGTGCGGGTCTCGACGTACCGAGCCGCTGGCCTGTGGTCCCGGCCGACGCGTACGGCCGAAGACCGTCCTGACCCTCCCCCCGGAACCCCGAACCCCCACCCCCGACCACTCCGAATCCCCCTGGACTCCCCGCAGGTCACTGCCCGGAACCCACGACCCCGACAACCCCTTCAGCGAACTCCAGAAGATCGAGCCCCCAGAAGATCGAGAGGATCGTTATGGCCGGAAACTACCGAGCGGGCAAGGCCGCCGGTGCGATGATCGCCTGCTTCGGCGCGATCGCCCTGGCCGGCTGCGCGAGCAACGACGCGACCGCGGTCAAGGCTCCGGCCGCGGCCGGAGACAGTACGGCGGGCGGCGGCGCGCAGGCCGGCCAGCCGGACGTCAACGGCGACGGCAAGGTCGTCATCGGGGTGCTCAGCCCCGGAGACATCAACGACGGCGGCTACTACCAGAGCTTCGTGGACACGGCGGAGAAGTTCGCCACCTCCCAGGGCTGGACCCTGATCAAGCGCGGCAACGTCAACACCAGCGACGCGCTCAACGCCGCGCGGGCGCTCTGCCAGCAGAAGGTGGACATGATCGCGCTGGGCGCCTCGGAGCTGAGGGACGCGATCCCCGCCTCCGAGGAGCCGGTCTGCGGCAAGACCGCCTGGTACGTGCCGTCCTCCGACAACATCCCGCAGACGCCCAAGATCATGCTCTCGGTGGACGACGCCAACCAGAGCCTGCTGGCCGCCGGGTACGCCGCCGGTCTGCTGCTGCAGGAGCGCGGCGACAAGAAGGCCGGGTTCATCACCGGCCCCGAGGTGGACTTCACCCAGTCCGCCGTCCGGGCGTACCGGGCGGGCATCCGCCTCGTGATCCCCGACGCGACCGTGGTGACCACCTTCACCGGCGACCTGAACGACTCGGCCAAGGCCAAGGAGGCGATGCAGGCGCAGATCAGCCAGGGCGTCAAGGTGGTGTACCCGTACCTCGGGGGCGCCACGAACGCCGCCACCGAGCTGGCCAACTCCGCGGACGTGTACACCCTCACGCCCGGCACCGACCAGTGCGCCTCCACCAAGCCGAAGTTCGACGTGTCGGTGATGTTCAGCCCCGGCGACTACTTCGCCTCGGCGCTGGAGGGCTTCGCCGCCGGCAAGCTGGAGATGGGCGTCAAGAAGGTCTGGCAGCTCGGCGTCGACCCCTACCCCACGGTGAAGCTGTGCGGCGACAAGCCGGAGATCACCAAGAAGCTCGACGCGTTCATGGCGGACGTCGGCGCCAAGAAGTTCGACCCGGCGGCCGAGGTCAAGAGGCTCGGATCCTGACATGAGGACCGTTGACGAGCGGGCGAGGGAGCTGACCCCGCCATCGACACCCGCTCTGCGGCTGCGGGGCATCAGCAAGCGCTACGGCCCGGTCGTCGCCTCCGACGACGTGGATCTCGACGTCGAGCACGGCGAGATCCACGGGCTGCTCGGAGAGAACGGCGCGGGCAAGTCGACGCTGATGAAGATCCTCCTCGGGCTGGTCCAGCGCGACTCCGGGACGATCATGCGTGGAGACACGCCCGTGGACGTGCACAACCCGCAGGCCGCCGTGGCGCTGGGCATCGGCATGGTGCACCAGCACTTCAGCCTGATCGACGCGCTGACCGTCTGGGAGAACGTGATCCTCGGCGACACCGGGCGGATCGACCGCGCGGCGGCGTGCCGACAGGTGGAGGAGGTGTCCCGCCGGTACGGCCTGCCGATCGACCCGGCGGCCCGCGTGGACCGGCTCTCCGCCGGGGAGCGGCAGCGGGTCGAGCTGATCAAGTGCCTGCGCCGGGACCCGTCGGTGCTCATCCTCGACGAGCCGACCTCGGTGCTCACCCAGGCCGAGTCCGCGGAGCTGTTCACCGTCCTGCGCCACGTCGTACGCGCCGAGAACCGCGCGGTGATCCTGATCAGCCACAAGCTGGCGGAGATCACCGCGGCCACCGACCGGGTGACCGTGCTGCGCAAGGGGAGGGTGGTCTTCCACAGCGCGACCCGCGACACCACGCCGCCCGAGCTGGCCCGCTGGATGGTCGGCCGGGACGTGTCGCTGCGCGCCGAGGGGGCCGCGCTCGGGATGTTGCCCGTGGACGGCGCGCCCCCGGCCGGAACCGCTCCCGCGGAGACCGCGTCCCCCGGAACCCCGCCCTCGGAGGACACGCCCCCGACCGAACCTCCCGCCGAGCCTCCCGCCGAGCCGGCGGCCGCACCCGCGCCCCCGGCCGTAGCCGCGGCACCCGGCGTCCCGTCCGGCGGCGCCGCGACCGAGATCGTGCCGGCCCTGCGGCTGAGCGGGCTGACCGTGACGACCGACGGCGTGACCGTCCTGTCCGACCTCAGCCTGGACGTCGCCCCCGGCGAGATCGTCGGCCTGTACGGCGTCGAGGGCAACGGCCAGTCCACCCTCGGCGACCTGCTCTCCGGCCTCCTCCTCCCTGCCTCCGGCACGGTCGAGCTGGCGGGGCGTCCCGTCGAGCTGGAGCGCCCGGGGGCGCTGCACCGGGCCGGGCTCGGCATCATCCCCGAGGACCGGCACAGCTCCGGCGTCGTGCTCGACATGAGCGTCGCCGAGAACCTGGTGATGAAGTCCGTCGGCGACGTCAGCGGGCGCGGCTTCGTCAGCCGCAGGAAGATGCACGCCGTCGCCCGGCGCCTGGCCGCCGAGTTCAACATCGTCGCCCCGTCCCTGGACGCCCCGGTGCGCAGCCTGTCCGGGGGCAACCAGCAGCGGGTCGTCCTCGCCCGCGAGTTGTCGGCCGGGCCGTGCGTGCTCGTCGCCGCGCAGCCCACCCACGGGCTCGACGTCGGCGCCATCGAGGACATGTACCGGCGGCTGCGCGAGGCGGCGTCGGGAGGCGTCGCGGTGTTGCTGATATCCACGGAACTGGAGGAGGTCATGGCTCTGGCGTCCCGGATCGCGGTCATCTCCTCGGGCCGGATCACCGGCGTCCTGCCCACCGCCGAGGCCACCGCCGAGCGGCTCGGCATGCTGGTGGGAGGGGTGGCCGCGTGACCGCCACCTCGCCCGGCGCCCCGTCGGGGACCGGCCGCCGCCTGCTCGGCCTGCTGGCCCCCCGCACGTACGGCTGGCAGACCCCGGCGGCGACCGCGGTCGCCGTGCTGGCGGCGCTCGCCCTGTCGTCCGCCCTCATCGCGGTCACCGGGGGCTCGCCGTCGGCGTCGGTCCAGGCCCTGTACCAGGGCAGCATGGCCGACTGGACGGCGTGGACCTCGACGCTGCTCTACACGGCGCCGCTGCTGCTCGTCGCGGTCGGCGCGTGCGTCAGCGCCCGCTCCGGCCTGTTCAACATCGGCCAGGAAGGCCAGGTGCTCATCGGCGCGCTCGCCGCCGCCTGGGTCGGCCTGCGCCTGGCGATCACCGGTCCCGCGCTGCTCGTGCTCATGCTGCTGGCCGCCGCGCTGGCGGCGGGCGCGTGGGCCGGTCTCAGCTCGCTGATGCACCGGCTGCGCGGGGTCAACGTCGTGGTCAGCACCATGCTGATGACCTTCGTCGCCCAGCAGGTCGTCGCGTACGCGGTGAACATGCCGTGGCTGCTGCAGGAGTCGCGGGTCGGCAACGCGCCGGTCTCCCCGCAGTCGAACCCGATGCCCCCCTCCGGGCTGCTCGGCTCGTTCGGCGAGTATCCCGGCCTGCAGGTCAACGGCGGCCTGATCCTCGCGGTGGGCGCCGCCGTGCTCGTCGCGGTGGCGATCACGCGCACCCCCTGGGGGTTCAGGCTGACGATGCTCGGCCGCAACCCCCTCGCCGCCAAGCACGCCGGCGTACGCGTCAACGCGCTGGGCGGGGCCGCCCTGGCGATCTCCGGCGCGCTGGCCGGTCTGGCCGGGGCGGTGCTGCTGGCCAGCCCGGTCGGCGTGAACCGGCTGCAGCCGGGCATGGCGATGAACATCGGCTGGGACGGCCTGCTGGTCGCCCTCGTCGCGCGGAACCGGCCGCTGGCCGCCGTTCCGGTGGCGCTGCTGTTCGGCGTGCTGCGCTCCGGCGGCGGCTTCCTGGCCGCTACCGGGGTGCCGTCGTTCCTGGTGGACGTGGTCAAGGCGCTGCTGGTGCTCGCCTTCGTCGCGCCGCCCGTGGTCGTCGCCCTGGCCAGGCGGCGCCGTTCCGGAGGCCGTACGGCGGGACCCCGCCAGGAGGCCGCGCCCGTCGCAGAGGAGGCCATCGCGTGAGCGCCGCCGACGACATCTCGACGATCCTGTCCAGCGGGATCAGGCTCGCCGTGCCGCTGGCCCTCGCCGCCTGCGGCGAGTACCTCGCCGAACGGGCCGGGACGATGAACATCTCCCTCGAGGCCATGATGCTGGGCGCGGCGTTCGGCTCGGTCGCCACCGCCTCGGCCACCGGCAGCGCGACCGCCGGCCTCGTGGCGGGCGTGCTGATCGGGCTGGTGATCGGGTTCGTGCACGGCAACCTGGCCCATCGCCTGGAGATCAACACGTTCGTGGTCGGCCTGGTGCTCAACGCCCTCATGCTGGGCCTGACCAGCTACCTGATCACGATCAGCTCCTTCGACTCCCACCAGGTGGCGCAGGTGAGCGTCCCCTGGCTGCGGGACATCCCCCTGATCGGCCATCCGCTGTTCGTCGAACGGTGGCCGGTCTACCTGCTGATCCTCGTCATCCCGCTGACCTGGTGGCTGGTGGAGCGCAGCAGGTGGGGGCTCGAACTGCGGGCCGTCGGCGAGCAGCCGCAGGCGGCGGACGTCACCGGCATCCGCGTCAACCTGCGCCGCCGCCAGGCGCTGCTGTGGTGCGGCGCGCTCGCCGGCCTGGGCGGCGCCTACCTGGCCGTCGGCGAGGTCGGATCGTTCAACCAGAACATGACGGCCGGGCGCGGCTACATCGTCATCGCCGCGGTGATCTTCGGCGCGTGGCGGCTGGGCCGCACCCTGCTCGGCTGCGCGCTGTTCGGGCTCGCCGACGCCATGCGCCTCGCGCTGCCCGCGCTGGGCCTGACGCTGAACTCGCAGCTCCTGGTGGTCGCGCCGTACCTGCTCGCGCTGCTCGCGATGCTGGTCTTCGCGACCGGGAACCGAGAACCGAAGGCGCTCGGGCAGCCCTTCGAACGGGGCTCCACATAGCCCCCGAGGCCACACCTTCCATCCCTTTGTTGATCACACGAAAGAGGAGAAACATGAGCGGTCTGACCCAGGCGCGCTGGACGCACGTCGCGCTGCCCACCGGGGACCTCGACAAGGCCATCGACTTCTACACGTCGCTGACGCCGCTGGTGGTCGTGGAGCGCTTCCGGGACGCCGACGGCGAGAGCGCGTGGTTGTCCAACGACAAGCAGGTCGAGACGCCGATGGTGCTGGTGCTCGTCTCGTTCAACAAGGACAAGGGCGGGCAGCTCGGCCTGCTCACGCCGTTCGCGCACATCGGCATCGAGGTGCCCGAGCGCGGCGACGTGGACGCCGTCGCCGAGCGGGCGCGCGAGCTGGGCTGCCTGCACTGGGAGCCCCGGGACATGCCCGACCCGGTCGGCTATATCTGCGCCCTGAAGGACCCCGACGGCAACGTCATCGAGATCTCGCACAACCAGCAGGTGTTCGACACGGTGCGCAAGCTGTGGGCGAACCCCTCCTGAGCTCCGAGCTCACCCGGGCCGCGGTCACGAGGTACGTCGACGCGCTCAACGCGCACGACGCCGACGCGATCGCGGCCTGCGTGAGCCCGGACTTCGTCAACGAGCACACCTCCGCGCTCGGCCGGAGCGTCACCGGCCGGGACGGCTACCGCGCCAACCTCACCGGTTTCCTGGCCGACTTCGCCGACCTCCGCTACACGATCGAGGACCTGATCGTGGAGGACGGCCGGGCGGCGCTCGCGTACCGGATGTCGTTCCGGCTGGTCTCGGCCGGCGGCAGGCCGGTCGAGGTGCGCGGCGTGTTCCGCTTCCGGGTCGGCGCGCACGGCCTGATCACCCACCGTACGGACTACTGGGACAGCGGCGAGGTCAACCGCCAGCTCGCGGACCCGTCCGGGTCCTGACCGCGCCGCGACCTCCGCACACCACCTCCGGCGGAGCCCCCTGTGCGGGACGGACGCCCACGGAAAGTGAGCGGATCGGCGGCGGACGGCGGCACATACGGGAGATGCCCTGGGGAACCGGTTCCCCAGGGCATCTCCCGTTCCGGCGTCAGGCCGTCAGTTGCCCCAGTCCTGGTTGGGGACCACGGCCTCGGCGATGCGGAAGGCCCCGCCCTCGATCGGCTTCTTCTCCTCGGCGCCGCGCTCCTTGACGACGTTCTTGCCGAAGCCGTCCACGAGCGGGCGGCCCACGTCGCGCTTGAGCCACAGGCGGAGCAGGTGGCGGCGGCGCTCGGGCTCCGGCCAGTCCACGTACCCGGTGCGCGAGTGCAGGGCGGCGTAGTTCAGCAGCCACTGCACGTCGCCCGGCTGGAAGTCCATGTCGAGCGCGAGCCCCGGCTCCTGGGTGATCTCGTCGTAGAGGTGCAGCAGCTCGACCTGGGCCTCGGTCAGCGGGGGCACGCCGTCGTACTTCTGCGCCGAGAAGATCATCGAGCTGCCCGCGTACGTGCTGAAGATGCCGTCCACGTAGCTGCAGATCGGCGACACGTAGGTGTCGGCGGGCGCGTCCGGGTCCTGGCCGCGCCAGTCCCAGTGCCAGGGCTCGAACAGCAGCGGGGCGAGTTCGGGCCGCCGGCGCAGGATCTCGTTGTAGATCGCCGTGCCGCTCACCAGGCTGCTGGCGCCGCCCTCCTTCGACGCGCGCAGGCACATCAGGGCCACGACGTCGGAGCTGTCGGAGTGGAACGGCAGCCGGTCGCGCACCCGCGACGGCAGCGCCCCCGGGTCGTCCAGCGTCTTGTTGGACGTGGCGATGACGTGGTCGAGCACGTCGCCGAGCTGGTTCTGCTCCATCGGCGTGCCGAGGTGCAGGCCCATCACGAAGAAGATCGCCCCGGCCAGCGTGTCGCCGTACTCGTCGGTGCGCAGGCCGCGGACGAGCACGAAGCCGCGCCCGGCGTCCATCTGGCGGGCGCACTCGTCGATCAGGCCGCGGGCGGCGGAGAGCGGGTAGTCGTCGGCGACCACGGTGCGCAGGTCGGGGTCGTCGGCGACGAACCTGCGGCCGACCTCCTCCAGCTCCTCGCGCTCGGCGTCGCCGAGGACGTAGATCCATTCGGTGGAGCCGGCCAGCTCGTCGCCGCGCCACGCTGAGGGGCCGCTGATCGGGGACAGGGAGACTTCTGTGGTCATGGTGATGCACTCCGAGTGCTCGGGGGTCGTCTCAGAAGGCGGTGACAGCTCGGAAGGGCCGTTACAGCCGGGATTACTGCCGGGATCGCGGTCGGCATTACAGCCGGGACGCGAAGGTCCGGGCGGGCGAGGACGGCGGACGACGCCGCGGGACCGCTCGTGCGGCGCCGCTCGCCTCCGATGGCGGGATCAGAAAGGGGTCTGCGGATCTCCCGCGGCGGTGCCCGGGCGCATGCCCTTCCGCGGCGGGCTGACGCGCATCGGTTCCTCCCAGCCGGACAGGATCGCCGCGAAGCCGGGTACGGCTGCGTGGATCATGGCGCTCTCCTGCGGTGGTCGTCTTTCCGCCACGCTAGACCGGCACAGAAGGTTCCGTCAATAGAGACGTTATCTCGCGATCCGTTACAAGGACGGGATCCCCGCGAGATCCCGCCACAGGGCGGGGGCGACGTCGACGCGGCCCGGCGAACCCGGCGTACCGCACCGGGCGCCGCACTGATCATCGCACCGGGACCCGCTCCCGGCCGCCCCACCGAACCCGGCGTGCCACACCGGGCGGGGGGGGGGACGCGGGCCCCGGCGACGGGCGGCCGGTGCCGTCATCGTCCGAAGCGCACCGGACGATCCGCCCGTCCCCCCCCACACCCCGCAGCGCGGCTTCATGACACCGCCGCGCCGTTCACCACACCACCGCACGGTTCGTCACAATGCCGCGCGGCTAATCACAGCGCCGCGCCGTTCATCACTCCGAGCGCAGCGACATCGCGCCGTACTCGACGCGGTCGTCGTCGAGCAGGGACACCTGCTCCACACCGGAGTCCAGCAACTCGCGCCAGTTCTCCCCGAGCCAGGACTCCGCGTCGGCCTGGCTGCTGAAGATCTCCCTCGGCAGTTCCCGGCCGGTCACCTCGCCACCGTTCGCGTCCTCGTAACGCCACCGCCACGTCATCACTCACGCTCCTTTTCCCGGGTGCGGCCGACGCCCGCCCCGGCCGCGATCCGGTGGTTCACGGCCTCCGAGCAGGTCCCGCCGACCATACAACCGCTCAGGACGGCGATCTTTCCAGTACGCCCGGCGACATCCATGAGAGGCGGCCATGAAACGACCTTCCGACGCCCCGGCATCTCACGGGGGGCGGGCGGCACGGGAAGATGGCGTCGCGCGGACCCGGCGTACAGGACCGGGAGGAGCGAGCGACGGCCTCAGGAGGGCCCGGCACCGGGCGGCCCTCGCGGCACAGAGGGGACGAAATGAGGATCTTCCTGGAGGGAACGGCCGGCCCCGAGGGATGGCCCTCCCCCGGTTGCCGCTGCGCCTCCTGCGGACGGACGAGCGCCCGGCCCCGCCGCCCCCTGTCGGTCGTCGTCGACGACGTGATACGCCTCTCCCCCGGTCCGCCCCACACCCCCTCCCGCACAGGTCTCCGGCCGGGGCCGGACGGCCACGTCATGGAGCACACTCCGGACGGTCTCGCGGTGACCGGCCCGGACGGAGGGCGGCTGCTCCACGCGGGCATCCGGCCGCCCGCGGACGCCTCAGGACCGCACACCGGCGACCGCGCCCCCGCCTCGCACAGCCCCACGCCGTACGACGTGGTGCTCCTCGACCCGCTCGACCGGCCCGAGCGGCTCGGCGACCTGCGCCGGAGGGGTCTGGCGACGCCGCGAACCCGCGTCGTCGCCGTCGGCCTCGACCATCGCGTCCCGTCCGAGGCGGAGCTGGCCCGCCGCCTCACGTTCTGGGGGATGGAGGCCGTGCCCGACGGCACCGCGCTGGAAACGCGGGACCTGCCCTCTTCCGGCCGATCCGCGCCACGGCGGACACTGCTGCTCGGCGGCGCCCGCTCCGGCAAGTCGGAGGAGGCCGAGTTGCGCCTCGCGGCGGAACCGCGCGTTACCTATGTCGCCACCGGCCCCTCCGGCGACGACCCGTCCTGGCTCGCCCGGGTGAAGGCGCATCGCGACCGCAGGCCCGCGCACTGGGAGACGGTGGAGACGACCGATCTCGCCGGACTGCTCCGCGTCTCCTCCGGAACCCTGCTCATCGACGGGCTCGGCACCTGGATCGCCGCCGTCTTCGACGAGTGCGGAGCCTGGCCTGGGTACGAGGACGACTCCGCGCATGAACGGGACGACGCGGAGGTACCGCTCGACCGGGTCGCACTGCGATGCGACGAGCTGGTCGAGGCGTGGCGGCGGACCGAGGCCCGGGTGGTGGCCGTGAGCGACGAGGTGGGGTTCGGCGTCATCCCGGCCACCGCGAGCGGCCGTCTCTTCCGTGACGCGCTCGGCCGGCTGAACCAGCGCCTCGCCCGCGAGTCCGAGGACGTCGCCCTCGTCGTGGCCGGACGCGTCCTCCCCCTCCCGATCTGACCGCCGCCCCCACCGGACATTCCCGGCTCGGGGCACACGGCTACGATCACGGGTTGTGCCCGGAACGCCAGAGCGAGAGACCGCCTCGACGACGGAGGCGTGGCGGTTCGCGCTGGGGACGCTGACCGTCTTCCCCGTACGCGCGATCGAGGTGAACCGCCGGATCGCCGGGCGCGGCATGACCCTCGCGCCGGCGGCCGGGCTGCTGCTCGGGGTGGCCGCCGCCGCCGTGTACGCCGTCGCGACCTGGCTGACCGGCTCCGGGCTGCTCGCCTCGGTGCTCGCGGTCGGGACGCTCGCCTGGCTCACCCGGTGCCTGCATCTCGACGGGCTCGCCGACCTGGCCGACGGCCTCGGCAGCGGCAAACCCGCGGGCCAGGCGCTCGACATCATGAAGCGCTCCGACATCGGGCCGTTCGGCGTGGTCACGCTCGTGTTCACGCTGCTCGTCCAGGTGACCGCGCTGGCCCGGTTGGAGGGATACGGACCGCCCGCGCTGATCGCCGCCTGCGTCGCCGGGCGGCTCGCGATCACCTGGGCGTGCCGCGACGGCGTCCCCGCCGCCCGCCCCGGCGGCCTGGGCGCCTTCGTCGCGGGCACCGTACGGCGCGGCCCCGCCCTGGCCGCGACGGCGGCCGTCCTCATCGGCTCGGCCGTCCTCCTGCCCCCGCTCGGCACGGCGCTCCAGCCGCACCTCGCCGCCGCGTCCCGAACCGGCGTCACCGGGGCGAGCGCCGATCCGCCGGAGCCCTCGTCCGGGAGCTCGTACGCGTACTCGTACGACGGCGACGACCTGTATCCCCCGATCACGGATGCCTTCGCCGTACAGGTCGTCGATACGGCGGAAACTTCGCGGCCGTCGACCTTGTGGCCTCCACTGGTGTTCCCGCTGGCGGTGCCGGCCGGGATCGCCGCCGCGGCGCTGCTGCGGCGGCGGGCGGTACGCAGACTCGGCGGGATCACGGGGGACGTCCTCGGCGCGCTGGTCGAGTGCGCCACGACCGCGACGCTCCTGTTCTGCGCCCTCTTCCTTTGACAGCCTCCCCGCAAGGGGTGCCCGCCGCACCGGCTCGACGACCCCCGCGTGCCGAGCTCACCGGCCGGGAACGCCGCCGGCCGTCCGGCGGCCCGCTCAGCCCTCGGCCCGCGTCGGGGCGCCGACGGCGACCCGTCCACGGTACGGCGAGCCGAGCAGGACCACGACGACGGCGAGGACGGCCCAGCCGACGAGGCCGGTGACGCCCGCGAGCGCCAGGTCCGGCGGGGCCGCGGCGTCGCCGAGGAGCAGCATCAGCCCGGCCGAGGCGTTGAACGCGCCGTGCCCCACCACGGCGGGCCACACGCTGCCGGTGCGCAGGCGAAGCCAGCCGAGGATCGCGCCCAGCAGGACGCAGACGCCGACGAACATCGGCGCGGCCCACGGGCCGAGATCCGGGTAGTTGTACCCGAGCAGGGTCAGCGGCGCGTGCCAGACCCCCCAGATCACGCCGGAGACGAGCATGGCGCGCCACACCTGCCGGGCGGGCCGGGGCGCGGCGTCGAGGGCGGAGCCGCCGAGGAGCCGCGGCAGGAGGTACCCGCGCCAGCCCCACTCCTCGCCCAGTGACGGGATCGCGTTCAGCAGCGGCGCGACGACGACCGCCATGACGAGCTGGACGACGACCAGCGTGTGCGGGTCCACCGGGACGCCGCCCGCGGCCACCAGTTGCTGCCGGAAGAGGCTGAGCCCGTCGATGTCGAGGCGGACCACCCCCGTCAGCGCGCTCACGGCGAGCGCGGCGATCACGATCAGCGGCACGCCCAGCCAGGTCGCGGCGACCAGCCCGAGCGTCCTCCCGCGCGCCGGCCCCCATGTCAGACCGGTACGGCGGGCCCACTCACGGAACGGCGTCCCGCGATGGCAGAAGATCCAGACGGCGAGCACGCCGAGCGTCGGGGTGAACATCATGCCCGCGGCGACGGGTCTCAGCAGCGGCGAGGCCTGGCCGGAGCCGCCCAGCCACACGGGGAGCGCCACCAGCCAGGCGCCGCCGAAGGCGACGGCGAGGAAGACGGCGAGATCGTTGAAACGGCGCATCGGGGTTCCTCGGTTCCTCAGTTCTCGACGGCGACGAGGGCGTTGAGCAGGGCGGCGCCGCGCGCGGCGTCGTCGACGCTGATGCCGAGCTCGCCGCCGGAGGCGTAGCGGACGACGAGGCACTCGCCGCCCCGGATCATGATCGTGCTCTGGCCGGGACGCCCACGATAGCCCCAGCCGCCCACGTCGGACGGGTGCCGCCGCTCCGTCCATGCGCGGTCGATCCCGGCGAGCGGCACGGACCTGGACGGCCACCGCAGCGGGCCGTACGACACCGCGAGGCCTTCCGGGCCCACCTTCACCCTGACGGAGGACAGGCAGAGGCCGAGCAGCCCGACGAGGGCGAACACGCCCACCCCGATCCACAGCTCGGCGGCGAGGCCGATGAGGGCGCACGCGGCGAGCGACACGGCGGCGGCGAGGAAGGCGAGGGCGAGGCCCGCGGCCACGGGCGAGGACACGGTGGAGACCCACACGGACCGCTCGCCCGGGTCGAGCACGAGGGCCTCCGCGGCGGGTTCGGCGGAGACCGGCCGCCGGTCGGGCCCCGGCCGCCCCGCCAGCCAGCCGAGCGCGCCGGCCGCGAACGCCGCGGCGATCACGATGATCGTCTCCCAGCCGGGCGACGCCGCGTCCTCCCAGCGCGGCCGGTCGAGGTTGGCGGCGACGGTGAGGGACTGCAGGCCGAGCAGGAAGACGCCGCT
The DNA here is from genome assembly GCF_001570405.1 of Microtetraspora niveoalba. Classification (GTDB taxonomy): domain Bacteria; phylum Actinomycetota; class Actinomycetes; order Streptosporangiales; family Streptosporangiaceae; genus Microtetraspora; species Microtetraspora niveoalba. Next base: position 4,074 of record NZ_BBYM01000015.1, on the reverse strand, counting down.
CCAGGCGAGCGCGGCGGTGGACCAGCGGCGCGCGTGCCGCCGCACCGCGAGTTCTCCGCGGGCCGCCACGGCCAGGCCGGCACCCGCGACGAGCGCCCACACCAGGGCGACGATGACGAGCGCGGCGAACGGCATCGAGCCGTCGGGCCCTCCGGACGGGCCCCAGTGCGTGGCCAGCGGGTCGGGCAGCCGCTCCTTGAACGCGAGCGGCACGGCGACGAGCGCGGCGGCGACGATGACGGCCCAGGCTCCGGTCGCCAGGAGGAAACGCACGCGGAAGGCGGCGTCCCGGGCTGACGTGTCGTTCATGACAGTTCCTTGATCAGTTCGATGACGTCGTGGGGGCGGTAGCCGTACCGGACGGCCTCGTCGAGCAGGTCGCGCGCCATGGACCTCAGCGCCTCCCGGGGGTCGGGCCGGCGCAGGACCGAGACGCCCCGGCCGCGGCGGAACTCCAGCAGGCCCTCGTCCCTCAGGTCGCGCAGCGACCGCAGGACCGTGTTGGCGTTGACGCCCAGCGCGTCGGCGAGATCGCGGGCGGGCGGCAGCCGGTCTCCGGGCGCCACGTCGCCCTGGACGATCGCCCGGCGGATGGCGTCGGCGACCTGCTCGTGCAGGGGCCGCGGATCGTTGAGATCGAGCTTCAACAACATGATGCTAGTGACATTAGCACCACAAACGGGATGGTGCTAAATCCAACAGCACCATTCGCCGGGGCGATTCGTAGGACGAACCCTCGTTTATGCGTACGCCCGAAGCAGAGCTAGCATCGGCTCACGTGACCACAGTGCGCGTTATCGCATCTGACACGGTCTCCATCGAGACCGGTGCTCTCGTAGTCGGCATCCACGCCTCGCCCGACGGCCTACAGGTCGCCCGAGGCGCCGACGACCTCGACAAAGCCCTGGGAGGTATTCTCGCCACGGCCCTGAACGCGATCGGATTCAGCGGGAAAGCCGAGGAGATCGCCAAGATCCCCAGCCTCGGCGCCGTTCCCGCGCCGCTCGTGCTCGCCGTCGGCCTCGGGGACCGCCCCGAAGACGGCTACGACCCCGAAGCGCTCCGCCGCGCCGCCGGCGCCGCCGCCCGCGCCCTCGCCGGCACGGCCTCGGCCGTCCTGGCCCTGCCCGCCTCGACCGCGGAGCAGACCGAGGCGGTCGCGCTGGGCGCGCTGCTCGGCGCGTACGACTTCACCCGCTACCGCACGGGCGAGCGCAAGGACCCCGTCGGAGAGATCTCCGTTCTCTCCCGGGCCGAGGGCGCGGAGGCCGCCGTCGAGCGCGCCTCCACCCTCGCCGAGGCCGTCGCGCTCGTGCGCGACCTGGTCAACATGCCGCCGTCGGACCTGTGGCCGGCGAAGTTCGCCGACATCGCCGAGGACGTCGCGACCAAGGCGGGCCTGTCCGTCGAGGTGCTCGACGAGACCGCGCTCAAGGAGGGCGGATACGGCGGCATCAGCGGCGTCGGCCAGGGCTCGGTCAACCCGCCCCGGCTGGTACGGCTCGCCCACACCCACCCCGACGCCACGCGCACCGTCGCCTTCGTGGGCAAGGGCATCACCTTCGACTCCGGTGGCCTCTCGCTCAAGCCCGCCAACTCGATGGACTGGATGAAGTCCGACATGGGCGGCGCGGGCGCCGTCCTGGGCGCGCTGCTCGCCGTCGCCAGGCTCGGCCTCCCGGTCAACGCCGTCGGCTACCTGTGCCTCGCCGAGAACATGCCGTCCGGCGCGGCCATGCGCCCCTCCGACGTGCTGCACACCTTCAGCGGCAAGACCGTCGAGGTGCTCAACACCGACGCCGAGGGCCGGCTGGTGCTGGTCGACGGCATCGCGCGCGCCGCGCAGGACGGTCCCGACCTGATCGTGGACGTCGCCACCCTCACCGGCGCGCAGATCGTCGCGCTCGGCTGGCGGACCAGCGGCGTCATGGCCAACGACGACGCGATCCGCGCGGAGGTCGTCGAGACGGCCGTCGCCCAGGGCGAGGCCGCCTGGGGCATGCCCCTCCCCGAGGAGCTGCGCAAGGGCCTCGACTCGCCCGTCGCCGACATCGCCAACCTCAACCCCGACCGGTGGGGCTCGATGCTCGCGGCCGGCATCTTCCTGCGCGAGTTCGTCCCGGACGGCGTCCGCTGGGCGCACATCGACATGGCCGGCCCCGCGTTCAACAAGGCCGAGCCGTACGGCTACACGCCGAAGGGCGGCACCGGCGCGATCACCCGCACGCTCGTCGCCCTCGCCGAGCGCTATGCCGCCGGGCGCAGCGCCGACTGAACCACGAAGCACCCGGACAAGTGAAAAGATGCTGTCGGTCCATCCGGCGGCGTGGCAATCAACTGTGGCAATCCAACGAGGAGCATTCCTGTGGCAGATGGCAGCGGCCCCTATGACATCGTCGTCCTAGGCGGCGGCAGCGGCGGATACGCCTGTGCCCTGCGGGCGGCCGAGCTCGGCTTGAACGTCGTCCTCATCGAGAAGGACAAGGTCGGCGGCACCTGCCTGCACCGCGGCTGTATCCCCACCAAGGCCCTTCTGCACGCGGCCGAGCTGGCGGACCAGACCCGCGAGAGCGAGGCGTTCGGCGTCCGCGCCCGGCTCGACGGCATCGACGTCCCCGGTGTCCATGCGTACAAGGACAAGGTGATCAGCGGGCTCTACAAGGGGCTCGCCGGGCTCATCAAGAGCAAGAAGATCACCGTCGTGGAGGGCGAGGGCCGGCTGGCCGGTCCGGGCCGCGTCGTGGTGGGCGACCAGGTCTTCGAGGGCCGCAACGTCGTCCTGGCCACCGGCTCGGTGCCCAAGTCGCTGCCCGGCCTGGAGATCGACGGCGACAAGGTCGTCTCCAGCGACCACGCCCTGGTCCTCGACCGCGTGCCCAGCTCGGTGGTCATCCTGGGCGGCGGCGTGATCGGCGTCGAGTTCGCCAGCGTGTGGCGGTCGTTCGGCGCCGAGGTCACGATCGTCGAGGCGCTCCCCCACCTGCTGCCCCTCGAGGACGAGTCCAACTCCAAGCTGCTCGAGCGCGCCTTCCGCCGCCGCGGCATCAAGTACGAGCTCGGCGTCCGGTTCGAGAGCGTCAAGACCACCGACACCGGTGTCGTCGTCACCCTGGAGAACGGCAAGACCCTCGACGCCGAGCTGATGCTCGTCGCCGTGGGCCGCGGCCCGGTCTCCGCCGGGCTGGGCTTCGAGGAGGCGGGCGTCACCGTCGACCGCGGCTACGTCAAGGTCGACGAGTACTGCCAGACCGGCGTCCCGGGCGTGTACGCGGTGGGCGACCTGATCCCGACCCTCCAGCTCGCGCACGTCGGCTTCGCCGAGGGCATCCTCGTCGCCGAGCACATCGCCGGGCTGAACCCGGTCCCGATCGACTACGACGGTGTGCCGCGCATCACGTACTCCGAGCCCGAGGTGGCGTCGGTGGGCATCAGCACCGCCGTGGCCCGCGAGCGCGGCCACGACGTGGTCGAGCTGAGCTACAACCTCGCCGGAAACGGCAAGAGCAAGATCCTGCAGACCCAGGGCGAGGTCAAGGTCGTCGCCGAGCGCGACGGCCGGGTCCTGGGCGTGCACATGGTGGGCAGCCGCGTCGGCGAGCTCGTCGCCGAGGCCCAGCTGATCTACAACTGGGAGGCCACGCCCGGCGACGTCGCCCAGCTCATCCACCCGCACCCGACCCAGTCCGAGGCCCTCGGCGAGGCGATGCTGGCCCTGGCCGGCAAGCCGCTTCACGTACACAACTAAGGCCCTCACAGGAAACGCGAGAGAAGAGAACCATGCCGGTCTCCGTAACCATGCCCCAGCTCGGAGAGAGCGTTACCGAGGGCACCGTGACCCGTTGGCTGAAGAAGGAGGGCGAGCGCGTCGAAGCCGACGAGCCGCTGCTCGAGGTGTCGACCGACAAGGTCGACACCGAGATCCCCTCTCCGTCCGCGGGTTACCTGACCAAGATCCTCGTCGCTGAGGACGAGACGGTCGAGGTCGGCGCCGAGCTCGCCGTCATCGACGAGAGCGCCGCCGCGGCCCCGGCCGTTCCCGCCGCCGAGGCGCCCGCCCCGGCCCCCGCGCCCGAG
>NZ_BBYM01000014.1:23315-192755 GCF_001570405.1 Microtetraspora niveoalba | reverse complement strand
GGGGAGGGACGGGCTCCGGCGGTTCGGGGAGGCGCCGGCGCCGTCCGCGGGTGCCGGCGCCGCCCCGACGAGCGGCAGCCGGGCGGTGCGGCTGCGCGGCGCGGTGGGGCAGGCCGCGTCCACCGCGTCCTCGGCCATCCGCCGGTACGTGGTGAGCTTGCCGCCGACCACGGTCACGACCCCGTCGCGTGAGGTGATCACCGAGTGCCGCCGGGACAGGTCGGCCGTGCCCGCGCCGTCCCGGCCCTCCGGCGCGGCGTCGATGAGGGGGCGCAGCCCGGCGAAGGCTCCGGCGACCTCCTCCCGCCGCACCGGCTCGCGCAGGGCGGAGCCCAGGACGTCCAGGAGGAACGCCACGTCGCTCTCCGGCGCCTCCGGGACGTCGGGCAGGGGTCCGTCCACCGGTTCGTCCGTGAGGCCCACGTAGATCCGTCCGTCGGTCTGGGGGAGGACGAGCGCGAACCGGTTGCCCTCGCCCGGGATCGGCACGTGCAGACCGGTCCGGAAACCGCCGAGGGCGCCGGGGCGCAGCACGAGATGGGTCCCGCGCGACGGGCGGAGCCGTACCGAGGGGGACAGGCCGCCGGCCCACACCCCGGTCGCGTTGATCACCGCCCTGGCCCTGACGCCGAACTCGGCGCCGGTCAGCTCGTCCCGCACCTGGGCGCCGTCGCCGGACAACGACAGCGCGCGGCACCGGGTGAGGACGCGGGCACCGTGGGCGGCGGCGGTGCGGGCGATCGCGACGACCAGCCGGGCGTCGTCCACCACCCGGCCGTCCCACGACAGCAGGGCGCCGCGCAGGCCGTCGGGGCTGAGGGCGGGGGCCAGCGTGAGCGCCCGGTCGGCGGGGAGCCGTGACGGCCCCGGAAGCAGGTCGCGCGGGGTCCCGGCCGCGGCCCGGAGCCCGTCGCCGAGGCGGTACCCGGTCATCATGAGGCGGGCCCGCGACGGCCGGACCGACGGGGTGAGCGGCAGCAGGTACGGGTGGGCGCGCACCAGGTGGGGCGCGGTGCGCCGGAGCAGGACGTCGCGTTCGACGGCGCTCTCCCTGGCCACCCCGACCTGCCCCTTGGCCAGGTAGCGCAGCCCGCCGTGGATCAGTTTGGAGCTCCAGCGCGAGGTGCCGAAGGCCAGGTCGTGGGCGTCGATCGCCGCGACCGACAGCCCTCGTGAGGCCGCGTCGAGGGCAGCTCCCGCGCCCGTCGCCCCGAGGCCCACGACGAGCACGTCCACCACCTCGTCGCGGATCTCCGCGAGTTCCCGAGCACGGCGTGCGGCGTTCAGTGAGGAGTCCATGCAGCCCCTAAATCCCCATCTATTACGCTTTAGTAACCTAGCCTCAGAGGTGACGTCGTGGAAGCACCGCAGCCCCCCGCGCAGCCCATGCTCTGGTCCGGATGGGGAGACCCCGTCAGGGCCTCCGAACTGCCCGCGCCCGTGCGCCGGCTGCTCGCCGACCTGCTGGGCGTCCGTGCGCCGGAGTCGCCCGCGGTGACGCTCGACGAGGTGCGGCCGCCCGCCCCCGCGCTGCCCGCGTCCGTGCTGGACGCGTTGTCCTCGGCGGTCGGCGGTGGGCACGTGCGCCTCGACGACGAGGCGCGGATCCGGCACACGCGCGGCAAGTCGACGCCCGACCTGCTGCGGATGCGCGCGGGCGATGTTTCGGACGCGCCGGACGCGGTCGTGCTGCCCGGCTCGCACGCCGAGGTCGCCGAGGTGCTGCGGGTGTGCGCGGAGCACCGCGTGGCCGTGGTGCCGTTCGGCGGCGGCACCTCCGTCGTGGGCGGCCTCGCCGCCGCGCGGGAGGGTTTCGCCGGGGTCGTCGCGCTCGACCTGGCGCGGCTGGACCGCCTCGTCTCCCTCGACGCCGAGTCCATGGTCGCGGAGCTGGAGCCCGGGCTGCGCGCCCCGCGGGCCGAGCGGCTCCTCGCCGAGCACGGCTTCACCCTCGGCCACTTCCCGCAGTCCTTCGAGTACGCGACGCTGGGCGGCTTCGCGGCGGCCCGCTCCAGCGGCCAGGCGTCGGCCGGGTACGGCCGCTTCGACGACATGGTGGTCGGCCTCACGGTCGCGACGCCGCGCGGCACGCTCGACCTCGGCCGCGCGCCCAAGTCCGCCGCCGGCCCCGACCTGCGCCAGGTGATCCTCGGCTCCGAGGGGGCGTTCGGCGTGATCACCTCGCTCCGCCTCCGCGTACGGCCCCTGCCCGAGGTGCGGGTGTACGAGGGGTGGCGGTTCGCGACGTTCCCGGCGGGGGTGGCCACGCTGCGCCGGGTGGCGCAGGAGGGGCCCGCGCCGACCGTGCTGCGGCTGTCCGACGAGACCGAGACCATGGTGGGCCTCGCCCGCCCGGAGGAGCTCGGCACGCTCGCCTCCGAGCCCGGCTGCCTGGTGATCGCCGGATACGAGGGCACGGCGGGCGACGTGGCGTACCGGCGGGAGTGCACCGGGGCGACGCTGTCGGAGATGGGCGGCGTTCCCCTCGGCCCGGAGCCGGGGGAGAAGTGGGCGCACGGCCGGTACTCCGCGCCCTACCTGCGCGACTCGCTGCTCGCCGCAGGAGCCACCGTCGAGACGCTGGAGACCGCCTGCTTCTGGTCCGGCCTCCCGCGCCTCTACGAGGCCGTACGGCGGGCGCTGACGGCCTCCCTGGGCTCGCCGCTCGTCATGTGCCACGTCTCGCACGTGTACGCCACAGGGGCCTCGCTGTACTTCACCGTGGTGACGGCGCAGTCGGACGACCCGGTCGGCCAGTGGGAGGCGGCCAAGCGGGCGGCCAACGACGCGATCGGCTCGGCCGGAGGGACCATCTCGCACCACCACGGCGTGGGCCGGGACCACCTCGGGGCGTACGCGCCGGAGATCGGGGAGCTGGGCGTCGCCGTCCTGCGCGGGGTCAAGGAGCGGCTCGACCCGGACGGGATCCTCAACCCGGGAGTCCTCATCCCGGAATCTTGATCTCGGAATCGTGATCTCATGGCGGCGGCGGCCATGATCAGGCAAAGATTGGGTCATGGCCGATGCGGATGTCGAGCTGGAGTCGCGCACGTCCCGGAGCGGACGGCAGTCGTCACGCGTCTCGGAGGCGGGGGCCGGCTGGAACTGCCAGGAGATCGGCGCCTTCCAGAGCCTGAGGCCGAACCGGGCGACCTTCACCTGGCTGCGCCCGGGGACGCTGTGGCGCTCGCGCAACGAGATCCTCGCCCAGCTGTTCGGCGACCCTTCCAATGAGGTGCGCCGCCGTTGGGTGGAGACCCAGCGGGAGCGCGGCGCAGCCCCCGATTTCCGGATATTTCAGGATGTGGGGGAGGACTTCGCGTTCCTGGTGCTCGGCGACACGGGGGAGGGCGACGCCTCTCAGTACGCCGTCGTACCCGGCCTGCTGAAGGCCGGCGCGGGCACCTCGTTCGCGGTCATCGCCAGCGACGTCATCTACCCGACCGGCTCCGGCAACGAGTACGGCGACAAGTTCTTCCGGCCGTACAAGGACTATCGGGCGCCGATCTACGCCGTGCCCGGGAACCACGACTGGTACGACGGGCTCGGCGGCTTCATGCGCGTCTTCTGCGACGCCCCACCGCTCGCGGCTCGCGGCGAGGGGTTCCGGCTCTCCCCGTCCGGGCTGCGCGGGCTGCTGTGGAAGAAGCCCGCGAAGATCGACGAGGCCGGGCTGGCCGCCGCCCGCGAGATGCGCTCCGCGCCGGAGCAGCGGGCCACCATGCCCGCGCCGTACTGGGTGCTGGACCTCGGGCGGCTCCTCCTCGTCGGCATCGACACCGGGATCCGCGGCGACATCGACCGCGAGCAGGGGGAGTGGCTGCGCCGCGTCTCCGCCGACCCCCGGCCGAAGATCCTGATCACCGGCAAGCCGATCTACGTCCGCAACGACTACCACCCCTGCCGGATCGAGGGCGGGGGGACCGTGGACGAGATCGTCCGCGACCCGGCGCACAACTACGTGGCGGCGATCGGCGGCGACGTCCACAACTACCAGCGCTTCCCGGTGCGGGTCGGCGACCGCGTGATCCAGTACATCGTCTCGGGCGGCGGGGGCGCGTTCATGCACGACACCCACACCATCCCCCGCGTGGACGTGGGCGGCGTCCACGAGGACGACTTCAGGTGCTATCCGCTGCGCGGCGACTCGTTGTCGTTCTACAGCCTGCTGTACAGCAGGCGGCTGCGCATGCGCTGGTTGTACCTCACCCCGGACGAGGGGCTCGCCCTCATGTCGCGGCAGGTCGGCAACGTGCCGCCGCGCTCGATCGCCGCCGGTCCCGACGGCACGCCGCCCGCTCCCGCCGTGTCCGGTGGCGCTTCGGACAGCGCTTCGGACAGCGGCTCGGTCAGCGGTTCCGGCAGCACGGCGGCGCCGGTGCGGATCACGACGCGGATGAAGTGGGCGGCGCGGCTCCTCGGCGGCTGGCCGATGCCCTTCCACCTGCCGGTGGGCCGGTTCTTCCACCGGTGGATCTCCGAGCTGTCCGACTGGGACACGCCGCCGTTCTTCAAGAGCTTCCTGCACGTCTCGGTCACCGGGGACGTCCTGCGGATCCGCTGCCTCGCGGCGACCGGCTGCCTCGCCCAGGAGCTCGAGCCCCCGCTGGAGGACGAGGTCGAGATCCCCCTCGCCCCGGTTCCCCGGTAGCGGGCGGGGGGTTGCGGCGGAAATGTCGGTGGCGCCTGGCAGGCTGGGCGGGTGCAGGTGGTGGTCGCGGCGGATCCGGACGGCGGGGGGACGATCCGGCCGCTCGGCGGTTCCCCGTCGCGGGTCGGCGACCTGGTGGAGGCGATGCGCGAGCTGGAGGCCGCCGCGCGCCCCCGATGGGTCTGGGCGGACGCCCGGCGGATCTACCCCGGCCTGCTCGCCCGGGGCCTGCGGCTCTCACGCTGCCACGACGTCACGCTCACCGAGGCGCTCCTGCTCGGCGCGGACGGGCGGTACGGCGAGCCCAGATCGGCCGAGGCGGCGTACGCGCGGCTGCGCGGCCTCCCGGTGCCGGAGGACCGGGCCGAGACGGGTGAAGGGGCGGAGGGGGCGCAGGCGAGCCTGTTCGAGCCGGAGGTCCCCGGGCGGGCCGTGCCGGACGTCGCCGAGATCGACCTGCTCTCCGAGGTGTACGAGGACCAGCTCGCGCGGATCGGGCGCACCGGCCATCCGGGGCGGTTCCGGCTGCTGGTGGCGGCGGAGTCGGCCGGTGCGCTGATCGCGGCCGAGATGGGCCACGACGGCATGCCCTGGCGCGAGGACGTGCACGACGAGCTGCTCACCGAGCTGCTCGGCCCGCGTCCGGTCCACGGGATGCGCCCGTCCAGGCTCCAGGCGCTCGCCGACGAGGTCTCCGCGGCCTTCGGGCATCCCGTCAACCCCGACTCCCCGCAGCAGATCGTCAAGGCGTTCAAGGGCGCGGGCATCCAGATCCTCTCGACCAGGTCGCGCGTGCTCGCGGCCGTCGACCACCCCGGAGTGGCCCCGCTGCTGGCGTACAAGGAGCTGGCCCGGCTGTACAGCTTCCACGGCTGGGCCTGGGCCGACCAGTGGGTGCGCGGGAACCGCTTCCGCGCGGAGTATGTGGTGGCCGGTGTCGTTTCGGGCCGGTGGGCGACGAGCGGCGGCGGCGCGCTGCAGATCCCCAAGGTGATGCGCCGCGTCGTGGTCGCCGACGACGGGTGGACCCTCGTGGTCGCCGACGCCGCCCAGCTCGAACCGCGGGTGCTCGCGGCCATGGCCGGTGACGGCGGGTTGGCCCGCGCGGCCGGGGAGATCGACCTGTACGCCGCGCTCGCCCAGGCGTTCGGCGGCGAGCGCGACTCCGCCAAGATCGCCATGCTGTCCGCGATGTACGGCGGCACCAGCGGCGACGCGCCGAAGCTGCTCGCCGTGATGCGGCAGCGTTTCCCGCGGGCGTACGCGTTCGTGGAGGAGGCCGCCCGCGCGGGCGAGGAGGGGCGGCTGGTCAGGTCGTGGCTCGGCCGGACCTGCCCGCAGCCGTCCGCCCGGTGGCGGGATCTGGTGTCCGGGCCGGACGGCGCGCGGGCGGCCCGCGACCGCGGCCGGTTCACCCGCAACTTTGTCGTCCAGGCCACCGCCGCCGAATGGGCGGCGACGCTCATGGCCGTGCTGCGCGGGCGGCTGCCCGACCCGGCCCGGCTGGTGTTCTTCCAGCACGACGAGGTCATGGTGCACTGCCCGCTGGACCTGGCGGGCGAGGTCCGGGCGGCGGTGACGGCGGCGGCCGAGGAGGCGACACGCCTGCTGTTCGGCGCGACGCCGGTCCGCTTCCCGATGGAGGCCGTCGCCGTCACCCGTTACGCCGACGCCAAGTAGCCCGTCGCGCCGCCGGGCCCACGGCGTGGCTTTCCTGGGGGACGGTCAGAGGGCGGGGGCGGGGCGTCGGGAGGCGACGGCGACCCACACGGCGAACAGGCCGACGAGCACGGCGACGGCCCCGCCCAGGAGGCCGTACCCGGCGAAGCCGACGATCGCGCCGGCGAGGATCGTGCCGGTGGCGCCGCAGACGTTCATCAGCAGGTCGGACAGGCCCTGGACGGCCGGGCGGCGCTCGATCGGCACGGCGTCGGTCAGCATCGCCGAGCCGGAGACGAGCCCGCACGACCAGCCGACGCCGAGCAGGAGGAGCCCCGCGCCGACCTGGGTGACGTTGTGGTGGCCGGCGGTTCCGGCGAGCACGGCGGCGCAGATCAGCACGCCCATGCCGATGAGCATGACGTTCCGCCTGCCGATCCGGTCCGCGAGCCAGCCGACCACCGGTGAGAGCACGTACATCCCGGCGATGTGGACGCTGATCACGATGCCGATGACCGAGATGGAGGTCCCCTGGTGGTCGAGGTGGACCGGCGTCATGGACATGACCGACACCATCGCGGTGTGGCTGATCGCGATGCCGGCGAGCGCGCGCCGGGCGCTGGGGGACCGGCGGAGCGCGTCCCAGGCGGTGCGGAGCATCCGGCCGCCGGTGTCGCGGGCGGCGCCGTGAGATCGGGCGGGACCGGTCCCGGCGCGGGGGCCGGCATCCGGACCGGCCTCCGGGCCGGTGGGAGAGTCGCCGTCCCGGTCGGAACGCGGTCCTGGCAGCGGCACGGCGTGCGGGCCCGCGTGGGGTTCACCGGAAAGGCCGGCGTCGGGTTCGGCGATCCGCCGGGCGAGGATGAACGGGTCGGGCCGCAGGCCGATGTTGACGATCAGCGCGGTCACCGCGAACGTGAGCGCGGAGAGGGCGAACGGCCCGGCGGCTCCGCTCAGCCCCAGGGGCTCGGTCAGCGCCTCGGCGGGCTCGACCAGGTTGGGGCCGGCGACGGTGCCCACGGTGGAGGCCCAGACCACCCAGGAGAGGTGCCGGGCGGCGTGCCCGGGAGGGGCCAGGTCGGTCGCCGAGTAGCGCGCGGCCAGGTTGCCCGCGCTGCCGCCGCCCACCAGGACGAGGCCCACGAGCAGAAGCTGCCACGACCCGAGCAGGATCGCCGCGACCGCGATGACCGATCCGATCAGGGCGCTGACGTAGGCGAGGGTCAGCCCGGCCCGCCGCCCGCCTCGCCCGGACGCCCGGGCGGTGGGCAGCGCGAGCAGCGCCGCGCCGAGCACGGTCGCGGTGCCGGCGAACCCGGCGACGACGGTGGAACCGGACAGCCGGCTCACGACCAGGGAGCTGAGGGCGAGTCCGACGGCGATCCCCACTCCGCTGACGATCTGCGCCGCGGACAACACGCCGAGCACCCGGCGTTGTACACGGGACACATCGAGGGGGATCTTGGTGGGGGTCGTCGTCATGCGTGAAGTTTGTCATGACTCATGACGGACGCTTCATCACGCAAGTGCGAAACTGCCCCAAAGCGCCTGCCGTACGCCGACGGCGGAATCGTTCCAGTCGTAGTCGGGGGACGTGACGGTGATCGAGTACGCCTGGCTCCCGGCCCGGACGTAGCGGATCAGCCGGTGCATCGTCACCCGGCCGGCGTTGGTGTAGGTGTACTCCCACTCCGCCGCCGGCCAGCGGTACTCGGCCTCGCCGAGGCGCACCTGCGTGTAGTCGTCGTACTTCGCCCGCTGCTCGGCGGCCTTGAGCGCGCCGAGGCTCCCATCGGGGATCTTCCGTACGACGACGCTCTGCGCGCTGTCCTTCGGGCCGGAGAACGTGGTGGCGTCCGAGCCGGCCGACACCGTCCAGCCCTTGGGTGCGGCGACGGACACGCCGCCGCCGGACAGGGTGGTGTAGCCCTTGGGGACCTCGAACCCGGCCGGCTTCCCGGCGCTTGTGCCCCCCGTGCCGCCGTCCGTCCCCTTCGCGTCGCCGCCGGTCGCGCCGCCTGACGCGGCCGAGGACGGCGCGGCGGTCGGCTGCCCGGCGGACCTGACGCTCTTGTCGGCCGACCCTCCGGGGAGGATCAGGAGGACCACGGCGACGATCACGCCGACGACCGCGAGCACCGCCACGGCGATCAGAAGCGTGGACCTGCTCCGTTCGGCCCCCCGCCGCCGGCCCTCCGCGCGGCGGCGGCCGCCCGCGGGCCGCCCACCGGCCCCGGTGGTCTCGCCGCCACCGGTCGCGGCGGACGCCGCCGATCCGGCTGTCGCCTCCGGCCCACCGGACGCCGTCGCCCCGGCGAACGTCGCGGGCGCGGCGGATGTCTCCGTGGCGGGTGAGGAACCCGCGTCCGAGCCGCGCGAGCGCCTGGACCCCCGTGTGCTCCTGGAGAGCCGGGAGCCTCGGGTGCCGGACCCGGGATCCGGTTCGGGTTTGCTGTGCGCCCCCTCGGTGCGTCTCCTGACCCGGCCCGGCGCGGACGCGAAGGGGTCGTCCGGATCACCCGGCGTGTCCGTGCCCGAGCCGCCCGCACCCTGGCCGCCGACACCTAGGCCGCCCGTCCCGAAACCGCCCGTTCCGAAATCTCCCACGCCCAACTGGCCGGGCAGGTCGGAGGGCGTGGGAGTCGGCCACATCCCCTCGGCCCGGCGTTCCGGGGCGTGCGTCGATCCCGGGGGCATCGCCGACGGGTCGAACGGCGGCGCGGACCCGAAGGGCGGCGCGGAGCCGAACGGGACGGAGGCGCCGTCCATGCCGTGCCGTACGGGAAGGGGGGTGACGGGCGCGGAAAGCGGCGCGTGCGGCCCGGTCGTGCCGCCCTCGTCGTACCCCGTGCCGTCCAGGCGGTGCGCGCCGGACGTGTGCCCGGCTGTGTGGCCGCCGGACGGGCTCGCCATCGGGTCGAAGGGCACCCGGATCGGGCCGGACGGGGTCTCGATGATGCGTGACGGCAGCGGCCCCGAGGGCATGTCGAGCGGCGGCAGGAGCTGCGCGGGCGTGGAGTCCTGCGGAGTCGGCATCGCGGTGCTCGGCCGGCCCGGCGCGGTCGCGCCGGCGCCGTGGACCCGCAGCACCCGTTCGAGCATGTCGGCCACCTGCGCGGCCCCGATGCGGTCGGCGGGGTTCTTGCGCAGCAGGCCCTGGATGACGGGCAGCAGGGCGCCGGCCCGCTGCGGCCGGGCGGGCTCCCTCGTCAGCACCGCGCCGAGCACGGCGACCGCGTCCGCCCCCTCGTACGGCGGGTGCCCCTCGACGGCCGCGTAGAGCGTCGCGCCGAACGACCACAGATCCGCCGCGTGCGTGATCGGGCGGCCCTGCAGCCGCTCCGGCGGGATGTACGCGGGCGAGCCCATCAGCAGGCCGGTCTGGGTGATCGTGACGTCGCCCTCGACGGCGGCGATGCCGAAGTCGGTCAGCACCACCCGGTCGGCGGTGAGCAGCACGTTCCCCGGCTTGACGTCGCGGTGCAGGATCCCGGCCGCGTGCGCGTGGCGCAGCGCGTCCAGCACGCGCACGCCGATCTCGGCGGCCTGCACGACGGGAAGCGGCCCGCTCTGCCGTACGGCCTGCTCCAACGACCAGGCGCGGACCAGCTCCATGACGATCCAGGGCCGTCCGTCCTCCTCGACCACGTCGTGGACGGTGACGATGCCCGGGTGGCTGAGTCTCGCTGCGGAGCGCGCCTCGCGCAGCATCCGCTGGTGCGCGCCGTGCAGGCCCGCCTGGTCGAGGCCGAACGGCAGGATGAGCTCCTTGACCGCGACGTCGCGGTCGAGCAGCACGTCGTGGGCATGCCAGACCATGCCCATGCCGCCGCGGCCGACCGGCGAGAGGAGGCGGTAACGCCTGCCGACGAGCCGCCCCTGCCCTTCCGGCACCGGCCCGGCCGTCCCCCCTCCGATGCGACCCTGACCCTCCGGCATGGAGGGGACCATACCGAGCAGATGATCGGTTGTCATGCTCCGGTCCCCAATTCCGGCTCAGTCCGCACAAATCCCCCCAAGACCCGATCCGCGCGAATTCACAAGATATGTGAGGCTGGCAACCGATATTAGGGTCAAAGTTGGGTCAAGGGGAATTCACGCTTCCGTCAGGGCCGCCAGCGCCGCCGTGAACGCCTCCATGGGAGGGCTGACCAGACCCGCTCCGACCTGGCCTGTTCCCGCCACGCGGCCCGCGATCCCCGTGTTCACGACCGGGAGCGTGCCGGTGCGGGCCACGAGGGTGACGTCGACGCCCACCGGCGTGCCCCGGAACCCGAGCCCCGGGATCTGGTACGCCGGATGCTCCGCCAAGGTGATCTCGTACATCGAGGTCGTCGCCGCCACCGCGTCCGCCACGTCCCCGCCGACGAACCGCACGATCGCCGGCGCGGCGGCCATGGCGAAGCCGCCCAGCCCCGTCGTCTCCGTGATCGTGGAGTCGCCGATGTCCGGATTGGCGTCCCCCGGGCCGTACGCGCCGAGGTAGAGGCCGTCGGGAACCCCCGCGGGACCGGTGAACCAGCGGTCACCGAGCCCCGAAACCTGGATTCCGAAATCGGTCCCATTGCGCGCCATCGCCACGACGAGGCTGGAGCCGGGCACATCTCTGGCGGCGTCGGCGCTGACTTTCGCCGCGGCCATTCCCGCGTTCAGGAAGAAATGATCGTTCCCATTGATAAAACGCAACACCTCGGCGGCGTGCTCGGGGGCGGCCTCGACGACGGCGGGCGCGAGCTCCCGCACCATCAGCGACGTCGCCGCGCGGTTGCGGTTGTGCAGCTCGTCGCCCATCTGCAGGGCCTGCGCGACGAGAGTGCGCAGGTCGAGCGGCCCGCTCCGGTCCAGTGCCGCCTGGAGCGCCGGTCCCAGCACGCCGCCCATCCAGCGCAGGCGGTCGATCACCTCCGGGCCGTACGCGCCGTACCGCAGGACCTTGCCCAGGCCCTCGTTGAGCGAGCAGTAGGCAGTGCCGCCGTGCTCGGCGTCGGCGACCTCCAGCATCCACATGGACGGGCTCACCACACCCGCCATCGGGCCGACCGTGCGGTGGTGGTGGCAGGAGTCCAGCGTGACGCCGGATCCGGCGGCGAGCCGTTCCTCCGCGTCCTCGGGAGTGGAGGCGAGCCCCTCGAAGAGCATCGCGCCGATCAGCGCCCCGCGCATCGGCCCGGAGGCGCGCTCCCAGGTGATCGGCGGCCCGGCGTGCAGGAACGTGCCCGGCTCCAGGCCCAGCACGTCACGGGCCGGCCGTACGCCGACCAACCGGGGCCGGGCGGACACCATCCGGCCGACGGCGGTCGCGTTCGCCCGTTCCCTGCGCGGATCGGCGAGCGCCGCGGCCAGCGCGGCGGCGGTGCCGGGGACGGGCGGGCGCCAGTCAACGCCGGTCCTGGGCACGGCCTGCTGGTCCAGCGCCTCGCCGAGCAGCGCGGTCCCGGTCGTGATCACATGAGGCTCGCGACCCAGCATGGACAGCGTCAACGAGTTCACAGGGCTCCCATCTGTGGTCCGGGTGAAGGCCGGGTGGCCGTGGCGAGGTCGCGGGCGTGGCGCGCCGCCGCCGCGTTGGACGTGAAGACGGCGGCGCCCGCCTCGTTCAGCCGGGCCGCCTGGCCGCCCAGCCCCTGCGGGTCGCCGTCCGTGCCGATGAGTGCGACCACCACGGCGACGCCGCGCCCGCACGCCCGCGCCACGGCGGGCGCGAGCCGTGCGGACGGGTCGGGATCGGCTCCGTGGCCCAGCACCACGTCGAGGAGGACCACACCGGACTCGGCCGCGTCCAGCGCCTCCAGGCGGAGCGCCGGGTCGATCATGGGGTGGGCCCGGCCCCGCGTGTACGCGTCGTCGCCGAAGTCGGTGAACTCGCCGGTCCCCGCGATGATGGCGGCCTCGGCGCACAGCGTGCCGCCCGAGTAGAGCCCGCGCAGCGGCCCGCCTTCCCCGCCTCGTGCTTCCTCGCCCGCCGCCCCCGCGGGGGCGGGCCAGGAGGGCCACTCGGGCGCCTCGCGCCCGAGCGCGCCGAGGACCTTCTCCACGGCCGCGGTGAGATCGTCCTGCCCCGGCCCGAGCAGCGCGGTGACCACCTTCGTGCCGAGCCCCAGATCCCGTACGGCCCGCGCCACCTCCGGCGCGGGCGGCTTGGAGACGAGGACGATCAACTCGGTGGCCGGATCGGCGTCGAGCGCCCGCAGCGCCTGGATCGCCGAGCGTCCGCCCACCTCGGCGGACAGGTCGCGCCCGCCCACGCCGAGCAGGTGGCTCACTCCCACGCCGGCCAGATCGAGCAGGCTCGTCACCTGCTGCGCCCCCGTGCCGCTCGCCGCCACGACGCCCACCGGGCCGGGCCGCAGGACGTTGGCGAAGCCCAGACCCGCGCCGCCGATCACTGCGGTGCCGCAGTCGGGCCCCATCACCAGCACGCCCTTCTCCCGCGCGCGGTCCTTGAGCAGGATCTCCTGCTCGACGGGGACGTTGTCGCTGAAGATCATGACGGAGACGCCCGCCTCGACGGCGTCGGCCGCCTCCAGGAAGGCGTACTCCCCGGGAACGCTGACCAGGGCGACCGTCGCCTCGCCGGCCGCGCTCCGGGCCGCGGCCCGCACGGCCGACCGGGTGGTGCGCGGCGGCCGGTCCTCACGCGGCCCCGTCCCGGCCGCCTCCCTGGCCGCGAGCCGCCGCTCCAGCTCGGCCGCGGCCTCCCGTACGGCCTCGTCCGACGCAGCCCTGATCGCCACGAGCAGATCCCCCGGCGTGGCCGGGGGGACGGCGAACCCCGCGTCCCGGGCCAGGCCCACGTTGAGCTCCGTCGCCATCGCGACGATCGCGACGGCGACCCCGGGCAGCGCGGCGAGCGCCTGGCTGACCCGCATCAGGCTCACCGAGTCGTGGTAGATCCCCGCGCGCACTTCGACCAGATCGTTCAAGGACGCTTCCTCCTGCTTATTGGCCTCGCTCTGCTTGATTGCCTCGCTTCGCTCGGCGGGCTCGGGGCGCCTGCAGGCCGGCCGCTGCATTGATCGATGGCGCCGGGTCATGGGATCGCGGGCCACGAGCGCAGCGCGAGGACCGCCGCCAGGCCGGCCCGTACGCCCCAGGCGAGGTCGGCGCCGGACGTGTGGCCGAGACCGAGCAGGCGGTGGGCCGCCGCCTCGAGCTGCTGCTGCCCGGCGAGGCCGCGCAGCACGCCGAGCACCTCGGAACCGGCCTCGCCACGTGCCGCACAGTGCAGCAGCGTGGCCGAGATCGGGGTCGTCCGCGCCCGGGCGTCGTAGGTCACCGCGGCGGCCAGCCAGTCGGCCAGCCACACCGCGCGCGGGGCTCCCGCCGCCAGGCCGAGCTGGCGCAGCGCGACCAGCAGACCGCACAGCATGTCGTCGCCGCTCGGCGTCAGCCCCGGCCCGAGCCCCAGCAGCCGCTCGGCCGCGACGACGCCGTCCACCAGGGAGCCCGCCAGGCAGCCGGAGGCCAGCAGGCCGGGCGCGCCCGTCACGTCCAGGCCGGGCCGGCGCCGGGACCGGTCGCAGATGTCGCCGAACAGCGGCAGCGCGCGGGCCAGCCGGGACGGCTCCACGGCCCCGAGCGGTGGCGCCGGGTCCCACCAGCGGTGCACCCGCACGCCGACGCGGCCCAGGCCGATCGAGCCCTCGCCGACCCAGCACTCGTCTCCCAGCGGAAGCCGGTCGAGCGGCCCGGCGAGCACCACCGCGTTCGGCAGGCGCGCCGCCTCACTGCTGACGAGGGCGATGACGTGCGGCTCGCACTCGCTCCTGACCTCCAGATAGACCGCGAGCGGGAACGCCGCCAGCACACGGGCGGGGCGGCGGGGCGATTCCAGCGTCCGGCGCAGTGCCACGCTGGCGGCCCCGCCGATCTGGGTGCGGCCTCCCACGCCTCCCGGAGGACGTGCGGGGGAGCGCCGCGCTCTCGGACGTGTGTCGACGGTCAACGAACCTCCCCGATAGCGCGTCAGAGCCGACGCTAGAACGCGGCCCCCGGGGGCCGTACGGAGAAAGCTGCCAACAGTGGGCCAAATGCTTGGCTCTTCCTGACAGTGGGATTGTTCGGCACAATCGGCGTGAGTCGTACAGATCTCCCGGAACTCCCTCCCCGCTCGGAAGCCCCGGGCCCCGGAAAACCCCACCCCCCGAAGCTCTACCTCGGAGCGCACGATGACGAGCGATCCCGCCGCGCCGGCGATGAGGCTGGCCAGCACAGGAACCATCCTCCACGGCGTCTCCGTCGGGGAGGTGCTCGGTGTGTCGACCCTGGCCGACGCCCGCCTCATCGCCGGCAGGTCCGGCCTCGACCGCATCGTGCAGCGCCTCAACGTCATGGAGGTGCCCGACATCCTCGCCTGGGTGAAGCCGCACGAGCTGCTGCTCACCACGGGCTATCCGCTGCGCAACACCCCGCAGTCGCTCGACCGGCTGGTGGCCGACCTCGACGAACGCGGGCTGGCCGCGCTGGCGATCAAGCTGGGCCGCTACCTCGACGAACTGCCGGAGGAGATGGTCGAGCAGGCCGACAGGCTGGGCTTCCCCCTGATCCTGCTGCCCAACGACGTGGGGTTCGACGACATCCTCAACCAGGTGCTCACCGACATCCTCAACCGCCAGGCCGGCCGGCTGGCCAGGGCGGAGGAGGCGCACCGGGCGCTGGTCCAGATCGTGCTCGCCGGAGGCGGGATGCGCGAGGTCACGGCCGAGGTGGCCGGGCTCCTCGACGTGGCCGTGGCCGCGCTGGACTCCGGGGACGGGATCCTCGCGACCGCGGGCGACGCCGAGCGGGTGGCGGCGCTGCGGGCGAACTCCCCGGACGGCCACTACGCCGTGGTGCCCGTCGTGGCGGGCGGCCACCACCACGGCAGGATCGTGGCGTACAGCGACTCCGGGCCGCTGACCTCCAGCGACGTGAGCATCCTGGAGCGCGCCGCGACCGTCGCCGCCCTCGTCGTGACGAAGCAGGAGGCGGTCACCGCCGTCGAGAGCAAGTACCGCGCCGACTTCCTCCGCGACGTCCTCACCGGCAGGGGCGGCACCCGCGTCGCCGAGCGCGCCCGCTCCTTCGGCTGGGACCTGGAACGCCAGGTCAGCGTGCTCGTCGCCGAGATCGACCCCGACGCCGACGAACGCCCCGCCCAGGACCGGATGCTCGCCGCCTGGCAGTCCGCCGTGCGCAGGTACGACCCGCGCGGCGCGGTGGCCGGGTTCTCCCACGAGGTCGTCGCCGTCGTGGGGGCGGGGGTGGACACCGTGCGCCTGGCCAGGGACGCGCTCGCCTCCGTCTCCGACTGCACGTTCTCCACCGGGATGAGCCGGGTCGCCGGGGGAGCGGACCTGCTCCCCGCCGCGTACGGCCAGGCGCTCAAGGCGGCGCGGGTCGGCCGCCAGTTGCACGGGGCGGGAGCGGTCGCCCACTTCGACGAGCTCGGCGTCTACCGCCTGCTGTCGCTGGTGAACGACACCGAGGAACTGCACGCCTTCGTCCGGGAGACGCTCGGGTCGCTCGCCGGGGACGACGACGTCGAGAACGCGGACCTGCGCCGGACGCTCCAGGTGCTGCTGGAGACCAACCTCAACGTCGCGGAGACCGCCCGGCGGCTGCACTTCCACTACAACACGCTGCGCTACCGCATCGGCAAGCTGGAGCGGATGCTCGGCAACTTCACGGAGGACGCGCACCTGCGGCTCAACCTGACCCTGGCGCTGCACGTCCTGCGCATGCGCGGCATCTGAGCGCTCCCGGCCGGTGTCCCGCGGATCACGCCGCGCCGGGCACTCCCTAAGCTGGCGCCCGTGAAAGAGACATTCGAGCTGCGCGGCGACTACATCCCGCTCTGCGACCTGCTGAAGTACTGCTTCGTCACCGAGACGGGCGGCGCGGCCAAGCACCTGATCGCCGAGGGGAACGTCCGGGTGGACGGCGCGGTCGAGCTGCGCAAGGCGTGCAAGATCCGGGCCGGGCAGGTCGTCACCGGCGAGGGCTTCGAGATCCGCGTCGTCGCGCCCCGCGCCTGAGCGTCCGGCGGGAACCCCTCCCGCGGCCTGTCCGGCGGGACCGCTCAGCCGGCCGGCGTGACGGGGTAACGGATGATCGTCTTCATCTTCTCCGGCGCGGTGCGGCCCGGCATCGACAGGTAGATCTCGTGGTGGCGGCCGTTGATCGCGTGGCCGCCCTCCTCGAGGAAGGCGTGCAGCCGTCCGACGGTGGCGGCCTCGGTGCTGTACGGCCCGACGTGCAGGATCTGGCCGCACCACCCCTCGTGCAGCGTCTCCAGCCGCACCCGGTCGATCGGCGCCGACGGCTTCTTCTTGCGCGCGGTCGCGACCGCGGCGTCGAACATCGCCCCGTCGGCCTGCGGCGGCTGCATGATCATCATCGTCCACCGCCACTGGTCCCGGTGTGCCGCGTAGTCGGACCGGTGGTCCTCGTCCGTCCACCACTGGCCCTGCAACGGCATCACCGGATATTCCACGACGCCGGCGCCCTTCAGGGCGAAGCGGATCGTGTACGCCACGGCGTACAGCGCCTCGACGGCCGAGGCGTAGCCGGGCGCGGAGTCGGGGTCTCCCATGCCGTCGATCATCAGATAGGGCAGCTCCGGGGCCCGCACCAGGGCCGGCTCCGGGCCGGCCGAGTACAGCTCGCGGTACGTCTTCTTGAAGTCGGCCTTGGGCGTGGTCACGCGTCTTTCCCTTCCGTCCGGGCCCGCGTCCTGGGCGAGGCCGCGGCGCACCATGCTGGACTCTCCCCCGAGGGGAGGGTCCAGCGCGCGGGTGCGCACCCGCGGCGGCGGATGCGCACCGGCCGTCTGACGCTCACCGTCCCGGGGCACGCCCGGTGCGCAACACGACTCCTGCCGATCGGCTCTGGTTTGGCACAAGATGCCCGTGTGTAATGGGAATCACGGGCCTAATGTGCCCGCAACAGCAGTGCCGCGCTGGGACCCGCGGGGTGGCCACCGGACGTCGGCCCAGGTAACTAGAGGGGCTTTCATGGCTTTCGGCTGGAAGTTGCACGGCGACGGGAAGACCCTGCCGCCGGGCGAGGTCGTAAAACCCGACGAAAGGCTGAGCTGGCCGCGCATGGTCGGCTTCGGCGCCCAGCACGTGATCGCGATGTTCGGCGCGACGTTCGTCTTCCCCCTGGTCATGGGGCTGGACCCGAACGTCGCCGTGATGATGTCCGGCGTCTCGACGATCCTCTTCCTGCTCATCGTGCAGGGGAAGATCCCAAGCTATCTCGGGACGAGCGCGTCGTTCGTCGGAGGCGTGGTCGCGATCCGGGCCGCGCAGGGTGACAGCGCCACCGTCACCGGCGCCATCCTGATCGCGGGCATCGTGCTCGCCCTGTGCGGCGTGGCGATCCATTTCCTCGGGGTGCAGATCATCCACAAGGTCTTCCCGCCGGTGGTCACCGGCGCGGTCGTCATGTTGATCGGGTTCGGGCTGGCCTACGTCGTCGCCGACGTCTACTGGCCGCAGGACCACTGGATCGCGCTGATCACCATGGTGGCGACCTTCCTGATCATCGTGCTGTTCCGCGGGTTCATCGGCCGGATCGGCATCCTGCTCGGCCTGGTCTTCGGGTTCCTCCTCTCCTGGGGCGCGGACAAGGTCTTCGGGAACATCACCGCGTACAACGCGGGCACCGGGCAGATCGACACGCACCCCCGGGTGAGCTTCGACGCGGTCGCGAACGCCGACTGGATCGGGCTGCCGAACTTCCACGGCCCCGAGTTCAAGGTCTCGGCCATCGTCCTCGTGCTGCCCGCCGTCATCGCGCTCATCGCCGAGAACGTCGGCCACGTCAAGGCCGTGGGCGAGATGACCGGCGCCGACGTCGACCCGTACATGGGCCGGGCGGTGGCCGCGGACGGCGCCGCCACCGTGATCGCCAGCGCCGTCGGCGGCTCGCCCACCACCACGTACGCGGAGAACATCGGCGTCATGGCGGCGACCCGGGTCTACTCGACCGCCGCCTACTACGTCGCGGCCGTCATCGCGATCCTGTTCGGCCTGTGCCCGAAGTTCGGCGCGCTCATCGCCGCCACGCCCGGCGGCGTGCTCGGCGGCATCACCGTCATCCTGTACGGCATGATCGGCCTGCTGGGCGCCAAGATCTGGATCGAGAACCGGGTCGACTTCTCCGACCCGGTCAACATGGTGCCGATCGGCGCCGGGATCATCCTCGCGATCGGCCCGGTCACCCACCAGATCACCGGCGACTTCGCGCTGGCCGGCATCGCCCTGGGCACCATCGTGGTGCTCGGCGGCTACCACCTGCTCCGTGCGATCGCGCACGGCCCGAGGAAGGAGGTCTCCGGTGGGGAGATCGGATTCGAGCGGGATGCCACGGGCTGACCGGCGGGCCGCCCTTCCGGCCACGCCGTACGGGGGCGCGACCGCGTCGTGAAGCCGCCCCCGTTCGAGTACCACGCCCCGGTCTCGGTGGACGAGGCCCTCGCCGCCCTCGCCGAGACCGGGACGCACGGCAAGGTCCTGGCCGGAGGCCAGAGCCTGATCCCGCTGCTCAACATGCGGCTGGCCGCGCCGTCCCACCTCGTCGACATCAACCGCGTCGGCGAGCTGGACACGATCGCCGCCGGCCCGGACGGCGTACGCGTCGGCGCGCTGGCCCGGCACGCGGCCGTCGAGCGCTCGGCCGAGGCGGCGGCGGCCCTGCCGCTCCTGCGCCAGGCGCTCGCCCTGGTCGCGCACCCGGTGATCAGGAACCGCGGGACCGTGGTCGGCAGCCTCGTCCACGCCGACCCGTCCGCCGAGATGCCCGCCGTCCTCGCCCTCCTCGGCGGGTCCGTACGGCTCGCGCGGCTCGGCGGCGAGCGGGAGGTCGCGGCGGCCGACTTCTTCACCGGCCCGATGGAGTCGGCGGCGGAGCCGGGGGAACTGGCGGTGTCCGCGTTCTTCCCGGCGCCGCCGCCGCGCTCCGGCACCGCGTTCCACGAGGTGGCCAGGCGGCACGGCGACTACGCGGTCGCGGGTATGGCCGCCCTGGTCACCCTCGACGAGGACCTGCGGATCGCCGCCGCCCGGGTCGCGTGCGTGAGCGTCGGCCCCGGTCCCGTCGTGATCGACCTCTCCGACGCGTGCGGCCGCCGCCCCGCGGCGTCGGTCGCCTGGGACGCGGTGGCGGCCGCCGTACGGGACCGGATCGACCCCGAGGGGGACATCCACGCGACGGCCGTGTACCGCAGGCACCTGACCGGCGTGCTGGCCGTGCGCGCGCTCAAGGAAGCGGCGGGGAACGCGGGAACGGAGGCCGCCCATGAGTGAGGGAATCCGCCGGTGCGGGAGGGAGGCGGCCCATGTCTGAGGGAACCGCCCGGCACGTCGTGACCCTCGTGGTCAACGGCGTGGTCAGGGAGGCGGCCGTGCCCGCCCGGCGGCTGCTGTCCGACTTCCTCCGCCACGACCTGGGGCTGACCGGCACGCACGTCGGGTGCGAGCACGGCGTCTGCGGCGCGTGCACGGTGCTGCTCGACGGCGAGCCCGTGCGGTCGTGCCTCACCTTCGCCGTCACCGTGGACGGCCACGAGGTCACCACCGTCGAGGGCCTGGCCGAGGACGGCGAGCCGTCGCCCGTGCAGCGCGGCTTCACCGAGTGCCACGGCCTGCAGTGCGGCTTCTGCACCCCGGGCTTCCTCTGCACGGCGACGGCCTTCCTGCGGGACAACCCGGCGCCCACCGACGAGGAGGTGCTGGAGGCCGTCGCCGGCAACCTGTGCCGGTGCACCGGCTACCAGAACATCCTGAAGGCCGTACACCGGGCCGCGGAGATCCAGGCGGAGACCCGGGGCCGGCCGGAGCCGCACGGGTACGGCACGCTCGGCGGGCTGGCCGATCGAGGGGGCAGGGCGTGACGACGAAGCTCTTCGGCGAGCCGGTCCAGCGGCGCGAGGACGCCCGGCTGGTCACCGGACAGGG
Source organism: Microtetraspora niveoalba (assembly GCF_001570405.1). Classification (GTDB taxonomy): domain Bacteria; phylum Actinomycetota; class Actinomycetes; order Streptosporangiales; family Streptosporangiaceae; genus Microtetraspora; species Microtetraspora niveoalba. The sequence continues at coordinate 172,502 of NZ_BBYM01000014.1, read as the reverse complement.
CCGCTACCTGGACGACCTCGGACCCGGCGCGCTGGCCGCCGCCTTCGTCCGGTCGCCGCACGCGCACGCGCGCATCAGGGACATCGACGTGTCGGCCGCGCTGGACGTGGAGGGCCTGGTCGCCGTCTACACGTGGGAGGACCTGCCCGGCGCGCTGGCCGAGCCGCTGCCGCTGCTGATCCCGCACCCCGCGCTCACCCACGGCCGCACCGCGTACCCGCTGGCCAAGGACATCGTGCGGCACGTCGGCGAGCCCGTCGTGATGGTGGTCGCCGAGGACCGCTACCTCGCCGAGGACGCCTGCGCGCTCATCGAGGTCGAGTACGAGTTCCTCAAGCCGGTCGTCGGCGTCGAGGAGGCGGCTCAGGGCGTCCACCTCGTCCACGAGGACGTGCCCGGCAACGTCGGCGCGCACATGGTCCAGGAGGTGCCGTCACGGGACGGCAGGTCGGCGGCCGAGGCGATCGACGCCGCGCCCCACCTCCTGGAGTTCCGGCTCGACATCGAGCGCAGCGCCTGCATGCCCCTCGAAGGCAAGGGCGTGTACGCCCGCTGGGACGCCGACGACGGGTCGCTGCGCGTCTACTCCTCCACCCAGACGTCCACCAGCGTGCGGATGGCGGTCGCGGCCAAGCTCGGCCTGCCGCTGCCCAAGGTCGAGGTGATCGCCCCGGACGTCGGCGGCGGCTTCGGCGTGAAGATCGTGCACCCGTGGCCGGAGGAGATCCTCGTGCCCTGGGCGGCCAGGACCCTCGGTCGCGAGGTCAAGTGGACCGAGGACCGGCGCGAGCACTTCGTCTCCTCCGCGCACGAGCGGGCCCAGGTGCAGCACGTCAGGGTCGGCTTCGACGACGACGGCCGCGTCCTCGGCCTGGACGTGACCATCCTGCACGACCACGGCGCGTACACGCCGTACGGGATCATCGTGCCGATCATCACCTCCACCCAGTTGCTCGGGCCGTACAAGATCGGGGCCTACCGGGTGGAGTTCTCCTCGATCTACACCAACACGGTGCAGGTCACGCCGTACCGGGGGGCGGGCCGCCCGCAGGCTGTCTTCTGCATGGAGCGGACGCTCGACCGCGTCGCCGCGTACCTGGGGAAGGACCGCACCGAGGTCAGGGCGGCGAACTTCATCCGGCCGGACGAGTTCCCCTACGACCAGGGCCTGATCTTCCAGGACGGGCGGCCGCTCATCTACGACAGCGGGAACTACCCCGAGTCGCTGCGGATGCTCAAGGAGCTGATCGGCTGGGACTCCTTCCCCGACATGAAGGCGCGGGCCGCGGCAGAGGGACGCAGGATCGGCATCGGCGTCGGCTGCTACGTCGAGGGCACCGGGGTCGGGCCGTACGAGGGCGGCCACGTGCAGATCACCTCCGACGGGCGGGTGCACGTCTCGACCGGCCTGACCTCCCAGGGGCAGGGCCACGAGACCGTGTTCGCGCAGATCGCGGCCACCGAGCTGGGCGTGCCGATCGAACGGGTGTCCGTCGTCACCGGCGACACCCGCCGCTTCGGGTACGCGGTCGGGACCTTCGCCTCGCGCGCGGCGGTGATGAGCGGCAACGCGATCGCGCTCGCCTGCCGCAAGGTGCGCGAGAAGGCGCTGCGCATCGCCGCGGACGCCCTGGAGGCCGACCCGCGCGACCTGGAGATCACCGACGGGATCGTCCACGTCGCCGGAACGCCGTCCGCGTCGATCCCCCTCGCCACCGTCGCGGTGCTGTCCAACCCGCTCAGGTACGCGTTCGACGAGGAGGCCAAGCGCGCCACCCAGTTCTCCGGCGCCGCGTCGATGGACCGGCCCCCGGTGGACGAGGGCGAGGAGCCCGGCCTCGAGGGGCGGGACTACTACTCGCCGATCAGGTCGACGTTCGCCTCCGGGATGCACGCCGCGATCGTGGAGACGGACCCGGAGACGGCGGAGATCAGGATCCTGAGGTACGCCGTCGTCCACGACTGCGGCAAGCTGATCAACCCGATGATCGTCGAGGGGCAGATCCACGGCGGCGTCGCCCAGGGAGTGGGCGGGGCGCTCTACGAGAAGATGGTCTACGACGAGCACGGCCAGTTGCTGAACGCCTCGTTCATGGACTTCCTGATGCCCTACGCGACCGAGGTGCCGCGGATCGAGACCGCCCACCTGGAGACGCCCTCGCCGCTGAACCCCCTGGGCATCAAGGGCGCGGGCGAGGCCGGGGTGATCCCGGTGTCCGCCGTGATCGCCTCGGCGGTCGAGGACGCCGAGGGCATCACCGTCGACCGGATGCCCATCTCACCGTCCGACCTGCACACCCTGCGCCTGCGGCTCGCGCAGTAAGGAGGAGTTCCGGCGTCGCCTTCAGCGAACCAGCCCGAACACGAGGTGGAGCGCTTCGTCGATCTCGAGCAACTCAGCAGGGGAGAGCCGTCCGGCGAACGGGCCGAGCCGCTCCGGGGCGACCGCGGCGCTCTGCTCCAGCATGACCCGCGTCGTCTTGCCCATCAGTTCGATCTCCGGGCGGAAGGACGTGGGCCGTGCGCTGGTGGACGTCGGCGCGACGAGAAGCGTCGACAGAGCCGGGATGAAGTCGGACTGGAGCACGACGGCGAACCGCTCGCCGCTCTGCTCGTGCCTCATGTTCTCCCGAGGGGCGCGAAGACGGTGGACATCACCACGCACGAAGGGACTCCATGTCACGCATGATGGCCCGGGCTTCCTCGCGGTCGTCGGGGTCGTCGCCGGCCGCGACCGCCTCGCGGCGCGCCGTCTCCGCGCGCCGCAGGCGCCACGCCATCACGATCGCCTCGCGGATGACCTCGTCGGGGGCTTGACCGTCGGCTGTGAGTTCGGCCAGCGCGGTTTCGGTGCGCGAATCGGCCTGGAAGGTGACCACGCTCATATCTTCAGCGTACGGCACAGTCTTTTCGCAGGCTTTTGGGACAGACGGTGAGCGGTTCGGTGCAATCCGTATCCGTTGTGTGGTCATTTGTCATGCATTTTGGCTGTGCTCGCGGAAAGGTGAGCCGGCCACGGGGGCCGTGCCCCCGATGACCGGCTCGATCGCGCCGTCTAGTGCGCGGCGGAGTCCACCGTGAGGCGCTTGCGGAACACCCAGTAGGTCCATCCCTGGTACGCGAGCACGCCGGGGAGCGCGATCAGCCCGATCCAGGTGAGCATCGTCATCGTGTACGGCGCCGACGCGGCCTCGGCCAGGGTGAGACCCGGCAGGGGAGCGGGCCACAGCGCGCCGAACAGCGCGGCCGTGGTCAGCGCGATCGACAGCGCCGTGGCGGTGAAGGCCCAGCCCTCGCGGCGGCGCCACACCAGGGTCACGCCCGCGGCGAGCGCGGCCATGGCGAGCAGGGCGCACGCCCACAGCCAGGGGGACGCGGACCAGCTCGGGACGTCCATCGCCGACCCCGGCACGGCGGGCAGCGCGACGATGCCGGCGGGGACGGCGGCGGCCGAGGTGAAGAGCGCCGCACGCCGGGCCCGGGCGCGCACCGGCCCGGTCGTCTTCAGCGCCACGAACACGGCGCCGTGCAGGATCGCGACCGACAGGGACAACACGCCGCCGAGGACGGTCGCGAACGCGGAGCCGTACAGGAGGTTGCCGAACACCGCGCCCCACAGGAAGGCGGTGAGGACGCTGCCGGTCACGATCCCGGCGTCGCACAACGCCCGCTCCCGCCCGGAGCGGACCTTGCCGCGCCACTCCAGGCCGACGCCGCGCACGATCAGCCCGACCACGATGAGGAACATCGGGAGGTAGAAGCCGCTGAGCAGGCCCGAGTACCACGCGGGGAAGGCGGCGAACATCGCCCCCACGGCCGTGATCACCCAGACCTCGTTGCCGTCCCAGACGGGACCGATCGTGCCGATGACCTGGCGGCGCTCGGCGTCGCTCCGGGAGAGCAGCGGCATCAGCGCCCCGACGCCGAAGTCGAACCCCTCCAGGACGAAGTAACCCGTCCAGAGGAACGCGATAACAATGAACCAGAACGTCGTCATCGAAGGTCTCCTCAGTACATGAGGGTCGGCGTGAGCCGGGCCGCGTCGGGGTCGGCGGCGGCCAGCGCGGGGTCACGGGGCGCGGGCGGCAGTTCCGGCCCGGCCTTCACGTGCCGGACCAGCAGGACCGCCTCCGCCAGGGCGAGCAGGCCGTACAGGACGGTGAAGACGGTCAGCGAGATCGCCACCTCGGTCAGGCCGACGCCGGGCGAGACGCTCGCGGCGGTCAGCAGCTCGCCCTGGACGGTCCACGGCTGGCGGCCGATCTCGCTGAGCAGCCAGCCCGCGATGATCGCCGCCGTCGGCAGCGGGAGCGCCAGCACGCAGGCCCGGGCGAACCAGGACGGCACCGGCGTCACCGCGGAGCCACTGCGCCGTCCGGCGCGGCCGCGCCGCTTCCTGGTCAGCCAGAGGCCGAGGACCGACAGCCCGACGGTCGCCATGCCGAAGCCGATCATCACGCGGAACGACCAGAAGACCACGGGCAGGTTCGGCGTGTAGTCGGCCGGGCCGAACTGCTCCGCGTACCGCCGCTGGATGTCGTCCACGCCCTGGACCGTGGCGCCGGGATCGTGCGCCGCGAGCAGGCTGAGCAGGCCCGGCACCTCGACGCCGGGCACGATGGAGAAGCCCGCGCCCTCGGTGTCGCGGGTCAGCCCCTCGGCCGCGGCGAGCTTCATCGGCTGCTGCTCGCGCAGCAACTGGCCGGACAGGTCACCGGTCCCGGCGACCACGACCCCGGCCAGCGCCGTCATGACCAGCGCGCCGCGCAGGCTCGTCCGCCACATGTCGGTACGGCGGCGCAGCGGCACCGTGGCCTCGCCGCCGGTCTCGGCGGTGGCGGGGACGCGCCGGCCGGTGAGGCCGACGCCGCGCTCCCGCAGGATGCGGTAGCCGCTGACCGCGAGCACGAAGCCGCCTGCCACGACGAACGAGGCGGCGACGACGTGCGGGATCTGGGCGAGCGCGGTCGAGTTGGTCAGGACGGCCCACAGGTCGTTCATCCTGGCCCGGCCGCCCACCACCTCGTAGCCGACCGGGTGCTTCATCCAGGCGTTCGCGGCGAGAATGAAATACGCCGACAAATTGGACCCGATGACCGCGGCCCAGATGGCGGCCAGGTGGATCCGCTTGGGGAGCCGGTCCCAGCCGAAGATCCACAGGCCGAGGAACGTGGACTCCAGGAAGAAGGCGAGCAGCGCCTCCAGCGCGAGGGGCGCTCCGAACACGTCGCCGACGAAGGTGGAGTACTCGCTCCAGTTCATGCCGAACTGGAACTCCTGCACGATGCCGGTGACCACGCCCATCGCGAAGTTGATCAGGAACAGCTTGCCGAAGAACTTCGTCAGCGTGAGGTAGTGGTCCTTGCCGGTGCGGTGCCAGGCGGTCTGCAGCCCGGCCACGAAGACGCCGAGGCCGATCGTCAGCGGTACGAACAGAAAGTGGTACACGGTGGTCACCCCGAACTGCCACCGTGCCAGGTCAAGCGCGTCCATGTCCCCCTCGCGGGTGCCGGAGCTCTACACGTCGTAGTTCTACTAACAGTAGTACTACAACCTGTAGAGCAATTGGTGGGACGACTGCACCGCGAGATCTTTGTCACATACGAGGATCGATGCCCCCATGATCCTCGTTCGCGGCGCTCGCCCCGTTCTGACAAGAGAATGCGGGCCGGGCGGTCCCTCGTCGAAGGGACCGCCGACCTGACTCTCCGGGAACGCCTCCCGTGGCGCCCGATCTCAATCATGGACAGGTCGCCCGAAATCGGCGTCCACCGCTGGGCTGATTGCGCGGTACGCCGCGCGAGGGACACGGCGGTCCTCCGGCGCGATGTCTCGATGGGGCGGGGCGTACCGTTCGCTCCGCCCGCGTCGTGCCGCCGGACCCACCGGGTGCGGGTCCGGGCCCGGGGCGGGGGCGGGGGCGGGGGAGCGGCGGCGGGGGAAGCGCGCGCCGCCGGCCGGGATCGCGGGCGCGGTCAGGAGACGGGCACGCCTCCGGCCTTCAGGTACGCCCGCAGATCGCCGATCTCGTACCCCCGGCGCTTGATCTTGTTGACCAGGATCCGGAAGTCCCTGGCCAGGTTGGGCCGGAAGTGCAGCAGCAGGATGTCGCCGGGGCGCAGCTTCTTGTCCGGCACCTGATAGGCGATCTTTCCGCCGGGCTGGACGGTCGCGCTCCACATCATGATCGCCTTGATGCCGCACTCGCGGGCCGCCCGCGCGGTCGCCGCGTTGTGGTTGCCGAACGGCGGCCGGAAGAGCACGGGCCGCCGCCCGGTCTCCTTGTGGATGAGGGTGGACATCCCGCAGATCTCCGCCTTCTGCCTGTCGTACCCCAGCGTCCAGAGGTTGGGGTGGCTGAAGGTGTGGTTCTCGATCGGCGCTCCGGCGTCCCGCAGGTCCCGGAAGTAGTCCCAGCGGCCCGCGCCCACGTACCGGCCGCCGCCCGAGGCGGCGTCGGGGGATCCCGTCGCCTCGACCGCGTCCCGCATGGCGAACACGGTGATCGGGATGCCCTCGTCCCGCACCTGCTTGAGGAAGCCGGGATCCTGCTCCCAGCCGTCGTCGATGGTGAGGAAGACGACCTTCCGCTCGGTCGGGATCATGCTGATCACCGGCAGCCCGTTCGCGCTCTTGGGGATCCGCCGGACCTCGCCCGGCCGAGGGAGCGCGGCGCGGGAAGCCGGGGACGCGGAGGGCGTGGTCCGCTCGGCGCCGGGCGCGGACGAGCGCGACGTGGAGGGGGCCGTCGGCTCCGCCTGGGTGGTGCCGGTGCTTCCGCCCCCCGCGCATCCCGCCGCCAAAGTCAGTCCCATGAGCACGCCTGTCAGACGTCGGTTGCCCTTCATGACCAACAATCTTGGTCCAATCGGACATCAGGCGCGTATGGCAGAAACCCCTTGTATGGGGCCGATCGGGATGCCGTGTGCGTGCTGAGCAGCGGAAACGCGTAGGGCGGACGTTCCGCGCAAGAGCCGGCACTGTACGGACGGACGGGCTGCTTGACGAGGACCCGGCGCGGTCCTCGGCGGCATGTGCCATGCGGAGAGGCGGGCCATGCCGTGTGGACAGCCGGGGGCGGTGTCACAACCCGTGCCGCGGCTCCCGCCGTACGGAGGGGCGGCCGGGACCGCCGTGGGAACGGGCGTGGAGCGTGTCGCGCGGAGAGACCTGCCGAGGGCCGATCATGGGTGTGGGCAGATGTTGCCCTTATCCGCACTGCCGGGGACTCCCTAGTCTCCGGAGCCATAAGGGGTGCCAGAAGAGGTGATGGTGTGAAGATCACGGGAAGCGCCGTGCTCGGTGTGGAGCGGGGCCGTGTCTGGACGGCGCTGCGGGACCCGGGCGTCCTGGTGTGCACGATCCCCGGCTGCGAACGGCTCGAGGCCGTCGGCGACGACGTCTACAAGATGACCGTGAACGCCGGGGTGGCCTCCATCAAGGGGATCTACCAGGGCGAGGTCGCGCTCTCCGACCCGCACGAGCCGGAGCGTTTCGTGCTGCGGGCCCGGGGGCAGGGCGCGCCCGGCACCGTCGACGCCACCGTCCGGATCCGGCTCAGCGAGGTCGAGGGAGGCACCCGCGTCGATTACGACGCCGAGGCCGTCGTCGGCGGCATGATCGGCGGGGTCGGTCAGCGGATGCTCGGCTCCGTCGCGAAGAAGACCGCGGGGGAGTTCTTCACCGCCGTCGAGGAGCACCTCCGGTCCGCGGTGGCCGCCGCCGTCGAGACGACGGCCGTCCTCGACGGCCGGGCGGCCCTCGGTGCGCCGGCCTCCCCGGAAACCGCGGCCTCGGCCGGAACGCCGACCGCCGTTCCGCATGAGGCGGGCGTCGCGGCCGGGACCGGAGACCGGGCGGGGGCGGGAGCCGGGGAGGCGGGCGGCGCCTTCCAGGCCGTGCCGTACCGGCCGGTGGCGGGGCAGGTGTTCACCCGCGAGACGGCGGCCGCGGCCCGGCCGCAACGGACGAGCGTGCCTCCGTGGACGATGCTCGCCGCGTTCGGCATGGGCGCGGGAGTCGCGCTCGGCAGCGCCGTCATCGGCTGGGTGCTCGGCCGCCAGCGGCGCTGACCACCTTCGCCGGACCGGTCTGTACGCCAGAGGCCGGCGTCGGTGGGAATGGCGGGGTTTCGCGGCCGGTTAGAGCTGATCGTGAAGATTGAGATTTTCTCCGACGTCGCCTGCCCGTGGTGCTACATCGGGCACGTCCGGCTCGCCAAGGCCGTCGAGCTCTTCGACGGCGATGTGGAGGTCGTCCACCGGCCGTTCCAGCTCGCCCCGGACGCGGTCTCGGACGGGCAGCCGCTGCCGGCCGCGCTGGCGCGCAAGTTCGGCGGGCCCGCCCAGGTGGCGCAGATAACGCGCCGCGTGTCGCAGGCGGCCGCGGAGGACGGGCTGGAGTTCGACTTCGAGCGGGCGATCCAGGCCAACACGTTCGAGGCCCACCGGCTGATCTGGCTGGCGCGGCGCGAGGGACGCGGCGCGGAGGCGGTCGAGCGCCTCTTCCGCGCCTACTTCGAGGAGGGCCTCGACGTCGGCGACGCCGCGACGCTCGCGAAGCTCGCGGCCGAGCTGGGCGTCACCGACACCGGCGAGGGGGCCGACGAGGTCCGCGCCGAGCTGGCCAGGGCCCGCGACCTCGGCATCAGCGGTGTCCCGCTGTTCCTGTTCGAGGGCCAGTTCGCCGTCTCCGGCGCGCAGCCCGTCGAGACGCTGGTCGCCGCGCTCCAGGAGGTCCGGGCCCGTACGGCGGTCGCCACCGCCCAGGGGAACGACGCGAACGGCGACGCCTGCGACGACGGCTACTGCGCGGTCTGACGGCCGTCCCGGGCGGCCCCGGCGCCCGCATGATCAAGATCTTGTCCGTCCGGTTCCTCGACATCGGCGCGGGCATCCCGACCAGGGGCAACGTGCACGAGGTCGGCCACGCGGTCGATCCCGAGGCCCGTGTCGTCTACGTCGACAACGACCCGATCGTCGCGACGCACGGCCGGGCGCTCCTCAAGGGCGGCGGCCGCACCGGCGTCGTCGAAGCGGACATGCGGGCCCCGGAGACGATCGTCGACAGCCCGATCACGCGCGGGCTCATCGACTTCGACCGGCCGCTCGCGGTGCTGTTCGTCAGCGTGCTGCACTTCGTGGACGACGACGACGCCGACCGGGTCGTCGCGTACTTCCGCGAGCGGATGGCCCCGGGCAGCTACCTGGTCATCGCCCACGGCACGCAGGGGCGGCTGAGCGAGCAGACCCTCTCGGAGACGCGGCGCGTCTACGAGAAGTCCAGCGCCGCGCTCGACGACCGCGCGCCCGAGCGCATCGCCGAGTTCTTCGACGGCTTCGAGCTGGTGCCGCCCGGTCTGGTGGACGTGGCCGACTGGCGCAACGACAACGATCACATCGAGCACAGCTCGGGCGGCTACGTGCTCGGCGGCGTCGGCCGCCTCCTCTGACGGCCGCCTCCTGACGGCGAGTCTCCTCGGCGGGCCCGGACGCGTCACGGGGGCGGTGCGGTGGCCGGTCGCGTCCGGCTTCGGGAGAGGGCGTTCCGGCCGTCCCCGAGCCGGACCGCCTCCCGGACGCCGGGGTGGGGGCCCGCCGGAGCGGGCCGCGTCAGGCGAGGGCGTCCTGGCCGCTGAGGGCGGCGTGCGGGGCCGGGGCGCCGAGGTCGCCGCTCCTGTGGTGACGGCGGCACAGCACCCGGTAGTGCACGCCGGCCTCCGCCGCCTCGTCCGGCTCCACCGAGTCCGGCGGAGCGGCCGACCCGGTGTCGGCGATGACGACCTGCTCGCCCGTCCTGGCCATGACGCCGCCGACGACCCGGGCGTTCAACCGCCCGGGACGCCCGCACCAGCACAGGACCTCCACCTGCAACCGGGCGACCTCGTCGGCCAGCTCGAACAGCCGCTGCGCGGCCGGGAACATCTGGGACCTGAAGTCGGAGGCCAGGCCGAAGGCGTAGACGTCGACGCCGTGGTCGTCCACGAGGTCGGCGAGCTGCTCGATCTGCTCCACGCTGTAGAAGCAGGCCTCGTCGCAGATCAGATAGTCGATGCGGTCGTACGCGGAGACCAGCTCGACCAGGTCGAGTCCATCCACGACCTCGACGGCCTCGTTGCCGATGCCGATCCTGCTGGTGACCCGGGGCCCGCCCGAACGGTCGTGCTTGGTCAGCACGATCCCGCGCCTGCCCTGCCGCCGGTGGTTGTAGTTCATCTGCAGGGCCAGCGTGGACTTCCCGCAGTCCATGGGACCGTAGAAGAACTTGAGCACGGCGTCCCGGAGCCCTTGGCCGGGTGAAGAAGACAAGGCAGACAGATCAGTCACGGGGCGTCAGCTTACTGGTAACGATCCGCCGGTCGGGGGCGCCGCCGTCGCGCCCGTGCCACCGCGTTCCGGGCGGCGCTTCGGCGAGGGGGCTTTCGCGAACGTGCTTTCCGCGGCCCGGTCACTCGGAGAAGCCATGCCGCCTGAGCCGGTCGATCATCTCGTCCATCGTCCGGGGTTCGAGCCAGGCCGACCTGCTCCCGCCCGCCGTCAGCGGCTCACGGCCGCCGACGAGGGTCCGTTCGGCTCCCCGCCGCACGAGCCCGGGATCCTCCAGGACGAGGCCCTGCGGGTGGGCCCCCATGATCTTCGCGCCCTCGGGCAGGGGGTCGCCGGGCGAGCGGATCCCCATGTTGTACGGCGGCCTCTCCCCGCCGAACACGAGCACCCGGGTTCCCGCCGGGATGCGCTTCGCGAAGCGGCTGACCGGCTCCTCGTATGCCCGGTCGAACTCGATGAACATCATGCCGCCCCGGAGTGACGGAGTCGTCCGCACACCTTTCAGCGGGTGGGTGATGCGCACCCTCATCAGGACGAAGGGGACTGGCGGGTCGCCCGGAAGGACGCCGAGCGTCGGCCCCTCTTGCCACCCGTCCACGACGCCTCCGGCCACGATGGACGACCTGTCGGCGAGGGCCTCGGGAGAGGGCATCGGGTCGTAGTCGGCCCCTCCTCCCCGGGACGGGGACAGTTTGAGCGAGCCGCCGGTCGGCTCGGCGGTGGGAACGGGCCGGGCCGGGGTGGCCGCGGCGTCCGCCGTACCGCTCGGGGCCGGGCCCCCCGGCGTGCGACCGCCCGTGCCACCCGTGCCGTCCGTGCCACCAGTGCCGCCCGTGTCCGATGGACGCGGCACGCCGGCGCTCGCCGCGCGTCCGGCGGCGCCCGTTCCCGCTGGATCCGTCGTGCCCGCGCATCCGGCGAGGACGAGCGCCGCGGCGAGCAGCGCCGCCGGGAGCGGCGTCGCGCCGGGGAGGCCGCTCCGCGGAAGGCCCAAGGGACGCCTCGCCCGATCGCGGTCCATCCGTCCGCCTTCCTCCTGGCCCGCGCGCCCGTGCGCGAGCGCGTCCACCTCTGAAAGCCGTCCGGAAGCCGCCCGGGGGCGCCGCCGTGCGATGCTCCACGATGTCGCGGGACGTCCCCTGATGCCCCGAGAGGTCCCGTCTCCGGTCCGTACGCGTGATCCTAGAGGTGATGATCAACGGGGACGACCCGGACGAGATAACCGCCATGTGGAGGGGCAGTGCTGTTGGCGTGATCGCCTACAACATGGGACATTCCTCTTCATTGGAATCGCAGGAGGTGCGGATGACCACGCCGGAGGAGCAACCGGAGACGACGCCGAGCCCGCTGGAGGCGATGATGATCGCCGACGACACGGCCGCGGCCGAGGCGGACGCCGCCCGCTGGCGTTACGGCTTCTACGTGGTCCTCACCGGCCTCGTCGTCACCCTGGTCGGCTTCAGCGTCGCCGTGGTGAGCACGGGCCAGGCGAGCACCCTCTTCGCCGGGCTCGCCGGAGTCGTGGGAACGCTCACCGGCGCGTACTTCGGGGTCCAGAGCGGCCAGTCGGGGAAGGCGAAGGTCGAGGCCGAGCTGCGCCGGGTCAACGACCGCGCCATGCGGATGGCGTCGTACGTCGGGCCGCAGCACATCGAGGAGATCATGGGACGGGCTCCCGGAGGCAAGGCCGTGACCCGCTGGCCGCGCCCGCCCCAGACGCGCTCCTGACACCCGCCCGGAACCTGTTCCCCGGCCCCCGCCCCGGGGCCGATCCGGGGCCATTCCGGGACAGGTCGGCCCTGGCCCGATCCGGCTCCTGACCGCCGGATCGCCTCGGGGCCGTTCCTCAAGACGCCCCAGGCCGTCCCGGGTGGGCCGGGCGGGTGCGGCAGCCTGTGACGAGGATTCGCCGATTCTTCGGCAGAGTGCGCCGGTTCCCGCCGCCCGCGCGGGTCTGTAGACACTGGAACATGCCTAGCGTCCGCATCGGGGTCGACACCGGAGGCACGTTCACCGACGTGGTCCTGGTCGACGAGCACACCGGCAAGATCGTTACGACCAAGACTCCATCGACTCCCGCCAACCCGGCCGACGGCTTCATGGCAGGCGTGCACAAGGTGCTGGAACTGCACGCCGCCGCGCCCGGAGAGGAGCCGGAGGGAGGACCCGCCCCGGCGCTGGACGGCGTGTCCGGCATCGTCCACGGCACGACGGTGGCGACCAACCAGCTCCTGGAGGACCGTGCCGACGGCACGGCCCACCTGGGCTTCGTGACCACCGAGGGCTTCGAGTTCTTGCTGGAGATCGCGCGGCAGAGCGTGCCCGACGGGTACGGCAACTCCTACTTCTGGGTGAAGCCGCCCCGGATCGTCCCCGTACACCGGGTCAGGACGGTGGGCGGGCGGCTCGACCACCTGGGCCGGGAGGTCCGGCCGTTCGACGAGGACGAGGCGGCCGCGGCCGCCCGCTGGTTCCGGGACCGGGGCGTCACCGCGATCGGCGTCTGCTTCCTCCACTCGTACGCCAACCCCGACCACGAGCTGCGGATGCGGGAGGTGCTGGAGCGGGAGCACCCCGAGGCGGTCGTGTCCCTGTCGAGCGAGGTCCTCCGCGAGTACCGGGAGTACGAGCGATCGGTGACCACGCTGGTCGACGCCGCGGTCAAACCGGTCATGCGCCGCTACATCCAGAACCTGTCCGACCGGCTCGGCCGGCAGTTCTCGATCATGAAGAGCAACGGCGGCGTGTTGTCGGCCGCCGAGGTCGTGCACCAGCCCATCACCACGGTCCTGTCCGGACCCGCGGCGGGCGCGCTCGGCGCCGCCCTGATCGCCGGTACGGCGGGCCGCCCGAGCGTGATCACCCTGGACGGCGGCGGCACCTCCACCGACGTCGCCGTGGTGGTCGAGGGCGAGCCGTCGCTGACGACCGAAGGCAGCATCGGCCGCTACCCCTGCAAGATCCCGATGATCGACATCGTCACCGTGGGCGCGGGCGGCGGGTCGATCGCCTGGATCTCCCCGGAGGGGACGCTGAAAGTCGGCCCGAGATCCGCGGGAGCCGACCCCGGGCCGCTCTGCTACGGCAGGGGCGGCACCGAGGTGACCGTCACCGACGCCCACGTCTTCCTCGGCCGGGTGCCGCCGCACCTGCTCGGCGGTGAGATCCCCCTCGACCTGGCGGCCGCGAAGGCGGGCATCGAGGCCCTGGCCGGCAAGCTCGGGCTGACCCCGGAACGCTGCGCCACCGGCATCCTGGAGATCAGCGCCTTCAACCAGTCCAACGCGATCAGGCAGATCACCGTCAAGCGCGGGCTCGACGTGCGCGACTTCCCGATGGTGGCGTTCGGCGGATCCGGCCCGCTGCTGGCCTGCCGCCTGATCGACATCCTCGGCCTGCCCGCCGCGATCGTGCCGCCCAACCCGGGCAACGTCTCCGCGTTCGGGCTGCTCACCGTGGACGTCAAGAACGACTACGTCCGCACCCACGTCTCCCGCTCGCCCGCGCCGGACGCGCTGGCCGGGATCTACGCCGAGCTGGAGGCCCAGGCGGCGGACGCGCTCGACCGCGAGGGGTTCGCCGAGCACGTGTACGCCCGCAGCGCCGACCTCCGCTACTACGGCCAGGCGTACGAGGTCCGGGTGCCCGCTCCCGGGGGCGCGATCGACGACGCCTGGTGCGCCGGCGTGGTCGAGCGCTTCCACTCCGAGCACGAGAAGCTCTACGGGTACGGCTACCGCGACGACCCCCGGCACGCCGTCGAATGGGTCAACCTGCGCGTATCCGGCATCGGCCCGATCACCCGCCCGTCCGTCGCCCGCGTACCGGAGCAGGTGGGCGAGGCGAGCCCGGTCGCGACCCGCGAGGTCTTCTACGAGCGGTGGGGGCGCACCGTGATCTACCGCCGGGCGGACCTCGGCGCGGGGGCGGTGGTCAGGGGCCCGGCCGTCGTCGAGGAGTACGGCTCCACCCTGCCCGTCCACCCGGGCTTCACCGCCACCGTGGACGACCACGGAAACCTGGTCGTGGTGAGCGACCGATGAACGAGCAGAGGAGCGAACCGATGACCCCCTCGGCACCCCTGGCGGACCCGGTCCTCGTGGAGATCGTGGAGGGGACCCTCGCCTCGGTCGAGAAGGAGGTCGAGACCGCCATCGCGCGGACCGCCCGCTCGCCGATGATCCGCGACGCGCACGACTTCCGCGCCGGCATCCACGACGTACGGCTCCGCAAGCTGACCGGCCGGTCGTACTCGGCGCTGGTCCAGCCCATCGTCCGGGACTTCCCTCTGGAGACGATGAAGCCCGGCGACGTGTTCTTCCACAACGACGTCTACCTCTCCGAAGGCGGGATCGGGCACCTCCCGGACCTGTGCGTGACCGTCCCGGTGTTCCACGGGGGCGAGGTGGTGGCCTTCGTGCAGGCGTTCGGCCACCACGACGACATCGGCGGCGCCGTCCCCGGCTCGATGCCCTCGCACGCGCGCAGCGCCTTCGAGGAGGGCCTGATGGTCCCGCCGATCAAGCTGTGGGACCGGGGCGTGCCCAACCGCGCGGCGTTGACGATCATGACGCGCAACTCGCGCATGCCCGACTCCCTCGCCGGCGACCTCGACGCCGAGTGCTCCGCCTGCCTCATGGGCGCGCGCAGGCTCGGGGAGCTGTTCGACCGGTACGGCCGGACCGCCGTCGAAGCGTGCTTCGACGCGATCATCACCAAGACGACCGAGACGTTCCGGCGCGAGCTGCTGACGAAGATCCCCGAAGGCGTCCACGTCTGGGAGGACTACGCCGAGCACGACGGCGTGGACGAGCCCCGGCTGCACACGCAGCGCATCACCCTGACCGTCGACCACGCCGCCGAGGTCCCGCTGACGATCGACTTCACCGGCACGTCGCCGCAGGCCAAGGGGCCGATCAACCATGCGGGCGACTACGCGGACGGCGTCTTCCTCAAGAAGTGGCTCGCGCCGATCCTGCGCAACCTCGCCGACACCCCCGAACGGATGGCGGAGCTCGACGTCAACGAGGGCGTCGTCCCGTTGATCAGGATGGTCTTCCCGGAGAAGGGCACCCTGCTCACCCCGATCTTCCCCGCGCCGACGAACGCCCGGACGTTCGTGATCCTGCGCCTGCTCGGGGTGCTCGCGGGCGTGCTGGCCAAGGCGACCGGCGGCCGGATGCCCGCCGACCAGGAGACCATCAGGTACACCGGCGTGTACGGCGACTCCGACGACGGTCCGTACCTCATGCGGGAGGTCCTCGGCGGCGGCTCCGGCGGCCGCTGGTACGCCGACGGCGAGGACACCATCCACGTCGTCCCCGACTCGCGCAACATCCCCGTGGAGTTCGCCGAGGCCCGCTGGCCGTTCCGGGTGGAGCGGCTCGGGCTGGCGGTCGACAGCGGCGGCCCGGGCGAGTACCGCGGCGGCCTCGGCTACGACAAGCACATCCGGATGCTGCGCGACGCGTCCTTCATGTCGATCGCCGACCGGTCGATCCTGTCCTGCTGGGGCGTCAACGGGGGCCGGGCGGGCCGGCCGTTCGTCGTCACCGTGAACGACCGGGAGATGGAGGGCCTGGTCGACGACTTCCCGGTGCGCGCCGGCGAGATCGTCCGGGTGCGCACCACGGGCGGCGGCGGGTGGGGCTCGCCGTACGATCGCGACCCCGAGGCGGTCGCCGCCGACGTCCGCGACGGCAAGGTCTCGCCGGAGGCCGCGCGGGAGGACTACGGCGTCGTCCTGGACGGCCCCCGCGACGGCCTGCGCGCCGACCACGAGCGGACGGCGGAGCTGCGGGAGTCCCTCCGGGCCGCCGTGCCGGAGGGGTCCCCCTTCTTCGACCGCGGCCCCGGGTACCCCACTCTCGCCGGCGGCCTCCCGTACGCCGAGGTCGACACCGTCTGATCCGGCGCCGGGGGTGCCGCACCCGCGCGAGCGGGACCGGCACCCCCGGTGACCTACCACCCCCGCCAGGGATTCGTCAGTTGCTTGTAGGTCCTGCTGTTCACGTTGGGAGCCGTGTAGACGGTAAGCATGACCACCCCGTCGGAGCCGGGCTCCATGGCGAGGATCTTCGTCCGCCAGACTCCGTTGCATTCCTTGGTCTCGGTGCTTTTGATGGGCTCGAACATGCTGATCTCCGTCGCCAGCATCATCCGGGCGCAGTGCCCGTCGCCGGGTCCGGAGTCGCGGAGCTGCGCGGAGACGGTGACCCATGTTCGCTTCTCGGTGCGGTCCCTGCGCCAGGTCACCGTGATGTTCCGCAGCTGCGCCCTGGCCTTCCCGGTCTCGGGATACTGCAGGTAGGAGATCCTGTACGTCTTGACATCGATTCCCCGCTGAGCCGATGCCGTCGCCGACGCGGCCGACGGGGCGGCGAGCGCCGCGAGTGTGAGCCCCGCCACGAGCGCGGCGCGCAGAGGTCGTTTCACTGTGCCCCCAGTGATGGTGGAATACGTGCGGGGCAAGGATCCGGCATGTCGGTATACGGCGCGTATATCGCCTGGTGCGGCGCCCGGGCGTCGAGCCCTCCGGGCGAGGATCCGGCGGTCGCGCGCAGCGGCGATACGGTCACGGGTCGATACCGACGCGATGCGGTGATCTTGACAACCCCTATTTACACCGAAAGATGGAGAAATATCGGACTTTGCGGACGTGGGGCGTGAGTGGAATTCCGTATTTTCGGCCCGTTGACCGTGTCGAATGGGCGCTCGGGGGCGAACGTCGACATCGGGAGCGCGGGTAAGCCACGGCTCCTGCTCGCCCTCCTGTTGTCACGGGCGCGGCATCCGGTCTCCATCGACTGGCTGACCGACGCCCTATGGGGTGACGCGCCCCCGCCTTCGGCCCGGCGCAACACTCAGCTGTACGTGTACCGGCTGCGGCGCGTCCTCGGGCAGGAACGCATCATCGGGCATCGGGACGCGTACTCCGTGGACGCCTCGGACGACGAGCTCGACGCGCTGCGGTTCGAGCGGCTGGCCGGTGCGGGAGATGCCGCGCTCGCCGGCGGCAGCCCCGGCCAGGCGGTCGAGTGCTTCAAGACGGCGCTCGCGCTGTGGCGTGGCGAGCCGTACGCGGACTTCCCGGAATGCCGGAATCTCGTCGTCGAGGCGGACCGCCTCACCCAACTGCGCCTCATGGTGCACGAGAGATGCGCGGAGGCCGAGCTGCAGCTGGGCCGAGCCGCCTCGCTGATCCCTGAACTGTCCGAGCTGGCGAGCCGGCATCCGTTGAACGAACGGGTCGGCGCCCTGTTGATGCTCGCCCTCCACCGGTCCGGCCGCAGGGCGGAGGCGCTGGAGTCCTTCCGCAGAATCAGGGGAAACCTCGTGGCGGAACTGGGACTGGAGCCCGGTGCCGAGCTCCGCGAGCTGCACCAGCGGATCCTCGAAGCGGATCCGTCGCTGGATCACGAGATGCGGGAGCCTGCGCCGATCCGGGCGTGGAGCGCTCCGGGCAATCTTCCGGCCGAGGCGACCAGTTTCGTCGGACGGCACGAGGAGATGGCGACGGGAATCCGGCTCCTGCGCGACTCGCGGCTGGTCACGCTCACCGGTGTGGGAGGAGTCGGCAAGACGAGGTTGGCGATCAGGCTGGGACATGAGCTGGCCGGCTCGTTTCCCGAAGGCGTCTGGCTGATCGACCTCTCGGCGGTGCGTGACCCCGACCTGGTCGCCGAGACCGTCGCCAGGACGTTGGGAATGGCGGGCCGGACGACCTCCTCGCCCGTCGCCGAGCTCGGGGCTTACCTGTCGAACGGGCGGGCTCTGCTGATCCTGGACACCTGTGAGCACCTGATCGGCAGTTGCGCGGCTCTCGCGGAGTCCCTCCTGCGCGAGGTCCCCCAACTGCGGGTTCTGGCGACGAGCCGTGAGCCGCTGGGCCTGCCCGGCGAGCAGATCTTCACGGTGAACCCCATGTCGGACGACGCCGTGACGCTCTTCGCCGAACGGGCCAGGGAGGCCGATCACGGTTTCGCCCTCACTGACGGCAACCGGGAGGCGGTGACCCGACTCTGCCGGCTGCTCGACGGCATTCCACTGGCCCTGGAACTCGCCGCCGTCAGGATGCCCGTGCTGTCGGTCGAACAACTGCTCGACCGGATCGACGAGAGGTTCGCGATTCTCGGCGGCAGCAGGACCGCGCTGACCCGGCATCGGGCGCTCAGCGCGGCGATCGGCTGGAGCCACCAGTTGTGTTCGGCGGAGGAACGCCTGCTGTGGGCGCGTCTTTCCGTTTTCCCGGCGACCTTCGATCTGGCCTCCGCCGAGTCGGTGTGCGCCGACGAGCACCTCCCGCGACCTGTCGTCTGGAAGGCCCTGACCGGACTGGTGAGCAAGTCGGTCGTGACCCGCGACCGGAGACTCGACGCGCCGAGATTCCGGCTCCTCGACACCATCCGCGAGTACGGCCGCGGCTGCCTGCGCGAACTGGGTGAGGAGGAGCGCGGGCTCAAACGGCACCATGACCACTTCCTGGAGTTGACCAGAGGGTTCGAGAACGAGTGGTTCGGGGCCGATCAGATCGGCTGGTACGAGCGCATGCTCCTGGAGCACGCGAACGTGCGGGCGGCGCTGGACTTCGGCCTGGCCAGGCATGAGGAGCGTCGATCGGCACTGGAACTGGTCGCTGACCTGTGGCCGTGGTGGGCGGCCTGCGGGTTGCTCCGCGAGGGTCGGCACTACTTGGAGCGCGCGCTCAGGCTCAACGGCGAGGCGTCTCCCGACCGGATCAGGGCGCTGTGGGCCTGCGGGCACATCGCTTCGGGGCAGGGCGATCTGGACGGCACCAGGCGGCTGGCGGCGGAATGCCGCGAACTCGGACAGGCCGATCAGGTCGCGCACATCTACGCCCTTCACCTCGAGGGCCTGGCCGCCGCGCTGGACGGCCGTCCCCACGCGGGCGCGGATCTGACCGGTCAGGCGATCGCCCGCAACGAGAGGAACGGGGGAGCGGTGACGCGGCTGCTCGTCTTCCTCCTTCCTCACGCGTTCGCCCTGTTGCACGCCGGGGAGCCGGAGGCGGCGATGCGCGTCGTGGAGGAGCATCGGGAGATCTCCGACGGACGCGGAGAGCGGTGGACCCGCGCGTGGGCCGACTACATCGGCAGTCAGGTGAGTCTCGCCACGGGGAAGGCGGCGGCGGCGATGAGGCAGGCCACCGACTCGCTGGAGTTCAGCCACCGGATCAACGACACCGTGGGAATGGCGGGATGCATCGATGTGCTCGCCCAGGCGCTCAGCATGGCGGGCGACGGCGCCCGGGTGGCGCACCTCCTCGCCTTCAGCGACCGTATGTGGCGGCATTCCGGCTATCCCCGGTTCGGCTCCCATCAACTGCGCGCGACCCGTGAACATTGCGAGGTCCGTTCCCGTGCACTGATCGGTGAGCAGGCGTTCGACGGGATCTACCGCGAGGCGCTGGACATGAACCCGGAGGAGGCGCTCTCCTACGTCTTGGCCCTCTGCGAATAGCCGAAAACGGGCGCCGGGTGGCGTGTAGCGGCGGGCATCGCCGGCGGCGGCGCGCCGACGACCCCCGCCGTCGAAACGCCCGGCGCCGGAGTGCCGTGCGGAAGTGGCAGGGTTTCCCGGGGCGGGTCGGCAAGACCTGACAGTTGCCCCGCCAGGGCGACCTGGCAGGCTAGCGGTGACACTCGAGCCGCATGGAGGATGATCTTGGCGGGACCGCTGGACGGCATCGTCGTTCTGGACCTCTCCCGGGCGCTGGCCGGCCCGCACGCCGGCCAGATGCTCGGCGACCTGGGCGCCCATGTGATCAAGGTGGAGCACCCCTCCTCCGGAGACGAGTCGCGCGGCTGGGGCCCGCCCTTCGTCGGTCCGGATCACGATATTTCCACCTATTTCCTGGCAGCCAACCGCAACAAGCAGTCCATCGCCGTCGACATGAAGACCCCCGGCGGCAAGGACCTCATCGAACGCCTCGTACGGCAGAGCGACGTCCTGATCGAGAACTTCCGCACCGGCGTCCTCGACCGGCTCGGCTTCCCGGTCAGCCGGCTGCACGAGCTCAACCCCCGCCTGGTCGTCCTGTCCATCACCGGGT
This sequence comes from Microtetraspora niveoalba, assembly GCF_001570405.1. Lineage (GTDB taxonomy): Bacteria > Actinomycetota > Actinomycetes > Streptosporangiales > Streptosporangiaceae > Microtetraspora > Microtetraspora niveoalba. The sequence continues at coordinate 152,105 of NZ_BBYM01000014.1, read as the reverse complement.
TCGGGCACGACGGCCCCGAGGGCGGCCGCCCCGGATACGACCAGATCGCCCAGGGCGAGGCCGGGCTGATGTCCCTCACCGGGCCGTCCCCGGACGAGCCGTACCGGGTCGGAGCCTCGATCGCGGACCTGCTCGGCGGCATCCACGGGGCGTACGGCGTCGTCGCGGCACTCTATGAGCGCGAGCGGACAGGACGGGGCAAGGTCGTCCGGACGTCACTGCTCGCCTCCGTCGTCGGCGTGCACGCCTACCACGGCACGGCCTGGACGGTCGGCGGCCGGGTGCCGAAGGCCGCCGGCAACCACCACGCGTCCATCGCGCCCTATGGCGCCTTCCACTGCGCCGACGGCATGATCCAGATCGCGGTCGCGAACGAGGGCCAGTGGCGGAAGGTCGCCGTCCTGCTCGGCATCGACCCGGACACCCCGAAGTACGCCGCCAACCCGGAGCGGTTCGCCCACCGCGACGAGCTGATCGCCGACATGGAGAAGGCCCTCGCCGCGCACGATCGGGCGCACTGGCTCGCCGCGCTGGGCGAGCTGGGCGTTCCGGCGGGCGCGATCCGCACGATCGACGAGGTGTACGCCTGGGACCAGGTCAGGTCGCAGGGCCTGCTCGTCGAGGTGGACCACCCCGTACTCGGCCCGATCGAGCTGCCCGGCCCGCCGCTGCGCTTCGAGGACGCGGGAACCGGGGAGGAGCACGCCCGCCGCCACATCGCGCCGCCCCTGCTCGGGCAGGACGGCGACGCCGTGCTCGGCTGGCTCCGCGCGCGCGAGAGCGCCCCCGAGAGCGAGCGATGACGAGGCCCGACGCCCGGGCCCTGATCCGCCGGGTGCTCGACGCCGACTCGTGGAAATCGTGGGACGAGCCGCTCGCCGACCCCGCCGAGCCCGGTTCCCCGTACGCGGAGGAACTGCGGGCGGCCAGGGAACGGACCGGCTACGACGAGTCCGTGATCACGGGGGAGGGCACACTCGACGGCAGGCGCGTCGCCGTCGCCGTCTGCGAGTTCTCGTTCCTGGCGGGATCGATCGGGGTGGTCGCGGCCGAGCGGCTGACCCGCGCGGTCGAGCGCGCCACCGCCGAGAAGCTGCCCCTGCTCGCCGCCCCCGCCAGCGGCGGCACCCGGATGCAGGAGGGCGCCCTCGCCTTCGCCCAGATGGCCAAGATCACCGCGGCGGTCGCGGCCCACCGCGCCGCCGGCCTGCCGTACGTCGTCTACCTGCGCCACCCCACCACGGGCGGCGTGCTCGCGTCGTGGGGGTCGCTCGGCCACGTGACGGCGGCGGAGCCCGGCGCGCTGATCGGCTTCCTTGGCCCGCGCGTCTTCGAGTCCCTGTACGGCTATCCGTTCCCCGAAGGCGTGCAGGTGTCGGAGAACCTGTACGCCCACGGGCTGGTGGACGCGGTCGTGTCCGCCGAGGACGCGAGGGAGATCGCCATCCGGGCCCTCTCCGTCCTCTGCGCGCCCAGGACCGGCCTGGCCCGTCCGCCCGAGCCCGAGGAGGGAGCCGAGGAGGCCGAGGCGTGGGAGGCGATCACCCGTTCCCGCCGCGACGACCGCCCCGGCGTGCGCAGCCTGCTCAAGCTGGCCGCCTCCGACGTCACGCCGCTGAACGGCACCGGCGTCGGCGAGAACGACCCCGGAATGTTGCTGGCGCTCGCCCGGTTCGGCGCGGTCCCCGCCGTCGTGCTCGGGCAGGACCGACGGCGGCTGAGAGCCGGAGGGCCGCTCGGACCCGCCGGGCTTCGGGTCGCCCGCCGAGGCATGCGCCTCGCCTCCGAGCTGGGCCTCCCGCTGGTCACGGTGATCGACACGGCGGGCGCGGCGCTGTCCAAGGCCGCCGAGGAAGGCGGGCTCGCCGCCGAGATCGCCCGCTGCCTGGCCGACCTCGTCATGCTCGACGCGCCGACCGTCTGCCTGCTGCTCGGCGAGGGCGCCGGCGGCGCCGCGCTGGCCCTGCTGCCCGCCGACCGGGTGATCTGCGCCCAGCACGGCTGGTTGTCGCCGCTGCCCCCCGAGGGCGCGGCGGCGATCCTCTACCGGACGGTGGACTTCGCCCCCGAGATCGCCGCCGCCCAGGGCGTACGCGCGGCCGACCTGAAGCGGGACGGCGTCGTCGACCGCATCGTGGCCGAACGGCCGGACGCGGCCTACGAGCCCGAGGCGTTCTGCCGCCGGGTGGCCGCGACCCTCGAATACGAGATCGCGGACCTGCTCGCCCGGCCTCCCGCCGACCGGACCGCCGCGCGGCTCGCCCGCTACCGGGCGCTGGGCACCTGACCGGCGCGGATCTCCCCTGCCACCGCGCCGAGGAACGCTGATCCGCACCCCGCCCCGGCGGCCTACGGCGGGCACGGCCCGGCGGCCCGGCTATCGCTCGCCGGACGCCCGATCCTCGCCGGGCCGCGTCGGCACGGGGATCCGCTCCACCCGGACGGACCGGACCTCGTCGCGCGGCACGACGACCTCGTAGGCGCCGTGGTCCACCAGCCAGTAGCCCAGCGCCTCGGCCTTCACGCCGCTGTGCCCGGTGTACGCGATGTGCAGCCCGGCCATGTCGCCGGTGTCGTCCTCGTCCAGGACCAGGCAGGGCTCGCCACCGTACACGCCCACCGTGCGGAGCAGGGTCAGCCACTCCAGCTCGGCGCGCGGGACCTGCCGCCGCCAGTACCCCGCGGCCTGCGTGAAGCCGTCCTCCGGCGACTCGCTGAACAGGACCACGTCGTCGCTGTCCGGGCCGACGGCCGCCGCGTACGTCCGGCCGCGGTGGCCGGCGACGAAGCCCAGCCCGACCGGCTCGATGTCACTCATGCCACGCCCCGCTCCGTAGTCGTGGTGGATGCCTGTGGGAGTCTCCCGGTGAGGTCCGGGGCGCCGCGCGACGGCGCGGTGGCTCGCCCGGCCGGGCCGGCAAGGGGGATCACCGGCGCGATCACGCGGCCGGACGCCAGGACAGGCCGTCGTAGCGGGCGAAGACACGTTCCCCGCTCCCCGTCAGGTGGATGATCTCGGCCCCGGCGGGGATCGGCATGGGCATCGTGTGGAACTGCGGCACGGCGCCGTCCCCGGACGTGGTGAACCCGTTCCCCGCGAACGGCGGTGCATCGTTCCAGTCGCCGCCCATGTGCGGGCCGTACGGGACCACGTAGCGGTCGGTGTCGCGCGCCAGCCAGCGCATGATGTACAGCTCGGGCACCCCGGGCACCAGGTCGGACCCCTCGAACCGCAGGTCCAGGGCGCCGATCAGGGCCGTCGGCGTGGTCAGCCGGTCGCAGTCCCGCACCCGGTACACGTACCCGGAGACGATCGTCCGCTTACCCGACAGGTACGGCACGAGCAGTCGCGGCGGGATCACCTTCTGCATCGGCGTCCTGGGTCCCGGCTCGGTCATCAGAAACCTCCGAGGAAACCCCCGTCTTCAGGCGGGGGAGGAATCGGACTCCATGCGGAGCAGGGCAGGGGTAGGCGATTCGCCGCAAGGCGAACCGCCGCACGAACACACGCCGAACGTGCGAACATACGTACGAATCTCAACTGATCGATTACTAATATGTGAGGCATGGCGCAGATCGTGAAGCGGGCATACATGTACCGCTTCTATCCGACCCCCGGGCAGGCCGATTACCCCACCTTCAAGTCCCGGAAGAAGTCGCGGGCGTCGGCGGAGTACACCCGCTCGGCGTTCCGCTGGCGCGACGGCACCCTGACCCTGGCGAAGATGAGCGAGCCCTTGCGCATCGTGTGGTCGCGCCCCCTCCCCGAGGGAGCGGAGCCGTCCACGGTGACCGTCTCCCGCGACAGCGCAGGCCGGTGGTTCGTATCCATCCTCGTGGAGGAGATGATCCGCCCGCTCGACCCGACAGACAACCGGATGGGCGTGGACGCTGGGATTACCGCGCTCGTCACGCTCTCCACTGGGGAGAAGGTGACCAACCCCCGGCATGAGCGGGCCGACCGGCGGAAGCTGGCCAAGGCGCAGCGGGCACTCGCACGCAAGGCAAAGGGCAGCGCGAACCGGGCCAAGGCCCGTCTGAAGGTCGCCCGCGTGTACGCCCGAATCGCCGACCGCCGCCGTGACTTCCTGCACAAGCTGTCGACTCGTCTCGTCCGTGAGAACCAAACGGTCGTGATCGAGGACCTGACCGTCCGCACCATGGTGAGAAACCACACGCTGGCACGCGCTATCTCTGACGCGTCGTGGCGGGAACTGCGGTCGGCGTTGGAGTACAAGGCGGCCTGGTACGGGCGGGAACTCGTGGTCGTGGACCGTTGGTTTCCCTCGTCCAAGCTGTGCTCGGCGTGTGGCGCCTTGCAGGACACGATGCCACTGAACGTCCGCACCTGGGAGTGTGCCTGCGGCGCGTCCCATGACCGCGATGTGAACGCCGCGAAGAACATCCTCGCCGCCGGGCTGGCGGAGAGGTAAAACGCCTGTGGAGCTGGTGTAAGACCTCAACGGAGACCTCCGAGCGGGCAACCGGCGGTGAAGCAGGAAGGCCTACGGGCGACCGTGGGAATCCCCCTCCTTTAGGGGGAGGATGTCAAGACCGACAGTTTACGATCCGGCCGCCGTCTCCCCGGCGGGGCGGGAGAAAATGTCCGGCCTCCGGTGCGACAGCGCGGGAACCGCCCCGCGCACCTGCGCGGCGAGCGCCAGGTCGATCTCCCCCGTCAGCACGGCACGCCCGGGGCCGAGGTCGTGCCGTACGACCCCGAGGGGGTCGACCAGCATGCTCCGGCCGACGCCGAAGCCGTCCGAGGCTGCGGGGTTGGGCGCCTGGCCGACCGCGACCGTCCATGTGGTGTTCTCGATCGCGCGGGCCCGGACGAGGGTCGCCCAGTGCTCCTCCTTCATGGGCCCGGCCCCCCACGCGGCGATGACCGCGAACGTGTCCGCCCCCGCGTCGACCAGCGCCCTGGCCAGCTCGGGGAAACGCACGTCGTAACAGGTGATCAGACCGACGCGGAGCCCGGCCAGCTCGACGACCACGGGGACGTCACCCGCCAGGACGAGGTCGGACTCGCGGGCGCCGAACGAGTCGAAGAGGTGGATCTTCCGGTAGGCGGCCCTCAGCTCGCCGTCCTCGGAGATCGCGACGGCGGTGTTGCGCACGCGGCCGTCCCCGGGCTCGAAGGTCCCGGCGATGACGGCGGTCCCGAACTCGCGCGCCGCCTCGGCCAGCCCGGTCACGAACGGGCCGTCCAGCGGCTCGGCCGCCTCGGCCACCCCCCGGCCGAAACGGGTCAGCGTCGATTCGGGAAACACGGCCAGCTCGGCGTCCCGGGCCTCCGCCAGCGCCTCGCGGGCGGCTTCGAGGTTCGCCTTCGGGTCAGGGGAGATCGGGATCTGGCACAGGGCTACGCGAGTCACGCGTCCCAGTCTGCCCGCCGGGCGGTGGTCCCCACCATGCCGGGGCGCCGGGTCGTCATCCACAGCCCTGATCCGGAAGGAGCGTCCAACGGGTAAATTGCGAGCGTGAGAGAGCCTCTGGTGGCACGGATGCGCGAGTTCGGCACGACCGTCTTCGCGACCATGACGAGACTGGCCGTCGAGACCGGTTCGATCAATCTGGGGCAGGGCTTCCCGGACACCGACGGCCCCGAGGCGATGCTGGAGCGCGCCGTCGAGGCGATCCGCGGCGGTCTCAACCAGTACCCGCCGGGCCCGGGCGTCCCCGAGCTCAGGCACGCGGTGTCGGAGCACCAGAAGTCCTGCTACGGCCTCGACTACGATCCGGACGGCGAGGTGCTCGTCACGGTGGGCGCCACCGAGGCCATCGCGGCGGCGGTGCTCGCGCTGTGCGAGCCGGGTGACGAGGTGATCGTCTTCGAGCCCTACTACGACTCCTACGCGGCGGCGATCGCCCTGGCCGGAGCCGTCCGCGTCCCCGTGCCGCTGCGCGTGGCGGCCGGGAGGTTCACGTTCGACCCCGCCGAGCTGGCCGCCGCCGTCGGGCCCCGCACCCGGGCGATCCTCGTCAACTCGCCGCACAACCCCACCGGCACCGTGTTCACCCGCGAGGAGCTCGCGTCGATCGCGGCCCTGTGCGAGGAGCACGACCTGATCGCCGTCACCGACGAGGTGTACGAGCACCTCACCTTCGACGGGGTCGAGCACGTCCCGCTCGCGACCTTCCCCGGGATGCGCGACCGCACCGTCACCATCTCGTCGGCGGGCAAGACCTTCTCCGTGACCGGCTGGAAGGTCGGCTGGGTCTGCGCGCCGCACGCCGTGGTCGCCGCCGTTCAGGCGGTCAAGCAGTTCATGACGTTCACGGCCGGCGCCCCCTGGCAGCTCGCCGTCGCGTACGGCCTGCGGCACGAGATGGAATGGGTGGCCGCCCAGCGGGCGTCCCTCTCGGCCAAGCGCGACCGGCTGGCGGACGGACTGGCCGCGGCCGGCTTCGACGTGCTCCGGCCCGCCGGGACGTACTTCATCCAGGCCGACATCCGGCCGCTGGGGTTCGACGACGGCCTCGCCTTCGCGCGGCGGCTCCCGGAGCGCGCCGGCGTGGTCGCCATCCCCACGCAGGTCTTCTACGACCACGCGGAGTACGGCGCGCGGTATGTGCGGTTCGCCTTCTGCAAGCGCGACGAGGTCATCGACGAGGCCGTGGACCGCCTCAAGCGCCTCTGACCGTCGACAACCTCCACCGCTCCACCGGTCTGCCTTCGTCTGCTCTCGGCGGGTGGCGATGACCTGACATGTCCGTTGTCCGCCAGACGCAGTCATAGCGTCGGTCGTCTCTGCTTGATCCTCGGTGTCCGGATGTCAGACGAGGCGGACGGGGAGGCGCTTGGCCCGGATCGCGGACCGCACCGCGTCGGAGAGCCGGGCGTACTCGCCGGCGCGCGGAGACGTGGCCCGATAGGCAAGGCCGATGCGGCGGCCCGGAGGGCGGGCGAACCGGCGCAGCGCGATGCGGACCCGTTTGCCGGTCTCGACCGGCACGGCGAGCTCGGGGAGCAGTGTCACGCCGAGGCCGCCCGCCACGAGCTGGACCAGCGTCGGCAGGCCCGTCGCATAGGTCGTCATCGTGGCCTTCGTGCCGACCTCGCGGCAGACGTCGATGGCCTGCTCACGCAGGCAGTGGCCCTGGTTGAGCAGCACGATGTCGAGCCCCTTGAGCACATCACGGCCCAGCGGTCCGGTGTCGGCGGCGAGCGGATGGTCGTACGGCAGGGCGAGCAGGAAGTCCTCGTCGTACAGCGGTTCCTCGACCAGGCCGTTCGTCTCGGTCGGCAGGGCGAGCAGCACCATGTCGAGGCGGCCCTCGCGGACCTCCTCCAGGATCGTGTCCGTCTTGGCCTCGTGCACGGTCGGCTTCAGGCGCGGGAAGTCCTTGGCGAACATGGGGAGCAGCAGCGGCAGCAGGTAGGGTGCGACGGTCGGGATGACCCCCAGATGGACGGGGCCGCTGTACGGCTCCCGCGTCTCGGCGACGTCGCTGACCAGCTCGTCGAGACCGGCGAGGATCCGCGCGGCGTGCACGCTCACCCGCTCGCCCGCCGGTGTCAGCAGGACTCTACGGGTCGTACGCTCCAGCAGGCGGGTCTCCAGGGTCTCCTCCAGGGCGGAAACCGCGCTCGACAGCGCCGGCTGGCTCATCCTGAGGGTCGCGGCCGCCTCCCGGAAGTGCAGATGGTTGGCCACCGCGAGGAAGGCCCGCAGCTGAGCGATGGTGGGCACCGCCTCACTGATAAGAATCACCTCTCAGATTGGTCCGATTGCCGGATTTCTCGAATCAATGGTACGTGCGGCAGTCTGGGCACGACAACGTCGTCCTCAGGAAGGTGCCTGACATGCTCACCGTTGGTGACCAGTTCCCCGAATACGAGCTCACCGCCTGCGTCTCGCTGGACGCCGACAGCGCGTTCGAGACCATCCACCACAAGTCCTACGAAGGCAAGTGGCGGGTCGTCTTCTTCTGGCCCAAGGACTTCACCTTCGTCTGTCCGACCGAGATCGCCGAGTTCGGCCGTCTGAACGGCGAGTTCGCCGACCGCGACGCCCAGGTCCTCGGTGTGTCGGTCGACTCGGAGTTCGTCCACCACGCGTGGCGGAAGGACCACCCCGACCTGCGCGACCTCCCCTTCCCGATGCTGTCGGACATCAAGCGCGAGCTGTCCAGCGCCCTCGGCGTGCTCGGCGAGGACGGCGTCGCCCAGCGGGCCACCTTCATCGTGGACCCGAACAACGAGATCCAGTTCACGATGGTCACCGCCGGTTCCGTCGGCCGGAACGTCAAGGAGGTCCTGCGGGTCCTCGACGCCCTCCAGTCGGACGAGCTGTGCCCGTGCAACTGGAACAAGGGTGAGGACACCCTCGACGCCAAGAAGCTGCTGGCCGGCGCCTGATGTCCATCGACAACCTCAAGGAAGCGCTGCCCGCGTACGCCAAGGACCTCAAGCTCAACCTCGGCTCGCTGGTCACCACGTCGTCTCTGAGCGAGCAGCAGCTCTGGGGGACGCTGCTCGCCACCGCCGTGGCGACCAAGTCGCCGAAGGTGATCGCCGAGGTCGCGGCCGAGGCGGCGGACTACCTGTCCGCTGAGGCGTACACGGCGGCGAAGGCCGCCGCGAGCATCATGGCGATGAACAACGTCTACTACCGGACGACGCACCTGATCGGTGACGAGACGTACGCCACGATGCCCGCGAAGCTGCGGATGACGGTCATCGGCAACCCGGGCGTCGACAAGCTCGACTTCGAGCTGTGGAGCCTCGCCGTCAGCGCCATCGGCGGCTGCGGCACCTGCCTGGAGTCGCACGAGAAGGTCGTACGCAACGCCGGCCTGTCACGTGAGCAGGTCCAGGAGGCCGTGAGGATCGCGGCCGTGGTCAACGCGGTCGCGACCACGATCGAGGCCGAGGCCGTCTCCGTCGGGGGATGAGACGGCCGAGCCGCTGACGCGGCGGAGGACGGAGCGGCCGGGAGCTCGGTGAGAGCACCCGGCCGCTTCGCCTTTCCGCACTGGGGGCTCGCCGACGCGCGATGCGCCGGAGAGCGCGGCGGCCGAGCAGCTAGCGCTCCGTGCGGGTGGGGAGCATGTCGTCATCGGGGATGGACGCCAGAGCGCGCGGGCCGACGGCGGCCGTCTCGGACACTCCCGCCCAGCGCCTGAGCGTCGCGGTCGCCGCCTCGCGCTCGGCCGGGCTCAACTGGGCGATGTTCGCGCCGTGGTTGGCGCCGGGCGCGACGTACGAGTAGGAGTCGTTCCGGCTGGGCGTGAACTTCTCCGCGCTCCACGGATCGTTCTCGCCGTAGACGAACATCATCCGGCTCGCCTCCTTGCGCACCCAGTGGTCCACGTCGAGCATCCACTTCGGGTCGTGCCCGGGGCGCAGCTCAGGGGGGAGCACCGACGACGCCTGGTACAGGTCGGGGTAACGGGCCACGCCCTTCAGGTGCTTGAACTTCAGCGAGGGCCAGCCGAGCTGGTTGGCCGCCTGGTAGTAGTACGGCACGTAGTACTCGATGCCCTGGTCCGTGTAGAACGAGAAGCCGGCGATGTCGTCGATCCACTTGTAGATCTCGTCGTCGGTGGCGGTGGTGGCCGGCACCTTGGCGCAGTCGGACGCCCTGGAGTACTGCCAGAACGCCCACACCGTGTCGAGCACCGTCATCTCGAACGACCGGTCGGCGGTGCCGAGCGACCGGGCGAAGGTGAGCCCGTTCCGCGCGGCGGACTCCTCCAGCTTCGGCACCAGCCGGTCACGCCGCTTCAGCGCCTCCCTCTGCACGTCGTCCAGGGCGGTACGGCAGGCCGCGTCGGCCACGTTCGCGAAGAAGTCGTCGTAGGCCTTGTCGGAGGGGTTGACCCTGTCGTTGGGCGCGACATAGGCCACCACGCCCGCGAGGTCGTCGGGGTAGAAGCGCCGGTGGTAGACCGAGGTCATGCCGCCCTTGCTCGCGCCGGTCTGGATCCACTTCCCGGAGTAGATCGTCTTCAGCGCCTCGACGATCCGGTGCTCGTCGGTGGCCTCCTGCCAGATGTCGAGCTTGCTCCAGTCCGCGGGATCCGGGCGGGAGGTGCGGAAGAACCGGTGCTCCACGGAGACCTGGTTGCCGCTCAGGAGCCGGGTCGGCTCGGTCTGAGAGGCGCCGGGGTTGACCGGGAGGCCGTACCCGCCCGTGGCGAGCACGACCGGCGCGTCGGCCGAGCGGTGCAGCAGGGTGAACCGCTGCTGGAAGGTTCCCTTGCCCGGGTCGCGATGGTCGACCGGCTGGGTGAAGCTCAGGACGAAGAACCGATAGCCGGTCGGCCGGGTCTCCGAGACCACGGTCAGCCCGGGGATGGCCTTGAGCCTGGTGAGGAGCTCGTCCTCGGCCGCCGCCGTGGAGGCCGTGGGATCCGGCTCCGCCGCGGCGGGCGCGATGCCGCTCATGGTGATCGATCCGGCCGCGAGCACCGACAACATGAGGGCGGGGAGCACTCGGGTTCGCACTGTGTGTCTCCTTATGGGGCACGATGTGTCGAAGGAGAGTAATCAGCGCATTTTGATGAGGGCTAATCCCGGTTTCCCTAATACCGGAGTTATGGCTGAGATGGCTTTCGCCGCATTTAGCCGGATATGTCGTGAATCGACGGAGTGGACCGAGAGAGCGGGCCGTCGTGGCTCAGCCGGACCTCTGGCGGCCCGTTCCCCGGCCGGAAGGACATCCCGCCGCCTCGTGTGGGGCGACCCGATCTCGGCGACCCGACCGCGGCGGCCCGGTTTCCCGGCCCGGACACGGTGGCCCCGGACCGTCTTTCCGCCGCCGCGGTCGACGGCGGCGCCGTACGCTCGCCCGACTGCGCAAGGCTTGCCGAAGGATGAGGCAGCGGTGGGCGAAACTCGCCAATGAAGCCCGGTCGCCGGCTGGATAGTTTCGCGATGTGGGCGAACGCGTACTGATCGCACTGGGCGGAAACGCCATGACGTCTCCCGAGGGGAGCGCGTCTCCCGAGGACCAGCGGCAGGCGGTCGAACAGGCCATGACGCACGTCGCCGCGCTGATCCTGGCCGGACACGACGTGATGCTGACCCACGGGAACGGGCCGCAGGTCGGCAACATCCTGCTGAAGAACCAGCTCGCCGCGCACGTCGTGCCGCCGGTGCCGCTCGACTGGTGCGTGGCCCAGACGCAGGGCACGATCGGCGTTCTGATGATGAACGCGCTGGAACGCGCGCTCGCGCCCCGGCCCGCCCGGGTGGCCACCGTGGTCACCCGGACCCTGGTCGACCGCGCGGACCGGGCCTTCGCCGATCCGGTCAAGCCGATCGGGCAGTACTTCCCGGAGGAGGACGCCCGCCGCCTCGAGAAGCTCGGGCAGACCTGGAAACGCTTCGAACGCGGCTGGCGCAGGGTCGTCGCCTCGCCCGAGCCGATCGAGATCCTCGACGCCGATCCGGCCATCACGCTGATGGAGGCGGGCCACACCGTCGTCGCGGCCGGAGGAGGCGGTGTGCCGGTCGTCCGCACCGCCGACGGGACGCTGGAGGGCGTCGAGGCCGTCATCGACAAGGACCTCGCCGCCGCGGCGCTGGCGAAAGCCGTACGGGCGACCGTGCTGGTCATCGCGACGGACGTTCCGGGGGCGGTCGCCGGGTTCGGCACGCCCGCCGCGCGCCCCATCGGCAGAGTCGGTCTCGGCGAGTTGCGGCTGCTTCAGGCCGCCGGGCACTTCGCGAGCGGCAGCATGGGACCCAAAGTGGAGGCCGCGCTGCGCTTCGTCGCGGACGGCGGGCGCCGAGCCGTGATCACCTCGCTTGAACACATCGGTACGGCGCTCCGTGAGGCGACGGGCGGGGCCGGGGCGACCGGTCCGACCGGTGGGAGGGGGATGACCGGGGCGACGGGCCCGACCGCCTCGGCGGGGGTGATCGGAACGATCCTCGAGAAGTGAGCCGCTCACGCCGCCATGGCGGGCCGGGCACGGCGCAGGCCCGCCCGACGCGCCGGCCGCCGGTCACGACACGCCGCCCGCTACGGCACAGAGCCGGTCGCCCGCAGAGGCGAAGCCGGAGCCGGAGCCGGGGGAGTCGGAGTCGCCGGCCGAGTCCGTCCACAAGCCGGAGCTTGTCCACAGGCGGGACCGACCCGCGAGAAGAGCCGACCGCAAGCACGTACAACAAAGAGCGTGACACCCGAGCCAGACAACGAAAGGTGCAGGAGATGCCGGATCCGATCGAGGTACGCAAGGTCACCATCGAGAGCGTGACCGACGCCTCCGGGCTCGCGAAACTGATCGACGACGGAGTGATCGAGGCCGACCGCGTGCTCGCCGTGATCGGCAAGACCGAGGGCAACGGCGGTGTGAACGACTACACCCGCATCCTGGCCGACCGCGCCTTCCGCGAGGTCCTGGTCAGCAAGGGGACGAGGACGGAGGATGAGGTCAAGCAGGTGCCCCTCGTCTGGTCCGGCGGCACCGACGGCGTGCTCAGCCCGCACGCCACGATCTTCGCGACCGTCGACCCCGCGACCGCGGTGCGGACCGACGAGCCGCGGCTCAGCGTGGGTGTCGCGATGAGCGAGGTGATCCTGCCCGAGGACATCGGCCGCCCGGCCATGGTGGAGAAGGTCGCCAGGGGAGTCCGCGAGGCGATGAAGATCGCGGGCATCGACGACCCGGCGGACGTGCACTACGTGCAGACCAAGACGCCGCTGCTGACGCTCGCGACCATCACGGACGCCAAGGAGCGCGGCCACACGGTCGTCACCGAGGACACGCTCAAGTCGATGGACATCTCGAACTCCACGACCGCGCTCGGCATCGCCGTCGCACTCGGGGAGATCGAGATGCCGACGGCCGAGCAGATCCACAAGGACCTGTCGCTCTACTCGTCCGTGGCCTCGTGCTCGTCGGGTGTCGAGCTCGACCAGGCCCAGATCGTCGTCATCGGGAACGTGCGCGGCATCGGCGGCCGCTATCGTGCCGGGCACTCCGTGATGAAGGACGCGCTGGACGCCGACGGCATCTGGGAGGCGATCCGCGACGCGGGCATCGAGCTGCCGGACCGGCCGCACCCGAGCGACCTCGGCGGACGGCTGGTCAACGTCTTCATGAAGTGCGAGGCCGACCCCTCCGGGCGGGTGCGCGGACGCCGCAACATCATGCTGGACGACTCCGACGTGCACTGGCACCGCCAGATCAAGGCCACCGTCGGCGGTGTCGCGGCGTCGGTGACCGGAGACCCGGCGATCTTCGTGTCGGTCGCCGCCGTGCACCAGGGGCCTTCCGGTGGCGGTCCCGTCATCGCGATCGCCGACCTCTCCTGAGCCGACACCCGGCCCTGTCCTCACGCGTCCGTTCCGGCCCTGCCGTGCGGTGTCCGCCCAGGACGGCCTGACATGTGCCGGGGGCACGGACCGCCCGACGACGTGCGGTCCGTGCCCCCTCCGACCGGTGTGAGGAGGGGGCACGGAGGCGGGTAGGCTCGCCATTCGTGCTGACCATTCCGCAGCCGCTCGCGCCCGATGACGACGGCAGCGCCGACGCCGCCGTCGCCTCCGCCCTCTCCGCGTTCCAGGCCGGTACGGCTTCCGCCGCCGACGTGTTGCCCGCGATCAGCCGGGCCCGGCTGCTCGTGCCCGTCGTGGCGTTGCTCACCGAGTCCGAGATCGGCGACCACGGGCTGAAGCAGGAGAAGGAAAGCGAGATGGCGCTGCCCAAGCTCGTCGGCAAGGACGGGCGTGAGGCCGTTCTCGCCTTCACGGGCACCGAGGCGCTGAAGACGTGGCGCCCGGACGCGCGGCCCATCCAGGCGACCGGCCCGCAGGTGTGCCAGGCCGCGCGCCAGGAGAACGCGGCGGCCGTGGTGATCGATGTCGCAGGGCCGATCCCGTTCGTGATCGAAGGCGGGATGCTGCAGACCCTCGCCGCGATCGAGGACGTCAAGCGCGACCCCTCCGCCCTGGACGGCCTCGCCGACGCGGTGCCCGGGATCACGATCACCAAGATCGGCGAAGCCGCGCCCCGGCGCCGCTGGTTCCGGCGCAAGCGGACCTGACCGCGCTTCGCCCGTCCGGCCGGGTGCCGCTCCGCTGGTCGGTTCGTGCGCCTTGCCCAGGATGGTGAATGCCACCTCGACGCACGCGCCGATGCAGTAGGCGAGGGGTGCCTTCCTCGGCATGTGAGTGTCACTTCTTCCGGTGGTCCGGCGCGATCCGGCCGACACGGGTTCTTCCGGTGGTCCGGCGCGATCGGCCGACGCGGGTTAGGGTCTCGGCGTGCCCGTCACCGCTGTCGCCGCCGCCTGCCTGGCCGGGGCGGCCGGGTTGGTCGGATCGGCCGTCGGAGCGTACGCGCGTGCCTTCGCCGACGGGTTCGGCGAGCGTCCCGAGGCCCCGGTGCGCGAGGCGCGGGACGCCTTCGCCCGGGCGGCGCGGATCCCGCCCCTTCCGCGTCGGCCGTACGTCGTCGAGGGCGTGACGGCGGTCGTCTTCGGGCTGGTGACCTGGCGGGCCGCCGGCCTGACCCCGGACCGGTGGCCGGACTCGGGGCTGGAAGCGGTGCTGGAGCCCGGAACGGCGCCGGCCGCCGGAGCGGGCGCGGGAACGGGCGCCGGCACGACTGTCTTCCTGGTGGCGATGACGGCGGCCCTGCTGTACGCGGCGGCCGCCGGGGTGACGCTCAGCGTGATCGACTGGCGGACCCGGAGGCTACCGGACGCGATCACCCTGCCGTCCGTTCCGGTGCTGGCCGTCCTGCTCGCGCCCACCGGCCGCCTCGGCGCGGCGCTGCTCTGCGGGCTCGCCCTCGCGGCGGCGTACGCGCTGCTGTGGTTCGTGCGCCCGGCGGCGCTGGGGCTGGGCGACGTGAAGCTGGCCGTGCCGGTCGGCATGGTGACCGGAGCCGTCGGGGTGGACGCCGTGATCCTCGCGGCCGTCGGGGCACACGTCCTCGGCGCCCTGTACGCCGTCGGGCTGCTGGTCACGGGGAGGGCGACCCGGACGAGCGAGTTCCCGTTCGGCCCGTTCATGCTCGGCGCCGCGCTGCTCGCGGTGGTGCTGCCCGTCGCCTGAACCCGGGGACTCGGATCCGTTGAACAGGAGCTCGGAATCGCCTGGGCGGGTGGCTCGGTGTCCCTGAACCCGGGGGCCGGACCCCTTGGACAGGAGCTCGGAATGCCCTCAGCGGGTGGCTCGGCTCCCCTGAACAGAGGGTTCGGACGAGATCGCCGTCTCGCCTGGTGAGCGGGAGGGACGTCGCAGTGTGGGACACATGGAAGACTTGTCATCATGCTGCGCTGGTTGACCGCCGGGGAGTCCCATGGCCCCGAACTCGTCGCGATCCTCGAAGGACTGCCCGCCGGGGTGGAGGTGACCACGGCCGACCTGGACGATGCGCTGCGCCGTCGCCGCCTCGGTTACGGCCGTGGGGCGCGGATGAAGTTCGAGCAGGACGTCGTGACCGTGGTCGGCGGCGTCCGGCACGGCCGCACGCTCGGCTCGCCCGTCGCCGTGAGGATCGGCAACACGGAGTGGCCCAAGTGGGAGACCGTGATGGCCGCCGACCCGGTGGACCCGGCGGTGCTCGAGGGCCAGGCGCGCAACGCGCCCAGGTCGCGACCCCGGCCGGGCCACGCCGACCTCGCCGGGATGCAGAAGTACGGCTTCGACGACGCCCGTCCCGTGCTCGACCGGGCGAGCGCGCGGGAGACCGCGGCCCGGGTCGCTCTCGGCCAGGTCGCCCGCAACTTCCTCAAGCAGGCGCTCGGCGTCGAGATCGTCAGCCACGTGGTCTCCATCGGCGGCGCGGCCGCCCCCGAGGGTGTGATCCCCGAGCCCAAGGACCTCGCCGCCGTCGACGAGGATCCGGTGCGCTGCTTCGACCCGGCCGCGAGCGCCGCCATGGTCGCCGAGATCGACAAGGCCCACAAGGACGGCGACACGCTGGGCGGCGTCGTCGAGGTCGTCGCGTACGGGCTTCCGCCGGGCATCGGCGGCTACGGGCAGTGGGACCGGCGCGTGGACGCCCGCCTCGCGGGCGCGCTCATGGGCATCCAGGCGATCAAGGGCGTCGCCGTCGGAGACGGGTTCGAGACGGCCCGCCGTCCCGGGTCCCGCGCTCACGACGAGATCGTCAACACGCCGGACGGCGTGCGCAGGGTCACCAACCGCGCCGGCGGCATCGAGGGCGGCATGACCAACGGCGAGCCGTTGCGGGTCAGCGCCGCGATGAAGCCGATCTCCACCGTGCCGCGGGCGCTCGCCACGGTCGACGTGCTGACCGGTGAGGCCGCCAAGGCGCACCACGAGCGGTCGGACGTGTGCGCGGTGCCCGCGGCCGCCATCGTGGCCGAGGCGATGGTCGCCCTGGTGCTCGCCGACACGGCCCTGGAGAAGTTCGGCGGCGACTCGGTGGAGGAGGTCGCCAGGAACCTGTCCGGCTACCTCTCCTCCCTGATCATCAAGTAGCCGCCAAGGACGGCGGGACAGCTCCACGACATCCGCGTACGCCCGGCCCGGTGGGGGCCGGAAAGGCTCGATAAGGTTCGTGACCATGCAATCGGCAGAACAGCGGCGGCCCGCCGCGGTCCTCATCGGACCGCCGGGATCAGGCAAGACCACGATCGGCACCTTGCTGGCCGAGCACCTCGGCGTCGGGTTCCGCGACACGGACGCCGACGTCGAGGCGGTCGCGGGCAAGTCGGTGAGCGACGTGTTCGTCGAGGACGGCGAGGAGCGGTTCCGCGAGCTGGAGGCGGTCGCCGTACGGACCGCCCTTGAGGAGCACGAGGGTGTCCTGTCGCTGGGCGGCGGTGCGATCCTCGACGCTTCGACCCAGGAGGCGCTCGCCGGGCACCGGGTCGTCTACCTGCAGGTGAAGCTCGACCAGGCGGTCAAGCGGGTCGGGCTCGCCTCCGCCCGCCCGCTGCTCGTGCTGAACCCGCGCAGCCGGCTCAGGAAGCTGATGGAGGAACGCCGGCCGATCTACGAGCGGCTGGCCAGGGTGATCGTGGTCACCGACGAGCGCGAGCCCGCCGACATCGTCGCCGAGATCGCGAAGGAGCTGGGATGAGCGGCCACCGGGCCCACCGCGGCCACCGCGCGCACGGGGTCCGCCCTGCCGATCGCGCGGGCCGCACCCGGGCGTACACGGCGCCGCTCGCCGTCCCTCGCGTGCCGTCGCGTTCCGGTGAGGTGGCGTCGTGACCGCCACGCGCATCACCGTCCGGGGGGACAGCCCGTACGACGTGGTCGTCGGCACCGGCATCCTCGGGGAGCTGCCCGGGCTGCTCAGCGCCGCGGTGCGCACCGTCGCGGTGATCCACCCGGCGAGCCTGCCCGAGATCTCCCGCCCGGTCTGCGGCGTGCTGGAGTCGGCCGGATACGAGGTCGTCGCGCTGCCCGTGCCCGACGGCGAGCAGGCCAAGTCGGTCCATGTCGCCGCCGAGCTGTGGTCGTCGCTCGGCCGGTACGGTGTGACGAGGTCCGACGCGGTCGTCGGCGTCGGCGGGGGAGCGACCACCGACCTCGCCGGTTTCGTGGCGGCCACCTGGCTGCGCGGCATCCAGGTCGTGCAGGTCCCCACCACGCTGCTCGCGATGGTCGACGCGGCCGTCGGCGGCAAGACCGGCATCAACACCCCCGAGGGCAAGAACCTGGTCGGCTCCTTCCACCCGCCGAAGGGCGTCCTGTGCGACCTCGCCACGCTGGTCACCGTGCCGCGGGAGGACTACGTCGCGGGTCTCGCCGAGATCATCAAGGGGGGTTTCATCGCGGACCCGGAGATCCTCCGGCTGATCGAGGACGACCCGGCCGGCGCCTGCACCCCCGAGGGCGGCCACACGCGTGAGCTGATCGAACGGAAGGTCCAGGTCAAGGCCGACGTCGTCGGGGCCGACCTGCGTGAGAGCGGGCTCAGAGAGATCCTCAACTACGGCCACACGCTCGCCCACGCGATCGAGCGGGTCGAGGACTACCACATCCGGCACGGCGAGGCCGTCGCCATCGGCCTGGTCTACGCCGCGGAGCTGTCCCGGCTGGACGGCCGGATCGGCAGCGACATCGTCGAGCGGACGCGGTCCATCCTCACCTCCGTCGGTCTTCCCACCGCGTACCGGCGGGAGGCGTGGCCCGCGCTGCGCGACCACATGCGGGTCGACAAGAAGAGCCGGGGAGCGCGGCTGCGGTTCGTGGTGCTGGACGGGCTCGCCCGGCCGTCCCGGCTGGAGGACCCGGCCGAGGAACTGCTGGAGGCCGCCTACCACGAGGTCGCCCGGTGAACGTCGTGCGTTTTCCCGGGGTATGCGGCCCCGGCTCCTCCGACTCCGGCTCACATGTGAAGGCGGTGCTCCGATGAGGCCCGTGCTGGTCCTGAACGGTCCCAACCTGGGACGCCTGGGAAGCCGCGAGCCGGACGTGTACGGCGCGCAGACCCTGGAGGACCTGGCCGCGCTCTGCCGCGAGACCGGCCGCGAGCTGGGGCTGTCCGTCGAGGTCCGGCAGACCGACGACGAGGCGGAGCTCATCGGGTGGATTCACGAGGCGGCGGACGGCAAGATCCCCGTCGTGCTCAACCCCGCCGCGTTCACGCACTACTCGTACGCGCTGCGCGACGCCATCGCCCAGCGGACCGCGCCGCTCGTGGAGGTGCACATCTCCAACCCGAACGCGCGCGAGGAGTTCCGGCACACCTCGGTCGTGGCGGCCGTCGCCACGGGCACGATCGCCGGGTTCGGCATGAGCTCGTACGTCCTCGCGCTGCGGGCGATCGCCGAGCTCCAGGACTGACGGGCACCCCGCGTTTCGCCCGAGCGACCGGCATGGGGAAAACTAGACGAAAGCTCGGTTGATTCGTGCCGTTCCGCGGCGCGAATCGCCGGCGCCGGTCGAGGAAGGGCTGACAAGAGGGGGTTGGCGTGGCCTACACGTCGTTCGTGGCCGTCGGGGACAGCTTCACCGAGGGGCTCAACGACCCCCCGGTCGCCGCGGCGGGCGCGAGCCCCGGGGAGGCCGAGAGGTACCGCGGCTGGGCCGACCGCGTGGCCGAACGTCTCGGACGGCTGCAGCCCGGCTTCCGATACGCCAACCTGGCGGTCCGCGGGAAGCTCCTCGACCAGATCGTCGAGCATCAGGTGCCCCTCGCCATCGGGATGAGGCCCGATCTCATCAGTTTCTGCGCCGGAGGCAACGACCTGCTCCGTCCGGGCAGCGACCCGGACCGGATGGCCAAGAAGCTGGCGGCGGCCGTACGCGATCTGCGCGGCAGCGGCGCGGAGGTGCTGCTGTTCACCGGGGTCGATCCGCGCGACACGCCGATCATGCGGCGGGCGCGGGGCAAGTTCGCCACGTTCTACCTGCACATCCGCTCGATCGCCGACCTGTACGGCTGCCGCCTCGTCGACCAGTGGTCGATGCAGGGGCTGCGCGACTGGCGGGCGTGGAGCGAGGACCGGTTGCACATGAACGAGCACGGCCACCGCATGGTCGCGGCGAAGGTCCTCGACGTGCTCGGCGTGCCGGGCGAGGACACGTGGCGCGCGGAGTGGCCGCCGCGCGAGGAGGTCGACGCTCGGGCGAAGCGCCGTGAGGACGCGCTGTGGGTGCGGGAGCACCTCGTCCCGTGGATCGGTCGCCGGCTCACCGGAAAGTCGTCAGGTGACGGTCTCGCCGCCAAGCGCCCCGATTTGATGCCGGTCGATTCCGGCGATTTGTAAATATTTGTGGGTGTCGGGAGTCAGTTAACCGGGAAATGACGGCTGGGGGAATTCCGGCGTAACAAGGGGCGAATAGCGTCTCTTGCGTCGTTTCGTGATGCGTCGGCCTTCCCGGTGCATCGGCAAGGAGGTCGGCTTGCCCCACCCGGGTTCCGATGAGACGAGCATCAGCCACACAAGCCTGAACAGGCAGGCGGGAGAGTTCCGCGACCAGGGAGACGCGCTGGAGACGGCGCTCACCCGCGCCATGGCCGGCCTTCGGGACCTGGGGAACTTCTGGGGCGGCGACGACGCCGGCCGTACGTTCGCGGGGACCGAGGAGGGCAAGGGCTACCGGGCGGCCGTCAAGGAGGCGGCAGAGCACGTCGCGCATGTCAGGGACGGCTACCGTGCCATCGGCGCCAATCTCGACGCGATGGCGCTGAACATCGGCGGGGCGGACTGGGCGTCCGTCGCCGCCCTCGTCACCGAGATCAAGGGGCCGGAGGTCGCGGTCCCCGTCACGGAGGCGGAGCTGAGATGAGCCGCGCCCTGGGCTTCGTCAAGGCCCATCCGTTCGGGACCGCGATGGGCATCGGCTCGGTGGGCAGCGCCGCGTTCGTCACGTCGACGCTCGCCGTCGAGTGGCCGGAGGGGGATCCCGGCAGGCTGCGTGAGGCCGCCGAGATCTGGGAGGGGCTCGCCGCCGCGATCGAGCGGACCCGCGGCGACGCGAACGACGCGGTGGCGGGGGTGCTCGCGAACAACTCGGGCCCGGCGGTGGACGCGTTCAGGAACATGTGGACCGGCAGGTTCGCCGCCTATCCCGGTGACATCGCCACCTACTGCCGGGCGGTGGCCAAGGCGTGCCGGGAGTACGCGAAGGCGGTGGAGATCACCCGCTATGTGCTCATCGTTCTCGCGGTCCAGATGCTGGTGAACATCCTCTTCACCGTGGCCTGGGGGTGGGGCACCGCGGGAGTCGGCTCCCTCGTGCAGAAGCAGATCATCGAGAAGGCGTTCAGGGGACGGGCGATCCTGCAGAAGAAGCTCTTCAAGCTGAGCGTCGAGAAGATCATCTACAACTCGTTCTATTACCTGGGCGACAGCCTCGGGTACGCGGGCGGCCAGCAGATCATCCAGTGGAGCATCTTCGAGATCGCCGGTGTGAAGAAGGACTTCAACGGCAACGAGGTCACCTCCCTGGGCGAGAACGCGGTGCAGTTCGGGCGGGGTTTCGGGGCGAACATGGCCTTCAACGGCGTCTACGACCTGACCAAGGTCGCCGGTGTGCCCGTCGGTCCCACCGCCAACCTGCTGTCCCGGCTCACCGGATCCGCCATGTACACGGTGATCGACAACGCCCTGCAGGGCGAGCCGGCCGCTCCGACCCTGGAGCAGTGGATCGCCAAGATCATCGCTCACGGCGCGCGGACGGCGAAGCCGGTTCAGCCCCCCAAGAGCGCGGGCCCGTGATCGGGAGGGGCAGTGCGGAGCGGGGCGCCCGGTGACGGGCGCTCAAGGACAACGGCATCGGGGCAGGAGAACGAGAAGACAGGAGACAGCGCATGATGCCGTTCTCGCCGACCGGTGATCCGGACGCCGACCGTGTCCTCGCCGGTCTTCAGGAGCACATGAGCCGGGCGGAGGAGGTCGGACAGCGGCTGGCCGAGTTGCGGGGACGGGGCGAGGCGGCGGACGGCCACGTGCGGGTGGAGGTCGGCGCGACCGGGGCCCTGGCCGACCTGTACATCGATCCGAGGGCCATGCGCCTCGGCTCCGCCGCGCTCGCCGAGGCCATCATGGAGGCGGTCGGACGGGCGACGACGGCCGCGACCGAGACGGCCG
The DNA here is from genome assembly GCF_001570405.1 of Microtetraspora niveoalba. Lineage (GTDB taxonomy): Bacteria > Actinomycetota > Actinomycetes > Streptosporangiales > Streptosporangiaceae > Microtetraspora > Microtetraspora niveoalba. The sequence continues at coordinate 130,618 of NZ_BBYM01000014.1, read as the reverse complement.
ACGAGCTGATGGCTTCTCTGCTCGCCCCCTTCGAGCTTTCCGAGACCTGAGACCCCCGCCGGCTGAACGGTTCGTGGCTGAGCTGTTCGTGGGCAGGACCAGCGGGCCGGCGCGCGGGGGCACGGGGCACGTGTCCGGGACCGGACCAGGGGCTTCGCGCCGCTCCGCCGGGTTCGGTCGCGCCGCGACGCCGGGTGGCATCGCGTGGCGGACCGAGACAGCGGATGCGCGGTGGAGATCTACGTGGTGGAGATCTAGGCGGTGGAGATCGCCGAGAGAGCGCTCTATCGTTTGCTCATGCGCCTCCGCGATATCCACATTTATCCCCTTAAGTCGGCTTCAGGTATGCCGGTGGAGCGCGCCACCATCGAGCCCTGGGGGCTTGCCGGGGACCGTCGCTGGGCTGTCATCGGAGACGACGGCGAGAACCTCTGGCTGGGCGAGTTCCCGCGCATGCTCTCCGTGACGGCTCGGAACCTGCCGGACGGCGGGCTCTCCCTGGCCGCCCCGGGGCTGCCGGACCTCGTGGTGCCGCCCGCGTCCGGGCCCGGCGTCCCTGTGGGTTTCACAGGCCTGGATCGCGCGGTCGCGGCCCACGAGACGGCGCACGCCTGGTTCACCGAGCTGCTCGGACTGCCCGCCCGCCTCGTCTGGCTGGACGACCCCCGGCGCCGCTCCATCGACCCGGCGCACGGAGGACTGCCGGGAGAGGTGGTCAGCTTCGCCTGGGACGCGCCCCTGCTGCTGACGTCGGCGGCGTCACTCCGGCGGCTCGACGAGTGGATCGCCGCCGGGGCGGAGGAACGCGGTGAGGAGACCCCCGGCGCCCTGGACATGGCACGCTTCCGGCCCAGCGTGGTCGTCGAGGGCGCCGAGCCGTACGAGGAGGACGGCTGGGCCGAAGTGCGCATCGGCGACGTCGCCTTCCGGGTGTCGGAGATCTGCGACCGCTGCGCGGTCACCACCATCGACCCGGACACCTGGGTGAAGGGGAAGGAGCCGATCCGCACCCTGGCCAGGCACCGCAGGTGGGACGGCAAGACCTGGTTCGGCATCCGGCTGGTCCCCCGCGCGCCGGGCGAGATCGGCGTCGGAGACCCGGTCACCGTTCTGTCCCGGACCTCCTGACCCCCGCGGAGCCTCCCGTACGGCGCCGTCCCGGCGCGTCCGCGTCCCGAGGGGAGAACCCGGAGCGGCACCCGGTCAGGAGCCGGTGAGGCGGCGCAGCGCGTCCCGCACCTTCGCCGGGTCGGTGGTGCGCCAGAACGGGGGCAGCGAGCCCAGCAGGAAGCCGGCGTAGCGAGCGGTGGCCAGGCGCGGATCGAGGACCGCGACCACGCCCCGGTCGTTCATCGACCGCAGCAGCCGGCCCGCGCCCTGGGCGAGGAGCAGCGCGGCGTGCGTGGCGGCGACGGACATGAAGCCGTTTCCGCCCTTGGCGGCGATGTGGCGCTGCCGGGCCGACGCGAGCGGGTCGTCAGGGCGGGGGAACGGGATCCGGTCGATGATCACGAGGGTGAGCGAGGGGCCGGGGACGTCCACGCCCTGCCACAGCGACAGGGTGCCGAAGAGGCAGGTCGCCGGATCGGCGGCGAACTGCTTCACCAGCAGCGACGTGGAGTCGTCGCCCTGGCAGAGCAGCGGCACGTCCAGCCGCTCGCGCAGCGCCTCGGTCGCGGCCTTGGCGGCCCGCATCGAGGAGAACAACCCCAGCGTGCGCCCGCCCGCCGCCTCGATCAGCTCGGCGATCTCGTCGAGGTACGCCTCCGGGAGGCCGTCGCGGCCCGGCTGGGGGAGGTGCTTGGCGACGTACAGGATGCCGCTGCGCGGGTGGTCGAACGGAGAGCCGACGTCGAGGCCGGTCCAGTCGTCGCCGATGCCCCACTGCCGGGCCATGCCGTCGAAGGAGCCGCCGAGGGCGAGTGTCGCGCTGGTGAGGATCACCGTACGGTCGCCGAAGAGCTTGTCGCGGAGCATCCCGCCGACCGACAGCGGGGCCACCCTGAGCGTCGGCGGCACCCGGCCGTGCCCGGCGTCCAGCCAGACCACCTCGGCGCGGTCGGCCTCGGACTCGGCGCCGAAGGCGTCGAGCATGCGCTGGGCCGTGTCGTGGACCTCGTCGAGCGCGGTGAACGCCGCCTTGCGCGCGCCCGCGTTCTCGGGGTCGTCCTTGTCCTTGTTGCGCGGGCCGAGGGCGGTGATGCACGCGAACGCGGCGTCTCTGACGAGCGCGAGGGTGAGCCCGAGGGACTGGGGGAGCTCGTCGACCCGCCCGGGCGGCGCCGCCGCGAGCAGGGCGCCGAGATCCTCGCCGGCCTCCTTGAGGCGGTCGGCCAGGCCCTGGTCGAGCAGCCTGCTCGCCCGGCGGACCGCGAGCGCGACGGTGGCGTCGGACAGCTCGTCGGTGACCACGGAGGTCACCCGGTCGACCAGCTCGTGCGCCTCGTCGACCACCACCACGTCGTGCTCGGGCAGGACGGGGAAGTCCTCCATGGCGTCGATCGCCAGCAGCGCGTGGTTGGTGACCACGACGTCCGCCTCGCCGGCTCGCTGCCTGGCCAGCTCGGCGAAGCACTCGGCGCCGCTCGGGCACCGCTGCGCGCCCAGGCACTCCTTGGCGTTGACGGAGAACTGCCGCCAGGCGAGGTCGCTGACGCCGGGGACCAGCTCGTCCCGGTCACCGGTCTCGGTCTCGTTCGCCCACTCCTGGATCCGCTGGACCATCCGTCCGGTGGCGCTCACCTCGCGCGGGTCGAAGAGCTGGTCGTCCTCGTCGTCGGGCATGCCCGCGGCGGTCTTGTGGCGGCAGAGGTAGTTGCGCCGCCCCTTGAGGATCGCGAACTCGGGCTTGTGCGGCAGGTGCGGTTCCAGCGCCTCCGCCAGCCGGGGCAGGTCGCGGTCGACGAGCTGGCGCTGCAACGCGATCGTGGCGGTCGACACGACGATCGCCTCGCCGGTCTCCATCGCGTGCCTTATGGCGGGGACGAGGTAGGCGAGCGACTTTCCGGTGCCGGTGCCCGCCTGGACGGCCAGGTGCCGCTCGCTCTCCACCGACTCCTGTACGGCACGCGCCATCGTGACCTGACCAGGCCGCTCGGCGCCTCCGAGGCCGGTCACCGCCACGGTGAGCAGCTTGTCGACAGGGGGCAGCGCGATCTTGGAATCACTGGATGGCACGGGAGAACGCTACCCGCTGCCGCCGACATCCGCGGCCCGACGTCCTGCCCGGCGGCCCCACAGCCGGGGCTCCAGGCGGGACGTCGGCACGGCTTCCCGCGCTTCCTCCCGCGCTTCCTCCCGTGCTGCCTCCGGCGCCGTTCCCAGGTCCGTCTCCTGCGGGAGCGTGGGCCGGTTCGCCGGCCGGTTCGGGGCGGTCTCTCGGTGGTCTCGCGGTCGTCCCGCGGTGGTCTCTCGGAGGTTCGTGACATGCGCGGCGATCCCGCCATGCTCCGTGACGGCGCCACCACATCCCGGCGTTCCCGGTCCGGCCGGGCGGGGCGCGTGGCACACTGACGGGCGAACTCTTCATGGTCAAAAGTGATCTACCCGTCGGGGGGCGGCGGCTCCGAGGCGGCACCGGAACAGGCGTTACTGTAGGGATTCCCGTGGTCGAGTGGACGGATAAGGGCAGGTAAAGGCACTATGTCTGCCATGTCGGAAGTTGTCCCACTGCCATCGTTCGGTGAGGTGTTCTTCGACGCACGTGGTCAGGACCGCGTGCTCCGGGTCACCTGGCATGAGGGAACGCTGGTCCTGAGCCTCTGGCGGGGCGAGATGTGCACCGCCAGTTTCCGCATGCCCATGGACGATGTCGGGCGCCTCATCGACACCCTCGATGACGGTTTCACGGAAGCGGGCGGCCAGTACGCCGAGGAGCCGGGAACCGGCCCGTTGAGCCAGATCGACACGGGCGAATACCCGGGAACGGGCCAGTACACCCGCCCGCAGCTCGGCGAGACGCCCGGCCAGGGATACCCACCCCAGCCGGGGCAGGGAGGGTACGGCGCGCCCGGCCAGGGCGCCGGGCCGTACCAGCAGGAGTCCCAGGCCGCCGCGTACGGGCAGCCGGGGCCGGACGCCGGCTACGGCCAGCCCGACGGGGCTTACGGGCAGCCTGACGGGGCTTACGGGCAGCCTGACGGGCGCTACGGACCCGACGGCGGTTACGGACCCGATGGCGGCGGTTACGGCCGCCCGGACGCGGGCTACGACCAGCCCGACGCCGGCTACCCCGAGAGCGGCTACGGTCAGCAGGACGGCGGGTACTCCCAGGGCGGCCCCGACTACGGACGCCAGGGGAGCGACTACGGCCGGCCGGAGCCGGAGTACGGCCGCCCCGCCGCCGACTACGGCCAGCACGATCCCGAGTACGGCCGCCCCGGTCCGGGTGCCGACTACGGGCAGCAGGATCAGGACTACGGGCGTCCGGGTCCGGACTACGGCCAGCACGACCAGGACTACGGCCGCCCGGGGCCGGACTACGGTCAGCAGGACCCCGATTACGGTCAGCGGGCGCCGTACCAGCAGGAGCCCGCTCCCGCGGCGCTCGGCCCGAACGACGTCCTCGTCGCGAGGGGCAACCCCGGCAGGGATCGGCGTGCCGCCGCCCCCGCCGACAGCGTTCCTCGAGAGAACCTGATCGTCGGCGACTCCCTGCCCTACGACCCGACCCCGCCCGCGTACGGCCAGTACGAGACGGGCCAGTACGACCGGGACCAGTACGAGACCGGCAAGTACGGCAGGGACCAGTACGAGCAGGGGGCGCGGGACTACGACGCGCCGTCCCGCCCCGGGGACCCCTCCCAAGGCTCGTACGACCCGGGGGAGCCGGTGTACCAGTTCCCCTCGCCGGTGCCGGGCCGTCCGGCCTACCGGTTCGATCCCGAGCCCTACCCGCCCCAGGGGCAGCAGGGACGGGGAGAGCAGCAGCCGCACCAGGCCCAGCCGGGCCAGCAGGCTCCGCACGGGGGAGTGGACCCGAACGACCCGCTGGGCCTCGGCGCCCCGGGCGGGCGGCAGAACGACCCGCGCCAGACCGACCCGTCGCTGACCCGCCCGTACATCCAGGACTCGATCTACAGCACCGGTGAGCGGGTGCGCCCCGAGCAGCGGGACGAGCGCGACTGGTGAGTGAGGGGACCGTCCGGCTCCCGTGACGGCCGCGAGGGTACGCTCGACGGTTGATGGACATCTCGACGGTGGCCGGACTGGTCCTGCTGGCCGCCGGCGCGCTCGTGGTCGCCGCCATCGCCCGAAGGCGGGACCTGTCGGCGCCCTTGCTGCTGGTGATCGTCGGACTGGTCCTGTCGTATGTGCCGGGCGTGCCCGAATACCGGCTCGACCCCGAGATCGTCCTGCTGATCTTCCTGCCGCCCCTGCTGTACTCGGCGGCGCTCGACAGCTCCTATCTACGGCTGCGCGACACGGCACGGGCGGTCAGCCTGCTTTCCGTGGGCCTGGTGCTGTTCACGACGGTCGTGATCGGCGTGGTAGCGCACCTGATGATCCCGCAGCTTCCGCTCGCGGCCGCGCTCGCGCTCGGGGCCATCGTGGCGCCGCCGGACGCCGTCGCGGCGGTCGCCATCGCCCGCAGGCTCGGCCTTCCGCGCAGACCGCTCACCATCCTCATCGGCGAGAGCCTGTTCAACGACGCGACCGCTCTGACCGCCTTCCGGGTCGCGGTCGGCGCGGTGGTCGGGACCGGCGTCGGGCTCCTCGAAGCGGGCGGGGAGTTCCTCTACTCCGCCGGAGTGGGCGTGGCCATCGGCCTCGCCATCGCGTACGCCGCCGGGATGGTCCTGCGCAGGATCACCGACGCGCTCGTCACCAACGCCATGTCCCTGCTGCTGCCGTACGGCGCCTACGTGGCGGGGGAGTCCGTGCACGCCTCCGGGGTGATCGCGGTGGTGATCGTGGGGCTCTATCTCGGCTACCGGATGAGCCACTCGTCGTACGGCACCCGGCTCCTGTCCAACGCGGTCTGGCAGGTGGCCGACTTCATCCTGGAGTCGATCGTCTTCATCCTCATCGGCCTCCAGCTCCGGCCGATCGTGCGCGGGCTGGCCGGTGAGAGCACCGCCCGGATCCTGACGTACGCGCTGATCCTGCTGCTGGTGGCGGTGGTGGCGCGGGTGGTCTGGATGATCCCCACGACGTACCTGCCGCGCATCCTGTCCAAGCGGGTCAGAAGGCGCGAGCCCGTGCCGCCGACGTGGCGGCACGTGGCGATCCTGAGCTGGGCGGGGATGCGCGGCGTGGTCTCGCTCGCCGCCGCGTTCGCGCTGCCGCAGGACTTCCCGGAACGCAACCTGCTGCTGTTCGTGACCTTCGTCATCGTGATCGGCACGCTGGTCGTGCAGGGGCTTTCGTTCCCCTGGCTGATCAGGAAGCTGGGCGTGTCCAACGAGCGTGAGCGCTACCAGGACGACCTGCACGAGGCCGCCGCGCAACAGGCGGCCGCCGACGCGGCGCTGGCCAGGCTGGACGAGATGATCGCCGAGGGGGTGCTCGACGTCCACGAGGAGGTCGTCGAAGTCCTGCGGGCCCGGACCGAGCGCAGGGCGATGCACGCCTGGGAGCGGCTGGGCGGCGGCACCGGGCCGGAGGGGGAGGAGACGCCCGCGTCGCTCTACCGCCGCCTCCGACGGGAGATGATCGACACGGAGCGGGAGGTGATCATCCGCCTCCGCGACGAGCGCCGGATCGACGACGAGGTGCTGCGGAGGATGATGCAGGAGCTCGACTTCGAAGAGGCCACCCTCGTCCGCGACTGATCACGACCTCCCGGGCCCGCCGGACGCGATGACCGGCACCGGATCGTGCCGGTCATTCCCCGGTACGTCCGTCAGCTCGCCGACGTGTCCATCAGATTGTCGAGGTAGCACCAGCGCCAGTTCTCGCCGGGCTGGAACGAGACGATCACCGGGTGCCCGGTGTCCCGGTAATGCGCCGTGGCGTGCCGTCCGGGGGAGGAGTCGCAACATCCCACGTGCCCGCAGTCCAGGCACTTGCGCAGATGGACCCAGTGCGCCCCGGTGGCGAGGCACTCGGCGCAGCCGTCAGGCGTCACCGGCGCCGGGCTGCCCGCGCTTCGCAGATGCTCACATGTCGACATATGTTCCTCGCTCTCTCCGGAGCTCTCCCGGAGCTCTCCCGGAACTCTCCCCGAGCTCTCTCCGGACCGCCCGACGGCCTGCCGGGCCCCGGAGCCCGGGGCGCGCCCGGCGGCGCTCCGGTCTCGCGGCCGGGCTCCGCGACCGACCTCATGGCTTCCCGGACTCACCGGCATGAACCGTCCGGAACCCTCCGCACAGCGAGTGCGGCGCGGCCGCCACCCCGGCCTCTTCGGGCCTGCCGAAGAATCTCCACTCTCCGGGAGATTTCCCATTAATCCTGATCCGAGTACCTGGAAAAGGTGTGCCTGGTCCCCGGGACGGATGCCGGTGTTCCCTGGGTCAGGCTTTCCTGTTTCCGGCATTCCATCATAACTAATGGGAAATAGGGCAAACTAATATATGTCTCATGGATGGGCACGAACCGGACCCCCGTTTCACGCTGGCCAACGAACGGACGTTCCTCACCTGGCTCAGCACCTCGCTCGCGATGAGCGCGGGAGGCATCGCGATGGCGGCGGTCCCCGCGAACATCTTCGTCGACTGGATCAAAACGCTCCTCGCCGTCGTGCTCGTGGTCTTGTCCGCCGTCACCGCTGTCATGGCCTATCCCCGATGGCGGCACGTCCAGCGCGCCCTGCGCCGTCAGGACCCCCTCCCACCGCCCGCCCTCGCGCCCCTCTTCGGGTACGGCGTGGCCGGGGTGGCGGTCATCGCCCTCGTCCTGATCCTTTTGGCATGACACCTCGCGAGAAGGGGACTCCCGAGGCCGAGCCGAACCCGAGCGACGCCATCTGGGACTCGGGACTCCAGAACGAGCGCACCCGGCTGGCCTGGGTCCGCACCGGCGCGTCCCTGTGTACGCTCGCCCTCGTCGCCACGGGCGTCACCGCACGGCACGGCATGGGCGGCGTCCCGCTGGCGGCCTTCGGCTTCGGCGCGCTCTGCGGCGCGGCGCTCCTCGCCCGCATCGGCGTCCGCTTCCAGCGCCTCCAGCGCGCGCTCCATCTCGATCTGCCGCTGAACTTCATGACCGACGCGCTGATCGCCTGGTGCGGAGTCCTGGCGGTCGTGGCGGGCGCCGTGGTCTTCGTGGCCTCCGTCTGAGCCGGCCCGCGAGCCGCGGGCCGGGGAGCGAACGGGAGACGGGGACCGGGAGCGAACAGGGACGGGAGGCGGCGCGGAGGTCAGTCCGCGGCCATGGCGATGGTCGCGGCGACCTCCTCGTGGCGCTCGGCCTCCTCCTTGGCGAACCGCTCCGCGTCGAGCTTGTCGGCGATCTCCTCGTCCTGCTTCATCAACGCTTCGAGGTTCTGCCCCGCCATGTCGAGGACGCCCATGTCGGCGTACGCCTGCTGGAGGCGCGGGCTCCACAGGCCGATGTCCTTCACGCACGGCACGATCCGGCTGAACAGCAGCGAGCGGAACAGCCGCAGGTACTCGGACTCGTCGACGCAGCGCATCGCCTCTTCGACGTCCTGCTTGGACAGGTCGAGGGCCTCCCACGTCTCGCGCCCGCGCAGCCGGTCGCGCATCAGGTAGCAGCCCTCGATCACGAAGTCCTCGCGCTCACGCCGCTCGGCCTCCGACAGGTTCTTGTAGTAGTCGCGCAGCGCCATCCGGCCGAACGCGACGTGCCGGGCCTCGTCCTGCATCACGTACGCGAGGATCTGCTTGGGCAGCGGCTTGGTGGTGAGGTCGCGCATGACGCCGAACGCCGCCAGCGCCAGGCCCTCGATCAGCACCTGCATGCCGAGGTACGGCATGTCCCACCGGGAGTCGCTCAGCGTGCTGTCCAGCAGGGCCTTGAGGTGCTGGTTGATCGGGTAGGCCAGCCCGACCTTCTCCTTCAGGAACCGGGCGTAGGTCTCGGCGTGCCGGGCCTCGTCCATCGTCTGCGTCGCGGCGTAGAACTTCGAGTCCAGATCGGGCACCGACTCGACGATGCGGGCCGAGCAGATCATCGCGCCCTGCTCGCCGTGCAGGAACTGGGAGAACTGCCAGGCCGCGCCGTGCAGCCGCACGTCCTGGCGCTGCTTCTCGTCCATCCGCTCCCACAGGGGAGTCCCATAGATCGCGATCGTGTTGTCGGGCATGCCGAGCACGTTGTACGGGTCGACCTCGAGGTCCCAGTCGATACGCTTGACCGAGTCCCACTGCTTGTCCTTGCCCTTCTGGTAAAGGGCGAGCATCCGATCCCGGCCGTCGTCGTACTCCCAGGTGAAGCGGGCCGAACCGGCCATCTCCACATCCCATGTGGAGAGTTCGGTGGGGATGGTGTAAAGCTCGTGGGTCGACACGTTGACCTCCCGTCTACGTACACCGTACGTACCGCCACCGTGTCACGTACGCTGTACGTCGTCAATGGGGTGGGGGGAGAATCGCTACATGTCGACCCTGAACCGGGCTCTGAGCCGGGCGAGAATCGTCGCCGCCGCCGTGGATCTCATCGAGCGCGAGGGAGCCGACGCGATCTCGATGCGCCGGATCGCGGCCGAGCTCGGCGTCGGGGTCATGTCGCTCTACAACCACGTGCCGAACAAGTCCGCCCTGCTCGACGGCGTGGCCGAGGCCGTGCTCTCGGAGATCGAGTTCACCGACGACCCGTCCGCCCACTGGACCGAGCGGGTCCGGATCCAGGCCAGGGCGTTCCGCCAGATCGCCCACCACTACCCGCGCTGCACGATGGTCGTGGTCAGCCGCCAGCTCCGCTCCCCGGCCGGGATGATCCCCGCCGAGAGGGCGCTGGCCACCCTGCGCGCGGCCGGTTTCCAAGGCGGGGAGGCGGTGCGGATGCTCCGGATGTTCATCGCCTACATCGTCGGCTCACTGCTCCGCGAGGTCGGGGTGACGCCCACGTTCGCGCCCGTACGGCCGGACGTTCCCGTGGCCGAGGCCGACCCCGCCCTGTTCCCGGAACTGTGCGCGGGCGCTCCGGAGCTCACCGCCTGCGACCACGAGGCGGAGTTCGAGTTCGGGCTGGAGCTGCTCGTACAGGCCATGGCCGTACGGCTCGGCGAGCGCGGCCTGACCGGCCGCGAGCAGGCGTGACATCACCCGGAACGCCGGCGAGCGCCGCCTCTCGGCGAACTCGACGGCGCTCACCGGCCCGCCGGTCGGCGACGGTTCCGCCCGTCGGGCGGAGCCGTCGCCGGTGCGCCGGTCGACGTGGCAGGGGCGGCGCCGTCCGTGTCGAGACCTCGGCAGACCTCAGTAGACGTCGAAGATGACGTCGACCCAGTAGTTGCTGGATTGATAGGTGTTGACCGGGAAGGTGTTCGTGGCGCTGTAGCTGTACACGCCGTTGCCGCTTTGCACGCCGCTCGCGAGCCCGATCAGGGGTTCGTTGGTGTATTGCGTGCCGAAGTACGGGCGCGTCACGGAGTAGTTGCCGGATGTCGTGTGGTAGGAGGCGACATACGTGGTGTTGGCGGTGATGGGGACCGGTGAGTCGAAGAACACCTTCTGCCAGCCGGAGGCGGTCTCCCCGATCGATGTCGTGCTGGCGAGCAACTGGCCGCCGCTCGTCCAGAGGCTCACGGTGTGGGTCCCTGTGTTCTGCGGTCCCTTGTAGAACCGGATGCCCCGGATGCTGCCGCCGGCGAGCGACGAGAATTTGACGCCGAGTGCCACGGGCGCCGGGTCGGGTTGGGTCACGACCGCCGGGACCGCCGCGTCGTCCCAGAGGCTGGCCGAGGGGGAGAACACCACGTCGACCCAGTAATTGGTGGCCTGGTAGGTGTTGGTGGGGAACGTGTTCGACGAACCGTATATGTAGACGCCGTTGCTCCCCTGGGTGCCGTCTTGTGGACTGACAAGCGGTCCGTTGGCGTAGTCGTCGGTGAAATAGGAGTTGGTCGTCGAGTAGTGTCCCGACGGCGTGAAGTACGTCACGACATAAGTGGTGTTGGCGACGATCGAGACCGGGCTCGAGAACGTCACCTGCTGCCACCCCGACGATGTTTCGTTGGTGAACGTCGCACTGGCGAGCAACTGCCCGCTGCTGGTCCACAGGCTTCCGATGTGGGTTCCCGTGTTCTGGGCGCCCTTGTAGAAGCGGACACCGGTGACCATGCCGGTCGTCACCGCCTGGAACTTGACACCGAGTGTGACGGCCTGGGGGTCCGAGCTCGATGGGACCGCGGGGATATACGAGTCGTCCCACAGGCTGCTCATCGGGACGAACAGCACGTCCACCCAGTAATTACTCGAATTATAGGTGTTGGTGGGGAACGAGCTTGTCGCGCCATAGCTGTAGACGCCGTTGCCGCCCCCCGCGCCGTTCGCCAGGGCCGTGAGCGGCCCGTTCGTGTGCGGAGTGGTGAAGTACGGACGTGTCACCGAATAGTGTCCCGACGGAGCGAAATACGAGGCGACATATGTCATGCCGGCGGTGATGGGGACAGGCGTGGAGAAGGTCACCTGCTGCCACCCGCTCGACGTCTCGCTGGTGAACGTCGCGCTCGCCAGGAGCTGGCCGCTCGAACTCCAGAGATTGCCGGTGTGCGTTCCCGTGTTGAGCGCGTCCTTGTAGAACCTGATGCCCCTGATGACGCCCGCCTGGCTCGCCTGGAACCTCACCCCGAGTTCCAGCGAGATGGGATCGTTGACCGTTTCCGCCGGCACGTCGGTGGGCGAGAAGATCGTGCAGGCGTTGCACGACGGGACCACCGTGACGTTCACCGTCGTCGGAGTGGGCTGGAGGTTGCCGATGTCGTCGACGGCTCGGACGCTGATCGTCACGGGGCTGGCGGCCGTGGGCTCCCAGCGGTACTGCCAGTTCGTGCGGCCCGTCGCCGGATGCCACGTGGAGCCGCCGTCGACCGACACCTCGACGCCCGCCACCACACCGCCACCGGTGTCGGAGGCGGTTCCCTGGATGACGGTGGTCGTCAGGGTGTCCACCGTGATGCCGCTCGCCGGGCTGGTGATGGTGGACGTCGGGGGGCTCGTGTCCGTCGACGCGGTGGCAGGGACGAGTCCGGGCTGGAGGCTGGCCGGCTGGGCTCCCATGTCGGCGAGCAGGTTGACCGTGGCCTGTTGCATGTTGATGTTGGTGGGCGACCCGGCCCTGTCGTGCACGGCGTCGAGACCCCACGCCCACTGGGTGGTGCCCGCACCGAAGGTCAGCGCGCCGTTCGAGGCTTTGTACAGGGTCAGAGAGTGGGTCGCGGTGCCGGGGCCGTACGCGCTGCCGAAGTTGATCAGGTACCTGCCCGGCACGGAGACGGACGACCGTGAATATCTGACCGGTCCCGGCGGTTCCACGCCGTTGTCGGGCGTCACGTCCCACTCGTAGCCGAGCGTGCCGGCGGGGAAGACAGCGGTCTGGCCCGGCTGCAACGTCGCGATGGACGTGTTGCGCCACAGCCGCATGTTGCCGAACTCCGCCGGGACGGTCATCGAGTCGTTCGACACGCCGTTCACCCGGAACCACGTGCCGGTCACCGCGTTCTCCGGCCGTCCGCCGTCCGAGGGCGGCGAGAAACGGGGGTCGCGCCAGGTGCCGGTCCACTGGGGGCTCGGGTCGATCTTGGCGTTGGCCAGCGTCTCCTTGTAGCAGACGAGCGTGCGGAACGGCGTGGCCGACCCGTCGATGCTGCTCTCCCACCTGGTCTTCCAGAACATCTCGTTCCCGGAGAAGAAGGCGAGGTTGACCCGCTGGTTCTGGGCGGCCACGACGTTGTTGCGCATCTCGTTGGACCAGTACTCGTCATGGCCGCTGGACATGTACATCTTGTGGTTGAGCAGCAGGGCGGGACGGCTGGCGGTGTCCACGTCGGTGGTGTAGCTGACGTCGTAGCCGTTGGCCTCGATCCATCGGATCATGGGGTACTCGGAGTCGAAGAAGTAGCTCTCCACCGAACCGTTGCAGCAACTGCTGCCCCGCGTGGTGACCGGCCGGTTGTAGCTGACTTTGAAGGCGCGCCCGGCGGAGGTGGGCGCCATGTAGAGGCTCCCGCCGCCCCAGGTGTTGTACGCCTGCCAGGTGGCGTCGGAGGTCTGCAGCAGGATGTCCGATCCGCGCTCGTCGTCCCGCACCACGAAGATGATCTGGCTCGCGCCGGTCGTGCCGTCGGTCCTGACCAGGTTGGCGAGATAGACGCCTGAGACCGCGGTGGAGGGCACCGCCCACGATGCCGAAACGGCCCAGTTCCCGCAGTCGTACAACCCGGTCGACGTGTCGCTGACGCAGGCCGGCTGGGTCTGGGGCAGGGCCGCCGAGGGGCTGATGGTCGTGATCTGCCGCGCACCGTCGCCCCCGTAGTAGCCGACACGGTAGATGTCGACGCGATAGGCGGTCGCGTTCGTGTTGACCTTGAACTGGATCGTCTGCCCGTGGTCGACGCTCATCTGCGTCGCGAACCCCTGGATGTTGCTGCTGCCCGCACCGGGGATGTCCCACTGGCTCGGCGGGGTGCCGGGCAGACTGTTCTCGATGCAGATGACCGAGGTCGGCGGGCAGGCCGCCTGGAGCGCGCGGGTGCGGGCGCCGCCGCTCTTGGATGCCGGGCCTCGGGCCGCCTCCCGGCGCAGGGCCGTCGCGAAGCCGGTCTTGCGCGCCTCGTCGCGACTCCATGCCGCGGGCAGCTCGGTGCCGGCGCCGGCCGCCGTACTCGTAGGGGGAACAGGCCCGCCCCGCGCCGCCCGCTCCGCGGAGGAGGAGGACGAGTCCAGCAGGGTGATGGCCACGATCAGGCCGAGACCGAAGGCGATCAGGAACGCCCGGAGCAGTCGCCGGTCGGATGACGTCTTTTTCGCAGATTCTGGCATTCGCATTCCCATTCGCACTGCCCGCCGCGGCTGAGAGGCGAATGGAAACGAACCGGGCCGGCGGCGGACGTATGGTTTACGCGAGAAGCTCGGAGGGTTTCCCGCATTGGGGGATGGGTCTTCTCCGGAAAGCCGTTCTTCCGGTTGATCGGATCGCGGAGGACCGGTCGGGGTGACGTGGGCCGGGGAGCCGTGGGAGCCGGTCACGTCGTCGTAGCGGATCTCACGGCTCCCCGCGTGGAACCGGAGCGCTAGGTGATGTCGAACACCACGTCGACCCAGTAATTGCTGGACTGGAAGGTGTTCGTGGGGAACGTGTTGGTGGCGCTGTAGGTGTAGACGCCGTTCCCGTCCTGGTCGCCGTCCCGGAAGGCGATCAGCGACCTGTTGCTGTATTGGGAGGTGAAGTAGCGGCGCGTTACCGAGTAGTTTCCCGATGTCGTGAGGTACGAGGCGACATAAGGGGTGTTCGCGGTGATGGGGACGGGGGCGGGGAAGTTCACCTGTTGCCAGCCGGTCGCGGTCTCGTTGGTGAAGGTCGCGGTGGCGAGTTGCTGGCCGTTGATGGTCCACAGAGTCGCGGTGTGGGTGCCGGTGTCGAGCGGCCCTTTGTAGAACCGGATGCCCCTGATGGCGCCGGCGGCGACGGCCTTGAACTTCACGCCCAGCACCACAGCCTGCGGATCGTTCTGCGTTGTGACCGCCGGCGGTGTGGAGTTGCTCCACAAGCCGGCCGACGAGACGAAGACCACGTCCACCCAGTAGTTGGTGGACTGGAAGGTGTTCGTGGGGAACGTGTTGGTGGCGCTGTAGGTGTAGACGCCGTTCCCGCCCTGGTCGCCGTCGGCCAGCGCGACCAGCGGATCATTGTTGCGCGCGGACGTGAAGTAGGAGCGGGTCACCGCGTAGCCTCCGGATGTCGTGTGGTACGAGGCGACGTAGACGGTGCCCGGGGTGATGGGGACGGGGGCGGGGAAGTTCACCTGCTGCCAGCCGGTCGCGGTCTCGCCGGTGAAGGTGGCGGTGGCGAGTTGCTGGCCGTTGCCGGTCCACAGGCTCGCGGTGTGGGTGCCGGTGTTGCTCGCTCCCTTGTAGAAGCGCATGCCGGTGACCGTTCCGGCTGTGGTCGCCTTGAACTTCACCCCGAGCACCACTGCCTGCGGATCGCTGGACGACGCCACGGCAGGGGTCGCCACGCTGTCCCAGAGGGACGCGGTCACCACCTGCGTGATCGGCGCCGACTTGCTGGGGGCGAAGTGGATGATCGCCTCGTTGTCGGGTGTGTTCCCGCCCAGATAGACGGCCGTGATCGAGTGTTGTCCCGCGGAGAGTGACGACGTCGTGTAGGTGACCGACCCGACGCTCTGGTCGAAGACGATCGCGAGCACGGTCGTGCCGTCCTTGAAGGCCACCTGGCCGGCGGGAACGACGGAGCCGCTGACCGCGCTGACGGTCGCGGTGAACGTCACCGGCTGCCCCTGCGCCGAGGGGTTCTGCGAGACGCTGAGCGTCGTGGTGGTCGGCGGGTCGTTCGGGACGGCGACGAGAGTGGGCGGCAGGTCGTTGTTCGTGCCCTGGATCTGGACGTCCGCGCTCAGGGCGAGGATCCGGCCGGAGATCGCCGCGCCGAAGGCGAGCGCGGCGGTGCCCTGCGTGAGGACGTTGCCGCGGAACGTGCAGTATTGCCCGAAGTTCGTGTTGCCGGTGAACTCCCAGAACACGTTGTTCGCCTGGGCTCCGCCGACCAGGTTGATGTTGCTGGTGTTCGCGGCGGCCAGTGTGCTTCCCCGGAAGATGAAGACCGCGTCCGGGTCGCTCTGCGCGTCGAGCGTCAGGGTGCCCGTGATCGTGAAGTTGCCGCTCGACGTGGTGTAGAGCCCCGGGGTCTGGGTCGTGCCGCCCAGCTCCGCGTTCACGTTCGTGGCCCCGCTCCGCCCGGCGATGTCGTTGTAGGCGGTCGTGGCGTCCGACCTCGCGTTCGCGGAGCTCGTGTCGTTGGTGTGGATGGTGCCGGTGACGGTGCCCGGGGGGAATCCGGAGATCGATCCACCGGGGCTGACCCCGAGGTCTCCCATGAGGCTGGTCTGGTTGACGTTCCGGACGAGGGTGGTGCCGAGGACGGCGTAGGACGACGCGGAGCCGAGGGTCACCGGCGCCTGGACGGCGGTGGCGGTGCCGGGCATGACGACGATGACCCCCAGCGCGAGGACCACGGCGATCGCGCCCGCGATCAGGGGGCGCCGGCGGGCGTGGAGGGCGTCGCGGACGGCGCGAGGCAGGAGGCGCGGGACGGCGTTCCGGACGCGTGTCCTCCGGGGTGTGCGGTTCGCGGGCTCCGCCGCGTCGGCCGCTGGGAGAGGGGCGTCGCGATTTGATGCGGACATACGACTCAACTCTTCATTCTTGCCGTTCCGGTCGCGTGACCGGATGCCGATGGCTGCAGAGATATGAAAAGGCGGCATTCGCCGTTGTCGGCCGCCGCTGATCGGCAGATAAGATCTTTCTATGCGCCGCCCGCGGACTTCGGGAGAATTGTGGCGGGTTGCGGTTGACCTCGACATTACCTCCGCGGAACCCCTGATCGCCAGGGGTGCGACCAGAGCAATCAATGTCATGGGGAATATGAAATCTCCCGACATTTCCGCATTTGGGATGCCAGGTCGGCGTCTGGTCGCCTTTCGTGACCATGAGAATGGCGCGATCACGGCAAGAGTGTGATCGGAAAGGAACGGCCCGGCGCGGGGCGGGGTGAATTCCGTTCGGCTTCATTAACGAGAGAGGGAAGGAGAACGGGCGGGCGGAGACGGCGGAAGTCCGTGACTGCCGGGCGGAGGATCGAAGGCCGCACCACAGGCGCCGCCGGAGAACATCACCGGAGGATGTCGCCGGAGGACGCCGAGAGAGGACACCGTGGGAGAACGTCACGGGAGGACGCCGAGAGAGGAGGCCGAGAGAGGAGGCCGAGGGAGGAGGCCGAGGGGGACGCCGTGGGAGGGCGCCGAGGGAGGAGGCCGAGGGAGGACGCCCTCCGTGATGCGCCGTCCGCAACGCCAGGGGAGTATCCGCCGCGCGGGATGAGGGCGACGGAAAACGTTGTGACAAGACGTCGCGCGGAAGGCCGAAAGGCAAGGGGAGGCGCCCGAGCCGCGGTCCCGGGCGCCTCCCGAGGAGTGGTCCCTTCCCCTGGTCACTCCTGATATATGAAATCCGGTCGCGGAGGTTCCACCATGCCCTTGCGACGCTTCATGACGCGTCACAGGACGACATCGCGGGTGGAAGCCCTCAGTACCAGTTGTGGGACCGGAAATGGCCCCATGCCCCGCACGGCGAGCCGTATCGGGACCTGATGTATTTCAGCCCCCATCTGATCTGGGTCAACGGGTTGAAGCGCCAGTCGACGCCGGTCCCGCTCATCTTGTTGCCGGGCAACGCCTGTGGGATCCCGTAGGCGCCGGAATACGGGTTCTCCGCCCGATGGTTCCAGCCGCTCTCCCTCGTCCACAGGCTGTCCAGGCACTGGAACTGGGTGCCCGGCCATGATCGGCGGGCCACGAGCCGGAAGGCGTACGCCTTGTTGAGGATCGCCGGCGCCGCGGTGCTCGCCTTGGGCTTGGCGGCCTTGGCGCTGGTCGTCCAGACGGCGGTGTGAACTCTCGTTATGCCGCTCTCGGAGGCGGCGTCACCCTGGAGCGCGGCCTTTTCGGCGGATCCCGCCACCGCGGGCGCCGCCGCGCTCCCCGCCGCGGTTTTCCCCGCGGTCGTCGCCTCCGCGGACGTCTCCGCGAGGGCCTGAGTCGTGGCGGCGGCGGTCTGCCCGGTCTGCTCCGCGTTGGCGGCGGTGCCGCTTCCCACGCCTCCGACCACCGAGACCGCGATCATCGCGGCCGCCGTGTTGCGTATCAGAACTCTGTTGCTGACTCTGTTGCTGTCCAATTCGGTCCTTGTCGTCGGGTCGCGTGCGGAACGGGGCGCACGGATGCGCCCGCCAGGCGGTCCATCACCCATGGCGTGGGCATGGCCGTCCGCTCGGCCTCACCGGATCCAACGTGCACTCCCGGGCAGGCGCCGCGACGGGTTCTGTAGCCGGATTGAAGTACGCCACCCCGCCCCGATCCGGTGAACTGCGACACGCTGCAGGAAGTTGTTTGCCGCCCGCCCGTGAACTTCTGGAGCTCCCGAGAGGACCCGCTGGCCGACCGGCGCCGGGGGAGGGGACGGCGGTTCCCGGATATTGACCGTGGCTTGGGGTTTGCCGCGCGCACCCGCTCTGACCAGCGCGTCCGCCGCCCTCTCGACCGTGGCGAGACCGCGCGGCGGCGGAACTTTTACCCGCTCCCGTCGCGCCTCCCCGAACGGTGTTCTGGGTAAAGTCGGCGTCATGAGCATTCTCGAGATCCCGGTGCGGACCCTGGACGGGGCGCCGACCACCCTTGGTGGCCTCCTCGGCGGACGGGCGGCCCTCGTCGTCAACGTCGCGTCGAAATGCGGGCTGACCCCGCAGTACGCCGGCCTCGTCCGCCTCCAGGAGACCTACGGCGGCCGCGGCTTCACGGTGGTGGGCGTGCCGTGCAACCAGTTCATGGGCCAGGAGCCCGGCTCGGCGGAGGAGATCCAGGAGTTCTGCTCCACCACGTACGGCGTGGACTTCCCCCTCCTGGAGAAGACCGACGTCAACGGCGACGGCAGGCACCCGCTGTACGCGTCGCTGACCGAGACCGCGGACGCGGAGGGCGCCGCGGGCGACATCCAGTGGAACTTCGAGAAGTTCCTGGTGGACGGCGCGGGCGAGGTGGTCGCGCGGTTCCGGCCGCGTACCGAGCCCGAGGCGCCCGAGGTCGTCGAGGCGATCGAGAAGGTCGCCACCGCCTGACGGGAGCCGGCGGCCTCAGCGGCGCGGCCTCCTGGGCCCGCAGCTCGCCCGGACGACCAGCTCGGACGGCAACACGACCTCGCGCGGCCTGCGCCCCTGCCGCAGGACCAGCTCGGCCGCGCGGTACCCGATGTCCTGGGCCGGCTGTGCGATCACCGTGAGCGGGGGAGAGCACAGCTCGGCCCAGGGCACGTCGTCGAACATGATCAGCGAGACGTCGCGGGGCACCCGCACGTCCAGCTCCCTGGCCGCCAGCACCGCCGCCTCGCCCAGGATGTTGCCGCCGGTCAGCACGGCGGTGACGTCGGGGCGGCGCTGCAGCAGGCCCGCGGCGGCGGCGTAGGCCGAGTCGCGGCTCGCCCGCGCGTGGACGACCAGCTCGTCCTCCACGGGCACGCCGAGCGCCGCGAGGGCGGCGGTGAAGGCCGCCACCCGCCGCGACTGGCCGCGCCGCGCCAGGAACGCGATCTTCCGGTGGCCGAGGCCGGTCAGGTACTCCACGGCGGTGCGGGCGCCTTCGCGGTCGTCGGCGAGCACCGCCGGCACGTCCGGCACGTCGGGCTCGGCCCGCCGGGTCGCGAAGACGACGTTCACGCCGGCCCGCAACACGGGGTCCCACGCGTCGCCGTCCCCGGACGGCACCGCGATGACGCGGTCCATGCTCTGCTCGATGAGCGTGCCGATCAGCTCGCTCTCCCGCTCGGGGTCGTCGCCGGTCACGCCGACCGTGACCGGCTCCCCGTACGAGCGGGCGCAGGCCAGCACGCCGTCGGCGAGCCGGGCGTAGAAGTTGTCGGTGATGTCGGGGACGAGCAGGCCGACGCCGCCGGTGCGCCGCCGGCGCAGGTTCCGGCCGAGCGCGCTCGGGTGGTAGTCGAGCCGCGCCGCCGCCGCCAGCACCCGCTCCCGCGTCTCGGCGCTCGCCGACCCGCCCGACAACACCCGCGACACCGTCGCGACGCCCACGCCGGCCGACTCCGCCACGTCCTTGATCGTCGTACGGCGCTGCCCCGAACCGTTCATGGAAACGATTCCACCATATTTCCATCATCATCGCCAGTCTCGGAACGGTAACGAGCCCCGTATGACGAGCGGATTAGGTTGACAGGTCCCGATCTGTCCGCTGTGATTCTTGAAAACGTATCCACCTCCCGTGGTCATCTTCGGGAGAGGAAGCCCAGCCCGCATCGGGGGGACCCAGACTGCAGGACGGGGCGGAACCGTCAGGAAGCGACGAAGGACTGAGATGGCTTCTATCGTTCTGAACGGCGTCGACAAGATCTACGCGGGCGGCGTCAAGGCAGTGAACGGCCTCAACCTGGAGATCAGGGACGGCGAGTTCATGGTGCTGGTCGGCCCGTCCGGCTGCGGCAAGTCCACCGCCCTGCGCATGATCGCGGGCCTGGAGGACATCAGCGGCGGCGAGATCGTCATCGGCGACCGGGTGGTCAACCACCTGCCGCCCAAGGACCGCGACATCGCCATGGTCTTCCAGAACTACGCGCTCTACCCCCACATGACGGTCGAGGAGAACCTCGCCTTCGGCCTCAAGCTCCGCAAGATGCCCAAGGCCGAGATCGCCAAGCGGGTCAACGAGGCCGCCAAGATGCTGGGCCTGGAGCAGTACCTCAAGCGCAAGCCGGCCGCGCTCTCCGGCGGTCAGCGCCAGCGTGTCGCCATGGGCCGCGCCATCGTCCGAGAGCCGCAGGCGTTCCTCATGGACGAGCCGCTGTCCAACCTGGACGCCAAGCTCCGCGTCTCGATGCGCGCCTCGCTGAACCAGCTCCACGAGCGCCTCGGCGTCACCACCGTCTACGTCACCCACGACCAGGTCGAGGCCATGACCCTCGGCGACCGGGTCTGCGTCCTGCGCGACGGCCTGCTCCAGCAGGTCGACACCCCGCAGAACCTGTTCGACAACCCGGTCAACCTGTTCGTCGCCGGCTTCATGGGCTCCCCGTCGATGAACTTCACCTACGCCGAGCTGGTCAGGGACGGCAGCGGCGCGGCCGTCGCGTTCGCCGGCTACCGGCTGCCGGTGCCGGACTCCACCTTCGCCGAGAAGCCCGGCCTCGACCGCTACATCGGCAAGAAGATCATCCTGGGCATCCGCCCGTCCGACTTCGAGGACGCGGTCGCCGCGAACGGCAACGCGGCCGGCTGGGTCCGCATCCCGGTCCGCGCCAACGTGACCGAGGAGCTGGGCTCGGAGATCAACGTCCTGTTCACGATCGACGCCCCGCCGGTCGAGCACAAGGACACCGTGGCCGCGCAGAACGACGGGGACGAGGAGGAGACGACCCTGCCGCTGTCCGGCGACAAGTCGCTGTGGACCGCCCGCGTCAACGCCCGCAGCCACGTCCGTCCCGGCCAGAACGTCGAGCTGGTCGTCGACACCCACAACCTGCACTTCTTCGACGTCGACTCCGGCCTGTCCATCGGACACGAGGCCAACGTCGGCCGCTGAGCCGTACGGCTCGCCTTCCCCGGGGCCCTCGCCGCCTTCCCCCTCCCGCGGCGAGGGCCCCTCGGCGTTCCGGGACGCTGTCGACTCAAAGCTGTCGACTCAAAGCTGTCGACTGGAAGCTGTCGACTCGAAGGGGCCGGCCCGGTGGAGCCGGCCGGCTCACCAGGGCTGGTCGATCGGCACCCGGGGAGCCAGCCAGGGGAACACGACGTACCAGAGCAGGCCGGCGGCGAGGCCGGCGAGCAGCAGGGTGACGACCAGCCGGACCACGATGCCGCCGGGCAGCCGCCGCCAGAGGAATCCGTACATGTCTGGCTCCTTCGTTCGCTGAGGGGCGGGTGATCAGGCCCGGCGCGGCGGGCGGACAGGGGCACAGGCGCCATGGGGCCGGCGGCCGGCGGACGTCACGCTCGGCGGTCCTCGCGGTCGGCGAGCACGCCGTGGACGATCAGCCGCTCGGCTGCGGAATATTTCGGATTGCACGTCGTGAGAGTGATCAGCGCCCGTGTGGGCCGTTCGGCGGGATGCCCCGGCACCGGCTCGATGACGTCCAGCCGGGTGGGGAGCACCACCTCCTTGCCGATGACCCGGTAGGTGTACCGGGCCTCGCGGGTGTCCACCACGATGGTGTCGCCCTGGCGCAACTCCCCGATGCCGTTGAACGGCGCCAAATATGTCGTCCGGTGACCAGAAACCACGAAATTTCCGATTTCGCCGGGCATTGCCGTGCCGGGATAGTGGCCGGGGCCTTCACGAAGCGCCTCGGCGTCCACACCCTCGACGACGGCGAACTTGTAATCGGAGCCGAGGCGGGGAATGCGCAGCAGCGCGACGGCGCCGCCGAGTTTGATCGGACCGATGTCGGTCCGGGCGAGGCTCCTTGTTCCCTTGTTCGGATGAATCTCCTGCTCGAACTGCCACTGCAGGACGCGCTGGTGCTCCTCTGTGTAGGAGCCGGTGCCCCAGAGCAGGTACGCGCAGAACATCAGCAGGACGACCCCGGCGGTGACGCCGAGCTCGCAGACGAGTCGGATGGCGGCCCTCACGGCGCTGTCGGCTTCCACTGATCACGCACGCGTCGAGTATCGCCGGGCGGGAGCGCCGGGACGCGGCTCCGGCGAGGGCGTTGGCTGATTCTTTAGCGACGCCGCCTCGTCGGCGGCAGGTCGCTTCCCCGACATTTCGCCGCATGGATCCCGGCGAAACCGCCGCACAGCGCGGCGGGCCATGCGATAACCGATCTCTCGCTATAAATACCGACGAAAGTGGACGAGGAGATCCGCCGGTAAAGGGCGCAGGGCGGGTTCTCCACGCGCCGGCCGGATCCGTGCCACCGCGAGGAGATGATCGTCAACAATTCGAGAACGCTCGGTGATCGCTGGGTAAGAACCACGCGCCCGCCGGAGTGCTTCTCCGGCGGGCGCATATAAAGCTTACGTGGCGAACCTGTCCCGGTATTCCGGGGGAAATCGCCCATCGCGTGACCTCTTATCGTCAGGGAGTCCTGAATGGCGCGAAAAAATGCAATACCTATCCTATTGTCGATGATGGCGGCCGGGGCGCTGTCGCTCGGACCCATGGGGGTGGCGAGTGCCGAAGCCGCCCTTCCGGTGCCGAACGGTGTCGTGCTCGGGCAGCCGTACCCGCCGCTGCCCAACCTGCACGCGAACGTGCACCAGACCATCCGTCAGGAGCAGGCGCAAAGCCACCGGCAGCAGGGTCGGCAGCACCAGCGCAACCGGCAGCACAACCGGAACGGCAGCTGGTCGAGCAGTGGCAACTGCAGCCCCAGCTGCGGGGGCTGCGGCGGTTGCCAGGCCAAGGGCGAACTGCCGATGACCGGTGCCCCCATGGCGGCGCTGGCCACCGTGGGCGGGGGACTGCTGGCTGCCGCCGCGGCGGGGCTCGTCCTCACCGCGAGGCGCCGTCGATCCACCCATGCGGGTCGTTAACCGTCGCCGGATCGCCGTCTTCGGCCTGACCCTTCCAGCCGCCGGCCTCGTGTTGGCCGGCGGCTGGTCGGCGTATCTGGGGCTGAGCGCACGGGATCACCTGGAGGCCGCGAAGAACGCGTTGCTGCTGGTGCGCGGTGCCGACGACCCCCGGCAGATGGCCGGACCGCTGGCGGACGCGCGGCGGCACGCGGCCGAGGCCCGGAAGCTGACCAGCGGCCTCGACTGGTGGCTCATCGCACACGCCCCTTTCGTCGGCGACGCGGCGACCACCTTCGGCGGGCTGGCCGAGGCCGTCGCCGAGATCAGCGACGTGGTCGGCGGGGTCTATCAGGAGGCCGCGCCGTTCATGGCGGCGAAATCCCTGTCGGTGCACGACACGCGGCAGGTTCTCGACCGGCTCGCCGCCGCGTCCCCGATGCTGGACGACGGCGTCGCCCGGGTCGCGTGGGCGCGGGACCGCCTCGCCGCCACGCCCGCCGACACCGGAGTGGGCCTGCTGGACCAGGCCAGGGAGACGGTGCTGGAGGAGGCCGACCGGCTGCGCGACCGGCTCCGCCCGGCGGCGGACGCCGCCGCGCTGCTGCCGCCGATGCTGGGCCGCGACGGCCCCCGCCGCTATTTCCTCGCCTTCCAGACCAACGCCGAGTCGCGCGCGACGGGCGGCCTGATCGGCGCGTACGGCATCCTGAGCGCTGACAAAGGCAAGGTCGGCGTCACGCGGCTGTCCGCGGAGAACGGTCTGGAGAGCCCCAAGCCGGTCATCGGGCACGGGGCCGCGTACCGCGCGCGGTACGGACCGAACGCGACCTCGATGTTGTCCGTCTCCAACCTCTCACCGCACTTCCCGTACGCCGCCGCCACCTGGACCCGGCTCTGGGAACGGCGGTTCGGCCACCGGCTGGACGGCGCCGTCGCCACCGACCCGGTCGGCCTCTCCTACCTCCTGGAGCTGATCGGGCCCGTCACCCTGCCGGACGGCGAGACGGTGACGGCCGGCAACGTCGTCGATCTCACCGAGCGGACGGCCTACGAGCGCTACCCGGACCGGGGGGACCGCAAGAAGTTCCTCATCACGGTCGCCGGCGCCGTCAGCGAGCAGATCGGCAAGGCGCTCGCCGACCCCATGCGGCTCCTGCCGGTCCTGTCCCGGCTCGTGGACGAGCGGAGGATCCAGGTCTGGAGCCGCGACGCCGCCGTGGAGCGGCGGCTGGCCGCCACGCCGCTGGGCGGCGTGCTTCCCGGCCGGTCGGGTCCCTTCGCCGGGCTGGTGGTCAACAACTCGGCCGGAAGCAAGCTCGACTACTACCTCCGGCGCTCCGTCACGTACGACCTGGGCGCGTGCCGGGCCGACGGGACCCGCGCCACGACGGTGCGCGTCCGGCTGGACAACGACGTGCCGCGCGGGGCGTTGCCTGATTACGTCACCGCCCGGCTCGACTCGCCGCAGCAGCGTCACGCCCCGGGCTCCAACCTGCTCTGGGTGTCGCTGTACGCGAGCCCGGGCGCGAGGCTGAACGGGGTGCGGTTGGACGGCCGGAAGAGCGGCGTCATCGTCGAGGCGGAACGATCCCATCCGGTGTACTCCACCTTGCTGGAGTTCGCCCCCCGGCAGGCGCGGACGCTGGAGTTCAGGCTGGTGGAACCCGTCTCCGCCGCGCCTCCGGAGGCTCCCGCGCAGCCGCTCGTCCAGCCCCAGCGCACCCGGATCACGGAGAACGACCAGGGGTGCCCGGCGCCGTCGCCGTGACGGGCGGCGATGCCGGAAAGGGTAAAACCCGGCGTGCCACGGAGAGCCGCCCGGCGGCGACGATCTACCGTCGCGTTCATGGAGGGTACGCGCGAGTCCGGCGAAATCACCGATCCCGCGGGGAGGGCGCTGCTCAGGAGGCGCAGCATGTGCCGGGCGATCATCGGCTGCGGCGTCACCTGCCTGGTCCTGTCCGCGGGCACGCTCGCGGGCGGCCACGCGCTGCTCGGTTCGTACGAGCGGAGCGTCAAGGGCGCTCCTGACGCGTTCACCCGGTTTCCCGCGGAGAGCGGGCGCTACGGCCGGATAGCCGCCGGGACGGCGGGGGAGGACACCGGCCCGCGAGCCGCCGGGATCGCCGGAGAGGCACCGCGGCGGAAGGCCGCGAAGAAGCACGACGAGCCGGTCACGGGCGGCCGCGACGACGGGGAGAGCTGGTGGCGTCCGGCGGCTCCGCCCCAGGAGTGCCCTTCGTTCCTGCGCAGGATCCCGTGCCGGGACAGGGCACGATGACGGCCGGGAGCGCTCGACGAGCCGCGCGGCCGGGCGCCGCGGTTCCAGATGGGGGAGGCGGTGCCATCGATGTCGTCACAGCTTGACGTGGAAGCCGACGAGGGCTTCCACGTCCTTTTCGTGTGCACGGGCAACATCTGCCGCTCGGCGATGGCGGAGCGGCTGGCCCGGGCGGTCCTCGGAGCGGACTCGCCGATCCGGGTGACCAGCGCGGGCACCCGCGCCACGCCGGGTATGGAGATGCCCGAGCGCGCGCGGCGGGCGCTGGTCCGGCTCGGCGGCGATCCCGGCGGGTTCGCCGCCCGCCCGCTGACGGAGGAACTGGTCGCCGGCTCCGATCTCGTGCTCGCGGCCACCGCCGGGCATCGGTCCGAGGTGGCGGCCCTGCATCCTCCCGCCGTCACCCGGTCCTTCACCATCGCCGAGTTCGGCGTGCTGTCCCGCGGCGTGCCGGCCGAGGCGATCATCGGTCACGAGGATCCCGTACAGCGGGCCCGCCGGCTCGTGGCCGAGGCCGGAGCGCGCCGCGGGCTGGTCCGCGTGGACCAGCCCGATATCGCCGACCCCTTCGGTCGCTCCCGGCGCGCCTACCGTGTGGCGGGACGGACGATCGCCGACGCGTTGTCCGTCCCGCTCACGCTCCTCACGCGTTCACCGGTGTCTTGACGACGTCCGAGGAGTATCCGCCGTATCCGTATCCGTAGAACTGCCCGCTCTTCGCCGGGGCGAAGTTCAGCACCGCGCCGACCAGCCGGGCGTTGACCGACGCCAGCAGCTCTCCGGCGCGGACCACGTTCTCGCGCCGGGTCCTGCCGTACCGCGCGACGAGCAGCGTGGCGTCGCAGACGGCCGCGAGCGCCGCGGCGTCGGTCACGGGCAGCAGCGGCGGCGCGTCGATGACCACCATGTTGTACTGCTGGGTGAGCTGGGTGAGCACCGTGAGCATGCCCTGCGAGCCGAGCAGCTCGCTGGGGTTGGGCGGGATCCTGCCGCAGGGCAGGACGGAGATGCCCGGGTCGCCCCAGGTCTGGATGACGTCGTCCAGCCCTCTCTTGTCGATCAGCACGTCGGTGAGCCCGACACCGCCCTCGATGCCGAGATAGCTCGGGACCCGCGGCCGCCGGAGGTCGGCGTCCACCAGGACCACCCGCCAACCGGCCTGTGCCAGCGCGATCGCGAGGTTGACGGACGTCGAGGACTTGCCCTCGCCCGGCAGGGAGCTGGTGACGAGGAGGGATTTCGGCGGCCGATCGACCCCGATGAACTGCAGGTTCGTCCGCAGGGAGCGGAACGCCTCCGCCCTGGAGGACTGGCCCGTCTCCCGGAGGATGAGGGGATGCCGCCCGGCGTCCCGCTCGTAGCCGATGATCCCGAGGATCGAGGTCTGCGACGTCTCCTGCAGCGCCTCGATGGTCTTGATCGTCGTGTCCAGCCGGTCCCGCAGGACGAGCACACCCAGTGCCAGGAGCAGCGCGAGCAGCAAGGCGACCGCCTGGTTGACCAGCGGGTTGGGGCTGACCGGGGCCGAAGGGACGGTCGCCCGGTCGACCACCGTGACCTTGACGGCGGGCCGGCTTCGCGGGGTGGGCCGTTCGATCTGGTCGACCAGCCGGGGGAAGCCGTCGCCGAGGGCGTTGGCGACGTGCGCGGCGCGCGCGGGGTCGCTGTCGGTCACGGTGGCGCGAAGGAACACGGTCCCCGGGATGACCTCTGTCGAGATCGCCGACTGGAGGCGGTCGACGTCGGCCGGCGTGGTGATCTTGCTGATCATGCGCCGGCTCGTCAACAGGCTCGCATAGGACGTGATGCGCTGGGCGGACAGCGCCCCTGACTGGAACGCGTTGGACATGTCCGACTCCTTCACGGTGCCGGACGCCATCATGGTGATGGATGCCATGTACGTGGGCGGCGTTTTCGCCGTGACCACCGCCGCGCTGACGCTCCCGAGGACCAAGGACAGCACGACGAGCGGCCAGCCCTTGCGGATGAGGCGTAGGTAATGGAGGAGTTCCACGGTCTAAGGTCGCCTTTCATATGTGACTTTGGGAGGTGGCTGGGGCCGCGAATAGATGGGCACCCGCTGTGGCAGGGTGATGAGGACGAGCGCCGAGACGATGGCGGCGATCACCGCGACGACCGGCGAGATCCAGTGCAACGCGCTGGCCAGGCCCAGCGTCCCGCTCGCCCCGGCGACCGCGGCGAGCAGCAGCGCCGTCAGCCTGGCGCCGAAGCCGAGCCGGCGCAGCCGGTGGGACACGTGGTCCGCCCCTCCCTGGAACACCGGCCGGCCCGCCCTCCTGCGTGACAGCGTCACCACGCCGGTGTCGACCGTGGCGACGAAGGTCGGAAGCAGCACTCCGGCCATCACCGTGCCCGTTCCCTCGCCGGTGACCAGCAGGGCCGCCAGGCAGGCGGTGGTGAATCCGATGAACAGCGACCCCGCGTCCCCCATGAACACCTTCGCCGGCGCCCAGTTGTGCGGGAGGAAGCCGAAGCCGGAGGCCGCCAGGGTGACCAGGAGCAGCCCCGCCCCGTACTCGCCGCGAGCGAACGCCGTCACAGCGAGGGGCGTGGCGCCCGCCAGCGTGATGGCGCCGAGAGCGCCGTCCATGTTGTCGAGCAGGTTGAAGGAGTTGGTGATGACGACGATCCACACGACGGTGATCGGCACGTCGAGCCAGGTCCTGGTGATCGACGCTTCGACCCCGCTGAGCACGACCCCGGTCGCCGTCAGGGATTCGACCGCCAGCCGCGTCCTCTTGGGCAGCGGCGAGATGTCGTCGACGAGGCCGAGCAGGGCGATGGCGATCCCGCCGATCGCGATGGCGGTCGTGCGCGGATCGGAGAAACCGAGCAGCCCGAGCGCCGGCACGACCGTGCCCAGCATGATCGCGATGCCGCCGAGGTAGGGCACGGGCCGGACATGCGTCTTGTAACCTCCCGGCCGGTCGGTGATGCCCCAGCGCAGCGCCAGGCGCCCCAGCACGTGGGTGCCACCGGTGGCCAGCAGGAACGCGACCGTCCCCGTGCCCGCGACGGTGACGCCGTTCACCGCTGGGATGCCTCGGCGCGGGCCTCGTCGATCGTCTCCCGCAGGATGTCGTCGAGCGTCCGCATGGGAGCCCAGCCGGTGAGCTCCCGGAGTTTCGTCGTGTCCGGCACCCGCCGCGTCATGTCCTCGAACCCCTGCTCGTACGCCTCGGCATAGGGGATGAGGTCCACCTGGGACGTGCTGCCCGCGATCTCGTTGATCAGTTTGGCCAGTTCCAGGATGCTGATCTCTTCGCTGGCACCGATGTTGAAGGTCTGGCCCACGGCGGCGTCGTCGTCCAGGAGCAGCAGGAGCGCGCGGACGACGTCCTCGACGTGCGCGAAGCACCGGGTCTGCGTGCCGTCGCCGTGCACGGTGAGGGGAGCGCCGCTGACGGCCTGCCTGACGAGGCGCGGGATGACCATCCCGTACGCGGGGCTCTGCCGGGGCCCCACCGTGTTGAACAGGCGGACGATGATCGCCGGCAGGCCGCGCTCCTTGTGGTAGGCGTTGGCCAGGATCTCGTCCACGGCCTTCGCCGTGCTGTACGCCCAGCGGGCCACCGTCGGGCTGCCGAGGATCCGGTCGGAGGACTCGGTGAGCGCTCCGCCGGAGTTCTTGCCGTAGATCTCGCTCGTGCTGGTCACGAGGATCTTGCGGCGATAGCGGTGGGCCGCCTCGATCACGATCTCCGAGCCGCGGATGTTCGTGGTGAGCGAGCGCAGCGGCTGCTCGACGATCAGTTTGACCCCGACGGCGGCCGCGAGATGGACGACCACGTCGCACTGGTGGACGAGTTCGTCGACCACCAGGTCGTCGAGCACCGATCCCTGGACGAAACGCAGGTTCGGGTGCGGGGTGAGGTTTTCGAGCCGGCCCGTCGACAGGTTGTCGAGAACCACGACCGAGTCACCGCGTGCGAGAAGCGCGTCGCTCAGATGAGAGCCGACGAAACCGCTCCCTCCAGTAATCAGGTACGTGCTACTTGGTGATGTGGTCACTGAATTCTCCTGGGACATATGCGATGAGAGGGTGAACGGATCGGAGACGCGCCGGAATCAGGCGCGCCCGCCGGCGGTCTTCTCGAACCACTCCACGGTCAGGCGCAGCCCCTCCTCCAGCGGCACCGGCCGTACGTCGGGGAACAGGTCGAGGAGCAGCCGGGGCGACGCCTGCGACTCGTGGATGTCGCCGACGCGCGGCGGCAGGAACGTCGCCTCGACCGGGTGGCCGAGCACCGCGGCGATGGCGTCCTTCAGGGACAGCAGCGAGATCCGGGTCCCGTACGCGAGGTTGACCGGGGTGTCGCTGCCCACCCGGCGGACGATCGCGTCGGTGAGCACCTGCGCCACCGTGCCGGCGTAGGTGAAGTCGCGCGCCTGCGTGCCGTCGCCGTGGACGGGCAGCGGCTCGCCGGCGAGCGCGGCGGACACGAACGCGGGGATGACCGCCGCGTAGGCGTGCCCGGCCGGCTGCATGGGGCCGTACACGTTGAAGAAGCGGAAGGGCAGCACCCGCAGGCCGAAGCTCTCCGCGAACGCCAGGGCGTAGGCCTCCGTGGCGAGCTTGCTGGCGCCGTACGGGCTGATCGGCCGGGTGGCCAGGTTCTCGTGCTTGTACGGCTCGGAGCTGTTCCCGTAGACGGACGACGAGGACGCGAGGATCACGTGCGGCCGGGTGGCCCGGCACGCCTCCAGGACGTGGAGCGTGCCCGTCGCGTTGACCGTGTGCGAGGCCAGCGGATCCAGCAGCGACCTCGGCACCGACGGCAGCGCGGCGAGGTGCACGACCGTGGTCACGGACGGGACGAGTTCCGCCAGCAGCCCCCGGTCCAGGATGCTGCCGGTCACCAGCTCCACCCCGATGTCCTCGACGTTCCGCCGGTCTCCGGTGCTGAGATCGTCGAGCACCGTGACGCTCTCGACCTCGGGCCGGTTGATGAGCGCGCGGCACAGGTTGGCGCCGATGAATCCGGCGCCGCCCGTCACAAGGATCCTCATGTGGTGGTTCCCTCCGGTGTAAGGCGGTGCCGGGAGGCGCCGCGAAGTGATCGGTACAGGGCCTCCGTGTCGGCGACGAGGCGTTCGACGCCGAAGGCGCCCGTCGTCCAGTCGCGGGCCGTCGCGCCCATCCGGGCGGCGGCGTCCGGATCGGACAGCAGCCGCACGACATGTCCGGCGAGCTCGGCGGCGTCGGGGGCGGCCAGCAGCCCGGTGTGGCCGTCACGCACGACCTCCGCGACGCTGCCGACGCGGGTGGCGACGACCGGGGTCCCGGCCATGCCCGCCTCCACGAGCGTGAGCGGCGTGCCCTCGTTGTCGGAGGTCAGCAGCACGACGTCGGCCGCCGCGTAGACGGTCTCGACGTCCTTCCACCAGCCCAGCAGGCGGAAGGAGTCATGAACGGGGGCGATGCCGTGCTCCACCTCCTCGCGCAGGTCGCCGTCGCCGCACATGACGAACCGGCAGCCGGGAACGCGGGCGAGCACCGCGCCCGCCACGTCGAGGAACCGGTCGGGCCGCTTGATCCGGGTGAGCCGGCCGACGTAGGCGACGACCGGCGCGTCCTGAGGGAGCCCCAGCTCCGCGCGGGCCTTCTCCCGGCTCGGCACCGGCCCCAGCCGTACGCCGGGCGGGATGACGGCGTACTGCTCCGGGCGGCCGATCCCGGCCGCGAGCAGTTCGTCGCGCACCTGCGTGCCGACGGTCACCAGCCGGTCCGTCATCGCGGCGAGCGCCTTCTCCGTCCGCACGTAGAGGCCCAGCTTGAGGGGGGAGAAGTACCCGTGCAGCAGGTGGCCGTGGAAGACGTGCACCCGCGCCGCCCCCACGCCCGACAGGCGCGCCGCCGTACGGCCCAGGGCGCCGGCCTTGGCCGTACGCGTGTGCACGATATGCGGACGGAACCGTCGCATGGCGCTGACCAGCCGGAAGAGGGCGCGGATGTCGTCGCCGGGATTGATCGACCGGCCCAGGCCGCGCACCCGGTGCACCCGAACGGACGTGTCGCGCAGGCGTAGGTGGTCGCCCTCGTCGCCCTCGACGTAGCCGGTGTAAAGACGGTGGTCGAATTCCTCCGGGTTCAAGCCCTCCGACAGCCCCAAAACCTGCGTGGCAGGGCCGCCGACATTCATCCGGGCGATGATTTCCATGACACGAATCCGGCTGCCCGTCTTCATCGGACTCCTTGCTGACAAGCCTGCTTCACGCCGGAGAAGCTAACTTGGCCGCGAGGCTTCCCAACGGTGCGCTCACTGTGGCGGCGAAGAGTTTCCGAATTCGCTACCCGAACATGATGAGCGTCCCCGACCGGCGGGCCGACCCGGGCAACGCCGCACGTCGTACGCGTACGAACCGCGACGGCCGGCGTATGGATGGGCCGCCCGAGTTCGGCGGAAAGGAGAGGTCAAGGGGGCGTGTTTCGCTTGTCCCTGGCCCTCGCGGCGATTTTGCTTTCCACGTCCTCCGACGCGCACGACACGTCGACGCGACAGGTCTCCCGCACCGCGGACCGCGATTCCGGACGGCGCGGACAAAGAATCGGTAGGTGAAGTCACATGGGCTGTCATTCAAATTCCCGCTGCGGTCACGACGATGTGACGCGCCGGGCGGGCGCGCGATGAGCGATCTGCGGGTGTGCGAAGTCGTGAAAACGCTGAACGTCGGGGGCGCGGAGGTGCTCCTCGTCGAGCGGCTCCTCGCGGCCCTGAAACGGCGTCCGAGCCGCGGCGTGAGCTACACCGTGGTCTGCCTGCGGGCGTCGACCGACGAGCTCATCGAGCGTTTGCGCGCGGCCGGAATAACAGTTGTCGATTTGAGCGGCTGCCCGCGTTCGCTGGTCTACGCCAGGCTTGTCACCACGGTCCGCCGGATCGCGCCGCATGTGCTGAACGTGCATTCTCCGGCGCCCGCCATCGTGCTCCGCCCGTTCCTCAGGTTCGCCAAGGGGCGGCCCGCGCTCGTCTCGACCGTCCACTGTGAGTGGTGGCCCAAAACGATGTACCTCGACCGGCTCACCCGAGGGCTTGACGACCGCACCGTGGCCGTGTCACCGCAGGTGGCGCGGTCGCGCGCCGTCGTGGGGGCCCGTCATGTGCTGACCCGCATGCACGGCGTCGACATACGGGAGCAGTCGCGGTGGGCCGCGCGGGCGAGCGCCGTGCGGCGCGAGTTCGGCGTGGACGAGAACGCCTTCCTGTGCGTCTGCGTGGCCAACTTCCGCCCGCAGAAGAACCACCCCATGCTGCTCCAGGCGGCCGAAGAGGTGACGCGGACCCGTCCGGACGCCGTCTTCCTGCTCGCCGGCGACGGACCGCTGCTGGATGACGTCAGCCGCGAAGTGGGGGAGCGGGGCCTCGGCGGGCACGTGCGCGTCCTCGGCCCGGTTCCCGACGCCAGAAGGCTGGTCGCGGCGGCCGACCTGCTGGTTCTCAGCTCGCACTACGAGGGCCTGCCCGTCGTGGTGATGGAGGCGCTTGCGGCGGGGGTGCCCGTCGTCTCCACGGAGGTCGGCGGGCTGCCCGACCTGATCACGTCGGGCCGGAACGGGATCCTGACCGAGCCCGGCTCGCCTGGAGCGCTCGCGAGAGCCCTGCTCCGGGCGATGGAGCCGCGGACGCACCGTGAGCTGCGGGCCGGAGCCCTGGCCAGCGCGGACAGCGTCGACATGGCCGGCACCGCGGAGTGGTTCGAAGAGCTTTACCAGGACCTGGCCAGGAGCGTGAAAGCCTGATGTGCGGAATCGCGGGGATCGCGTCGACGACGGCGCCCGACCCGGAGCTGGTCCGCCGGATGTGCGATGTGATCGCGCACCGGGGCCCCGACGGCGCGGGCTTCTACAACGACGACCGGGTGGCGCTGGGGATGCGCCGCCTGGCGATCATCGACGTGATGACCGGTGACCAGCCCGTCCACAGTGAGGACGGGCAGGTCGTCGCCGTGTTCAACGGCGAGCTGTACAACTTCGCCGAGCTGCGGCAGGATCTGGCCCGCCGCGGGCACACACTCCGCTCGACCGGCGACTCCGAATGCCTCGTGCACCTCTACGAGGAGCACGGCGCCGACATGGTCCACCGCCTGCGGGGGATGTTCGCCTTCGCGATCTGGGACCGGGCCCGGGGACGGCTCGTGCTCGCGCGGGACCGCGTCGGCAAGAAGCCGCTGTACTGGCGGTCGGACGGCGACACGATCTGGTTCGGCTCCGAGCTCAAGTCGCTGGAGCAGGACCCCGGCATGTGCCGCGAGACCGACCCGGTCGCCCTTCACCATTACCTCTCCTATCAGTACGTTCCGGCGCCGTGGTCGATCTACCAGGGAGCGCACAAGCTCCCGCCCGGCCACGTGCTCGTCTGGGAGCGGGGCCGCGTCACGCTGAGCCGCTACTGGACGCTCGACCCGGCCACCCGCGAGGTGGCCGACGAGCGCGAGGCGGAGGAGCGGCTGCGCGAGCTGCTGCTGGAGGCCACCAGGATCCGCATGGTGAGCGAGCGCCCGGTCGGCGCCTTCCTGTCGGGAGGCATCGACTCGTCCGCGGTCGTCGCCGCCATGGCGATGCAGAGCCGCGAGCCGATCAAGACGTTCTGCATCGGCTTCGAGGAGGACAGGTACGACGAGCGCCACAAGGCGCGGATGGTGGCGGACCGGTACGGCACCGATCACCACGAGCTGGTCGTCACGCAGGGCAAGCTCGACGTGCTGCCGATCCTGGCCGCGCAGTTCGACGAGCCGTTCGCCGACTCCTCGGCGATCCCGAGTTTCTACGTCGCGCAGATGAGCCGCAGGCACGTGACGGTCGCGCTCAACGGCGACGGCGGAGACGAGTCCTTCGGCGGTTACCAGCGCTACGCCCTGATGAACATGGCCCGCCGGATCCCCGCCCTGCCACGCTCATTTGCGGCGGTGGGCTCGAGGGTCGGCGCAGCGATTGTGGAGCGGAGCGATTACGGCACGTTCAGACGCCGCCTCGGTCGTCTCCTGAAGTTCGCCGCCGAGCCGCCGTCACGCCGGTACGCGGGGCTGATGTGCTGCTGCACCGAGGACCAGAAGTGGGGCATCTACAGCGACGAGCTGCGCGTCCTGCTGTCCGAGGTCGACAGCGGCGCCCTGGTCGAGGATCTCTTCCTGGCCTCGCGGGCCGGGACGGATCTCGGCCGCGCTCTCGACGTCGACGTCCTGACGTATCTCCCGGGAGATCTGCTGGTCAAGGTCGACACCACCACGATGGCCCACTCGCTGGAGGGCAGGTCCCCGTTCCTGGACCACCACCTGATGGAATGGGCCGCGGGTCTGCCCGCCTCACTCAAGGTCCGCAACCGCCAGACGAAGGTGCTGCTGAGGCGCGCGGTCGAGCCGTGGTTGCCGCCGGAGCTGCTGCGTTACCCCAAGCAGGGGTTCGGTGTCCCGCTCGCGGCCTGGCTGCGCGGCGAGTTGCGGGAACTCGCCTGGGAGGTGCTGACCGACGGCACCGCGCGCGGCCGGGGGCTGTTCCGGCCGCATGCCGTACACGATCTGCTGCAGCGGCACATGGCCGGAGCCGATCACAGTGCCATCCTGTGGTCGCTGGTGCAGTTCGAGCTCTGGCACCGGGCGCGCGCCGCCCAGGGCAACCGCCTCGCCGCGGCCGGTGCGGGAGACACGATCGGCTCGTGAGGGGCTGACAGCGAACGCGTGAGGGGCACCGCGACGGCGGTGCCCCTCATTCGTGTCATACGTGTCTCACATGCGTCGTACGGAGTCGCGCGGGTCGTCCGGGACCTCGTAGACCGCGAAATCGCCGGAGCGGAACCGCAAGGTCGCGTAGTTCGCGATCCCATGTTCCCGATCGGCGTTCCGTTCGTCCGCGACGAGCCAGCGGACGCCGTAACGCGCCCGCAGACGCCGGATGGACGCCTGCGACGGGCTGAGAAAGGCCCGGTCGTTCGATCCGATCCGCGCGGTGTCCCAGAAGTCGGTGCTCTCCGGTTGTTGTCCCGGGCGCAGCCGGTCCCAGTTCTTCTCGGTGTAGGTCCACCCTTCGACCAGCACGCGTCGTTCGGTGAGGGCGCTCACCCAGGAGTGACGGCCGTCGCAGCGGTCCGCGAACCCCCAACGGCAGTGCCCGTTCGTCGCGACGAGGTCGTCGGGTTGTGAATGGTCGCGCAGCCACCGCGCGGCGGCGAGAAGGCCCTGCGGTACGGCGGCCTCCGTCGGTGCCGCGACGGCTTCCACCGGCCCGGCTCCGGTGGCGGCGCGGGCCATCGAGAGGGCGCGCGCGTGCGCCTCCGCGGGCAGTCCTATCGCCGCGATCATCGACAGCGTGAGCGCGAAGCCACGGCCGCCTCGCCGCGCGATCAGGGCGATCGCCGTCCCGGTCACGAGGAGCAGCAGCACGATGTACGGCAGATACAGGAGCGTGGGCGATTGGCCGGGACGCTGCGGGATCTCGACCCCGCAGACGACGGGGATCAGGTAGGCGGCGGCGAGGCCGGCGGCGGTCGCGGCGGCCACCTTGACGAGCGACACGCGCGAAGCGCGTACGAGAACGACGAGTCCGTATACCGCGGCGATCCCCATGTACGGGTAGGCGGACCGCAGGAAATAGAGCTGGTTGAGGTGGAGGCTTCGGAGCAGGAGTGCCGCGCCGAGCCCGGCGGCCCCGATGCCGATCATGAGGACGACGGCGGGGCGGACCAGAAGGCGTGGCCGGCTGAGCAGCCCCAGAACCCCGGACCAGGTGATGATCCAGCTCATCACGTACAGGAGAGCGAGGCCGACCGTCGCGGTCAGAGCGGGAGCCTCAGCGCGTCCGGTGAGATCCCTCCACACCTGCGCGGTGATGGCGAAAGGGGAGATACTCACCCCCTGGCGGGCGGCGTGGAACAGCACGATCTGCGCGTAGAGAAGGCACGCCGCCGTCATCCCCAGTGCGAGGAGCGAGGGGCGCGGCCACCTGCGGCTCTTGACCGCCTCCACCGCGGCGACCGCGGCCAGCCCGGCGGCCAGCAGCGGAAGGTAGGTCGCCTTGGCGCCCGTCAGCGCGGCGAGGAACACGGCGAGCAGCAGCCATTCGCGGCGGCGTGACCTGCCTTCCAGCCTATCGATCAGCAGAAGGACGACCGGTGCGAACAAGGCGGCGCCGAACGTCTGACTCGGGCTGTTCCACGCCGCGTCCTGAATGCCGCCCCACGTGAATATTCCGTTACTGCCGAGATAGAGGTTGGGAGCCGCCATGAATATCGCGGCCACGACCGCCAGGAGCGCACCGACCCGTGTATTCATGACGCGCATGGCGATCATGCCCACGAGGACGACGAGCACGGCCAGCATGGGCAGCATGGAGAGGCGGAGCAGCAGGACGACCGGCTCGATCCCGGTGACCCAGCTCGTCGCGGCCATTTCCGCGTGGACGAACCAGTGATAGAGAAGCGGTTCTCCGGCGACCCCCGGACTCATCGGAGGCATGTGGTGTTTCAGCTCGCCGATCAACGAGAGATGAAACGACGCGTCGACATTGGCCAGCCCGAGCGCCGGCCAGGTCAGGGCGTTCGTCCTGTAGAAGGCCGCCGCGCTCCAGGCGACCAGATAGGCGATCGTCAGGGCGATCGACCACGACCACCACAGGGGGGCGCCCTCGCGGGCCGGTCCTCTCCAGTGCCGGCGCAGCCGGGGGACGGCGAGGAAGAGCGCGTACGTGCCGGCCGGCCACGCCAGGACGAGCAGCGGCATCCCGGCGGCGCGTGCGGGGATGTACGTCAGCACCTCGAGTGTGTAACCGAGTGCCGATCCCAAAGCGATCTCTTCGGCCAGGGAACGGGCGCCGCCGTAGAAGGACCGGATCACGAGTACGCCGGGAAGTGTCAGGCCCAGGGCGATGTAGGTGACGAAGACGGCGATATCCGAGATGGAAACGCCGTAAAAAGACAGCGCGGCCGCGGTCAACGAGCCGAGAAAAGCCGGAGGCAGCCACCGCGACATCAGAACGCGTCGCGGAAATCGGGTGGTATGTGGGCGGCAGGCCGAATTCGTATTCGACCCTGCGGTTCCCATGAATTCTTCGGACGATGTTTTTGGAGCGTTCGCGAGTGGGCGCGTTTCCATGGGGGGTACGGTAGTTTCTTATGCCGAATCGGCGGGAGCGGACACGTTCTGTTGGTTTCTTCCTTGCGAAAGATTGTGCCGCCCCGGCCGAACGGCTACTTCACGCCGCGCACGACGTATATGCCGCGATGGCGCTCGATGGAGACCTCGCTCAGGGCGAGATCCATTCCGGCAGGAGGACACTCCGTCACACTCTCTCGAGGGGGCGAGCCGGCCGGTCCACCGGGGCGGGCGCCTCCGGGCGGGGGGCGGTGACGGGGCCCAGCATGGCGAGCCAGAAGCCGCTGCCGAGGGCGGCGAGAACCAGCGTCCCCGACGCGAAATGGAGCGCGGTCGCCGCGGTGCCGGACGCCGACCAGTGCGCCACGAGGAGGGCGGCGACGAGAAGGGCCGCCTCGGCGGTGAGATAGGAGAGCCGCCAGCCCGGCTTCCCCACCCCGAGGGCGAGAGTGTTGGACCAGCAGGCGACGCTTTTGACGCACGCGGCGCCGAGCAGCAGCATCGCCACCGCGCCCGTGTCCGCGTACTCCGCTCCGTACGCCATGGCGATGACGGTGCCGATCAGTGGGAACGCGACCAGGGCCGTCACCGCCCCGCTCACCGAGAGCAGCAGAGAGGTACGCCGGACCATTCGCTTGATGAACGCCGGCCCGGCCCCCTGCGCGACGGCCTGGGTTATTCGGGGGTACAGCATCGTCGTGACCGGGATGGTCAGGTTGGCGTAGAAGCGGCCGGGGGCCAGCGCGATCTTCAGGACGGTCACGAGCGACGGCCCGCCGAGGAGGCCCGCGATGGTGAGGATGCCCGTGTCGGAGATCCCGGCGACGGTGGTCCCCACCGATGTCTTGAAGGTGAACGGGATCAGCCCGGCCGGCAGCCGTGCGTGCCCCGTCGCCGGCCCGAGCGCGGACACCGTCGCCCGCGACGCGGTCAGGCAGATGACGGCGGCCATGGCCAGCCCGCCCACCGCCTGCCCGGCGAGGTAGAGCAGGGGACCGCCGGCCCACAGCCCCACGAGCGACAGGCCGAAGGACAGGAACGCGGCCAGCACCCGCAGCATGCCGAACGTCCGCAGCCGGTTCGCGAGCGCGAACCCCGCGCCCGCCGTCGCGTACGGGACGATGGCGCCCCGTCCGACGACGGCGAGAGCGAGCATGAGCGCGAGACCGCCGGAGACGAGGCCGAGCAGCCGGGCGGCCAGGACCGCCACGAGGGCGACCGCCGTCGCGGCGAGGCCGATTCCGGTGCTCCAGCGCAGCAACAGGAGGAAGAGCGCCGACCCCCTGCCGCTGCGCTGCTGCTCCAGCGGGACGAACCGCTGCGTCGCGTCCTCGAGACCCGGGTTGGACACGAGGAACCAGAGCCCGGCCACGGACTGGGCGAAGATGACCTGACCGGAGATCTGCGCGCCGGTCATCCGGACCAGCGCGATCAGGCTGAGCGTGGGGAGCACGGCCTCGCCGAGCCCGGCCGAGCTCAGCGACGTGAAGGTCAGCAGTTGCCGCCCACCCGGGAGCCGGACGCGGCGCGCGGATCGACTGCGAGTGGTGACGGACATGCCCGAAATCCCTTCACGCCCGGACGGACAAGATCAGACGGCTGCGGCCTGTCACGGGGCCGGTCATCGCGCCGCCAGGACAGGCACCCGGCGCGTGGTGACCATCTCGTACCAGCGCTCGATCCGTGCGGCGACCAGCGGCCAGTCGAGATCCTCGGCGGCGCGGACGCCGCGCTCGCCCAGCCGCCGGCGCTCCTCGTCGTCGTCCAGGAGAGCGTGGAGCCGGACGACCAGGTCGGCCACGTCCCCCGACCGGAACGTCCGATAGGCGTCCCGGGGGACCACTGGGTCGAGCGTGGCCTCCGACGAGACGAGGACGGCGGTGCCGAGAGCCAGCGCCTCCAGCGCGGCGTTCGGGATCCCCTCGCCGATGCCGCGCAGCCGCTGGGACGCGTGCACGAGGACCTCGGCTCGGTTCACCAGCGAATAGACGCGGTCGGGGGAGATGTGACCGGTGAACTCGATCCCCGGGCCGGTGGCGGCGAGTCGCCGCAGGTGGTCGCGTTCCGGCCCCTCTCCCGCGATGACGAGGCGGACGTCCGGACGTACGGCTCGCACCCGGTGGAACGCCTCGATGGTCAGCTCGTGGTTCTTCACCTTCACCAGCGAGCCCACGCTGACGATCAATCCTCGCTCGACCCGGCCGCTGTCACGGAATCCGGTGAGCCGGCCGACGTCCAGACCGGCCGACGTCATGCGGATGAGGTGGTCCGGGACGCCGACGGCCTGCAGATCCGCTTTGGGGCGGGTTCCCGCCACGATGAAGCCGCCGACATGGCGGAACGCCCACGGCATGATCGGGCGGTGGCGCATGGTGAGCGCGCCGTGAATGTGGAGCATCAGCGGGATGCCGAGGCGCCGGGCGGCGGAACCGAGCGCGAGCGCCTCCCGGTGATCGCCGTGCAGGTGGATGACGTCGGGCGCGGGAACGCGGGGGAGCGCCGCGGCGCACTCCATCGCGAAGGCGATCTCGTCGGACTTCAAGGACACCGCCCGGCCGGCTCTGGTGCGCGCCACCGGCATCGGTTCCACGCCCCGCGGAAGCTCGCCGCGCCGGTGCGCCACGATCACCTCGTGCCCGCGGAGCGCCTGCGCCCGGATGAGTCGTTCAACATGGAGCTCCATGCCTCCGGGCTCCGGCGGCAGTCGATATCCGATGTGCAGAATTCTCATGGCGACTTCCTGTGATGCGTGTCAGGGACGATCAGGACCGCGAGGGTCCCGCGGCCGCGGACCGACCGGTCGCCGGGCCGGAACACCGGCCTGGCGAAGTCGGATCCACGGGGCCGGCGCGGCCGCGTATGGCCGCGCGGGTTGTCCCCGCGACCGGCGGGGAGGTGGATCCGGCGGGGCCGGCGGAGGCGGGACCTCGACGGCGTGACCCGGGGCCGGTTCGAGAGCGGTCCCGGGCCGAGTGCGGCGGGCGCTGTGCGGAGGCCGGATCAGAGAGGCGCCGCGAACGCGGGACGGCGAACGGGCGAGGTCGGTTCCATGAGCGCAAGCCTGGTGATCCGATCGCTCCGAACGGCCTCAGGCGCAGCCACTCGATCGTTTTCTTGCCAGTCCTTTGACAGGCTCTAAGGGAATCGCCCGGGTCGGTGCCGGGCCCGCTGCGGCGCGGTGACGAGGTCTCACGCCCTGCCGCGCCGTCAAGCGGAGCCCTATCCGGCGGTGACGCGACGCCGTGCCGGTCGGGTGGCGGGCGGCGGGAGCTGGTCGGAGGCCATCCGCCCGGGGCGCTGCCGGCGCCATGTCCAGGCGATCGCCGCCAGCAGGCTCACCGTCATGACGATCGGCATCCGCTGCCGGAAGATGAGACCGATGTTGGACATGCTCGTCGCGTACACGATCGTGCAGGGCACGATGAAAAGAAGCAGGACCATCAGGACTCTTCGGTCCTGGTTCCACAACTGTCGTGCTCCTCGCACCGCGCAGAAAATCAGGTAGTACCAGATCAGGGTTTCGATTTTCGCGAGCTGCAGCACCACGCTCCCCCCCATCCAGGGAAAGGGGGAGAACACGGTGTAGAGAAGTTTCGGCAGAAAAGCGCTCCACGGGTTTCCGCCGTCGTCGAACACGACGCCCGATCCCGTGTCCGCGTTCGCGAGGCGGACCGTCTCCGACTGGCCGAGTTCCAGCTGCTGCTGCATCGTCTCGACCGCCGCGTTCGGGGCCGCTCCCGAGAAGAACGCGAAGGATGCCAGCATCCCCGCGAGAAGGGCGAGGGTGCAGAAGGGGAGGGCGCGCCTGGCCCCCACGAAACCGAGAACGAGCGGCAGCGCGCACATGAACACCATG
Organism: Microtetraspora niveoalba; assembly: GCF_001570405.1. GTDB lineage: Bacteria > Actinomycetota > Actinomycetes > Streptosporangiales > Streptosporangiaceae > Microtetraspora > Microtetraspora niveoalba. The sequence goes on along the minus strand of NZ_BBYM01000014.1, from coordinate 89,219 downwards.
TAGGGGCGTACGTTCCACAGGGCCCACAACAACGGTGCGAGCAACAGCACTTTCCGGATGTCGAATCTCTGTACGTTCGACACGGCCAGCCCCAGGCACGACACGACCAGGAACACGTTGAAACCGTCCTTGAACGTGTCCGACGTGTGCAGCAGGAACGCGGGCAGGAACGCGACCAGGACGAGAAGGCGGAAGGAGGAACGCTCGTCGGCGCCGATCAGCCGGGCGAACCGGTACATGAAGATACACAGGGCGCACGCCATGAGCGCGATCACCGACGTGCACGCCAGGAGCGCCGGACCGCCGCAGATGTACATGACGAGTGCGAAGACGTTGCACGGCACGGCCACGGAATAGAGGTCGGGGATCTGGTCGGAGGTGACGAACTGGAATCCCTCGCGTTTCCAGTACGCGACGATCTCCAGTGCCCTTTGCCCGTACGTGTAGTTGTCGCCCCCGTAGGGGAGCACGCTCCGTATGACCATGACATGGATGACCAGTCGCGCGGCGAAGGCCAGGAGCAGCACCCACAACGCCCGTCGTGCCACAGGTCCGTCCAGGCAGGACTGAACGAGGAAGATGAGTATCGCCGCGGACGCCGCGACAACTATGTACTCCACAAAGAATCACCCGAATGATGTTGTGGCGGGGACGTTCCGGGACGTCCGGCCACTTTAATCGGGGGGAGTCCGAACGGCGGCGCACGCATGCCCGCCGCGTATTTCAAGTCCCCGCAAAGAATCGAAAGCGCATCCGGGCGACAAGAGCGCGGCGCCGGGGACCCGTGAACGGTTCCTCGCCCGCGAAAACGGCTTTGACGACAACAAAGGCCTGGCAATGAAACGGTGGTCACGCTGGGTCGGAGCCGCTTCCCGGCACGGGTGTCGCCAGTCTTGCGGTCATGGACACGATCTCACCGGTTCACGGTTCCACGTCGGACTCGCACACGTCCGAACGGATCGCGGACGCGGGCGGGTCCGCGGACGGCGGACGGCCCGCCGGCCGGCGCCGGAGGGCGGCCGCCTTCCTGACATCCCGGTGGCTGCCCGCGATCGCGACGTCCGGGCTCAGCGTCGCGGTGCTCCTCTACTACGGTGTGTCCCCTCGCGACCTGGTCGTCTTCAGCGCATACGTGCTCCTCTGCGTCGCCGTTCCCGGTGTGCTACTGGTCCGGGCCCTGTACAAGGGCCGCCGTACGCGCGTCGAAGAGATCGCTCTTGGGCTGGCCCTGGGCTACGCCATCGAGATCTTCACCTACATCGCCGCCCGCGCGATCGGCCTGCCCCTGCTGGTGCTGGCCTGGCCGGCCGCCACCTACGCGGTCTTCATCGCCGTTCCCCGCCTGCGACGGCACTGGAGGGGCGGACGGCACACAGGAACGACCCCTCTCTGGTACTCGTGGTCACTCGTGCCGCTCGTCGCGTATCTGCTCGGATGGGGGGCCGCTTCCTATTTCGCGGTGACCCCGCTCGACTGGCCGGCGCTCGCCGCCGCCCCGCCGGACGTGCCGTTCCATCTGGCTCTGACCGGCGAGCTGAAGCATCAGATGCCGCCGATGACGCCGATGGTCGCGGGCGAGCCCCTCTCGTACCACTGGTTCGTCTACGCGCATTTCGCGGCGTCGAGCTGGATCACCGGCGTGGAGCCGCTGGTTCTGGTGAACCGTATCGGTGTGCTGCCCATGCTGCTCGCGTTCGTCGTGCTGATCGGAATGACCGCGCGACGTGTCACGCGCTCCTGGACCGCGGCGCTGCTCGCCACGGCAGGGACGATCACGGTCGCGATTCCGGGCTTCTTCGTCGGCCAGAACGGGCCGTTCAGCTGGGGAGGAGTGCCGGATCTCGCGTGGACGAGCCCCACGCAGACTTTCGGGGCGCTCCTGTTCGCCCCGGTCGTGCTCATTCTGATCGATCTTCTGGAACGCAGGCACACCGGCACCGTCTGGGTCCTGCTGGCGATCTTCCTGCTGGCGGTGATGGGCGCCAAGGCCACGTACCTGCCCATGCTCGGCGCGGGGCTCGTGGCGATCACCCTGGTCGAGGCCGTCAGACATCGGAGATTGAGCCGGCCCGTGCTCGGCGCCCTGGGGATGACCGTCGCCTGCCTCCTGTACGCGCAGTTCGTGCTGTTCGGCGGGGCCCGGTCCGCCATCATGGTCGTGCCGCTGTTCTTCATGCGTACCTGCTGGCAGGCATGGAGGGACCTGGGCGCGGCGGTCGAGCCTTCCACGGGCGCTCTGGTCGGTGTCACGTCGGTGTTCCTGCTGAGCTTGGTGGTCATGTGGTCCGGAACCCTCGGCCTGCTGAGCCGGACGCGGTCACTCACGCGCCACAGCGTGCTCCTCATGCTCGGCATCGGCGTGATCGGGCTCGGCACGGCACTCATGCTCGGCCACCCCGGTCGCAGCCAGCTCTTCTTCATGTACGGCGCCTACCCTTACCTGGTGATCCTGTCGGTGTACGGGCTTCTCGTACTGGTGCGGCGGGCGCGTGTTCCACGCAGGGCGGCGATCTGTGCGGCAGCGGCAGGAATCGCCGTCGCGTACCTGCTCCCCTTCATCTGCGGCGTCAGGATTCCGCTGGGCCAGGGGCAGCCCGACAGTGTCCTGTACCGGCCCTACCTGGTGCTCGTGGCCGTTTCCGTGTTGGCGGGGACATTCCTCCTCCGTACGTGGGGCGGGTACCGCGCGTGGGCGCTCGTGTCCGTCGCTTCCACGGCGCTCGCCCTGCAGGCGGACGTGCAGGGTCACGTCCTGTCGGTGCTGCCCCGCGTGGCCGGGTCCGGGATGCACGAGGCGGTCGCGACCACCGAGTTCCAGGAGTCCCAGGCCATCCAGAGCACCCTGACGGCCCCCGGCCTCATGGCGGCCGGCCGATGGCTGCGTTCCCACTCGGACCCGGGCGACCTCGTCGCCACGAACGCTCACTGCAGGCCCGATGGGCAGGTCGCGTGCGATGAACGCCATTTCTGGGTCGCCGCTTTGAGCGAACGGCGCGTACTGGTCGAAGGATGGGCCTTCACCGGCAGGAACATGAGCCAGTGGCGGCCGGGCGACTCTCCGGAGTATCTGCCGTTCTGGGACCGGGAGCGGCTGCGCGCGAACGATCTGGCCTTCACCTCGCCGTCCCGGAAGGCGGTGGAACGGCTGCGCGACCGGTACGGCGTGCGCTGGTTGTTCGTGGACGAGCGAGACGCGAGCCCACGGATCGGCGCGTTCGCGACGCTGCGATTCCGATCTCCCGGCTGCGCGATTTACGAAATGCCGCGCGCTGCGTAAGGCTTTCGCAATGGCTCGCCAAGCGGCTGCGGCGCGGCAGGAGGCGGCGTGGCCGCTCGTTGTTCACTGCACTCGTGACAACAGCCGACACAGTTCCCTTCAACCGACCGCACGTCTCTCGGAACGAGCTGGAGTACCTCGCCGAGGCGGTACGTCGCGGATCCACGTCCGGTGACGGACCATTCACAGCGCGGGCCACCCGGCTGTTGACAGAGATCACGAAGTCCCGCGGCGCGTTGCTGACCACGTCCTGCACACACGCGTTGGAGATGTCGGCGCTTCTGCTGGACCTGCGGCCGGGCGACGAGGTGATCATGCCGTCCTTCACCTTCGTGTCGACCGCCAACGCGTTCGCCCTCCGGGGCACGGTGCCGGTGTTCGTCGACTGCCGGCCGGACACCCTGAACATCGACGAACAGCTCATCGAGGCCGCGATCACGGATCGCACGCGGGCGGTGGTCGTGGTCCACTACGCGGGGGTCGCCTGCGAGATGGAGACGATCGGCAAACTGTGTGAGCGGTACGGCCTCGCCTTGATCGAGGACAACGCCCACGGCCTGGGCGGCTTCTACCGCGGCCGGCCACTCGGCTCCTTCGGCGCGTTGGCGGCGCAGAGCTTCCACTCGACGAAGAACGTGCAGTGCGGCGAAGGCGGGGCCCTGCTGCTGAACGACCCGGAACTCACCGCACGGGCGGAGATCATCAGGGAGAAGGGCACCGACAGGAGCAGGTTCTTCCGCGGACAGGTGGACAAGTACCGCTGGATCGACATCGGCTCCAGCTACCTGCCCTCCGACATCCTCGCCGCGATGCTCACCGCGCAGTTCGAGTCCTTCGACAGGATCCAGTCGTTGCGGCACGCCGTCTGGGCCAGGTACGACGAGGAACTGGCCGGCTGGGCGGAGGAGAACGGGGTCCGCCGCCCGATCGTCCCCGACGGCTGCGAGCACCCGGCGCACCTCTACTACCTGCTCCTCCCGGACCTCGATAACCGGCAGGCGCTCATCGCCCACCTCGCCGAGCACGGCGTGCAGGCGACCTTCCATTACCAGGCGCTGCACTCCGCCCCGGCGGGCGTCCGGTGCGGGCGCGCGGCGGCCGGCGGATGCCCGGTCACCGAGGAGGTGGCCGATCGCCTGGTACGGCTGCCGCTGTACGCCGACCTGGACGAGGACGACGTGACCCGCGTGATCGGCACCATACGCTCCTTCACGGTGACCTGATGGGCTGGCACGAGGTGATGGAGGCGGAGGCCGTGCGCGCCGCGGCGTCGCCGCTCGACTCCGCCAGGTTCGGCCGCTCCGTCGAGCGCCTCACCGTCTCCGCCGAGTCGGCCGCCGAGCTCTCCGACGTGCGCGCGGCGATCCTGGCCTCGGACGCCGACATCATCGTCCTGCGCTACCCGGCCGAGTACGTCGGCTGGTTCGCCGGGCTCACCACGCTGGGCCGCACCGCCATCCCCGCCGACTCGCTCGCGTACTGGCGGTTGCGTGTGGGGAAGGGGAGGGCGCCCGATCCCGCGCCCGGGATGTGGCCTGGGGGAACGCCCGCCGCCGCCGAAGTGCGGCGGCTGGTGCGCGACATCTTCGCCGCGTACGGCAACCACTACCTCGCGAACCCGCTGTTCGAGGCGGGCGCCGCGCTCGACGGCTACGAGGAGTGGGCGCTGAGGTCCGCGGCGCAGGGGGCGTGCGTCACGGTGTCGGACCAGGCCGGTGTGCTGGCGCTCGCCACGCTGGAGGAGGACGCCGCGCGCACCGAGATCCTGCTCGCCGGCGTGGTGCCCCAGGCCCGGGGCCGGAGTATCTACGCGCACCTGCTGCGGGTGGTCGAGGACCGCGCGGCGTCACGCGGGGCGGCCGAGGTGGTCATCTCCACGCAGGGACACAACACACGGGTGCAGCGGGCGTGGGCGAGGTACGGCTTCGAGCCGGTGCAGACAGTGCTGACGGTTCACCTGATCCGGGACCGGCTCCTTGTGTGAGGAGTTGCCACCGGCCGGCTTTCGGGCATCCTGACTCCCCGACCACGGGCCGGTCGTCAGCCGTCATCAAAGGACCGGCAAGGACCCTGCCTTCCACGAGTGTTCGAAGAAGCCGCCGGCGCATGGTGTCGCCAGGCTCCCGCACATGGGTAATGCTTCGTCCCTCCTGAGTCCCGCACCGAAGGCGGCCGGGGGAGAGGGCCACGCGAGCCGGCTGCCCGCCCACGTGCGGCAGGCGGCGAGGTGGTTGCCGGCGGTCTTCACGACCGCTCTGGTCCTGGGGGTCGTGTTCCGCTTCGGAGTCGGTGTCAAGGATGTCGCCGTCTTCGCGGCGTATGTCGGCTTCTTGATCGCGTTGCCGGGTGTGCTGGTGCTCCGAGCCGTGTACAGCGGCGCCCGCACACTCGGGGAGGAGGTCGCCCTCGGCGTATCCCTGGGCTACGCGATCGAGACGTTCGCCTACATAGGCGCACGGGCCGTGGGGATGCCACGGCTCGTGGTGATCTGGCCGATCCTCACCTACGTACTCTTCCTCGCGGCCCCCCGGCTGCGCCGCCATTGGAGGAGCGGGCGGAGCCGCGACAAGGCGCCTGTCTGGTACTCCTGGGCGCTCGCGCTCGCCTTCGTCTATCTGGTGATCTGGGGAGCCGTCTCCTACCTCAGGGAGACCGCGCTGACCTGGCCGGCGCTCGGGAACGCCGAGCCCGACGTCTTCTACCATCTGGCCCTGACCGGCGAGCTGAAGCACCACATGCCGCCCACCGTCCCGATGGTCGCCGGCGAGCCACTGCTCTATCACTGGTTCGTTTACGCGGACCTCGCCGCGACGAGCTGGGTCACCGGGCTGGAACCGCTGGTGTTGCTGACTCGCCTGGCGATGCTGCCCATGCTCGCGGCCCTCGTCGTGCTGATCGGGATGACGGCCAGGCGCGTGATCGGCCTGTGGGCCGGCGCTTCGCTCGCCGTCGCCGGGGCGATTCTCACCGCGATCCCCACCCTGTACCTCGGCAACAACTCGTCGTTCAGCCGAGGAGGCTTCCCCGATCTCGGCTGGACGAGTCCGACCCAGACCTTCGGCGCCCTCCTGTTCGCCGCCGCCGTTCTCGTGCTGATCGACGTCTACCGTCATCGAGGGAACGCCGCCGTCCGCGAGGTGCTCCTGCTGGGTGTCCTGCTTCTCGGAGTGATGGGTGCCAAGGCGACCTATCTGCCGATGCTCATCGTCGGCCTGCTGGGGATCGCCCTGGTGGAGATCGTGAGACGGCGCCGGCTGTTCCGGACCACGTTCACGGCGCTGGCGATCTCCGCAGGCTGCTTCCTCTATGCGCAATTTGTCCTGTTCGGCCATGCCCGGCAGGCCGTGGTCGTCGCTCCGTTCTATTTCGTTCGGGCAACCTGGGCGGAGCTCACCGGATCGGACGGTTCCGCGGCGCCGTCGCCGGCTCTGCTGCTCGCCCTGACCATGGTGTGGGTGCCGGCCTTGCTTCTCTCCTGGTTCGGGGTGCTCGGACTGCTGACCCGCCCGCGGTCGCTCCTGCGGGCCCCGGTGACCCTCATGATGAGCATCGGCGCGGTGGGCATCGGCACGGCGCTCCTACTCGGGCATCCCGGCCGCAGCCAGTTCTTCTTCCTTTACGGCGCCTATCCCTATCTGGCCATCATGGCGGTCTACGGAATCATCGCTGTGGTGCGGCGTGCGGGTCTGTCCCGCCGTACGGTGCTCGTCGCGTTCTGTGCCGGGCTGGCCGTCGCCTATGTGATCCCCGTCGTCTGCGGAGTGCGGGTGCCACTCGCCCCGGGGCGTCCGGCCGACCTGCTGATCCGCCCCTACGTCGCGCTGCTGGTCGTCGCGGTGGCGGCGACCGCCGCACTGATCGCGGTGTGGGGGCGTCTGCGCGCGGCGGCCGTCGCGATCGTCGTGCTCTCGACCGTCGGCCTGCTCGCCGACGGCCACGCGTACGTCCTCGCCTCCCCGCACCTGCTCGGCGCGATCGGCTCCACCGGATCGGAGCCGGCCACCCGGCCGTGGACCGTCCCGCGGGGAGCCATGGACGCCGGACGCTGGCTGCGCGCGCACTCGGATCCCGACGATCTGGTCGCCACGAACGAGCATTGCGTCGGCCAGGAGGGCCCGTGCGACAGCCGCCACTTCGAGGTGTCCGCGCTGTCGGAACGGCGGGTGCTGGTGGAGGGGTGGGCGTTCGCGTCCTCCAGTCAGGACCGCTGGCGACCCGGGGAGCAGGCGGTGAACCTCCCGTTCTGGGACCGCTCGATGCTGAAGGCGAACGACACGGTCTTCTCCGCACCCTCGGCGGCGTCGATGCGGCTCCTGCGCGAACGCTACGGAGTGCGCTGGCTCTTCGTGAACGAAAGGTTGACGAAGGCGGCGTCGAAGATCGGTGAATTCGCCGTTCCCCGGTTCCACTCGGGGGACTACGCCGTTTACCAGGTGCCGGAGCGGGCCTGATGAGGGGGACGGACGACCGGAGCCGCCCGGTGGCCCGGTGCCGATCCCGGCGCAAGGGTTTCGTAATGACTCGATAAGAGGCGACGGCGCACCCGTTGCCACCTCGAACGCCGTGCTTCACTGCGGCATCGGAGAAGCTCGGCGAGGTCGGGCGGGCCGCCCATCGAACGTGGGAGAGCAGCGTGTCGACCGGCGTTCACCTGGCGCGGGCCGGCCGTGAAGAAAGGGAGAGCCGACGTGGCTGATCGGATCGCGGTCAACGACCTCCGCCGGCATGCGATCTCGACGGAAACGGCCGTGCGCACTTCGGTCGAGCGCGTCCTGAGCAGTGGCTGGTACGTCCTGGGCCAGGAGGTTGAGGCCTTCGAGCGGGAGTTCGCCGATTACTGCGGCGTGGGCCACTGCGTCGGCGTCGCCAACGGCACGGACGCCATCGAGCTCGGGCTGCGCGCCCTCGGCGTCGGCCGGGGAAGCCGCGTGGCCACGGTCGCGAACGCCGGCTTCTACACGACGACCGCCCTGGCGGCGCTCGGCGCCGAGCCGGTCTTCGTCGACGTGGACCGCGACACGAAGCTGATGGATCTCGCCCACCTCAAGCAGGTCGTCGAGCAGGCCGCGCCCGACGCGGTCGTGGTCACCCACCTCTTCGGGCTCCTGCACGACATGGACGCGGTGCTGGCGATCGCCGACCAGGCCGGCGTTCCCGTGTTCGAGGACTGCGCGCAGGCGCACGGCGCCCGCCGGGGCGGCCGGGCCGCCGGCTCCTTCGGGGCCGCGGCGAGCTTCAGCTTCTATCCGACCAAGAACCTGGGCGCGCTCGGCGACGGCGGCGCCGTGGTGACCGGCAGCGCGGACGTCGCCCTCCGGGTCAGGCGCCTGCGGCAGTACGGATGGGAGTCGAGATACCGCACCGGCGAGGGGGGAGGGCGCAACAGCCGCCTCGACGAGATGCAGGCCGCGGTCCTGCGGGCCAAGCTGCCCTTCCTCGACGGCTGGAACCGGCGTCGCCGCGACATCGCGACGCGGTACACGCGGGAGATCCGCCATCCCCGCGTGGATCGCCCGGCCGTCCACGGCGAGGAGTACGTCGCCCATCTCTACGTCGTCACGTGCGACGGCAGGGAGGCGCTCCGCGCCCGGCTCGCCGAGGCGGGGATCACGACGGACGTGCACTATCCGGTCCCGGACCACCGCCAGCCCGTGCTGACCGGTGCCGGAGGCCCGGTCGCCGCGCTCCCGGTGACCGACGAGCTGGCGGCCTCGATCACGACCCTGCCGTGCTATCCCGAACTGTCGGATGAGGAGGTCACGAGAGTGATCTCCCACGTCAACGCCTGGTGACGCCGTGTTGTCGGTGATCGTCCCCGTCTACCGGAACGCGGAGTTCGTGCCGCAGCTCATCGCGGAGTTCAGCGCCGTCAGCGCGATCGTCGCGGAACGCCACGGCATGCCGACGGAGTTCGTCTTCGTCGTCGACGCGAGTCCCGACGACAGCTACGAGCTGCTCGAGGCGGCGTTGCCGCGGGCGCCGTTCCGGTCGCAACTGCTGCTGCACGCGCGCAACTTCGGCTCGTTCGCGGCCGTCCGCACCGGCCTTCGCGCGGCTCAGGGCGACTACTTCGCCACGATCGCCGCGGACCTCCAGGAGCCGCCCGACCTGCTGCTGAGGTTCCTCGACCGGCTCGTGTTCGGCGACGCCGACATCGCGGTCGGCGTGCGGGAGAGCCGGGACGATCCGGGGATCTCGCGGTTGTCGGCCAACCTCTTCTGGCGCTTCTACCGGCGTTTCGTCGTGCGCGACATCCCGTCCGGCGGGGTGGACGTCTTCGGGTGCAACCGGCGGATCAGGGACGAGCTCCTGCGGCTGGAGGAGGCGAACAGCTCCCTCGTCGGCCTCGTCTACTGGCTCGGCTTCCGGCGCTGCGAGGTGCCGTACCAGCGGCGCGCGCGAGAGTACGGCCGAAGCGCCTGGACGATCCGCAAGAAGGTCGACTATCTGCTGGACAGCGTCTTCGCCTTCACGGACCTGCCGATCCGCATCCTCACGATCCTGGGGGCGCTGGGCGTCGCCGTGGCCGGCTGCCTGGCCGTCTTCGTCTTCGTCATGCGGCTGACCGGTCAGATCGCGGCGGCGGGCTACACGACCACGATCCTGGTCATCACCTTCTTCGGGGCGCTGAACACCCTGGGGCTCGGTTTCATCGGTTCGTACGCGTGGCGGAGCTACGAGAACACCAAGAAGCGGCCGCTGGCCCTGGTGCGCACCGTCCGCACCTTCGACGGCGCTCCGAAATCCAGGTCCGACCTTCTCTCCAGCGGCAGGCGCGCATGAAAGAGACCTTCGTCCACCCGCAGGCCCTCTGTGAGAGCGCGCACGTCGGAGCGGGCAGCCGCGTGTGGGCGTTCGCGCACGTGCTGCCGGGAGCGCGGATCGGGGCCGACTGCAACATCTGCGACGGCGTCTTCGTCGAGAACGACGTCGTGCTGGGCGACCGCGTGACCGTCAAGTGCGGAGTCCAGATCTGGGACGGGATCACGATCGAGGACGACGTCTTCATCGGGCCGAACGCGACGTTCACGAACGACCCCTTCCCGCGCAGCAGGGTCTACCCGGAACGGTTCGCCCGGACGGTGGTCCGCTCCGGCGCCTCCATCGGCGCGAACAGCACGATCCTGCCGGGGGTGGAGATCGGCACCGGCGCCATGGTGGGGGCCGGCGCGGTCGTGACGCGTTCGGTGCCGCCCAACGCGATCGTGGTCGGCAACCCGGCGCGCATCAAGGGCTACGTCACGGGCGGGGAGCGGCTGGGCGGCTCCCGCCCGGGCGGCGACGCCCGGGCCGCCGGGACGGTCGGGCTCGGAGTCGGGGCGGCCGGCCTGCACGAGCTACGTGTCACGAAGGACCTGCGCGGCGAGCTCTCCGTCGGGGAGTTCGAACGCGAGCTGCCCTTCGTGCCCAAGCGGTACTTCCTGGTCTTCAACGTTCCGAGCATGGAGGTGCGGGGCGAGCACGCCCACCGGCGCTGCGAGCAGTTCCTCATCTGCGTGCGCGGCTCCTGCGGCGTCCTGCTCGACGACGGCCGCAACCGCCGCGAGGTCACCCTGGACCGCCCCAGCCGCGGCGTCTACATGCCGGCCATGATCTGGGGCACGCAGTACCGCTACTCGCCCGACGCCGTGCTCCTCGTGTTCGCCTCCGACTACTACGACCCGGACGACTACATCCGTTCGTACGACGAGTTCCGGCGGATCGTGTCCGGGCAGCCGGCGCCCGCGTGAGGGGGGCGCCGTTCGCCCGGTTCCTCGTGGCCGGGGCCGCGAACACCGGCGTGACGTACGGGCTGTTCGTGGTCCTCTGCCGGTGGGCGCCGCCGCCGGTCGCCTATTCGGTGGTCTTCGTGTGCGGCATCGCCCTCTCCTACGTCCTCAACGCGGCCTTCGTGTTCCAGACGAGGGCGTCGCTCCGTTCCGCGGTGCGCTTCCCGGGGGTCTACCTGGTCCAGTACCTCACCGGTCTGGCGCTCCTGACGGTGCTGGTCCACTGGGGGGTCGACAGCCGGGTGGCGATGCCGATGACGATGTGCGTCACCGTCCCGCTCACGTTCGTGCTGAGCCGGCGCGTCCTCCAGGGCGGGGCCCGGCGGGCCGAAGCCGCGCCGGCGCCCGACCGCCTTCCCGTCTAAGTACGACCGCGCCGCGCCTTTCTCACCGGCCACCCGATCCGGAGCCGGCTCCGATTGGGGAGTCGATGCCATCCGACACCCGCCCGGCGGTGCCGTCGTCCGTCGTCTCGGCCCGTTCGCGAACGACGTAGCTCGGGCGGCCCATCCCCCCGCCGTGGATGCGGCCGACATACTCGCCGAGCACTCCGATGGATACGAGCTGCGCCGCCGAGAAGAGCGCGACCATCGAGGCGATCGTCGTGAACCCCGCCACCGTGGTGTCACCCATGACGAACCTCCACAGCACGGCCGCGCCGAGCAGCAGGCCGACGATGCCCGCGAGGAATCCCAGATAGCTGGCCGCCCTCAGGGGAGCCGCGCTGTAGCCGATCAGCATGGTGACGGCGTGCCGTACGAGCAGGCGGGGGGTGTAGTTGGACCGGCCGTCGCTGCGCTCGCTCATGTGCACCGGGACGGTGCCGACGCGGGTCGTGGCCCACGAGAGCGCCACGTCGACACAGGCGTGCGGCCCCGTCAGGCCGTCGAAGCCTTCGCGCATCCGGGTGCGGAAGGCGCGGAACGCGCTGATCGACCGTGCGGCGCGGACGCCGAGCGCGGCCGCCATCCCCGCCTTCACCGAACGGGAGGCGAGACTGCGCAGGAAACCGTGCTCCTCCTCGTGCGGGACGCCGTAGACCAGGTCGAGACGCTCGCCCTCCAGCGCGGCCAGCAGGAGGGGGATCTGCTCGGGCGGGTGCTGGAGGTCGTCGTCCATCGTCACGACGACGTCGAACCTGGCCTCCCTGATGCCCGCGACCAGGGCGTTGTGCTGGCCGTAGTTGCGGGAGAGGTGGAGGGCGCGCACCCCCTCGACCCGGCGGGCCAGATCGGAGGCGACGGCCCAGGTGTCGTCCGGGCTCCCATCGACGACGAGGATCACCTCGTGACAGGGGGAGACGCCGCGCAGCACGGGCATGAGCCTGGCCAGCAGCCGCGGAAGGGTCCGCGCTGATCCGTAACACGGAATTACCACCGACACCGACATCGATCCTCCGATTCTCTCGCGCCGCCGATTACACTCCCTCTGATCGGCGTCCACGGCAGATCCGGAGTGACCTAAATATGCTCGAACTCAAAAGCCGGAGTGCCCGGGAAAACCCAGATGCGCGGCGGATCGCGATGCCGGCTCTCCTCGGCCAGCGCATCACATATCTGCTGGCCGGTGCCATGACGGCCGGGGTGTATTACGTTCTCCTTGGCCTAGGATTGCTGGTCGCCAAGAATTCGGTGCCCTATCTTTTCCTCGTCGTGGTCGGCCACCTCATCACCACGCTGATCGTCTATCCGGCGTACAGGCTGGTGGTCTTCAAGTCCTCCGGTGTGGGATGGCTGCCCGGTTACCTGCGCTTCTATGCCGTCGGGCTGAGCTTCCTCGGCCTGTCCGTCATCGGTCTGCCCATTCTGGTGGAGTTCGCCGGGATTCCCATCATGGTGGCGCAGGGCCTGATAATCCTGCTCAGCCCGCCGCTGAGTTATGCGATACACCGGGCCTGGACCTTCCGGGAGCGGGACGGCGCCCGCAACGTCTAGCCCTGGCAACATGTGCAACACCGTTCGGCAAATGCGGCCTTCGGCGCGACGTTCTCGATTCGAGTCCCCAGTAATTTCGACCGGTCAGATGGTCGCTGCGGCCATGCGTTCTTCAAAGAGGGATCCAAAGCATGGAAGGACTCGAAGAGCGGTGAAGGCACTCGTTCTGGCGGGCGGCAAGGGGACCAGATTGCGCCCGCTGACCCACACGTCGGCGAAACAACTGGTTCCCGTCGCGAACAAGCCGGTGCTCTTCTACGGGCTCGAGGCGATCCGCGAGGCGGGGATCACCAGCGTCGGCATCATCGTCGGTGACACGGCCCACGAGATCCGCGATGCCGTCGGCGACGGGTCGTCGTTCGGGCTCGACGTCACCTACATCGAGCAGGAGGCCCCGCTCGGCCTGGCGCACTGCGTCCTGATCGCCCGGGACTTCCTCGGTGACGACCCCTTCGTGATGTACCTCGGGGACAACTTCCTGGTCGACGGCATCTCCGGCCTGGTCGACGCCTTCCGGGCGGCCGACTGCGACGCGCGCATCCTGCTCACCCCGGTCGCCGAGCCGCAGTTCTACGGCGTCGCGGAGCTCGGGCCGGACGGGGAGATCGTCGCGCTCGAGGAGAAGCCGGAGAACCCGCGCAGCGATCTCGCGATCGTCGGGGTCTACACGTTCTCGCCCGCCATCCACGAGGCCGTGCGCGCGATCAGGCCGTCCGCGCGGGGCGAGCTGGAGATCACCGACGCGATCACGTGGCTCATCGACAGCGGCCGCCGGGTCCAGTCGCACCTGGTCACCGGCTACTGGAAGGACACCGGAAGGCTCCAGGACATGCTGGAGTGCAACCGCATCGTGCTCGAGGCGATCGAGCGCGACTGCCGGGGGACGGTGGACGCGCTCTCGGAGATCACCGGCCGGGTCGTCATCGGCCCGGGAGCGGTCGTGGAGAACTCCGTCATCAGGGGGCCCGCGGTCATCGGCGCCAACACCAAGATCGATCGCTCGTACATCGGCCCGTACACGTCCATCGGGGAGGGCTGCGCGCTGGAGGAGGCCGAGGTGGAGTACAGCATCGTCCTGGGCGAATCGGCCATCAGGGGCGTCAGCGGGCTGAGCTACTCCCTCATCGGCCGTAACGTCGAGGTCACGAAGGCGGCCGGAGTGCCGAACTCCTACCAGCTCATGGTGGGAGACCACAGCAAGGTTCAGGTGCGCGCATGAGGATCCTGGTTTCCGGCGGGGCCGGTTTCATCGGCTCCCACTACGTGCGGTGCCTGCTGTCCGGCGCGTACGCCGGCTACGAGGACGCGCACGTGACGGTGCTCGACAAGCTCACGTACGCGGGCAACCTGGCCAACCTGCGGCCGGTTGACGGGAACACCCGGCTCACCTTCGTCCGCGGCGACATCACCGACGCCGCCCTGCTCGACGAGCTCGTGCCCGGCCACGACGTCATGGTCAACTTCGCCGCCGAGACGCACGTGGACCGCTCCATCGCCGGCGCGGGCGACTTCGTGGTCACCAACGTGCAGGGCACGCAGCGGCTGCTGCAGGCGGCGCTCGAGCACGACGTGCGCACGGTCGTCCAGGTCTCGACCGACGAGGTGTACGGGTCGATCGACGACGGGTCGTGGACGGAGGCCGAGCCGCTGCTGCCCAACTCGCCCTACTCCGCCGCCAAGGCGGGCGCCGACCTGCTCTGCCGCGCGTACCACCGGACGCACGGGCTGGACGTGCGCGTCACCAGGTGCTCGAACAACTACGGCCCCTACCAGTACCCGGAGAAGGTCATCCCGCTGTTCGTCACCAACCTGATCGACGGCAGACCTGTCCCGCTGTACGGCGACGGCCGCAACGTGCGTGAATGGCTGCATGTCGACGACCACTGCCGGGGCATCCAGCTCGTGCTCGACAAGGGCTCCGGCGGCGAGATCTACAACATCGGCGGCGGGGTCGAGCTGACGAACCTGGAGTTGACGGAACGGCTGCTCGACGCCCTCGGTGCCGGCTGGGAGATGGTCGAGCGCGTCCCGGACCGGCTCGGTCACGATCTGCGCTACTCCGTCGACTCCTCCAAGATCCGCTCGATCGGGTACACGCCGCTGGTCGACTTCGACAAGGGACTCGACGAGGTCGTGCGGTGGTACCGCGACCACGAGGACTGGTGGCGCGGGCTCAGGGCGACGACCTCCTGATCATCAGGGCGGTTGTGGTCGTCCGTCATGCGGACGCCCAGAGGTGGAACCGCTCGAAATTCACGCGCACGCCCGGGGGCCCTGTCACGGCGGGCCGCCGGGCGTCGTGCGCCGACGACGCGGAGCGTTGAGCGCCCGCACGATCACGAACCCGATTCCCAGGGAGCAAAGAATGCGGATCGTCCTATTCTGTAATGACCGCACCGGTCTCGACATCGCGACGTGGCTGCAGGGCAGGCCTGACGCGGAGGTCGCCGCGGTCGTCCTCAACGCCCCCGGGCAGCAGCGCCGGGCAGACGAGATCAGGAGCCTGTTCCCCGACCTGGAGCGGGCGGGCCTGATCCTCACCGGGGACATGCTCAAGAACGGGGAGACGGTGCGCCGCATCGCAGGGCTCGGCGCGGAGCTGGGGATATCCCTGTATTTCGGGCACATATTCAGATCAGAGCTCATCAACGCGTTTCCGCGCGGGATCGTCAACCTCCATCCCTCCCTGCTGCCGTACAACCGGGGGCGGCGGACGGCGATCTGGTCGATCATCGACGGCACGCCGGCCGGTGCGACGTTGCACATGGTCGACCAGGGAGTCGACACGGGTCCGGTGCTCGCGCAGGAGGAGGTCCCCGTCCAGCCGCACGACACAGGCGGTTCGCTCTATCGAAAAGTAGAGGACGCCGCCGTCGAACTGTTCCGGCGCTCGTGGCCCTTGCTGTGCGCGAACGCGCTCACACCGGAAGAACAGGATCACGACAAGGCCACCGCACACACGACCGAAGAGTTCGAGGAACTCGCGTACCTTGACCCGGACCAGATCATGACGGTCGGACGCATGGTGGACATCGTCCGGGGCCGGTGCTTCAACCGGGACAACTGCGTGCGGCTCCGCACGCTCGACGGCACCGTGATCCGCCTCTTTCTGGAGCTGATCCCGGAGTGACCGCCGGGCGCGTGTGATGGGGGCTCGCCGAAGTCAGGCGGAGGTGAGGCGTCCGCGGCTTCGCGTGCGAGTGGATCGTAGTCGGCCAATGCGAAACAACCGGGGGATTTATGTCCGTGTCGGTGGTCATCCCGTGTTACCGATCGGCGGGAACCCTGCCATCGCTGCTGGCGAGGCTCGTTCCGGTTCTGCGGGATCTCTCCGTACCGTACGAGGTCGTCCTCGTCGTCGATGGAAGCCCCGATGACACGTGGGACGTGGCCTCCGGCCTGGCCCGCGAGATCGCCGCCGTCCGTGCGATCCATCTGTCCCGCAATTACGGGCAGCACAATGCGCTGATGGCCGGCATCAGGGAGGCGCGCTTCGACGTGATCGTCACCATGGATGACGACCTGCAACACCCGCCGGAGCAGATTCCGCTGATGCTGGCCACGCTCGAAGGGGACCGCCTCGACCTGGTGTACGGCGTCGCGCACGAGGAGGAGCACGGGGTGATCCGCAACCTCGGTTCGCGGGCGCTGAAGACCTGCATCTCCGGAATGCTGGGCGTGCGCAGCGCCCGGGTGATCAGCGCGTTCCGCGTCTTCCGGACCCGCTTGCGTGAGGGGTTCGAGGAACTGTCCGGGCCGCACTTCTCCGTGGACGTGGCCTTGTCGTGGACGACGACTCGCGTCGGCTTCGTCCACGTGCACATGGATCGGCGTCGTCACGGGCGGTCCAACTACACCCCGAGCCTGCTGATCCGGCACGCGGTCAGCTTGTTGCTCGGCTACAGCACCGCACCGCTAAGAGTGGCGAGCTATCTGGGGTTCCTCGTCGGGACCTTCGGGCTTCTGCTGGGCGCGTCCGTTCTATGGCGTTTCGCCACAGGGGAGACCACGGTGGCGGGATTCACCACCATCGCCTCGATGGTGGCGCTCTTCTCCGCCGCCCAGCTCATCGCCGTCGGCGTTCTGGGGGAGTACGTCGGCCGCATCCACAGCAGCGGGATGGGACGGCCGACCTACGTCGTGCGGGAGCGCGCCGAGCAGGCCGGTTCGGTCGCCGTCGCGGCCTCCGCTGCCGGCGTCGGTGTGTACGCGGGTGACGGATCGGGCGATCGCTGATCAGTCGCCACCCTCTTCACGGTGGCTCACCGGAACGAGGTCGACCTGCGGGCGCCGGGTGGTGGGGCGTGTCCCACCACCCGGCGCCCGCCCGGATCGGCCATCACCGCCGCCAGGCCGTTCACGAGAGGCGATCAAGAACTACGGCCGGAGTACTGACCTCGATCTACGGCTGCCGGTATCGAGATAACGGAAGATCCGGGTCAGGTGGGCGCCTGCGGTAGCGCGGGCTGGAGTGACGGCGCCTCATGAGGCCCCGGGGCGGTGGCGATCTTCAGGTATCCCTTGGCGTCCGGCCCCGTGCTGAAGATGAGATCGAGGACGCTCACGTGATGGTCGAAGGGCGGGTGGAGTTGCGGATACTCGCGATAGCCCGAGTAATCGAACCATTGAACCTCGATTCCCGCATTCTGGAAGAGGGCTTCGTCGAGGTAGGCCCGGGCGGCCGGGCCGGTGACGTATCCGGTCGCTCCCGACTTCCGGCACAGGTCGATGAGACGCTCGCTTTTGGAGCCGGTCGCGCCGTAGTTGGTGGATTGACGCAGGTTGGCCTGGACGCCGAGAATTGAACAGAGCCCTTCGAGGAAGTGTCTGTTGATTTCGGACAGCCTGTTTCCCGGGCACTCACGGTACATCTTTTCCAGGACCATGGCGTACTCGTCGAAGTAGGGGGCCCTCCGGTAGGCGTGTGTAAGCGCTCGCCAGTGCTTGACGCGCCAGGACTGGTCGGTGGCGGTCGCCTCGTTGATCAGCTGGCTCCGGCTTCCGTGCCTGATGGGAATCGACAGCCACATGGGGCCCGTGACCGTCTTTATGCGGTTGCGATTACGCCAATCTCTGTTGGTGTATTGCACGTCGTCGAGCAGGATGAACTCGTCGACATGGGCGATGAGATCGAAATATCCCTTCCAGGGGATATAATTCGATTGCACTATCGCAACTCGCTTCATTCGTTTCGCGCTTTCGTATTGTTCGGCGTGATTTGTGTTCGGCGAGAGCACGGCGATTCCGTGGCCCCCCTCGCTGCGGGCGGGCGCCGACCGGCGACATCGGCCGTCGGGCGTCACCTGTGGGACACATCGGCTGCCTCGCCTGAAGGGGGCGACAGGAACCTATGGGTGCAGCGACCAGGTAACCGTTTGAATTTACGGCGAAACCGATCAACGGTCCCGCGTACACCGTGGCTTTTGCCGAAGAGCGTCGGGCGCGTTGCCGGGAATTTACGTCGCGCCGTGGCATCTCGACTCCGGGGCGGGCGTCGGCGAAATGCGGCGACGATCCGGTGCTGACGAGAAGGGCCGAGACGGTGGAGGCGAAGATTTTTCTTCTTTCGCGAAGCGGTCCCGTTGTTCGAAATCCGATCGCGGTCCGTCAGTGGCGTGACATTACGACGACGGGTCGCCGGGATGCCGGACTTGGAATGCGACACGCCGAATCCGCCTTCGGCGGTCCGGGATCTCCCGACTTCTAGAGTCAGGCCATCTGGTCTGGAAATGACGGGGGTCCTGAGAAGTGGGAGAGAAGCTGGTCGTGGTCGGCCAGGGATACGTCGGCCTGCCGCTCGCGATGCGGGCGGTCGAGGCCGGGTTCGACGTCGTGGGCGTCGACCTGGACGAATGGCGGGTCAAACGGCTCAACGCGGCGCAGAGCTACGTCGAGGACATCGGTGACGAGGTGCTGGCCGCGGCCCACCGCTCCGGCCGGTACCGCGCCGCCGCCGACTACACGCAGGCCGAGGGATTCGACATCTGCGTGATCACGGTGCCGACGCCGCTGAGCGAGGGCGCGCCCGACCTGCGCCACATCGCCTCGGCCGGGCGGTGCGTCGCCCCGCTCGTACGGCGCGGCTCCACCGTGGTGCTGGAGTCCACCACCTATCCGGGGACGACGGAGGAGTACCTGCGTCCGATCCTGGAGGAGGGGTCCGGGCTGCGCGCGCCGGAGGACTTCTTCCTCGGCTACAGCCCGGAGCGCATCGACCCGGGCAACGCCCGCTGGCGGCTGGAGAACACGCCGAAGGTCGTCTCGGGAGTCGACGACGCGTCGCTCGCCCGGATCGCGGCGTTCTACGGCGCGCTCGTCGAGCAGGTCGTCCCGGTGTCGTCGCTCCAGGTGGCCGAGCTGTGCAAGCTCCTGGAGAACACGTTCCGGCACGTCAACATCGCGCTGGTGAACGAGCTGTCGATCTTCGCCCGGCAACTCGGCATCGACGTGTGGGAGGCCATCGACGCGGCTTCGACGAAGCCGTTCGGCTACATGCGCTTCACTCCGGGTCCCGGCGTCGGCGGGCACTGCCTCCCGATCGACCCGTCGTACCTGTCCTGGAAGGTCAAGCGCAGCCTGGGGCACAACTTCCGGTTCGTCGAGCTGGCCAACGACGTCAACGACCACATGCCTGAGCACGTCGTCCACCGGTTGACGCTCGCGCTCAACCAGCGGTTCAAGCCGGTGAGGGGCAGCCGCGTGCTGCTGCTCGGCCTCGCGTACAAGAAGAACGCGGGCGACTGCCGCGAGTCCCCGGCGATCGAGGTGGCCCGGGCGCTGGTCAAGCTCGGCGCGGAGGTCCGGGCCGCCGACCCGCACGTCGACCTCGCGCTGCTGCCCGAGGGCATCGAGATCGCCGAGGCGTCCTACCACGAGCTGGCCCGGGCGGATGCGGTCGTCGTGCTCACCGACCACGACTGCTTCGACTACGAGCTGGTCCAGCGGGCCGCCCCGTTCATCTTCGACACCCGCAATCGCTGCCGGGGCTTCAACGTCGAGCGGTTGTGACCCCGGTGCCCGGCCGGGGCCGGGCGCCAGGGTGAAGTGCTGGCAAAGACGGCGGCGGGGCCGCGGCCCCGCCGCCAGACTCTCCGCATGGTCAGGACCATCGCGGCGCGGGTGTCCTTAGGCGGGGGAAGGCACGCCGGACGGCATCGGAGATCCCGCCTGGCTCGCTGCGCGCCCGGCGCGCTCGCTCTCGTGTTCACGGCCGCGGTGCTGCTGCTCAACGGCGTGTCGCCGCGCGACCTCGCCGCCTTCGGGCTCTATCTCGCGCTCGGCCTCGCCCTGCCCGGCGTCCTGCTGCTCCGGGGCCTGCGCGGGGCCGTGCGCGGGGCGCGGAAGGGCGCGGGGAAAGGCGGCGGCGCGTCCGGCCGCACGCCGGGGGAGGAGCTCGCCCTCGGCGTCGCGCTGGGATACGCGGTCGAGGTGCCCGTCTACGTCGCCGCCCGCGCGCTCGGAGAGCCGCTGCTCGTCCTCGCGTGGCCGGCCGCCGTCTACGTCGCCTTCCTGGCCGTCCCCCGGCTGCGCCGCCACTGGAGGCGGCCGCCGTCCGGGGGAGCCGCCGCGCCGCGCTGGTGGTCGTGGTTCCTGGCGCTCGTCGTCGTGTGCCTCGCGGTGTGGAGCGCGGCGAGCCTCTTCGCCGCCAACGCGCTGACCTGGCCCCGGGCCGGGGCGTCCCTCTCCGACATGCCGTACCACCTGGCCCTGGTCGGCGAGCTGCGGCACCACATGCCGCCGCAGGCGCCGATGGTCGCCGGAGAGCCGCTGCTCCACCCCTGGTTCGTGTACGCCCACCTCGCGTCGGCGAGCTGGGTCACCGGCGTCGAGCCGATGGTGCTGGTCTACCGCCTGGCCGTGCTGCCGATGTCGGCCGGGTTCGCCGTGCTCGTCGGGGCGATCGGCCACCGCGTCACCGGCTCGCGGGTCGCGGCGGCGCTCGCCGTCGCCGGGACGCTGCTCGTGTCCATGCCCGGCCTGTACGGCGGCGCGGACGGGCCGCTGCCGTGGGACGGCCCGGGGCCGAGCGGGTGGGGCGACCCCTCGCAGATGTTCGGGGCGTTGTCGGCGGCGGCCGCCGTACTCGTGCTCGCCGACCTCCTGAAGGGACGCGGCGGCCTGGGCGCGTGGATCCTGCCGGCGGTCCTGCTGGCCGCCGTCATGGGGACCGAGGCGACCCACCTGCCGCTGCTGCTGGCCGGGCTCGCCCTCACCGCGGCGGTGCGCGCGGTCCGCGACCGCCGCCCGCCCTGGGCCGCGCTCGCCGCGCTCGGCATGACCGCCGCGTGCACGGCCTTCGCGCAGCTCGTCCTGTACGGCGGCGTCCGCCAGGCGGGCGCCGGCCCGGTGTCCCCGCTCGGCGGCACCTACCTGAACGAGGGCCACTTCCTGCAGACGGTCTGTCCGTACCTGGCGATCCTCTCGGTGTACGGGTTCCTCGTCGTGATGAGGAGGAGGGAACGGCCGTGGCGCCGGGCGGCGGCCGTGATCATCCTCGGGTTGCTCGCGGCGTACCCGATCCGCGTGCTCGCGCTCGGCGCGGGCGGAGGGACCGGAGGGACCGACCCGGCGGCGGGACGCGCGGTCCACCCCGACCGGGAGAAGGTGCCGCGCGGCGCGCTCGCCGCCGGGCGGTGGCTGCGCGCCCATTCGCGTCCGGACGACCTGGTCGCCACGAACGCGCACTGTGTCTGGGGCCGGGAGGACCCGTGCGACAGCCGCCACTTCTGGGTGACCGCGCTGTCCGAACGGCGCGCGCTGGTCGAGGGGTGGGCGTACACGACGGCGAACATCGACCTCCGGCGGCCGGGCGAGCCGGTGCCGCCGCTCCCGTTCTGGGACGCCGAGCGGCTCCGGCTGAACGACGCGGCCTTCCGGCGGCCGTCCGCGGCGGCCTTCCAGTATCTGCGCGACCGCTTCGGCGTGCGGTGGCTCGTCGTCGAGGAGCGCCGCACGCCGCCCGTCGGGGACGCCGCGAACCTGCGGTTCCGCGCCGGCGACTACGCCGTCTACCGGATCCCGGCCCGGCTGCGCTGACCGGACCGGTCAGCGGCGCCCGAGGCGGGCCGACACCTGCCCGACCAGGTTGCGCGGGACGAACCTGCCCACCGACACGATCGCCTTGTAGCGCGCCGAGGGGACGCTGACCCGCCGCCCCCGGGCGAGGTCGCGCATCGCCTCGGCGGCCACGCGGTCGGCCGACAACCACAGGAAGCCCGGGATGCCGGAGGTGTCCATCGACGCCCGCCGGTGGAACTCGGTACGGACGAACCCGGGGCAGAGCGCCATGACGCGTACGTTCGGGTCGCCGATCTCGGCGGCGACGGACTCGCTGAAGTTGACCACCCACGCCTTGGACGCGCTGTAGGTGCCCCGGGTGAAGAAGGCCGCCACCGACGCCACGTTGATCACCGCGCCCCGGCCGCGTGAGCGCATCCCCGGCAGCGCGGCGAGGGTGAGGCGCAGCACCGCCTCGCAGTGGACGCGCAGCATGGTCACCTCGTCCTCCACCGGGACCTCGAGGAACGCGCCCGGGTGCCCGAAGCCGGCGTTGTTCACCAGCAGGTCGACGCCGCGCTCCAGCCGCTCCTCGACCCGGCGCACGCCCTCGTCGAGGGAGAGGTCGGCGGGCAGCACCTCGGCGGCCACGCCGTACCGCTTGCGCAACTCGGCGGCGGTGGCGGACAGGCGGGCCCCGTCGCGGGCGACGAGCACGAGGGAGAAGCCGTCTGCGGCGAGGCGGCGGGCGAACGCCGCGCCGATGCCGGCGGTCGCGCCGGTGATGAGAGCGGTGGGCATGACGGCAGACTAGCCCCAGGGAGACACGGCGGCGGCCCCGGCCACCCGTCGCTCCCGATGAGAGCGCGGGCCGGCCGGGGCCGCCGCGTACGCGTGATCGTCCTCAGGCGGTGAACCTGAGGCAGTTGAAGGCCTCGGCGAGCGGCTGCCCGGACTGGACGCCGCGCACCGCGGCCAGGCCGCGGAGCGCCTCCTCCGAACGTGTGTGGGGGTGCGTCCGCCACTGGCTCGCGTAGAGGCGGAGCCCCTCCATCTTCTGGTCGAGGTCGTCCGGCTCGATGCCGACGAAGAAGTTCCGCGGCGAGACGCTCTCGCCGCTCCAGCCGTCGGCCACCTCCTCGTACATGAGGACCACGCGCGGCTGGTGGCGCTCGTTCAGCGGGCCCGGCCGCAGCGCGGTGATCCCCGCGTGCGCGACGGCCTTGTGGTCCTGGTTGTAGCTGGTGATCTCCGGCAGCAGCACCACGGACGGGCGGACCTCGGCGAGCGAGAGCGGGCCGTCGCGTTCGATGACGTCGATCAGACGCTGCCGCGGCAGGTGGTCCAGCCGCAGGTGGTACTCGCTGCCGCGCAGCGCGATGTGGTGGCCGTCCAGGCCGAAGTGCTTGACGACCTCCTCGATCTCGCGCTCGCGCTCCGAGCCGGTGGAGTGTCCCGCCTGCGAGAAGTCCCTCGTGTCGCCGACGGTGACGAAGAGCACGTACACCTGCCCTCCGGACCGCTTCACCATGTTGATGAGGCCGCCGCAGCCCAGGAGTTCGTCGTCGGGATGCGGAGCGACCACCAGGAGCCGCTGGCCGGTCCAGTCCATCATGCTGGTTCCCCCTTCGTGATCCGTACCGGGCCGCTCAGGCCGACTTCGTGGCCACCACCGCGACCATCTCCTTGGACACCGGCATCGTTCCGCTCGGCGGGCAGTACGCCTTCAGGTCGTCGAGCGAGAGGCCCTCGCGCTCGGCGATCTCCTCGTAGAGGAGGGTCGAGCAGAAGTAGCGGAGGAACTCGTCCCGGTTCGGGAAGGTCAGCACGGAGTTGATCACTTCCGCCTGGACGCCGCCGAAGATTCCCAGCGCGAGCGGCAGGAATTCGTTGACGATCCTCTCCGAACGGCGCAGCGTCTTGTCGTCCGCCTTCCGGCCAGTCACCTTCTCGTTGAATTCGTAGAGTTCCGCGACATTGTTCGCGGTGGGTCCGATCATGACGAGTTCGCCGTTCTCGCCGAGCACGCGGTGCATCTCGCGGAGCGTGAATTCGGCGTTCTTCGCGTTGTAGACGGCGAAAGTCACCATGCACAGGTCGAACGAGCCGTCCTCGAAGGGCAGCTCCTCGTCCATCGAGCCGACGTGCAGGCTCAGGTTCTCCGCGTCCGAATAGCGGTCCCGGGCGCGGGCGATCAGCGCGGCGTCGCGGTCGGCACCGGTGACGGTGCCGGTCTTGCCCGCGTGCCGCAGGTAGAGGTCGATGTGGTTCCCGTCGCCGCACCCGAGGTCGAGGATGTTCACGCGCGGGCGGCGGCCGAGGAAATCGTCGATCCAGTCGGTGATGTCGAAGTTTCCGAACAGCTTGTGCGCGCGTATGCGACTTGTCAGGCGATCCTGGGTTTCGTGATAGCTGATATCCATTTCGGGCCCTCCTCGGATCGGTGATCGTGCCTGTTCGCGCACGCCTGCCCGCATTGGATCGCTCCTCTGCTTTTCAGTCAAGGAGGTGCCGCCGGGGTGTGTCGCCGGGAGAAAAGCATTCGGCGGGCCGCATAAATGCGGAAACCGTCGTATCCGGTGGTTTTCGAAATGGAAACGGAGACGCGGGCGAACCGTCCCGGAGCGCCGCACAAGCCGTCCGGGCCGGTTGAGCGGCCCGGGCGGCTCGGGCGTCCGGGCCGGCCGGGAGGTCAGTCGCCGGTCACCCGGGCGATCAGCTCCTCGACCTGCTTGTTGAGCCGGGTGCCGCGCGGCCACCCGGCGTAGTGGGTCAGGAAGACGACGACCTCGCGCAGCTCCTCCGGGGTCAGCTCCCCGGTGCGCAGCGCGGTGTCGAGCTGGACACGCAGGGCGTCGTCGAGGCCCTCGCCGACGAGCAGCCCGATCAGCAGCAGCCGCCGGTCCCTGACCGACAGCACGTCACGGGCCCAGATCTCGGCGAACAGGTGCTCCACCGTCAGGCCGAAGAAGTCGCCCGTCCCGTCGCCGGGCTGGTCCCACCCGTTCACGCGCTTCATGATCTCCAGTCCGCGAGCCCAACGGTCAAGGTCGTCCACGCTGTCGCTCATCGAAGTGCTCCAAGTCCGTCGGCTGTGCGTCTGCGGCGAGTCCGGCGGGCGGCACCCCCGACCCTCCTATCCTTGGCCACTTCGGGCGCTGGCGATAGGTCGTCTTTCGCCGGGCTCTCCGATGGACAGCACTATCTCACGCGATCAGTCATCGGGCATTACATGATCGAGTCACGCCTTTCCGTCATGGCTGCCGATAACAGGCGAAGCCACATTAAGGGAAAGATTTGGGCAATTTTTCGCGGACGGGTGCGCCCGATCGCGAGATGGACTATCGGAAAACGGGCACTACTACCTCGTACACCCGCAAAGCGGAGGTTGGGGCCCTGGTGGAGAGATCGCGGGCTTGGTCCGGAACGGTGGCGTTGACGACAGCCTCCGCACTCGTCGCGGGACTGTCGGGCTGCGGGGGCGGCGGATTCACGTACGTGCGAGACGAGGCCGGGGCGACCTACTTCAAGGTGCCGGCGGCGTGGCACAAGGTCGACCAGGGCTCGCTCGACGGCAAGGTCTTCGGCGACCCGGAGTCGGCGAGCGCGCGCACGCAGAAACAGCTCACCTGGACGGTCGGGTTCGACGCCCACGCCACCCCGTCCGCCGACCACCTCCTGGTCCCCGGCTCCGTCGCCGAGGACCGGCCGTTCGTGATGGCGAAGGTCCAGACCCTCACCCCGGCCCAGCGCGACGAGGTGTCCCTCAACACGCTGCGCAACTCGTCCGGGCTCCCCGTCGCGGTGAACGAGGAGACGCGGCGGCAGCTCGAATCGTCGGCGGCCTCGCCGTTCAAGGGCTTCGAGGTGCTCAGCGACCAGGTGCTTCCGGTACAGGACGGCGTGCGCGGGATACGGACGGTCTTCAACTACCGGCTGCTCGGCGGTCCGGTCCAGACGTTCGACGAGACGGCCTACCTGTCCGCCGACGGCGCCCACGTGTCCACGCTGCTGATCCGCTGCACGGCCGCCTGCTACCGGCAGCGGGCCGCGGAGATCGACCTGGTCGCGCGGTCGTTCAAAGTCAAGCGCGCCACCTCGTGAAGGAGCCCCTCAGATGAACACGGCACACCGGCCCGAGGGGCTGCGCGAACCCGGATCCGGCCCCGTCGACCGCGACCCGCTGACCAGGAAACGGCTCCCGCTGTGGGACCGGGTGAAGTTCCTGCTGCTGCTGGCGTTCCTGTTCGGGTTCCTCGTACTGAACACCGTGGGCGCCTTCCGCGGGATCATCACGATCCCGGAGGCGATCGCCGTCACCGCCCGCGAGTCCGCCTGGATCCTGTGGCTGGCCGGGCTCGAACTGGTCAGGCAGCTCCACTTCCTGATCAGCGAGCGGTCCGCGGCGTACCACCGGTTCTGGACGGCGAAGGTGTTCGGCGGGTGGAACCGGTGGACCAGGCGCCGCTTCGGCGACTGGACCCGCTACCGGCTGGCCCGCGCCCTGAAATGGGCGATCTGGATCGCGGTCGTCGCCGTCGTGCTGGGCAAACTGGGGGACGTCTCGCCCGTCGAGGCGCTGATCCAGGCCCCCGCCCAGGCGATCGGATATCTCCCGACGGTCCTGCAGGTCCTGCTCTACATGCTGCTCGCCGTCGGCCAGTTCGCCGCGATCTTCTGGTTCCTGTCGCGCGGCGGCGTCGACGTCTACTTCCCCGACGACATCAAGACGCGGTTCTCCGACGTGTGGGGCCAGGACCACGTGGTCGAGCGGGTCAAGGAGAACATCGTCTTCCTCGAACGGCCCGACGAGATCGAGGCCAGGGGCGGCTACGTGCCGAGCGGCATCCTGCTGTGGGGCCCTCCCGGCACCGGCAAGACCCTCATGGCCGAGGCCGTCGCCGGCTCGACCGGCAAGCCGTACGTCTTCGTGGACCCCGGCGCGTTCATCAACATGTTCTTCGGCGTCGGCGTGCTGAAGGTCAAGTCGCTGTTCCGCAAGCTGCGCAAGCTCGCGCTCCGCTACGGCGGCGTCATCGTCTTCTTCGACGAGGCCGACTCCCTCGGCAACCGCGGCGCGCTCGCGCAGGGCGGCCCCGGCGGCGGGTGGGGCCGGGCCGCCCCCGCGCCGTTCGAGCACGCCGGATGCAACGGCTTCGCCTACCTCGACCAGGAGACCCGGTGGCTGCTCGGCCGCGGCGCGCTCGGGCGGGGACGCGAGGACGGCACGGCGCCCGTCTCCAGGACCGGCGCGTTCGTCAGCCGCCTCGTGTACGGCGCGGGCATGGGCGGCGGCGGTGGCGGCATGGGCACGTTGCAGGCCCTGCTCACCGAGATCTCCGGCCTGAAGAAGCCGCGCGGGTTCGTCAACCGGTACGTGCGGCGGCTCCTCGGGATGCGGCCCAAGCCGCCGCCGAAGTACCGCATCCTGATCATGATGGCGACCAACCTGCCGGAGGCGCTGGACGAGGCGCTGCTGCGCCCCGGACGCATCGACCGCATCTACAAGGTCGGCTACCCGTCCAAGGACGGCCGGATCCGCACCTACCAGGGCTACTTCGGCAAGGTCCGGCACGAGCTGACCGACGAGCAGATCGACAAGCTGGCCACGATCACGCCGTACGCGACCGGGGCTACGATCAAGGACCTGGTCAACGAGTCGCTGATCACCGCGATCAGGGACGGCAGGGACGTCATCACCTGGGCCGACGTGATGCGGGCCAAGCGGCTCAAGCAGCTCGGCCCGCCGGAGGACGTCGAGTACATCGAACGGGAACGGCACGCGGTGGCCGTGCACGAGGCGTGCCACGCCGTCGTCGCCTACCGGACCCGGCACCACCTGGAGATCGACCTCGCGACGATCGAGAAGGGCGCCGACTACCTCGGCATGGTCTCCAGCATCAAGCCGGAGGATCAGTTCACCCGCTGGAAGTCCGAGTACGAGGCGGACATCATGGTGTCCCTCGCGTCGCTCGCGGGCGAGCGGATGTTCTTCGGCGAGGACAACTCCTCCGGCGTCTCCGGCGACCTCCAGTCGGCCACGCTGCTGACCGGGATGATGGAGGCGCACTGGGGCATGGGCGTCGGCGTGGCGTCGCTGCCCGCGCTGCAGGACCTCGGCATCCGCGAGGGCCGCGCGCAGGGGCCGCGGGGCCGGGGCGGCGGCATCGGCTTCACCGGCACCCCGGGGCCGGGAGGGAACGACCTCGCGCCCGACATGCTGCCGGAGCGGATCGAGTTCAACCTCAGCCGGCTCCTGGAGCGGACCGCCGCGCTGCTGGAGGAGAACCGGCGTGAGGTGCTGAGCGTCGCGCACGCCCTGGAGCACCACAAGACGCTGAACGGCGACGACGTGGTCGCGGTCATCGAGCGGACCCGCGGGCCCCTCGTGGACGGCACCGTCTACGCGTCCGACGCGTTCCTCGAGGAGATCGAGGCCTACCACGTGGCCGCCGCGGAGGCCCACCGGGGCCACAGCGCCGTCCACATCGACCTGCCGTCGCCGGGGCGGGTGCTCGAACTGGAGCCGTCGGCCGTCGTCGCGGCTCCCCGCCCGATGGAGCCGGACCCCTCCGGCACCTCGGGCGTGCCCGGGCCGTCCGGGTCGCCGAGCTTCGCACCCCCGTGGGCGGGACATCCGTACGAGCCTCCGGGGGCGGCGCCGGACGTGCCGGCCGTGGTCCCGGTCTCGCTGCCGGCGGCGAACGGCAACATCAAGGGCAACGGCAACGGTCACCCGTACGGCGACGGTTACGGGTACGGCGACGTGGCGGCGTACCGCAACGGCCCCGCCCTCCTCCAGCCGGGCGCGGGCGCCGCGCAGGGGCGCGCACCCCGGCGCGGCGGGACGCCCGGCCTGCTCTGGGCCCTCATCGGCGGCGTCATCGCGCTCGTCGTGATCTCCCTGCTCGGCGTGGCCTTCCTCCAGGGCGGCGTCCCCGGGGCGACGGAGGAGGCCGCCGACGGCGTCCCGCCGGGAACCGCCCTGATCCTGCTCCTCGCGCTCCTCGGCGTGGTCGGCCTGATCGTGGCCGCCGCCGCGGTGGTGCGCGCCCAGCAGGCGGGCCGCAGGCGCGCGGAGGAGGCCAGGGACCGGGCGGCCGAGCGCGCCCAGCTCCTCGCCGCGGCCATGGATCCCGAGGTCGCGATGCGGCTGCTCGGGTACGACGGCCGCCGCGGCCCCGACGGCACGCCCTGACCCCGCCGCCCTTCTCCGGCCCCGGGACTCCGGATCGGAGCCCGGGGCCGCGCACTGTCAGAGGCGGAAGCCCAGGTCGGGCGTGATGTCGGCGACGTCCATCTGCGCCTTCTGCAGGCGGCCGGAGTAGTCCCAGTTCATCGCCTGCCAACGGGTGAACTGGTCGAGGACCCAGACGCCGCTCTGCCGGCTGCCGTTGCCCGACTTGCCGTTCCCCCCGAACGGCAGGTGCGCCTCCGCGCCGGAGGTCGAGTTGTTGACGCTGACCATCCCGGCCGAGACGCCCGCGCGGAACCGGAACGCGGCCTTCGGGTCGGTGGTGTAGATCGACGACGACAACCCGTAGCCGGGCCGGTTGGCCAGCTCGATCGCCTCGTCGAGCGTGTCGAACGCGGTCACTCCGACGATCGGGCCGAAGGTCTCCTCCAGGAAGAGCCGATCGTCCGGGCGGAGGCCGTCCACGATCACCGGGTGGTAGTAGAGGCCCTCGCCCTCCATGCGCCCCGTCGGCCCGGGCAGCACCGTGTGGTGCGGCTCGATCCAGGTCAGGTACTCCTCGTACCGCTCGGCGAACTTCCCGTCGAGCAGCGGGCCGTAGAGCACGTCGCCGTTCGGGTCGCCGATCTTCGCCGCCTGCACGGCCTGGACGTACGCGCGGACGAACGCGTCGTGGACGTCGCGGTGCACGATGACCGTGCCGAGGGACGTGCAGCGCTGCCCGGCCGTGCCGAAGCCGGAGAACAGCGCGCCCTCCACCGCGAGGTCGAGATCGGCGTCCGGCATGACGACCATCGGGTTCTTGCCGCCGAGCTCCAGGCAGGGCGACTGCAGGTGCCGCCCGCACAGCTCGCCGACGCTGCGCCCGACCGCGCTCGACCCGGTGAAGCCGACCTTCTGCACCGTGCCCTCGGACAGCGCGAGGTCCAGCCCCTCGTAGGTCTGCTCCCCGTCCGCGAACACCACGTTCAGCACGCCGTCCGGCAGGCCGGCGGCGGCGAACAGCCGGTACAGCGCGTGCGCGGACGCCGCGGCGTACTCGGCGGGCTTCCACACCACGGCGTTCCCGCACAGCAGGGCGGGCACGAGGTACCACGAGGGGACGGCCACCGGGAAGTTGCCGGCGGTGATCACCGCCGCCACGCCCACCGGGACCCGGAAGGTGAACAGGTTCTTGTCCGGCATCTCCGACGGCACCGTCTGGCCGTACAGGCGGCGCCCCTCGCCGAGGAAGAAGTCGCAGGTGTCCACGATCTCGCGGACCTCGCCCAGCGCCTCGGCGTACGGCTTGCCGATCTCCTCGGTCACCAGCCGGGCCAGGGCCTCGGTGTTCGCCTCGACCAGTCGGCCGACCGAGGCGATCACCCGCCCGCGCACCGGGGCCGGCACGCGGGCCCATTCCTTCTGTGCGGCGGCCGCCGTACGGCAGGCCCGGGCGAACGTCGCCGCGTCGGAGAGCGGGACGGTGGCGACGACCTCGGAGGGCCGCGCCGGGTTCGTGGACGTGTAGGGGGAGCCTGTGGGCTCGTTCTCTCCACCGATGACGGAAGTGATCTGGTGGGTCACCGTTGACCTCCTCTTTCGGGCTACCGTCGCATTCTTACAAGCGGGCGCGACGCGGTGAAGTCGCGGACGGCGGCGCGGCGGATCAGCCGTCGGCGGACACGCCGTGCCGGTGCGCGATCGCCGCCGCCTGCGTACGGCTGGCCACGCCGAGCTTGGCCAGGATGTTGGAGACGTGCACGCTCACGGTCTTCTGCGAGATGTACAGCAGCCTGCCGATCTCGCGGTTGGGCAGGCCCGCCGCCACGTGCCCGAGCACCTCGCGCTCGCGGACCGTCAACGCGTCGAGACCGCCGTTCTCGGGGGCGGCGGCCGGCCGCGACGGCTCGGTGAACCGGGCGCGCGCGCCCAGCGCCTCCAGCGCCGCCCGCAGCGGAGCGGCGCCGAGCCGGTCGGCCGTCTCGACGGCCCGGGTCCACTCGGCCCGCGCGGCCTCGCGCTCGCCCACCGCGAGCAGGGACTCGGCGAGCCGCCAACGGGACCGCGCCTCCTCGTACACGAAGCCGAACCCGAAGGCGTCCGCGGCCCTCCGCCACGCCTCCGGCTCCGCCGTCCCCCGGACCCGGTGCCACTCGGCCTCGGCCCGCATCAGCCAGGCGACGCCCTCCGGACCCAGCTCCGCGCGCGGGCCGTACGGGCCGTTCGCGGCGGCCCACCGCGCCCGCTCGATCATGTCGTCGGCGCGCTCGCGCGCGTCGCCCGGCGCAGCGCCCTCCGCCAGCGCCCACAGGCCGGTCGCGCAGATCCGGAGCAGCCCCGGGTCGAAGGCGTCGAGCGTGTCCGTCACCGCCGTCACGTGGCGCAGCGCCGTCTCCGGATCGCCGCGCCAGAGCGCCTGCTCGGCGGCGAGCCCGCCCGCCATGTAGACCACCAGCGGATCGCCCGCGCCGCCGCGCTCGTCCGGCCGCCAGAACGGCCGCAGCCACGACAGCCGCTCGTCGGCCGCGTCGTCGCCCCGCCCGACCTCGACGAAGAGCGCGAACGAGGACAGGTGCGCCGCGGCGAGCGTGCCGACGCGCACGCCGAACCCCGCCGCGATCCGCTCGGCCGCGTCCCAGTCGCCCGCCGCGTACTGGATGAGGAAGCTGAGGAAACGCAGGTCCGTGCCGTACGTGCTCCAGGTTAGGCCGCTGCGGGCGGCCAGCTCGATGCCCGCGCCCGCCAGCCGCGCGGCGGCCTCGAGCTCGCCGTGCTCGTAGTGCACCCGGGCCGTGTGGAAGGTGGCGCGCAGGTGGATCGACAGGTCGTCCGACCCCGTCGCGGCGGCCAGGTCGAGCAGTTCCACCACCCGCTCGATCGTGCCCGTCGCCTCCTCCACGATCGCCAGCGAGATCAGCGCGCTGACCTCGGCGTCGCGCGCCCCGACCGTCCGGGAGACGTCGAGCGCCCGCGTCGCCAGCTCGCGCACGGTGGCGCCGGACGCGGCGAACATGGTCCGGGCGTACGTCGCGAGCGCGCGGGCGAGCAAGGGGGTCGGCTCGTCCGGAGGCAGCGCGTCCACGGCCGCGCGGGCCGCCTCCACCATGCCGGCCCCGAGATCGGAGTCGCTCAGATAGTAGGCGAGCCGCTCGTTGGCCTCGGAGACCAGCAGCGGGTCGTCGAGCGTCGGGAGCAGCCGCCGGATCCGGGCGATGGCCCGGCGGTACTCCCCGGCGTCCGCGGCCGCAGCGGCGCTGGAGAAGGTGACGCGGACGGCGGTCGTGCCGGTGACCCGCTCGGCGTCGGGCACGTGCTCCCAGAGCTCCAGCACCCGGTCGAAGTGCCGGTGCGCCTCGGCGGGCGCACCGAGACCCGCCGCGATCCGGCCCGCCTCGACCGAGGCGCGCAGCGCGCCGGGCAGGTCGTGCCCCGCCTGATAGTGGTGGGCCAGCTCGGCGGCCGGCGCGCCGCGCGCGGCGAGCATCCGGGCGAAGGCGCCGTGCAGCCGGGTCCGCTCGCCGGGGAGCAGGTCGTCGTACACGGCCTCCTGGAGCAGCGCGTGCCTGAACGCGTAGCCGTACCGGCCCGCGGTCAGCAGCCCGCGCGAGACGATCTCGCGCAGCGCGTCGTCGAGCGCGACCTCCCCGAGCCCGGCGGCGTCCGCGAGCATGTCGTGGTCGACGCTGTGGCCCGCCACCGCCGCCACCCGCAGGACGTGGCGCGCCTGGTCGGACAGCGCCTCCACCCGCGAGAGCAGCAGGTCGGACAGGCCGCCCGGCACGCCGCCGCGGGTCGCGGCGGCGGTGAGCAGCTCCTCGGCGAAGAAGGGGTTGCCGCCGGCCCTCTCGACGACCCGGCCGATCACGTCGTCCGTCACGCCTCCCGGCTGGGGGGAGGCCGCGTCGACGCCGGCGAGATGGCGGGCCAGGTCGTCGTCCCCGAGCGGGGGCAGCTCGACCGTGCCGACCAGCGGCAGGCGCTGCAGCTCGGCGAGGACCGGGCGCAGGGGGTGCCTGCGGTGCAGGTCGTCGGTCCGGTAGGTGCCGATCAGGGCGACCCGCTCGCGCTGCAGCATCCGGGTGAGGAAGACCAGCAGGTCGCGGGTCGAGCGGTCGGCCCAGTGCAGGTCCTCGACCACCACCAGCACCGGGCGGCGCTCGGCGAGGCACGCCAGGAGGCCGAGCACCGAGCCGAAGAGCTGCTGCTGGGCGAGCGCGCCCGTCATCGCCCCCGCCGCGTCGGGGTCGGCGCCGGGAAGCAGCCGCCGCAGCGCGGGCCAGGCGGCGAGCGCGTCGCCGCCGGACACGTCCGGGTCCGCCAGCCCGCGCAGCGCGTCCACGAGCGGCAGGTACGGCAGGGTGTCGCCGAGCTCCGCGCACTGCCCGGTGAGCACGGTGAACCCGCGCTCCTCGGCCAGGTCCCTGACCTCGTTGACGAGACGCGTCTTGCCGATCCCCGCGTCGCCGCCCACCAGCGCGACCCCGGCCAGCCCGCCCTCGGACGCGTCGAGCACGCCCAGCAGTCGGCCGAGCTCGCCCGAGCGCCCGATGAGCGCGGTTCGCGCGGTTCGCGGAGTCACGGCGTGAGTATGCCACGCCGGGCGGAATCGGCCCCCGGGCCGGCGACGCTCCGTGCCGGCCGGGGCCTGTCGCGCGGGCGGCCCCGCCGTACAGACAGCCGGTCTGACCTGCGGTTTCGGGGCGGCGGGACGCGGCCTCCCGGTTTTGTCGGCGGGGCTGGCTACTGTGCGGCGCGTGATCGAACGCTGGAGTCGCGATCAGGTGTTGGCACTGGCACCCGACGCGGCGTCGCAGAAGGCCGCCGCGGGCGTGAGCTCGCCCGCGAAGTGGTCCGTCCTCGGGGTGACGCCCGAGGTGTTGTGGGGTGAGTGCAAAGGAAGCGGGTCCAAGCCGTACCGCGCCTGCGTCGACCTGTCCGAGCCGGCGTACCGGTGCAGTTGCCCGAGCAGGAAGTTCCCCTGCAAGCACTCCCTGGGCCTGCTCCTGCTCTGGTCGGCCGACGGGGTGCCGGCCGCGGACGAGCCCGCCGACTGGGCCGCCGAGTGGATGGACCAGCGCAGGGAACGCGTGGGGAAGCAGGCGTCCCGGCTCGCCGCCGCACAGGAGAGGGCGGCCGCCGAGGCCGCCCAGGGGGATACGGGAGAGGCCGGGGCTTCCCCGACCCCGGGGCCGCGCACCGGGGGCACGCCCGACCGGCGCGCCCTGCAGCGGGAGCAGCGGGTCACGGCGGGGCTGTCCGAGCTGGAGAGATGGCTGGCCGACCAGATCGCGCAGGGCGTCGCCGACGCCCGGCGCACCGGCCCCGGCGAGTGGGACTCCCTCGCCAAGCGCATGGTCGACGCGCAGGCGCCCGGGGTGGCGGGGACGTTCACCCGGCTGCCCGACGTGCTGCGCGACGACGACTGGCCGGGCCGTCTCCTCGGGGAGTACGCGCTGGTCCACCTGCTCGCCGTCGCGCACCGCCGCGCGGCCGGGCTGCCGCCCGCTCTCCGCGAGGCGGTCCGCGCCCGGATCGGGTTCCCCGCGGCGAGGGAGGACGTGCTCGCGTCGCCCGCCGTACGGGACCGGTGGGACGTGATCGGCAGCCGGGACGAGGAGCAGGACCGGCTGATCGCCCGCCGCGTCTGGCTGCGCGGCCGGGAGACCGGCAGGGCGGCGCTCGTGCTGTCGTTCGCGCCGGTGGGGCAGGCGCTCGACGCCTCCCTGGTCAGCGGGACCGCGGTCGACGCCGACCTCGCGTTCTATCCGGGGGCTGCGCCGCT
This sequence comes from Microtetraspora niveoalba, assembly GCF_001570405.1. GTDB lineage: Bacteria > Actinomycetota > Actinomycetes > Streptosporangiales > Streptosporangiaceae > Microtetraspora > Microtetraspora niveoalba. The sequence continues at coordinate 54,283 of NZ_BBYM01000014.1, read as the reverse complement.
GCGGGCGCTGGTGGTCCGGCGGCACGGATCGGCCCCCTCGGGGCCGCCGCTCGGGGTGAGCGCGGCCGAGGCGTCCGGCCTCCTGGCCGGCGTGCTGGCCGAGGACCCCTGGACGGAGTCGTGGCCGGTCGTCCTGACCGGAGTGGTGCCGGCGGACGGCGGCGGCTGGCTCCTCGCCGACCCCGCGGCGGCTCGGGACGGGGTGGTCTCGGCCGGGGACGCGGCGGTCTCGGCTCAGGGCGCGGCGGCGGCCGCCCTCGGCGCGGAGCCTTCCGGCCCGGCGGCCGGTCGGCATGGGGGCGCCGAGGTGAGCGGGATGCGGCTCGATCCGTCGGCCGGCACACCGTGGCGGCTGCTCGCGGTGTCGGGCGGCCACCCGGTCACCGTCGCCTGCGAGTGGACGCCCCGGGGGCTGCGGCCGTTGACGACATGGGATGAGGAAGGCCAGGTGGTGCTGCTGTGACCGCGACACGTCACGACGGCGGCTCCGCCGCCCCGGGCGACCTGACGCGTGGGCCGGTGGATCAGGCCCGCGAGGCTCCCGGCCGGGGTTCCGGGCGCCCGATCCCCGAGACGGCGGCGTGGGAGGACCTCGTGTCCGCGGCGCTGGTCGGCACGGACAGGAGGCCCGTACCGGGCGGATCGCTGCCTGACGGGCCGGGAGAGGCACCGGTCGCGCCTCCGGTCGATCTCCTGGAGCAGGCGGCCGTACAGGTGATCCGGGCGCGGGCGGGACAGCGACCGCATAGGGGCCGGTCGCTGCCCCCCGCCTCGCCGGAGCCCCGGCCCCTGGTGGGCCGCGCCGCGGCCGACCGGCTGGACCGGATCCTCGCCGGGGAACAGGGACGCCTGCTGCCGGAGTGGCTGGAGATCGCGGCCGCCGGGGGCGCGCGGGTTCCGGCGCGCCTCGTCCCAAGGCTCCTCGACCTGGGGGCCAGGGACCAGTCGATCCGGGCTCACCTGGGCGTGCTCACCGGGGCGCGCGGGCGGTGGCTCGCCCGGCTCAACCCCGCCTGGTCCTACCTCCGGGACGAGCCGACCGGCGGGGCCGCCGGATCCGACGGCGTGTGGGAGTTCGGCACCAGCGGTGACCGCCGGGACCACCTCGCCGCGCTGCGCGCCTCCGACCCGGAGGCGGCCAGGGAGCTGCTCGCGGCAGGGTGGGACAGGGAGACCCCCGAAGACCGCGCGGCGTTCACGCGGATCCTCGCCGAGGGGCTGACCATGGCCGACGAGCCGTTCCTGGAGGCCGCGCTCGACGACCGCCGCCGCGAGGTGCGGCAGGCCGCCGCCGACCTGCTCACCCGCCTTCCGGAGTCGCGACTCGGGACGCGGATGGCCGAGCGCGCGGCACGGCTGCTCACGCGGGACGGCGACCGGCTGCGCGCCGAGCCGCCGAAGGCGTGCGACAGCCGTATGGAACGCGACGGGGTCCGGGCCCGGCCGCCCGCCGGGACCGGGCAACGCGGCTGGTGGCTGCAGCAGGTCGTCGCGCACACGCCGCTGTCCTTCTGGACCGGGCACCTCGGGCTCACCCCGGAGGAGATCACGACCATGGAGGTCGGCGACTGGGCGCGGGAGGTCCGCATGGGCTGGACCCGCGCGGCGATCCTCCAGCGCGACGGGATCTGGGCGCGGGCGCTGGTCGAGGTGGAGCCGCTGACCGACCTGCTCGCGATCCTGCCTCCGGCGGAGCAGTCGCAGAAGGCGGCGGACTTCGTCCGCAGGCATCCGGTGGACGGCCAGATGATCATGATGTTGGGCGGCATACCCCGGCCCTGGGGCGTGCCGCTGGCCAAGGCCGTGCTGGAGAAGATCGCGAGCGTCGCGACGGCACAACCGTGGAACGCCGGTGAACTGGCGCGGCTCGCCGGGGAGCGGTTCGACGCCTCGGCGTACGACCAGGTGGCGCGCCTCGGCCTCCCCGAGGTCCACGAGGTGTCCGCCACGCTCCGCTTCCGCCACGACATGGCGAGGGAGCTGTCGGCGGACGGGACCGCCGCGCCTTCCCCGGACGGCTCCGCCGGGCCTTCCCCGAGCGGCTTCGCGGGGCTTTCCCCGGGCGGCCCCGGAGTGCTTTCCCCGGACGGCCCCGCCGGGCGCGGGGACGGGCCCGCCGGCGGGCGAGGCGAGACGTCCGGCGAGACACCCGAGAAGAGACGGACAGACGACGGACACGGCGCCGCCCCCGACGGGACCGGCGGCCCGCTAGGCGAGGAGGACAAGTGACGGTTCTGCGCCCGCACGCGGAAGACCAGTACGCCGACGAACTGGCGATCCTGGCCAAGGAGGACGACCGGCCGCGGCCGCCCGGCTGGCGGCTCTCGCCGTGGGCGGTGACGACGTACCTGCTCGGCGACCCCGACCATCCCGGAGGCGTGATCACGCCCAAGTACATCGGCCCGAGAAGGATCGTCGAGGTCGCCGTCGCCACCCTGGCCACCGACCGGGCGCTGCTGCTGCTCGGCGTCCCTGGGACGGCCAAGACCTGGCTCTCCGAGCACCTGGCCGCCGCGATCTGCGGCGACTCGACCCTGCTCGTGCAGGGCACGGCGGGCACCGCCGAGGAGGCCGTCCGCTACGGGTGGAACTACGCGCGGCTGCTGTCGGAGGGCCCGTCCAGACAGGCGCTGACCCCGAGCCCGGTCATGCGGGCGATGGCCGAGGGACGGCTGGCCCGCGTGGAGGAGCTGACCCGCATGCCGTCCGACGTCCAGGACGCGCTGATCACCGTCCTGTCGGAGAAGACGCTCCCGATCCCCGAGCTGAACGAGGAGGTCCAGGCGGCCAGGGGGTTCAACCTGATCGCGACCGCCAACGACCGGGACCGCGGGGTGAACGAGCTGTCCAGCGCCCTGCGCAGGCGGTTCAACACCGTCGTGCTGCCCGTGCCCGCGAGTGCCGAGGAGGAGGTGGACATCGTCTCCCGCCGCGTCGCCCAACTGGGCCGCTCCCTGGAGCTGCCCGAGACGCCGGCCGGGCTGGAGGAGATCCGCCGGGTCGTCACGGTGTTCCGCGAGCTGCGCTCGGGAGTGACCGCCGACGGCCGGACCAAGGTCAAGTCGCCGAGCGGCACGCTCAGCACCGCGGAGGCCATCTCCGTCGTGACCAGCGGCCTCGCCCTCGCGGCCCACTTCGGCGACGGCGTGCTGCGGCCCTCCGACGTGGCGGCGGGGATCGTCGGGGCCGTCGTGCAGGACCCCGTGTCCGACCGGGTCGTCTGGCGGGAGTACCTGGAGGCCGTCGTACGCGAGCGCGAGGACTGGCGTGACTTCTACCGTGCCTGCCGCGATGCGGGCTGAGCGGGTGACGCGGTGACGACCACGATTCTGGGCGTCCGGCACCACGGTCCGGGGTCCGCCCGCGCCGTGCGTTCCGCCCTGGAGCGGTTGAAGCCGGACATCGTGCTCATCGAGGGGCCGCCGGAGGCGGACGCGCTGCTGCCGCTCGCCGCCGACCCCGGCATGGAGCCGCCCGTCGCGCTGCTCGCGTACGTGCCGGGTGACCCGGCGAAGGCCGCGTTCTGGCCGTTCGCGGTGTTCTCGCCTGAGTGGCAGGCGATCCGCTACGCGGTGGAGGCCGGCGCCGAGGTGCGGTTCTGCGACCTGCCCGCCGCGCACTCGCTCGCGATCGGCGCGGGCGCGGCGCCCGAGGGCGAGGCGTCCCAGGGCGAGGAGGCCGTCCGCGTCGACCCGATCGCCGCGCTGGCCGAGGCGGCCGGGTACGACGATCCGGAGCGATGGTGGGAGGACGCCGTCGAGCACCGGCTCGACCACCCGGCGGATCACCCGTCAGGCCACCCGGACGAGCGGCGCGGCGCCCGCCGGAGCGGGGACCCGGCCGGCCCCGGGCGGGAGACGGGACATCCGGGCGAGGGCGGCACGGCCGGGGCCGGGGCGCACGGGCCGGACCGTTCGGGCGAGGGCGGCACGGATGGCGAGGCCGGGCCCGGGGTGCACGGGCCGGACCGTTCGGGCGAGGGCGGCACGGATGGCGAGGCCGGGCCCGGGGCGGTGTTCGAAGCGATCGCGGAGGCCATGGCGGCCGTCCGCGAGGGGCACACGCCCGACCCGCACGAGGCGCGCCGCGAGGCGTACATGCGCCGGTCGCTCCGGCAGGCGGTCAAGGACGGCTTCCGTGAGATCGCGGTCGTGTGCGGCGCCTGGCACGTCCCCGCGCTCACGGCGTCGTCCCGGGTGGCCGACGACGACCGGCTGCTCAGGGGCCTGCCCAAGGTCCGGGTCGAGACGACCTGGGTTCCGTGGACGCACGGCCGGCTGGCCGCCTGGAGCGGCTACGGCGCGGGCGTCACCTCCCCGGGCTGGTACCACCACCTGTTCACCGCAACCGACCGCCCGGTGGAGCGGTGGCTCGCGCGGGCGGCCGAGGTGCTCCGCCAGGAGGACCTGCACGTCTCGTCCGCGCACGTCATCGAGGCCGTGAGGCTCGCGCACGGCCTGGCGACGCTGCGGGACCGGCCGCTCGCCGGCCTGAACGAGGTGAGCGAGGCGGTCAGGGCCGTCCTGTGCGAGGGGGACGAGCTGCCCGCCGAGCTGGTGCGGCGCCGGATGGTCCTCGGAGAGCGGCTCGGCCGGGTGCCCGACTCGACCCCGATGGTCCCGTTGCAGCGGAACCTGCGGGAGGAGCAGCGGCGGGTCAGGCTCAAGCCCGAGGCGCTCGGCAGGGACCACGACCTCGACCTCCGCAAGACGCTCGACCTCGACCGGAGCAGGCTGCTGCACCGGCTCGGGCTCATCGGCGTCCCGTGGGGCACTCCCCGGGAGAGCAGGGGCAAGGGCACGTTCAAGGAGTCCTGGACCCTGGAGTGGCGGCCGGAGTTCGACGTCGGCCTGATCGAGGCGGCGGTCTGGGGGATCACCGTCGAGGCGGCGGCCACCACGCGGGTGTGCGAGCTGGCCGCCGACCCGGAGGCGCCGCTCGCCGACCTGACCGCCCTGGTCGAGCGATGCCTGCTCGCCGACCTGCCGGAGGCCCTGCCGTACGTGCTGCGGGCGATCGGCGACCGGGCGGCCCTGGACAGTGACGTCGGGCATCTGATGGCGGCGCTTCCCGCGCTGGTGCGCGCGCAGCGGTACGGCGACGTCCGCGGCACGCCCTCCACGGGACTGGCCGCGATCGTGGACTCGCTGCTGACCCGCGTCTGCGCCGGGCTGCCGATCGCCGTCACCGGGCTGGACGACGAACCCGCGCGGCACCTCGTCGCCCAGATCGACGCGGTCCATTCCGCGGTCGCCCTGCTGCACCCCGGATCGTACGAGAACGACCACGCCGGGCCGGGGGATGCGGGGCAGGAGGCGCCGGGCGACCGCTGGCTCTCGACCCTGCGCGGCCTCGCGAACCGGAGCGACCTGCCCGGCCTGATCGAAGGCCGCCTGGTGCGGATCCTGTTCGACGGGCGGATGGCGGACGACGTCCAGGTCCGCATGGCCCGGGCGATGTCCCCCGGCCATCCGCCGGCGCGCGCCGCCGCGTGGATCGAGGGCTTCCTCTCAGGAGGGGGGCTGCTGCTCGTCCACGATCCCCGGCTGCTGGCGGCCGTGGACGGATGGCTGACCGGGCTGTCACCGGAGGCGTTCGTGGACGTGCTCCCGCTCCTGCGGCGCACGTTCGGCGCCTTCGCCGCTCCCGAGCGCCGCGCGATCGGCGAGCGGGTCAGGTCCGGCACGCCGGCCGCGGACGGCGTCGCGGGTGCGGGCCATGGGGGAGCGGGCGACGGCGCGGCCCCCGACGACGAGCAGGCCGCGTCCGCGGTCCGGACCGTGCTGGAAATCCTCGGGAGGGCGTGGTGATCGGGGTGGAGGCGTCGGGAGGGCGCGGTGACCGTGCCTGGAGCTCCGGGGAGGGCGTGATGGAGGAGCGGTCGCGCCGCTGGCGGCTGGTCCTCGGCGGAGGTGACGCCGACGGCACGGGCTGCGCGCTCGGCGGGGCCGACGCCGGCATGGACGTGGCACTGGCCGCGCTGTACGACGGGGGAGCGGGGCGCGGCGAGCGGGGCGCGGGCCTCGGCGGGTCCGCGCCCAGGGTGGCCCGCTGGCTGGGGGACATCCGCGCCTACTTCCCGTCCACCGTCGTGCAGGTGATGCAGAAGGACGCGATCGAGCGGCTCGACCTCAGCCGCCTCCTGCTCGAACCGGAGATGCTGGAGGCGGTCGAGCCCGACGTCCACCTGGTCGGCACGCTGCTCTCGCTGAGCCGGGTCATGCCGGAGAAGGCGCGCGAGTCGGCCCGCGCGGTGGTCCGCAAGGTCGTCGCCGAGCTGGAGGCCAAGCTCGCGCAGCGGACCAGGGCGGCGGTCACCGGCGCGCTGGACCGGTCGGCGCGCACGCACCGGCCCCGGCGGGTGGCCGACATCGACTGGGACCGCACCATCCGGGCGAACCTGAAGAACTACCTGCCCGAGCGGAACACGGTCGTGCCGTCCCGGCTCGTGGGGTACGCGCGCAGGCAGCGGGCGGTCCAGCGCGAGGTGGTCCTGTGCATCGACCAGAGCGGGTCGATGGCGGCGTCGGTCGTCTACTCCAGCGTCTTCGGCGCGGTCCTCGCGTCGATGCGGTCGCTGCGGACCAGCCTCGTCGTGTTCGACACCGCGGTGGTCGACCTGACGGACCGGCTGCACGACCCGGTGGAGCTGCTGTTCGGCACCCAGCTCGGCGGCGGCACCGACATCAACCGGGCGATCGCCTACGGACAGGGGCTGATCACCCGGCCCACGGACTCGATCTTCATTCTGATCAGCGACCTCTACGAGGGAGGCGTCCGCCAGGAGATGCTGCGCCGGGTGGCCGCGATGACGGCCGCCGGCGTGCAGGTGATCGTCCTGCTGGCCCTGTCGGACGAGGGCGCGCCGTCCTACGACCGCGACAACGCGGCGGCGCTCGCGGCGCTGGGGGTGCCCGCGTTCGCCTGCACGCCGGACGCGTTCCCCGGCATGATGGCGGCCGCCATCGAGCGCCGCGACATCTCCCAATGGGTGGAACGCAATATCGAGCGGAATATGGCCTAGGACCAATGACCGATTTCGGACAGAAGACGGCCGTCTGTAACGTCCCAGCCGTGGATTCGGTAATCACGGCACCGCCGGTGTTCTCGCAGCGTCATCGTGCTCTGGGCATCGGCATGGTGGCCATCATCATGCTGATCGCGTTCGAGTACCTCGCGGTCGCCACCGCGATGCCCGTCGTCGCCGAGCGGCTCGACGGCATGTCGCTGTACGGCCTGGCCTTCAACGCGAGCCTGGTCGCCAGTGTGATCGCGACCCTGGTGGGCGGCAGGTGGAGCGACACGCGCGGCCCGCTGGCGCCGCTGTGGACCGGTCTGGCCGGCTTCGGCGGCGGCCTGCTGGTCGCCGGCACCGCCCAGAGCATGGACGTCTTCATCGCCGGGCGGTTCCTGCAGGGGCTCGGCGGCGGCATGTTCTCGGTCGCGTTGTACGTGCTGATCGACCGGGTCTATCCGCCGGAGCTGCATCCCAAGGTGTTCTCCCTGCTCTCGGCGGCCTGGGTGGTGCCCTCGCTGGTCGGCCCGGCCATCACCGGCCTGGTCGTCGAGCACGTGGGCTGGCGCTGGGTGTTCCTCGGGGTGCCGCTGCTCGCCGCCCCCGCGGCCGTCTTCCTGTGGCGGGGGCTCGCGGACCGCCCCCGGCCGGGAGCGGAAGCGGCCGACGCCGGGCCGGGGGACCCCGGAGCGGCCGACGGGAGCGCGTCCCCGGGGTTCGCGAAGAAGCTGGTCTGGGGTGTGGTCGTGGCGACCGGAGCGGCGCTCATGCAGTACGGCAGCGGGGCCGGGATCGTGCCGCTCCTGGTCGCCGGGCTGGCCGTCCTCGCGGTCGCCCTGCCCCGGCTGCTGCCTAAGGGGACCCTGCGCGCGGCCCGCGGCGTCCCGGCCGTCGTGGCGCTGCGGGGCCTGGCGGCGGGCGCGTTCTTCGCGGCCGAGGTGTTCGTGCCGCTCCTGCTCACCACCGATCGCGGCCTGAGCCCCACGCAGGCCGGTCTCGCGCTCACCGGCGGCGCGGTCTTCTGGTCGACCGGATCGTGGATCCAGGGGCGCGGGCGGCACGACCGGCGCGTGATCCTGCGTACGGGAACCTCCCTGATCGCGGCGGCGATCCTGCTGACGGCGCTGACGGTGTTCCCGGACGTGCCGGTGATCGTCGGGTTCCTCGCCTGGTGTGTGGGCGGGTTCGGCATCGGGCTGGTGTATCCGACCCTGTCCGTGCTGATCCTGGAGCTGTCGCCGCCCGCGGAGAAGGGTGCCAACAGCGCGTCGCTCTCCATCGGCGAATCGATCTACTCCGTGGTCGCCGTCGCGGTCACCGGCGCGATCTCCACCGCCGCGCACCGGTCGGCGGCCAGCTATCTGGTCTGCTTCGGCCTGCTCGCTTTCATGGCCGGCGCCGCCGCGCTCTCCTCCGGACGTTTTGAGCACTCCCGCGCACCGGGCACCATGGAAACCTAACGGAGGGGGATGTCACTTGCCGCGTGTCCGGGAGCTCGAACTCTTCAGGCTGACCCTGCCCTACGGGAGGCGGCCAGAGAGCATCCTGGTGAGGATCACCGACTACGGCGGGATGGTCGGCTGGGGTGAGGCCGTCCGGCCCCCCGCCGCGCGGCCCGGTGAGCGGCGAGACGAGCGGGAGGACGGGCAGGAGAAACTGTGGGCCTCCCTGGAGGAGTCCCTCCCCGCCGCCCTGATCGGCGTCGACTGGGAGCACCCCTCAGAACTGGGGCGCATCCCCGGAGGCTCGGCCGCCGATATGGCCTGCTGGGACCTGTGGGCCCGCATGAAGGGCGTCCCGCTGGCCCACGCCCTCGGCGGCAGCCGCACCTCCCTGATGGCGACCGTGCGGCTGGGCGCGGAGCGCTCGCTGGAGGGCATGGTGGCCCGGGTGAACCGGCACGTCTGCGCCGGATACGCCCACGTGACCATGGACGTGCACCCCGGGTGGGACGTCGAGCCGCTGCGCGCGGTCCGCGCCGCCTACCCCGGCCTTGCGATCGCCGTGGACGGGCGCGGCGCGTACACCGAGATCTCCCAGCTCCAGGCGCTCGACGCGTACGGGCTGGTGGCGATCGAGCGGCCGTTCACCGACCTGGCGGCGAGCGCCGACCTGCAGGAGCGGGTCGCGGCGGCCGTCGTCGTCGAGGCGCGTTCCGTCGAGGAACTGGACGAGGCGGTGGCCGCGCGGGCGGGACGCGGCCTGCTGCTGCGCCCGGCGCGGTTCGGCTCCCTGTCCTCCGTACGGCTCGCGCACGACACCGCCGTGGCGGCCGGCTGGGACGTCACCTGCGCGGGCGGGCTCGGAGTGGGGCTGGCCCGGGCGGCCACGGTGGCGGTGGCGAGCCTGCCCGGCTGCACGCTGCCGAGCGATGTCGCGGAGCCGCCGCGCAGCGCCCAGATCGTCACCCCGCCGGTCGGCGCGTCCGGCGGGGTCGTCGCCGTTCCCCTCACCCAGCCGGGCCTCGGACACAAGATCGACGAGGAGAAGGTCCGCCGCCTGGCCAAGGACGCCTTCCGGGCCTGACGGGCTCGTGCGTTCCCTCCGCACGGTCTGGTGGGGAAGGGAGCGGCCCCTACGCGACGCGGGCCTGGTCAGCGCCCACCGCGCCGGCCGCTCCGTCCTTCACGCCCGCACCGCCGCCGAAACCCTCCTCAAAGCCGCCTCCGTCTGAGGCGTGCCAGGTCGCTCGCGTTCCCCGCTCCAGGGACGGGACCGGGGCAGGGCGGTCAGACGGCGCTGCACCCCTCGCCGATCGGGCTCGGCGCACCCGGTGTGACCGGCGCGTGCTTGGGCCCCCGGCGCCTGGGCGCGGACGAGTTCTGGATCGCCTTGGCGGTGAGGAACCGGATCTGCTCCCAGTCGGGGGCGCTCGTGCTGATCAGCGGAGGCATGAACTGCACGCTGGTCACCCGGGCGTTCTTGGCCTTCACCGCCAGCGGCACGAGGTCCTCCAGCATCGACCGCGGGATGTCCGTGTGGAACATCTTCCGGGCCTCCGTGGCGATCCGGGTGAACCGGGAGAGCACGGTCGCCGGGTCGGCCTGGTCGAGCAGCGCGCTGAACACGCACCGCTGGCGGCGCATCCGGGTGAAGTCGTCGCTGTTGGTCCGCGACCGGGCGAACCACAGCGCGTCGGCCCCGCTCAGTCTGCGGGTGCCCGCGGGGATCAGGCCCTCGTTGTACTTGCCGTACACGATGTCGTTGTCCACGGTCAGGACGAGCCCGCCGAGAGCGTCGATGATCTTGGCGAAGCCCCAGATGTTGACGAGGGTGTACCAGTCGATCCGGATGCCGAGGATGTAGCCGACCGTCTCCTTCAGCGTCTCGGCGCCCATGTGGCGGCGCCCGCCGAAGATCTCGGGATGGTCCTCGGCGTACTGCCAGACGCCGAACAGCAGGTCGTCGCGCCAGCCGGGCCGGTACTCGGGGAGCGTGAACCCGGTCGGGAAGCGGCGGGCCATGGGGCTGCCCGGCGGGAACGGCACGTGCTCCAGGTTCCTCGGCAGGCCGAGCAGCACGGTGTTGCCGGTGCGGACGTCCACGCTCGCGACGTTCAGGCTGTCGGTGCGCATGCCGGTCCTGTCGTTGCCCCAGTCGCCTCCGAGCAGCAGCACGTTGACGCGGTCCCGGCCCCCCCACGGGTCGCTCGCGGCGAGCCGCCCGCCGGGCACCACGGGGGCCAGGGGGCCCGCGGGCGCCGCGAACACCTTGTCGATGGTCCGCTCCGACTCGGCGACGAACTGGGCGGCCAGCGCGAACGGAAGCGCGACGGCGACGGACAGCGTCCCCGCGACGAGCCCGGTGAGCACCTGCGCGGTCCTCGGCAGGCCCTGCGGCCGCAGCACCACGAACGAGTGGATCACCAGGGCGAACCAGGCGACGCCGGCGGCCGCCGTGACGACGGTGATCAGACCGAGCCAGTTGAGCGCCCGGCCGGCCAGGTGCGCGTCCGCGTTCACCGCGACCGCGCCCATGACGGCCAGGAGCACGGCGTACGCGCCGAGCAGTGCGTAGCCGGTGCGCTTCCACCCGGAGCGTATGTGCGCGGCCCCCGGCAGCACGACGGACAGCGCTGTCCAGCCGATCAGCGCCGCCGCGCCGACGGGCTCTCGCGCCTGCTCCGGCTCACGGTCACGGAACCGGTCAAATATCGGACGGGCGAAGGGCACGTGCTCACCCCAAGGAACGTATCCGCACAGAACTGAATAAAGTTCGGCTCATGGCTTTCGAGGAGATCGAGAACCGCGCGGCCAGGAATGCGGCCGTGATCACAGTGGCCCCCCGAGCCCACCGCCACCCGGGAGCCCCCGCGCGCCGTGGCGAGTCGATACGGGCATTTGACCGGGTCAATGCCCATCCCGCCGTCGCTGACCTGGGCCGTTACCGAAGGTTGCGGTGTGAGAGAGCCGCCGTTCCGCCGCGGTCGCCCCGCCCGCTGGGGGCCCGGTGAACGCCGGCCCCGACATCCTCGGCGAGGACTACGAGGCCCTCGTGCTGCCCATGGGCCACGACGCCGAGGGCGAGGTCGTCGCCACGCTCGTACGGCGCCTCGTGGCCGGCGCCCGCCGCGCCGTCCTCTACATCCACGGCTTCACCGACTATTTCTTCCAGACCCACGTGGCCGACCACTACGTCAGGCAGGGGATCAGCTTCTACGCGCTCGACCTGCGCAAGTACGGCCGGTCCCTACTGGCGCACCAGACGAGGGGCCTGGTCGGCAGCGTCACGGAGCACTTCCCGGAGATCGACGAGGCGGTCCGGATCGTCCGGGCCGACCACGACGAGCTGGTGATCAGCGCCCACTCGACCGGCGGCCTGATCGCCGCGCTGTGGGCGGACCGCGTGCGCGGCCGCGGGCTGGCGGACGCCCTCGTCCTCAACAGCCCGTTCCTCGACCTGAACGTGCCCGCCCTGGCCAGGGGAGCCGCGGACGCGCTCGGCGGCCTCCTCGCCCGGCTCCCCGCGACGGCCGTGCTGCCCCTCGGCGCCGCCACCGCGTACGGCACGAGCCTGCACCGCGACCACAGCGGGGAGTGGGAGTACGACCTGGGGTGGAAGCCGCTGGGCGGCTTCCCCGTGCACGCGGTGTGGCTGGCGGCGATCCGCCGGGCCCACCGGCGGCTGCACGCCGGACTCGGCGTCGACGTGCCCGTGCTGGTGCTGTGCTCCGACCGCGGGCTGCGGGTGCGGGACTTCGTCCCGGAGGCGCACTCGGCCGACGTCGTCCTCGACCCCGGACAGATCGCCCGCTGGTCCACCAGGATCGGTCCGCACGTGACGTGCGTGCGGGTCCCCGGCGGGATGCACGACCTGCTGCTGTCGGCCGCGCCGGTGCGCGAGCGGGTGCTCGCCGAGATCGACCGCTGGCTCGCCTACGCCGCCCCGGGAGCGCCCCCGAGCCCTCCCGAGCACGGTCACGAGGCGCACGGTCGCCCGGGCAACGGCCTCCGGGAGAGTGCTCACCCGGGGAACGGTCACCAGGGGAAGGCGAACAGCCCGAAGTAGGCGGCGGTGAGCAGCAGCAGCCCGGTGCCTCCGAGCACGCAGGCCAGCGTGAACGACTGCCAGCGGGTGGGCTCCCACCCGTCGCGCAGGGAGCCGATCACGGCGGCGATCGTGGCGACCTCCTGCGCGAGCATCAGCACCGCCAGCAGCCGTACGACCAGCCATCCGGACTGCACGGCGGGCCAGGCTCCGGCCTGGTTCACCGAGAACAGCACGATCAGCGTGATGAACGCGAGGGCCGCGGCCAGCAGGCCGAGCCCCGTCCAGGCCATCCGCCTGATCCTGCGCCGGATCCCGGACCACGCGCGCGCGTTCGCGGCCAGCCTCAGGTCCCGGCCGCGCAGCCGGACGACCATCTCGGTGACGGGAGCGGTGACGTAGCCGACGGCGGCCAGGCAGATCGTGAGCCACAGGAACGTCGTGCCGCCGTACCAGGGAGCCGCGGGCACGTCGCTGGCCTCGAACCGCTGGACCGGCGTCGCGCCCGCGATCGGCGGCGTCTGCCGGGCCGTCCCCGGCAGGCCCTTGATCCAGTTCGCCAGGGTCGGCAGGTAGTCGGTCACGAACCGCCCGCCGTTGATCCGCATCGCGTGGTCGGCCCCGGCGAGGAACCTGATCGTGTAGTCGCCGTTGCCGGCCGCGGCGAGCGCCGAGGTCAGCGTCCTGGTGCTCTCGACGAACGGGATCGAGGGGTCCATCGTGCCGTACAGCGCGAGGACCGGCTGGGTGATCCGCGACAGCGCCGGGACGCCGTCGTGGCGCAGGAAGTCGAAGCCGACGCCGCCCATGGCGCGCGTCAGCAGGTCACGCGCGCCCGCCGGCGCGTGCAGCCGCAGCAACTGCTCGTTCAGCGCCCAGGCGACCTGCCGGAGCGGGGAGACGTTCGGCGAGGACACCAGGACGACGTACCGCACGCCCGTGCTGCGCGCCGCGGCGATGGGCACCACCCAGCCGCCCTCGCTGACCCCCCACAGCCCGGTGCGCTCCGGGTCGACGTCGGGCCTGGCCAGCAGCAGGTCGATCATCCGGAGCGCGTCGTCGGCCAGCAGCCCGAAGTCGCGGTCGCGGAAGGAGTACCCCACCGTGCGCTTGTCGTACGCGACGGTCACGACGCCCCGCTCGGCCAGCCACCTCGCCTGCGAGGTGAACTCGCTGCCGGTGCCCGAGCCGGAGCCCTGCACGAACACCATCGCCGGATGCCGCCCGGGGGAGAGGGGGGCGCGGATCGTGGCGGTCAGCTTCTCTCCCCGCGCCTGGACCGTGACCCGCTCGGTGCTGAACGCGCTCTCGGCGGCCATGGGACGGAACTCGGCGGCCGGCTGGGCCGGCAGCGAGTGGAACTCCTCGGAAACGGGCAGCGGCGCCGGGTCGAACGACGGAGGTGAAAGCACGTAACCGACCATCGCGAGTGCGACCGCCACCACGGTGACGGTCGCGGCAAGCGTTCCCCGGCCGATGTTCATCACACCGCTCCCCGACTGACGGAATCCGTACGCAGTCGCGCCCTGCTTTTTACCTTTGCCCGCTGATCGCCAGGCTAAGTCATCCCATCATTTACGGATGTTGCCTGAGAGGCGGGTTTTGCGCGTGGGATCCTCGACCCTGTGCCGGGCCGTACGAGACGGAGGGGCGGGGACGCGCCTCCAGCCGGCGGGGCCGGGGCGCGAGGACGTGCGAGGACATGAGGGAGACACGACCATTGGCCGCTGAACCGCGCCGGGCAGGGGAGGCGACGCCGGTCGCCGCCCGCGCCGACCTCGACTACTACCTGATCTATCCGGAGGCGTGGGACGGCGACCCGTCGGCCCGGCCGGACGGGATCCGCGTCGAGGAGTTCCTGCTCGCGGACGATCACACGGCGGTCGGCCTGGCCGGAGCGGTGTGGACCGCGGCCGACCGCGAGTGGTGGAGCTCGGCGGAGTTCGGCCGTGCGATGCGGGCGGACCCGGGGCTCCGCGCCCGTGTCGTCCCGGTCGCGCGGGAGGACGCGGACGCGGCGCACCGAGGTCTGGGGGCGGGCGAGCTGCCCGGCGAGACGACGCTGCGGACCCGCTTCCGCGACACCGCGTCCCTGCCCGGCTCGCCTCCGCTGCTGCTCACCCCTCCGGAGATCCCCGAGGGGTTCCACGAGAAGCGCCTCTACCGGATCCTCTTCGCCGGCGAGCCGCGCCCGGAACGGCTCGCGCCCCTCGCACGGGTCTGGGGGATCGAGCTCACCGCCGACGCCGCCGACCCGCGCGCCCGCGTGCTCGGCACGGCCCGCTCACAGGTGGCCGGCGACGTGTTCACGTGGGAGCTGCGCCGGATCGGCCCGGGGGCGGCCTCGTGCGTCGACCTGACCGCCTGCCTCGGGGATCCGCCGAGCGGCGCCCTCGGGCCCCTGCTCCGCGAGCTCAGGACGGCCATGCGCCGTGAACGGCTGATCCCCGTGACGATCGAGCGCTTCTCCTGACCCCGCCCGTCATCCGGTCGTGGACCCCGGGAACGCCCGGTCCGATTTCCGCCGGAACTGCTGGTCCGAATGGTGCCATCCCTGGTCGCGCGATCATTCGTAGCGTTTCTCCCGTCCGCTCCATCCGCTGTCCGCGGACGGAGCCCACGATGAGGGGAATACGATATGGATCTCCAGCTTTCCGGCCGGGTCGCCGTCGTCACCGGCGCCTCCAAGGGCATCGGCCTGGCCGTCACCCGCACCCTCCTGAGCGAGGGGGCGCGTGTCGTCGCCGCCTCGCGCAAGGTCAGCCCCGAGCTGGAGGCCCTCGGCGGCGACCTGGTCCACGTTCCGGCCGACCTGATGGACCCCGAGGCGCCCGCGCGGATCGTGGACAGGGCCGTCGCCGAGTTCGGAGGGCTCGACATCCTGGTGAACAACGCGGGCGGCCCGCCGCCCGGCGTCGCCCTGCCGCGTTTCTCGTTCCTGGCCCCCACGGACGAGGACTGGCGGATGATGTTCGAGTTCAACCTGTTCTCGGTCGTGCGTGCCGTACGGGCGGCCGTCACGCCGATGCTCGCCCGTGGCGGCGGCTCGATCGTCAACGTCTCCTCCGGGAGCGCCCGCCTGCCCGCGCCCATGAACGTCGACTACAACGCCGCCAAGGCGGGCCTCAACAACCTGACCAAGGCCCTTTCCGAGGAGTTCGGCCCGCAGGGCATCCGGGTGAACACCGTCTCCCCGGGCCCGGTGCGCACGGCGTGGTGGACGGAGAGCGGCGGCGCGGCCGACATCATCGCCGCCCAGGCCGGAACCGACCGCGACAGCGTCATCGAGCGGGTGGCGCCCGAGATGATGAGCCTGACGACCGGGCGCCTGGTCGAACCCCAGGAGGTCGCCGACGTGGTCGCCCTGCTCGCCTCGCCCCGTTCGGCCGCCACGACCGGCGCGGACTTCGTCGTCGACGCCGGGTTCCTCAAGCAGGTCTGACCACCGCGGCCCGCCCATCCGCCGTGATGGGCGGGCACGTACGGCGGGCGGGGCCGCGACGTGCCGTCAGATCAGCCGGGTTGGCACAGTCTGTTGAACGTTGCCACGTCCGTTCTGATGTCCGCGATCACCTGGTTGGGATCGCCGCCCGTCATACCGCTCAGCCGGAAGCCCAGTTCCTGGAATTCGGCGGCCAGTCGGCTGATCGTCATACCCACCACTCCTTCCGCGTGGAGGCGCGCGCCCATCAGGTCGAGGTAGGTCTGCTGAGCCGCGGCCGCCTGGCCGCCGCGGGTGGTCCCGGCGTTCTGGATGTATGCGTTCAGCGCCGTCGTCGCCTCGACGCAGCCGCCGGGCGGGACCGACGACTGCGGCGGGAAGGCATCTGAGACTCGCTCGGGGCTCGGGGACGGCGAATCGTGCCTGATGGGCTCGGGCGACGGGCTCGGGTTCGGATCCCCAGCCGGGTCCTCATCCGTCTCCGTTTCTGGATCCGGAGACGGTGACGGGGGAGGGGGAGGAGGAGTCGAGGTGTCCGGATCCGGCGACGGCGACTGCACGGTCGGCGTGGCGACTTTCGGGCCGGCCCCTTCTTCCCGACGCGACTCCGGCGGCGACAGATAGGCGACCAGCGCGATCACGGCGGCCAACGCACCCGCCAGAGCGCTCACCGCCGCCGCCCAGTCCCGGCGAAAGCGCGCTCGTCCGCCCTCCGGCCGCGGCTGCGCCGATCCCTTCTCCGTCATGCCCCTCATCGTGGCCGAGCCGCCGGGCTCGGTCCAGGATTCCTCCTGCTGATCTCCCTGAGGGGAACGCTCTCCCGGGGCGGCGCGCGGGCACCGGTGGCGCTCCGTCGTCGCGACCTTCGCGGAAGGGGAGGATCCGTACCGGCCGCCGTACGGGGAACCGCGGAAACAGCAGGACCTGGTACGGCCTCCGGCCGCCCTGAACGGCCGATGGAGATCTACTGAGATGAGCGCGGGGGCCTAACGCGGCGCAACAGTATCTAACTCAACCAACGGTGCCTTTGGGGATCTGTTAGCTTCGTGCGACATGCGGGTCCTGCACACCTCCGACTGGCACCTGGGCCGATCCTTCCACAGGGAGAGCCTGCTGGCCGCCCAGGAGGCGTTCGTCGACCATCTCGTGGAGACCGTACGGGCCGAGCGGGTGGACGTGGTGGCCGTCTCGGGCGACGTCTACGACCGGGCCCTGCCGCCGGTGGACGCCGTCGCGCTCTTCGACGACTCGCTGCGCCGCCTCGCCGCGCTCGGCGCCCACACGGTGGTGATCAGCGGCAACCACGACTCGGCCGTGCGCCTCGGGTTCGGCGCCGACCTGATGGAGCGGGTGCACCTGCGCACCGATCCGGCCCGCGCCTGGGAGCCGGTGCAGGTCGGCGGCGCCGCCTTCTACGGCATCCCGTACCTGGAGCCCGAGCTGGTCAGGGGGCCGTGGGAGCTGCCGGAGCGCAGCCACGGCGCGGCGATCGGCCACGCGATGGCCGCGATCAGGGCCGACGCCGCGACGCGCGGCGGGCCGTCCCTCGTGCTGGCCCACGCCTTCGTCACCGGGGGGGAGGCCAGCGACAGCGAGCGCGACATCACCGTGGGCGGTGTCGCGCACGTGCCGCTGAGCGCCTTCGAGGGCGTGGACTACGTCGCGCTCGGCCACCTGCACGGGCGGCAGACCATGAGCGAGACGGTGCGCTACTCGGGGTCGCCGCTGGCGTACTCGTTCTCCGAGGCCGATCACGTCAAGGGGTGCTGGCTGGTCGACCTGGAGGCGGGCGGGGTCCGCGCCGAGTTCGTGCCCGCGCCGGTGCCGCGGCGGCTCGCCCGCCTGCGCGGCCGCATCGACGACCTGCTCACCTCCGCAAAGTACGCCGACCGCGAGGACCACTGGCTGCAGGTCACCCTGACCGACCCGGTGCGGCCCAAGGAGGCCATGGAGCGGCTGCGCGTGCGCTTCCCTCACACGCTCGCCCTGGCCTTCGAGCCGGACGGCGCGACCGGGGCGGCGGCCGCTCCGCGTCCGATCGCCGGGCGCGCCGAGATCGAGGTGGCGCTCGACTTCGTCCGCGACGTACGCGGAGAGCCCGCCGACGACGAGGAGAGACGGCTGCTGGAGCGGGCCGTGGAGGACTGCCGGATCAGGGAGGTCTCGTGAGGCTGCACCGGCTGAGGCTGATCGCCTTCGGCTCCTTCCCCGGTGAGGAGGAGGTCGACTTCGACGCGCTGGGCGAGGCCGGTCTGTTCCTCGTCCACGGGCCGACCGGTGCCGGGAAGACCACGCTGCTCGACGCCGTCTGCTACGCCCTGTACGGCAGGGTCCCCGGGCAGCGCGACAGCGCCCGCAGCCTGCGCTGCGACCACGCCCCGGCCGGGCGCGGCCCCGCCGTGACGCTGGAGGCGACGATCAGGAACCGGCGGTTCCGGATCACGCGGTCGCCCGCCTGGATGCGGCCCAAGCTCCGCGGCTCCGGTTTCGTGGAGGAGAAGGCCAAGGCGCTGGTCGAGGAGCTGGACGGGGTGTCCGGCGCCTGGACGCCCCGCAGCACCCGCAGCGACGAGGCGGGTCACCTGGTCGGCGAGCTCCTCGGGATGAACGCCGACCAGTTCTGGCAGGTCGCGATGCTCCCCCAGGGGGACTTCGCCCGTTTCCTGCGCGCGGACGGGGACGACCGGCGCAAGCTCCTGGAACGGCTGTTCTCGGTCAAGGTGTACACCGAGGTCGAGAAGTGGCTCGCCGAGCACCGCACCCGCACCGGGCGCGAGCAGCAGGAGCTCCGGCAGGAGGTCGACTCCGTCGTCAACCGGATGCGCGGCGCGGCCGGACCTCTCCTGACGGAGACGCCTCCCGCCCCCGGGGAAGACCCGAGCGCCGTGGCCGCGCTCCTCCCGGCGCAGACGCCTCCCGAGCCGGAGGAGGACCCGCTCGGCTGGTCGACCGCCGTGCTCGCGGCCGCCACCGGCGCGGTCGAGCGGGAGAGGCAGGGGCAGGCGCTGGCCGCCGCCGCGCTGGCCTCCGCCCGGGGCCGCCTGGACGACGGCCGGGCGCTGGCCGAGCGCCGCAGGCGGCACGCCTCCGCGCTCGCCCGCCGCGAGGAGCTGGCGCTGGCCGCCGACGAGCGGGCCGACCTGGAGACGATGCTCGACGAGGCGGCCCGGGCGGACCGGGTGCTGCCGCTGATCCGCCAGGCGAGCCAGCGGGTGGAGGCCGCGACCAAGGCGCGGCGGCTCGCCGCGGACGCCGTGGCGAGGGCGCTGCCGTTCACCGTCCCCGGTGCCGGCGCGGGTCCCGCCACGCCCGCCGACGTTCCCCCGGGCCTCCCGTCCGACGGCACATGGCCGGACGTGGCCGGGCTGCGCGAGCGGGAGCGCGAGCGCCGCGACGAGGCGGCCCGCCTGGAGCAGCTCCTCCCCGAGGAGACCCGGCTGAGGGAGTCGCGGGCGCAGCTCGTCCGGGCGGACGCCCGGCTGGCCGAGCTGGCGGGGCTGCGGGACGGGCTCCGGGAGCGGCTCGCCGTACTGCCCGGGGAGCTTGCCCTCGCCGAGGAGCGGCTGGCGGAGGCGCGCCTGGCCGCCGCCCGCCTCACCGGCCTGCGGGCCGCGCGGGACGCGGCCGAGCGCGATCTGGCCGCGGTGCGCCGCCGTGACGCCCTCGAGGCCGAGCTGGCCGACGCCGCGCGGGCCAGGACCGACGCC
Organism: Microtetraspora niveoalba; assembly: GCF_001570405.1. GTDB lineage: Bacteria > Actinomycetota > Actinomycetes > Streptosporangiales > Streptosporangiaceae > Microtetraspora > Microtetraspora niveoalba. The sequence continues at coordinate 34,632 of NZ_BBYM01000014.1, read as the reverse complement.
CTCGCGGCGTTGCCCGACACCCCCGAGCTCCGGCCGGTACGGCTCACGCCGCGGGACGGCGCGGGCGACGCGGCGGAGGCGGAGCGCGCCCTGCGCGACGAGCTGGCCACGCTGGAGCGGGCCCGGCGGGACGAGCTGGCCAGGCTGGAACTGCTGGCCGGAGAGGAGGAACGGCTGGCGGGCGTCGCGACCCGGCTGTCGAAGGTACGCGCCGACATCGAGGAGGCCGCGGAACGGGAGGCCGCCGCGCTCGCGGACCTCGCGTCGCTGCCGTCCGCGCTCGCCGAGGCGGACGGGCGGCTGGCCCTGGCCCGCGCCGCCGTCGCGCGGATCCCGGCGCTGGAGTCCGCCGTGGGCGCGGCCCGCGACCTGTGCGACGCCGCGTCCCAGCGGGACACGCTGGCCGCCGAGCTGGAGGCGGCCGAGGGGGAGCGGCGGGCGGCGGTGGACCTGTCCCAGGAGGCGCGCGACCGCCTCCACACCGTGCGGACCGCCCGGATCGAGGGCATGGCCGCCGAGCTGGCCCGGTCCCTCGTTCCCGGAGAGCCGTGCGCCGTGTGCGGCTCCGCCGAGCATCCGGCGCCCGCCGCGCCGTCCGCGTCCGCCCCGACCGCCGACGACGAGCAGGCGGCGCAGGACGCCTTCGACTCCGCGCGGCAGGTCCGTGAGGCGGCCGAGAGCCGGGTCGCCGCGCTGACGTCCCTGCTGGACGAGGTCGCCCGGCAGGCGCACGGCCTGTCCGTGGAGGAGGCGCGGGCCCGGGTCATCGCCGCCGACGCCGAACTGGCCGGCGCCCGGGACACCGCGGCGGGGGAGCGGGACGCCGCCGACGAGACCGAACGGCTCGCCGCGGAGTCGGAGGCGCTGCGCGAGCGGGCCGACGAGGCGGCGCGCGAGCTGGCCGGGCACCGCAGAGGCGAGGCGGAGCTGCTGGCCGAGCGCGACCGCCTCGCCGCCCGCGTCTCGGAGGCCAGGGGAGCGGACGGCAGCGTCCGGGCCAGGCGCGACAGCGTGGCGGCGGAGGCGCTGGCGCTCGCCGCGGCGGCCGGCGCCGTCGCCCGGGCGACCGAGGTCCGTCTCGCGTACGAGAAGGTCCGGGCCGAGGTCGCCGAGACCCGGACCCGGCTTTCCGGCGCGGCGCCCGTGGCCGGCGGACCGGCCGATCCGGCATTCCTCCGTGCGGCGGGGGCGGACGCCTGTGACGAGGAGCCGGGCGAGGAGGCGGTGGCGGCGGTCCTCGCGGAGGCGGAACGGGCGCTGCTGGAGGCGAGCGAAGCGGCGGCCGGCGGGACCGCGATCCAGGAGGAGACCGAGCGGCTGGCGGCCGAGCTCGCCGAGGCCGGGGAGCGTTCCCGGTCCCTCGACCTGGAGGCCGCCGAGACCCGGACCCGGCGCGGCCAGCTCGCCGAACAGGTGGCCCGGCTGGCCGCGCTGCTCGACGAGGCGCGCGGCGGCGACCCGTCGTTGGAGGCCAGGCTGGAGCGGCTCGCCGCGGAGGCCGCGCTGCTCCACGACGCCGCCGAGGCGGTGGGCGCGTCCGCGACGGCCGAGCGGGAGCGGGAGGCGGCCCGCGCGGAGGCGTCGTCCGCGGCCGCCGAGGCCGGGTTCGCCACCCTCGACGACGCGCGCGCCGCCGCGCGCGGCCCGGCCGAGCGCGAGGAGATGGCCGAGCGGCTCCGGCGCTTCGCGGACGAGCAGGCCGCCGTGGAGGCGCTGCTCGCCGACCCCGAACTGGTCGCCGCGGCGGCCGAGCCCGAGCCGGACCTCGCGGCGCTGGAGGAGGAGCACGAGCGGGCCGAGCGGGAGGCCGCCGGCCGGACGTCGGCCCGCGACCACGCCGGGAGCAGGCTGGAGCAGCTCACCGGGCTCGCCGCGGAGCTGGAGGACGCCCACGGGCGCTACGGCCCGGCCGCCGAGCGGCACCGCCTCGCCCGCAAGCTCGCCGAGCTCGCGGGGGGCACCTCGTCCGACAACCCCCTGCACATCCGGCTGTCGGCGTACGTGCTGGGGGAGCGGCTGCGCCAGGTCGTGGCGGCGGCGAACGACCGGCTCGACCGGATGTCCGGCGGCCGCTACCTGCTGCAGCACAACCTGAAGCAGGCGGCGGGCGACCGGGGCAGGTCCGGCGGCGGCCTGGGGCTGCGGGTGCTCGACGGCTGGACCGGCGTGGACCGCGACCCGGCGACCCTGTCCGGCGGCGAGAGCTTCATCACGTCGCTGGCGCTGGCCCTCGGCCTCGCCGACGTCGTGACGCAGGAGGCGGGCGGCCCCGAGATCGGCACCCTGTTCGTGGACGAGGGGTTCGGCACGCTCGACGAGGACACGCTCGACGACGTCCTGGACATCCTGGACGGCCTGCGCGAAGGCGGCCGGGCGGTCGGCATCGTCAGCCACGTGGCCGAGCTGCGCACCCGCGTCCCCGCCCAGATCCGGGTGCGCAAGGGCCGCGGCGGCTCCACCCTCGCCATGGTCTGACCCCGCCCGCCCCGCTCCCGGATCTCCAAGGGGCGGAGGGCGCGCGGCGGGTGGCATTCGTCAGGCGCTCCGGCCTGCCCCCGGGGACCCGGTGCGCGGTGGTGGCCGGGCCGGGGTCAGGGGGCGGCGTCGGCCTGGAGGGCCTGCAGGGCCAGCCAGGCGATGACCCGGTCCTCGGTGACGCCGACCGACAGGCCGGTCAGCTCCTCGACGCGCCCCATCCGCTGGCGGAGGGTGTGCCGGTGGATGCCGAGCTGGGAGGACGCCGCCTCCCAGTTGTTGTTCTCGCTGAGGAACACCCGCAACGACCGGAGCAGAATCCGGGTGGAGTCGTTCTCCAGGAGCGGCAGCAGCGGCGAGGTGAGCGCGGCGCGGGCCGCCGGGTCGAGATGCTGGAGCACCAGCCGCTGGGTGGGCAGCCCGGCGAACTCGACGACCGGCCGGGCGTCGGCGACCGCCACCTCCAGCGCCTGCTCCGCCTGCCGCCGGCTGAGCAGGGACGCGGACGGCGGCTGGGCGGTTCCCACGCCGCAGCGGGCCGGGACGCCCTCGCGCTCGACGGCGTCGCACACCCGGGCGCTCCACCGGCCCAGCTCGTCCTCGGGCAGGATGACCGCGATCAGGGACGACTCGGAGCTGACCAGCGGCGGGAGATCCAGTTCCGCGCACCACTCCAGCACGGTGTCCTCCAGCGGTACGGCCCTCGACCGGGAGCGCAGCAGCGCGACGGCGACGTTCCCGGCGAGGAGGTTCCACCGGGCCGAGACGCGCGACACGAGCGCGGCGTCGCCGGACATCAGGGCGTCCACGGCGTCGGCCCGGGCCAGGGCCCAGGTGTCGCCACCGCTCAGCGGGTTGAGCGCCAGGTCGATCAGCAGGGCGGCGTGCTGGGCCAGCTCCCTGGTGAGGGTGATCCGGTCGGGGCGCGGGGCGACGACCAGGTGGGCGCGCGGGCGCACCGGGTCGCCGACGCCGTACACGGTCAGACCGGGGTGGCGGATGCGGGACCGCTGGCCGAGCGCGGCGGCGCGGGCGTCGTCGAGGTGCACCCGGGCCGCGCCGACCGCGGCGTGCGTCTTCCCGCGCCGGTCCATGAGCACCGCCCAGCTGTCGATCCGGGTGGCGAGGGTGGCGACGATGCCCTCCGGCCCGGCGCTGCGCGCGACCTTGGTCATGCTGGAGACGCCCTCGGCGATCAGCCGCGACTCGGCGGCGCCGGTGCGCAGCAGGTCGCCGTTGAGCTGGTAGGTGATGTCCTGGAAGGCGACGCCGCCGGGGATCTCCAGCACCGCCAGGTCGTGCGCGACCGCCGCGGACACCAGGGCCTCGGGCACGGAGGTGTGCCGGACGCCGACGCCGAAGCCGAGGGCGGCGACCCCCGCCTCGGCCAGCCGCGCGGCGTACGCCGTGAGCGCCTCGGGCGGGGCCGGCCGGTCGAGCTGGAGTCCGAGGGTGAGGAGCATCTCACCGCCGCGCAGCCACGGGGTCGGGTCGGCCAGCTCCGAGATGTGCGTCCACCGGATGGGGCGGTCCAGGCCGGTCGAGCCGGTCGGCACGCGCAACCGGAACCGTTGCGCGACATCGCCCACTGTCTCCAGCACGGACGCACTCCCTCTCTTCTGACGCACCTCTCCCCGCGGTCCGAGCGGCCGTCCGGGGGCCGTCGGCGGCGCGAACGTACGGCGGGGACGGGCCACCGGGCCGTACGCGGATCGACGTCGGGTCACCGTGGCACGAGGCCGGGCGCGGGGGGACATATCGGATCGGCGTCCTTGGCGCAGCTCAATGGACATTTGGCTACATGCGGGAAGAAAACCGACAAACCTACCCTGGACCCCGTTCCAGTAACACCGGGTGACGGCTGCGCTGTTCCCGGACGAGGGGAAGGGGCGGTATGCGCGCCGCGGTATTCGAAGCACCCGACAGGCCCGTCACGATCGAGCAGGTCGAGTTGGCCGCGCCCGGCCCCGGCGAGGTCCGCGTCAAGATCGCCGCGGCCGGGGTCTGCGGATCGGACCTGCACGTACGCCGCGGGGAGTGGGACGTGCCGCTGCCGCTCGTCATGGGCCACGAGGGCTCCGGCGTCGTGACCGCGCTCGGCCCCGGCGTGACCAGCCTCGCCGAGGGCGACCACGTCGTCCTCTCCTGGGTTGCCCCCTGCGGCCAGTGCCGCTACTGCCGCAGCGGGCACGAGGCCCGCTGCCAGGTCGCCGCCACCGTCGTCGCCCCCGGCGGCGTGCTCCAGGACGGCACCAGCCGGCTCAGCCGGGGCGGCGAGCGGCTCTACCACTACCTCGGCGTGTCGTCGTTCGCCGAGGAGGCCGTGGTCCCGGCGTCGGGCGCGGTCAAGATCCGCGAGGACGCGCCGCTCGACACCGTGGCGCTGGTCGGCTGCGCCGTCGCCACCGGAGTCGGCGCGGTGACGAACACCGCCGCCGTCCTGCCCGGCAGCACGGTCGCGGTCATCGGCTGCGGCGGCGTCGGGCTCTCCGTCGTCCAGGGCGCCAAGCTCGCCGGAGCCGAGCGGATCATCGCGATCGACACCCGCGCGGAGAAGACCGCGCTCGCCGCCACGCTCGGCGCGACCGACCAGATCTCCGGCGCCGGCATCGACGTGTCCGAGGCGCTGCGCGACCTGCTGCCCGACGGCGTGGACTACGCCTTCGACGCGGTCGGCCACCAGGCCACGCTCGAGTCGGCGGTGCGGATGCTCGGCCTGGGCGGCGCGGCCGTCGCGGTCGGGCTGCCGCCCAAGGGCACCCTCGCCCGGTTCGACCCCCTCGTGCTCGCCGAGGCGGACCAGCGGATCCTCGGCTCCAACTACGGCAGCGTGCGCCCCGCCATCGACATCCCCGCGCTGGTCGACCGCTACATGGACGGCCACCTCCAGCTCGACCAGCTCGTCAGCCGCCGCACCTCCCTGGACGAGGCCGGCCCCGCCCTGGACGCCCTCGCCAGCGGCGAGGCGTTGCGCACCCTCCTGATCCCGTAAGGAACTCCCCAATGACCCAGACCAGCGTCCCCACCTCGCCGGCCGAGCACGGGTTGCGGCGAGGGGCGATGTCGGGCGGCGAGGTCGTCGCCCAGGCCATCGCCAACATCGCCCCCAGCGCCGTCATCGCCTTCTCGGTGGCCGGGATCTTCGCCAGCTCGGGGAACGCCACGTGGTTGTCGTTCGCCCTGGCCACGGTCGTGATCCTCGCCGTCGGCTACTGCATCTCCCAGTTCGCCAAGCGCCGCGCGTCGGCCGGCTCCCTCTACAACTACGCGGCCCAGGGGCTCGGCCCCCTCGGCGCGTACGTCACCGGAGTCACGCTGATCATCGGCTGCTTCGGCATCGCGTCCGGCTCCCTGGCCGGCGCCGTCTACCACTTCAACGCCTTCCTGTCCGGGATCGGGCTGACGATCGACAACACGGCGTGGAACGTCCTGCTCGCGGTGGTGATCGGCGGGCTCGCCATCCTGTTCACCGTGTGGGGCATCCGCATGTCGGCGAGGATCTCGCTGATCCTGGAGGTCCTCTCCATCGCGATCATCACCATCATGCTGGTGATCGTGCTGGTCGCCGGCGGCGGCCCCGTCTTCGACGCCGACCAGTTCTCGCTCAGCGGCGCCACCCCGCACGGCATCGCGGTCGGCATGGTGCTGGCCATCCTCGGCTTCGTCGGCTTCTCCAGCTCCGACGCGCTCGGCCGCGAGGCGCGCAACCCGTTCAAGGCCATCCCGAGGGCCATCATGTGGAGCGCCGCCGGCGTCGGCCTGCTCTACATCTTCGCCTCCTACACCCAGGTCACCGGCTACCGCGCGCTCGGCGACCTCGGCGCGAGCGGCAACCCGCTGGACGAGCTGGCGGTGGCCGTCGGCATGCCCGGCTGGTTCCGCCCGGTGCTCAGCCTCGGCATCACGGCGTCGTTCTTCGCCGTCGTGGTCGCGCCGATCAACGTGCTCGGCCGCATCGCCTTCGTGATGGGCAAGGAGGGCGTGCTGCCCGCCGCGCTCGGCCGTACGCACCGGACCCAGCAGACCCCGCACCGCGCCATCCTCGCGATCGCGCCGGTCGCGGTGCTGCTCACCGCGCTGCTCTTCGCCCTCAAGGTGGACGGCATGGAGATCGTCGTGTTCGTCGACACGTACGGCACGTTCGGCTACATGGTGGCCTACGCCGTCGTCGCGCTCGCCGCGCCGATCTTCCTGCGCCGCATGGGCGTCCGGGTGCCGCTGATCTGGCCCTGCGTGGTCGTCTCGGTCGTCGGCATGGCGTACGTCTTCTACGTCAACGTCGTGCCCTGGCCGGCCTGGCCGCTGAACTTCGTGATCTGCGCGTTCCTCGTCACGTTCGCCGCGGCGCTGGCGTGGTACGGCTACCTCAGGGCGGCGCGGCCCTCGGTGGCGCAGACGATCGGCACCACCGAGACCGACTTCGCGGAGATGTCCTGACGGCCCTCACGGGCTACGGCGCGGCGGCGCCCTCGGGGTTCGGCGCCGCCGCCGCTCGCGGACGGGCGACCCAGTCCGCGAGCATCCGCACCCGCTCGGCGTGCCGGTCGTGCCCCACGATCACCGGCGGCTCGTTGTACGGCATGGCGTCCGACGAGCGGCGCAGCTTCACGTACTGCCCGCAGGCGTCGATGGCGTAGGGCTCCATGTCGTCCTGCAGGGCGCCGATGACCGTGATGCCGTGCGTCTCGCCGATCCTGCGGAACAGCGCGACCGCCTCCCTGCGGTGCTCCTTGCCGAGGTTGCGGCCGAGCTCGTCCAGCACCAGCGTCAGGTGGCCGCCTCCGGAGGAGGCGATCGCGGCGGCGCAGACGAGCTTGACCGCCTTCTCGTCCATCAGCGCCGTGTTGGCCCGCCGGTTGTACGGCACGAACCCCTGGCCGTCGCCCCGCCGCCACTTCGGCACGACCCGCCACGACCAGCGCTGCTCGGGGTCGGCGGGCGCGGCCGGCACCGGGAAGTCCAGCGTCGCGCCGTAGCCGCCGTAACCCACGTCGAGCTTCTCGAACTCGTCGGCCACCCGGGCCAGGCGGGTCCTGATCGCCTCGGTGAGGGCCGCCCGGTGCACGGCCGTGGACTGCGCCGCGTCCTCGGCCCCCCGGGTCGCCGTCTCCAGGTCACGGCGGCGCGAGGAGAGCTGGGTCTCGATCTGCTGGCGGCGGTGGCGTTCGTACTCCTCCTGGCCGCGCAGGTACGCGCCGAGCGCCGCGCACACCGCCGGGAACGTCGCCAACTCGTCGGCGGCCCGCCCGCCGCGCCGCTCGTTGACGAGGAACGCGAGCTCCTCCGGCATCTCGTCGCCGGTCTCGGCGGCGTCGCCGAAACCGCCGCGCAGGGCGGCGTCGAGATGCCGCTCGGCCCCGCGCCACCACTCGTCGGCGGACAGCGGCTCCTCCTCGGAGAGCCACTTGCGGGCCTCCTCGACCGAGCCGCCCCACTCGGCGGCCAGCCCGTCGAGGTCGAGCGCCAGACGCTCGGCCGCCGTCCGGGCGGCCTGCTCCCGGGCCCGGTCGCGGTCCGCCTCGAAGCGCGCCCGGCGGCCCTCCAGCCGCTCGATCTCCATGTCCCGGGTGCGCGCCCGGAAGTCGAGCGCGCTCACGCTCTCCTCGGACGCGTCGAGCGCCGGGGCCAGCTCGGACGCCGCCGCATGCAGCGTGGCCAGCAGCTCCCGCTGGGCCTCCAGCCGGGTGCGCACCTCCTCCAGGCGGACCGCCGCCCGGGCTCCCTCCGCGCGGCGGGCCGCCTCCGCCATCTCGGCCTCCGCCCGCCGCACCGCCGCCGCGGCCCGCTCCTGCGCGTCGCGGGCCCGGTTCAGCCGCTGCTCGGCGGCCTTGACCCGGGCCTCCCGCCCCGTCACCGCGCTCTCGAACGCGCCGACGACCGTGACCCCCGTGGAGGCGACCAGCACGGACCCGGGCAGACCGGCCAGCGCCTCCGCCGCCGCGGCCAGGTCGCCGCCGTCCACGATCACCGCGTGCTCGTGCGGCCAGCCCCCGGCGGCGAGCGGGACGTACGCGGGCGCCGCGGCCGGGCCGTACGCGGGCGCCGCGGCCACCCCCACCCCCGGCCCCGTGGCCGGATCGGCGGCCGGGCTCACCGCGCCCCCCGCCGCGCCTCCTGCTGAACTCCCGGCGGTGGACGCGTCCCGCGCCTGCTCGGCGACGTCGATCGCGTCGAGCAGGCCGGTGGCGGCGACGCCCCGCGCGGCCAGGGCCGCGAGCTGGGCGGCGGCGGGACCGTTCTCCACGTCGTCGAGGGCCGCCTGCGCGGTCTCGGCCTCCCGGTCGGCCACGCCCAGTGCCTTGAGCGCCTCGTCCACCCGGCCGCGCGCCTCGGCGGTCTCCCGCTCGGCGGCGGCCACGTCCCGCCCATCGGCCTGCCGCCGCAGATCCTCCAGCGCGGGCATCTGCGCCCTGAGCCTGTCGGCGGTGCTCTGGGCCACCGCCCGGTCGGCCTCGAGCTTGGCCGCCCGCGCCTGGGTCCCGGCCAGCTCGCGGCGGGCGGCGGCGAGCGCGCGGTCGAGCGAGTCGTCCTTCAGCGTGGCGATCTCCTCGCGCAGCGCGGCGATCGCGTCCGCCGCCGACTCGCCCGCCTCCTGGCAGGTGGCCAGCTCGGTCTCCAGCAGCTCGTCCCGCGCGGCGGCGTCCACCAGCCGCCGGGCCAGCCGCCCCCGCCAGCAGTGCAGCGCGCCCGCGAGTTCGACGCGCGCCCGGTCGCGCCGGTCGAAGGCGGCGATCAGCCGCTCCGACTCGGCCTCGAACTCGCGCAGCCGGTCGGCCGCCTCGGCCGCCCTGACCCGCTTGGCGTGCTCGTCCCGCCGGGCCTCGCGCTCCTGGTCCAGCTCGGCGTCCAGCCCGGTGAGCGCCGCGATCGCCTCGAAGATCCGCTCAGGGGAGATCTCGTTGAGCGGCTGGGACAGCAGGTTCGTCGCGACCTTGCTGCGCACCGACGTGGACAGGAACGACACGCACCGGACGCGGTCGCCGTACAGGACCCGGGTGAGGTCGCGGGCGACGACGTCGCGCCGCCCGGCCCCGCGCGGGAGCTGGGCCCACACCTCGTCGGACCGGGTGACGCGCTCGGCCTCCGACGCGCCCGCCGCCAGGCGCACCCCGTCCGTCCACCTGATCTCCAGGTACGGCGCCTCGCGGTTGACGCGCAGCCACACCGTGATCGGCAGCCCGGCCGACGGCACGTCGAACACGCCCACGATGTAGCCGTGGTCGGCGCTGGCCCACTGCTGGTCGCCGTGCGCGGCCAGCTCGGCGTTGAACAGCAGCTCGGAGACGGCCTTCGCCCCGGACGCGAACCGCCACTGCTCGTCGCCGAGCAACGCGGTGACCGCCGCGATGAACGACGACTTGCCCGCGCCGTTGGAGTCCTTCGGACCCGCGCCCGCGACCACGATCAGCGTCCCGGGCACTGTCGGCACCGGATGGGTCGACAACCTGGAGATGTTGATCGCCTGCACGGCGACCAGCACCCGGTCTCCGACGACGTTCTCGGTCTGCGTCAAGCCGCTGCTTCCTTTCCTCGCTCGTCTTCCCCTGCCACGCCCACGGCGTTCCCGGTCACACCCGCGTTGCCGATCACACCCGCGTTTCCGGTCATGCCCGCCGCGCCCTGATCGCGGTGGCGAGCGGCGTCTGCGGCCCGGCGGCCAGGATCAGCTCCTCCTGAAGGCGGCGGCGGGCCGCCGCGGTGAGCCGGTGGAACTGGGGGCCGGGCACGTACCCGCCGGGCGCCTCCTCCGAGACGGCCTTCACCTGGGTCAGCAGGCCCGCCTGGCGCAGCGTCCGCAGGGCCGACTCCAGCTCGCCGATCGGCAGCAGCGTCCGGCGGCGCAGCTCCTCCACCGCCACGGGGTACGGCGAGAGCCACGTGTCCTCCGACAGCAGCCCGTCGGCCCGGGGGATGGCGACCGAGTGGACCAGCACCAGCGTGAGAACCGCCCGCTCGCCCTCCGACAGTCCTGTCCGCGCGCCTCCGCTCCCGCCGGGAGCCCGGGCGGTGCGGGCCGCGACCTCGTCGTCGTATCCCGAGGTCCACGTGTCGCGGCGCTGGATGAGGGTCCGGCCGCGCCGCGCCAGCATCTCCGCGAGCGTACGGCGCAGCGCGGGATCGCGCAGGGCGGCGAACCTCGCCTCGTGGACGGGCTCGGCCGCGTGCTCGACGGCCATGAAGGCCGCGACCAGCTCGGCCCGGCGGCGTTCGTCGTAGGGGGACAACAACCCGTCGAGGTCGGAGCCGGTCTCGTCGCGCCCGGCGCCGCCCGGCCGCCGCTCCGGGACCGCGGGCTCCGATCCCGAGCCCGCCGATCTCAGGTCCGTGGGGCCCTCCGCCGTGGGGCCCGAGTCCGCCGCCCCCGGCTCAGTGGGGCGCGAGTCCGCAGATCCCGGTTTCTCGGGTCCTGACCGAGCCTCCGTGGGGTCAGAGTCCGCCGCTCCTGAGAGTGGCGCTCCCGAGGGCGTGGGCTCGGAGGAAGGGGCGGCGATCGGCTCCTCCGGCGGGATCGGCGTTTCCGCCGGAGCGGAGCCGTCCAGGGGAAGCACCATCGGGCCGTCCGCGGCCGGTCCGGGCATCCGGCGGACCAGTTCGCGCAGCACCGAGTGCGCCTCCGGCGGCCAGGTCGCGCACCGGGGGCCGAGCCGTACGGCGTCACCCGACCTGATGATCCATCCGGTGTCGGCCAGGCGGCGCAGCGCGCCCACGGCCCAGCTCCGCGTCATGTCGTCCCCGCGCCCGGTCAGCGCGCGGTAGCAGGCCAGCACGTCCGCGACGGAGGCGGGCACGCCAGGCCACGGCTCGGCGGACAGGTCGCTCCAGCAGACGCGCAGGCAGGCGG
>NZ_BBYM01000014.1:19263-23289 GCF_001570405.1 Microtetraspora niveoalba | reverse complement strand
CCCGCCGTGTCTCCCCGGAGCGTTCCACCGGGACGGGCGCCGCGCCGTACTCGTCGAGGATCGACGGGGTCGCGCCGTCGGGCCAGGCGGGCAGCGCGATCACCGGCGCGGCGGCCGCCCCGGCCATTGACCCGGCCGGCGACCCGGTCACCGGCCCCCGCGCGGGCCGGGTGGCGGCCGGGCCCGCGGCGGTCGTCGCCGCGTCGCCGAGGGAGAGCCGGACGAAGCCGGGAGGGGCGGGCTCGGTCAGCCGCAGCTCGAGCGGCCCGTACGCGCGGGCGCGCGCGTGATCCAGCGCCGCCGCGAGCGCCGGGTCGGTGCCTTCGGCGGAGCCGGCGGTCCCGAAGCCGGCGGTCCCGGAGCCGGCGGTCGCGGAGCTGACTGTCTCGACGCCGGTGGTCGCGGAGCTGACGGTCTTGGAGCCGGTGGTCGCGGAGCAGGCGGGGGCGCCCTCCATCACGGGCATCTCGCCGCCGGGTGCCCGGCTCTGGGATTCAGTCATCGGACGGCACCCGTTCCAGCGTGCCGTCGGTCCGCCAGCTCGGATGGCCGCCGGGATCGGCGCTGACGGCGTCGGACCAGCGCAGCCGGTAGGGCAGCTCCGGGCGCAGGTCGGCGGACGCGAGGTCGGCGAGCGCCCTGCGCATGGCGGCCCAGTCGCCGGTCAGCACCTCCTCCAGCGGCACCGACGAGCGGCCTCGGAGCACGGACTCCGCCACGGCGGTGAGCCGGTCGAGCGCGGCGACGCCGTCGTCGGCGGACTCGACCGGGCCGCTGTCCGGGAGCGGCGAGCGCGGGGGAGCGGGCCGCACCGGCGCCGGGCGCGGGGCCTCGTCCACCGCGGTGGCGATGGCGGCGGGGTCGTGCCAGGGCGCGGGCGCGTCGAACACGAACCCGTCGAGCACGGCGGCCAGCCGCTCCTTGGAGGCGGTCTGGGCGAAGGTGCGCCAGCTCTCGGCGGGCAGCAGCGTCAGGTTGCGGGTCGTCCCCGCCGAGTCGGCGAGCCGCCCGGCGGCGCGGCGCGAGGCGTCGCTGTAGGCGTAGATCGCGGCCCGCAGCTCGGTGCAGGTGCGGTCCAGGCCGGGCCACCTGCGCAGGATCGTGCCGTGCAGGCTCTGCGCCCGCCGCGCGATCTCCTCGGTGCCCCAGAGCTTGGGCGCCTGCTCGCGCAGCTCCTCGATCGTCCCGTTGGTCAGGGTGATCAGTTCGAGCGCCCACAACCGGAAGGCGCGGGCGAGGTTGCCCGCGGACTGCCGGGCCTCCTCCATGGTCGTGCGCGGGTCGGCGGCGTTGAGGTCCTCGAGCGCGAGCAGGCGGTGCATCTCCGACTGGCCGCCGTCGTCCATCATGCGGCGGATGAACATCAGCCCGACCACACTGGTGAACGACGCCCGGTAGCGGAGCTGGTTGGGCTTGGGGAAGACCTCGCGGATCGCGCCGAGCCCCTTGAGCACGCGCAGCCGGTTCTCGAACCGGTCCGTCGGGTGGGCCCGGCAGGCGTGCCGCATCTGCTCGTGGGTGAGCCATTCCTCACCGGCCTCGGCGAACGCGTCGAAGAGCGTCTCGGCGATGTCGACCAGGGCGGGGTCGTCCACGACCGCGCCGCTGTCGCGCGCCAGCGCGGCGAACATCCGCCGGTACGTCGCGAGCACGGCCTCGTCGGTGAGCGCGGCGTCCAGCGTCTCGGGCAACGCCTCCGGGCCGGGGTCGCGCCGGGTGTCCCGCTGGTGGGCGGGCCGCGGCGCGGGTCGTCTCTCTCGTGAGGTCTGCTGAGGCACGCGCTATACCGTACGGCTTGGCGGCGACATTCCCCGCCTCGATCCGCCTCGATGCGCCCCGGTCCCGGCGACACGGCGGGGCGGGCGGCGGTCAGGCGGGACCGAACACGGCGGGCAGCAGGGCGGGAAGATCCATGAGCAGCCAGCCCCCGGCGGCCAGGGCGGCGGCGGAGACGAGCAGGAACACGGCCACCCAGAACGTGCCCGGGACGTGGGTCAGCCGGGCGAGCTGGTCGGCGTCGGAGTCCGGCGCCCGGCCGCGCCGCCGCTTGCGCTGCAGCTCGATGATCGGCCGCACGCCGCCGAGCAGGAGGAACCAGACCGCGGCGTAGGCGACGACCGCCTGCACCGACGGCTGGGCGAACCACGACACCGCGAAGACGGCCCCGCCCGTGGCGAGCAGCGAGACCACCCCGAACATGTTCCTGATCATCAGCAGCATGCAGGCGAGCAGCGCGAGCACGCCCCACAGCAGCAGCGTGATGTGCCCGGACGAGGTGAGCCAGGCCGCGCCGAACCCCAGCAGCGACGGCGCGACATAGCCGGAGCCCGCCGTGATGATCATGCCGAGGCCGCGCGGGTTCCCCCTGGTGAGCGTCACGCCGGAGGTGTCGGAGTGCAGCCGGATGCCGTGCAGCCTGCGCCTGGTCAGCACGGCCGCCAGCGCGTGGCCGCCCTCGTGCGCGATGGTGATCAGGCCGCGGGACAGGTGCCACGACGGCGGATAGGCCACGACGGCGAGCGCGGCGAGCCCGGCCAGGACGATCAGCCACGCCGGCGGCGCGTCCTGCGTCGCGATGAGCTGGTTCCAGAGTGCTTTCAGGGGGGCCACCTCCGGGAGACAGCGTACGGCCGGGGAGATCGCCGCGGTGTAAACCCGGCCACGCGGCCGGGGGCCGGACGGTCACGACCTGCGCGTTCGGGAGAGACCGCGCCGGGCACGCCCGGAGGAGGGTGGGACGGGGCCGTGCCGGCGCGCCGGGAAAAGGTTCTACGGTCTATATGTGGCTGAGCGTCGAATGCGGAGTTTGCGGGGACTGGTCCGGGCGAAGCGGGAGGCCGCCCCCGAGGAGTCGATGGACCCCCGGACCGCCGAGTCACCGACCGTGGAGTGGCCGGCGCGGGGCAGCGTCGTCGACAACGCGGTCTACCTGGACGGCAAGCGGGTCGACTCGCCGGTCTCCCTGGCCGACGCCATCGCCTCCCTCCGGTCGCGGCCGGGCGCGATGGCGTGGATAGGGCTGTACCGCCCGCCCGCCGGGGAGCTGACCGCCGCCGCCGAGGAGTTCGGCCTGCACACCCTCGCCGTCGAGGACGCGATCGTCGCGCACCAGCGGCCGAAGGCGGACCGCTACGACGACACCCTCTTCGTCGTGCTCCGCGCCGCGCAGTACATCGACAAGGCGGAGAAGGTCGCCTTCGGCGAGTTGCACGTCTTCGTCGGCCCCGACTTCGTCCTCACCGTACGGCACAGCGAGGCGCCGGACCTGTCGAAGGTGCGCGGCCGCATGGAGTCCGACCCCGACCTGCTCAGGAAGGGCCCGCAGGCCGTGCTGTACGCGATACTCGACGCGGTCGTGGACGGCTACGCGCCGGTCGTCGCGGGCCTGCAGAACGACATCGACGAGATCGAGGTGCAGGTCTTCGGCGGCGACCCGGCGGCGCCCCGGCGAATCTACGCGCTGTCCCGCGAGGTGATCGAGTTCCAGCGGGCGACCACGCCGCTGGTCGCGATGCTGGACGGCTTCATCGCCGCGTCCCCGAAGTACGGCGTGGACGAGGAGCTCCAGCGTTATCTGCGGGACGTGGCCGACCACGCCATCACGGTCACCGAGCGCGTCTCGGCGTTCCGGCAGATGCTCCAGGACATCCTCATCGTCAACTCGACCCTGGTCAGCCAGGCCCAGAACGAGGAGATGACCAAGCTCACCGCGGCGAGCATCGCGCAGGGCGACGAGGTGAAGAAGATCTCCGCCTGGGCGGCCATCCTGTTCGCGCCCACGTTGGTCGGCACGATCTACGGCATGAACTTCGACCACATGCCCGAGTTGCACTGGCTGTTCGGCTACCCGTTCGCGGTGGCCCTGATGGCCCTGGTCTGCGTCACCCTCTACCTGGTCTTCAAACGCCGCGACTGGCTCTGAGCCCCCGGAAGGAACGTCCTGGAGAGCACGGCGGCCCGGGGGGTCGCCGCCCCGGAAGGAATGTCCTGGAAAGTATGGCGGCCCGGGGCGTCGCCGCCCCGGGC
>NZ_BBYM01000014.1:0-19040 GCF_001570405.1 Microtetraspora niveoalba | reverse complement strand
CCGCCGCGTCATCCGGGAGACCGGACGATCAGAGCGCGGACGTCAGCGCCTGACGCGGACCCAGTCCCTGGCGCTGGAGGAGCCGTCGGCCTCGTCGTTGCCGGCGAAGACGACCTTCCAGTAGCCGGACCTCGTCGCCTTGGTCTTGGTCCAGAACTTGCCGGAGCCGTTGGTCCAGGTGCTCTTCACGTACTTCCAGGAGCCGTGCTTCGTCTTGAACCACACGGTCACCTTCTGGTGGCCGTATCCGGTCCAGTGGCCGTCCCACGCCTGCAGCTTGCCCTTGAAGGAGAGGTACCTGCCGTACCGCACGGGCTCGGGGTAGGCGTCGAACGAGATCACGCGGGTGTCCAGCGAGGCCGGGGGCTGCGGCTGGGGCCGCACGACCTCGACGTGGTCGTCCGCGTACGAGCCGCGCAGGCCGGACCGCCCGGCGTACTCGGCCCGCCACCAGCCGGACGCGTTCGCGGTCACGTCGGCGGCGAACCCGCCGTCACGGCCGGTCCACGCCGAGGTCACCCGCCGCCAGGAGTAGGAGCCGTCGGCCTTGAACAGCAGGTCGACCTTGGCGCCCCGGACCGGGTCCCAGCTCCTCCACGCGCCCGCCTCGACCTTGCCGCGCAGGCGCAGCGTGCCGCCCACGTTCACCGGCTCGGGAGAGGCGTCGAACGAGACGCGGGACGTGCGCGCCCGCTCCCTGACGTCGACGCGGTCGCTGTCGCTGACCGTGCCCTCCGTCTCGGCGGAGCCGGCGTACTCGGCCCGCCACCAGCCGGACCTGTCCACGTTCTGCGCGACCCGGAACCGGCCGTAGCCGTCGGTGGTGACCGTCCTGACCGTGCCGTACGAGCCGCCGACCGGCTTGAAGGCGATGCGGACGGACTGCTTGTCGTAGGCCTTCCAGGCGCCGCCCTCCCTGTACTTCAGGGCGCCGCTCAGCCAGACCCGCCCGCCCCGGTCGACGACGTCGGGAGAGGCGGAGAAGTCCAGGTCGGTGATCCAGTGGACGGAGAACGCCCGGCTGGACTCGGCGGTGGCGCCGTCCTTGGTGGCCGCGGCCACCAGCTTCCAGGCGCCCGGCTCGTCGCTGAACTTGAACGTGTAGCTCGCGGTGTAGGCGGGCCCGCCGCTCACGGTGAGGGGGACGTTCTTGCCGCTGGGGTCCACGAGCCTGGCTGAGCCCGTGCCCTCGCCGGCGGTGAAGCCGAACGTCGCGGTCCTGCCCCCGCCGTCGCTCACGACGACGGGGTCGGGTGACGCCTGGAGCGCGGTGGGCGCCGCGGGTGCCGCGGTCGCGCCGGCCGGCGCGGCGACGAACGCCACGCCGCCGATCGCCAGCGCCGCGGCTACGGCGCTGATGCGTTTCAACATCTCGGGTGAACCATCCTTCCCCGGTGGGTTGAACGCGGCTTTGAGGGTGCCACGTCATTCCTTTACCAGTAGACGGTCAACCCTTGTGGATGGTTGAGTCACCAGCGCGACTCGTTATCGATTGGTGTCGTTCGGGCGGTTCCGACAACAAGACGTCAACATAGTCACCGCTGTTGCGGACGGCGCGGGTGTCCTGGAGCCATAATCGGCCTTGTGCCCCGCGACACTGTTGAGACCCATTTCATCGAGGCTGTGGGCGCCCTGAGCCCCGGAACCTCCATCGACCCCGCCCAGCCCGTACGGCCGGGCACGACGTTGACGGGCAGGCGGTGCAGGGAGCTGTTCGAGGTCCAGCTCGGCAGCCGGCTCCTGGACGTCGCCGCGCGGGTGCTGCGCGAGCGGAACGAGGGCTTCTACACGATCGGCTCCTCGGGGCACGAGGGCAACGCGGCCGTCGCCGCCGCGCTGCGCCCGACCGACCCGGCGCTGCTGCACTACCGTTCGGGCGCGTTCTACCTCGAACGCTCCGCACAGGCGGGCCGGCTGCCCGAGGAGGGGCTGCGCGACGTGCTCCTCGGGCTCAGCGCCTCCACCGAGGAGCCCGTCGCCGGAGGCAGGCACAAGGTCTTCGGCCATCCGGACCTCGCGGTGATCCCCCAGACGTCCACGATCGCCAGCCATCTGCCGCGCGCGGTCGGCGTCGGGTTCGCGATCGACCGCGCCAGGCTCCTCGGCGCGCCGTCGCACTGGCCCGCCGACGCGATCGCGGTGTGCAGCTTCGGCGACGCCACCGTCAACCACGCGTCCGCGCTGAGCGGGCTCAACACCGCCGCCTACGGCGCGTACCGGGGGCTCCAGCTCCCGGTGTTGTTCGTCTGCGAGGACAACGGGCTCGGGATCAGCGTGCGGACCCCGCAGGGCTGGGTCGAGGCGGCCCGGCACCCGCTGCTCGAATACTTCCACGCCGACGGATGCGACCTCGCCGACATCCATGACGTGGCCCGCGCCGCCGCCGACCACGTGCGCGCCACCCGCGCCCCCGCGTTCCTGCACATCCGCACGGTGCGCCTGATGGGGCACGCCGGCTCCGACGTCGAGATCGCGTACCGGACCCGCAAGGAGATCGCCGCGGACCTGGAGCACGACCCGCTCCTCGGCACGGCGCGGCTGCTCGTCGAGGCCGGCCTGGCCGAGCCCGACGAGCTGATCGCGCGCTACGAGGCCGAGCGCGAGCACGTGCTCAAGCTCGCGATGGAGTGCACGCGGCGGCCCCGCCTCACCTCCGCGACCGAGGTGATGGCCCCGCTCGCCCCCGCCCGCCCGCAGAAGGTGGCCGCCGAGGCCGCCAGGTCCGCGGCCCTCGCCGTACGGGAACGGGTCTTCGGCACGCCGCCCGAGGGGGAGGGGCCGATCACGCTCGCCCAGGCGATCAACCGGACGCTCGCCGACGCGATGGCGCTCGATCCCGGCGTCCTGCTGTTCGGCGAGGACGTCGCCAGGAAGGGCGGCGTGTACGGCGTCAGCCGGGGCCTGCTGCGCAAGTTCGGCGCGGAGCGGGTCTTCGACACGCTGCTGGACGAGCAGTCCATCCTCGGGCTGGCCCTCGGTGCGGGCGTGTCGGGCCTGCTCCCGGTGCCCGAGATCCAGTACCTCGCCTACCTGCACAACGCGCTGGACCAGATCCGCGGCGAGGCGTCGTCGCTGCAGTTCTTCTCGCGGGGCGCCTACCGCAACCCGATGGTCGTCCGCGTCCCCGGATACGCCTACCAGAAGGGGTTCGGCGGCCACTTCCACAACGACAACTCGGTCGCGGCGCTGCGCGACATCCCCGGCGTGGTCGTGGCCTCGCCCGCGCGGCCGGACGACGCCGCGTCCATGCTGCGCACCTGCCTCGCCGCAGCCCGCGCCGACGGCCGGGTCTGCGTCTTCCTCGAACCCATCGCCCTCTACCACACGCGCGACCTGTTGGAGGAGGGCGACGACGGCTGGCTCGCGCCGTACGCGCCGCCGGCCCGCTGGGCGGAGACGCACGTCCCGATCGGCCGGGCCCGCTCGTACGGCGACGGCCGCGACCTGACGATCGTCACCTTCGGCAACGGGGTGCGGATGAGCCTGCGTGCGGCGGTCAGGCTCACCGCCGAGGGGATGGGCTGCCGGGTGCTCGACCTGCGCTGGTTGTCCCCGCTCCCGGTGGAGGACCTGCTCCGCGCGGCCGAGCTGACCGGCAAGGTGCTGGTCGCCGACGAGACCCGGCGCAGCGGCGGCGTGTCCGAGAGCGTGATCACCGCGCTGGTCGAGGGCGGCTTCACCGGGCAGATCGCGCGGGTGGCCTCCCAGGACAGTTTCATCCCGCTGGGCGCCGCCGCCGACACGGTGCTGCTGTCGGAGGCCGACATCGAGCAGGCCGCCCGCAAGCTCCTCGCCTGAGTCCGGCTGGCCTCCCGGCCGCGCGGTCAGGCCAGTACGTCCAGGCGCGCGGTCAGGCCAGTACGTCCAGGGAGGCGACCGCCATCCCGTGCAGCAGCGGGGCCATGGCCTCCGGCGGCAACTCGCCCGCGCTGCGCGGCGTCGAGTTGAGCAGCCCGAAGACCGCGTGGGTCGCGGCGCGCAGCCGCGCCGGGGGACAGGCGGGATACAGCTCGCTCAGCACCGTCACCCACTCCTCGACGTACAGCCGCTGGAGGCGTCGGACGCGGCGGCGGTCCGGCTCCGGCATGTTGTCCAGCTCACGCTCGTGCACCCGGATCAGCGCCGGGTTCGCCAGTGCGAAGTCGATGTGCCCGCGCAGCAGCGCGTCCAGCGCGGCCCGCGCGTACGCGCCGGCGGCGGGGGCGTCCGGCGCGGTGACCAGGCGGGCGCCCTGCTCGCGCAGCCGCTCGCTGATGTCGAGCAGGATCTCGCTGAGAAGCGCCTCCTTGCCGCTGAAGTGGCGGTAGATCGCGGGCCCGGAGACGCCGACGGCGGAGCCGATGTCCTCGATGGACACCCCGTGGAACCCGCGTGCCGCGAACAGCTCGGCCGCCGCCCGGAGTATCTCGGCGCGCCGGTTGCGGGTAGGGGTACGAGGAGCCGTCATGCGACGCAATGGTAGACGAGCACGGTTAATGGTGACTAACATCGCGGATGGTGTTAGCGACCATTAACTTGCCGGAGGTGGACGGCATGGAGCCGAACCCGTGGCCGGTGCTGCGCAGCGCCTGTGATCCGGGCGGCGAGCCGTACAAGCGGAACGCGGAGGCGGGCGAGCGGTCGGCCGCCGAGCTGCGGCAGCGGCTGGCCGCCGCCGCGGAGGGCGGGCCGCCGCGTTCCAGGGAGCGGCACGTCGCCCGGGGCAAGCTGCTGCCCAGAGACCGGGTGGACGCGCTGCTCGACCCGGGCGGCAGGTTCCTGGAGCTGTCGCCGCTCGCGGCCGACGGCCTCTACGACGGGCAGGCGCCCGCGGCCGGCATCATCACCGGCATCGGCCGGGTGTCCGGCCGCGAGGTGGTCGTGGTCGCCAACGACGCCACGGTGAAGGGCGGCACGTACTACCCGCTCACCGTCAAGAAGCACCTGCGGGCCCAGGAGGTCGCCCTCGACAACCACCTGCCGTGCGTCTACCTCGTCGACTCGGGCGGCGCGTTCCTGCCCAAACAGGACGAGGTGTTCCCCGACCGCGAGCACTTCGGACGGATCTTCTACAACCAGGCCACCATGTCCGCGCGCGGCATCGCGCAGATCGCGGCCGTCCTCGGCTCCTGCACCGCCGGCGGCGCGTACGTCCCGGCGATGAGCGACGAGGCCGTGATCGTCAGGAACCAGGGCACGATCTTCCTGGGCGGGCCGCCGCTGGTGAAGGCGGCGACCGGCGAGACCGTCACCGCCGAGGAGCTCGGCGGCGGCGAGGTCCACGCCAGGACCAGCGGCGTGACCGACCACCTCGCCGAGGACGACGCCCACGCGCTGCGCATCGTCCGCGACATCGTGGCCACGCTGCCGCCGCGCACGGCGCGGTCCTGGCAGACCGTCCCGTCCGAGCCGCCCGCGTACGACCCGCGCGAGCTGTACGGCATCGTGCCGCAGGACACGCGCACGCCGTACGACGTGCGCGAGGTCGTCGCCCGCGTCGTGGACGGCAGCCGGTTCCTGGAGTTCAAGGCGGAGTACGGCCCGACCCTGGTCACGGGGTTCGCGCGCATCCACGGCCATCCGGTGGGGATCGTCGCCAACAACGGCATCCTCTTCTCGGAGTCGGCGCTGAAGGGCGCGCACTTCATCGAGCTGTGCGACCGCAGGTCGATCCCGCTGGTGTTCCTGCAGAACATCAGCGGGTTCATGGTCGGACGGGCGTACGAGGCGGGCGGCATCGCCAAGCACGGGGCCAAGATGGTCACCGCCGTCGCCTGCGCGCGGGTGCCCAAGTTCACGGTGATCATCGGCGGGTCGTTCGGCGCGGGCAACTACGCCATGGCCGGGCGGGCGTACTCGCCGCGCTTCCTGTGGATGTGGCCGAACGCCCGCATCTCGGTCATGGGCGGCGAGCAGGCCGCGAACGTGCTGACCACGGTGGGGAGCGCGGATCAGGACGCCATCCGCGCCCAGTACGAGCACCAGGGAAACCCCTACTACTCGACCGCGAGGCTGTGGGACGACGGGGTGATCGACCCCGTGGACACCCGAACCGTCCTCGGCCTGGCCCTGTCGGCGGCGGCCGGAGCCCCGCTCGACCCGGTCGGGTACGGCGTCTTCCGGATGTGAGCGGCGTGACCGTGGAGAGGAGGTGACGGCGTGTTCGGCTCCGTGCTGATCGCCAACCGCGGCGAGATCGCGGTCAGGATCATCCGTACGCTGCGGGCGATGGGCGTGCGCCCGATCGCCGTGTACAGCGACGCGGACCGGGACGCCCGGCACGTACGCGAGGCCGACCTGGCCGTCCGGCTTCCGGGCGGCTACCTCGACGTCGAGGGGGTGGTCGCCGCCGCGCTCAGCACGGGCGCGGAGGCCGTCCACCCGGGCTACGGGTTCCTCGCGGAGAGCGGGGCGTTCGCCCGGCGGTGCGCGGAGGCCGGCCTGGTCTTCGTCGGCCCGCCGCCGGAGGCGATCGAGGCGATGGGCGACAAGATCCGGGCCAAGGCCACGGTCGCGGCGGCGGGCGTGCCGGTCGTCCCCGGAGGCGCCGAGCCCGCCGACGACCTCGCCGGGGCCGCCCGCGCCATCGGCTTCCCCGTGCTGATCAAGCCGTCCGCGGGCGGCGGCGGCAAGGGCATGGTCCTGGTGCGGTCGGCGGACGAGCTGCCCGAGGCGATCGCGTCGGCCCGCCGTACGGCGCTCGCCGCGTTCGGGGACGGCACGCTGCTGGTCGAGCGGTTCGTCGCGAACCCCCGGCACATCGAGATCCAGGTCATGGCCGACGCGCACGGGAACGCCGTCCACCTGGGCGAGCGCGAGTGCAGCCTCCAGCGGCGGCATCAGAAGATCGTCGAGGAGGCCCCCTCGCCGCTGCTCGACCCCGCGACGCGGGCCCGGATGGGCGCCGCCGCGGTCGAGGCGGCGCGGGCGGTCGGCTACGTAGGCGCGGGCACGGTGGAGTTCATCGTCCAGGGCGCCGGGTGGGCGGACGCCGGCACGCCCGAGGCGGGGCCGCCGTACCACTTCATGGAGATGAACACCCGGCTCCAGGTCGAGCACCCCGTGACCGAGATGGTGACCGGGCTCGACCTCGTCGAGCTGCAGCTGCGGATCGCCGCGGGCGAGCCGCTGCCGTTCGGCCAGGACGACGTGCGCCTGACCGGCCACGCCGTCGAGGCCCGCGTGTACGCCGAGGACCCGGCGCGGGGCTTCCTGCCCACCGGCGGGCGGGTCCTGGCGCTGCGCGAGCCCCGGGAGGGCCGCGCCGTACGCGTCGACTCGGGGCTGGCCGAGGGCACGACGGTGGGCGGCGACTACGACCCGATGTTGTCGAAGGTCGTGGCCTGGGCGCCCGACCGGGCGGGGGCGCTGCGGGCGCTCGACCGGGCGCTGGCCTCGACAGCGATCCTCGGGGTGACGACCAACATCGGGTTCCTGCGCGGGCTGGTCGCGCGGCCCGAGGTCGCCGCCGGGCACCTGGACACCGGGCTGGTCGAGCGCCTGCTCCGGGAGGAGGGGCCGGAGGGCGGCCTGAGCGGGGAGCCGCTGCCGCTGGACGCGCTCGTGGCCGCCGCGCTGCTCTTCCACTCCCGGACGGAACGCGGTGCCGAGCGCGGCGATCCCTGGGACGTGGCGGACGGCTGGCGGATCGGCGAGCACGCGTGGACCGGCTACCGGCTGGAGTCCCAGGGCGACGCCGTGGACGTCCGGGTGCGCGGCCTGGCCGGCGCCGCGGAAGTGGATGTTAACGGCCATTCACTTTCGGCGTCGCTGAGCCGGCGCGGCTCGGACGAGATCGCGGTCACCCTCGACCACACGACGCTGCGGCACGTCGTCGCCTGGGACGAGGCGCGCGGCGTCCTGTGGCTCGGGCGCGACGGCCTGGTCTGGCCGGTCGTCCGGCACGAGCTGGGCGACCCGGGCGACCGCGTCCGGGGCGGCGGGGCGGCCGACGGCGTGGTCCGCAGCCCGATGCCCGGCACCGTCCTCGTGGTCAAGGCCGAGGTCGGCGACCGGGTGAGCGCGGGCCAACCGCTCGTCGTGGTCGAGGCGATGAAGATGGAGCACTCGGTGCCGGCCCCGGTGGACGGCGTCGTCACCGAGCTGGCGGTCCGGATCGGCCAGTCCGTCGAGCTCGACGGCGTCCTGGCCCGGGTGGAGCCCGACGGGAGCACACCATGACGACAGGAACCCCCAGATACGGGACGTACCGGCTGGACGGGCTGCCCGCCCGGGTCACCATCCACGAGGTGGGCCCGAGGGACGGCCTGCAGAACGAGGCCGCGATCGTCCCGGTCGAGGTCAAGGCGGAGTTCGTGGCCCGGCTGGGCCGGGTGGGGCTGACCCGGATCGAGACCACCAGCTTCGTCCACCCCAAGTGGGTGCCCCAGCTCGCCGACGCCGCGGAGCTGCTCGAC
The DNA here is from genome assembly GCF_001570405.1 of Microtetraspora niveoalba. GTDB lineage: Bacteria > Actinomycetota > Actinomycetes > Streptosporangiales > Streptosporangiaceae > Microtetraspora > Microtetraspora niveoalba. The sequence goes on along the minus strand of NZ_BBYM01000014.1, from coordinate 10,644 downwards.
CTGCTCGACCCCGCGCCCGGCGTCCGCTACCCCGTGCTCGTGCCCAACGAGCGCGGGCTGGACCGGGCGCTGGAACGCGGCGTGACCGAGATCGCGATCTTCGGCAGCGCCACGGAGACGTTCGCCCGGCGCAACCTCAACCAGGGGCTGGAGTCGCAGTTCGACATGTTCGCCCCCGTGGTCGAGCGCGCCCTCGCGCACGGCGTCCGCGTCCGGGCGTACCTGTCCATGTGCTTCGGCGACCCGTGGGAGGGCGCGGTCCCGGTCGAGCAGGTCGTGCGGGCCGGCGTCCGGCTCCTCGGCCTCGGCTGCTTCGAGCTGTCCCTCGGCGACACGATCGGGGTCGCCAGCCCGGGCCACGTCGCGGCGCTGCTCGACGGTTTCGCGGCGGCGGGCGTCGGGCCGGAGCGGCTCGCCGTCCACTTCCACGACACGTACGGCCAGGCGCTGGCGAACACGCTCGCCGCGCTCACCAAGGGCGTCACCGTGGTGGACGCCTCCGCGGGCGGCCTCGGCGGCTGCCCGTACGCCGAGAGCGCCACGGGGAACCTCGCCACCGAGGACCTGGTCTGGATGCTGGACGGCCTCGGCGTGGAGACGGGCGTGGACCTCACGTCCCTGGTGGAGACCAGCGTGTGGATGGCGGAGCGGCTCGGGCGTCCCAGCGAGTCCCGCGTGGTGCGGGCCCTGACGCCGGGCGAGAGCGATCGGCAGAGGCGAGAAGGAGCGCGAGATGCTCGACGTTGAGCACGATGAGTACGCGGAGTTGCGAGAGTCGGTGGCCCGGTTCGCCCGCGAGGTGGTCGCCCCCGTGATCGGGGACTACTACGAGCGGTGCGAGTTCCCGTACGACATCGTCGCCAAGATGGGCGCGATGGGGCTGTTCGGGCTGCCGATCCCGGAGGAGTACGGCGGCATGGGCGGCGACTACTTCGCCCTGTGCCTCGCGCTGGAGGAGCTGGCCCGGGTGGACTCCTCGGTCGCCATCACGCTGGAGGCCGCGGTGTCGCTGGGCGCGATGCCGATCCTGCGGTTCGGCACGGCCGAGCAGAAGGCCCGGTGGCTGCCGCGGCTGGCGACGGGCGAGATGCTCGGCGCGTTCGGGCTGACCGAGCCCGGCGGCGGCACCGACGTGCCGGGCGGGATGCGCACGACGGCGACGCTGGACGGCGGCGAGTGGGTGATCAACGGGTCCAAGGCGTTCATCACGAACTCGGGGACCGACATCACCGGCGTGGTCGGCGTCGCCGCGATCACCGGCCATCGCGAGCGCGGCGGCCGCACGGTGCCGGAGATCAGCACGATCCTCGTGCCGGCCGGGACGCCCGGATTCACGGTGTCGAAGAAGTACTCCAAGGTCGGCTGGTCGGCCAGCGACACCCGTGAACTGTCCTTCTCCGACTGCCGGGTCCCCGAGGAGAACCTCCTCGGAGAGCGTGGCCGGGGGTACGCCCAGTTCCTCCAGACGCTCGACGAGGGCCGGGTGGCGATCGCGGCCCTGTCGGTCGGGCTCGCCCAGGGCTGCGTGGACGAGTCGCTGCGGTACGCGGGGGAGCGGGTGGCGTTCGGCCGGGAGATCAACCGCTACCAGGCCATCCAGTTCAAGATCGCCGACATGGAGGTGCGGACGCACACCGCGCGGCTCGCCTACCACCACGCGGCCGAGCGGATGCTGGCGGGCCTGCCGTTCAAGAAGGAGGCGGCGATCGCCAAGCTGGTCGCCTCGAACGCGGCGATGGACAACGCGCGCGACGCCACCCAGATCTTCGGCGGGTACGGCTTCATGAACGAGTATCCGGTGGGCCGCTTCTACCGGGACGCCAAGATCCTGGAGATCGGCGAGGGCACCAGCGAGGTCCAGCGGATGCTGATCGCCCGAGAGATGGGCGTCCCCGGCGCCTGACGCGGCCCGGACACCGGCCGGGGCCTGGGTCTCCAGGTACTTAATAAATCCTTAGAAAAGGGGCCGGGGTGACGTATTTGGCCTGGTGGTACTGGTTGGGTGGGAGACCCGACCCGACCCGAGAAAGGCAGCACCGTGGACAGAAACGTCACCCGCCGCCACGCCCTGAGCGCGGCCGCCCTGGCGGGAGTGGGCGCGGCCGTCACGGCGTGCTCGTCCGGCGCCGAAACGACCACCGCGACCGCGACCCCGGCCGGAGGGGAGGCCGCGGGCGCGGGTGCGGGTGAGGCGAACCCGGCCCCGGCCCCGGCCGGGGCGCTGGCCAAGAAGTCCGACATTCCGGTCGGCGGCGGCGTGGTCCTCAAGGCCGAGAAGGTCGTGGTCGTCCAGCCGGAGGCCGGCACCTTCAAGGCGTACAGCACCGTCTGCCCGCACCAGGGGTGCCCGGTGCAGCGGGTCAAGGGCGGGCTCATCGTGTGCCCCTGCCACAACTCGACCTTCGCCATCGCCGACGGCTCCCCGAAGAGCGGCCCCGCCAAGAAGGGCCTCGCCGAGGTCGCGATCTCCGCCGACGGCGACACCGTCACCCTGGCCTGAGGAGCCCCGTCCCGAGGCTCGGCCGTTCCGCCCAGGGGAACGGCCGGCGGGCTCGAAGCACGGGGTGACACGGCACAGTCGGGGATTCGATTGGGTGATGGACGTATTCGCCCCGGTAAATCTAGAGTCCTACCCATGACGACTGGTGATCTCCGGCTCCGGAGGGCGGACAAGAGCGACGCGGACGAGATCTTCGCGCTCGCCCGCGAGTTCGCGCTGTCGTTCCGCCCGGAACGCGCCGCCTTCGACGCCGCGCTGCCGCAGCTTCTCCAGAACGAGGACGCGCTGCTCCTGGTCGCCACCGTGGACGGCACCGTACGCGGCTACCTCCTCGGCTTCACACATCTCACGCTCTTCGCCAACGGCCGGGTCGCCTGGGTCGAGGAGGCGATCATCGAGCGGAACTTCCGCCGTCACGGCATCGGGCGCAGGCTTCTGGAGGAGTTCGAGAGCTGGGCGCGCTCACGCGACGCCGGATACATGGCGCTGGCCACCCGCCGCGCCGCCGGGTTCTTCGGCGCGCTCGGCTTCGACGTCTCGGCCACGTACTACCGCAAGATGCTCACGCCGCCCACGCGACCCTGACACGCGTCGCGACCGAGTGTCCCCATCCCGCGGGGCGGGCCTCACCGTGGCACTTCGGCTGCCGGACGAGCCTCGTCATACGGGTTTCCGGCTGTCATGTCAGGTCGCTTCGGCGGGTTCCGCCTCCCTCTCGTCCATCAACCGGCGGCGGGCCGGTCCGGGAGATCACCAGGTGCGGCTTTTTGACACCTTCAACAGCTAACCGCTATCTATTGGCTAACCGTTAGGGGGTGGAGTGCAGGACGCAGTGCTGGCGATGCTCGCCAAAGAACCGTCGCACGGGTACGACCTGCGCACTCGGCTGCGGCAGAGTCTCGGCCCGCTGGGCGAGTCGATGAATCCCGGTCAGATCTATGTGACCTTGGCCCGGCTCGAGAAGGCGGGCCTCGTCGTCTGTGAGCGGGCGGACGGGCTTCCCGAGCGGCCGGAGCGCAAGGTCTACGCGCTGACGCCGGCCGGGCAGCAGCGGGTGGCCGCCTGGCTGACCGAAGTGGGCTGGCCGAAGCCGGACCTGGCGGAGTTCCATCTCAAGCTCGTCGCGGCCGCGGCGGCCCGGCTCGCCGATCCGATGCAGCTCGTGGCGGCGCAACGCCGTGAGCTGCTGCGCCGTCTGCGTGAGGCGCAGCACGCGGCGCTGGCCGAGCCGGCGGGATCGGCCGCCGCCCTGCTGCTGGAAGGGGTCGTGCTGCGGCTGCAGGCGGACCTGCGCTGGCTGGACGCCTGCGAGCGGGCCTGGTCCAAGGTCGACGACGAATCCGAGGGTGCATGAACGTGTCGAGTGCCGTGGTTCGGGCCCACGGCCTGGTGAAGCAGCATGGCCGGGGGCAGGGCCGGGTCCGGGCGGTCGACGACGTCGACCTGGAGGTGCCCGAGGGTCAGATGCTGGCGGTGATGGGGCCCAGCGGTTGCGGGAAATCCACCCTGCTGCACCTGCTGGGCGGCCTGGAGCGGCCCAGCGACGGAGAGGTGTGGCTGGCCGGTCAGCGCATCGACACCCTCGGCGAGCGGGCTCTGGCACGGCTGCGGCGCCGGTCGGTGGGCTTCGTCTTCCAGGCCTTCCATCTGGTGGAGGAGTTGTCGGCGGCCGAGAACGTGGAGCTGCCCGCACTGCTGGCCGGACGCTCGCCGCGCGAGGCCAGGCGGCGCGCGCACTCCCTGCTGGAGCGGGTCGGACTCGACGCCCGCGCCCGGCATCTGCCGTCGCAGCTGTCCGGCGGGCAGCGTCAGCGGGTCGCGATCGCCCGCGCGCTGGTCAACGACCCGCTGGTCGTCATGGCCGACGAGCCGACCGGCAACCTCGACACCGCGGCGACACTGGACGCGCTGAGGATCTTCGAGGACCTGCGTGCCGCGGGGCAGACCCTCGTGATCGTCACGCATGACGAGCGGGTCGCGGCCACCGCGGACCGGCTGGTCTCGATGCGCGACGGGATGTTCGTCGACGACACCCGGCTGGCCGGCACCGGAACGGGATGGCTCGGCGGCCTGATCGGGCCGGAGGACTGAACGCCATGGGTCCCATCGTGCTCACCGTCCGCCTCGTGCTGGCCGACGTGCGCCGGCACAAGGCCCAGGCCGCGATGCTCCTGCTCGCGGTGACCGTGGCCACCGCCACGATGGCCCTGGGCCTGTCCCTGCGCGGCGTGAGCGACGCGCTGTACGAGCAGACCCGCGCGGCCACCGCGGGGCCGGACGTGGTGGCACTCTCCGGCGACTCAGGCCCCGCCGTGACCTCGGCTCTGGCCTCGCTGGCGGACGCTCCCGAAGTGATCGCCCACCATGGCCCCTATCGCATCGTCTACGCCGAGCTCACCACGCGCGATTCCATCTCGTCACCAGTGGTGGTGCAGGGCTTCGCCGAGACGCCCGGCGCGGTCAACCGGCCGCTGGTGACCTCGGGCCGTTGGGTACGCTCCGGCGGCACGGTCCTCGAACGCGGCTTCGCCACCGCGCTGGGCGTCGGCGTCGGCGACCGCGTCACCGTCGCCGGCCGGTCGTACCCCGTCGTCGGGATCGCCGTCACCGCGGCCACCTCCATCTACCCCTGGGCGGCGCAGATCGGCCCGGGTGGTGGTCCCAGCGACTACAGCGGCCTGGCCTGGATGACCCGATCGGATGCCCGGACCCTGGCGTCGTCCCACGATCTCCCGGTGACCTCGGCCCTGGACCTCAAGCTGCGCGACCCCGCCGCGACCGAGGCCTTCCTCGACGCCCACCGTGCCTCCACCGTGACCAACTTCCGCTCCTGGCGGTTCACGGCCGAGCAGGACATGGTCATCCTCAGGGACAGCCAGCCCATCCTGGTCGTCGGTAGCTGGCTGCTCGGCTTCCTGGCCGTCACCGGAGTGGCGGCGCTGGCCGCGGGGCGCGCCGTCGAGCAGACGCGACGGGCCGGCCTGCTCAAGGCCGTCGGCGCCACCCCGGGGCTGATCGCCACCGTCCTGCTCACCGAGTACCTGGCGCTGGCACTGGCCGGCGACGCGCTGGGGCTGGTGATCGCCCGCCTGACCGTGCCCATCATCGCCAGTCCCACCGCCAGCCGGATCGGCGACGCGGCCGGGCCCGGCGGTGCCACCGTCGCAGCGGCGACCGTCCTCGCCGTGGCGGTGGGGGTGCTGTCCACGCTGCGTCCCACGTTGCGGGCCATGCGCACGGCGACCGTCACGGCGCTGACCGCCACCGCGCACCAGCCCCGTCACCGACCCTGGCTCACCGCGCTGTCCGCGCTGCTGCCCACGCCGCTGCTGCTCGGGCTGCGGCTGACCGCCCGCCGGCCGGGCCGCGCCGTGCTGCAGGCGTGCTCCACCGCCACCACGGTGATCGCGATCGTCGCCCTGCTGACCCTCTACGCCCAGCCGGAGCGAGGCTACGGCCTCGGTGGCTCCTCCGCCCTGCCCAACCTGCGAGACGTTCACGACCGCCGACTGCTGCTCGCGATCACCGTCCTGCTGATCGCGCTCGCCGTCGTGAACACCATCACGCTCACCTGGACCACGGCGATGGAGGCCCGGGCGAACATGGCCATCGCACGTGCACTCGGCGCCACCCCAGGGCAGATCTCCGCGGGGCTGTCCGTCGCCCAACTCCTGCCCGGCCTGCCCGGTGCCGTCATCGGCGTCCCTCTGGGCGTCGGCCTGCTCTCGCTCTTCTCCGCCGGGAATCCGGCGGAACCCCCCTCCTCCTGGCTGATCGGCGCCGTACTCGCGACCCTCCTGGCGACGGCGGCACTCACCGCCCTGCCCGCACGCCTGGCGGCCCGCCTGCCCGTCGCACAGACCCTCAACGCCGAAACAGCGTGATCGGCCCGCTCGGCAGGCGTCGCAGGAGCGGTGCTCGGCAGACCGAGGCCGCATAACGACCCCACGACACTCGCCGTATCGAGTTGACTACGCCAGTGAAGGCAGGACCCGCGGAGACCTCGTCCGCCTCACCCGCGTTCGCCGACGGGCACCCGGCCCACCGGCGTCCTAACGATTCGATCGACCGGAAGGAAGCACGACGTGGCATCTGACGCTGCCGGCATTCGGCGATTATTGGTGGACACGGGGGAGCCCCGCGGATGGGTGTCCCCCAGGACAGACCTGGTCACGGCGCTGCTCGGAATCTGGTTCGGGGTCGGACTGATGATCGACGCCTGGGCGCACAGCAATCTGGCGCAGTTGGAGACGTTCTTCACTCCATGGCATGCGGTGTTCTATTCCGGCTTCGTCGTGGTCTCCGGCTGGATCATCTGGCAGGTGTGGCGCAACGCCCGCGGCGGACGGCAGGGGCTCGCGGCCGTCCCCACCGGCTATCTCGCCGGGTTGGCAGCGATTCCCGCGTTCGCCGCCTTCGGATTCGCCGACATGGTGTGGCACACCGTCCTCGGCATCGAGACGACCATCGACATCTTGTTCAGCCCGTCACACCTCGGCCTCATCGTGACGATGATGCTCATGATCACGACACCGCTGCGCTCGGCGTGGAACGCCCCCGATGTCGGCGCCCGGCCCTCGCTCGGCCGCCTGCTGCCCGCGCTGATCGGGCTCGCGTTCGCCACCACGCTGGTGTCGCTGTTCCTGTCGTACGGCGACGCCTTGCAGTACCGGCCCCAGGCAGTCGTCCAGGCGTTCTCCATGGCGCAGGATCGAGGCGCCGGCCCCAGACCTGTCGGCCCTGGCGCCGATCGGGTGGCCGTCGCGATGGTCGTCACCAACGTCGTCATGCTCAGCCCGGTGCTGCTCCTGGTGCGCCGCTGGCTGTTGCCGTTCGGCTCGGTGACCGTCATGTACACGATCATGGCGCTCATGCCGGGCGCCCAGACGGCGTTCCGCAACGTGCCGATCCTGTTGTCGTTCGTGGCCGCCGGGTTCGTGAGCGACCTGCTGATCCGCCGGCTGCGGCCGTCGGGTGAGCGCCGCGCCGCCTACTGGACCTTCGCCGGGCTGTCGGCCTTCGTCACCTGGTCGCTGTACATCGGGGTCGCCTCGGCCACCGGGGGCGGCCTGCCCTCCGTGCCCGAACTGTGGACCGGCGCGCCGGTCGTCGCCGGCCTGATCGGGCTGGCGCTCGGGGCGCTGTTCCTGCCCGACGCGGTCACCGCCCGGCCGGTTCCGCCCGGCGCGGCCGCCGCCGGCCGGGCATGATCCGAGTCCTGTGTCTCGCCGCCGCCCTCGTGCTGGCGCTGGCCGCCCCCGCCGCGGCGCACACCGTCACGGCGGGAGCGGACCTGCGCATCGCCCAGACGATCGCCGGCGCCGAGGTGACCGTGGTGGTCAAAGGAACAACCCGGGTGCCGGGGCCGCTGCGGATCGGCGTCATCGCGTACCAGCCGGTGTCCGGGCCGCCCATCGGCCTCGAGGTCCGCTCGGTCGAGGACGGCCGCACGGTGACCGGCACCGCCCGGGCGGCGGCGAACCCGCAGTACACGCAGCTCCGGGTGGAGCGGACCGGGCCGCACGAGCTGAAACTGAGCGCCGGGAACGAGACCGCCGTCATCCCGTTCCGCGTCCTCGTCGAACGCGACTCGGCAGGCGAATTCCTCATCTACGGCGGCCTGTTCGTGGCCGCGGTGCTCCTGGTGGGCGGCCTGCTGACCGGGGCGACAGCCCGGCCGGGACGGGCGATGGCGCTGGCCGCGGGCGCCGCGGCCGGGGTGACGGTCGCCGCCATGGTCATCGTGTTCGATTCGCAGGTGCCGGCACCCCCACCGGACGGCGCCGCCCCCGCCCCCACGACATCGACCGCGGAGGGGCGGCCGTACGTACAGGCCCGCATGGAGACGGTCCCGGCACAGCCGGAGGCGGGGGAGGAGTTCACGCTGCGGGTGGATCTCGCCGACGGCTCGACCGGGCGGCCGGTCGACGACCTCACCGCGCACCATGAGGCGCTCGCCCATGTGGTCGTCACCAGCGAGGACGGGCGGTATTTCCGGCACGTGCACCCCCTGCGCACGGCGCCCGGGCACCTGGAGGTCAGACTGAGCGCCGGCCGCCCGGGCCGGTACCTGGCGCACGCCGAGCTCGAACGGGAGAACTCGGGCGGGCAACTCGTCGCCGCGGATTTCACCGTCGGAGGGACGGCCAGAGCATCGGCAGAGGCCGGCACGGGCACGGAGTCCGGGAGAACCGGCGCACCCGCCAAGCAGGCCGGTACGACCGTCACGCCGCGGCTCCACCCCGCCGTCCCCGTCGCGGGCCGCCCCACGACGATCGAACTGGACACCCCCGGCGGCGTCCGGGCCTGGCTCGGCATGACCGGCCACCTGCTCATACGCAGTCAGGACGGCGGCTTCTTCGGCCACGTGCACGAGATGGGCGCCCCGGGATCTCGGGTGCGCTTCACCTTCGGCTTCCCCGAACCGGGCCGGTACCTCGCCTGGGTCCAGTACGCCACCGCCGACCGCATCGTGACCGTACCTTTCACCGTGAACGTGACCGCGCCGGAGGCCAGGTGATCAAGAGGTGGTACGCGCTGGCCGCGGCCGCGCTCGTGACCGCGGCGGTGGCGCTGTACGTCGTGGGCCGGAGCACGGCCGCCGAACCGGTCAACCTGACCACCACGGGCAGCCGCTACACCGCCACCGTCTTCATCGCGGACCCGGCTCCCGGCCGGGTCACCGTGGAGATCAAGGTGAGCAGGGGCGACGCCGACACCGTGGCCCTGTCGGCGGTCATGGCCGCGATGGGACACTCCACCCCCGAGATCTCGGCCGCCATGCGTGAGCCCGGCCGCTTCGTGGCCGTGGGCGAACTGTTCCCGATGAGCGGCGTCTGGGAACTGTCGATCCGCCTCGACGGCCCCGCGGGCGAGGAGCAACTCGCCGTCAAAACGCTGATCACGGAATAGACGGCGGCGGGACGGTCGATACGAAGCGATCGCACGATCACGGACTGCTCCAGGCCCAGCCCGGCCCGAAGGAGATCCGGGGCGTCCCGCCGCGGGAGGTCGTCAGGACGTGAGCTGGGCGTCCAGGCGGTAGCCGTCCACGGTCACGTAGACCGAGTCGCCCGGCCGCGCGTTCAGCCGCATCAGCACGGGCTGGAGCGAGTCGAAGACGGGCTGCTGGTCGCGCCAGACGAGCACGACCGCGTTGTCGCCCGGGCCGGTGACCGACAGCAGCGTGCCGGGCCGCATCCCGAGCTGGGCGGCGTACCCCTCGGGAACCGCGACCGGCTCGCCCCGCAGGTGCCCGCTGGTCACGTCGATGCGCTGCCAGCGGCGCGGGTCGGACGACGGGCTGGTGGGCGTGGTGCGCGGGCTGGGCACGAGGTGCGGGCGCGGCGCGGCGGCGCCGGTGAGCGCGTTGAGCGCGGCCAGGGCGGTCGCCGGGTCGGGCCCGTTGCCCGCCTGCGACGGCACGGGGATGCCGCCCCGCTGGGGGTGCCCGTTGGCCCCCGGCGTACGGCGCGGGAGCGGCTTGGGCTCGCCCTGCTGGGCGGCGGGCCGCGGCTCGGGACGCGGCTGCTCGCTGGGCAGCGCGTCCAGCCACGCCTTCGCCGAGTGCGGGCGGATGCCGAGCTGGCCGAGCAGCTCGACGACGTCGGTGTCGGCGGGTTTGGCGGCGAGGAGCTGCCGGGTCTTGTCGCGCAGACCGCCGAGGTCGCCGACGACGAGCCAGCCGTCCTGGAGACGGCGGTCGGGCATGAGCGTGACCAGCACCCGCCACAGCGGCGTCCCCAGGGACGGGACCTCCACGGGGTGGGACGGGTCGGCGGCGATGAGCTGCTCCTGCGTCGCGGCGGTGCCGAGCCACTCGGTGAGGCCGAACAGGTGGCCGGTCAGCGCGGCCGAGTCAGGGGAGCGCAGCCACATCAGGACACGTTCCTCCACGGCCCGCTGGGCCTGGGACAGGATCTCGCGGTCCACGTTGAGGCGGTGGGCGAGCGCCCGGAGGCTGACCGGCTCGGCGGCGAACAGCCGCTCCGCGGCGACGGCCCTGGACAGCGCGTCCCAGTCCCGGAAGAGATGCTCCACCAGGCCGACCATGGGATAGTCGCTCGGCACCGGCGCGGGCGGCGCGGGTGGTGCGGCCGGCCGGGCCGGAGCGGCGGGCGCGGCAGGCGTGCCCTGGGCGGCGG
>NZ_BBYM01000013.1:168639-195895 GCF_001570405.1 Microtetraspora niveoalba | reverse complement strand
GGTCGGCCTCGGCGGCGGAGAGGGCCAGTGGTGGTTGCATGGGGCGCAGGATGGTGCGTTCGTGCAGGGTGAGGTGGGGGAGCAGGGCGGGGGGCCAGCAGGCGCGGACGCGGGGGTCGGTGGCGAGGTGGTCGGCGTAGGCGGTCAGTGCCCAGCTTTCGAAGGTGACGCGCCGTTCGCGCAGCAGCGCGGGTCCGGGGCGTACGTCCAGTGCTCGGGGGGTGTCGGCGACGGTGATCCAGCAGACGGGGCCGAAGAAGCCGATGGTCTCGTTCTTCGCGCAGTACCGCTGCCAATAACGGGCGACGGAACGCTCGCGCGCGCGGCGGCGGGAGGTGCGGTTCGCCCCCGGGCCCTTCGCGAGGATCCCGTCGAGAGTGATCAGCACGCCGGGGTTCTGCCAGGTGACGGCCTCGCGGAACAGCGGGTCGGCGGCGATCTCGCAGATCTTGGCCGCCCCGGCGGCGAGGGCCTCGGAGAGGACCTTGTCGAAGACCTCCGCGTCGCCGTATCCGGCGAGCAGGTCGTCGGCGGCGGCAGCGGCGGCGGGCGCGGCGAAGGCGTCCAGCCCCGCCGCGGGGAACCCGGTGGTGCGCAGCAGGGCGTCCGGCCACACCGTCCAGCCGGTGTCGCCCAGGTTCGGCTTCGTCACCGCGCGCCGCCCACGGTCGCGAGGTCGGCCGACAGCAGGGCGAACAGGTCCGCCTCCCGCTCATGCAGGAAGAAATGACCGCCGTCGATGCGGTGCAGGACGAATCCGGCGGTGGTGTGTCCTTCCCACCCGGCCATCTGCTCCATCGACACCGCCCGGTCGAGCGTGCCGGCGAAGGCCGTGATCGGCACCGGCAGCGGCTCCTCGGGCCGGTAGACGTACTCGTCCAGCAGGGTGAAGTCGGCCCGCAGCGCCGGCAGCAGCAGTTCGAGCAGCTCGGGCTCGTCGGCGACCGCCTCGGGCACCCCGCCCCCGGCCACGACCCGCGCCACCAGCTCGTCGTCGGGCACCCGGGACAGCCCGTCGAACGTCGAGGACCCGGCCAGGTGCGGCGCGCGCGCCGCGCCCACGTAGAGCCGGTCCGGCAGCCGCGCACCGGCGTCGCGCAGCGCCCGGATCAGCTCGAACGCGAGCCGGGCGCCCAGCGAGTGCCCGTACAGCGTGTACGGCCGGGCGTCGGAGGCGGCCGTGTCGGCGAGCGCGCCGGCCAGCTCGGCCATGTCGATCTCGGCGGGTTCCGCGATCCGGTTCTCCCGGCCGGGGAGCTGCACGCCGAGCACCTCGGCGCCCGGCGCGAGCGCGGCGGGCCACGGGTGGAACACACCCGCGCCCGCCCCGGCGTACGGCAGGCAGAACAGCCGGACCGCCGCGTGCGGCAGGGGCCGCGGGCAACGGAACCAGCGGGCGGTCAGGGTGGACATCAGGCGCCTCCCGGCGGGTCGATCCAGTAACGCTGTCGCTGGAAGGGATAGGTGGGCAGCGGCACCCGCCGCCCCTTCGGGGGGACGCCGGAGGGCGGCTCCGCCGCGCCGGCGTCGGACAGGAGCCGGTCGGGGTCGAGTGCGGCGACCGCCTCGGCGAGGTCGCCGCACTCCACCGTCACCCGGTGCGCGAAGGAGCGGCGTCCGGCCGCCAGCGTGTACGCCACGTCGGCGAGCGGCAGGTGCGGGTTGGCGGCGAGGTGGTCGCGCAGCCGCGTGATCGCGGCGCGCAGCGCCTCGGGGGTGCGCGCGGAGAGGTGGAGCGCGAACCGGCCCGGAGGGAACCGCCCCGCCGCCTCCTCAGGCTCGGGGGCGTCCGGTTCCGGGGCCTCCGCGACCAGCACGTGCGCGCCGGTGCCGCCGATGCCGATCGCGCTCACCCCGGCGACCCGGCGCCGGCCCTCCGGCCAGGGCGCGGTCTTCACGGGCAGATAGAACGGCCCCCGGTCGAGGCCGAGCTGCGGGTGGGGGGAGCCGACGTGCACGTTGGCGGGGATCCGCCCGTGCCACACCGACAGGACCGCCTTGATGAACCCGGCGACGCCCGCCGCGGCGTCCGTGTGCCCGATGTTGGTCTTGACCGAGCCCAGCGCGCAGTGGCCGGTGCCGCGCGCCCCGGCCGCCCGGAAGGCGCGGGTCAGCGCCTCCACCTCGATGGCGTCGCCCAGCGGCGTGCCGCTGCCGTGCGCCTCGACCAGGCCGACTTCGTCGGGGGAGACGCCCGCGTCGCCGAGCGCGTCGGCGACCGCGGACACCTGCCCGCCGAGACCCGGTACGGCGAAGCCCGCCCGGGCCGCGCCGTCGTTGCCGATCCCCCAGCCGGGGATCACCGCGTACACGTGGTCGCCGTCGGCCAGGGCGTCGGAGAGCCGCTTGAGCGCGACCACGCCGCTGCCGCTGGAGAACCCGGAGCCCGCCGCCTCGGCGTCGAACGCGCGGCACCGGCCGTCGGGGGAGACCATTCCACCGGGGGTGTGCCGGTGGCGGGGCCAGGTGACGGTGACGCCGCCCGCCAGCGCGAGGTCGCAGCGGTGGTCGGCGAGGCTCTGCGCGGCGAGGCACACCGCGACCAGGGAGCTGGAGCAGGCGGTCTGCACGGCGACCGCCGGGCCGGTCAGGCCCAGCCGGTACGCGACCTGCCCGGGCAGGTGGTCCGACCGCTGGTGCGGCAGGATGCGCCCCTCCCAGTCGTCGGGGTCGTCGGGGGACCCGGCGGCCGGGTTGCCGAACAGGTGGAAGAGGAAGTACCGGTTGGCCGAGGTCGAGGCGAACACCCCGATCTGGCCGTCGAACCGCTCCGGGTCGCATCCCGCGTCCTCGAGGGCCTCCCAGGCGGTCTCCAGGAACAGCCGGTGCTGCGGGTCGGTGCGGGCGGCCTCCTCGGCGGTGAACCCGAAGAACTCCGCGTCGAAGTCGGCGAGCCCGTCCAGCTTCCCGCCGGACCGCACGTGCGCGGGGTCGGCGAGCAGCCGCTCGCCGATGCCCAGCGCGCGCAGCTCGGACTCGGAGTAGTCCCAGATGGCGTCCACGCCGTCGGAGAGCAGCGACCAGAACGCGGCCGGGCCGGGAGCGCCGGGGAACCGGCAGCCCAGGCCCACCACGGCGATCCGGCCGTCGGGATCGTCGTCGCCGTCCCATTCCTCGTCCGCGTCCTCGTCCGCGTCCCGGGCCGGGGCCGGTGAAACGGGGGACGCGGCGGGCGTGGCGGGCGCGGCGGCCGGGCCCATGAACGCCCGGGCCTGGGCGCGCACCGTCGCGTGCTCGAACAGCGCGGTCATCGGCACCGGCGTCCCGACCAGGTCGGTGAGCCTGCGCTGCAGCCGTCCCAGCAGCAGGGAGTGGCCGCCGGCGTCGAAGAAGGGCTCCGTCACGCCGATCTCGGCCACGCCGAGCACCTCGCACCAGGCGTCGTGCACCGCCGCCTCGGCGGGGGTGGCGGGCCGCTCGCCGGCGCGGGCCGGGGCCGGGGCGGGCAGGGCCAGCACGTCCACCTTGCCGGTGGGGGTGAGCGGCAGCGCGTCGAGCACCACGACCGCCGCGGGCACCATGTGGTCCGGCAGGTTCTCCGCCGCCGAGCGGCGCAGCGCCGCGGGGTCGAGCACGGCGCCCGGCGCGGGCTGGACGTGCGCGACGAGCCGGTCGCCGGAGAGCGACACGACGGCCTTGGCCACGCCGGGCCGGGCCGTCAGGTGCGCCTCGACCTCGGCCGGTTCGACCCGGAAGCCGCGGACCTTGATCTGCCGGTCCAGCCGTCCCAGGCAGACCAGCGTGCCGTCGGGGAGCAGGCGTCCGAGGTCCCCGGTGCGGTAGACCCGGCCGCCCTCGCCGTCGGTGGTGAAGCGTTCGGCGGTGCGTTCCGGGTCCCGCCAGTACCCGAGCGCCAGGTAGGGGCCGCGGATCGCGATCTCGCCCTCCCGGAGGCCGGCGTCCGCGTCCCCGCCCGCTTCCGCGCCGCGGGGGTCGAGCAGCACGACGTCGTAGCCGGGCAGCGGCCGCCCGATCGGCACCAGCGGGCCCGCCCCGCCATCCCCGGCGTCCGGGGAGTCGACGACGTCGACGGCGTCGAAGGCGGTGTGGTGATGGGCGACGAAGGTGGCCTCGGTCGCGCCGTAACCGTTTACGAAAAGGCACGCGCCGGAGAACCGGCCGCGGCCCGCGAGCGCGTCGGCCCTGGTCACCCGCTCGCCGCCGAGCAGCACGGCGCGCACCGACGGCAGCCGCCCGTCCGGCCCGAGGGCGTCGAGGACGTACCGGTAGAGCGTCGGCGTGGAGTGGTAGACGGTGACCTCGTCGTCGGCGAGGCGGCGCACCAGCTCGCCCGGGGCGAGGGCGCGCACGTCGATCGGCACGACGGCCGCGCCGGTCAGCAGCGCCGGATAGATGTCCGGGATGGACGCGTCGAAGCTGACCGAGGCGAGCAGGCTGAGCCGGTCCTCGGCGGTGATCCCGAGGCTGTCGATCTGGTTGCCGACGCAGTGCAGCAGGTTGCGGTGGCTCTGGGCCACCCCCTTGGGCACTCCGGTGGAGCCGGAGGTGTACCTCAGGTACGCCAGGCCGTCCGGCTCGACGGCCGCGCAGGCGGCGGGCGGCGCCGGGGTCGCGTCCTCGACGAACACGACCGGGCAGGGCCGGTCGCCGAGGAGGGTCCGGGCGAGCGTCTCGTGCCTGCGGCCGGCGACGAGCACGCTCACGTCGGCGTCGCCGAGCATGTACGCGAGCCGCGGGGCCGGGTACGACGGGTCCAGCGGGACGTAGACGCAGCCGGAGAGCAGCGTTCCCATGATCGCGGCGATGACGCCGGCGTCGTGTCCGGTCAACAGGCCGACGCGGGTGCCCGGGCGGCCTCCGGCGGCGGCGATCAGGCGCTGGATCCCGCCGGCCGCCGCGGCCAGTTCCGCGTACGTGACCGGGGAGCCGGGCGTGACCACGGCGACGCGATCGGGGGACCTCCTGACGACATCCAAGAATCGATCGACTACGGTGTGTTGCGTCACCGGATTTCCCGCATGTTGCCCCACCATTTCGGTTCGCCCGCCACCGTGTTACGCCGTCTGTGATGACTGGCGACTTGCTGACACACGGACGTTAAAGGTCAGGCGTTGCCGATCATTGGCCGTATGATTGCTGTGTCCGCAATTGCGGCTATTGCGGCTTTGATGTGATCTTTCGCGATGATCCGCGAGTGGCTCAGGCGAGGGAACCGGCATTGAACGTCGAAAGAATCGTTCCCGCGTACGACTTCCAGGTTCTCGGACCGCTCCAGGTCCGTGTGGACGGCGTCGCGCTGGCGCTGCCCGCGCGCCACCCGCGCATGCTCCTCGCCGTGCTGCTGCTCCACAACGGCGAGATCGTCCCCGAGGGGCGGCTGCTCGAACAGGTGTGGGGCCACGGCGTCGGCAGCACCGTCGCGCTGCGCACCGCCGTGTCGCGGCTGCGTTCGTGGCTGCGCGACCAGGCGGGCGGGGTCGGCGAGATCGAGCACGTCGGCGGGGGCTACCGGCTGCTGCTGCCCGACCCGTTCCTCGACGCCGCCCGGTTCCGCGCCGCGCTGGCCGCCGACCTCGAGGCCGCGGGGGCCGATCCGCACCAGCGGCTGGCCGCCCTGATGGCCGCGCTCGAACTCTGGCACGGCTCC
The DNA here is from genome assembly GCF_001570405.1 of Microtetraspora niveoalba. Classification (GTDB taxonomy): domain Bacteria; phylum Actinomycetota; class Actinomycetes; order Streptosporangiales; family Streptosporangiaceae; genus Microtetraspora; species Microtetraspora niveoalba. The sequence continues at coordinate 190,287 of NZ_BBYM01000013.1, read as the reverse complement.
GTGCTGGACGGCGCCCCCGAGGGGGTGCGCGAGGAGTCGGCGGTGCGCGTCCTGGAGGACGAGCACGCCATGTGCCTGGAGCGGCTGGCCGAGCTCGCCATCTCGGTGCGGATGCCCGAGCTGGTCCTGCCCCGGGCCCGCGCCCTGGCCCGTACGCGGCCGTTCGACGAGCCGCTGCACACACGCCTGATCGAGCTGCACGCCGCCTGCGGCCGCCCCGCCGAGGCACTCATGGAGTACGAGCGGCTGCGCAGCCGGCTGGCCGAGGAACTGGGCATCGCGCCGAGCGCGGACGCGCAGCACGCCTACCTGACCGTGCTCAACCAGGACCTCCCGCCGTCCGCCGGGGTGGAGCGGCCCCTCGGCGTGGCCCGGGACCCGCACGTCGTGCCGCACCAGACGCCTCCCGACGTCGCCGACTTCACCGGGCGCGGCAAGGCCGTCGCGGTGCTCCTCGACCACCTCGGCGGGCTGCTCGACGACTCCACCCGCACGACCGCGCTGGTCGCGGGCATCACCGGCCCCGCCGGGGCGGGCAAGTCCGCCCTCGCCGTGCACATCGCCCACCGGCTGGGGGCGGCGTACGCCGACGGCCAGCTCTACGCGGACCTGCGCGGCTCGGACGCCCCTGAGGCCCCGGTCCGCGTGCTCGGGCGCTTCCTGCGAGCGCTCGGGGTGGCCAAGAACTCCGTGCCGGACGACCCCGCCGAGCGCACCGCGCTCTACCGCAGCCTGGTGAGCGGCCGCCGGATGCTGGTCGTCCTCGACGACGCGGCCGACGAGGCGCAGGTGCGGCCCCTGCTGCCCGGGGCGCCGTCCTGCGGCGTCCTGATGACGAGCCGGTCGCGGCTGGTGGGCGTGGGCGGCGCCCGGATGGTCGAGCTCGACCGCTTCGACACCGACCACGCCCTCCAGCTGCTGTCCACGATCGTCGGGCACGAGCGGGTGACCGCGGAGCCCGACGCCGCCGCCGAGCTGGTCGGGCTGTGCGACCGGCTCCCCCTCGCGGTGCGCATCTGCGGGGCCCGGCTCGCCGCGCGCCCGCACTGGTCGCTCGCCGGCCTCGTCACGCTGCTGCGGGACGAGCGCCGCCGCCTGGACGAGCTGAGCGTCGCCGACCTGACCGTACGGGACGGCCTGCGGCAGAGCTTCGCCCGGATCAGGAGGGACGCCCGGCAGACCCTGGTCCGGCTGGCCCGGCTCGGCCGGGTCGAGTTCACGACCGGCACCGTCGCCGCCGTCTGCGGCCTCGACCACGGCACGGCCGTGGACCATCTGGGCGTCCTGGTCGAGGCGCGGTTCGTCTCGGTGGTCGACACCGGTCAGGCCGGCCGGTTCCACTACCGGGTGGACGATCTGGCCCGGCTGTTCGTCCTGCACCCCGGCGACGCGGCCTGGGAGCCGCAGGAGATCGTCGTCCACTCCTGATCCGGCCCGCACGCCGATCCTCCTCTTTCACCGCGCTTCTCGTCCGTCGTGCGGTGTCCTGACTATTCCCGACAAACCAGTTGGTACGTAGATCTTTCTGTCAGCTATGTCAGGCCAACCTCAAGGACCGTTACAGTTCCTGAATGCGTTTTGTCCCTTTTGTCCTGATTCCAGCCGCTTTGCTGATCGGTGTCGCCTCGCCCGCTGCCGCCATCACGAACGGAACCGCCGACGGAACGGACCACCCAGAGGTCGGCGCCCTCCTCGCCGACAAGCCGCACAGCGACGGCACGTGGTCGTTCTGCACCGGCACGCTCATCTCGCCGACCGTCCTCCTCACCGCCGCCCACTGCGGTGAGGACGTGGGGAAGGGGAAGGACGGGAAGAAGACCGCCCGCGTGACCTTCGCCACGAAGTACAGGAAGGGCGACAAGGTCCACACCGGGCGCTTCGTGGCCGACTCACGCTACAGGGACAGCTCGGAGCTCCATGACATGGCCGTCGTCCTCTTCGACACGCCGATCACGGACATCACGCCCGCCGAGCTGCCCGCCGAGGGCATGCTCGACGACCTCAAGGCCCGCGACGGCCTGAAGACCGCCCAGTTCACCCCCGTCGGGTACGGCTCGCTGAACCCGAAGAAGGGGATCCGGTACGTCTACACCGACACGCGGAACCGGACGTCCATCTCCTTCAAGTCCCTCACCCCCAGGTGGCTCAAGCTGTCGCTGAACCCCGCCAAGAAGGACGGCGGCACCTGCTACGGCGACTCGGGCGGCCCCAACTTCCTCGGAGAGTCCCACCTGCTCGTCGCGACGACGATCAGCGGGGACGACGAGGCCTGCAGGTCGACGAACCTCGACTACCGTCTCGACACCGCCACGGCCCGCGCGTTCCTCGGAAAGTTCGTCACGCTTCCCTGACTCACTCCCCGAGGTAGTGGAAACCCGGCCTCGGGTGCATGAGGAAGTCGTGGTGCGAGATGTTCCAGGCGTACGCGCCCGCCATGGCGAACTCCACCACGTCCCCCCGCTCCAGCCGCATCGGCACGCGCCGGGCGAGCACGTCCTTGGGGGTGCAGAGCTGCCCCACGATCGTGACGGGCTCGCCCGGCTCGCCGCCCGCCACCGGCTGGTTGTGCCCCTTGGTCGCGGGCGTGCGGATGTGGTGCGTGCCGCCCGCGACGACGGCGAACAGCTCCCCGTGGACACGCTTGACGTCGATCACCCGGGTCACGTACCGCCCGCAGTAGACGGTCAGCGACCGTCCCGGCTCGATCCGGAACGTCTCCCCGGGGCGGCGCAGCTCCGCGAGGCCCCGGCCGTAGGTCTCCCAGTCGAAACACCGTCCCGGCTCGGCGTACGAGACCGCCATGCCGCCGCCGAGGTTGATCTCGGCCACCCCCAGCCCCCGGGCGTACTCCACGACGGCGGCGGCGAGGTCGAGCATGGCCGGCGCCTCCAGCCCGCTGGCCAGGTGCGCGTGGATCCCACGCAACCGGACCGCGTCCTGGGCGCGGATCAGGTCCACGCACTCGGCGACCGACGGGGGATCCATGCCGAACGGCGTCGCCCCGCCGCCCATCGCCAGCGACGCGCCCTCGACCGGGACGTCCAGGTTGACCCGGAGCAGCACGTCGGCGGCGCGTCCCGACGCGAGCAGCCGCCGCAGCTCGCCGGGGCTCTCCACGTGCAGCCGGGTGACCTCGCTGTGGATCTCGGCGTCCGTCTTGCCCGGCCCGCCCATGGCCACCGGCGTCTCCGGGTGCAGGCCGCGCACGTGCGCCAGCTCTCCGCCGGAGGCGACCTCGAAGCCGTCCACGTGCCGGGCGAGGACCCGCAGCAGCTCAGGGTCGGGGTTCGCCTTGACCGCGTAGTAGAGCTCGACGCCCCGGAGCGCCGCCCGCACCGAGCGCACGTGCGCGTCCAGCTCGGACAGGTCGTAGACGAACGCGGGAAGGCGGCCGGCGGCGGCGAGCGCCTCGACCACCGGGGAACGCGCCGGCAGAGTCCTCGTCACCGCGACCTCCGATCCCGTCCGGGCGGCGTGCTCCCCGCGCTCCTCCGCCCGCGCACGCGGGCGAGCATGGCGATCGACGCCGTCGGCGAATGTGGAGATCATACGATTTCGCGGAGCTCCGGGCCCGCGCTTCCGCGCCACCGGGGCGGGGATCAGAGCCGGTCGTCCGGCCCGGTCGTGTCGGCCGCGGGCGAATCCCCGGTCGGGACGGAACGTCCGGGGCCTCCGGAGCCTCCGGCGGAGTGCTCCGCGTCCGCCGTGTCCGGTACGGCGCCGGTCTCGCGCGTGTCGGTCACGTCCACGTCCACACTCTCGATCAGGTGCTCGCGCAGCGTCTGCTGCTCGACGCGGATCGTCCGGTCCGGGGCCTCCTCCAGGCCGACGAAGCGCGTCAGGGGGACCTCGGTCCTGATGTCGAGGTTCGCCGCCATGGCAGCGAGCACCTCGGTCTGCGCGTCGAGCTTCGCCTGGATCGCCCGGCTGTCCCGGTTCTGGCTGGACTGGATGATGAACACCATCACGAACGTCACGATGTTCGTCACCGTGTTGAGGACGAGCTCGTACAACTGGTTGCCGAAACCGCCGGGCACCAGGGCCGCGCCGGCCACCCAGAGCGCGACCAGGAACACCGCGGCCACGATCGCGGGAAACGAGCCGAGCGCGGTCGTGGCGCTGCCGACGAACCGGGTGACCCGCGTGCTGTAGTCGCCCGGCTGCGCCGCCGTCGTGGTCGTCGCCGTCGTCGCCGTCGATTTCGTCGTGTCACGCGTCTTCACGGTGAGGGCTCTCCAGCCGGAAGAAGTTGCTCTGGCTGCCGTCCTTCTTGTGCTCCTGGTAGATGAAGTTCAGCTCACGCGCGTCGAACGTGGTGAACCACTCGTCCCAGGAGATCTCCTGGAGGTCGCCCCCGCCGTACCCTGGGAAGTCGAACCGCAGCACGCCCGGACGCCCCTCGTGCTCGGTCCCGGGCACCGTCGCCGGGCGGGCCTTCCGCTCCTCCGCCCAGCGCCTGATCACCTCATGGTTCGTGGTGATCAGGCTGCGTCCCTCGCGCTCCTCGTGCTCGTCGACCGAGGAGATCTCCTGCTCGTACTTGTGCTCCCCGCGCACGGGGCGGCTCTGCTCGGACATCGGAAGCCCCCTCTTCCGGTCGCTGCCTTCCGGACTTCCCTACCCATGCCGCCCCGCGGCATTCAGTACGCGGACCCGGGCCGCGGGGAGATCAGCCGCCGAGCAGGTCGTGCACCTGCTCGGCCACCTCGTCGACGGTCACGCCGTCCACCCACGACGGGTCGTGCGGGCAGCGTCCGGCCGTCAGGTCCACCCCGCTCGCCCCGCACGTGGGGCAGGCCACCGTCCAGGAGATCACCGGCCGGTGGCGGGTCCGGGTGAGCGGCCCGGCGTTGACGAGGTTGCCGCACCAGTAGATCCCCACCGTCGGCGTGCCCACCGCCGCGGCCAGATGCCGCGACCCCGTGTCGTTGGAGACCACGACGGAGCAGCGTTCGTACAGCGCGGCCAGACCGCCGAGGCCGAGGTTCAGGACCGGAGTCGCGGGATCGCGCGCCGCCGCGACCGTCTCCATCACCAGGTCCTCCTCGGCCGGGGTGCCCGTCACCACGACCGGGCGGCCGAGCCGGTCGGCGACGGCGGCGAAGTTCGCCGCCGGCCAGCGGCGGCGCGGGTCGGTCGCGCCGGGGTGCAGCGCCACCAGGCCCGGAGGCGGCTCGCCGAGCGTCGCCGCGAGCTCGGCACGGTCGGCGTCGGTGACCGCGATCCGCGGCTCGACCCGGTCCGTGGCGGCCCCGACCAGGGCGGCCACCTCCAGGAAGCGCAGCGTCTCGTGCTGGAAGTACGCGTACGGCGCCCAGCGGTCCAGCGGCTCGGCGTCGGGGGCGCGCAGGCCGGCCGTCACCCGCGCGCCCAGCCGCCGGACGAACGGGTTGGAGTGGCGGCCCCCGCCGTGGATCTGCACCGCCAGGTCGAACCGGCGCTCCGCCAGCCCGGCGTAGAACGCGTCCGGCGCGGCGTGCCCCGGCTCCGGGGTGGTCAGCCCCGTGATCGGCGGCAGCACGACCACGTCGTCCACCGGGCCGGGACGGCCGGTGAGGAAGTCCGCGTGCCAGGCGTTGGCCAGCAGGGTGATCGCGGCGCCGGGATAGGCCCGCCTGAGCGCGTCGAGGGCGGGCACGGCCACCACGTAGTCACCCAGCGCGTTGGCGCGCAGCACGGCGATCCGCTCGACCCCGTCCACCGGCCCGTTCCCGGACCCGTCCGTCCGCGCCGTCATGACGTACCGAGCACGTAGTCGTAGCACTCCGCGCTCCTGTCCTCCACCGTGGTCGGCAACTCCAGGTGGTAGGCGCGGCTGGGGAGCAGGCCGGCCCCGCCGTACCGCTCCATGACGCGCAGCTCGGCGACCACGTCCTCGCCCGCGTGCGCGGCGGGGACGGAGCGCCAGAACTCGAAACCGCCGCACTCCACCAGCCGCTCGCGGTCGTAGAGCACGCAGCCGCCGATCCACGCGACCTTGTACGGCCACCAGTCGCGGCCCGTCCCGGCGCGCTCGGCCAGATGCAGAGGGTTGGACGCGTTGTGCAACGTGTGCCGCTGCCAGGCCGGGCTTCCGCGGCGGACCCGCTCGGGCCGCACCTCCGAGGTCCACTCCTCGTACGACCGCAGCTCGTGCGGCCGCACGTCGTGCCGGTGGGACAGGCCGTGCAGGGCGAACCCGACGAACCCGCAGCCCAGCTCGCCGATGGCGGTCAGCAGCACCTCGACGGCGGTCGGTTCCAGCCACACGTCGTCGTCCAGGTAGAGGACGAACCGGCGCTCGGCCCGCTCCAGCAGGAACTGGCGCTGCTCGGCCAGGCCGTACGGCGGGACGTGCCGGAGCAGCTCGACCGGCCGGTCCCGGTGGTCGAGGATGCGGACCGCCGTGGAGACCAGCGCGTCCCGCTCCACCGGGACGTCCGACTGGTCGGAGATCACCACGCGGAAGCCCGCGACCGTCTGCGCCGCCAGGCCCGAGAGCGTCACGGCCAGTGCCGCCGCGCGGTCTTTGGTCGGAATGAGCACGTCGAGGTCGGCGGGGTGGGTCATAGCTGCATGGCTACCCCTTGATCACCTGGGCAAACGGCTCCCGGCGGCGGGGGCGGCGGGCCCGGACAGGCCCAGCTCGGCGGCCTCGCGCACCGGGACCGACGTGCTGCACGAGCCGTACGAGGCGAACCCGGCCCGGACCCGGCGCGCCTCCTCAGGGCCGAGGGAGCCGGCCAGCGCGGCGAGCCGGTCCGCGTCCGTGTCGAGCAGGACGGACGCGACCTCGTCCACGTCCGCGCCGCGCCCGGCCAGCGCCGAGGCGAGCAGCACGTTGAGGAACCCGAAGTGGGTGAACCCCGTGGCCGGGTCGGTGTGCCGTACGGCGTGGTGCAGACCGGCGGTCGCCTTCACCGGGATCCCGGCCCTCGCGGCGGCGACGAGGGCGGCGGCCAGGTCGGCGGCGGGCGGGAACAGGTCGGGCCGGACGCCGCCGCACCGCAACTTCAACCCGAGCGGCCGGCCCGCCCCGGACTTGATGAGCGCGCCCGTCATCGCGGCGGCCCCGGCGACGCCGGCGGGCTCGGCGAACAGCGGGACGTCCGGGCCCGCGCCCGCCTCGGCGAGCGTGCGCAGCGCGACGCCGAGAGCGGCGGCGACGCCCTCCTCCGGGCCGGAGGCGTCCGCGGGCGGGGGCGCGAGCGGCGCGGGCGCCCACTCGACCCCGGCGAGGGTGAGCCCCGGCGTGCCGATCACCGTGCGTATCGCGTCCCGCGTCTCCGCCGGGTCGGCGCCGCCGATGAGGATGACCCGTACGCGGTCCTCGGGGGACAGCTCGGCCAGGAACTCGTCGACGCGGGCGGCGGGGCAGAGGAACCGGTGAGTGAGCATCGGCTCGCCCGCGGCGAGGTCCGCCCGGTGCCGCCGTACGGCGGAGCCCATGTCGAGGGAGGTCGGCGGGAAGAGCCCGGCGTCGTCGACCAGGGCGTCCAGCAGGCCGGTCACGACGACCTCCGCGCCCGGCGGCGGCCGCTGTGGCCGCTGTGGCCGCGATCTCCCCTGACCTGCCGGTCCGGCATCCGGTACGGCATCGCACCTCCTGTTGCCGTGCCGCGTGCGTCCGGGCCCGTCGCCGGGCTCGGCGCGTACGCATCTGACGCTTGTGCGTGCTATCAGACCATGCCGGCGGCGCGCTCCGCGAGCGGCGTCAGCGACGGGCGGCCGGCGGCCGGGTCCGCTTCCGCGCACCCAGGTCAAGGGAGATCAGCATCACGGCGGCGGCGACGTAGGCGGCGCTGAACCACAGGGGACCGTACTCCTCGTGGTCGGACGGCAGGAGCCGGTGCGCCGCGGGCCATCGCGCCGGCTTCGCTCCGGCGGCGGAGGCGACGAGCAGCAGCGCGGCGATCGTTCCGTACAGCAGGACGCCGGCCAGGACCGTCCCTCCCGCCCGGCACTCGCCCGGAAGCAGCGCCCAGGGGAGCGCGTGCAGCAGCGGCGCCGCGAGCGCGACGGCCGCGCCCCACCGGGCGAGCGTGCGGTGCGGGTACGGCGCGCCGCGCCGGGCCAGGAAGGCCGGGACGGCCAGCACCGCCGGGAGCAGGAAGGCGATGGCCGCCGACGTCCAGGAGCAGACGAGGGCGGCGACCGCCGCCGCGGACGCGGTCGCGCCGCCGGACCGGAGGGGCACGTCGATCAACTCGTACACCGGGTCGGGCGGACCGCCGGGGGAGGGGGCGCAGACGTAGGTGTCGATCGTGCCGCCGCCCAGCGCGTACAGGGTGTGCGGGAGGAGGGACAGCAGGACCGCGGCGAGCCACCACGGGGACAGCGAACGCCCGGACGCCGGGCGCTGGAACACGGATCGCTGGGACACGGGGCCATTCCGATCACGACGACGGAAAGTCATGTCTATACCGCCATATGTCGTCACATGTCCATCCAGGTCGACGAGAGGCACGGCGACACCGGACGGGGGCCGCGAGCGTATGGCCTTTCGCCCCTGGGATTGGGGAACAAGGTCCCGCGATGAAGATCCGCCCGGTGTGACAACGTTGAGCCGTCGTCTCGCGAGTCGGCCCGCAGCCCATAAGAGCCGTCGGCGCGAGGTGGGGACTCTGTGCGAACTCGTGCGAAGTCGCCGTGAGGCGCGCCCCGTGCGAATTCGGCGCGGAGTCGACATGAGGAGCGAACTCTGTGCGAACTCATGCGGATTCGTGCGGAGTCGCGTGAGGTGCGGACTCCGTAGGAGTTCGGTGCGTCCCGTCCGTCCTGAAAGGAGAACGGCCATGACCAGGTCCAAAAGGGCGGAGCTTCCGCTCGTCTACTCCTGCTCCGGGTGTTCCAGCGCCGCGCAGATGGCCAACGACCTGGCCCTCCGGCTGGACCGCGAAGGGCACGCCGAGATGTCGTGCATCGCCGGGGTGGGCGGGGACGTCGGCTCCCTGGTCCGGGTCGCGACCTCCGGCAGGCCGATCGTGGCGCTCGACGGCTGCCCTCTGACATGCGTGTTGTCCACGCTGCGCCGGCACGGAGTGGTCCCCGACGAGCACGTGCGCCTCGACATGTACGGCGTGCGCAAGCGCAAGCACGCCGACTACGACCGCGAGCACGCGGAGCGGCTGCTGCCCGTCGTGGTCGAGGCCGCCGAGCAGGCCGCCTCCCGCCGCGCCTGGGGACGGCCCGTCCAGGACCCGCCCGCACCTCCCACCGCACCCGCACCCGCTCCGGTGTCCGCGCCTCCCCTCACGCCCGCACCGGCGCCCGCCCCCGTGACCTCGTCTTCCCCCGCACTGACGGCCGCCTCCCCGTCCACGTCGGCGCCCCTGTCCGCGTCCGGCGCCAAGGGCGGTTCCGCCCTTTCCGAGGGGGCCCGTCACTGACCGGCGCTCGTCCTCGGACGGGCCGGAAGCGCTGGGAACGACGGTCAGCGGCGGGGCCGGGCGACGGCGGCGAACACCGCGGAGCAGACCAGGAAACCGGCGGCGACGGCGATGAAGCCTCCCCAGAACGCGCTGACCGACGAGCCCATGTCGACGCCGAGCCAGACGGCGACGAGCACACCGGCCGCGACGCCGGCGATCGCGCCGCCCTGCCAGCGGCGCGGCCGGTGGGAGACGGCGCCGACCATCGGCAGGACCAGGGGGATCAGGACGATCCCCCAGCCGGCGCGCGGCTCGCCGAACAGGGTGATGCGCACGGCCGACACGGCGGCCGCCACGCCGATCGACACCAGGGTCCAGACGATCAGCCGGACCGGGCCGTAGGCGCGGTCGGACTCGCCCGCCTCGTACGTCCCGATGCCGAACGCCCAAAAGGAGAGAAGGCCGGCGACCAGGTCGCCGATGCCGGATTTCCAGTTCTCCGGCTCCTTTTCACCGTCGGTGTCGAACCCCATTCCGCTCCCTCATGATTGGCCGCGTGCCGGATTTTGCTGGATTCGTCCGCCACTCTATCCCGCGCCGGAGTGGTGTATCGCGGTATAAGTCACCGATTTCGGTTCCGTTAATTCCTTAGGCGATATATCGGTTATACGGAACAAGGGCGTGCCGTCGAATCGGGGACGGATGCCGACGGAAATCGCGGAAACGGATGCGAACAAAGCGTGAAAGCGCGGCGCGTGCCGGTCAGCCCTTCTCGGCTCCCTCGTTGGCTCCCCGGACGAAATAGCGCTGGAAGATCACGAAGAGGACCGCGACGGGGATCGTGGCGAGCACGGCGCCGCCGAGCTTCAGCGGGTACTGCGTGCCCTTGCCGAGCGAGCCGCTCACCAGGTCGGCGAGGCCGCGCGGCAGCGTGAACAACTCGGGGCTCTGCACCGCCACCAGCGTGTGCGGGAACTCGTTCCAGGCGCTCTGGAACGAGATGATGGTCAGCGTGATCAGCGCGGGCCTGGCCATCGGCAGCACGACCGACCAGAACGTGCGGAACACCCCCGCGCCGTCGATCCGCGCCGCCTCCTCCACGCTGACCGGGATGGACTCGAAGAACTGCTTCATGATGAAGACGCCGGCCGCGTCTGCGATCACCGGGAGGATCAGCGCGGTGTAGCTGTCGTACAGCCCGAGCTGGTTGAGCACCAGGAACTTCGGGATGAACAGCACCACGCCCGGCACCGCCATCACGGCGACGATCGCGGAGAACAGCGCGGCGCGCCCCCGGAAGCGCAGCCGGGCCAGGGCGTACCCGGCGAGCGAGTCCAGGAAGATCCGCCCGACAGTCAGCACGATCGTCACCAGCACCGAGTTGCCCAGCCACAGCGGCAGGTCGGTGCCGAGGAAGACCCGCTCGTACGCGGCGAACGTCAGGGGGCCGGGGACCGGCGACAGCGGGTGCGCGGCCGCGTCCGGCTCGGTCTTGAGCGAGTTCGCGATCTGGATGACGAACGGGTAGAGGAAGACGAGCGCGAAGAAGACCAGGACGAAGTAGCCGGCGAACGTGGACGCGAGGGTGCGCGCCCCGGCCGTGCCGCCGGTCTTGTGCTTCCTCCTGGGCCGCTCCTCCGCCGCGCGGCCCGCGGCACCGGGGCTCGCCGTCATGTCAGGCCCTCACTTTCCCGGCCCTGCGGCGGGGGCGCGGAGCCGCGTCGCGGTCCCGCAGGACCCAGCGCTGGACCAACGCCAGCACCACGATGATCACGAAGAGCACGAACGAGATCGCCGTGCCGGGGCCGTACTCGAAGTTGCGGAAGGCCGTCTTGTACGACAGGTACGCCGGGGTGAGCGTGGTCTTCGCCGGGTCGCCCTGGCTCATCACGTAGACCTGGTCGAAGACCTGCCAGGTGGCGATCATGCCGAGCGTCAGCACCAGGAAGAGCGTCGGCTTCAGCATGGGCAGCGTCACGTGCCGGAACGTCTGCCAGCGTCCGGCGCCGTCCAGCCGGCTCGCCTCCTCCAGCGTCACGGGGATGTCCTGCAACGCGGCCAGGAACATCAGCATGAACGTTCCCGAGGTGGTCCAGACGACCAGCATGATGATGGTCGTCATCGCGACGCTCGGCCCGGACAGCCACTCCCACCACGACAGCCCGAACGGGCCCCCGTCGGTCAGGGCCGCGGGCGGGGCGTTCGGATCGACCAGGCCGAGCGCGCCGAGCAGCAGGTGCAGCGTCCCACGCGAGTCGGCGAACCACTGCGGCCCCCGGATGCCGAACAGGGCGAGCAGGCCGGTCACCGCACCCGAGTTGGCGAAGATGAAGAGGAAGACGACGCTGATCGCGACGGAGCTGGTGACCGAGGGGAAGAAGAAGGCCGCGCGGAAGAACGTCCTGCCCTTGAGCAGCCTGCTGTTGACGATCACGGCCAGCCCGAGCGCGAGCACCGTCTGCGCCGGCACCACGATCAGGACGTAGTAGATGTTGTTGCGCATGCTCGTCATGAAGTCCTGGCGGGCCAGGTCGTCCTCGGTGAACAACCGCGCGTAGTTGTCCAGCCCGACGAAGGGGACCCCGGGCTTGAACGGGCTGCCCTGCCCGTTCCAGTCGGTGAGGCTCACCCACAGGGCCATCAGGATCGGCAGCAGCAGGAACAGGCCCAGGATCACCACGACCGGGGCCACGAAGAGCCAGCCCGCGAGGCTCTCCCGGGCGGCGGCGGAGAGCCGGGGCCGCCGCGGCCGGTCCGCGCCGTCCGCCCCGGGGCCCTCCGCCGGGGGACCGCCCGCCGCCGGGCCGGTCGTTGTGTCGGTCACGCCGACCTCCTTCCACCGTCTTCCACGTCGCTCACCGGGCTCCCCGGCCCCGGCCGTGCGGCGGTCCGGGGTAGGGAGCCCGTGCGTCGAGGGGTCAGTTCCCCAGTGCGGCCCGCGTGTTCTTCTGCAGCCGCGCGAGCACGGACGCGGGCGAGGTGGAGGCGAGCTGCTGGATGCCGGTGTCGAAGTCGGCCAGCACGCTCTCCATCTTCGGCGCGTTCACCGGTCCCTGGGCGTACTCGGCTCCGTTCACGAACGGGGTGTCGCCGGGGAACTCGGCGGTGTAGGCGGCCTTGGCGGACTGCCGCGACGGCATGACGCCGAAGGCGCGGGCGAAGGCCATCTGCTGGTCGGCCTTGGTCATCGCCTCGACGAAGCCGATCGCCTGCTCCTTGTACCTGCTCCTGGCCGAGACGCCCCAGCAGTTGGTGAAGGAGAGGGTGCCCTTGCCCTTCGGTCCGGCGGGCAACTCGTGCACCGAGTACTTCACGTCGGGGAAGTCGGCCTTGAGCGCGCCCTTGATCCAGTTGCCCTCGATGGTCATGGCGGCCTTCTCCTTGCCGAACGCCTCACCGCCCCAGCCGGCGTCGAGCTGCTTGGGGAACCGCGCGAGCTTCCCCTTGAGGAGCGACTGGACGTACTCCAGCGCCTTGGCGTTCTCCGACGAGTCGGCGGTCGCCCGCTTGCCGTCCGGGCTGGTGATCCAGCCGCCCGCCTGCACCATGAACGCGCCGACCCGGTCGCGGGTGTCGCCGACGGCCAGCGGCGTGATCCCCTTGGCCGCGAGCTTCTCGCTCACCGACGTGAGCTGCTCCCACGTGGTGGGCACGTCCGCGTCGCCCAGCCCGGCCTTCTTCCAGAGGGTGTCGTTCACGATCAGCGCCAGCGTGGAGAAGTCCTTCGGCGCGCAGTAGAACTTGCCGTCGTAGGTGAAGGTCGTGCGCAGGCTCTCGTAGAAGTCCTGCGGGTCGGAGATCCGGTCCCCGTACGGCTCGAGCGCCCCGACGCTCGCGTAGTCGGCGAAACGCGACGCGTCGACGTAGAAGACGTCCGGCGGGTTGTCGCCGGCGAACGCCTGGCCGAGCTGCTGCGCGATGTCCTGCGCCGGGGTGACGGTGGCCGTCGAGCCGGTGGACTTCGCCCAGGCGTCGGCGGCCGCCCGCACGGCCGTGGTCTCGGCGTCGCCGGAGGAGCCGATGAGGATCTGCAGGGTGGCCGGGCCGTCGCTCTGCCGGGCCGGCCCGGCCTGCTTGTCGTCGAACCCGCTGCCGCAGGCGGCCGAGGTGAGCAGGCAGGCGCAGGCCAGCGCGCCGAACGCCGCGTTCCGGAGGTTTCCACGTGTCATGGACGTTCCTGATCTTCTTGGTTCTCTGGGAGGTGGGAGCCGCGCCGGGTCAGGTCGACCGCCGTACGACCAGCGAGGGCTGGAGCAGCACGTGCGGGTGCGGGTCCCCCGAGGACCCGGGCGGGCGGGGGCCGCCGTCGAGGAGGCGGGTGAGCAGCGTGACGCAGGTCGCCGCCGCCTCCGCGAGCGGCTGGCTCAGGCTGGTGATGCCCACGGCCTTGGCCACCGGCGTGTCGTCGAACCCGATCACGCCGATGGGCCGTCCGGCCCGGCCCCCTGAGCCGGTGTCGGTGGAGCGGGCCGCGTGCAGCGCGCCGAGGGCGAGCGAGTCGCTCGCGCAGACGAGCGCGGTCGCCCGGACGCCGGATGCGAGCAGCTCGCGGGCCGCCGTCTCTCCGTCGTCGACGCCGTCGCTGGTCGCGCGGTCGAGCCCGGCCGGGTCCACGCCCGCGGCGCGGAGCGTGCGGGCCCAGCCCTCCCGCCGGTCGTCGCCGACGCCGGAGCCGGCGGGCCAGCCGAGGAAGCCGATCCGGCGGTGGCCGGCGTCGAGCAGGTGCCGGGTGGCGGCGGCGGTGCCCGCCGCGCCGTCCACGTCCACCCACGCGTGCGGCGCGGCGTCCGGCACGCCCCACGGCCGGCCGAAGGTGACGACCGGCAGGCCGCGGTCGAGCAGCCACGAGGTGCGGATGTCGCCGTGGTGGGTGCCGGTCAGCACGAAGGCGTCCGGCTCGTACGCGCCGAGCAGGTCCTCGAAGGTGGCGATCTCGGCCGCGTCGTCCTCGGCCGTGTAGAGGAGCACGCGGTAACCCGCCCGCGCGGCGGCCTCGGTGAGGCCGTGCAGGAAGCGGTCGAGCACGGAGCCGTTGATGCCGTCGTGGTCCGGCTCGATGCGGGTGGCGATGAGCCGCGACCTGCCGGTGCGCATCTGGCGGGCCGCCTGGTTCACCCGGTAGCCCAGCTCGTCCACCGCGTCGAGCACCCGCCGCCGGGTCTCCTCGCGTACGACCTCAGGGGTGTTGAGCACGTTCGAAACCGTCTGCCGGGAGACGCCCGCGTGCCGAGCGACGTCCGCGATCGTCACCTTGTCGGCCATGGAGTCCCTTTCCGTGGGTTTGAACGTTCAAAAAGAAATAAGGCATGATTGGATCGTTCAAGTAAAGGAAGTGTTTGGAAATGTGCACCTCCGGAGCGGATCTGTCAAGGTCGCGCCCCGCCTGACCGAACCAAGGAGTCGTACGTGCTGGTCGGAGCCACGCCGGAACCAGGGGCCGCCCTCGCGGCCGAGGAGGCCGGCCTCGCGGCGGGATATCGCCTGCAGCCGCTGCTGCACGACCTCGTCAGCACCATCCTCGCCCCGACCAGCGCCCTGAGCGGGGCCGACGGGCAGATCCGGTCCTCCGGCGTGCAAGGGCTCTTCCACGCCGACGCGCGGGCCCTCTCCCTCGCCACGCTGCTGGTCGACGGCCACGAGCCGGAGGCCATCGCGTACCTGCCGGTCGGCCCCGGGCACGACCGGTTCGTCTCCCTCGCCCGCCGGCTCGGCGACCCCCATCCCGACCCCACCGTCCGCGTCGAACGCATCCGCCGGGTCACCCCGTACGGCATGAACGAGCGGGTGGAGATCGTCTCCACGGCGTCGGCGGACGTCACCGCCACCGTCACCGTCGAGCTGGCCGGGGACTTCGCCCCGATCGAGGTCGTCAAGTCGGGCGGCGACACCGAGCCCGTCCCGGCGGCCGTCGAGGGACCCGGCACGCTCGTCTGGCGGTCGGGACGCTCGCGCGTCATCGTGACCGGAACCGGCGCGCGGGCCGAGACCGGGCAGCCGGGTGATCCCGGCGCCCCGGACGGTCCCCGTGATCCGGCGGCGCAGGGGGAGACAGCGGCGCGGGGGGAGACGGCGGCCCGGCTGACCTGGCCGGTCACCGTGCCGCCGCGCGGCCGCGTCACGCTGCGCTGGGAGGTCGCCGTCACCGACCCCGAGGCGGTCGTCGTGTCGCCGCCCCGGCCGGTCGAATGGGGCGGCCCCCGGGTCGCCGCCGCCGACCGGCGGCTGGAACGGCTGCTCGACCGGTCCCTCGACGACCTGCGTTCGCTCCGGCTCGCCGAGCCGGCCGCCCCCGCCGACACCTTCCTCGGCGCGGGGGTGCCCTGGTTCCTGACGCTGTTCGGCCGGGACAGCATCTGGGCGGCCCGGATGCTCCTCCCGCTCGGCACCGACCTGGCCGCGGGCACGCTGCGGGTGCTCGCCCGCCGTCAGGGCGTACGGACCGACCCGGGCTCCGGGGAGGCCCCCGGAAAGATCATGCACGAGCTGCGCCGCCACGAGTTCACGGTCGAGGGCAACGGCCTGCGCCTTCCCGCGACCTACTACGGCACCATCGACGCCACGCCGCTGTGGATCTGCCTCCTGCACGACGCGTGGCGGTGGGGGATGCCCGAAGGCGAGGTCGCCCCGCTGCTGCCGCACCTTGAGGCCGCGCTCGGCTGGCTGGGCGAGCACGCCGACCCCGACGGCGACGGCTTCGTCGAGTACATCGACACCAGCTCCCGGGGGCTGGCCAACCAGGGCTGGAAGGACTCGGGCGACGCCGTGCGCTTCCGCGACGGCCGCCAGGCGGACGCCCCCATCGCCCTCGCCGAGGTGCAGGGCTACGCCTACCAGGCGGCCACCGGGGCCGCCGCGCTGCTCGACGCGTTCGGCCGTCCCGGCGCGGCACGCTGGCGCGAGCACGCGGCGGCGCTCGCCGAGCGGTTCCGCGAACGGTTCTGGGTGGAGGGCCCCGCCGGCCGCTACCCGGCGCTCGCCCTCGACGCCGCCAAGCGCCCGGTCGACTCGCTCACCAGCAACATCGGCCACCTCCTCGGCACCGGCCTGCTGTCGCCCGGCGAGGAGGACGCGGTGGCCGGGCTGCTGGCCTCGCCCGCGATGGCGGCCGGGTTCGGCCTGCGCACCATGTCGGCCGACGACGGCGGCTTCAGCCCGTTGTCCTACCACTGCGGGTCGATCTGGGCCCACGACACCGCGATCGTGCTCGCCGGGCTGGCCCGCGCCGGGTTCGGCGCGCAGGCCGCCGGGCTCGCCGAGGGGCTGCTCGCGGCGGGTGAGGCGTTCGGCTACCGCCTGCCCGAGCTGTACGGCGGGGACGCGCGGGAGGACGTGGGGCGGCCCCTGCCGTACCCGGCCGCCTGCCGGCCGCAGGCGTGGTCGGCCGCGGCGGCGGTGACGATCCTGCACGCGGCCGTCGGCCTGTACCCCGACGTGCCGGAGGGCCGGGTCATGCTGCGCCCCCTCGCCGGCGCGCCGCTCGGAGCGGTGTCCGCGCACGGCCTGCGGGTGGCGGGACACGAGGTCGGCGTGGAGGTGGACGCCGCGGGCCGGGCCGCGGTGACCGGCCTGCCGCCGAGCCTGCGGGTCGAGGACCTCGCCCGGACCGCCCCCTGACGGCCCTCGGCGGCGGGCTCGGAAATCGGTTGCCCGTTCGATGCGACGGTCTCTAGGGTTGGGCGCCATGTCCGTTGTGTTCCTCTCCGGCCTCGCCCGGCCCGCCCACCTCGTGGTCGGCCGGACCAAGCGTCCCCGCGCCCACCGGGCCCTGGCACCGCTGGTGAACCTACGGCGCTTCATTCGCTGACGCGTCCACGAGGTCGTGTTTCGCGGACGTTCCGGCCTGCCGACGCCGCCCGTACGGCGTCCGTACGGCGCGTGACGGCGTCGCCGCCGCACCCGCGAAGCATCCCCCAGCGCGCCCAGGGTCTCCGAGATCCCCAACCAGACTCGGACCCGAAAGGGCGGACACGCTGTGGCGCAGTCCTTCGCACACGGAAACCACTCACACACTCAGCGGAAGGTCAAGAACCGCGGTGCCGGGCGTACCGGTCGCGACCAGGCGAGACCGGCTCAGGCCCAGGTCTTCCTGGCCGACGCGGACGCCGTCGGCCGGGTCGTCGCCGCCGCGCGACCGGCCGGGCTCGTCGTGGAGCCCGGCGCGGGACACGGCGCGCTGACCCGCGCCCTGGCCGAGCACGCCGCGAAGGTGGTGGCCTATGAGACCGACGTACTGCTGGCCGGGAAACTGGCCTCCCGCACCCGCGGCGACGCCCGGATCGAGGTGGTCCGCGGCGACCTCCTCGCCGCGAACGCTCCCCGCGAGCCGTTCGCGGTGGTCGGCGTCGTCCCCGGCGCGATTACCGCGCGCGTCGTGGACTGGTGTCTGCGGGCTCCCTCGCTCACCTCGGCGACCCTGGTCACCGAGGCGGAGTACGCCCGTACGATGACCGGCGGCTCCGGCCGGTGGGACGCGCTGACCGTGCGGACCTGGCCCAGGTTCGGCTGGAGCCTGGCGGGTCACGTCGGCCGCGACGGCTTCCACCCGGTCGCGGCGGCGGACGCGGCCGTCCTGCGGATCGAGCGGCGTCCCGATCCGCTGCTGCCGGCCGACCGGCTGGAGGAGTACCACCGGCTGGTCGAGCCGGGATTCGGGCAGGCGGGCGGCACGCTGCTCGCCTCCCTGAGCGGCCTCCACCCGGCCGACCGGCTGGACGCGGCCTTCGCCGCCGCCGGGCTCGACCACCGCGTCGCGGCCGAGGCGGTCCAGCCGGCCCAGTGGCTCACCCTGGCCGGACACCTCCGCTGACGCCGCGCTGACGCCCCGGCGCGGTCCGGCCGCCACCCTGGCGGCCGGACCGCGTTCCCCCTCCACCTCGCCGGGCTCCCGCCCGGACGCGTCCGCCCGGACCCACGACGTACGGGCGGGCCCTGACCACTGCTCGCGCGCGGATCCGGAGCGACCCGCGCCGTGGCCGTACGAGAAAGCCTGATCATGACAACGGCTCACGACACCGGAACGATCGGAGGGCGCGCCTTCGGGGTGCTCCGGCAGCGGGACTTCCGTCTGCTATGGATCGGCGAGACCGCGAGCGGGCTGGGCACCAGCATCACGACCGTGGCGCTGCCCCTGATCGCCGTCGTGGTCCTGCGGGCCGACGCCTTCGCGGTCGGCCTGCTGGCCGCGGTCGTCTGGCTGCCGTGGCCGGTCATCGGACTGCCCGCCGGAGCATGGGTGGACCGGCTCCGCCGGCGGCCCGTCCTGATCGTGTGCAACCTCGTCTCGGCCGTCATGTACGCGAGCGTCCCGGTGGCCGCGTGGCTGGGCGCGCTCACCCTCGCCCACCTGCTCGTGGTGGCGGTGGTCTGCGGCGCCGCGACGGTGTTCTTCAGCACGGCGTATCACGCGTACGTGCCCGCCGTGCTCGACGGCCGCGACCTGCTCGAGGGCAACGCGAAGCTCCAGGGCAGCGAGGCCGCGACGCAGGTGCTCGGGCGGGGCGTCGCGGGCGTGATCGCCGACGCGTTCGGCGCCGTCTTCGGGTTGCTGGTGGACGCGATGACGTTCGTCGTCTCCACGGTGTGCCTGCTGATGCTCCGCGTACGCGAACCGGCCCCGGAGCCGCCGGCGGACCGGACGACACTGCGCCGGCAGATCGGCGAGGGGCTCCGGTTCGTCGTTCACGACCGCTACCTGCGGCCGATGGTCGTCTACGGCGCCGTCGTCAACCTGGCGCTGATGGGATACCAGGGGATCCAGATCGTCTTTCTCGTACGCACGGTGGGAGCCGGTCCGGCGGTGGTCGGCGGTCTGATCATGGCGGGCGGCCTCGGCGGCGTTCTCGGCTCCCTGCTCGCCACCTCCCTCGGCCGGCGTTTCGGCACCGCGCGCGGGATGCTCGTCCTTCAACTGGTCACCGGTCCCTTCGCGCTCCTGCTGCCGCTGACCACCCCGGGAGCCGGGCTGCTGCTCTTCGCCGCCGGCTCGTTCACGGTGGGGGCGGGGATCGTCGCGTGCAACATCGTGGTGGGCGGTTTCCGGCAGAGTTACTGCCCGCCCCGCCTGCTGGGGCGGGTCGTGGCGACGACGATGATGCTCAACCACAGCACCATCCCCCTCGGGTCGCTGCTCGGCGGGTTCCTGGGCGACCATCTGGGCCTGCGCCCGGCCATGTGGGTCATGACCGGCCTGGTCGCGCCGTGCGGCCTGATCCTCGCGCTGAGCCCGATGCGGTCCCGGCGCGACCTGCCGGGAAAGTACGAACGGAGCGTCCGGCTCACCCCGTAAGGTCGGGCCCATGCGCTTCGGGGTGCTGGGACCGGTGACCGTCTGGACCGACGGGGGCGACGTCGTCGCGATCCCCGGTCTGAAGGTGCGCGTGCTGCTCGCCGACCTGCTCGCCCACGAGGGGCGGGCGGTGTCGGCCGACCGGCTGGTCGACGACCTGTGGGGCGAGGAGCCGCCCGGCAACCCGGCCGCGGCCCTGCACGTGCGGGTGTCGCAGTTGCGCCGCGCGCTGGAGGAGGCCGAGCCGGGCGGGAGGGACCTGGTGGTCTCGCAAGCCCCCGGCTACGCGCTGCGGATCGATCCGGACGCGCTGGACGCCGCGCGCTTCGCCCGGCTGGTACGCGAATCCAGGCAGGCCGAGGCGCTGGAGCTGTGGCGGGGCGCGGCGTTCGCGGACTTGGCCGACGCCGGGTTCCTCCGTCCCGTGATCGCGCGCCTGGAGGAGGCCCGGCTGGCCGCCGTCGAGGATCTCGCGGAGGCACGTCTCGCGGCGGGCGAGCCGGTGGACGTGGCCGAGCTGGTCGCCGCGCATCCGCTCAGGGAGCGGTTGCGCGCCGCGCACATGAGGGCGCTCTACCGGGCGGGACGGCAGAGCGAGGCGCTGGCGAGCTACGCCGACCTGCGTGAGCGCCTCGCCGAGGAGCTCGGCCTCGACCCGGCGCCCGAGTCGGCCGAGCTGTACGCGCGGATGCTGCGTCAGGACCCCGCCCTGAGCGGCGCGGCCACGCGTCCGCCGACGAACCTGCCCGCCGCGGTCGGCCCCCTGATCGGCCGCGACGGCGCGGTGGACGAGGTGCGCGCGCTGCTTGGGGCGGGCCGGCTGGTCACGCTCACCGGGCCGGGCGGCGTGGGGAAGACCAGCCTGGCGCTGGAGGCGGCCAGGCGGCTGGCCGGCGCCGACCCCGACGGAGCGTGGCTGGTCGAGCTAGCCGCCTACGACCGGCGGACGCCGTCCCTGGCCGAGGCCGTTCTCGTCGCGCTCGACATCCGCGCGGACGGCGCCGCGCCCCGGGAGCGGCTCGTGGACGCGCTGCGCGACCGGCGGCTGCTGCTGGTGCTCGACAACTGCGAGCACGTGGTCGACCAGGCCGCCGAGCTGGCCGAGGTGCTGCTGCGGTCCGCGCCCGGGCTGCGGATCCTGGCGACCAGCCGCGAGCCGCTGAACGTCGCCGGCGAGGCCCTCTGGAGTGTGCCGACGCTGGAACTCCCGGACGGGTCGGACCCGGCCGCGGTGGCGCGGGCCGACGCGGTCCGGCTGTTCATGGCGCGGGCGGCCGCGTCCGCCCGGGGGTTCACCCTCGACGCCGGGAACGCCGAGGCGGTCGCGCAGCTCTGCCGCAGGCTGGACGGCATCCCGCTGGCCCTGGAGATGGCCGCGACCCGGGTCAGGGCGCTCGGGGTCCACGAGCTGGTGAACAGGCTGGACGACCGGTTCCGGCTGCTGGCCGGGTTCCAGCGCGGCGCTCCCGCGCGCCAGCAGACGCTGACCGCGGTGATCGACTGGAGCTGGACGCTGCTCACCGAGGCCGAGCGGGTGGTGCTGCGCCGTCTGGCCGCGCACGCCGACGGGTGCGCGCTGGACGCGGCCGAGGCGGTGTGCGCCGAGCCCGGGATCGACGTGCTCGACGCGCTGGCCCGGCTCGTCGACCGGTCGCTCGTGGTGGTCGTGGACGGCCCGTCCGGCGTGCGGTACCGGCTGCTGGAGTCGGTGGCCGCGTACTGCCTGCGCCGGCTGGACGACGCGGGCGAGGCCGAGCGGGTACGGCTGGTGCATGCCGAGCATTACGCGGCGCTCGCCGTACGGGCCGAGGCGCACCTGCGCGGGCCCGAGCAGCACCGCTGGCTGCGGCGGCTGGACGTCGAGGCCGCGAACCTGCGGGCCGCTCTCGACGCGGCCCCGGCCGCCGTGGCGCTGCCGATGGTGAACGCGCTGGCCTGGTACTGGTTCCTGCGCGGCCGGTTCGGCGAGGCGCGCCGGGCGCTGGACGTGGCGGTGGCCGGCGCGGGCGACGC
>NZ_BBYM01000013.1:0-168359 GCF_001570405.1 Microtetraspora niveoalba | reverse complement strand
GCGCTGGACGTGGCGGTGGCCGGCGCGGGCGACGCGCCCGCCGCCGAGCGCGCGCGGGCCCGCGCCTGGCACGCCGGGTTCGCCCTGCTGCTGGGCGAGGACGTCGACTGGGAGGCGGCTCTGGACATCGCCGACCCCGGCGACCGGGCCAGGGCCGAGTGGTTCGTCGCGCTGGGGCTGACCGACGTGCCGTCCGCGCGGGTGCTCGTCGAGAAGGCGCTCGCGACGTTCCGCGAGGTCGGCGACACCTGGGGCGTGGCGGCCGCGCTGAGCAGGCTGGCCCGCGACGCCTTCACCGTACGCGACCTGGAGGCCCTGGAACGCGACGGCGGTGAGAGCGCCCGGCTGTTCCGCGAGCTGGGCGACGGCTGGGGCCGCCTGCAGGCCACCGAGTGGCTCGCCGGGCTGTGCGAGATCCGCGGCGAATACGAGCGGGCCGCCCGGCTGTTCGCCGAGGACCTGCGCACCGCCGAGGAACTCGGGCTGTGGCCGGAGACCGTACGCCGGCTGTCGTGGCTGGGCTGGATCGCGATGAACACCGGCGACTACGCGTCCGCGATGGAGCACTGCGGCCGGGCGCTGCGGCTCGCGGACGGGCAGGGCTACCGCGAGGGGCGGATCTTCGCCCAGATGGGGTACGGCTACGCCGCCCGCAGGGGCGGCCGGCTGGAGGAGGCCGAGCGGCATATCGGCCGCCTGCTCGACGGCGTGCCGCGCGACGGCGAGCCCCCGCTGTTCCTGCCCACCGCCCTCGTCGAGCTGGGCTTCGTCCACGAGTCGCGCGGCGACGCCGAGGGGGCGCGCGCCCTGTTCCTGGGGGCGTTCGCCGCCGCGAGGAGGATCGGCGATCCCCGCACGACGGCGCTGACCGTGGAGGGGCTCGCCGCCGCGTCGCCGCCGGGGGAGTGCGCGCGGCTGCTCGGCCTCGCCGCCGCGGCCCGGCTGGCGCACGGCACCCCGGCCTCCCAGTCGGAGGAGGCCGAGGCGCGGCGGATCGCCGACCGGGCCAGGGACGCGCTCGGCGAGGAGGCGTACGCCGCCGCCCACGCTCACGGCCGCGAGCTGACCTTCGACGACGTGGCCTGAACCGCCAGGTGCTCGGCCAGCCGGTCGAAGAACTCCAGCCAGCCCGCCTTGGACTGCTCGGCGTGCTCGGCGTCGGTGTTGACCCCGAACTGGTGGAACCGCATCGTGGTGCCGTCCGCGTGCTCGTCGAGGGTCAGCGTGACCACCGAGGCGGGCCCGTCGCCCGGGTTGTCCGGGTCGCCGGTGGTGAAGGCCAGCCGCCCCGGCCCGGCGACGTCGCGGTAGACGCCCCGCAACGTGACCTCGAACCCCTCGTCGCCGACCAGCGTGGCCTGCCAGACGCCGCCCGGGCGGACGTCCAGCACGACCCGGTCGGCCGGGGTGGTGAAGATCCGCGGCCCGAACCAGCGGGCGAAACGCTCGGGGCGGGTCCAGGCGGCGTACACCTGCTCGCGCGGCGCGGCGAAGTCACGGACGATCTCGAACTCGGCGGTCTGCGTCATGGCTGCCCTCTCAGGCTCTCGTGGATCGGCTTCCGACGAGACCCACATTGCCGGGCCGCCCTTACGGTCTCCTTCCGATGTCCTTAAGGTCCCGCTTACGGTGCCCGGCCGGGCACCGTGCGAGCCGCATGTTCAGAGAAGGTCCGCCCGCCGGGCGACGACCTCGACGTGCCGGGCGAGGAGGCCGAGCAGGTCAGGCGGGTGCGGATCGTCAGCGCGGAGGTGGGCCAACGCCGCCAGGGCGGTCAGTGCGACGTCCAGGAGCTCGTACTCGACCTCCGCCCGCGTGGCCGATCGGCCCTTGCGCGGGTTCTGGCCGGTCATCCCGACGAGCTTCTCGATCACCTCGCCGGCCTCCTCGGCGACCTTGGCCACCCTGCCCCACAGCAGGGCCTCGCGGTCCCGCCCCCGGTTGCCGGGGGAGTCGTCGATCCAGGCGGAGAGGTCGCGGATGAGCGTGTTGGTCCGTTCGGGGTTCACCGCTCCCCCTTTCCCGGCCGCCCTGAACGGCCCTACAGGTCGGTGGCGATGATCTTCTCGATGTTCCGCTCGGCGAGCGCCGTGATGGTGACGAACGGGTTGACGCTGGTGTTGCCGGGGATCAGCGCGCCGTCGATGACGTACAGGCCGGGGTAGCCGGCGAGGCGGCCGTAGTTGTCGGTGGCCTTGCCCAGGACGGCCCCGCCCAGCGGGTGGTACGTGAGGTGGTCGCCCCAGATCTTGTAGATGCCGAAGAGGTCGGTCCGGTAGATCGTCCCCTCCTTCGAATTGATCTTGTCGAAGATCGTCTTGGCCATGTCGATGGACGGCTGCTTCCAGGCGGTCTGCCAGTTCAGCTCGACCCTGCCGGTGGCGGGGTTCCAGGAGAACTCGGCGCGGTTCGGGTTCTTGGTGATCGACAGGTAGAACGACGCGAAGGTCTCGATCCCGGTGGGCAGCGGCGCGACCTCGGCGAACGCGCCCCCCGCGGCCCAGTTGTCGATGCCGGCGCAGGGGATGGACGACTGGAGGGCGCCGGTCGGGTCCCACAGGTGGTTGGCCCGGCCGCACATGACGTTGCCGTTGTCGCCCCACCCCTTGCCGACCTCGCCGTTCAGGTTCGGCAGCGCGCCGGTGGCCTTCAGCTTCACCAGCAGCTTGCTGGTGCCGACGCTGCCGGCGGCGAAGAACACCCGGTCCGCGGTCACGGTCTTGGTGGCCGTGGTGTTCCCGCCGGTGTCGAGCTGGTCGATGACGACCGTGTAGCGGCCGCCGGACGCGGGGGCGACCGACGTGACCTGGTGCAGCGCGGAGATCGTGACCCTGCCGGTGGCCCTGGCCCGGGCGAGATAGGTCTTCTGCAGCGACTTCTTGCCGTGGTTGTTGCCGTAGAGGATCTCGCCGGCCAGCGCCGACTTGGTGGCGGTGCCGGCCGCCTCCTGCTTCATGTAGTCCCAGTCGTACACGTCGGGCACGAAGACGAACGGGAAGCCGGAACGCTGGGCGTGCTTACGGCCGACCCGGGCGTACTGGTAGCAGTCGGTGGAGTCGAACCAGGCCGGGTCGACGGTGCCGACCCCGAGCCCGGCGTTGGCGCGCGGGTAGTAGACGTCGTACATCTCGTCGGGGTTCACGGTCGGGAGGACGGCGCCGAAGTTCTCCCGCTTGGGAGTGACCGCCATGCCGCCGTTGACGAGCGAGCCGCCGCCGACGCCGCGGCCCTGGTAGACCGTGATGCCGCCGAACTCCTCGGCGTCCAGGATCCCGGTGTAGCGGGAGATGTCCCGGTCGATCGGGAAGCCGAGGAAGTAGTTGAGCGGCGCCTTCGTCCGGGTGCGCAGCCAGTACGACCGGTGGTCCGGCGACAGCGTGTTGCAGAAGATCTTGCCGTCGGAGCCGGGGGTGTCCCAGGCCATGCCCATCTCGATCATGTGGACGTCGACGCCCGCCTCGGCGAGACGCAGCGCGGCGACCGAGCCGCCGTA
Organism: Microtetraspora niveoalba; assembly: GCF_001570405.1. Classification (GTDB taxonomy): domain Bacteria; phylum Actinomycetota; class Actinomycetes; order Streptosporangiales; family Streptosporangiaceae; genus Microtetraspora; species Microtetraspora niveoalba. The sequence continues at coordinate 164,866 of NZ_BBYM01000013.1, read as the reverse complement.
CCCGGTGCCGATCACCAGGGCGGACACCCGCGCCCCGTCGGCGATCGGGGCGGGCGCGGCGACGGCCTGCGCCCAGGCGGGGGCACGCCCGCCGAGGGCCGCGACTCCCAGGAGGGAACCGGTTCCCGCGATGAATCCGCGGCGTGAGACACCCCGGGAACCTGAACCGACCGACGTGCTGTCACTCATGTGTCGTCCTCACTCTCGACCGAAGGGGGTTCGCGTACTGCGGCGGGATGGGGCGTGTTGCGGGATGGGCCGTGTCCGGCCGGGGCGCCGGATCCGTGGAGGCGGCCGGCTATCGGGTGCCGGACTGGGGATGGCCGGGCAGCACGCACACGGCGTCGAGGCCCAGTACCCGGTTGAGGCGGCCGAACGTCAGCCAGGAGCCGACGCACATGGTCAGCTCCACGATCTCGGCCTGGCTGTAGTGCGCGGCCATCCGGTTCCAGAACTCGTCGTCCAGACCGTGGTGGTCGAGGGCGTACCGCTCGGCGTACTCGGCGGCCAGCCGGGTACGGTCGTCGAACGCGTCGGTGGTGCGCCAGTCGGTCACCGCGTCGGCGAACGCCTCCTCGACCTTCCGCCCGTCGCGTTCCGTCCGCCAGTCGAGGCAGAAGAGGCACCCGTTGATCTGCGCGATCCGCAGCCGCGCGGCCTCGAACTCGCGCAGCCCGAGGGTCGTGTGGGCGTACACCGCCAGCGAGAAGGCCGAGGCGGCGGGGCCGATGCCGGGGACCATCTCGCCCCACACGTACGCGATCGGGTCCTTCCCCTCGGGGACGTCCACCCTCATGGGCGCTTCCTTCCGAGCCGGCCGGTCGCGGGGCGCAGCGGGACGTCGAGCGCGTCGTAGAGGCCGGGCTCCGCCTCCACGAGCCAGTCGACGGCGTTCACCAGCCGGCCGACCGCGGTCGCGTTCCCGCCCGCGGACCGGTTGCCGCCCTCGTCGGAGGCCTCGACCGTGACCTCGATGCGCGGACGGCCCTCAATGATCACGCGGTGCGCCCCGGTGCCGTCGGGCGGCGCGGGCCAGTCCGGCGCGCAGGACGGGTGGATGCGGGTGACGTGCTCGATCACGATGCGGGGCTCGCCCTCGACGACGCCCTGCACCTCGAAGCGGACCGCTCCCTGGGTGCCGGCCGCGAAGTCGCCCATCGACGTCGTGCTCACGGTGGAGTCGAGCGGCCGCCGTTCCAGGGTCTCGCGGATCTCGTCGAGCTCGACGCCGAGGGCGCGGGCCATCAGCCGCACCTGCCCGCCCCACACCATGGTCGGGACGGTCGGCGCGATCATCGGCGGCTCGTAGTCCATCGGCTGGCCCATGCCGACGAGGTAGCGGACCGAGTCGGGCTGGTCGTAGGTGGAGTAGTCGAAGATCTCCTGGCAGCGGATCACGTCCACGGTGGAGCCGAGGCCGCTGATCAGCAGCGGGAGCACGTCGTTGCCCCAGCCGGGGTCGACGCCGGAGACGAACAGCGAGCCGCCGCCCTCGGCGACGGCGGCCAGCACCGGTTCCCGCATCTCGGGCGGGGCGTTGCGCTGGTCGTAGAGCGCGTACAGCGAGGGTGTGACGACCACCGCCCCGGCCCGGACCGCCCTGACGATGTCGGCGAGGGCGTCGTCGGGGCGGATGTCCCCGGAGGCCGCGTACACCACGGCGCGGGGCCGGGCGGCGAGCACCGCGTCGACGTCGTCGGTGGCGGTGACGCCCAGGCGGTGGCCGAGGCCGGCCAGCTCGCCCGCGTCGCGGCCGACCTTTCCGGGATCGTGGACGAGCACTGCCGTGAGTTCCAGTGCCGGATGGGCCTCGACGGCGCGGATGGCCGCACGGCCCACGTTGCCGGTACCCCAGACGATTGTGGACACCATGGGCGGAGCGTAGCAAGCGCTTGTTTTAGTGCATAGGGCCCCCGCGCCCTCGATTTTGGTGCGCGTACCCGTGCTGACCTGCGAGAAGGCATGGCGGAGCCGCGCCTCGGCCCGGCCGCTTCCCGGGCCGTACGCGCCCCTCGGGTGTTCCCGGTCGGCGCGGCCGCCGTCCCGGGGTCAGGGGGCGGTCAGGGTGGCCATGGCGCGGTCCGGCTCCCAGTGGGCGCGCAGCGACGTGATCGCCCCCGCCGTGTCGACCGTGTAGACGATCACGCAGTCGACCGTCATGGTCGCGCCGCCGTCCAGCGTCATGGCGATGGAGGCGACGTTGGCGCAGCACGGCCCGTTGGCGAAGGAGTCTCTGACGTGGAAGCGGTACTCGCGCACCGTGCCGATGTGGGAGTCCCAGAACCTCCCGATCTCGTCGTGGCCCCGGTGCCCTCTGCCCTCGGGGTCGAGAGGCGAGGGGCCCACGGGGTCCTCCACGACGGCGTCGGGGGCGAACAGCGCCAGCCAGTCCGCCCTGCGTCCGGCGGTGACCGCGGCCATGGACGCCCGCGCCGCCCGGCGCGCGGGATGGTCCGCGTCGGGCGCTTCCCAGGTGACGGCGGAGGAATCGGTCATACCCGGGACTGTAACGTGTTCTTGTTTTCGGGTTAAGGGGTGACTTTTGCGATCACCGACTCGGCGAAGCGCTCCAGATGCCCGATCTTGCGGGCCAGCGGCTCGGTGTCCGGCCCCTTGATGTACGGCGACCGGAAGCCGACGATCACGTCGGTGACGCCCTTGTCGGCCAGCCGCCTCACCCCGTCCACGCTGTACGCGTCGGCGGAGATCACGTGGACCTCGAAGGCCCGGTCGGCCGTGCCCTCCTCCTCGCGCAGCGCGGCCAGCCTGGCCAGCAGCGCGTCCAGTTCGGCGGCGTCGCCCCCGCCGTGCATCCAGCCGTCGCCGAGGCGGGCGGCGCGGCGCAGCGCCGCCTCGCTGTGCCCGCCGACCAGGATCGGGATCGGCTTCGCGGGGGCCGGGGTCATCTTCACCGGCGGGAGGTCGTAGAACTCGCCGTGGAACTCGAAGTAGCCGCCGCTCGTCAGGCCGCGCACCACCGCGACGGCCTCGTCCATCCGCCGGCCGCGCCGCTCCCACGGCACGCCCATCGCCGCGAAGTCCTCCGGCCACGGGCTGATCCCGACGCCGAGGGCCAGCCGGTCGCCGGTCAGGAAGGCGATCGAGCTCGCCTGCTTGGCGACCAGCACCGGCGGGCGCACCGGCAGCTTGAGCACGAACGGCGTGAACCGGATCGTGGACGTCACCGCCCCCATCGCCGCGATCAGGACGAACGTCTCGATGAAGCTCTTGTCCTCCAGGAACTCCCGGTCGCCGGCGGCGGTGTAGGGGTAGCTCGTGGCCGACTCCTTCGGATAGACGAGGGAGTCGGCCACGCTGAAGCTCGCGTACCCCGCCGCCTCGGCGGCCTTGGCGAGCGGGAGGTAGTACGACGGGTCGGTCATGGCCTCGGCGTAGGTGAACCGCATGGAAGCCGAGCGTAATAGAACTCGTTTCAGTTTAGAAGCGCGAACGGGCCCGCTTCCGCCCGAGCGTGGCCGTACCATACGGTATGGTATGGCAACTGGAGCGTGGCGGACATGATGGGACGGGCGCATGGCGAGCAGGCAGGACTGGCTTGAGGCGGGGCTCACGGTGCTGAGCGAGGAGGGGGCACCGGCGCTGACCGTCGAGCGGCTGTGCGGGCGGCTCGGTCTCACGAAGGGCTCCTTCTACCACCACTTCGCGGGCATGACGGGGTTCAGGACCGGCCTTCTCGCGCACTTCGCGGCGGAGTACACCGGCCGCTACATCGACGAGGTGGAACGCTCGGGCGGCTCTCCCTTCGCCAGGTTGGAGCGCCTCCTCGCCCTGATCCTGGCCGAGGAGGGTGAACGCTCCCGCCTGGAGATCTCCGTACGGGCCTGGGCGGCGCAGGACGGAGAGGTCCGCGCCACGCAGGAACGCGTCGACGCCCTGCGCCTGGACTACCTGCGGTCGTTGTGGCGGGAGGCGGGCGGAGCCGAGGCCGACGCCCTGCCCATGGCGCGCCTGTTCTACCTGGTGCTGATAGGGGCGGGTCAGGTGGCCCCGCCGATGACGGCGGGCGACCTGCGCGAGGTGTACGAGCTGGCCATGCGCCTGGCGCCGGGCGACCGGACGCGGAGCCGCGGCCGGGCGGCGGGCGCCGCGGGGACGCCGGGGACGGACGCGTGAGCGGGCTGCCTCGCGGCCAGTCGCCGGCTCCGCTGCGGAGGTTCGGCCTGCCCCGGTTCGCCGGGGTCCGGCCGGAGGTGCCCGTCCGGCCCGTGTTGTCGGTGTCGGGCGTGGTGCGGACGCCGGTCCAGGTCGAGCTCGCCGAGCTGCTCGCGCTGCCGGGCCGCCGCGCGCAGGTCGGCGACCTGCACTGCGTGACGACCTGGAGCGCGACCGGTCTGCGCTGGGGAGGCGTCCCGTTCCGGGCGGTGCACGAGACGCTCGCGGCACGCGTGCGGCCGCATCCGGGGTGCGCCTGGGTGACCTTCACGGGCCTGGACGGCTACCGGAGTTGCCTGGCGCTGGCCGACGCGCTCGCCGAGGACGTCCTCCTCGCGGACACGCTCGACGGCGTTCCGCTGACCCGGGACCAGGGTGCTCCGGCGCGTCTGGTCGCTCCCGCGCACTACGGCTACAAGAGCGTGCGGCACGTGTGCGCGGTGGAGTACCGGCTGAGCTACGACCCGGGGTCGGCGGGCCCGCTGGCGCATCGCCGGGGCCGGGTCGAGAGGGAGGAACGCAGCGTGCTGCTCCCGGGCTGGATGTGGCGGCGGGTGTGGCGCGGGCTCGCCCCCCGTGTGCGCCGCCGCTACGACGGCGACGCCTCCGACCAGGGATCCACCGGCGTCTGACACACGGTCCACGTCCCCGAGCGGGCGTGACCGGCCGGTTCGGCCTTCCCACGCCGGTCGGCTCCGGCCCCGCGCCGGGTGCGACCCGTCTCCGATGGACGGTCCTTCTCGACGGACCATCCATCGGAGACCTCGCCGTCCGGCCGTCGGGCGGCCAGGGGCCGGCGCTCACTTCGTGGACGAGCCCTCCTGGGAACCGAGGACGCTCGACAGGAACGCGCGGGTGCGCTCGTGCTCCGGGGCGGTGAGCAGCTCGCGCGGGCGGCCCCGCTCGACGACCACGCCGTCGGCGAAGAAGGTCAGCCGGTCGCCGACCTCGCGGGCGAAGGCGATCTCGTGGGTCACCACGACCATCGTCATCCCCTCGGCGGCCAGGCCCTTCATGACCTCGAGCACCTCGTCCACCAGCTCGGGGTCGAGGGCGGAGGTCGGCTCGTCGAACAGCATCAGCGCCGGGTTCATCGCCAGCGCCCTCGCGATGGCCACCCGCTGCTGCTGGCCGCCGGAGAGCTGGTGGGGCCGCTTGTGCGCGTGGTCGGCCAGGCCGACACGATCCAGGTGCTCCATCGCCAGCGTCCGCGCCCGGTCCTGCGGCGTGCCCAGCACGTGGACGGGCCCGCAGGCGACGTTCTCCAGCGCGCTCTGGTGGGCGAACAGGTTGAACCGCTGGAACACCATGCCGATGTTCCTGCGGAAGGCGGCGAACTCCTTCGGCGTCCAGGGGTGGTACCGGCCGTCGCGCAGCGTGTGGCCGACCTCCTCTCCGAGCACGCGCAGGCTGCCGCCCAGCACCGGCTCCAGGCCGTTGAGGCACCGCAGGAACGTGGACTTGCCCGAGCCGGACGGGCCGATGACGCAGCTCACCTCGCCGGAGGCCACGGTGAAGTCCACCCCGTTGAGCACCTGCACGCCGCCGTAGCCCATCCGGACGCCCGACGCGACCACGACGGGGGCCGGGCCGCCGTCCACCGCGCCCACCTCGGCGTTCACCCCGGCGTTCACCCCGGCGTTCACCCCGGCGTTCACCCCGGCGTTCACCCCGGCGTTCACCCGGCCACCTTCGGCAGGATCCGCGCCGCCGCGCCGCCGCCGCGCACCAGCCGTACGGCGTCGGAGCCGAACCGGCGCTCCAGCCGGCCCTGCAGGAACGTCGCCACGGCGGTCATGAGCATGTACCAGACGCTCGCCACGATCAGCAGCTCCATGATCCGGTTGTTCGCCTTGTAGATCTGGCTGGCGTTGGTCATCAGGTCGTGCCCGGCGACCACGTACACCAGCGAGGTGGTCTTCAGCATGGAGATGAACTCGTTGCCGGTCGGCGGGATGATGATGCGCAGCGCCTGCGGCAGCACGATGACCCGCATCCGCTTGGCCGGGGTCATGCCCAGCGCGTACGCCGCCTCGGTCTGGCCCCGGTCCACCGCCTGGATGCCGGCGCGCACGGTCTCGGCGAAGTACGCCGCCAGGTTCAGCCCCAGCCCCAGCATCGCCGAGGTGAAGCCGGTCATCACCTGGTTGGTGTCCCACTTGAGACCGATCATGGTGAACGGGATCTTGAGCACTAGCTCGGGGAAGAGGAACGCCAGGTTGTACCAGAAGATGAGCTGCACCAGCACGGGCGTGCCGCGGAAGAACCAGATGTAGAAGGAGGCCAGCCCGCTCAGCACCGGGTTGTGCGCCAGGCGCATGACCGCGACCAGGACGCCCAGCACCAGCCCGAGAGCCGTCGCCAGCACGGAGATCTCGATCGTGACCCAGACCCCGGACAGGATCCGCTCGTTGAACAGGTACTCGGCGACCTTGCCCCAGTCGAGGCGCGGGTTGACCACGACCAGGTAGGCCAGCCATCCGGCCACCGCGAGCGCGACCGCCGCGGCGAGCCAGCGGCCCCAGTGCCAGGTGCGGGCGACGGGGATCGGCGTGCCGGACCCGTCGGCGATCGGTTCGGTGCGCACGTCACTTACCGCCGTTGACCACGGCCGACTCGACGGCGAGCGCGTCCAGGTTCCACGCCTTGAGCAGCTTGCCGTACTCGCCGCTCTTGATGAGGGAGTCGAGCGCGCCCTGGACGGAGTCGATGAGCTGCTTGTTGTCCGGCTTCATCCCGATGCCCCAGGGGCTCGCCGTGCCGTCGAGGGTGATCGCCTCCATCTCGAGCTTGGGGTCGGCCGCCTTGTACGCGGCGACCACGTAGTCGGTGACGCTCGCCTGCGCGCGGCCGTTGCCCACCTGGAGCATGGCCTCCGTGTCGCCGGGGAACTTCAGGATGTCCATGGCGGGCTTGCCGTCCTTCTTGCAGGCGGCGTCGTAGTCCTCGGCCAGCTCCATCGAGGAGCCGTTGTCGACGACGGACACCGTCTTGCCGCACAGGTCCGCGGGCCCGGCGACGCCCGCCGGGTTGCCCTTCTTGACCAGCAGCGCCGCGCCGGCCTGCACGTAGTCGACGAACGTGACCTGGCCCTGCCGTTCGGGCGTGTCGCTCATCGAGGAGATGACGAAGTCGTAGCGGCCGGTGAGCACGCCGGGGATCTGCGAGTTGAACTCCTCGTCGGTGATGGTCACCTTGACGCCGAGCTTCCTCGCGATGGCGCGCGCCAGGGCGGGGTCGAAGCCGATCGCGGTCTTGCCGTCGCTCGCGTACAGCTCCATGGGCGGGTAGCCGATCGAGGAGACGACCTTGAGGCCGCCGGACTTCAGGCTCGCCGGCGCCTTGGCCGCGAGCTCCGGGTCCGGGGTGATGGCGTTGATGACGTCGGCCGCCTTCTCCTCGGCGGGAGCCTGGTCGAGGACGACGGCCGGAGCCGAGGCCGCCGCCGAGGAGTCGCCGGCGTCCAGGGACTGGGCGCCGCAGGCGGCGGTCGCGGCGAGCAGCCCGCCCGCGGTGAGCATGGTGAGGATCCGGGTGTTCAAAAGGGGGGTGCTCCTTCAGATTCGCCGCCGGCGGACCTCGCCGCCGACGACCGTGGTCAGAACCTTGGTGTGCAGCACCGCCTCGGGCGACTCCCGGTAGGGGTCGGTGTCCACCGCGATGAAGTCGGCGAGTCTGCCGGGCGCGAGGACGCCCTTGCGCTCCTCCTCGCCCGCCGCGTAGGCCGCGCCCAGGGTGTGGGCGGTGACGGCCTCGGCCATGCTCAGCCGCTGCTCCGGCTGCCACCCGCCGACGGGGGTGCCGTCGGTCCGGGTGCGGGTCACCGCGGCGTACAGCGCGGCGAAGGGGTTGGGGTGCTCGACGGGGGCGTCGGAGCCGAAGGCCAGCGCCACGCCGACGTTCAGCATCCCCCGCCAGGCGTAGGAGGCCAGGTCGTGGCCGGCCAGCAGCGAGTCGACCAGGTCGATGTCGCTGGTGCAGTGCACGGGCTGCATCGAGGCGACGACGCCCAGCCTCGCCATCCGGGCCAGGTCGGCGGGCCGCAGGTGCTGGGCGTGCTCGATGCGGTGCCGCAGCCCCGGCGTGCGGCCGAGCGCCTCGTAGGCGTCGATGACCAGATGGTTGGCGCGGTCGCCGATCGCGTGCGTCGCCACCGCGATGCCGGCCCCGGCGGCCTTGCCGAACAGCCTGACCAGCTCCTCGTACGGCGTGACCGCGATGCCGTTGTTGCCCTGCTCGCCGGCGAACGCCTCGCTCATGTGGCAGGTGTGCGAGCCGAGCGCGCCGTCGCTGAAGATCTTCACCGGGCCGGTGCGGAACCAGTCGTCGCCCTGCCCGGTGCGGCGGCCCTCGGCGACCGCCTCGTCCAGGTGGATCATCGGGATCGCCTTGTGGACGCGCAGCTTCAGCTCGCCGGCGTCGCGCAGCTCCAGGTAGGCGGCCCGGCAGTCCTCACCGTCGATGTCGTGCACGCTGGTCAGGCCGAGTGCGAGCAGTTCGTCCTGCGCCGTGCGGAGCAGGTCGCGCAGGTCGGGGGAGACCATGAGGTCGCGCAGCGGGTACGAGGCCGCCTCACGCAGGATGCCGGTGGGCTCCCCGGCCGCGTCCCTGACGATCTCGCCGCCGACCGGGTCGGGCGTGCTCGCGTCGATGCCGGCCAGGCGGAGGGCGGCGGAGTTGGCCCACACGGTGTGGCCGTCCACGCTGGGCAGCGCGACCGGCAGTTCCGGGCACACCGAGTCCAGCGCGTACCGGTCCGGCTGGGCGGGCGGCTCCCAGGTGTTGCTGTTCCACCGGCCGCCGAACAGCCAGGCGCCCGGCCGCAGCCGCGCCGCGTGCGCGGACACCAGGGCGAGGGCGTCCTCCAGGGAACGCGCGTCGCGCAGGTCGACCGCGCCCAGGCTCTGCGCGTACTGCGCGGTGTGGATGTGGGCGTCGTACAGGCCGGGGAGCACCGCGGCGCCCTCCAGGTCGATCAGCTCCGCTCCCGGGCCCGCGGCCTCGCGCACCTCCGCGTCCGTGCCCACGGCGAGCAGCAGCTCGCCGTCCACGGCCATGGCCTGTGCGGGCGGTGCGCCGACGACTCCCGTGTGGATGGCGGCGTTGCGGTACACGCGGATGCTCATGTGGCTCTCAAAGGGGTTCGGGGAACGGTGGTCCATCACTGTAGGAGTGGCGAAAAGAAGGCGGAAGCGCTATAAACACGACATTTGGCAGCCCTGAGAGCAAGGAACGCTGATGCTGAAGCCGGAACACCTCCGTACCCTGCGCGAGGTGGTCCAGCTCGGCTCCTTCGCCGCCGCCGCGAACCGGCTCGGGTACACCTCGTCGGCCGTCTCCCAGCAGATGGCCGCGCTGGAGCGGCAGATGGGCGTGAAGCTGTTCGAGCGCTCCGCGCACAGTGTGCTGCCCACCAGCGCGGCCGAGGTGCTGGCCAGGCACGCGGAGACCGTGCTCACCGACATGGAACGCATGATCGCCGCCGTCCAGGCCGTGCACCGGAACAGCGAGCGGCAGATCCACCTGGGGATCTTCCCCAGCTTCGCCGACGTGCTGACCGGCGTCCTGGGGCGGTCGAAGCCGGGGGACCGGGCCGGCGTCAGGATCACCGTCGCCGAGTCCTCCCAGCTCGTCGCGCGCCTCGGCGCGGGCGGCGAGCTGGACGCGGCGATCGTCTACCAGGTGGGGAACTCCGGCCTCTCGTGGCCGTCGGCGCTGGGCCGCCGCTGGATGGCCGAGGACCGGTACAAGGTCGTCCTCCCGGCGTGCTGGCCCGACCTGGCACCGTACCGGGCCGAGCAGCTCGTCGACCTGCCCTGGATCATGCACCACCCGGGCAGCGGCGACGCCTCCTTCTTCGACGGCGTGTTCGCCCGCTGGAGCCTGCACCCCCGGGTGGCCGGCTACTCCGACGACTTCAAGATCACGATGGCGATGATCGAGGCGGGGGTGGGCGCGGCGCTCGTCCCCGATCTCGCGCTGCGCGGGCACGGTCCCGGCGTCGTGGTGGCGGACGTGCCGTGGCTGAACACCAGCCGCAGCATCTTCTCGCTCGCCCGCCCCGAGCGGGAGACCGCCCGCCTGCTGTCCCTGCTCGACGCCCTCGCGGTCTGACCGGGCACGCCGGCCCCCCGCGGCCTCGACGTGGAGCTTCCGTGCGGTTCGACGGGAAGCGATGGAGGGGCTCGATGGAGGGGCTCGACGGAGAGCGGGGGATCTGTCACCATTTGCCGGATCATCGGCGCGGCCGTGACGATCCGCCGCGCGTCGCCGTCGGCCGCCCCGCCCCGGCCGGGGCAGGCGTTAGGAGGTCCTCGACCATGCAGCGTGAGACGGCGTCCGCCATGCCCCCCGAGACGATGACAGGCGAGGCCATGTCGGCGCGCGAGGCGGCGATCGCGCGGTCGGCGGAGGCGATCCGCCGCCACCGCGGGCACAACATCCTGATCGAGGCGGGGGACGAGCCGGTCGTCGACCGGCTCGCGCGCGACGACCGCCCCGCACCCGCCGTCCCGCCCGAGCTGTGGGCCTGGACGTTCGTCGCCAAGGACATGATCGACGTGGCCGGGCTCCCCACCACCCGGGGCTCCATCCTGTACGGGAGCCAGAAGGCGCTGGCCAGCGCCCCGTGCGTCGAGGCGCTGGAGCGCGCCGGGGCCCTCCTCGTCGGCAAGGCGAACCAGCACGAGTTCGCGTGGGGCATCACCAGCGAGAACCCGCACTGGGGAGACGTGCGCAACCCGCGCCACGAGCACCTGACCCCCGGCGGGTCCAGCGGCGGCACGGCGGCGGCACTCGCCGCGGGCATCGCCCGGTTCGGCCTCGGCACCGACACCGGCGGCTCCGTGCGGATCCCGGCCGCCTGCTGCGGAGTGGTCGGGCTGCGCCCGAGGGGCGGGGCCGTCCCGGCCGAGGGGGTCGCGCCGCTCGCCCCGATGTTCGACAGGGTCGGGCCGATGGCCAAGTCCGTGGCCGACTGCGCGCGCGTGTGGCGGGCGCTCTCCGGGGAGGCGGTCGAGACGCCGGACTCGCTGACCGGGCTGGTCGTCGGCGTCGCCGAGGGGTGCGCGCAGGCAGAGGAGTTCGCCGACCTGGGCGCCCAGGTGCGTGAGATCGCCCTGCCGCACGACATCCTGCCGGCGTACTGGACGATCCTGGGCGCGCAGGCCCGGCGCACGCACGAGGGCACGTACCCGAGGGAGGCGGCGAGCTACAGCGAGGGCGTGCGGCGGAAACTGGACGGCGCCGCCGGGATCGGCCATCGGGAGTACCGCCTGGCGGTCGAGACCGTCGCCGCCGTCCGGGCCCGGTTCTCGGCGGAGATGTCCGGCGTCGACCTCCTGGTCACGCCGACGCTCGGCGCCCCCGCGCCCCGGGTCGGATGCGACGAGGCCGCCGTACGCGGCGAGGTCGGCCGGATCACCGCCATCGTGTCCGCGCTCGGCCTGCCCGCGCTGGCGGTCGGCGACCTGCAGATGGTCGGACGCGGCGAGGCGGACGTGCTGCGGGCCGGGCTGTGCCGGGAGGCGCGCGGCGGCGGGATCCCCGAGCCCCGCTGACCTCCGGACCTCCGTTCCGCTGATCGTCGCAACACCCCGCCCCGGGGGGATGCGACGGATTTCGGGATCAGGGAGATGCGATCTCGTGAAGCCTGGCTCAGGGCGCCTCAGCCCTTCCTCACCGCTCGCTCACCTGGGCCGGCGAGGTGCGCCAGGGGGCGCCGTGGCCGGGGCCGGGGAGCACCCAGGATGCCGCCAGTCCGGTCCCAAGCTCCACGGGTCCACCGGGACGACGCCCGTGCAGCGGCCGAACCGGTCGAGGCGCCGGCCGTAGAGCTTGGCCTGCCGCAGGACGATCTGGCGGTCGGCGACGACGACGTGGGGGAAGCGCTCCTCCAACCGCACCACCAGCGGGTGCAGATCGCCCGCGGCGTGCAGGCCCACGGTGAGGAGCATGTTGCGGGCGCCCGCGAGCGCCGCGCACGTCCGGGTCTCCGGCCAGTCGAGCAGCGCGCGGCCCGTCTCCTCCAACAGGGCGTCCGGCATCCGCAGCCACAGCACGGCCGAGGAGTGCCAGCCCGCGTGCGCGCGTGCGAGGTCGCAGCGGAAGTCGATGTCGCCGGACGCGACCAGCCGGGACAGCCGGCGCTGCGCCGTGCGCTCGGACGTGCCGGCCGCGCGGGCCAGCTCGGAGTATCCCGCGCGTCCGTCGGCGAGCAGGGCGGCGAACAGCCGGCGGTCGAGCGCGTCCATCCGCCCGGACGGCTCCGGGGCGGCGGGCCGCCGCGCCAGGTCGCGCGCGGCGCCCGGGGACAACACGCGCAGCCGCCAGCGGCGCGAGGCGTCGAAGACCCGCGTGGCCACGTGGGTGCGCACCTTCGCCACGCCGGGCACCCGGGGCAGGTCGGCGAGTAGGTAGTCCGCCAGCGCGGGCATCGAGGCGGCCACGGCGATCGCGAACAGGTCGTGGTCCGCGGCGACGTGCTGCACGGTGATGAGGTGCCCCGCCGCCGCCAGCCGGTCGGCCACCTCGACCGCCGCTCCGGCCGCGCAGTCGATCTCCAGGAACGCCACGCTCATCGCGTGCATCTGCCGCCGTCCCAGTGCGACGGTGGTCCACGCCTCGCCGGACGCGTTCAGCCGCTGCCAGCGCCGCGCCGCCGTCACCGGGTCGGCGCCGATCGCCGCCCCGACGTCCACCCAGCTCGCACGCGGGTTGATCTGGAGGGCGTCGATGAGTTCGAGGTCGGCCTCCGACAACAACCGCGGCGGCTCGATGCCGGAATCCTGCACGATCACTCTTTCGATGATGCTTTGCTGCGTCTGGCGGCCGAAATCACCTTATCGGGGGATTCTTGGGCGGGCGGCCGTTCGACCCGCCGCACGCCGCCGTGCTTCCGGCACGGGGTTTTCGGGCTCGGGCGGACCTTTCACGACGGCGCGAGGGACCACACGGGGAGCCCGCGGCACGGTGCGAAAGCTTCCGGGACCACGTGGGGAACCCGTGGCACCCGGGGAGAGGACGAATCTCGATGACTCGGTTCGGCGGCGCCCGGCGGGGCCGCGGCCAGGCCGGAGGTGGCCGGTGAACGCCCCACGGCTGGTCGGCGTCCTCGGCGGCATGGGCCCGGCGGCCACCGTCGACTTCTACGGCAAGCTCGTGGAGGAGACGCCGGCGACCTGCGACCAGGGACACGTGCCCGTCGTCATCTGGGGCGACCCCCGCGTCCCCGACCGCTCCATGAGCCTGCTCGGCGCGGGGGAGGACCCGACCCCGTATCTGCGGCGCGGCATCGAGGGACTGAAGCGGGCCGGATGCGAGGTGCTCGCCGTGCCCTGCAACACCGCGCACGCCTTCGTCCCCCGGCTGGCGGACGAGGCCGGGCTGGAGCTGGCCAGCATCGTCGAGGTCACCGTCGACGCCCTCGCCGCCGGCGGCGTACGCGCGGCGGGGGTGCTCGCCACCTCGGGCACGCTGCGCTCCGGCCTGTACGCGGAGGCGCTGCGGGCGCGCGGCATCGCGGTGGTCGAGCCGGACGAGCCGGATCAGCGGCGGGTCATGGCGGCCATCGGCGCGGTCAAGAGCGGCGGCGCGGGCCCGGCCCACCGGCGGGCGTTGGAGGAGGTCTCCGGTACCCTCGCCGCTCGCGGCGCGGAGCGGGTCGTCGCCGCCTGCACCGAGATCGTCCTGGCCCTGGACGGCTCACGCGTCCCCGTTCCGGTCGTCGACCCCGCCCGCCTGCTGGCCCGCCGGGTCGCCGAGCTGGCGCTCGGCTGACGCGCTCCGACCGCCCGCGAGCAGGCGTGCTGGGTCATCGCCACCCGCATCGGCCTGGCCGGTCCCGTCGCCGTTCCGGCCCGCGCCGTGGCCCAGGGGCGGCTCGGCCCCGTGGCGCGTTCACCGCTCTTCCCGGCCGGTCAGTTCGCGCACGCGGCGCAGCAACGCGGCTCGCCGGGCATGCGCGCGTACGGCCAGCGCCAGCGCCGCCGCGACGAACAGGCCCCCTGTCGCCAGGGCGAGCCATGTCCCGGTGCCGCGCTGAACGGTGATGACGGCGACGACGGCTGTGGTGGCGAGCGAGGCGGCCAGGCCGATCCAGGCGGCGATCACTCGATCGGTGGCGAACAGCGGGACCCTGTGTGTCAGCAGCCACCCGCCGTACCCCGTCCAGGCCAGGCAGAACACCGTGAACAACGCGAACGCCAGGTGAGTGTGGCCGGGCAGCGGGCCGGGCTCCGACCACCACAACGCGCTCACGAACACCGTGCCGGCCGCTCCGGCCAGCAGCGCCGCCACCGCCCTGATCCGCGTTCTGCGCGACAGCGACGGCGCCAGCCGCTCGATGATCTCCTGCTCCGAAAGGCGCGGCTCTTCGGTCATGGCCTGTATCCCTTCTTGTCCAGATGCTCGCGTAGCAGGCGACGGGCGCGGTTGAGCCGCGATTTAACCGTTCCGGTCGGGATCTGGCAGATGTACGCGCATTCCTCCACTGGCAGATCCTCCAGGTAGAACAGGACGAGAATCTCCCGCTCCGGCACCGGAAGGTCTGACAGGAAGCCCACCAGCGCGGCACGATCCACCACGGCCTCGGTCGGGTCTTCGGTGACCGCGTCGTCCGCCACGGGCACCTCCTTGGCCCAGGCGTACTCTCCGCGGAGACGATCGGTCACCGACCGCCGGGCGATCGTGAACAGCCATGGCGCGAACCGGCCGGGTTCCCGCAGCCGGGGTAGGCCGCGGACCACGGCGAGCCAGATCTCCTGGGTCACGTCGTCGGCCCGCTCGGCGTCCAGCATGCGCCGCACGTAGGTCCACACCGGCACCCGCCACCGAGCCAGCAACTCGGTCAGCGCCGCGCGCTCGCCCAATTGGGCGCGGATCACCAGCAACTCATCGGTCATCTCGTCCTCCCGTCATCTCAGACAGTCGGGGGAGAGGCCGAGCGGGTTCACGGTTCCCGAATCAGCGTGCGAAGCACGGTCACCGCTGGCCGGGACCGAGACACGGCGCCGTACGCCTGGCGGTCCGTCGAACCGGTGGCCGTCCGCCTACTGCGCGCGTGGCCCGCGACGGCGCCGGCGGACCGGGTGGATGAGCGGACCGGGTGGACGAGCGGGCCGGGGCGCTGCTCCTGAGTGGACGAGGCGCGTCAGGCGCCTTCCCGGGCGGCCTCGCTAGAGGTCCGGGCGGCCCTCGTGCGGTCGTTGCCGCGCGGCAGGGCGGCCAGCCCGGGGAGCCAGCCGAGCGCGACGCCCCACAGCAGCCCGGACACCAGCGCTCCCGCCAGATATCCGGCGTACGCGCCGAGGCCCGCGGACATGGTCTGCGTCAGTACGGCGACCCGCAGCAGGTCGGCGAGCACGGCGCCCGCGACGAACGCGCCCCAGGTGCGCCAGAAGCCGCCGCGCGCGAGCGCCACGACGGCGACGAGCACCAGCGCCGCCGCGCTGTCGGTGAGCGTCACCGGCCAGGTCGTCTCCCCGAGCGGGACGAGCCGCAGCGCGGGCGGCGCGATGGGGAGGCCGAGCGCGGCGGGCACCGCCAGGTAGCCCACCCGGGTGACCAGCGAGGCGCCGAACACGCCGGACGCGACGACGATCATCAGGGTGACGGCTGCGGGGAGGCTGTTGCGAGCGGCGCTCATGTTCGGCATGCTAGCGGCGTCCACGTGCCCGGCGGAAGCCCTCGGAGACCGAATGAAGAGAGCTCGGTGGATCGTGTCCCTCGTCGCGCTGGCCGTACTGGCCGGAGGCGTCGCCACTGTGACCAGGGGAGCGCCCGAGCCGGGCGGACGCTTCGTCACCGACGACCGGGGCAGGGCCCTCATCCTGCGAGGTTTCAACACGGCGGGCAGTACCAAGGACGCCCCGGACACCCTGCCCGAGCTGACCGAGGCGGACATCGACCGCGAGTACCGCGACATGGGGACGAACTTCGTCCGGTTCCTCATCATGTGGCGCGCGGTGGAACCCCAGCCTGGCGTCTATGACAGGAAATATCTGGACAAGGTGGCGGAGCGGGTCCGCTGGTACGGCGAGCGCGGCTACCACGTCATGCTCGACATGCACCAGGACCTGTGGGGCAACGCCATCACCCCCGACCGTCGCGCGGGCAACGGCGCCCCCGCCTGGGCGACCCACCTCGACGGACTGCCGGTCGGCACCGACCAGCCGACCTGGGAGACGTACTACCTGGAGCCGGGCGTCATCCGGGCCTTCGACCACTTCTGGAACACCACCGGCGAGCATCCGGAGCTGATGGACCACTACGCCAAGGCGTGGAAGGCGGTCGCCGCCAGGTTCAAGGACGACCCGGCGGTCCTCGGCTACGACCTGATGAACGAGCCCTGGGGCGGCTCCGTCCAGGGCCCCCGGTTCGAGACCGGCCCCCTCGCCGCCCTCTACCGCAGGAGCATCGCCGAGATCCGCTCCGTGGACCCCTATGGATGGATCTTCCTGGAGCCGCAGGCGGTGGGCGTCAACTGGGGGCTGCCCTCCGCGCTCCCGCACCTCGACGACCCCCGCGAGGGTGAGCCCCGCATCGCCTTCGCGCCGCACCTCTACCCGCTGCCCCTCGACCTGGGGGAGGACTACGCGGCGGGCTCCAAGGAGTGGACCGACCGCACCGTCGGCTGGTGGCGGGACAACGTGCTGCGCACGGCGGACCGGCTCGACGCCCCCGTCCTGCTCGGCGAGTTCGGCCTCGACATGACCCGGCCGGGCGCCGCCGACCTGGTCGGCCAGGTCGTACGGCTCAGCGAGGGCATGGGCGCGGGCATGGCCTACTGGTCCCGGGACGCCGGCTCCTGGGGGCCGTACGACGAGAAGGGCGGGGCCGGCCCGCTGGTCGCGGCCTACGACCGGCCGTACCCGAGGGCGGTCGGCGGCGTCCCCGTGGACATCCGCTCCGACGCGCGCTCGCTGACGGTGACCTTCGACGCCAACGGGACGGGGCCGACCGAGATCTACCTGCCCGCGGCGGGCTTCCCGAACGGCGGCCGGGTCTCGGAGGGCGGGGCGTCCTGGGACGCCGCCCGGCGCGTCCTGACCGTGAGCACCCGGACCTCCGGCCGCGTCACCCTCACGGTCACGCCCGCCTAGATGCGGCGTTCACGCTGATGGACCGCCGCGACCAGGGGCGGGCCGTCCTCCGCCCGGGGCGTGACGGCCGACGTCGCCGTCGGCGCCGCCGCCCGCGCCCGTCCCGGTCAGCCGTTGTCCAGGGTGAGCAGGCCGCGCCGGAAGGCGACGGCGACGGCGGCCGCCCGGTCGTTCACGCCCAGCTTCGTGTAGATGTGCAGCACGTGGCTCTTCACCGTGGCCTCACTGATGAACAGGCGCGCGGCCGCTTCACGGTTGGTGGCGCCCTCGGCGATGAGGTGGAGGACCTCCAGTTCCCGGGCGCTCAGCGGGTCGGCGGGCGCCCGGACCTGGCCGAGAAGGCGGGTGGCGACCGACGGGGACAGCACGGCTTCGCCCCGCGCCGCCGTACGGACGGCATGGATGAGCTCGTCCCGGCCGGCGTCCTTGAGGAGGTAGCCGGTGGCCCCGGCCTCGACGGCGGGCAGGACGTCCCTGTCGGTGTCGTACGTGGTGAGGATGAGGACGCGGGCCGCGATGCCCAGCCTGGCGAGTTCCTTGATGGCCGCGACACCGTCCATCCTGGGCATGCGGAGGTCCATGAGGATCACGTCGGGGTTCAGCGCCCGCGCGAGTTCGACGGCCTGGGCGCCGTCCCCGGCCTCGCCGAGCACCTCGAAGTCCGGGTCGTCGACGAACATGCCGCGGATGCCGTCGCGGACGACGGGATGGTCGTCGGCGATCAGCAGCCGGATCGGGGTCTCAGTCACGCGCGACCGCCGGAACGCTCGCGGAGACGGCGGTTCCGGCGCCGGGTTCCGACTCGATCTCCAGCGTGCCCGCCAGGCGGCTCACCCGCTTGCGCATGGAGGTCAGGCCGAAGCCGCCGCCGTCGCGGACGCGCTCGGGGTCGAACCCGGCGCCGTCGTCGCGCACATCCAGGGTGACCACGTCCTCCATGTACGACAGGGTCAGCCCGACACGGGACGCGGCGGCGTGCCTGGCCGCGTTGGCCAGGGCCTCCTGCGCGGTGCGAAGCAGCGTCTCCTCGACCTCCGGATGCATGGGGCGGACCGTACCAGTGGTGGCGAAATCCGCACGTACCCCGTTGAGCTCACCCCACCGGGTCACGACGTCTCTCAGCGCCTCGGGCAGGGGCGCCGCCTCCAACTGGCCGGGACCCACCGCGTGTACGGAGCGCCGGGCCTCGGCCAGGCTTTCCCGCGCCAGCCGTACCGCGTTGTCCACATGACGCCGCCAGTCCTCGGCACGCCGCGCCGCCTGGAGCTGGGTGATGATGCCGGTCAGGCCCTGGGCGAGGGTGTCGTGGATCTCCGCCGCCATGCGCTGCCGTTCGTCGAGCACGCCCGCCTCACGGGCCTGAACCAGCAGTTGCGCGTGCAGTCCCGCGTTCTCCCGCAGCGCCTCCTCAAGCTGCGCCACCATGCGCTTGCGCTCGTCGCTCCGCTCGGCCGTGACATCGCCGACGAAGCTGAACAGGCCGACCCCTGCGACGATGGCGGCGGTGAAGAACAGATAGCTGAGGATTCCGGACGGGGTGGGATCGGGCAAACCGCCCTGGTAGACGGCGACGTTGATCGCCGCCGTGGCGGTCACGCCGGCGAATCGCCACTTCCCCTTCAGGTACCACCAGGAGTGGAGGTATCCCGTGAACCCGAAGAAGCTCGCGAACCACATCCCCTGCACGCTGAGCGCTCCGATCAGCACCACCAGCCCGGCCACGTAGACCGCGCCTCGCGGCACCAGCCAGATCCAGGCGGCGGCGAGCGCTGCCAGGCCGAGCATGACCCACGACCTGCCGTCGGTGATCAGGGAGAGCACCGTGGAGGTCACCAGCAGGACGTACGGCGCGGCCGCCACCTGGCGCTCCAGCAGCCGCTCCCATCGGTCGAGCCGCCCGGTCATGCCTCACTCACTCCCAGCGGAAGAACCTGGCCGCGGCGATGCTGATGACCACGGCGTACGCGGCCATCACACCGAGCAGCAGAGGGCTGGGAGCGCCCCCCTCCCAGACATCCCGCAGGCACTGCCGGAAAGCCCCCAGAGGGGTGTACTCCCCAATGCGGGCCACGATATCGGGCATCTGATCCGTCGGCTGCATGAGTCCGGCGAGGTACGCCATCGGGAAGTACAGCAGGACGCCGATCCCGTTGGCGGCCCGGCCGTTCGGAGCGAGGGCCGCGATGAGCAGGCCGACGGCGAACAACGCCGCCGTGCCGACCAGGAAGGTCAGCACACCGGGCAGCACCCCGGTGGGCAGGTGGGCCCCGAGGACGGTGCCCGCGACGGCCAGCAGCAGGGCGCATGCGGCCAGCGCGAGGACGAGCTGCAGGAGCAGCTGCACCACCAGCAGGTTCGCCGGGCGCACCGGCGTGGCCGAGAGCCTGCGCAGGATGCCCCGCTCGCGATAGGTGGCCAGGGTGGTGGGCAGCAGGTACAGTCCCACGAGCCCCACGGCGATCGCCAGCGCCATGGGCAGGAGCACGGTGTCCCCCGGCTCGATCGAGCTGCCGAAGACCACCAGGATGAACAGCGGGATGAGCAGCGAGAAGATCGCGCCCGGTTCCCTGGTCAGCAGCTTCAGCTCGACGACGGCAAGCTTGGTCACGGTGTTCCTCCGTCAGTGGGTGGAGCCGAACGAACGGCCGGTCAGGGCGACGAAGGCGTCGTCGAGGGTGCGCTTGTCGATGCGCAGATCGCTGACCAGGACGTGGTGGCGGGCGAGTTCGGCGGTGACCGCCGTGGCGAAGTCACCCCTGCCCGCGACGACCACCCGGTCTCCCGTCCTGGTCACGCCGGTCACCCCGGGCAGCCCGCCCAGCTCGACCATCTCCCCCGCCATCAGCGTGAACCGCATCTGGTGGTCGGCGTCGATCCCGTCGACCAGCCCGGCCGGGGTGTCGAGCGCGACGACCTTGCCGCGGTCGAAGACGGCGACACGGTCGCAGAGCTCCTCCACCTCGTCCATGAAGTGGCTGACCAGCACCACCGTCACGCCGCTCGCCCGGACCCGCTTGATCAGCTCCCAGGTGGTACGGCGGGCCTGCGGGTCGAGCCCCGTGGTCAACTCGTCGAGGAACGCCACCCGCGGATCGCCCACCAAGGCCAGCGCGATGAACAGCCGTTGCTTCTGGCCACCGGACAACTTCCCGAAGCGGGCGTCGCGCTTGTCCGCCAGCCCCCACTCCTCCAGCAGCTCACGCCAGTCCCGCGGCCTGCCGTAGAAGGAGGCGTACAGGTCGAGCGCCTCCCACACCTTGATGTTCTCCGGCAACTGCGTGTGCTGGAGCTGCACTCCGATCTGCTCGCGTACCCGGCGCCCGTCCTTGACCGGGTCGAGCCCGAGCACCCGGATCGATCCGGTGTCGGGCCGCCTCAGCCCCTCCACACACTCCACGGTGGTGGTCTTGCCGGTGCCGTTCGGCCCGAGGATGCCGAAGATCTCGCCCTCCTCCACGGAGAACGACACACCGTCCAGAACTGTCAGGTCCGCGTACCTCTTGCGGAGGTCGGTGACGTCGATCACTGCCATGGCTCAAGCATCTTTCGCCCGCGCCCGGGGCGAATCGACCTGCCGGCCATAGTCGTCCGCGAATGCTGCTGACCCGGAAATCCACCGATCGGTGGATACCGCCCGAAGAGCCTTACGAACTAGTGATCAGCTCGGGCGTACTCGTTCGGCGCTCTGGCCCACCGTCCAAGGCCAGAGCTTCTCCGGGTTGCGTACGGCCCAGATGCGCTTGATCCGGTCGCCTGGAACGTCGAACGCCGCCACCGTCACGGTGACGCCGTCGCGCTGGGCCACCAGACCGGGCTGACCGTTGACCGTACGCTCCAGGATCGTCAGGTTGGGGGCCATGTCGGCGATGGCGACGATGTAGCGGGCGATCTGCTCGCCGCCTTCGATCGGGCGGAGCGCGGCACTGACCTGGCCGCCGCCATCGGCGATCATCGTGGCGCCGGGGTCGAGGAGGCCCACGAGGGCGTGGATGTCCTTGGCCTCCCATGCCTGCTTGAAGTCCCTGACGAGGCCGGCCCGCAGATCTGCCGGAGCCGCGAAAGCCTCCGCCGCTCGAAGGCGACGGCGGGCGGAGGAGGCCAGCTGGCGACACGCCGCCGGTGTGCGGCCGACGATCTCGGCCACTTCGACGAAGGAGTACCGGAAGACCTCGTGAAGGATGAAGGCGACGCGCTCGGCCGGGGTCATCGACTCGAGCACGACCAGGAAGGCCATGTTGATCGACTCATCGAGTGTGATCCGGTCGGCCGGGTCGGCCGTGCCGCCGCCCCGCCCGTTGATCCACTCCGTACGATCCGGCAGCGGCTCCGGGATCCATTCGCCCACGTAGCTCTCGCGCCGGGCCCGGGCCGAGCCGAGCAGGTCCAGGCAGACGCGACTGGCCACCTTCGTCAGCCAGGCGCCGGGGGATGCGATGGCCTCCTGCTGCTGCCGGGACATGGCGTACCAGCGGGCGTACGTCTCCTGCACGACATCCTCGGCATCGGCCAGGGAACCGAGGAGCCGGTACGCGAGATTGATCAGCTGACGCCGCTCGCTCATGATCGCGCTGAGGCTCGGATCGGGCCGGCCGGGCCCCGGCTCGGATGGGGTGGTCATGGTATCCCCGACTTCCTTGATCGCGTCTTCCCTCACCGGATCGACGAGACAGCGCACGGAACTGTGAGGTTCGGCGCTTCGCCTCACATTCCGGGCGGTTGTCTCGTCGGACTACTGAGACACCGGGTCCCCAGCCTCGACCACGGTGAGATCGAGAAGGGAAACTTCGCCATGCCCACGCGCACGACCACGAAGCAAGGCAACCTCATGTTCTTGCGTGTCGCGAGTGCCCTGCAAACCGTGGCCGTCTTCGTCCAGGCGATCACCGCGGGGTTCTTGTTGTCCTCGCCCGGCGACGGGGCACCGCACAGTGCCGGGGCGTACACGGTGTTCGTCGTGGCGCTGGTGCATCTGGTCGTCGCGATCTTGACGTGGCGGCCGGGCGGCGGCTCGCCCGCGCCCATCCTGTACGCGGTCGGGTTCCTGGTGCTCACCCTGGCGCAGGTGGCGCTGGGCATCGCGCATGTGAAGACCCTGCACGTCCCATTGGGGGTCCTGATGTTCGGTTCGAGCGTCCTTCAGCTCGTCTGGATCTGGTCCGGTCGCCGCGCGGTCGCCACGGCATGACGGTCGACGGGTCGTCTCGCGTTCCCCGCGGTCGTGTCGTCTGAGTTCTCACGGTCCGACGACACGCCTTGGCGGCTCCATGGGTGAGCCGAATGTCGGCGGCGGCCGGTAGCTTGTCGAGCACCCTCCGCCGGGGCCTCCGGCCCCTCACCCCCCGGGAAGCAGCACGTGCTCCGTCATCGTTTCGGGCGGCTCGCCGCCTCTGTCGCCGTCGTCTACACGGCGGCGGCCGTCCTGTTCGGCGTCGTCGCCCTGGTCACCGGCGACGGCGCGCTCCTCGCCCGGCTGCTCACGTTCGGGCAGGAGAAACGGCTCTCCGCCGGTTGGGGCGTGCCGGTCGGCGTCCTGATCGCCGCGTTCCAGGGCTGGGCGCTGTGGCAGATCCTGCGGGGGCGGCCGGCCGGGCCGGCCCCGGCGGCAGCTCGTTCCGTGCGCGCGCTCCGCGTGGTGCTGTACCTCAACGCGGCCCTCGGCGTGGTCGACCTGGTCCCGGTGGACCTGCCGTGGTGGAGCGACCTTGTCATCGGGACGGGCGGGCTCGTCCTCGCCGGGCTGTTCTTCGTCGTGCTGCGCGGGTCCGCGCGGGTGATGGCGGCGCTCGCGGCGGCGGCCCTGGCGCTGACCGAGGTGAGCTGGGTCGGCAGCGAGGTGGCCGACCACTTCGACGTCCCGGTCGTCGAGCGGGCCTTCGACGTCGCCGGGCTGTACGGGCTGCCCTGGATCCTCGGCATGGCGTTGCTGCTGATCGCCCAGACGGCGGACGGCAGGTGGAGCCGGGCCACCGTGTGGACGGGGTTCTGCTCCGAGGCGGTGCCGTACCTGCTGTCCCCGCTCGCCACCCGGCTTCTCTTCGCCCTGGCGGACGACGGCGCCGGACCGCTGATGTACGGCCTGGCCGCCGCGACCACCCTGCTGGCCGCGGTGTGGCAGGCGCGTTCCGCCCACGAGCTCGCCGGCCCTCCGCCGGAGCAGGTGGCGCGCGCGGCTCGGCCGGGGCCGGTGCCGCTCCGCTCGCGGACGCTCGCCGTGGCGGCGGTCGCGCTGCCCCTGCTCCCACTGGCGGTCGCCCTCCTCGACGGCACACCCCCGTGGTCGGGAGGGGGGATGTGGATGTTCTCCGCGCCGGAGGGCCCCCTCGGCTTCGTGCTCGCCGCGCTCACGTCGCTGGTCGACACGATCGCCGGGGTGGGCGCCCTGTCGGCGCTGGTCCTCGCCGCGGTCCTGGGGAGGAGGCCCGGCCTGGTGCGGGCGACGGTGCTCGTCCTGCTCGCCGCCGCCGCGGTCGAGGTCGTCATCGCGTTCCCCTCGCTCGCCTCGCTCGGCGATCCGGGGCCCGCCGCCCTCCCGGACGAGTCCGGGACGGTGTACGACACGGTGTCCTATTTCTCGTCCGGCTTCGGGTCGGACGGCGGCCACTCCGGGGTCGCGCGGTTATGGGTCGGCGGGGCCTTCGCCGCGGCGGCCGTCCTTCTCCCGCTGTCGCTGCATCGCCTCGGCGGACGACCGCGTCCGCGGCTCCGCATGGTCACGACGGCGGCGGCGGTGGCCGTTCCGCTCTGCTTCCTCGCGGTGGCCGACCACGGAGGCGGCCCGGTCACCGCTGTGGGCGACTGCGCGGGGTCGTGGCCGGGAGGGCGCGAGCGGGTCGCACCGACCGGTGAGAGAGCCTTCGTCTGCGCCGTGCGTGCCTCCTCGGGCGCGCTGAAGGTCGCGCCGGACCTCCCGGACCGGTTCCTGGTCGCCTACGGCCGCCGGTTGTGCGACGTCCATACGCGCAACGACCCGGCGGAACTCGCCCGCGTCCTCCGTACGGACGGCGTCCAGGTGCGGGAACTGAACCACGTCCTTGCGGAGATCTGCCCGAGCGCCGCCGTCGTCGTCGCGGCGGCACGCGAGCAGGAGGAGCGCGAGATGCGGGAGTGGGAGGAGGAGCGGCGGCGCGTCTGCGCCACCGCGCGCCGCCCCCGGCCCCGGATCAGACCGGTGACCAGGGTGGTCCAGCGGGACCCGGTGTCGATGCCGGACTACGGCGCCCTGGAGGCGTACGAGCCGGACATCGCCGGGGAGGACTACTACGAGGAGAACGATCTGTCCTACTCGGACGACCTGCTGGCCGTCGGGCAGGGGTTCCTCGGCCTCAGCGTCCACTCGGACGTCCCGCTCTGCGTCACGACCGAGACGTACACGCGCCGCCCGCCCGTGGAGATCAGGGGATGGCAGCGTGTGGTCGAGGTCGGCTACCCCAGCGTCAGCGGCGAGATCAGGTTCGCCCACCCGTTGGGCGGCGACCCGCTGCCCGACCTCGCGGTCCGGGGCAGGGGCCACTACCGCATCAGGATCCACTACTCCTGGGACAGGTCGAAGGACGGCGGGGCCGTCCGGCAGCGGCTGCTGATCATGTCGTACCCGGGGCGGGGCGACCGCGTCGTCGTCCACCGGAAGCCCGTCGAACGCTGACCGCCCGCGCCGGGGTGCTCCACCGACACCGGTCCGTGCACCGAGCACAAGCCCCGGCGACGAGCGAGGTGGCGTCTCGCGCTCCGGACCCGGCAGCAGGGCCACGACATGATCGCCCGTTGCGGTGAGAGAGTTCGCAGGGCTTCGAGTGCTGTCTGCGCCCATGTCCGCCGGGCGAGCGAGGCGTGTGAACGGCGCGGCGGCCGGCTCAGCGCAGCTCGCCCGTGATGATCCACAGGTGGCCGAACGGGTCACGGATGCGGCCCGAGCGCTTGCCGTAGGGCCGGTTCTCGATCGGCACAACCACCTCGGCGCCGTGCGCGATCATGCGTTCGCCGACCGCGTCCGGATCGTCGACCTCGACCTCGAGGAGGACCGCGGATCCGCCGAGATCATCGGGTGACAGCCATCCCCACGATGAGACGGCAGGTGAGACCCGGAAGGACGACTCGCCGACGCGGAGGTCGACGACGCTGGGCCGGCCATCGTCGCTCCGGGGAGCGCTGAACACCTGCTCAGCGCCAAGGGCGACCTGGTAGAACGCCGACGCACGGTCCGGGTCGGGCACGATGAGACGGGGAGAAAGACGAATATCAGGCGTCATGAGCCCATCGTCGGGCCGGACGGAGGCAGGGGTCTTGAAGATTTGGGAACGTCCCCCGCGTCCGCCGTCATCTGGACGCACCCCACGGCCTGGTGGCCTGTCGCGGCCGATGGACCCTACGCGACCAGGCCTTCGCTGCGTAGCCACTCGGTCGGCGTACACCCGGCCATGGCCCGCCATTCCCGGGTGAAGTGCGCCTGGTCGGCGAATCCCGCCGCCGCGGCCACTGCCGCCAGGCTGACCGTCCCGGCACGGGCGGCGGCCACCAGTCCGCCACGTGCGGCCTCGAACCGAAGGAGCCGCTGATACTCCTTCGGCGTCACCCCCAGCTCCGTCCGAACCGTACCGCTCAGGTGACGCCGGGAGCACCCGAGAAGCCGAGCCGCCTCCTGCACCCGGGCGGTCCCGGACAGTGCCGCCAGGGTGGCCCGCAGTTCTTGTCCGCCGGTGTTCTCCTGGTGCCGGGCCCATCCGGCGATCAGGGCGCCTTCGACGAGGGATCGGCGTTGCGGCCAGGACCGGCAGGCCGCCAGCTGCTCCGGCAGGTGCGCCATCGCCGGGGCCACGTCGGCGAGATCGGCGACGTGCCCGGCCAGCGCCGACGCCGGAATCCCCAGCAGCGCGCCGGCACCCAGCGGGCTGAGTTTCAACCACACGCCGCGGGTGCCGCCCTCCTGCCTCAGCTCGGCCGCGTTCAGGTGAAGCCCGGCGACGACGGCCCGGAACCGTTCCCGCGAGCCGGGCCGCCCGAGCCACGCGATCTCCAACGAGTCCGCCTCCGGAATGGTGATCGACATCGTGGACGAGGGCAGCCCGCGATGAACGCCGACCGGGCCCGGGCCGAGCTCGTAGGGGCTCAGTGTCGCCACGAACGGCGCCAGAGCCGCAGACGACCTCTGATGAGCGGGCACGATGGTCATCCCTTCACGATATGGCGGCCCGGCGACGCGACCGACGTCTCCGCTACGGTGGCACGCCCGCCTGATGCGGCTTCCCAAGATCGATGGCTGGACATCGTCGAACAGCGCTCGCCTGCGGATGTCGCCTCCTCACGAGGCGCTGCCCGCCGGGCCGAGGCTGTTCAAGAAGCCGCTGACCGGCATCGCCGAGAAGGCCGGGATGGACCTGCCGGTCATGGGCATGACCGGCAGCGCCAGGAGCACGGGCCGCTCGGTCTCCAGATGGCCGCCGGCCATGGCGGGGCTCGGCGGCGAGGTCTAGGCTGTGGCCTGCGATCGCCGCATGATCTTCCGTATTCGCCCAAGCGATGATCGCTGATGGCCGTTGCCCGACAGCCCGGCTCCCCGGCTGGACGAATGGATCGACAACCTCGGAGGATCCTGTCCGATGGCGACCTACGTATTGGTCCACGCTGCGGCGGTCGACTCCTGGTATTGGGGACCGCTCTCCGCCGAGCTGCGAGACCGGGGCCACGACGTGGTGGCACCGGATCTGCCCTGTGATGACGAGTCGGCCGGGCTCGCGGAGTACGCGGACACGGTGGTCGAGGCGATCGGCGAGCGCACCGATCTGGTCGTCGTCGCCCACTCGTTCGGTGGGTTCACCGGTCCGCTGGTGTGTGATCGGGTGCCGGCCGACCTGCTCGTGATGCTCCAGGCGCAGATCCCGGCCCCCGGCGAATCGCCGGGCGAATGGTGGGGCAACACCGGATACTGGGCGGCACGGGAGGAAGCCGACCGGCGCCGAGGCGTCGCGGCCGGCACGGAGGAGGACACGCTCTCCCTGGTGCTGCACGACACCCCGACCGGCCTGGCCGCCGAGTTCGTGGCCGGGCACCAGCGGCACCAGGCGGCTACGCCATTCGGCAAGCCGTGGCCGCTGACCGCCTGGCCGGATGTGCCGACCAGGTTCCTGCTGGCCGCCGACGACCGCTTCTTCCCGGCCGAGTTCATGCGCGGGATCGTCGCCGAGCGTCTCGGTTTCCGACCGGACGTAATGCCCGGTGATCACTGCCCGATGCTCGGCCACCCGAAGGAACTGGCCGACCGCCTTGAGGCGTACCGCACCGGGCTCTGACCAGCCCGCTCTCACGCCGGCCGACCAACCGGCCGACCAACCGGCCGACCAACCGGCCGACCAACGCCGCCGGATCGAACGGCGCTGTCCGGACCGCACGACGTCCGCTCGCCGACGCCGATGACACCTCTCCCGATCGGGCTTTACCGCGGGCGCGCCGTCGCGCTGCCCGCACGATCCTGACCTGCGGAGGGCCACAGCGATCAGACACCCACCCGCGCGCGCTATTTGTCGTACGACGTACCGTATAGTGTACGGTAGCCTCTCGGTGAGAGACGTGAGAGGAAGTGGGGCTGGTTTGGGCGACTTCGCGATAGTCGCGAAAGGACTCCGCAAGCTGTACGGCGGCAAGCCGGCGCTCGACGGGCTGAACCTGCGGGTGCCGCAGGGCACCGTGCGCGGCCTGCTCGGCCCGAACGGCGCGGGCAAGACCACGACGGTCCGGATCCTGGCGACGCTGCTGCGCTTCGACGGCGGACGCGCCGAGGTGGCCGGCCACGACGTGGCCACACAGGCGGCGCTGGTCCGCCGCCGGATCGGCCTGGTCGGCCAGAACGCCGCGGTGGACGAGGTCCTGAGCGGGCGGCAGAACCTGGTGCTGTTCGGCAGGCTCTTCCATCTGGACGGCGGGCGGGCCCGGCGGCGCGCCGACGAGCTGCTCGAACAGTTCGGCCTGGACGACACCGGGTCCCAGCCGGTGAGGACCTACTCGGGCGGCATGCGGCGCCGCCTGGACCTGGCGGCGAGCATGATCCTCACGCCGTCGGTGCTGTTCCTCGACGAGCCCACCGTCGGGCTCGACCCCCGGGGCCGCAACGAGGTGTGGGAGGCCGTGCGGTCGCTGGTGCGCGCGGGCACGACCGTGCTGCTCACCACCCAGTACCTCGAGGAGGCCGACCGGCTCTCCGACCGGATCTCGATCGCCGACACCGGCAAGGTCATCGCGGAGGGCACGCCGGACGAGCTCAAGTCCACGATCGGCGGAGACCGGATCGACGTGGTCGTCCGCGACCCGCGCGACCTGCCGAGGGCGGCGGCCGCCGTCGCCCGCGTTTCAGGGGGCGAGCCGACGCTGGACGACGACAGGCGGATGCTCAGCGTCCAGGTGCGGGGCCGGGTGGGAACGCTGGCGGAGACGATCCGGACGCTGGACGCGGCCGGGCTCGGCGTCGAGGACATCGCGCTGCGGCGCCCGACCCTGGACGAGGTGTTCCTCCACCTGACCGGCCGCCGTACCCAGAGCGCGGACGGCGCCGGGGGCGAAGAGAAGGCCGGGAAAGGCGGGACGGGACGGAAGGGGGCCGCCGGCACCGGGGACGGCGCCCGCACGGAGCAGGAGGTGGAGGCATGACCATCGGGACCCTCACGCCGGGATCGGTGCCCGCCCGGTCCGGCGGGCTCCGCTGGACGCTGGCCGACGGCTGGACGCTGACGCGGCGCAGCCTCTCCCACTGGGTCCGCGACCCCGGCCCGCTGATCGCGTCGCTGGCCTTCAACGTCCTGATCGTGTTGATGTTCACCTACCTGTTCGGCGGGCAGATGCGCCTGCCCGGCGGCGGGGACTACCACGAGTTCCTGATGCCGGGCATGTTCGCGATGACCATGTTGTTCGGCATCAGCCTCACCACGGCCGCGGTCGCCGCCGACATGGAACGCGGCGTCACCGACAGGTTCCGCTCGATGCCGATGGCGTCCATGTCGCCGCTGATCGGCCGGGCGGCCGCGGACATGCTGTTCGCGCTGGTCACGCTGGTGGTCATGATGCTGTGCGGCCTGGCCGTCGGCTGGCGGCCGGGCGCGGACGCGGGCCGGATCCTGGCGGCGGCCGGCCTCATCCTGCTGCTGCGGTTCGCGCTCGTCTGGGTGGGCGTCTACCTCGGGCTGGCCATGAAGGGGAAGGAGGCCGTCGCCGCCGTCCAGACGATGGAGTTCCCGTTCGGGTTCCTGTCCTGCGCGTTCATCGCGCCGAGCACGATGCCCGGCTGGCTGGGGGCGATCGCGGAGTGGAACCCGCTGTCGTCCACGGTCACCGCGGCCCGCGAGCTGCTCGGCAACCCGGGCTGGGGCGGCGACGCGTGGGTGGTGCGGAACGCCATGACGATGGCGGTCGTCTGGCCCGTCGTCCTCATGCTGATCTTCATGCCGCTGGCCGTCGCGAAGTATCGCTCTTTGCGCGCCTGACGAGGCGCCGCGGCCGGTCTCCGGGGGCCGGGCCGGTCTCCGGGGGCCGCGCCGGGAACGCCCCCGGGGAGCGGCACCCCCGCATGCCCGGGTGCCCGCACGTCCGGGCGCCTGTGTCCCAGCGCGTACGCCGGGGTGCCCGCCGGAACCTTGGCGATCCGGGCCGGAAGCCCCGATGGGATACTGAGGGAATGCCTATTGATCGCAGGGAGGCGGCCGATCCGGCCCGGAGCATGGCCCTCCTGTGGCGGACCAAGGAGCCCAAGAGCCGCAAGGGCGGTCCGGATCTCAGCGTCGACCGGATCGTCAGGACGGCGATCGGGATCGCCGACGCGGAGGGCGTCGGTGGGCTGACCATGCGGCAGGTGAGCCAGGCGCTGGGCGTCGGCACGATGTCGATGTACACCTACGTCCCGGGCAAGGCGGAGCTGCTCGACCTCATGACCGACACGGTGTACGGCGAGGTGGAGCTCCCGCCGGACGTGCCCGGCGGCTGGCGGGCGCGGCTGGAGCTCGTCGCGCGCGCGAACCGGGCGCTCTACCGCAGGCACCCGTGGCTCCTCCAGGTCGAGACGGGCCGGCCGGTGCTCGGTCCCAACCTTCTGGCGAAGTACGACTACGAGCTGCGCGCGATCGCCGACATCGGGCTCACCGACGTCGAGATGGACGCGGCGCTCAGCCTGGTGCTCGACGTCGCCAAGAGCGCCGAGCGCGCCGCCGCCGACATGAGGGAGCTGGAACGCGAGACGGGCATGACCGACGGGCAGTGGTGGCAGGCGTACGGGCCGTGGCTGCAGAAGTTCGCCGAGTCGGACAGGTATCCGGTGGCCTCCCGGGTCGGCACGGCCGCGAGCGAGGCGCACGGCCGGGCGTACGACCCCGACTACGCCTTCGAGTTCAGCCTCCAGCGGGTCCTCGACGGCCTGGCCGTCGTGGTGGACCAGCGGGCCGGGCCCGGGAGCCGGCCTCTCTGAGCCGGGTGGGACGCCGGCACGGCCCGCGCCGGGTGAACGGCGCGGGCCGCGGTCATCCGGGCCGTAGGGGACGTACGGGTCGTACCGGTCTCAGTCTCAGACCCGGGTGACGCGGACGGCGTCGGCGATGACGTAGCCCGTTCCCGAGGTCCAGCGGCTGACGCCGACGGCGTTGTACGTCCCGGCGTTGAGGGAGAACGTGCCCAGGCTGCGCCACGTGCCGCCGCCGGAGCGCTGGTCGACGAAGACCGTCTGGTTGCCTCCCGATGCCGCCACGATGTACGGCGCCGAGGAGTTGTAGCCGGCGTCGGCCGGGTACCACACCTCGACCCGGTAGGTGCCCGCGCTGGGGACGGCGACCTGGTACCAGGCCGGGTCGCTGGCCGCCACCGGGTTGGCGAAGCGGTAGTCGGCGCCGTAGCGCTGGCCGGAGTAGGACGAGGTGCCCCAGTTGGAGCTCGCCGTGAACTGGGCGCTCGTGTTGTCGATCGTGGCCGACCACGACGGGGTGCCGCCGCCGGTCACGTAGTTCATGTAGGTGTTCCAGTTCCAGTACGAGCCGGGGTCGGTGTGCGTCGCGCCGGGCACCTCGTTGTGCCCGATGATGTGCGAGCGGTCCTTCGGGATGCCGTACTTGTCGCAGATGGCGCGGGTCAGCGCCGCCGACGCGCGGTACATGGCGTCGGTGAACCACGAGGCGTCGCTGATGTAGCCCTCGTGCTCGATGCCGATGGAGCGGGTGTTGTAGGTCCAGTTGCCCGCGTGCCAGGCGATGTCCTTCTCCCGGACCATCTGCGTGATCTCGCCGTTCGACGACTTGACCACGTAGTGGGCCGAGACCTGGGCGCTGGGGTTCTGGAACCACGAGATGCTGCCCGCGTACGAGCCCTGGGTCACGTGGATGACCACGCGGTCGATGGCGTAGCTCGACGGGCGGCTGGAGGCCGTGTAGTTGCTGGAGCTGGCCGCGACCCAGTTCGCGGGCGGGTAGTCGGCGCTGAGCAGGCTCGCCCGGGCGCTCAGGTCACGGGCGTTCGCGTAGTCGCCGCGGTCGGCCGTGACCTCCTGCGGCGCGACCCGGACGCCGCGGGCGTCGATCCCGAGCCCGAGCTGCTCGTACACGGCGTCGGCGTAGAGACGGGCGATCTCCGGCGAGGAGGCGTTGCCGTACCGGGCCACGGCCTGGTACCAGCGGCCCATGTCCTTCCTGGCCGCCTCGTCGAGGCCGAGCTCGTCGGCGTGCGCGCGCAGCACGGCTGCGCCGCCCATGATGTTGGCCGCGGTGTCGGTGCGGAGCTTCTCGGCCGACAGCCCGGTCAGCTCGGCGGCCTTCTCCAGGGCGTGGGTGGTGGGGTTGCTGACCAGGTGCATGACGCCGTAGCCGCCGCTCGCGCTCGGCTTGCCTTCGTGGGCGTCCAGGTGGGTCTCGGCGTACGCGAGCGCGACCAGCAGCTCGCGCGGCACGTCGCGGTCGGCCGCCGCACGGGCGAACGCCGCGGGGAGCGGGGTCTCCCCGGCCGCCGCGGCCGTCGCCGGCTGGCCGGCGAGGACGACGAGGGCGGCGAGGGCGGAGGCGACGAGAGCGGTTAATCGGGCGAAGCGCAGGATCATGAGGGGGGCTCCTGTCAGGGGGTGTCGGCTGCACCGTACGGCAACTCCTGACACGATGTCGATAATTGACATGCGATCTCAGTTAGAAGAAACTTTTCGCCGCCGCCGCCGCCGCCGCCGCGCCGCCACCACCACCGCCGCCGCGCCGCCACCACCACCGCACCGCCGCACCGCCGGCGCCCGCCCTCCCGTCTGACCGCTTCGCCCGTCCTGGCTCGGTCCGCCATCCCCGCCCGCCATCCCCGCCCGCCATCCCCGCCCGCCATCCCTGCCCGGCCATCCCGCCGCGTCGTCCCGGCCCCTTGCCGAGGCCGCCGGGCCGGGGGCGTGCTCGGGAGGCGGCGGGCGCGGCGGTGGGAGCGGCGGTGGGACCGGGTGGGCGCACGAGGTCGGCGGCGGTCACCGGGAATTGGGTCCCCCGATCTTGTGAAGACTATTGCGCAATCCATGCGATTTCTTGAAACTTCTTTTCGTGACCGCGCTCCTGCGTACCCTTCTTGCGGCGCTCACCGCCGTGATCGTCAACCTGGTCATCCCCACCTCAGCCATGGCGGCGGCCTGCGCCACCGACCCCGCCACCCCCAAGCGGCAGCTCCGCGCCATGTGGATCTCCACGGTCGCCAACATCGACTGGCCCAGCCGGACCGGCCTGAGCGCCTCCGCCCAGCAGGCCGAGCTGCGCGCCTGGCTCGACCTGGCCGTCAGCAAGCGCATGAACGCGGTGATGATCCAGGTCAGGCCGACCGCCGACGCCTTCTGGCCCTCGCCGTACGAACCGTGGTCGCAGTGGCTGACCGGCGCCCAGGGCGGCGACCCCGGCTACGACCCGCTGGCGTTCATGGTCGCCGAGGCCCACGCGCGCAACCTGGAGCTGCACGCCTGGTTCAACCCGTACCGGATCGCCAACCACGACGACCCGACCAAGCTGGTGTCCACGCACCCGGCGCGGCAGCACCCCGACTGGCGCTTCGCCTACGGCGGCAAGCTCTACTACAACCCCGGCATCCCTGAGGTCCGCGGCTTCATCGAAGACGCGATCATGGACGCGGTCAGCCGGTACGACATCGACGGCGTCCACCTGGACGACTACTTCTACCCGTATCCGGTGAGCGGCGAGACCATCCCCGACTCCGCCACCTACAGCCGGTACGGCGCGGGTTTCCCGACCATCGCCGACTGGCGCCGTGACAACGTCAACCGGCTCGTGCGCGAGCTGGACGAGCGCGTCCACGCGGCCAAGCCGTACCTCGCGTTCGGCGTCAGCCCGTTCGGCATCTGGCGCAACTCCTCCACCGACCCGCTCGGCTCCCGCACGTCCGGCCTGCAGTCGTACGACGCCATCTACGCCGACAGCAGGCTGTGGGTGAAGCAGGGCTGGGTGGACTACATCGCGCCGCAGATCTACTGGCACATCGGGTACGCCCCCGCCGCCTACGAGGTGCTCACCTCCTGGTGGTCCGACGTCGTCAAGGGGACCGGCGTCGGCCTCGTCGTCGGCCAGGCCGCCTACCGGGCCGGAGCGAGCGGCCAGGACGCCGCCTGGCAGGACCCCGCCGAGCTGAGCGACCACCTCTACGAGAACAGGAAGCACCCCGAGGTGGCCGGCGACGTGTACTTCAGCGCCAAGGACGTCAGGGCGGACCGGATCGGCGCCGTGTCGGCCCTCGTGTCCACCCACTATTCCAAACCGGCGCTCCCGCCCGCCCGGGACGCCGGAAGCGGGCCCTCCGCCCCCTCGATCACCTCGGCCACCCGCGGCTCGAACGGCGTCGCCCTCTCCTGGCAGGCCACCGGTTCGCCGACCTCGTACGCGGTGTACCGGGTGGACGGCACCCCCTCGACGGCGGACCCGTGCTTCTTCGCGGACGCCCGCAACCTGCTCGGGACCACCAGGCAGACGAGCTTCACGGACACCGCGCCCGGGGGCACCACCACCTACTACGTCACCGCGCTCGACCGGTGGCAGCGGGAGAGCGCGCCCAGCGCCGGCAAGCCGGTGACCTCCTCCGGCGCGTTCAGCGTCGTCGTCGACAACGCCGATCCGTCGTTCACCGCCGGTTCCGCCTGGGGCACCTCGGCCTACTCCTCGCAGCTCTACGGCTCCGACTACCGCTTCGCCACGCCGGTGGCCGCCAGCGACCCGGCCTGGTTCACGGCGGCCATCCCCAGCGCGGGCGGCTACCGGGTGGAGGTCTGGTATCCGGCCAACGCCGGCTACAACAGCGCGACGCCGTACATCGTGGCGACGTCGAGCGGCAACCAGACCGTCGCGGTGGACCAGCGCACGGGCGGCGGCCAGTGGCGCACGCTCGGCACGTTCACGCTCGCGGCCGGGACGTACAAGGTGGTGGGCGTGAGCCGATGGACCTCCACCACGGGCTACGTCATCGCCGACGCCGTCCGCATCACCAAGATCTGACGGTCGTGCGTCCCCCGGCCGCACGATCCGGACGGGGGACCGCCCTCGCCGCGGCGGCGGCTCGCGGCTCCCGGCGGGAGGGCTGAAGATCATTCCGCTAGGAGGTCAAGACGCGGTGATGTTAGCGTGATCGTCGTCCGTTTCCGCTCGCCGGCGATGGTTCGACGACCGTCTCCCCAACAGTCAGGCGAGAACCCTTGAAGATCACTCGTTGGGTCGCGGGCGGCATGACCGCGGCCGCCGCCCTCACCCTGGTCTCCGCCGCTCCCGCGGAGGCCCTTCCCCAGGGCTCCTGCGGCAGTCGTACCGCAAGGTGGCCACCTATCCGCTCAGCCAGGGGGCGAAGGACGGGAAGTCGTACGGCACCGTCACGCTCTACCAGAGCCCGACCGCGCACCGGAAATGCGCCATCGCCCGGGTGGCGAGCGCCTACGTCGGCAAGACGAGCTATCTGTACGTCGAGCTGTTCGTGGACAGGAACCGGAACAAGAAGTACGACGACGCCGACATCGGGGTGGCCAGCGGCGCCGAGAGCTACCGGGATGCGGGCCAGTGCTCCGGCCTTCAGGCCGGGGGTGAAGGCCCGCGCGGGAGGGCCGTCAAGGCCCGAGCGTGCCCTAACCCGCAACGTCAGCCGTGTTCGCCCTGCGCGGGTTCGGCAGCTTCCGCGACCGGTACCGGCACCACGGCGGCGACCCTGCGCCCCCGGTTGGTGATGTAGGTGATGCGGCCTCGGACAGCGGCGTCGTTGAGGACGTCCGCGAACTGCCTGCGCGCGTCGGCGACGCTCATCTCTTCCGACTCCATACAGGTCAGCGTACATGGACGCACCTTCATGTACGTGGATGTACAATTGATCTGTGCAGCTCAGATACAACTTCCGCCTCTACCCGACACCTGGTCAGCGCGAGTCGCTGGCACGGGCGTTCGGGTGCGCGCGGGTGGTGTTCAACGACGGGCTGCGCGCACGGCAGATCGCTCGGGAGCAGGGCTTGCCATATCTGTCGGATGGGGACCTGTCCAAGCGGGTCATCACGGAGGCGAAGAAGACCACGGAACGTTCCTGGCTTTCCGAGGTCTCAGCCGTGGTCCTTCAGCAGGCACTCGCGGACCTCAACACCGCATTCCGCAACT
This sequence comes from Microtetraspora niveoalba, assembly GCF_001570405.1. GTDB lineage: Bacteria > Actinomycetota > Actinomycetes > Streptosporangiales > Streptosporangiaceae > Microtetraspora > Microtetraspora niveoalba. The sequence continues at coordinate 128,991 of NZ_BBYM01000013.1, read as the reverse complement.
TCTTCGCCTCGATCACCGGGAAGCGGAAAGGCCCGAAGGTGGCCCCGCCCCGCTTCCGGTCCCGCAAGGCCAACCGGCAGGCGATCCGCTTCACGAAGAACGCCCGCTTCTCGATCACCACGGGTGGGAAGCTTCGCCTGCCGAAGATCGGGGACGTGGACATCCGCTGGTCTCGCTCCCTGCCCGCCGACCCCAGCTCGGTGACAGTGATCAAGGATGCGGCCGGACGGTACTTCGCCTCGTTCGTGGTCGAAACGGCAGACGCACCGCTCCCCGAAGCCGCGTCCGAGGTCGGCATCGACCTCGGACTCACGCACTTCGCCGTCACCTCCGACGGCCGGAAGGTGGACAACCCGCGTTTCCTCCGCCGGGCCGAACGACGCCTCCGCAAGGCACAGCAGGATCTCAGCCGCAAGGCGAATGGGTCGAACAACCGCAAGAAAGCCGTCGTGAAGGTCGCCAAGGCGCACGCCAAGGTGGCCGATGCGCGCCGCGACTGGGCACACAAGCTCTCCACTCAGATCATCCGCGAGAACCAAGCGGTGTATGTGGAGAACCTTGCCGTGTCCGGTCTCGGACGCACCCGCCTCGCGAAGTCCGTTCACGACGCGGGATGGTCGCAGTTCGTGACCATGCTGGAGTACAAGGCGGCCCGGCACGGCCGCCACTTCGCCAAGATCGACCGGTGGTTCCCCAGTTCGAAACTCTGCTCAGCGTGCGGGGCGCTCGCCGAGTCGATGCCGCTGAACGTTCGGTCGTGGGAATGCCCGTGTGGCGCGGTCCACGACCGGGATGTCAACGCCGCGAAGAACATCCTCGCCGCCGGACGGGCGGAGAGGCTAAACGCCTGCGGAGGGACCGTAAGACCCGCCGCTTAGCGGAGGGCAGGACCCGGTGAAACAGGTAGCCGCAGAGGTGCCGCACGCGCGGTACGGGCTGAATCCCCAGCCTTCAGGCTGGGGAGCGCGTCAAAAGTGGTTCGCGGGCCCCGTCTTCGCCTCGGCCGACAACCTGTGCGTCCAGATGACCGGGGCGGTCAGGATCGGTTCCAAGCCCCTCGTCCGCGGGGGCACGCCGCAGGGCAAGTGGGCGCACTGCGGCTAGCCGGCCGGCACGGCCGCCGTGGTTCGCGGTCCGGCCCTCCACGTTCGTGATCAACCGATGGCGCCGGCCGGGTGGCTAGGCTGCACTTCATGATCCTGCGCCATGTGACCGTCGACTGTGCCGATCCTTATGAGCTCGCGAAGTTCTGGAGTGCCGTAACCGGATGACCGGTGTCCGACGAGGACGCGCCGGGCGACTCCGAGGTCCTCGTCGAGGCTCCCTCGCCCGTTCCCGGAATGTTGTTCATCCAGGTGCCCGAGGGCAAGACCGTGAAGAACCGGATCCATTTCGACTGGATGCCCACCGAGCGGACCCGCGACGAGGAGGTGGATCGCATCATCGCCTTGGGCGCGAAGCTGTACGAGGACCACCGCACCGCCGAAGGGCTCGGCTGGGTCACCTTGCTCGACCCCGAGGGCAACGAATTCTGCGTCGAGCGGAGCACGGCCGAACGTGGCCTCTGACACTTCGTAGATCGCCGGCTTTCCGGTAGCGGGGCGTGGAGCCGCGCACGGCCACCATGATCATCGAGCGTCGTGCCGACGATCGACCGATCGACGATCGTGCGGTGGCCGTGGGCGGTGGCGTGGCGTCCTCGCGATGGCGGTCGATGCCCGCTGTCAGGCTCCACGGCTGGAGTATCAGCTCCCGCCGTGGAATCCGTGTTGAAATCCGCCGGTTTCCGCCGCTGAAACCTGTCCGGAATTCCTAAGTCACCGCATAAACAACCGTTCTGATATTTCGGGCTTGTCGCCCCCATCGGCGGATGTCTACCTTTGACATCGACTATGACTCGGGGGCGGGTGCGAGGAGACAAGAACGGGGGACGGACGGCGTGCCGGAAGAAATGGTGCCCAACCCCCGCCACGAACAACTCGCGGCGCTTCTCAAGGAAGCGCACAGCCGGTCGCAGGAGGTCGGACAGGCATACCAGCGCGTCCACGCCTCGATGCAGTCGGGAAAGGTCTGGACGGGGCCGACCGCGAAGAAATGGACGGACGAGGTCGCCGAGCGCCACCACCGTCTGGCCCGGGTCGTACGGCAGTTGCTGCAGGCGATCGAAGACGAGCTGCGCCGGCATCCCGCGCTGGTGACGCGGTCCCAGGCCGAGCTCATCCGGCACCAGATCACCGGACGTCCCTGACAACGCCCGGCGACGACCGGCGACGATCCCGAGAAGAGGACCGCGATGGCATCCCCCGCCGGTGACTTCTGCGGCATCGACCCCGCGGCGATGAACGCCATGGCGACCGACCTGCGCCAGGCGGCCGACCGGCTCACCGCCTTCTCCGCCGACTTCGAGGGGCTGCTCCGGGCGAACGGGGTCAGCACCGCGCCCCTGACGCACATAGCCGCCATCGCCGAGTGGGGCAGGAGGCAGGCCCCCATGCTCAGCGACCGGGCCGAGCTGATCAAAGCGCTGAACGGCACCGGTGACGACACCTTCGCCCGCCTGCCCGACGCGCTGGCGAGCTTCTCGGCCGGCCGCGACCTGGCCCTGACGTACGGCACGGGCATCCTCACCAACAAGGGCATCAAGCCGGAGCTGAAGGGCGACCTCGTCCACGAGCACGTCGACGAGCTGGCCCGGCTGGCCGGGGATCCCGCGGCCGCCGCGGCGTTCTTCGCCACACTGCCCGCGGACGTCCGCCACGCCCTGCCCGAACTGCTCGCGGCCACGGGCAGCCCGACCGCCAAGCAGGACCTGGCCGCGTTCAGCGCGGCCCTGGGCGCGGCGCTGCGCGCTCCCGGCGGCATTCCGGCCTTCGAGAAGGTCAAGGCCGACCTGGTGAGCAAGCCCGCCGACCGGGGCGAGGCGTGGAACCGGCTCGCGCTGCTGATCGGAGCGAAGGCGCCGACCGATGTGCGGGTGGCCGCCGCCCGGGCTCTCGCACTCGACGCGTTCGCCGGGAATCCCCGGCAGGACTGGCGCGGCGGCAGCGCGAGCCTGTCCCGGGCGTACGGATACTCCTCCGACGTGGTCGCCCTCGCGCTGGAGGTGCTGGCCGGGGACGGCGCGGCCGCCCGCACGGCCTTCGCGCAGATGGGCGGCGACGGCGTCACGCTCGATCGCGTCGGGAAGATGAAGCTGTTCCTGAACTACGCCAAATCCGTCGGCACGGGCGACGCCGTCGCCGACGCCTTCGGCCACGTGATGGAGGCGGGCAGCGAGGCCGCGACCGAAAAGCCGGGAAAACACTCCGCGCCGGCCGCGGCGTTCGCGCTCGACGCGGTCCTCGCGGCCGGTTCCTTCGGCAAGGACCTGCCCAACACGGCCAGGGACTCGATGGAGGTGATCGGCGAGTCCTACGTCCACGAGCTCGCTTCCGGCGCCCGCTTCGACAAGGCGCTCCACCGGACGTCGGGCATGGCGACACCGGAGAACTGGGTGCCGATCACCGGCGTCACTCCCGCCTTCTACCTGAGCCCGGGGGACACCTACCGCTTCCTCCAGACGTTCGCCGGAGAGGAGCGGCTCACCGACGACTTCGACAAGGCCGCGGCCGGCTTCCGGTACGACGTCCTGACGTCGGCGGCCCGCCTGGACGCCAAGGGAGACAACTACCGCTTCCAACGTGCCAGCCAGATGTTCGGCGATCTCGGCGGGCTCGAGTTCAAGGCGGCGTTGGAGGTGCGGGGTGAGAAGGACGCCACGGACAGCCTGATCCGGGATCTCACGAAGAACACGATGGCCCTGGGCATCGACCGGATCCCCATAGCCGGCCCCATCGTCGGGGTGGGATGGACGCTCGCGAAAACGTACGGAGCGAGCAAGTTGCTGGACAACTGGGCCGCCGGTTTCGAAACCCGCGTCCAGTCGCTGGCCGAGGCCCGGGCCAACTTCACCCTGCGTCAGAAGTACGACATGGCCTACCTGCTGCACGACGCCGGTTATCCCGCGAGCAGGCCCCCGAGTGAGTTGATCAAGGCCAGAACGGGCCACCTCAAGACCTTCGACGAGTTGATGGCGGAGGCCAAGCAGGAGGCCGCCCGTACCGGAAAGAGCTGGGAGAGCGTTCTCCGGGCGAAGCTGACGCCCTACGAGCGATGGATGGACAGGAATGACGCCCTCGATCGGAAGGTCGAGGACGCCGCGGATCACATGGCCAACGAGCAGGCGAAGGAACTCCTCCGCCTATGGGGGTGACGGGGCTATGAGCGGGGGAGGCAGTCGGTCTTCGCGACGAGCCGCCACGTCGGGGACTCCGGTACCAGGATCACCTTGACGGTGATTCCGGGGACGTCCTTCCTGCCCTCGATCAACCGGGCGTCTTCCCAGTCCACCTGGGTGAAGTCATAGGTCACCGTGTAGTGGAGCGCCTGAGACAGCGTGTTCTCCATCAACCGCTGTGCGAGATCGAGACGGCCGTCCACATCCGAAGGCTTGGATCCGTAGTCGGCCGTCGCGTGTAACACCCGCTGGAACTTGCCCTTGTCGCAGGGCAGATCCTTGTCCGGACGCTCCACGATCCGCAGTTTGGTCAGGGGATTCTTGAAAAACCTGTCGGTCTCCAGGCGTTGCGTGTCCTTTCGGAGCTCGGCGGTCGCCGCGGCGAGAGTGGGGCCGGGGCCGCATCCGGAGAGCACTCCGCCGACCAGCAGAACCGCCATCGCCGTCCACGCAACGCGCACGCGCCTACCTCCACCCTGACGGACAGACCTGTCAATCTTGACCCAAAGCGTTGCCTTCCGTCATCCCTTTCTCGCGCCGACCATTCATTCGCTCGCTCTATGGCTTTTGTCGGCGAAAAGGGATCCCGTCGAATGCAATATGTGTCGGCCGTTTTCCGTGTTCCCGAAGGAGCCGGTCCGTACGGTCCCGGGCGCGGCCGACCTTGTGTTTCCGCCGAGGCGATTCCGAGGTGTGCGCCGTCGGGCGGGCCACGCCGTGGCGGGCGTGCGGATGAAACTTTCACGCGAGGTTGACGCGCGTGGCAGCTGCCCACAGGATCATGGTGCTTCCCTGGTCAGGAGGGGGCGTCGAGTGAATGCCGCTACACATGGCGAGGTGTGCCGATGCCCAATGTCCCGTTACGAGTCGCGTCCGCCGTCCTGCTGACGCTGGCCGCGCTGACCGTTCCCCCCGCCCACGCCGAGGAGGCCGCCCCAGTCGCGGTGACCGTCAACGCGCGTGCCGCGCTCGCCGCCGTCCCCGAGACCGCCATCGGAGCCAACCACGCGATCTGGGACAGCCGCCTTGGCACCGACGAGACCGCGGACCGGCTCAAGGACGCGGGTGTGAAGCTGCTGCGCTACCCGGGCGGCTCCTACTCCGACATCTACCACTGGGCCGACCACACCGCTCCCGGCGGCTACGTCGCTCCGGACACCGACTTCGACACCTTCATGCGCGGCGTGCGGCGGACCGGGGCGCAGGCGATGGTGACGGCCAACTACGGCACCGGAACCGCCGAGGAGGCCGCCGCCTGGGTCCGCCACGCCAACGTCACCAAGGGGTACGGCGTCACGTACTGGGAGATCGGCAACGAGAACTACGGCAACGGCCACTACGGCTCCGCCTGGGAGGCGGACGCCCACGCCGACAAGAGCCCGGCGGAGTACGCGCGCAACGTCGTCGCGTACGCCGAGGCGATGAAGGCGGTGGACCCGGCCATCAAGGTGGGCGCGGTGCTCACCACGGCGGCCAACTGGCCCGACGGCCTCGTCGGCGACGGAGACGACGGCACCTGGAACAAGGTCGTCCTCTCGATCGCCGGACCGAAGATCGACTTCGTGATCCTGCACTGGTATCCCGGCGCCCTCGACAAGGCCGCCCACGTCCCCGACATGATCCGTCTCACCCGACGGCAGATCGCCGAGTACGCGGGACCCGGGTCGGACCGGATCGGGATCGCGATGACGGAGTTCAACACCGGGAGCAGCAGCAACGGCACGAACACCCAGCCCGGCGCGCTCGCGGCCGCCGACGCCTACGCGACGCTGCTCGCGAACGGGGTGTTCACGGTCGACTGGTGGAACGTCCACAACGGCATCGGCGCCGTCACGCAGGTCGAGGGCCACACCGACTACGGCGACTTCGGCCTGCTGTCCAGCGCCGCGTGCACCTCCGCCGGCGACGTCTGCGAGCCGCCGGCGAACACGCCCTTCGCGCCGTACTACGCGCTGCAGATGATGAGCCGGTTCGCCCGTCCGGGAGACCGGTTCGTCGCGGCCGCGACCGACGAGCCGAAGGTCGCCGCGCACGCGGTCCGCCGTCCCGGCGGCGATCTCGCCGTCATGCTGATCAACACCTCGTCCGACACGTCCTACCCCGTCACGATCGGCTACTCCGGCTTCAGCCCGGCCTCCGGCGCGCCCACCGTGCTGACCCACACCAACGGCGCCACGGGCATCACCGGCTCGACCGCCGGGAGCGCGACCGGCCAGACGCTGCCGCCGCTGTCGCTGACCACGATCGTCGTGCGTCCCGCCGCGGCCCAGGAGGGCCTCCCGGGAGCGCCGGGGCAGCCGGCCGTCTCGAACGTGACGGACACGGCCGCCACGATCTCCTGGCCCGCCGCCTCCGCCGGGACCCGCCCGATCGTGAAGTACGAGGTCCACCGCAACGACGGGGCCGCCGGCGAGCAGCTCGGCGAGACCGCCGGCACGTCTTTCCGCGTCGCCAACCTCACCCCGGGCACGCGCCACACCGTCAACGTGGTCGCCCGGGACGGCGCCGGCGGCGTCTCGCCCGCCTCGCCGCCGCTCACGTTCACGACCGGCACGCCCGCCTCCGGCTCCTGCGCCGTACGGCTGACCGACCAGTCCGACTGGGGCAACGGCTACGTCGGCGCCATCGAGATCACGAACAACGGCGCGCCGGTCAACGGCTGGACCCTGCACTTCAGGTGGCCCAGGCCCTGGCAGAGCCTGGGCAGCGGCTGGAGCGCCGTCTGGACGCAGGAGGGCTCGGAGGTCACGGTCGTGAACGAGCCCGGCGGCGGCTCGCTGGCCACCGGCGCCTCGACCACGGTCGGCTTCGTCGGAAACTACAGCGGTCCGAACGTGCTCCCCGCCGTCTTCACCCTCAACGGAGCCGTCTGCACGACGCGGTGACACCCCCGGAGGCTCCCTTCGGCCCGCCTCACGCCCGGCCGAAGGGAGCGCCCGGCCGGGCGCGCCGGTCGTGCGCCGGGGCCGGGTACGCCCGTGTCAGCGCAGCCAGGTCTGGGATCGGGGGCTTTCCGGCCGGACGCCGGGGTTGGGGTCGCTAACCGGCCTGCGGCTCGGCGAAGGCGAGCGCGCGCGCCGGGTTCTCCACCATGATCGTGTGGATCGCCTCCTCGCTCACGCCGAGGCGGCGCAGGGCGGGCAGGAAGTGCCGGTGGATGTAGTCGTACCCCTTGCCGCCGTACCTCTTGAGCTGGATCTTCTGGCAGACGTCGTGGCCGAGCACGATCTGGCGGGCGTGACCCCGCTCGATCAGGTCCGCGATGCCCCGGACCACCTTGTGGTCGCTCATGAGGACGAGGTGGCCCCACGGGCTCCCGGGCGAGGCGAGGAAGTCGAACTCGACGAAGACGCCGCGGGCGAGGAGCCGCTCGGCGAACGGCGCGTCCGCGAGGACGTCCGCCGCGTGCCCCATGACGACGTTCGACGGGGCGACGCCCTCCTCGTCCAGGATGTCGAGGACCCGGAACTTCTCCTCGCCCACGCCGCCGACGTGGAACGTGACGGGAGCGCCGGTGATCCTGCTCGCGCGCCCGCTCGCCCGCACGCTCTTCAGCTCGTCGCCGGTCAGCGGCGCCGACTCCGCGCCGACCTCGCCGATGACGCCCGAGCGCACGCCGGTACCGTCGGCGCCCACGGCGATGTCGCGCACGATGACGTCGGCGAGGTCGTCGACGGTGCGCTCGCCCATGTCCTCCGGGTGGAAGGCCGGGGTGTACCAGCCTCCGCCCATCACGATGTTGAGCCCGCTCGCCCGGGAGAGCCGCGAAAGCGCCTCGGGGTCCCGGCCGAGGCCGATGGGGGAGACCTCGACGATCGTGCGTCCACCGCTGTGGGCGAAGGCCGCCACCTCCGCGAGCATCTCGTCGAAGTCGCCCATCACGTCGTTGTCGGCGTTCGGGCTCCCGTGGCGTACACGTGCGAGGTTCGCGAGCGTGAGCGGCTCGGCGGCCTCGGGGGCGTCCTCGCCGGGGCGGTGGAACCGCGGCGGCCGCCGCAGGTCGACGAAGACGTGCTCGTGCATGAGCGTTTCCCCGAGCGTCGCCGGGTCCACCGGGCCCGTCACGGTGAGAGCCTTGCCGGCGATGTCGGGGATCTCGAAGGGGTAGCGGCTCACGAGTCTGCCTTCGGGGTGGTCGGGACGGCGAGGAGACGACGCGGGTTCCGGACGGTGACGCGCTCGACGAGGGCGTCGTCGGCTCCGAGCATCCTCAGGTACGGGACGAACTGCCGGAGGACGAAGCCGTAGCCGCCGCCCCCGTAGGCGAGGAGCTGCGACTTGGCGGAGACGCCCTGCGACAGGAGGATCCGCTCGGCGTGGCCCCTGCGGGCGAGTTCGAGCACGGCCAGGGCGACGTCCTGGTCGTCGGACACGCTGAGCACCGAGGGAAGCCGGCCGAGCCGGTCGAACCGCACGAAGACCCCGCGTTCGAGGAGCGGTTCGAGGTCGTCGGGGCGCGGGGCGAGCGCGTCGCAGTTCCCGACGGCGACACGGGCGAGGTCCGCGCCCTCCTCGGCGAGCAGGTCGAGCACGCGCCGCTGGGTGGCGGCGTCGCCGGAACGGCGGAGCGAGATCGAAGCGCCGGTCGCCGCCGACGCCCGCGCCGCCGCGACGAGGACGGCGCGCTCGGACGGCTCGCCGGGGTCGAGCGCCGCGATCTCGCCGATGACGCCGGCGCGCACCCCGTCCACGCCCTCGGTGAGGTCCCGGACGATCTCCTCCGTGAGGCTCTCGGCGTCGCGGCCGGCGAGCCCCCCGGCCCGGGCGGGGTGGTGCCACCCCGCGCCCATGACGACGGCGAGGCCGGTCGCCTCGGCGATCCGGCGCAGGGCGGCCGGATCGCGGCCGAGACCGGCGGTGGTGGCGTCCACCAGCGTGCCGCCGCCGGCCTCCTTGAACGCGGCCGCCTCGCGCACGGCGAGGTCCTCGTCCCCGAGCAGCCAGTCGTCCCTGTTGGGCGTGCCCATCGCGACCTCGCCGAGCAGGTCCATGGTGAGCGGCGCGCGGTAGAGGCGGAGGCGGCTCGCGGCGGTGGGGCGGGTGACGCCCACCGCCGCCCAGGACTCGGCGGTGTCGCGGGGCGGGGCGAAGTCGCTCAGCAGGTGCTCGTGGGGGAGCACCGCGCCGAGCGTGTCCGCCGCGACCTCGCCGGTGACGGTGACGACGGTTTCCCGCGACGCCCGCCCGGTCGAGTCTCCGGTGGACACACGATCGATAAAGTCCATAAGACAACATATCGTATAAGATTTCCCGCCCCGGGCGGTCCTCCGCGGTCGCCTCCGGGGACGCCGGCCACTCCCGGGGGAAGGCGCAGGAGCCGTCCGCGTCCTGGCCGGGAACGTGCGGGCCGGTGATCATCTGCTGGTTCCCGCGACGTCGTGGGACGTCCGTGACGCCCACGGCCTGGGGGAGGCCGGGAGGCGGCGGAGCGCGGCCCACGCGGCGTACGCGTCGCACCAAGGGGAGGCAGGGAGTGGGTCGAGCGACGGTAAAAGGTCGGGTTTCCCGTCTTACGCCGCGAGGAAAGGGGGACATATTAAATCAATCGCTTGACTTAACTTGACCGGCCGGGTCGACGACCGCGCGCCGGCGTCGAAGGAGGTGTCCGGTGAGCCGAGGCCACGACGAGCCGATCCTGAGCTACCCGATGCGGAGCGAGACGGCGCTGGAGCCGCCCGCCGAGTGGGCCCGGCTGCGGCGGGAGTGCCCGGTCGCGCGGGTGCGGCTGCCCAGCGGGGACGAGGCGCTGCTGCTGACCCGCTACCAGGACGTCAAGCAGGCGCTGTCCGACCCGCGCTTCACCCGGCAGCTCAGCGCGGACGACGCGGCCCGGATCTCCGACAACGAGTCGGGCGGGGTGTTCAACAACGACATGGCGACGACCCTCCCCCAGGACGGCGACGGGCATCGGCGGTGGCGGCGCCTGGTCGCCAAATGGTTCACCGCCAAGCGGATGGCCGCCCTCCGTCCGCGGATGGAGGAGATGGCCGACCGGCTCGTCGACGACATGGTCAAGACGGGACATCCGGCCGATCTCAGGGCGGGCCTGGGTTTCCCGTTCCCGGTGTACGTGATCTGCGACCTGCTCGGGGTGCCGGCCGCCGACCGGGACCGGTTCGCCTACTGGTCCGACACGCTGCTCAACCTGACCCGGTACGGCCAGGAGGAGATCGACGCGGCGCAGGCCGAGTTCATCGGCTACATGGCCGCGCACGTCGCCGCCAAGCGGGCGGAGCCCGGCGAGGACCTGATCAGCGAGCTGATGGTCGGCACGGACGCCGATGGCGAAGGGTTGTCCGAGGACGAGCTGGTGATCACCGGGATGGCGTTGCTGGTCGCCGGGCACGAGACCACCGCCAACATGATCGGAAAGATGGTCGGCATGCTGCTGGCCGACCGGCGGCGCTGGGAGTCGCTGCTCGCGGATCCGTCGCTGGTGCGTACGGCGGTCGAGGAGGCGCTGCGGTTCGACGCCAACCCGGGGTTCGGCATGCCGCGCTACCTCGGCGAGGAGGCCGAGCTCGGGGGCACGTCCCTGCCGGCCGGCACGACCGTCGTGTGCAGCATGGCCGCGGCCAACCGGGACGAGACCGCGTTCGAGAACGCCGGCGAGATGGATCTGGGCCGTACCCCGAACCCGCACCTGGCCTTCGGCTCCGGGGCGCACTCGTGCCTGGGGCAGGCGCTGGCGCGCACCGAGCTGCAGGTCGTGCTGGAGGTGCTGCTGCGCAGGCTCCCGTCCCTGGAGCTCGCCGTCGCGCCGGAGGACCTGCTCCCTGTGGACGGGCTGATCGTCGGCGGGCTGCGGGAAGTCCCGGTGCGGTGGTGAGCATGGCCCTGCGGGCCGAGAGGGTCAGCGCGACCCGGGAGCAGATCCTGACGGCGGCGGAGCGGCTGTTCGCCGAGCAGGGGGTGTTCGCCGTGTCCAACCGCCGGATCAGCGAGGCGGCGGGCCAGGGCAACAACACCGCGGTCGGCTACCACTTCGGCGCCAAAGCCGACCTGGTGCGCGCGATCGTGCACAAGCACGCCGAGCGGATGGACCTCATCCGCCGGCGGATGCTGGCCGAGACGGCCGGCTCCGCCGACGTGCGGGACTGGGTGGCCTGCCTGGTGCGCCCGTTCACCGAACATCTGGCCGCCATGGGCAACCCCACCTGGTTCGCCCGGTTCGGCGCCCAGGTGATGACGGACCCCGCGCTGCGCGAAATCATGATCGAGGAGGCGCTCGCCTCGCCCACGCTCATCCGCGTCGTCGACGGGCTGAACCGGTGCCTTCCCGGCCTGCCGGGCGAGGTACGGGCCGAGCGCGGCGAGATGACGAGCCAGCTCATGATGCACGGGTGCGCCGAGCGCGAGCGCGCCCTGGCCGAGGGCCGGCCCACCCCCCGGGCGAGCTGGCACGACGCCGCCACCGGCCTGATCGACGCCATCACCGGCCTGTGGACGGCGCCCGTCACGCACGTCGAAGGGAAGCGGAGAGGAACCCCATAATGAAGATCAGCGTGGACGAGACCAGGTGCTGCGGCGCGGGCCAATGCGTGCTGCTCGCACCCGAGGTGTTCGACCAGCGCGAGGACGACGGCGTCGTGGCGCTGCTGGACGCGGAGCCCGCCGAGCGTCTCCACCCGGTGGTGCGCGAAGCCGCCGCCGTCTGCCCCACCTCCGCCATCGAACTGCACGAGAACGACTGACCCCGCCACCCCGGGCGCGACCCCGGGGCCCGGGACGGAACGCGGCCGGCGGAACCCCCGCCGGCCGCTCAGGTTGATTTCAGATCCGCCGACCTACGCTCCTCCCGGCGGTCTGGAGAGGCCGGACCGCCACGCGGTTCCGGTCATCTCCAGGGCGCACGCGGCGTTCGCTCACGCCCCCCGCGTCCGCACCTGGGCACGGGGAGGGGAAATGACGAAGCTTCCGCGGATCACCCTGGCCTTCTGGATCATGAAGATCGCGGCGACGACCCTGGGGGAGACGGGTGGCGACCTGCTCGCGGCGATCCTCGCGGCCCGATACCTCACCCGGGTCTCCGTCACGCTGCTGTTCTGGACGGCGTTCGTCCTGACCCGCCCGCTCGGCGCCACCGTCGGCGACTTCTTCAGCAAGCCCGTCGCCAAGGGCGGGCTCGGGTACGGGACGATCGGCTCCTCGCTGGTGCTCGCCGGGGTCCTGGCCGCGCTGATCGCGTACACGATGTGGCAGGGGCAGCGGACGACGACACCGCTGTCCGACGCGGGGTGACCGCCGGCCTCGCCGAGACGCGTCCCGCCCGCGAAAGGAGCCCGTCCCCGGCGAACGTCACCCGGCGGGCAGCCGGACCACGAACCGGGCGCCCTCCGCGCCCGGGGCCAGGTGCACGTCACCCCCGGCCACCCGCGCCAGGCGCCGGGCGAGGGCGAGACCGAGACCCGCGCCGTCGTGCCCGTCGGCGGGATCCGCGCGCCGGCCCGGCTCGAAGACGGCCGCGCCCACCTCGGCGGGCACCCCGGGCCCGTCGTCGGCGACGGCGACCTCGACACCGCCGCCGGGAACCCGCGCGCACTCGATCGCGATCGTCCGTACGGCGTAGCGGCGGGCGTTGTCCAGCAGCGGCGTCAGGACACGCTCCGCGACGGCCGCGGCGACCCCGGCGGTCACCGCGGAGCCGCGTACGACCACGGGGGCCGCCTCCGGATGCTCCTCGGCGCTGCGCCGGGCCAGGTCGTGCGCGAGGTCGAGCACCGCGCACCGCCCCGGCACCGGCGCCGACCGGGTCCGCGCCTCGGAGAGCAGGGTCTCGCAGATGCTCCGCATCGTCGCCGCCGCGGACGCGATCACCTCGTGGGACGCCCGCCGCTCGGCCGCGTTCCCAGGCCGCGCGGTGGAGCGAGCGCGGCGCGGCCGAGCGGTTCGGCACGGCGGGCCGGCTATCGCCCGCCTCCGGAGCGTCACCGCGCCGGCGGGGCCCGGCGTTCAGGTCGCGTTCAGGTCAGTACGGCTCGGCGCGGCGGCGCGGCTCTCCCCGAAGGGGGAGCTCACGCGTCGTCGCCCGCGTCGCGCGACCCCCGTCGACGCCTCCGGCCCGGAGGCGCGGCGGAGAGCGGCGCCCGGCCGAACCGGCCGCCGACGCCGTCGCGCAGCGCGATGACGGCCGAGGTCCCTGCCGCGGCGGCCGGCAGCGCGCCGATCACGTCGGTGGGGTAGTGGACGCCGAGGTAGACGCGCGCGAACGCCTGCGCGGCCACGAGAACGGCGCCGACGCACACGACGAGCCGGAACCGCCGGGTGCCGGCGGCGAGGAAGCAGGCGGCGATGACCAGCGAGAGCGTCAGGGTGACATGCCCGCTGGGAAAGCTGTCGTGACCGGTCATGTGAAGGAGCTGGCCCGACAGGGGCGGGCGGGGCCGGGCGATGATCCGCTTGAGGACCGAGCCGGTGGTCCAGCCGATCGTGACCATCGCCGTGACGAGCACCGCCGTGCGGGCGCGTCCCATCGCGGCGAGCACGACCGCCAGCGCCGCGATGATCATGATGCCCGCCAGGGGGCGGAAGGCGATGTCGAGGCCGTCCGCGATCGCCGTCAGGACGGGGGAGCGCAGCGTCCCGACGGCTTCGTCGGCGCGCAGGTCGTGCTCGGTGACCAGCGGTGTCCTCGCGACGACCCCGAGCGCGCCGCTCACGGCGACGAGGAGCGCGGGCAGGCGCAGACGCTTCCAGACCACGGAACTCCTTGAGGATCGGGGCACCCCGCCGGCGGCGGCGCCGGCCGAGGCGGCGAAGACGGCCAGAGCAAGATCGTTCTTGCCGCCGGCCGGTGGACCGCTGCTATGGTGTATACCGCTTGTGAGCGGAAGCTAGGAGACCAGACGTGGCAGGTGACGACGACATCTCCGGGTGATACCGGAGATTGATCGGCCCCGGCGGGCGCATGTTGAGCGCCGCCGATGCGGCTTCGGTCGTCGTTCCCCGAATCCCTGTCCCATCACCGGGCTGCGTCGGCGCGCCCGGATCACTTGCGTACGAGGTCTCTCGCATGTCCGATGCGTTCATCGTCTGCTCCAACCTGTCCTTCTCCTGGCCCGACGACACGCCCGTCTTCACCGACCTGTCCTTCACCGTGGGCGGCGGCCGTACGGGCCTCGTCGCCCCGAACGGCGCGGGCAAGAGCACGCTGCTCAAGCTGATCGCCGGCGAGTACCGGCCCGGCGGCGGCAGCGTGTCCGTCAACGGTGTGCTCGGTTACCTACCGCAGAGCCTGCCACTCGCCGGCGACCTGACCGTGGCCGAGGTCCTGGGCATCGCCCCCGTGATCGCCGCGCTGGACGCCATCGAGTCGGGAGACGCGAGCGAGGAGCACTTCACCGCCATCGGCAACGACTGGGACATCGAGGAACGCACCCGAGCCCAGCTCGACCGGCTCGGGCTCGGCGACCTCGAGTTCGCGCGTACGCTGCGCACGCTCAGCGGCGGCCAGGTCGTGTCGCTCGGCCTGGCCGCGCAGCTCCTCAAACGTCCCGACGTCCTGCTGCTCGACGAGCCGACGAACAACCTCGACCTCGACGCGCGCCGCAAGCTCTACGCCGTGCTCGGCGACTGGAACGGCTGCCTGCTCGTGGTCAGTCACGACCGGGCCCTGCTCGACCGGATGGACCGCATCGCCGAGCTCGACCGGGGCGAGGTCCGCTTCTACGGCGGCGACTTCACCGCGTACGAGGAGGCTGTACGCACCGAGCAGGAGGCCGCCGAGCGGACCGTGCGCAGCGCCGAGCAGGAGCTCAAGCGTGAGAAGCGGGAGATGCAGCAGGCCCGCGAGCGGGCCGAACGCCGGGCGAGCAACGCCGCGCGCAACCTCAAGAGCGCCGGCCTGCCGCGGATCTTCGCCGGGAACATGAAGCGGGGCGCCCAGGAGTCGGCCGGGCGGGCGGGCCAGATGCACGCGGCCCGCGTCAGCGACGCCAAGGCCCGGCTCGACGAGGCGGGGCGCGCCCTGCGCGACGACCAGAAGATCGTGCTGCAACTGCCCGGGACCAACGTCCCCGCGGGGCGCACGGTCTTCCTCGGCGAACACCTGCGGGCCCGCGGCCTGTTCGCCGAGCCCGGCGTCGACCTGACGATCCGCGGACCCGAGCGCATCGCGCTGACCGGCCCCAACGGTGCGGGCAAGTCCACCCTGCTGCGCCTCATCAGCGGCGAGCTGGAGCCGGACGGCGGCACGACCAGGCGGGCCGACGGCCGGGTGGCCTACCTGTCGCAGCGGCTGGACCTGCTCGACGTCGGCCGGACCGTGGCCGAGAACCTGGCCGCGTTCGCCCCCGCGATGCCGGAGGTGGACCGGATGAACATGCTGGCCCGCTTCCTGTTCCGGGGCGCCCGCGCCCACCTGCCGGTCGGGGTGCTGTCGGGCGGCGAACGGCTGCGCGCCACGCTGGCCTGCGTGTTGTGCGCGGAGCCGGCGCCCCAGCTTCTGCTGCTCGACGAGCCCACGAACAACCTCGACCTGGTCAGCGTGGGGCAGTTGGAGAGCGCGCTCGGCGCGTACGAGGGGGCGTTCGTGGTGGTCAGCCACGACGAGCGTTTTCTCGCGGAGATCAGGGTGGACCGCCGGCTGGAGCTGTCAGGCGGGCGGCTGCTGGAGACCGGGGATCTCGCCCGCGAGTGACGCGCCCACGGCGGCGGTGAGCGGTGGGGCTGGGCGCACGGGCGAAGGTGGAGTGTGCCTCACCTTGTTTCGGGATGCCTCGGCCATGTCATCGGGCCGGTCGCGATCTCTACGGTGAGCGCATGGAAAACCGAACGAAACGGCCGGTCGGACCGGCACCGGTGCGCTCCGCGTATCGGGTGAGGGCCGTGCCGGTCGCCCTCTCGGCCCTGTCCGCGTTCCTGGGCCCGGCCGTACTGCCGGTAGCGGCCCAGGCCGCGCCGACCCTCACCTGGAGGTCCTGCTCTGCCGGCCAGGGCCCGGCCGATATGGAATGTGCCGCCATCGAGGTTCCGGTGGACAGGTCCGCGCCGGGTGGAGCCACGATCAAGCTGGACCTCGCTCGGCTGCCCGCCACCGATCCGTCGCTCCGCCTCGGCAGCGTTCTCGTGGTGCCCGACGGCGGTCCGGGGATCCAAGGCGTCCTTTCCCCGGCTCCGGAGTCGTTCACGAAGTTGCGCGAGCACTTCGATGTCGTCAGCTACAACCCGCGCACCAGCGCGGCCGGACGCTATCTGCCGCCTTCCTGCGGGGTTCCCGGGCTGCCGCTCAATGACCCGCGTGACCGCGCCGCGTACGAGGCCCAGGCCGTCGCCCTTGAACGCCTGGTCGATCGGTGCCGTCGGGACGACACGACCGGTCTGGCCGACCACCTGGACTCGTCCTCGGTGGCCGGGGACATGGAGGCGATCCGAACCGCCCTCGGCCAGGACAGGCTCAACATGCTGGCCTTCTCCTACGGCGGGGTTCCGGCCGCCGCGTACGCGCGGCTTCATCCAGGACGCGTCCGTGCCGTGGTTTTCGACAGCACGCCCGACCCGACGGTCGGCTGGCGGGGGGTGGAACGCGCGCAACTGGGCGCTACCGAGGCGGCGTTCACGCGCTTCACCACCTGGTGCGCCGGTGACGAAGCGTGCGCCCTGCGGGGGCGGAACGTGCGTCGGCTCTGGCGCGGGCTGATCAAGAGCACCGGCCGCGAGCCCGTCACGTACACCTCCGCCCGGCTGGGCGAGATCAGACTGACTGATCTGCACCTCAAGGCGCTGGCCCGGCTGGTCCTCCCCGTTCCGGAGAAGGCGCCGGAGTTCGCCGGCGCGCTGCTCAAGGCGAGCAAGGGCGACTTCGCCTGGTTCGGCGAGCAGATCCTGGGCATCTCCGCGAGCTGGAGTTCGCCGGGCGCGGTGGCGAGCCGGTGCTCCGACGGCCTCGTCGGACTGGGGTACGAGGAACTGGTCGGCGACCGCCGTTACAGCGAGCGGATCTCCCGCGACTTCGGCGCCGGGGTCGGCATCGGGCTGGAGGCATTGGCCTGCTCCGGCTGGCGGCACCGGCCGGTGAATTCGCCACGCCCCCTGCCGGTCGGCCTGCCTCCGGTACTGGGACTCGGCGGTGACCGGGACTTTCCGGTCACCGAACTCCTGGTGAGCAGGATCCCCGGATCGGGCGCCGTCCGATTCGACGGCCCCGTGCACGTCGTCTACCTGCGGGCGAAGAACCCGTGCGTGACCGGGTACGCCGACCGGTATCTGACGAAGCTGACGCCGCCCCCCGCAGGCGCCCTCTGCTCACCCCGCCGGCGATGACACGACGGTGGTGGCGCCGCGGTGGTGGCGCGGCGGAAAGGCGCGCATACGCCGCTTCCGCCTTGGCGGTGGTCCGGGGGATGGTGGGGTTTACCTCACCATCTTCTGGGATGTACAGCTCATGTCGCCGCGCCGTACCGATCTCTAGGGTTGGCGCATGACCACTCCCTGGGACCGGATTCGCGGCCACTGGTCGTCGCCGACCTGGCTCCGTACCATCCATGTGACGGCGGGCGTCCCGATCGCGCTCATCTCGATGGCGGCGATCTCGGGGCTGGTCGCGGTGTCGGTCGTCCTGGCGTGGACGATCGTCGTCCCCCTGGTCGCGCTGCTGGTCCTCACCCGGATCACGCCGCTGCTCACCTGGGTGCAGCGCTCCCGGTTCGCCGCCTTCCTCGAAACGGAGATCCCCCCGCTGCCGCGTCCCGCCCGGAACGGGAGCCCGCTCAGGCTGCTCTTCCCGCAGGCACGATCGGGCGGTCTGTGGCGGCAGATCGCCTATCACGTGGCGATCGGGCCCCTGATCGGCGCGGTGGGCTTCCTGAGCGGGGTCGTGACGTGGTCGGCGTGCCTGGTCGCGGCCGTCGTCGCCGTGCAACTCCTGATGGCCGGAGGCGGCTGGACCGCCGCCCTGCCCGCGGCGGGCGCGCTCGCGCTGTTCGTGGTGGTGCCGTGGCTGCTCCAAGGGATCGCCGCGCTCGACACGGTCGCGGCGCGGGCGCTGCTCGGTCCCAGCGTGAAAGACGAGCTGTCCCGGCGGGTGGAGACGCTGCGGGAGAGCCGGGCCGAGGTGGTCGAGGCGGCCGACGCGGAACGCCGCCGGATCGAACGCGACCTGCACGACGGCACGCAGCAGCGGCTCGTGTCGCTCGCCCTCAACCTGGGCATGGCGCGCACCGCTTTCACCGACCTGCCGGAGCCCGCCCGCCAGGTGATCGTGCGCTCGCACGAGGAGGCCAAGCAGGCGTTGAAGGAACTGCGCGACGTCGTGCGGGGGCTGCACCCGGCCGTGCTCAACGACCAGGGTTTGGACGCGGCGATGTCCGGCCTCGCGGCGCGCGCCCCCTTCCCCGTACGGCTCAGCGTCGATGTGCCGGAACGCGTCGCTCCCGTGATCGAGGCGGTGGCGTTCTTCGTCGTCTCCGAGGCGCTGACCAACGTCGCCAAGCACGCGGAGGCATCCGAGGCCGAGGTCGCCGTGCGCCGCGACGGCGACGTGCTCCGCCTCGTCGTACGCGACGACGGACGCGGGGGCGCCGAGCCCGCCAACGGATCGGGCCTGCGCGGCCTCGCGCAACGTGCGGGGTCGGTGGACGGGACCCTGCGCATCGACAGCCCGAGCGGCGGCCCGACGACGATAGAGGTGGAGCTGCCGTGCGCGTAGTGCTCGCCGAGGACTTCGTCCTCCTCAGGGAGGGCCTCGTCTGGGTCCTCGGATCCGCCGGCATCGAGGTCGTGGCCGCGGTGTCCGACGCCGAGGGGCTGCTGCGGGCGGTGGACGACCACGAGCCCGATCTCGTCGTCACCGACGTGCGGATGCCGCCGTCGCACACCGACGAGGGCCTGCGCGCGGCGCTGCTGCTGCGGCACCGGCGGCCGGAGCTGCCCATCCTCGTGCTCTCGCAGTACGTCGAGGAGCACTACGCGACCCGGTTGTTGTCCATGGCGACGACCGGCGTCGGATACCTGCTCAAGGACCGGGTGGCCGACGTCGCCGAGTTCCTGGACTCGCTGCGGCGGGTCGCCGCGGGCGGCACCGCCCTGGACCCCGAGGTGGTCGCCCAACTGCTGGTGCGCCGGCACAGCGATCCGCTGGACCTGCTGACCCGCAGGGAGTACGAGGTGCTCGCGCTGATCGCGGAGGGACGGTCCAACGCCGGGATCGCGGAGGCCCTCGTGGTCTCCGAAAGCGCGGTCGGCAAGCACATCAACAACATCTTCGCCAAGCTCGGGCTCTCCGGCGCAGAGAAGGATCACCGGCGGGTGCTGGCCGTACTGCGGTTCCTGAAGATTTGAGAGGCGGCATCATGCGAAGAGCGGTGCGGACGAGGTGGATCGCCGCCGGCGCGGCGCTGACCGTGTCCGCCGTGGTGGGGATGGCGGTGGCGGCGTGGTCGGAGATCCGCGTGCCCCACGGCTACGACTTCTCCTTCCCCGGCTCGTACGAGTCGTCGGTCCTCGACCGGAGCACGACCGAGACGAGGACCGTGACGTACGCCGTCACCACGCCGCGGATCATCGTGGACGTGCGGGGGCGGGTCGGCGTGCGGGTGGCTCCGGGCGTCCCCGGGCGCCTCTCCGTCGAACGGGAGACCACCTGGCACGGCGAGCCGCCCTCGATGAGGGAGACCTGGGAGTCGGGGAAGACGCTGCGCGCCGAGGTGACCTGCCCGCGGGAGGCGGGGCGGGTGGATCCCGGCTGCCGCGCCGTCTACACCTTGAGCGTGCCGCCCGGCGTCGCCGTGCTCGTGACGACACCCGACTGGACCATGCCGTGCCCGCCCGCCGCCGCGGAGGTGACCTGCGGCCCCACGTCGCGCGATCCGTCATGAGGGCGCGCGTGAGTCCCCGCTTCGCTCGCGTCTGACCCGACGGCTGGGCGGCGGGGACGACCGCCGGAGGTTTGCCAGTGGCTCGCAAGTCGCGATCTCTACGGTCGTCGCCGGGTGTTCAGCCGATCATCGGGTGCGCCCCGGCGGGGCGTCGTTCGGCGTTACCGGCCGGTAGCGCCGGGAGCCGTCCGGCATCCGTGCCCCGGACCGGCGGTCGGACGATGTGAGCCGTTCCTGGCGGCCGGACGATATGAGCTGTTTCCGGCGACGGATCACGCGGAGTGCGGTTCCGGTCGGGTGTCCCCGCCGCGCTCCCGACGGAGGGTGACGGGCGCGGCGGCGGCCGGTGCGCGGCGGCCGTACCGGCTGAGCGGACGGCCGCCGCACACGGACCGAGGGTCAGAAGGAGGGGACGACGCAGGCGTTCGTCCCGGCACCCAGTCCGAGACCGGCGTCGACGTCCGCCGTGGCAAGCGTGCCGAGACCGGCGCCGGCGTCCGCCGTGACAGCCGTTCCGAGACCCAGTCCGAGACCGGCGCCGGCGTCCGCCGTGACAGCCGTCCCGAGACCGGCGCCGGCGTCCGCCGTGACAGCCGTTCCGAGACCCAGTCCGAGACCGGCGCCGGCATCCGCCGTGACAGCCGTCCCGAGACCGGCACCGGCATCCGCCGTGGCAAGCACCCCGACACCCAGTCCGAGACCGGCGCCGACGTCTGCCGTGACAAGTGTCCCGAGGTCCGCGTTGACGCCTGCCGCGGCGGCGACGGTCGCGGGGCTCGCGTCGACGAGAAACACGGGCACCCAGGCGGCGGTCGCGTTCGCATCGAGGGAGGCGCCGGCGGAGAGCCCCGTGTTCGCCCCGATGGAGAGCCCCGCGAGGCCGAGCCCGGAAGCGCATGTCGCGGTGGCCGCCCCGACGACCGTGGTGACGGCATCCGTGGTGACCGTGTCCGTGGTGACGGTGTCCGTGGTGACGGTGTCCGTGGTGACGGTGTCGGTGGTGACCACGGCCGTGGCCGTGGGCGTGGGCGTCGGCGTGGGTGTCGGCGTGGGTGTCGGCGTGGGAGTGGGGGTGGGATGGGTGGTGACCGTGGCCGGCGGTGTCGTTGTCGCCGGGGGCGTGGCCGGCGGCGGCAGCGTGGGTGGCGTGGGCCGTGTGGGCCTTGTGGGCGGTGCGGGCGGCGTTGTCGTTGTCGTTGTCGTCGGCGGCGCGGGCGGCACGGCGGGCGGCGGCGGTAGCGGCCGGGTTGTCGGCCGGGTCGGCTCGATCCGGACGCGCGGCCTGTGCGGCGTCACGATGATGTTCCGCACCTTCTGGTCCTGCTTCTGGCGCTCGTGCTGACGCTCTCGCTGGTGCTCGTGGTTCCGGTTGTGGTTCCGGTTCCGGTTCCTGTTGTGGTTCCTGTTCCTGTTGCCCGGAGGGCCGGTGAAGCCACCATGGTGGCCGGTGACCACCGGTACGGGGATGCCGTCCGCGAAGGCGGGGGTGACGACCCCGCTCGCAGCCACGGCGCCTCCCGCCACCACAGTGCTGATCATGAGCACCCCGGCCAGCTTGCTGGACTTGAGCAACTTGGTTCTCCTTGGATGGGTTTCGCAACCCGGCGTAATAGTTCTCGAATCGGTTGATGGTGGAAAATGCTCAACCTTGGTAACCGCTCGAGAATTGCTTCGAATGCCGCTTGGCCTCTCCCTTTCCGCGTGAACCGAAACCTGGATTAACAGATCTTGCTGATTTCTTTTCTTTTGTTGATGGACGTAGGTTGCTTCGTTGAGCAGTCCTTCGGATATCGCTGATAAGGCGAAATGTCATCGATATCGCCCTTGTGTGACGCGCGCGGCCCCCTTCCTGGCCGGCGCATGCTCCCGCGGCCGCGCGGGCCCATGTCGGGCCTGTTCACCGGGCCGGTCGGCCCCGGCGGGTGTCACCCGAGATCGCCGCGGCGCGATCGGCCACACCCGGTCATCGCCGTATCCGGCGATTGATCTATGACCTCACGTGCGCGGTCGCCAGGTGCCCCGCCTGTCGCGCCGTCAAGGGCGCGGACGGCCTGAAGGGGGAGGGGCGGGGCGCGGCGGGCGACCGCGTCAGGCAGACCACGCTCCACGCGTTCCGCCATCCGCTGGCGATTTCAGAAAATGCCTGGCAGATCTCAACATGCCGCGAGTCGGCCTTATACCGTGCTTGAAGGCGACGGAGTAATCGGACCGGGCAGGCACCGGGCTGCCCAGCGGCTGCCCCCGGTCTTCCAGGCGTCATGAAAGAGGGGCCTGCCACACGGTTCGTGGCAGGCCCCTCGCGATGAGGCGGATGCGATAGTCGCGCGGCCCGTGATTCCCGCACGGGGACCCGTGTGAGCGATCTTTGGGGAATCGAGCCGGACCGTACAGATATCGGCACGTCGTGTTCCGGACCGCGGAATCGGGGTTGGTCAGCCGGGCGCTGGTGGGAGTTCGTCGGTGAGTTCGATGACGGTGACGTCGAGGACTATGTGCAGGCTGTGGAATGGATCACGTCTGACTCCTGGGTGTGCCCGCGTTGCAGGGCTGGGTGCTGGGATTGCGGTAGAGGGCCAGCAGGCAGCGGCCGAGCGCCTGCTGGCCGAACGCGTTGGGGTGCATGGCCTCCTGCTGGTGTCCCTGGCTGATCTTCGCGTCGGCGGTGCCGTACCGTACCCACTCCATCGTGTCGCCCAGTTCGGCGGCGTCGTCCAGCGGGCCGGCTTGGCTTGTGCCCTGCTCGCACAACGCGTGGCCCTCCACGGCGCCCAGCATGCTCAGGAACTCCGCCCCGGTCGCGGTGGCGACCCGTCGCAGCATGGCGTCGATCGCGGGTGCCAGGGTGTCGTGCATCAGGTCGAAGTCGGCGTCCCACAGCGGGCAGCCGCCCACGAGCGTACGTTTGGTGGCCTTGCCGCCGCCGCCCTCGCCGTAGCGCACCCGGGCCGAGGAGGGCACCGGAGAGGGATAGGACTGCAGGATCAGCCGGTAGCCGGCGGAACGGGCGGACGCCTGGCTCATCACCTGGCGGATCTTCTGCACCGCCAGGGTCACCTGCTGCTCCACCGCCGGTAGCGCGGCCAGAAGCCGATCGCCCTCGCCCGTGGAGGCGCAGGAGCGCTTGTCGCCCGCCATGTACATCGCGGCGCAGCGGCGCAGCATCCCGGACAAGTTCAGGTCGTTGCCGCCGATCGACAGCACGACCACCTTGACCTGCTGGGTGGCGGCAACCTGCGCAAGCAGTTCGGCTTGGGAGGCGGTGTTCTCTTTGAACGCCTCGTTGATGACGTGCCGGGTCTCCGCCCCTGAACAGGCCAGGTTGACCGGGGTGAGCCCGGCCTGGCCCAGCCCGGTGATCTCGGCCACATCGGAGCGGTGACATCCGGTGCCCTCTCCGTGCACGGCCGTGCCGTCATACACCCGCTGGGGGTCGTAGCGGCAGATCAAAAGCTTGCGATAAGCGGCCCGGTCGGTTCCGCCGCGGGTGCAGCCCGCAGCGGCGGGCACTGTGCTGTTGCCCCACCATCGGCCTGCCTCGCCGGAGATGAAGCTGTCCCCCAAGGACACCGCCACCTGCTCGGCCGCCTGGGCCTGGGCGGGTGCGGGGACGGCCAGGGCTGTCGCGCTCAGCGCCAGGAGTGCCAGAACACGACCAGCATGCCCGGCACGGCGCAGGCGGCGGGGGTGACAGGGGCGGCGGGGGGCGGCGGGACCACTGTGGGGATGCTGTGGGATGGTAGCGCGCACTGCTGTTTCTTCTCTGTGAGTGGGAGACGCCTTTTGAGGCGGCCTTCGGGATGTGGAAGAACGGAAATGTGTGCCTGACCTCGGTGTTCGGAGCTGCTGGAGATCCGGTGGCCTTTCTCGTCAGATGAGTGGTGTGGTGCGAAGGCGTCCAGCCCTGCCGGGGGTGTCTGCTGTCCGGGTCGGGGTGAGGGCCGCCGGTGCCCGGCGCTGAGCACGTACGGCGGGGTGTGGGAGATGTTGTCCAGGCCGAGGCGTTCGGCGATGGCGGTGTCGCCCCTCGGCGGGTGGAAGCACACAAACGTACGCTTAAGCCTGTTTCCCCAGCTCACGCAGGATGCGTGAGACGAGGCAGGCCGGGGAGCAGGTGGGGCTACGGCGGCGGGCAGGTCGAGGTGGCCGTTCAGGCAGCAGCGCTCAGGACGGCCGTGAGCGGGGGGATTGAATGGGCAGCTGCATGACCTTTCCTCTCTCCCGGACAACCATGCGCACTGAGCGTAATCATCTGTAACTCTGTGTTGATATACCGCTTGGGTGAGGAGGCCCTGTCCTGCGACAGGGAATTTCCATTACCTGTCACATATGCCGCTCTCGGGCCACGTCCCTCCAGCTCGCCGCTCGCCCGTACCGGGCGAGCGGCACCGCCGGGCCGGTGTTCCTGGCCGACCGCCGCGCCCCCGCCTCAGGCAGGCGAGCGCCCGCGGCCGCCGACTCTGTCCGGCCACCGGCCGCGGCCGCCTGTCCTACCCCCGCGCCGAATACCTGTTCAAGACCGCCTCAGCCGACCTGGTCCCGCATGGCGAAGGCTGGACGCTGCACCAGCTGCGCCACTCGGCGCTGACCCACCTGGCCGCTGCCGGGCGCACCGCGCCGGAACTGCAGGCCAAGTCCCGTCACCAGCACTTGTCCAGCCTCGGCCGCTGCGTGCGCCTGGGCGAGGAGACCTCCGCCCGGATCACCGCCGAGCACGACCCCGCGGCCCGCCGGCGCAAGCGCTGACGCCAGGCATCCACGCCACGCGGTGTGTTTCTGCGTACTCGCCTACGGCCGGCGGGTCGGTCGAGCCCGCGAGGATCTCGACCGGGGGGCTCACCCGCTCCGGCGGCGACCGTGACGTCTCGCGTCCGGCGAAGGCCGTCCGCGTCGCCGCGGTCGCGCGGCGCGGCGAGGGGCGCCCACAGGTCGGCGTTCATCGGCGGCCCGAGCCCCTCGCGCTCCGCCTCCGGTGCGTCGCTGATCTGACGGTTCAGCAGGACCGGCTGCGGCCGGTGGAACGGACGCACCGGTCCGAGCGATTTGCCTACTATTCCGGTAGGTATTACCTTCTATCTCCAGGTCCCACCGGAAAGCGAAGGGTTGTTCGGAACATGTCCTCCTTTAGACCTGCGGTCGTCACCGTGGCCATGCTCGCCGCCGTGGGGCTTCTGACCTCCTGTGGCGGTTCCGGCGCCGGTGCCCAGGCCGCGAGCGACGGCGAACCCGTGTACGGCGGCACGCTCACCTACCTGGAACACCAGCCGCCCACCTGCCTCTACCTTCCGGCGGCCGGCTTCTATCCGAACGGCGGCGTGCTCAACCAGCTCACCGACAAGCTGACCTGGCAGAACCCCGAGACGCTCAAGATCGAGCCGTGGATCGCCACCAAGTGGGAGATCAACGAGGACGCCACGGAATACACCTTCCACCTGCGGGACGGCGTGACGTTCAGCGACGGCACGCCCCTCGACGCCGAGGCCGTGGCCGCCAACTTCGACGTGTACGGCCGCGGCGACGACAAGCTCAAGCTGCCCCCGGCCGAGTTCGTCAACAACTACGAGCGCAGCGAGGTCGTCGACGCCAGGACCGTGCGCTTCCACTTCAGCAAGCCGTCGCCCGGCTTCCTCCAGGGCACCTCGGTCATCGGCGCAGGCCTGGTCTCCAAGAAGACGATCGGCCTGCCGTACGAGGAGCAGTGCCAGCTCAAGAACGTCGTCGGCTCGGGGCCGTTCACCGTGGCCAAGCAGGTCGTCGACAAGGAGATCGACCTCCAGGCGCGCAAGGACTACAACTGGGCGCCGCCCTCCTCCACGCACCAGGGCCGGGCCTACCTCGACCTCATCAAGATCATCGTCACGCCCGAGGACAACGTCCGCGTGGGCGCGCTGACCTCGGGACAGGCCGACTACGTCCGCTACGTGCAGGCCTACGACGAGGCGACGGTCAAGAACGCGGGCTTCGTCGTCAAGGGCGAGCCCACCCGCGGCGTGAACAACGGCCTCTACCTGCGCCCCGCCAACAGCATCCTTAAGGACATCAGGGTCAGGAAGGCGTTGCAGGCGGGGACGGACGCCAAGGAGGTCGTGGACACCCTCTTCACCGACAACTATCCCGTGGCCACCTCGGTCCTCAGCCACCTGGCGGCCGGATACGTCGACCTGTCGGACAAGCTCGTCCACGACCCCGACACGGCCAACAAATTGCTCGACGAGGCCGGGTGGACGCGCGGCGCCGACGGCATCCGCGAGAAGGACGGCGTCAAACTGCGACTCGGCGTCTTCGTCGCCGGCCCGCAGCCGCTGTCCAAGCAGACCCTGGAACTGGTCGCCCAGCAGTGGACCAAGATCGGCGTGAAGCTCGAGATCCGCCCCGCCGACTCGGGCACCCAGGCCGTGGACATCAAGGACGCCGAGAAGACGGCGGTGAACCACTCGATGGTCGGCCGCGCCGACCAGGACGTCATCAAGAGCCAGTTCCACACCGAGAACCGCGACGTGATCCTGTCCGATGACAAGAAGCTCGACCAGCTCCTCGAGGAGGAGTCGGCCCTCGCCGACGAGACGAAGCGGAACGAGAAGGTGGCCGAGATCCAGCGGTACGTCATCGACCAGGGGTACGTCATCCCGCTGTTCGAGGAGCCCCAGGTCTACGGCATCGCGCCGTACGTCCACGGGGCGGCCTTCGAGGCGGTCGGCCGGCCGAGCTTCTACTCCGTCTGGCTCAGCAAGTGACGAAATATCTGGTCAAAAGGGCAGGGCAGGCACTGCTCGTCCTGTGGGCCGCCTTCACCGCGGCGTACATCCTGCTCCAGGCCATGCCCGGCGACTCCATCCTGATCAAGTTCCAGAACCCCGAGCTCGGGCTGTCGCCCGAGCAGATCGCGAAGATCCGCGAGTACTACGACGCCGGCGGCTACCTGCACACCGTGCTCGGCTTCCTGCACGGGGACTTCGGCTACTCGATCGACACGGGCACCCCGGTCGTCGAACGGCTGGCCGAGGGCCTGCCCGAGACGGCCAGGCTGGCCGCCTGCGCCTTCGTCCTGGCGGTGCTGCTGGCCGTGCTGATCGCCTTCGGCTCCGCGTACAGCGGCAGGCTGCGCGGCCTGCTGCTGGCGGTGCCCTCCCTGTTCGTCTCGGTCCCGGTGTTCTGGCTCGGCATCCTGCTCATCCAGATCTTCTCCTTCCGGCTCCGGCTGGTCCCGGTCATCGGCGGCACCGAGCTCCAGCAGCTCGTGCTGCCGGTGCTCACGCTGGCCGTGCCGATCTCCGCGCCGATCGCGCAGGTCCTCGCGCGCGGCATCGACCAGGTGCTCACCCAGCCGTTCGTGCCGGTGGTGGCGGCCAAGGGCGCCTCGCGCTCCTGGATCCTGTGGCGGCACGTCGCGCGCAACGCGCTGCCGCCGACGCTGACCGTGGCGGGCCTGGTGTTCGGCGAGCTGATCGCCGGGTCCGTGGTCACCGAGACCGTCTTCGGACGGAACGGCATCGGCCGCCTCACCGAACAGGCGGTCAACGCCCAGGACACTCCGGTGCTCCTGGCCGTGGTGGTGGTGGCCGCGACCGTCTTCGTCCTGGTCAACCTGCTGGTGGACGTGCTGTTCCCGGTGCTCGACCCGAGGCTGGCGACATGAGGTGGCTGTCGTGGGCGGTCATCGCCCTGGTGGTGCTCTGGGCCGCCGTGCCGTCCCTGTTCACCGGGTACGACCCGCTGGACGGGGTCCCGGCCGAGAAGCTCCAGGGGCCGAGCGCCGCGCACCTGTTCGGCACGGACGCCGTGGGACGCGACCTGTTCGCCCGGGTGGTGCATGGATCGGTCCACTCGCTCTCGGGCGCGCTCGCCGCGGTCGGCGTCGGCCTGGTGCTCGGCACGCTCCTCGGCCTGATCGCCGGCTCGGTGCGCGGGGTGGTCGACGAGATCGTCATGCGCGTCATGGACGTGCTGCTGTCGGTGCCGGGGCTGCTGCTGGCGCTCACCGTGATCATCCTGCTCGGGCCGGGCACGGTGAACGTGGCGATCGCGGTGGGCGTCGGCTCCGTCGCCTCCTTCGCCCGGCTGGCCAGGGCCGAGGTGGTCCGGGTGCGCCGCACCGACTACGTCGAGGCCGCGTTCGGCAGCGGCGGCACCTTCGCCGGGGTGCTCCGGCGGCACGTGCTGCCGAACTCCCTCGGCCCGGTCGTCGCGCTGGCGGCGCTGCAGTTCGGCGTGGCCATCCTGGCGATCTCCACGCTCGGCTTCCTCGGCTACGGAGCCGAGCCGCCCACTCCCGAGTGGGGGCTGCTCATCGCCGAGGGCCGCAACTACCTGGCCACCTCGTGGTGGCTCACCACACTGCCCGGCGCGGTCGTCGTGGCCGTGGTGCTCGCCGCCGGTCGCATCTCGAAGGAGATCAGATGAGCCTCCTCGACGTCCGGGATCTCACGGTCGCGTACGGCCGGCAGGTCGCGGTCAAGGGCGTCTCGTTCACGGTGGAGCAGGGGGAGGTCGTCGCCGTGGTCGGCGAGTCCGGCTCCGGCAAGACGACGACGGCCAACGCGGTCATCGGCCTGCACCCGGCGTCGTCGGGCGAGGTCCTGCTCAACGGCGTCGACATCGCGGGCTGGTCGCAGCGCCGCCTGCGGTCGATCCGGGGGCACCGGATCGGCCTGGTCCCGCAGGACCCGTCGAACTCGCTGAACCCGGTCATGAAGATCGGCCGGCAGATCGGCGAGATCCTCAAAATCCACAAATACGGCGACAGGGCGGGCATCAGGCGGCGGGTGATCGAGCTGCTCACCCGCGTCGGCCTCGACGACCCCGAGCGCCGTGCCGGCCAGTACCCGCACGAGCTCTCCGGTGGCATGCGCCAGCGCGTGCTCATCGCCATCGCGATCGCCCTGCGGCCCGGCCTGATCATCGCCGACGAGCCGACCAGCGCCCTGGACGTCACCGTCCAGCGCCGCATCCTCGACCTCGTCGACGACCTCAGGGAGGAGTACGGCACCGCCGTCCTCCTGGTCACCCACGACCTGGGCGTGGCGGCCGCGCGCGCCGACCGTCTGGTCGTGATGAAGGACGGCCTGATCGAGGAGTCGGGCGGCGTGCGCGAGGTGCTCGCCGCGCCCGCCTCGCCGTACACCCGCCGCCTCTTCCAGGACGCCCCGGCGCTCACCGCGCGCCCGTTCAAGTCCTCCGACGCCGCGGGCGAGCCCGCCATCGTCGTGCGCGACCTCGTCAAGGAGTTCGGCTCCTTCCGCGCCGTCGACGGCGTCTCCTTCGAGGTACGGCGGGGCACCACCCACGCCCTGGTCGGCGAGTCGGGCTCGGGCAAGACCACGACGGCGCGGATCGTGACCCGCTTCACCGAGGCCACGTCGGGCGAGGTCGTGATCGGCGACGACCCGGTGCGCCCGCGCGACTTCCGGCGCAGGGTGCAGCTCGTCTACCAGAACCCGTACGGCTCCCTCGACCCCCGCCAGACGGTCGGCGCGATCATCGAGGAGCCGCTGCGCAACTTCCGCCTCGGAGACCGGGCCGCCCGCCGCGCCCGGGTCCGGGAGCTGTTGGAGCGCGTGGCGCTGCCCGAGACGCTGCTCGGGCGCCGGCCCGCCGAGCTGTCCGGCGGGCAGCGCCAGCGGGTGGCGATCGCCCGCGCGCTCGCCGTCGAGCCCGAGGTGGTCGTGCTCGACGAGGCCGTCTCCGCGCTGGACGTGACCGTCCAGGCGCAGATCCTGACGCTGCTGGAGGAGCTCCAGCGCGACCTCGGACTCACCTATCTCTTCATCTCCCACGACCTCGCCGTCGTGCGGCAGATATCGCACACCGTTTCCGTAATGAACAAGGGACGCATCGTGGAATCAGGGACGACGCAGCAGATCTTCGACAACCCACGGGAGGACTACACCCGCGAGTTGCTCGCCGCCGTGGCGGAGCCGGTGCGATGACCCGGATCGGCTTCTTCACCCGGGTGCTCGACGACGCCCCGCCCGGCGAGCGCTACCGTCTGGCCGCCGAGCAGATCGAGCACGCCGAACGCCTCGGTTTCGACACCGCCTGGGTGGCCCAGCACCACTTCGACGGCGGCGAGGGCGGCCTGCCCGCGCCGCTGGTCTTCCTCAGCCACCTGGCCGCGCGTACCAGCCGGATCAGGCTCGGCACCGGCATCATCACGCTGCCCCTGGAGCACCCGGTGCGCGTGGCCGAGGACGCCGCCGTGCTCGACCTGCTGTCCGGCGGGCGGCTGGAGGTCGGCGTGGGCGGCGGCGGCACGCCCACGGCGTTCGCGGCCTTCGGCAAGGACCCGGACCAGCGCGCCTCCGTCTACGCCGACCATCTCCAGGTGCTCGTGGACGCGTGGTCGGGCAAGGACCTGGGCGGCGACAACCACCTCTACCCGGCCGCGCCGACCCTGCTCGACGCCATCTGGGAGGCCACGTTCTCCGTCGCCGGCGGCGCGCGCGCCGGGCGGGCGGGCAACGGGCTGATGCTCTCGCGCACCCAGCCCAGGCCCGAGGGGGCGTCGCACGCCACGCTGGCCGAGATCCAGAAACCCATCGTGGACGCCTACTACGCCAACCTGCCCTCCGGCGTCGTCCCGCGGGTCATGGCCTCGCGCACCGCGTTCGTCGCCGACACCCGCGAGGAGGCGCTGCGCTGGGCCGCCCGAGGGCTGGCCAGGCCGGGCCTGCGGCAGCCGGACGGCGACGGCGTCGAGGCGCTGATCGCCGCCTGGGACGCCCACGTCGGCACCCCCGAGGACGTCGTCGCCGGCCTGAAGGCGGACCCGACTCTGGAACGTGCCACCGACCTGGTCTTCCAGGTGCACTCCATCGACCCGCCGCACGAGCTGATCCTGCGCTCCATCGAACTGCTCGCGACCGAGGTGGCTCCCGCGCTGGGAGGGACAGTGGAAGGAAACACCGCATGACCGCCGACGTCATCGACACGCTGGCCGCGATCCGGCCGGGCTCCCGCCTGGACCTGCTGCGCGACCGGCGTCCCGACGCCCGCGAACACGCCCAGCGCGCCTACGACGCGTTGTTCGCCCCCGACTCGGAGGAGGAGGTGACGCGGGCCGAGCGCGCCGCCGTGGCCGCCTTCGTCGCCGGTCTCCACCAGGACCCCGCCGTCGTCCGCCACTACGCCGACCTGCTGGCCGAGCACGCCCCCGACCTCGCCGCGACCGTCGAGCGCGAGATCGAGGAGGCCCGGACCGTCGGCCCGTACGGCGTGTACGACGAGCCGGCGCTCGCCCAGGAGAGCCTGATCGGCCCGGCCTACCGGGCCGGGCGGCGCGCCGCGCTCGGCGAGCGCCTGGCCGCCGCCCTCGACCACGCCCACCTGCTGGTCTTCCGCCCCCGCGAGTCGAGCCGCGACGCGCTCAAGACGCTCGTCGACGCCGGCTGGACCACCGCGGGCGTGGTGACGATCTCGCAGCTCGTCGCCTTCCTCACCTTCCAGGTCCGCGTGGTCGCGGGCCTGCGACTTCTAGGAGCCGACCGATGAAGTTCACCCGGGACAAGCTCGGCTGGGAACCCTGGCTGGAGCCGCCGGCCGAGGACGAGCTGACCGAGGCCCACCGCGACGCCCTCGTCGACAGGGCGCGCGCGGCCTCGCCGTACTTCCGGCTGCTCGCGCTCGATCCGCGCGTGCTGCACGCGCGGACCACGACCGACAACGACATCTTCCACAACGCCGACGGCGGCCTGCCGCGCGCCGAGCGGGAGCTGGCCGCGACCGCGACCTCGCGGCACAACGGCTGTGTCTTCTGCGCCTCGGTGCACGCCCGCTTCGCCGCGCACTACTCCAAGCGCCCCGACGACGTGCGGCGGCTGCTCGACGACGGCGTCGACGCCCCTCAGAACGAGCGGTGGCGTGCGATCATCGACGCCTCCGTGGCGCTGACCGCCACCCCCGGCGCGCTCGGCGCCGACCACCTGGCGGCCCTGCGCGCCGCCGGGCTCGACGACCTGGAGGTCAGCGACGTGATCCACGCCGCCGCCTTCTTCAACTGGGCCAACCGGCTCATGCTTTCCCTGGGAGAACCCGCGTGACCATCGCACTGGACCACCTCGTGTACGCCGTCCCCGACCTCGAGGCCGGGGTGGCGGCCTTCGCCGCGCTGACCGGCGTCGTCCCCTCGGCGGGCGGCGCGCACCCCGGCGGCACGGCCAACTACCTCGTCGGCCTCGGCGCCGGCGCCTACCTGGAGATCATCGGCCCCGACCCGTCCCGGCCCGGCGCCCGGCCGCGTGCCTTCGGCCTGGAGGCGCTGACCGAGCCGACGCTCGCCGCCTGGGCCGTGCGCACCGACGACATCGAGGTGGCCGTACGGCGGGCCCGCGAGGCCGGCCACGACCCGGGCTCCATCGAACCGCTCTCGCGGCGCACGCCCGACGGCACTCTCCTCGAATGGCGGCTGACCAGGCGCGACGACCTGGCCGCCGTGCGTACCACGCCGTTCCTCATCGACTGGGGGAGCACCGCGCACCCCTCGGCCTCGGGCATCCCGGCCCTCTCCCTGGCCTCCCTCACCGTGATCCATCCGGAGCCCGCGTCGGCGCGCGGCCCCCTGGACGCCCTCGGGGTCACGGTCAGCGTCGAGCGCGGCCCGGCCCCCGGACTGCGTGCCGTCCTCGACACCCCGGAAGGACAGGTGACCCTCGTATGAGCACGCTCCGCGAATACCTCGTCCAGAAGCGCGCCGCGCTCCTCGCCCGCCGCGCCGCCACGGCGGAGAGCGGCGGCGGTCCCGTGCCGCTGCGGGCGACCGTCACCGCCGAGGGCCGCAGCGGCGTGCGGCGGATCAGGATCCGCGACTTCCAGATCATCAGCGACAGCGGTCCCGACTTCGCCGGGTACGACCTCGGGCCCGGCTCACCGGAGCTGCAGGCGGGCGTGCTGGGAAGCTGCGTGACGCACATCTTCCTGATCAAGGCGGCCGAACTGGAGGTGCCGATCGACGCGCTGTCGGTGGACGTGCGGGCCGAGTACGACCCGCGCGCCCAGTCGCCGGACACCACCGACATCCCGGTCCACCCGCAGAACTTCCGCTACGAGGTCCACCTGGACTCGCCCGCCTCCGACGAGGAGCTCGCCCGGCTGCACGCCGAGGTCGAGCGGGTCTGCCCCATCCTCAACCTCATCCGGAACCCGCAGGACATCACGGGCACGATCGTCCGGGTCGGCGCCTGACCTCCTCCCCGGCCCGCGCGGATCGCGTGGGCCGGGGGCCCGGTTTCTCCTCGGGGCGCCGCCGCGCCCCGGGGGCCGGGGCGGAGGTCGAGGCCACGCCCCACGTTCCGTACGCTCCGGCGGGCCGGGCTCCGGGGAGAATCGGGGGAGACCCGGATCAGGCCCAGCCGTAGGTCGACCTGATGGACGCGGCGATCTCGCCGACCAGGCTCGCGTTGTCGCCGTTGGCCAGGACGGCGTATCCGGCTCCCAGCTCCGGATAGCCCTTGAACACGGACTTGAAGCCGTAGTTGGAGCCGTCGTGGGTGAAGGAGAAGTTCTTCGTCCCCGACCCGGCGATGAACAGGCCCCGGCCCATGTCGGGCTGCGGCCCCTTGCTGAGCAGCGTCCGCACCGACGCCTTGCTGAGCGGGCCCGCGATGTCACCGGAGGCGGTCCACGCCTTGTTGAGGTAGCACACGAGACGGCACAGGTCGAGGACGTTCGTGTAGAGGCCCGCGGCGGCCGACTCCGGATAGCGGTTCCGCTTGCCGGGGATCACCGCGCCGGCGGAGGTGTGCCCCGACGCCAGCTCGAAGGCGGGGGACAGCGCGTACGAGCTGGTCTTCATGCCCAGCGGCGCGAACACCTCCTTGTCCATGTACTGGGCCAGCGGCAGACCGGTCTGCTGCTCCACCATCCGCTGCAACAGCACGAATCCCGCGCCGGAGTAGTGGTACTCCGCGCCGGGGGCGGTGGTGAGCTCGATCTTCGGCGAGTTGCCCTCGCCGTTCATGATCTGCAGCAGCGACGGCACGGTCGCGTTCGGCCCGTAGCCGGCGAAGCCGCCGCCCGCGGCGGTGTTGAAGCCGGAGCAGACCTCCGCCGGGGAGGTGGAGCCGCGCCCGATGACACCGGCCCGGTGGGTCAGCAGGAGGTCGATCGTCGGCACCGCGTCGGGCGAGACGCAGGAGCGGTGGGGCAGGGTCCAGCCGAGGTGGGGGCGGATGTCGGTGCTCAGGGGCCGCTTGAGCGTCTGCATCAGGCGCAGTACGCCGACCGAGGCGACGGCCTTGCTGATGGAGGCGGCCTGGAAGGCGGTCTCCGGGTGCGCGGCGGCCCCGCTGCCCGCCTCCAGCCAGCCGTAGCCGGTGGACCAGGCGACGCTGTTGCCGGTCACCACCGCGACCGCCACGCCCGGCGTCTTCCAGTAGCCCATCCGCTGCCAGATGCCCCCGCTCCCCACCGCGTTCTCGACCTGGCGCACCCGGTCGGCGGGCAGGGACGGAACCTTGCCGCGCGAGCACAGCGACCAGCCGCCGCCGACCGGCGAGAAGGCCACATTGTGCAACTGCCATCCGCCCGCGGCGAGCTTGCCCATCTGCTGGTAGCACTCGTCGTCGATGCCGCGCGCGTGGAACTCGTCCTGCGCGACGACCACCCACCCGCCGGTGCGGGGGAAGGCGACGAGGGTCACGCGGCGTCCCCCCTGGGTCAGGTTGCGCATCATCTGGTAGCACTCGTCGTCGACGCCCCGGACGTGGAAGCCGCCCGTGTCGACCACCGACCAGCGGTTGCCGCCCGCCGGGGGGAAGGCGACGTTGACGACCTGCTTGCCTGCGGTGTAGCTGGCGGTGATCCGCTGCCGGCACTCCTCGGGGATGCCGCGCGCGGACACCCCCTTGTCCGTGGTGATCACCCACCGGTCGCCGCCCTCGGGCGGGAAGGCCACGCAATGAATCCTCCGGCCGGCCTTCGTCAGCTTCCCGAGCTCGGTGAAACACGCGTCGGGGATGCCGCGCGCGAAGAAACGGCCGTCCTGGGTGACGATGACCCAGCCGTTGGACGGTGTGAACGCGAACGAGGTGATGCCGTAGGGCGCCAGCTCACCCATCTTCGTGTGCGCCTCGTCGGGTACACGGCGGTTGAAATAGGGGTAGCTCGCCGCCCACGCCGGCTGCCCGAACCCCGCGGAGGCCAGACCGACGCCGGCTCCGGTGGCGGCGGTCAGGCTGAGAAAACGTCTCCGGTCCATGCGGGCACTCCTCGGGTCGGCACAGGACGGGTCCCGCGTACGGGACGCCGGTGGTCAAGAGAGTCAAATCCTGGCAGACCGTCGAGTCACCCGCTCCTCCATTACAGAACGCCGGGAAGAGCTCCCAGCTCAGCGCGGATGGCGTCCCTCAGTGCCGCCGTCCCAGCGAGTCAGGGCCGGGGAAGTCGTCGTCCTGTCGGCCCGGCCGACGGCCCCGTCCCCGCGGGGCCGGGGCCAAGCGCCGGCCCGTGTGCGGACCGGGAAGCCGAACGATCTGCCGGGTGCCCGATGGTCGTCCCCGCCGCCCCGCCTACGTCAGTGCACGTGGGCGCGCGGGATGTCCTGGGAGCTGAGGAGGCGCTGGAGGCGTTCCAGGCCCGTCTGCAGGCTCTGGTCGTCCAGCGCGTAGGAGAGGCGGAGGCAGCCGGGGGCGCCGAAGGCTTCGCCCGGGAGGAGGGCCACGGAGGCCTCGTCCAGGATGAACGCCGCCAGCTCGGCGGTGGTGGCGAAGGAGTGGCCGAGGATCGACCGGGTGAGCAGGCGCTTGACCGAGGGGAAGCAGTAGAAGGCCCCCGTGGGGGTGGGGCAGTCGACGCCGCGTATCCCCTGGAGCACGTCGACCATGAGCCGTCGGCGGCGATCGTAGGCGGCCAGGACGTCGTCGAAACCCGGGCGGCCCGCGCGCAGGGCCGCGATCGCGGCGACCTGGGCGACGTTCGCGACGTTGGACGACATGTGTGATTGCAGGTTGACGGCCGCCTTGACCGCCTCGCTGGGACCGTACAACCAGCCGACCCGCCAGCCCGTCATGGCGTACGTCTTCGACACGCCGCCGATGACGAGGCACCGATCGGTGATGTCCGGGGCGGCCACCGGCATGGACAGGGCCGTCGCGCCGTCGTACACGAGGTGCTGGTAGATCTCATCACTGATCACCCAGATTCCCCGCCGCGCCGCCCAGTTTCCGATGGCCCGGGTCTCCTCGGGCGTGTAGACGGTTCCCGTCGGGTTGGCGGGGGAGCCGAAGAACAGCACCTTGGTCCGCGGGGTGACGTGCGCCTCCAGGAGTTCGGGCGTCACCTTGAAATCCTGGTCGGCGTCGGTGCGCACGGGAACCGGGGCCGCGCCGGCGAGGCGTACGGCCTCCGGATAGGTGGTCCAATAGGGAGCCGGAACGAGCGCCTCGTCGCCGGGATCCAGCAGGACCATGCAGGCGAGATATACGGCCTGCTTCGCTCCGTTGGTGACCAGCACGTCGGCGTCGTCAATGGCGAGGCCCGTATCCGCCAGGACGGTCCGGGCGATCGAATGGCGCAACTCCGCCAGCCCGGCCGCCGAGGTGTACCGATGGTTGACGGGATCCGGGCAGGCCCGCTGGGCGGCCTCGACGATGTGGGCCGGGGTGGGGAAATCCGGCTCACCCGCGCCGAAACTCACGATGCGGTACCCGGCCGCGCGCAGCTCGGCCGCCCGGGAGGAAACCGCCATGGTCGCCGACCCGGCGACCGCGCCCGCTCTGTCACTCAATCCGATGGACATGGTTCTCCTCTTACTTCAACGAGAATTCGGACAGCGCCTTGAGGAAGATGTCGTTCTCATCGGGATGCCCGACGGTCACGCGCAACCATCCGGCCGGGCCCACGTCGCGTACCAGCACGCCCTGTCCGGCCAGCCGCGCCCCCACCGCGGCGGAATCGGCGCCGGTGTCGAAGAACAGGAAGTTCGCGTCACTCGGCGCGACCGCGTGGCCCGCGCCGACCAGAGCGTCGCGCATCCTCCCTCGCTCGGCGAGAACGCTCGGGATGTGCGCGAGCAGTTCGTCGGCCTGTTCGAGCGCGGCGAGCGCGACCGCCGCCGTCAGCGTCGACAGATGGTAGGGCAGGGCGACGATGCGCAAATGGGTCAGCACGTCGGGCGAGGCGAGCAGGAACCCGACGCGTATCCCGGCGAAACCGAATGCCTTCGACATCGTCCGGGAGATCACCAGCCGCGGGTGTTCGGCGAGGAGGCCCGCCTGGCTGCCGATGGCGGAGAACTCCACATATGCCTCGTCGAGCACCACCAGCCCCGGCGCGGTCCGCAGGACGACGTCCAGCGTCGCCCGGTCCAGAGGCGTCCCCGTCGGATTGTTGGGCGCGCAGAGGAAGATGATGTCAGGCCGGTGCCGTTCGACCGCGACGGCCGCCGCCTCAGGGGTCAGGCCGAAATCCGGCCCTCTGTCGGCTGATATCCATCGAGTGCCGGTTATCGTCGCGATTTGCTCGTGCATCGAATACGTCGGCCCGAATCCGAGGGCAGTTCGGCCGGGCCCGCCGTATGTCAGGAGCAGGTGCAGCAATACCTCGTTCGAGCCGTTTCCCGGCCACACCATCTCGGCTCGCACGTCGTGGCCGGCATACCGCGCCAACGCGGATCGCAGCGTGGCGACGTCGGCGTCCGGATAGCGGTTCGCGGTCGCCAGCGCCAGGGAGGCCGCCGAACGCAACGCCTCGAGGTGGCGACCTTCCGGAGGACGTGGACTCTCGTTGTTGTTCAGCAGCGCGACCGGGTCGACCGGCGAGGAGAACGGCCGGGTGTTGTACGGGCGGGCCGTACGCAGGTCGTCCCGGACAGGCAGGGCCGGCATTCAGTCTCCGCTTGTGTCTTGTGATCCGGTGATGCGCGCGACGAGGCGGTGCATCGATGTCTTCCAGTTGCTTTCCAGCTCGCGGGACGCCGTCGCCAAATCGCCTTCCCGAAGGGCCGCGGCGATGCGCTTGTGCTGTTCGATCGACTCCCGGACACTCTGCGGGTCGCCGAGATAGGCGTGCTCGTACCGATGGACGACGCGTTTGGTGTCGCCGATCATTTCGAGGAGCCGGCTGTTCGGGCAGGCGGAAAGCAGGCCCGCGTGCCACTCGTCGTCGGCGCGCTGCACCTCGCGGACGTCTCCGGCCGCCGCCATGTTCTCCGCGAGCTCGATGAGCTGCGGGGCGCGCCGGGCGAGTTCCTCGGGATCGGAGAGCGTGATCGCGAGCATTTCGAGCTGGGCGATGATCGGGTAGGTCTCGCGGACCTCCTGCTCGCTCAGGGGGGAGACCCAATACCCTCGGTTCGGGCGGGCGTCGAGAATGCCTTCCTGTGCCAGGCTCGCCAGCGCCTCGCGCAGCGGTGTCCGGCTGACGCCGATCTCCGCCGCGAGCTGCACCTCGTTGATGCGGCTGCCCACCGGATATTTGCCTTGGAGAAGGCGGTCGAGGATCTCGTCCCTGACCTGCTCACGCAAAAGTCTGCGATCGACCGCCATTGTTCCGCCTCCAGCAAAAGCCACTGATGATGTCAGAGAGTAAGCATACTACATACTGAACTCAGAGTGCAGAAGCGCTACGCTGGCGGCTCCATCCCACATCCCTGGAGGTCGCACCATGCCGGGCTGCGCCATCATCCGGTCACCGAGAAGCGATTATCCGAACACGCTCAGCGATGACCCCCGTGACGCGCCACGACGATTCCATCGATCGATGCCGGGGTACGCCCGCACCCCTCTTGTCGATTCGCCCGAACTGGCGCGCCGCACGGGAACGGGGCGGGTCCTCGTCAAGAACGAGCAGCACCGCCTGGGGTTGCCGTCCTTCAAGATCCTCGGCTCGTCCTGGGGGATCCACCGCACGCTGTGCGAACGCCTGGGCCTCGACCCGGCGATCTCGTTCGAGGAGCTGCGTCACGCCGTCGGGCCGCTGCGCGACCACGTGCTGACGTGCGCCACCGACGGGAACCATGGCAGGGCCGTGGCGCACATGGCCAGGCTCCTCGACATGCGCGCCCGCATCTACGTGCCGGACGAGGTGTCGATGTCGCGGTCGGCGGCGATCGAGGGCGAGGGGGCGCAGGTCGTCCGGGTGTACGCGAGCTATGACGACGCGGTGCGCTACGTGGCCGTTCAGGCCGAACGCGATCCCCGCGCCATCCTGGTGTCCGACACGGCCTGGCCCGGGTACGAGACGGTGCCCCGGCGCGTGATCGACGGCTATTCGACGATCTTTCTCGAGGTCGACGAGCAACTGGCCGAGATGGGTCTCGACCCCATGGACACCCCGGACCTGGTGATCGTCCCCGCGGGCGTGGGCGCCTTCGCCGCCGCCGTCGGCCTCCACTTCGGCTCCCGTGCGGCGACGCGCATCGCGACCGTCGAACCCGACACCGCCGACTGCGTCCACCGCTCGCTCGCCGCCGGCGTCCGCACGACCGTCCAGGGGCCGCACGGCTCGATCATGGCCGGTTTGAACTGCGGCGAGACGAGCGTGGTGGCCTGGCCGATCCTGCGCGGCACGGTGGGCGCGGCCATCACCGTCGACGACGACGGAGTGCGCGAGGCCATGAGGGTCTTCGCCGGTTGCGGGATCGAGTCGGGGGAGAGCGGCGCGGCCTCGCTCGCGGGCGCGCTGCTCGCCTCGGCCGACGACGGGTTCCGCGAGGGGCTCGGGCTGACACCGGACAGCACGATCCTTCTCCTGAACACGGAAGGCGCGAGCGACCCCGCGAGCTACCGCGGCATCGTGGGAGCCGCGACCACGGCGAGCGGCTGACGCCTCCGCGGCCGGAGGCCACGCTTCGGGCCGGGGCGTATCGGCCCGGCCCGAACCGGCCGGACTGTCAGCCAATTCCAACCATTCATGTCCTTGACACCTCTTGCACTATCTCTGCATTCTGTGTTCAGCACGCAGTTGGAAGCGCGTGGGGGAACTGCCTCGGCTGCCTGTGTCACACGACTGCCGGATTCCGGCGTCACTCACAATTCACCGAAGGTGGGATGACCGTGTTCCTGCACATCAGAGGCATGGTGGCCGTCGGCTTAACGTCCGTCCTGTTGGCATCGGTCGCGTCATGCGGCGGCTCCGAGGCCGGCAAGAAGACGGGGGCGTTCTCCGCCGCGATCCTCGAACCGTCCTCGCTCATGCCGGCCAACTACTCGGAGGTCTACGGAGCGCAGGTGGTGTCCGCGCTCTTCACTCCGCTGGTGACCTTCGACATCAAGACCAACGAGACCCGTCTGGAGGTCGCCGAGAGCATCGAGAGCACCGACAACAAGGTGTGGAAGGTCAGGCTCAAATCCGGCTGGACGTTCCACAACGGCGAACCCGTGACGTCGCGCTCGTTCGTGGACGCGTGGAACTTCGCCGCGAACAAGAAGTCCGCCCAGTTGAACGCGTACGTCTTCGGGGAGATCAAGGGCTATCGCGAGGTCGCCTCCGGAGCCGAGGAGACGATGTCCGGCCTGCGCGTCGTCGGCGACCTCGAATTCGAGATCACGCTGGTGCGGCCGTGGTCGCAGTTCAGGCAACTGCTGGGATATCCCGCGTTCTCGCCGCTCCCCTCCGCGGCGTACAAGGACCCGAAGGCATTCGAGCAGCGGCCGATCGGGAACGGCCCGTTCCTCATGGAGGGCGCCTGGCAGCACGACCAGCAGATCACGCTGCGCCGCAACGACTCCTACGCCGGAACGAAGGCCAAGGCGGGGGAGGTCCGGTTCAAGATCTATCAGAGCTTCGACACCGCCTACAACGACCTGCTCGCCAACAATCTCGACGTCCTGCCCGCCGTCCCGACGGCGAGGATCACCGAGGCCAAGAGCCTGCTGGGGGACCGGTTCGGGGAGTCGCCGAGCGGGCGCATGGAATACCTCGGGTTCCCCGTGAACAGCGAGAAGTTCAAGTCGCCCGGCGTACGCAGGGCCATCTCGATGGCGATCGACCGGGAGGCGATCACCAAGGCGATCTTCAGGGGAACGCGCACGCCGGCGACCGGTTTCGTTCCCCCGGTCGTCCCGGGCGCGGCGCCGAACGCGTGCGGAGCCCTGTGCGTCCACGACGCCGCCGCGGCCAAGGCGGCCTTCGACGCGGCGGGCGGCATCCCCGGCAACGGGTTCACCATCGGCTACAACAGCGACGCCCCGGAGAACAAGGAATGGGTGGAGGCGGCCGCGCGGCAGATCTCGAAGGACCTCGGCGTGAACGTCGAGACGCGGGCGTATCCCAAGCTCGCGGTGCTGCTGGGAGATCTGTCCAGCGGGAAGGTCGACACCGCCTTCCGCACCGCGTGGACCTTCTACTTCCCCAGCCCGGAGAACTACCTCAAGCCGTTGTTCACCCAGGACGCCGGGGAGAACTTCTCCCGTTACCGCAACGACGAGTTCGAGGCGCTGCTGCGTGACGGCGCGGCGGCCAAGGACACGGAGGCCGCCGACGCGAAGTACGCGGAGGCCGAGCGGGTGCTCCTCGACGACATGCCCTATGTGCCGCTCTGGTACCAGGGGGTCATGGCCGGGCACTCCAAGCGGGTCAGCGACGTGAGCGTGGATTCCTTCCGCAGACTGCGGATCGAGTCCGTGGTCGTGGACTAGCCGGCGGAGGACGCCCAGTGTCCCGATACATCATGAGCCGAGTCCTGCAGGCGGTGCTGGTCCTCGTCGGCGCGACTCTCGTCATCTTCGTCATCACCTTCGCCCTGCCGGGCGACCCGGTGCAGGCCCTGGCCGGAGAGCGAGCCGCCGATCCGGCGTTCGCCGAGGCGATCCGGGCGCGTTACCACCTCGACGAGCCGCTCCTCCAGCAGTACGGCCGCTTCCTGCTCGGGGTCCTCCACGGCGATCTGGGACAGACCTACAGCGGCCAGGACGTGGCCCAGATGCTCGGTGAGCGGATCTGGGTCAGTGCCCAGCTCGCGGCGTTCGCCCTGGCGTTCCAGATCGTCATCGGTGTCGGCGCCGGAGTGCTGTCCGCGCTGCGCCGCAACGGCGTCGCCGACACCGGGGTCCGGATCTTCACCCTCGCGGGGCTCTCGATCCCGTTCTTCGTGACCGCGTTCGTGCTGCAGCTCGTCGTGGGGGTGAAGTTCGGCTGGCTCCCGGTGGCCGGAACCGAGGACGGCTTCCTCAGCTACGTCATGCCCGGGTTCGTGCTCGGGTCGTTGTCGACCGCCTACGTCGCCCGGCTCACCCGCGGCCAGCTCACCGAGTCGCTGCGAGAGGACTATGTCCGGATGGCCACGGCCAAGGGCCTGACCCGGGTCCGGGTCGTGGCGCACCACGCGTTGCGCAACAGCCTGATCCCCGTCGTCACGTTCCTCGGCCTCGAGGTCGGCGCGCTGCTCAGCGGCGCCGTCATCACCGAGAGCATCTTCAACCTCCCCGGCATGGGCCAGGCCATGGCGCGCGCCGTCTACCTGGGCGAACGCACGACGGTGGTGGGCGTGGTCACCGTCTTCGTGCTCGTCTACGTCGTCGCGAACCTGCTCGTCGACCTGCTGTACGCCGTACTCGACCCGAGGATCCGCTATGCCTGAACTCGCTTCGGCCGCCGGCGTCGTGGAGCCGCGGGCGATTCCGCAGAGGAAGCGGCGCGGTCACTGGCAGGCGGTCCGGCGACGGCTCTCCCGCAGCCCGCTCTTCTATCTCTCCGCCGCCCTGCTCGTGGTGATGGCGGGCATGGCCGCCGCTCCCTCCCTGTTCGCGACGGCCGATCCGTACGACTGCGATCTCGGGCGGACGCTGGCCGACGCGGGCGCCGGCCAGTGGTTCGGAAGGGACCTCCAGGGCTGCGACGTGTTCTCGCGCAGCGTGTACGGCGCCCGCGCGAGTCTCGGCATCGGCCTCGCCGTCTCCCTGACGACCGGGTTGCTCGGCGGGGCCGTCGGCGCCGCCGCCGGGTATTTCGGCGGCTGGGTCGACGCGACCCTGTCCAGGATCACCGAGATCTTCCTGGCCATTCCGCTGCTGCTGGGGGCGAGCGTCCTGCTGACGCTGTTCGGCGCGTCGGGCAGCGGCACGTGGACGGTGATCATCGCCCTGTCGGTGCACGGCTGGCCGCAGGTCGCCCGCATCACCCGCTCGGCGGTCATGGAGGCGAAACAGCAGGACTACATGCAGGCGGCGGCCGCCATCGGGTGTTCGCGGCTGAGGGCCCTCGCCCGCCATGTCGTGCCGAACAGCCTCGGCCCCTGGCTGGTGGTCGTGACGACGAACCTCGGCGTGTTCATCACCTATGAGTCGATCATCTCGATGCTGGGGATCGGCCTGCGCCCGCCGACG
Organism: Microtetraspora niveoalba; assembly: GCF_001570405.1. Taxonomy (GTDB): domain Bacteria; phylum Actinomycetota; class Actinomycetes; order Streptosporangiales; family Streptosporangiaceae; genus Microtetraspora; species Microtetraspora niveoalba. The sequence continues at coordinate 85,651 of NZ_BBYM01000013.1, read as the reverse complement.
ATCTCCTGGGGGCAGATGATCCACGACGCCCAGGCGCGGTTCCTGGAGGCGCCGCTGCCGCTTCTGGGCCCGGCTCTGTTCCTCAGCGTCACCGTCCTGGCCTTCATCCTGCTCGGCGACGTCGTCCGGGACGCGATCGACCCGAGGATCCACTCGTGAGCGGCACGACGCGGAAGGGAAACGCCATGGCGAGCGAACACCTGCTGGAAGTGCACGATCTGCAGGTCGAGTTCGGCGGCGACGACGGCCCCGTGCCGGTGTTGCGCGGGGTGAGCTGGCACGTGGACCGCGGGGAGACCCTCGCGATCCTCGGAGAGTCCGGGTCGGGCAAGAGCATGACCGCTCAGGCGATCATGGGGATTCTGGAGATCCCCCCGGCCAGGATCGGCGGCGGAAGCGTGCGCTGGAACGGCCGCGATCTGCTCGGCCTGCCGGAGGCCGCCAGGCGCGAGGTCCGGGGGCAGGGCATCGGCATGGTCTTCCAGGATTCGCTGTCCGCCCTGAACCCCGTCCTGCGCGTGGGCCCGCAGATCGGCGAGACCCTGCGGACCCGCCTCGGCCTCTCCCGCGGGGAGGCCCGCGACCGCACGGTCGAACTGATGCGGCAGGTACGGATCCCGGACGCCGAACAGCGCTACCGCCAGTACCCGCACCAGTTCTCCGGCGGAATGCGGCAGCGCGCCGTGATCGCGATGGCGCTCGCGCTGTCGCCGGACGTGCTGATCGCCGACGAGCCGACGACCGCCCTGGACGCCACAGTCCAGGTTCAGATACTCCGGCTGCTCCAGACTCTCCAGCGAGAGTCCGGCATGGGACTGGTCCTGATCACCCACGACTTCGGCGCGGCCGCGTCGATCGCCGACCGGGTGGCCGTGATGTACGCCGGCCGCGTGGTGGAGACCGGCATGGTCCGCGACATCTTCCGCCGCCCCGCCCACCCGTACACGAAGGCGCTGCTCGACGCGGTTCCCCGCGCGGATCGCCGGGCCGGGCGGCTCGCCGCCCTGCCCGGGCAGCCGCCGGCGCTCGGCAAGGAGAGCACCGGCTGCCCGTTCCGCTTCCGGTGCCCGCTCGCGGAAACCGTGTGCGAGGAGCGGGAGCCGGCGCTCAGTGAACACGCGCAGGGGCGCTGGAGCGCCTGCCACCTGGGAAAGGACGTGATCGCCGGTGTGCTCACAGCCCATCCTTGAGGTCACCGGCGTCACCCGGCACTACGCGTCCGGACGCCGGTGGCCGCTCGGCCCCATGTCGCGCGTACACGCCGTGGACGGGGTGTCCTTCACCCTGGGGGAGCGGGAGACGCTCGGTCTCGTCGGCGAGTCCGGCTGCGGGAAGTCCACGCTCGGCCGGATGCTCGTCGCCCTCGACCGGCCCACGTCGGGGACGATCCGGTACCGGGGCGAGGACATTCACCGGCTCAGCCGCGCCGGGCTGAAAGCCCTGCGGCGCAAGATCCAGATCGTCCTGCAGGACCCGTACACCAGCCTCGATCCGCGGATGACGGTCGGGGACATCGTCGCCGAGCCGCTGGCCGTGCACGGCGAGGGGACGCGGGCCGAGAGGCGGAACCGCACCCGGGAGCTCTTCGAGCTGATCGGCCTCAACCCCGATCACGTGAACCGCTACCCGCACGAGTTCTCCGGCGGGCAACGCCAGCGCATCGGCATCGCCCGCGCGCTCGCCCTGGGGCCTGAGATCGTCGTCTGCGACGAACCCGTCTCCGCGCTGGACGTCTCCGTCCAGGCGCAGGTCCTCAACCTTCTGGCCGATCTGCAGGAACAGCTGAACCTCTCGTACGTGTTCATCGCGCACGATCTCACCGTCGTCCGCCAGATCAGCCACCGGGTGGCCGTGATGTACCTGGGGAAGGTCGTCGAGGTCGGCCCCGAGGGGGCGGTCTACGGACAACCGCGGCACCCGTACACGCAGGCGCTGCTGTCGTCCGCGCCGCCCACGGACCCCGACAAGGCCCGCGAGCAGGAAGTGATCATGCTCAACGGCGATCCGCCCAGTCCCGCCGAGCCTCCCAGCGGGTGCCGGTTCCGCACCCGTTGCTGGAAGGCGGAGGAGGTGTGCGCCGTGCACGAGCCCGCGCTCGTGGAGGGCGCGGCCTCCGGCCATCGGACCGCCTGCCATTTCGCCCCCGCCGCCTCTGTGCAAGTGGGCGAATAGCGACTACTGTATTCTGTACACAGAATTTTGGAGGAAACAGTGACTCAGCCCCCGAACGACCGCCAGTTCGCCGTACGTGCCTCTCGTGTTCTGGACCCCGCGACCGGCGAGTACTACGAGAACGCGTGCGTTGTCGTCGCCGACGGCCGGATCGTGTCGGTCGTCGACACGCCGCCCGCCGACGCCGATCTCATCGATGTGGGCCGGCTGACCCTGATGCCCGGGCTCGTCGACTGCCACACGCACATGCTGCTGCGCCCCGAGGACCAGGTGTGGCCGCCGGCGATCCTGTTCAAGACGCAGGTCTACCGGGTGATCGAGGGCGTCGCGGCGTGCGACCGCGCGCTGCAGATCGGCTTCACCAGCGCCCGGGACACCGACAACGAGCAGGTGTGGCACGGCGACACCGCGCTCCGCGACGCGATCGAGGCCGGAATCATCCCCGGCCCGCGGATGGCCGTGGCGTCCGACGGCATCTCCATCACCGGCGGCGACATGCGCATCGACGACAAGGTGAACCCGGAACTCCACCTCCCCGACGTCGCCGGGATGGTGGACACCCGGGATGAACTGATCAAGGAAGTGCGCCGTCAGATCAAGATCGGCGCGGACTGGGTCAAGATCTACGCGACCAGCACCCGCAAGGACGTCGAGCCGGAGGAGCTGGAGCCCCTGCACCAGTTCACGGAGGAGGACATCGCCGCCGTCGTCGCGGAGGCCAAGCGGTACCGGCGCGACGTCGCGGCCCACGCCTACGGCAAGGACGGCGCGCAGGCCGCGATCCGCGGCGGCGTCCGCACGCTCGAGCACGGCCCTCTGCTCACCGAGGAGGACCTGCAGGCCATGCTCGAGTTCGGCACCTTCTGGGTGCCGACCATGGGCACGTACTACAAGCGCCAGCACACCGAGTTCGACCGCCGCTTCGTCAAGCGGCACGAGGGCGCCTTCAAGCGCGGGCTCGAACTCGGCGTCAAGATCGCGTTCGGCACCGACGTCGGGTCCTTCCCGCACGGCGAGCAGATGGACGAGTTCAGCCTGATGGTGCAGTACGGCATGAAGCCGCTGGACGCGATCAGGTCGGCCACTGTGGTGGCGGCCGAGGTGCTGCGCAAGGAGGGGCAGATCGGCACCCTCGCCGCCGGCGCCCACGCCGACCTCATCGCCGTCGACGGCGATCCCGTCCAGGACATCGAGGCGCTCAAGCGGGTCGGATTCGTGATGAAGGGCGGCCTGGTCCACCGGGACGACGTCGCCGCGACCGCGAAGACGCCCGAGGTGTTGTGGAAGCCGGCGCGCTGAACCCCTGGTGACGGCGGCGAGCGAGGTGGAGGGCCATGAACCGGCTGCGGAACGAACTGGTGGTGTACGCGGGCCGGCTGCGTGCGGATCCGTGGGCGCGTGACCTCGGTCCCGCGTGGCTGCTCATCAGGGACGGCCGCTTCGCGGAGATCGCGCACGGCCGGGCCCGGCCGGGGGAGTGGCCCGGCACCTGCCCCGACCTGGATCTGAGCCGGTCGGTGGTGCTCCCCGGGCTGGTGGACTCCCACGTCCACCTGACCGAGTCCGGCGACGGGGCGGGCGAGGACGTCTCCGCGGCGCGCACCGTCCCGGAGCGCGTGGAACTGGGCGTCAGGAACGCCCGGACCGCGTTGCGCGCGGGCGTCACCACCGTCGCGGACTGCGGCGGCCCGCCGGAGGCCGTGTTCGAGGTGCGTGCCCAAGCCGCCGCCCTACCCGACTGCGCCCGGACGCTCGTCGCGGCGGCGCCGATCACCACCGTTCGCGGCCACACCTGGCGCCTGGGCGGTGAGGCGCCCGACGCGGCGTCCGTACGAGAGCTGGTCACGCGGTTCGCCCTCGCCGGGGCCGACTTCATCAAGGTCATGGCCTCCGGCGGGGGTACGGCCGGGGCGCCCCCCTGGGAGCCGGGCTTTCCCGAGGAGTCGCTCCGCGTGGCCGTCGAGACGGCCGCGTCGTTCGGCCGCCCCCTGAAGGTCCACTGCCTGTCCGCCGGGTCGATGCGGACCGCCGTCGCGGCGGGCGTCACGCTGATCGAGCACGGGAAGTTCCGCACAGCCGCCGAGGACGGCGCCGGCTTCGACGCGGCCGTCGCCTACCTGCTCGCGAAGGCCGGCGTCGCCGTCTGCCCGACCCTGTCCGTGGGCCATCACGTGCTCACCGCGCCACCCGAGGTCTCCGGGGACGCCGCCGGATTGTGGCGACGGCGCCACCCGTACGACCTCGACGACTTCCGGCGGCTGGTCGAAAGCGGTGTGCGCATGGTGAGCGGCACGGACGCGGGCTGGCGGTTCACGCCGTTCGACGCGCTGCCCGGTGAGCTGCGGATGATGGCGGGCGCCGGGATGACGAACCGGGAGGCCCTGGCCGCGGCGACCACCGACGCGGCCGCCGCACTCGGGATGGGGGACCGGATCGGCCGGATCGCGCCCGGTTACCAGGCGGATTTCATCGCGGCCGACGCCGATCCCGTGGACGACCTCACCGCGCTGGACCGGCTCCACGCGGTGGCGCGTGACGGGCGGGTCGTCCGATGACGTGTTCCGACCCGATGGCCGTCCTGCTCGAATGGCAGGCGGCCGCCCAGGAAGCCGGTGATCCGCAGGCGGGGCTGATGGCGCTGAGCACCGTCAGCCCGGCCGGCGAGCCCGGCGTGCGTACCGTGTCGGTGAAGCTGCTGGAGAGCCGCCGCATCGGCTTCGTCACCGACAGCCGCTCCCCGAAAGCGCGCGACATCGCCGCCTGCCCCCGGGTGGCGGTGATGTTCACCTGGCTGTCGCTGCGCCGCCAGGTCACCGTGCGCGGTGACGCGGCACCCATGAGCGCGGCGGAGGCCGAACGGGAGTTCCGCCGCCGTTCCCGGCCGGCCCAGCTCGGGGCCTGGGCCGGCCACCAGTCCTCGCCGATCCCGGACCGGGGCGTACTGGACTCGGCCATGGCCGCGGCCGGGCGCCGCTGGCCCGAGGGCGAGGCCGTTCCGGTTCCTCCGCACTGGGCCGGATACGTGATCACGCCGACGGAGATCGAGTTCCTGCAGGCGGGCCGCCCCGACCGCCTGCACGACCGCCTCAGGCATCGCCTGGTCGGGGACACGTGGGTAGAGCAGGTGCTCGGGCCCTGACCTCGTCGGCCGTCGGCTCGTCAGATTGGAAGGCAACAGTGAACCGTCGAGAATTGCTGGCAGGTTCCGTGCCCGGTGTGATCGCCGTCGCCGCGGGGGGCTGGGCGCTACCGGAGAACGACGGCATCCGTGTCCGCGAGGTGGGCAGTTATTACGTCGGCGGTGAATCGATCACCCTGGAGGGCGCGGAGTCCAGGGACGCGTTCGTCGCCCCCGGGCAGCCGCCGGTCCGGGTGAACCCGAACGGGGATTTCGAGACCGGCCAGGTATACGTTCAGTACGTCCGCCTCGCGCGCCCCCGCCGTTCGCTGCCGCTGCTCATGTGGCACGGCGGCGGCCTGACCGGCGCCTCCTTCGAAACCACGCCGGACGGACGGCCGGGATGGCAGCAGCTTTTCCTCGCCGGCGGCCGTGACGTCTACCTGGCCGACGGGTTCGGCGGCGGCCGCGCCCCGTGGCAGCGCTATCCGGAGATCTCCCAGTCGGAACCGCTGTTCCGCACCAAGCGGGAGCTCTGGGAGCTGTTCCGCATCGGCCCTCCCGGCTCGTACGCCACCGACCCGGCCAAGCGCCGCCCGTACCCTGACACGTTGTTCCCCGTCGCCGCGTTCGACGAGTTCGTCAAGCAGGTGGTGCCGCGCTTCCGCACCTACGACCGGTCCACCCAGGCCGGGTACGACGCGCTGGTCGCCAAGGTCGGGCGGAGCGTGATCCTCACCCACAGCGCCGCCGGGCCGCTCGGCTTCGCCGCGACCGTCGCCGCTCCCGGCCACGTCCGCGCCCACGTCGCGATCGAGCCGTCGGGCGCCCCCGACCCGGCCACCGTCGACTTCAGCCGGCTCCGCCGGATCCCGCACCTCATCATCTGGGGCGACCACCTCGACGCGGACGGCTCGTGGGCCGAGCTGTACGCCTCCACCAGGCGTTTCCACGACGCCCTGCGCAGGGCCGGCGGACGATCGACCTGGATCGACCTGCCGGCCGAAGGCCATCGCGGCGGCTCCCACATGATCATGATGGACCGCAACTCCCACCAGGTGGCCGCCCTGATCGACTCCTGGCTGGAGGCGAACGCGAAAGGCTAGCCGGTGGCCCCCGACACCGAAAAACCGGTACGAACTTCGCCGGATCCGGTGCAAGGTTAAGCGCGTGAACCATACGCACACCGTGGTGCTGGTCGAGGGAGTCAGTGACAAGTCGGCCATCGAAGCGTTGGCCGAGCGCCGGGGCCGAAACCTGGCCGCCGAAGGCGTCTCCCTCGTGGCGATGGGGGGCGCCACGAACATCGGGACGTACATCGGCAGGTTCGGCCCTCCCGGCCGCGGTCTCCGGCTGGCCGGTCTGTGTGACGCCGGCGAAGTGGGCGCCTTCCAGAGGGGGCTCGAGCGCGCGGGCCTCGGATCCGATCTCGACGGTGACGATCTGGAGGCGCTCGGATTCTTCGTGTGCGTGGCCGACCTGGAAGACGAGCTGATCCGCGCCCTCGGCACCGCCGCGGTCGAACGCGTCGTCGACGCCGAGGGCGAGCTCGGCTCGTTTCGCACGCTTCAGAAGCAACCCTCATGGCGCGCGCGCAGCACCCACGACCAGTTGCGCCGGTTCATGGGGGCGGGCAGCGGCCGCAAGATCCGCTACTCGGGCCAGCTCGTCGCGGCGCTAGACCTCGATCGTGTGCCGCGACCGCTGGACGGTCTGCTGGCCCACCTGTGAGCGGCGCCGTCCGCGCCGTGCCACGCGATCACGTGGTCGACCCCCGTTTCACCGCAGCAGGGATCTGGCGGAAGGGGCCAGCCGCAACCGCTGCAGCACCATCGGCTCCACGACGGGAGCCACGTGGTCCCGCCAGCGGTCCGAGTCATTCAGCCGGGTCAGATGCTCGTCGAGGTGAGCCTGGCTGGGAAAACGCGCGAACCACACGAAGACGTTCTCGCCCGTACGTACCGGAAGCGCGGGGAAGGTGTTCTCGGCGTGCTCCGTCCGCAGACACGCCAGCGGCGACGCTCCGGTCGCGGTCAGCAGCGTGCGGACCTCGCGATCGAAGAAGTCGGTGAACGCCTCGTCGAACGGCCGGTCACGGCGGTAGATCGTCGCCAGAACGAGCGACGGCGGTGGCGCGGCGCCGCCGATCGGCGGCCGCACGGCGGCCGTGCCGGGGAGGCCGGAGCACGTCGCCGCGGGACGCAGGAGCAGTACGTCGTCCGAGTCGAGCATCGTGGCGTTGGCCGCGGGACCGTGCGCCTTCCACACCGGACCGCCGTAGAAGCCGGCCAGGGCCTCGGCGCGGGACGGCATGTCGCGGAACCCTCGCAGCCAGACGAACCGGTCCGGGTCGTCGATGTCGCGGAACTGCCCCAGGACCGCCATGCCGCGGGCTTCCTGGCTTTCGACGAACTCCCGGTCGAACAGATCGATCAGGACGTCCCGCCGGCCAGGGCGCAACGTGTACTGCCTCAGCTCGATGATCGGGTACTCGCCGATCGGCGCCATGCCGCCCGCCTTTCATCAGAACAATTCTTGTTACAACCGACTGCGTGCTGTGGGCGCGGCCGGTTCCGGCCGCGGATCACCTACTCCCGGAGAGTCCGCCTCAGCACGTCGGCGATCGAAGTACGCCGTAACTCGTGACGCAGGGCCTCCTCGACGCCGTCGTAGGCGTGGCCCAACGCCGGGCGGATGCCCTTTCCGACCGGGCACTCGAGGTTGGGCTCGGTGTGATGCATCGCGAACAGCGGCTGCCGCTCGACCGCGTCGTAGACGTCGAGCAAGGTGATCTCCTCGGGTGCGCGGGCCAGGATCCAGCCCGCCCCCGCGCCCCGGCGTACCTCCACCAGGCCCGCCCGCCGGAGGTCGCCCAGGCTGCGCCGGATGATCACAGGGTTGGTGTTCACGCTTGCGGCCACCTGATCGGAGGTCAACAGGTCCAGCCCGCGCCGGCGGGCGAGCGCCATCCATGTCAGCACGTGTGTCGCGATCGTCAGCCGGCTGTTCCCCGCCATCTCACCTCCCGTTTGAAACAGATCCTGTTACAACAAGGATGAGATCGTCAAGGCGGGGACGGTGCGGCTCAAACCTTGCGCGATGGGGTTTGGCGCGGCACAGGGGCATATCTGGCGACCAGCCGGGCAAGTGGACATTACTACTCGTCCTGAAGATCGGAGGGCTCAATGATCATTCTCGGAGTCATCCTCCTCATCCTCGGTTTCGTGTTCGGCATCTCCGTCCTGTGGACCATCGGGATCATCCTCCTGGTGATCGGCGCCATCCTGTGGATCCTCGGAGCGCTCGGACACGCGGTCGGCGGACGACGCCACTATTGGTGATCGCCCGTGGTCCTTTCCCCAGGTGGACCGCGGATCCGGACGTCAGCGCCGTCGTACCCGGAGCTCCTGTGGGCGGCGGTAGTCGTTCCGCCCTCGGTGTCGCGTGGACTTCCTCCACCGATCCGGGCCCCGGACGAGCGAGAACATACGGCCGGGACGCGTGTCTGAGCCGCTCGCGGAACAGCGCATCCCACTCCGCCGCACGCAGGGGCCGCTCGGCGGTGGGCAAGGTGCACGGGGACGACACCCGGTCCAGGCCGGTCATCCCCCTGTCATCAAGCTCTTCGGATGGGAACGTCTCCGACGGTCGGCGTGACACGGTGGCTGTCACCCCGGGTCCGGGGAGCGGACCGCCACCGTGATCGGCAGATCGTTCGTGCCGCCGGCGCCTGGAGTCGAAAGGGCTACCGGCGCACGGAAGAGATCTCGGCTCGGTGGACGGGGCCGTGCGGGTCGGCGCAGTGGCGCTGGGCGTCCGTAGCGGGGAGGAGGTCCTTGGGCGCGTGGTCGACCTGCAGGGTCGTGTGCTCGATGCCGTATTCCTCGCGCATCAGACGCTCGGCGGCCTGGCGTACGGCATGGCAGTCGGCGCCCGGCCGCACCAGGATGTGCGCCGACAGGGAGGCGTAGCCGGAGGTGACCTCCCACACGTGCAGGTCGTGGACCTCTGTCACGTGCTCCAGGGCGGCGGCCTTCTGCCCGATCTCGGCGGGGTTCATGTTGGCGGGCGCGGCCTCCATGAACACGCGGCCCGCGTCGCGGACCAGTCCCCAGCCCGCCTTGAGCATCAGCGCGGCGACGACCAGCGCGGCGACGGCGTCCGCGCGTCCCCACCCGGTGAGCCACACGACGGCGCCGGCGACGGTGGTGGCGATGAAGGCGAACAGGTCGTTGAGGATGTGCTGGAAGGCACCCTCGACGTTGAGGCTCGACCGGTTGGCCTTGCTGAGGAGCCAGGTGGCGGCGAGGTTGACGACGATGCCGGCCAGCCCGGTGGCCACCATGTAGACGCCCGCGACTTCCGGTGGCGTGATCAGCCGCTGGACGCCCTCGTAGACGAAGTACACGCTGAGCAGCAGCAGGGTGATGCCGTTGATCTGCGCGGAGATGATCTCCGCGCGCTTGAGGCCGTAGGTGAAACCGCCCTGGGGCGGCCGGGCGGCGATCCGCATGGCGACCATGGCGAAGACGATGGCGATGGCGTCGGTGAGCATGTGGCCCGCGTCGGAGATGAGCGCGAGAGACCGGGCGATGAAGCCGATCACCACCTCGACCATCATGAAGCCGACGATCAGCAGCAGAGCGCCGGTGAGGTAGCGGCGGTCCGCCTGAGCGCTCACGGCGTGCCCGTGCCCGTGCCCATGCCCGTGACCGGGCCCGTGTCTGTGCCCGCTTTCGTGCTGATGCCCGTGGTCGAGGCCCGCGGCGTCGCGCTGATCAGTCGTCATGGGGATCCCCTTCGTCGTGGCCGAGGTGGGCGATGGTGAGGTCGATCAGCATCCGCACGTGGGAGTCCGCGAGCCGGTAGTAGGCCATCCTTCCTGTTCTGCGCACCTTCACTACGCGGTTGGCCCGCAGCAGCCGCAACGCGTGCGAGGCGGCGGACATGCTCTGCCCGGTCGCCGCCGCGAGGTCGCACACGCACATCTCCCCGCCCTCCAGCAGGGCGGATATCAGCCGGAGGCGTCCGGGATCGGAGAGAAGGCCGAAGATCTGGGCGAGATCCTGGATCATCTGCTCGCTGGGCAGTGCCTGCCGGACGTCGGCGACCCGGTGCGCGTCGACGACGGGAGAGGAGCAGGCGTCGGCGGACAACGAGACGATGTTTGAACGATTATTCACACGTGAGAGTGTGAGCCGACGGAAGTCCCGCTGTCAAGACGGTCGGCGGCATACCCGTCACGAAGCGTCGCCATGCGAATACCGATGCAAGGTAAAGAAATAGTTGAGTGACTGTTCACATGTTTAAACGAAGAGTAATCAGAGCACCACCCTTCGTGAGCATCGCCACGGAGACCCCCGACTCCCCGGCCCAGGTCAGGTGAAACGCGATGCATCCGGAAGGGAGACCTCGTGTCCATCTCCAAGCAGATCACCCCCGCCCTGGCCGTCTGCGCCGCCGCGGGCTGGCTGGCCGTCGGCGTCGCGCCGGCGCAGGCCGCGGCCGCCCCCGCCGGCACGGCCGCCGCCCACCCCGTCCGTGCCTGCACCTACCGGCTGGCCCACGTCCGGTCGACCAGCTACCTCCGTGTCAGGAGGGGGCCGGGTCTGCGTTTCCGGCCGATCGGCCGGCTCACGACGGCCGGTGGCCGGGTCGCCGGGTCGTGCACCACCACGAAAGGCTGGGTCGCGGTGCAGACCTCCACCGGGCGATCGGGGTGGGCCTGGGCCCACTACCTGCGTAAGGTCGCCAAGTCCCAGCCGGCCGCTCCGGCCGCGGTTCCTTCCCTGAGCTGTACCTACCAGCTCCTCCATCAGGGCTCGACCGGCTCCCTCACCGTCTACAACGGTCCTGGTTCCGGCTTCCAGCCGATCGGCACGCTGAACGCGGGCGGGCGATTCGCCGGGTCCTGCTCCACCGCCGACGGCTGGGTCGCGGTGAAGACCTCCACCGGCAAGGTCGGCTGGACTCCCGCCCAGAAGCTCCGGAAGATCACCGGCAGGTAGCCGTTCCGGCGAGTACGCCGCCGGCGCATGCCGACACCCCGCCCCCGACCATCCCCCGTGCGTCGGGGGCGGGGACCCCGCGGCCGGCACCGGAGCTGACGCGCCCGGCACCTCACATTCATGGTCAGCGCCGATCCGGCATATCCGTACCGGCCGATGGTCGTGACGGCCGTCGTCTCGGAGCCTGCCCATCGAATGACTCCCGCGATCTGTAAAGGCATTGGCGGCAGGCGCGAATCCTGCCGAAGGGGCCGGTGAAGCGATGCCGTCAACGCTTCATCTCGTCCATGAGCTCACCGCCGGGAGAGACGGAAATCAGGCAGGAAACAACAGAAATCAATCAGGAGATCGGAGTTCCTGTGACGCAGCACGCACACGAGCACGCTCAGTCGTCCTGTCACGACGCGATCGGCGTCGACGAGCCGGAACGGGACGACGGCGGCGCACACGGGCACGAGCACGGGCATGAGCACGGGCACGGCCACGAGCACGGGGAGCACGGCCACGAGCACGGGCATGAGCACGGGCATGAGCACGGCACCCACGAGGACGCATGCCACCTTCGTGTCGACGGCGAATAGCCGCCGCCCACCTATGGCGGCGCATGCCGCTGGACCGGAAACGCGCCAATGTTCTGAGAGCACGGCGACCGCCCGAGCCCGCAAGAACTACACGGTCCTGGAATCCGGTATCCGTGCCATTTCGGCACCGCATCAGCCGGACGCTCATCCGCCGAAACGTCGAAGGGTTGGTGGGACGGAATGCCCAACAGACACGAACACGAACACGAACACGAACATGGTGAGCGGGTCGCCCGATCGGGCGAACGACATGGGCACGGTCACGTGGTCAGCGCGGCGGAGGTCGCGTCACTCCCGCGAAACCATCCACATGAGAGCACGGGACTGCTGACTCCGGCCGGCGTCCGCAATCAGGTGTTCACCGTGGTCCGCCTGCGCGAGGGCTACGCCTTGGCCGAGGTCGACGCTTTCCTCAGCCGGGTCGAGGCCACCCTGACGAGACTCCTGAGGGAGAACGAGGAACTCCGAACTCTGCACGCCCAGGCCGACGAGAGGGCGCAGCACATGCGACTCTCCCCTGGGGAAAGAGCCGCACGCATCGTGGAGATCGCGCAGGAAACCGCCGACTGGACCGTCTCCTCGGCGCGCCAGGAGGCCCAGACGATCCTCACGCGAGCCCGGGAAGAGGCGGAGGAAACGGTCGCGGATGCGCTCGAAAGAGCCACCGCACTGCAACGGGAGATCCAGGAGGGGCGGCGTGAGGCGCTGGATCAGCGGATCAGGACCCTGAGCACCTTCGTGACCGACTTCGACAGCCAGATGCAGGAGACCTTGAAAGGCCAGATCGGCCACCTGCACCGCCTGATCACACAGCTTCACGATCCTGACGACATCGCGGCGTCGCTCCCGAGCGTGCAGCACCTCAAAGCGGAGCACACGGCCCGGGACGGTGAGCGCGTGCTCGGCGCCCATGCGCCAGGCACGGTGACACCCCCGACGGGCCGGCGCTCGCACGCCTGACCTTCACGCCGCCCGGCCGCCGCGGGCGCGAGGTCGCCTGCGGCCCGATGGCGGAACCGACGGTGACGGTCATCCCCTCCACCCCTCCCGGTCCTTCCCCCCACAAATCGACCAGAGGTGTTCATCGATGCCCTCATCGGACTGGGCGCGGGCCGTAGGCCCGGCACTTGAAGGACAACCCGCCAACCGGGAGACATGGGTCGCAGTACTGCTGGTCTGTGCCTCCACTCTCACAGGGGCCTGGCTGGCCCGCCGTAACTCCCAGCGGATGACGTTGTGGCTGGCAGTGGCCTCCGCCATGATGCTGGTCACCGCTCTCGTCGACCTGCTTCCCGACGCGTGGTCGGAGTCGATGCAGGCCGGCGTGCCGCTCTGGGCGCCGGCGCTCGCCGCCACGTTCGGATTCCTCGTCATCACCTACTTCACCCGCAAAGGGTGCGGGCACGCACACGACCACTCCGAGAGGGAAGGCGGAGCCCATGCGCCAGGTCGGCATCGCCGCGTCAAGGAAGCCATCAACGCGGCCCTGTTCGGAGGCATGGGGACCGCTGCCGCACTCACGCTGCACCGCGCGATCGAGGGCGCGACTCTCGCCCTGACCGCCTCGGTCGTGGTGGTGATCGCCCTCACCATCCACTCCGCCAGTGAAGGGCTGGCTCTCGCCGCGCTGCTCGACATGGCCAGGCAGCGCCTGGCGCCCTGGCTCGTCGTGTCCTGTGTCAGCCCGGCCGTCGGAGTGCTGCTCGCCACGCTGAGCCCGCTTCCGGCTCCGCTGGTGCCGATCCTGCTCAGCATGGTGATGGGCGTGCTGCTGCGGACCGCCGTCGTCGGCATGAAACTCGCCGCGAGCAGGCAGCGAAACGGGCGGCTCTCCAGGCGCCAGGTCGCCGTGGCCGCGGCCGCCGCGGGCATCGCCGGCACGCTGCTGGCCACCGCGAACATCCTGCATGCCGAGGACGGAGCCCTTCCGCCCTCACCTTCCACGGGCCTCGCCATGAAGGACTACGCGCGACCGATTCCCTCACGGCCCGGTTCCGGCACATCGCCGGCCCCTGCCGGGCCGTTCTCCGGCGCGTACGGCCAGGCGGAGTTGCAGGCGGCGATCGCTTCGGGACGGCTCACCCTGGCCGAGGTGTTCCAGCGCGACGACGATCTCATCAAGCGCACGCCGATCGGGCGGATCCTGCGTGCCCTACCCGGACACAGCAAGGACAAAGTCACAGCTCTCATCGCGGCCGGCGGGGTCGACGAGGAGCGGCAGGTGGCAGACCTGACGGAGCAGCAGCGCCGGAAACTGCTGAAGGTGTTCGGCCGGTAGCGTGATCCGGCATGTCCCCGCCTTACGGGCCCCTGCTGATGGGCGGCAGGGGCCGGTCGCCGGATGCGTCGTGTCACGCGACGTCCGGCCGAGCCCTGACGGCGGGGCTGACATGCGGGTCGACGTACCCGCGCCGGAGGCGCCCGCCAGAAGACGGCCGGTAATCTTCTCCTTCCTGTAGATGTGTGCAAGGGGGCTGATGAGTGCGGCTCGGCAATCTGGAACGTTCGATAATGGAACTTCTGTGGAACCATCCTGAGGGCATGTTCGCCCAGGACGTCGCCCAGGCACTCCCGTCGTCCCCTGCCGTCACGACCGTTCTCACCGTGCTGGTCCGGCTCTCCCGGAAGGGCATGGTGTCCAGGCAACGGCGGGGGAGAGCGCACCTTTACCAGGCCACGGCCACGAAGGACGCCTTCGTCGCCGAAACCATGCGCGCCGCACTCGATGAGGCCACCGACCTCGCGGCCGCGGTGAACCGCTTCGTCGGCGTCGTCTCGCCCGAGGTCGCCGAGGTGCTCAGAGACGCGCTCAACGGACGGGACGGAACCGATCCGTGAACTTCTGGCTGGTCGCCGCCGGCATCTCATTGGCTCCGATCATGCTTGGCGGCCGCCTGGCCGCACGGCTGGCCACTGCGCCGTGGACCCACCAGAGCCCCCGGGCGGCGCTCGCGCTGTGGCAGGCGATCGGCCTGGCGGGAGGGTTGGGCGCGATCGGTATCGGTTTGGTGGCAGCGGTGATTCCGCTGGCCGCGGTGTTCCCGCACGGAGCCCACACCCTGATCGGCCAGATCATGGACGATCGCGGGCTGGGCGGGCTCGACTGGACGCAGATTTCCGCGCTGGCCTGGTCGCTGGGACTGGCGGTGTGGCTGCTCACCCACACGATCAGGACGGCTGTGAGAACGGCTGCCACGCAACGACGGCAGCGTCTTCTGGTGGACCTCGTCGCCGACCGCTGCCCCTCCCACGATGCCTACGTTCTGCCCGACGAGGGGCTGGCCGCCTACTGTGTTCCGGGGTGGCGCAGTCGGATCGTGCTCAGCCGCGGAACGTTGGAGCGGCTCGGCCCCCAGGAGCTCCGTGCCGTCATCGAACATGAGCGCGCTCACGCGGGAGGTCGTCATGACCTCGTCCTGCTCCCGTTCATAGCACTGCATCAGGCGTTCCCCTGGATCCCCGCGGTACGAACCGCCCGCGAGGTCGTGCCCGTGCTTCTGGAGATGATGGCCGACGATCGTGCGTCGCGGGCCCATGGCGGACTGCCGTTGGCCCGTGCCCTGGTGCAGATGGCCTCTCCCGCCGCCACGACAGCGGGAACCCCCGCTTTGGCCGAAACGGCGGTCGTGCACCGCGTGGAACGGCTTCTGCGCGGTGAGAGGCCGCGATCGACATGGGTGCCGACGGCTGTTTACAGCGCCGTGAGCCTCCTGCTCAGCGGACCGCTCGCCGTACTGATCGCGCCGTTGATCTGCATCGGGATCGTGCAGGCCTGAGGGCGCTGCCAAGGGTTCGACGTCGCGCGTTCTCGCGAACGGGGGGCTCCTCGCCGAGGCCCGGCCGGGTCTCCCCGTCCCGGCCCTTACGGCATTCATATTCGACGTGCTGTAGAACTTCGACGTGACGTAGAAGATGCGATGGGCGCGGGAGTCTCATGAGCGGCGACAGACGTGAAGTGATCAGTGGGCGGCTTTCAGCGGGAACAGCCGGAACCAGGGTCCCCGCCCATGCCGGGAATGGCGACATCCCGCCGGCTCAAGGAGCTGGAGCAGGCGAGCGGACGTGACGCCGAAGTGCGGTTCCTCCGCCTGATGATCGCTCACCACCAGGCGGGCGTGCGGATGGCCGAGGCGGCCCTCGGCCTGAGCGACGATCCTCAGGTGCGCCGGATGGCCACGTCCATGGTCGCCGCTCAACAGAGCGAAATCGGCCTGATGAAGCGGATGCTGGTCGCGCGCGGAGAGAACGAGCGCACTCAGTCACCCTGAACCGGCGCCCGCGCGCCGGCTTCCACGGCCAAGGGCAGGCGTCGTTCCGCGGACCTTGCGCGCGACATCGCCGCCTCGTGCTCCCAGGGGAGGCCTCGTGCTCCCAGGGGAGTACGACGGACATCACGTACCCGGCCGGAAGTTGCGGCGGCGAGCGCTGAGCTGGCATCGAGGCGACGCCCGCCGACACCCGACACCGTTTTTCTTCTACGTCCGGCAGAAGACAACCGGTCTTCTCGCCGGTCTTCGACATGGAGCGGATATGACGACGAACCTGAAGATCACTCTCGGCATCGCCGCGGCAATGGCCATGATTGTCGCCGCGGTCATGGTGTTCGGCCGGTCCGGAGATCCGACGGCGCCCGCTGCCGCGAGCCCAGGGCGGGCACTTCCCGCCGATCATCTGGTGCGCGAGGACAGTCACAGGCTGTCCACCGCGGCCGACGGCAAGGTGACGCTGGTGGAGTTCCTGGACTTCGAGTGCGAAGCCTGCGCCGCCACCTTCCCGCACATGGAGCGGATCCGGGCCGAGTACGACGGGCGGATCACCGTCGTCGTCCGCTACTTCCCCCTGCCGGGGCACCGCAACGCCCCACTCGCCGCGCAGGCCGCCGAGGCGGCCGCCAAGCAGGGCAAGTTCGAGGCCATGTACGCCAGGCTGTTCGAGACGCAGCGCCAGTGGGGCGAGGCCTCCGACTCGAAGGAAGCGTTCTTTCTCGACCTGGCCGAGCGACTCGGACTCGACGCGGTTGCCTTCAAGCGTGACCTGCGCGCCCCCGAGACGATCGAGCGCGTGAAGAAGGACCAGGGCGACGGGCTCGCGCTGGGCGTGCAGCGGACGCCGACCATCTTCTTCAACGGCGCGGCGCTGGATGTGCCGCCCAGCTACGAGAACCTGAAGGCCGCGATCGACGCCGCGCTCGCCTCATGACCGTCCACGAGAGCCGGCAGCGCGAGACCTCCGCCGCGAGGTCACGGACGATCGTCACCCGGGCGTTGCCGTTCGTGCTCACGCTCGGTGGCGGCGGTGGTCTCGTCGCGGCCTTTCTGCTCATGGTCGAACGGCTCCGGCTGGCCGCCGATCCGGACTACGTGCCGAGTTGCAGCATCAATCCGATCCTGAGCTGCGGGTCGGTGATGAAAACGGAACAGGCCGCCCTCTTCGGCTTCCCCAATCCGCTCATCGGCGTCGCGGCGTTCTCCGTCGTGATCGCGGTGGGCATGGCTCTGCTGGCGGGAGCTCGGTTCCGTTCGTGGTTCTGGTACGGCCTGCAGGCCGGCACGCTCGCCGGTGTCCTGTTCGTCCACTGGCTGATCTTCCAGAGCCTTTACCGGATCGGCGCGTTGTGCCCCTACTGCATGGTCGTCTGGTCGGTCACCATCCCTGTCTTCTGGTATGTGACCTTGGCGAACCTGGAAGCGGGCCGGATCCCGCTGCCAGGAGTCGCGCGCCGGTTCGCCGCCGCGGCGGCCCGGTACCACACGGTCGTGTTGACCGTCTGGGCGTTCGTGATCGCCGGCCTTGTCCTGGAGCGCTTCTGGGCCTACTGGATCACCTTGCTCTGACGGCGCGGGCCGCGTCGTCCGGTGCGACCACATACCACGGCGGCCGGGGGCGGCCGGGAACGCGAGGGCAGGCAGGCGGGCTTCGTGGCGAGGTCTCCGCCGTGTGGGCCCTGAACCGCCACGCCGGCGAACTCGGCCGATGGCCAGCGAAAAGTTGTGATTCCCGCTGTCATCGGCATCTTCCGATGTTTCCGGTGCGATCGCTATCATCGAGGAATGTCGATGATAAGTGCGGGAGCGGCCGCGACCGCCCGAACCGAGCTGGCAGCCGCCGGCGCGTTGTTCCGCTCACTCGGTGATCCGGTCCGGCTCGCGATCGTCCGGCTCCTGGCCGACGGTGAACGCCGGGTCGTCGACCTGACCACAGAGCTGGGGCTGGCGCAGTCGACGGCGTCGTCGCATCTGGCCTGCCTGCGCGGTTGCGGCCTGGTCGTCGGCCGGCCGGAAGGGCGGCAGATGTTCTACGCGCTGGCCCGGCCCGAGCTGCTGGATCTGCTGCGCGCCGCCGAGACGCTCCTGGCGGCGACCGGCGAGGCCGTGGCCCTGTGTCCGAACTACGGAGCCGCCGCATCGGATGTCACCGCTCCAGAAGGCGGAGCGTGCGGTGAGTGACGCGTGCTGTGGTCACGATGAGCCCCGGGCACTCGGCGATGCCGCGGTAGCCGAAGAGCGTGAGCCCGAGCGGTTGTGGCAGGTGTCGGAACTGCGCTGGGCCGCGGTCGCCGGTGTCCTGCTGCTGGCCGGCTACGGCAGCGGCTGGGCGGGCGGGCCGGCGTGGGGCGCGTCGACCCTGCAGGCGTTGGCACTGGCGGCCGGGGCATGGACATTCGTGCCCTCCACCCTGCGACGCCTGGCCAAGGGCAAGGTCGGTGTCGGAACGCTGATGACGATCGCCGCCGTCGGCGCGACCGCGCTGGGAGCGCTCGGCGAGGCCGCCATGCTGGCCTTCCTGTACTCCATGAGCGAGGGCCTGGAGGAGTACTCGCTGGCCCGCACCCGCCGTGGACTGCGCGCCCTGCTGGCGCTGGTGCCCGATGAGGCCACGGTGCTCCGCGACGGCGCCGAGGTGGCGATCGCTCCCGCCGAACTGCGTACGGGCGATGTGATGCTGGTCAAGCCCGGCGAGCGGATCGCCACCGACGGGATCATCCGCGCCGGTCGCACCGCGCTGGACGTCTCGGCCATCACCGGCGAATCGGTTCCGGTCGAGGCCGAACCCGGCAGCGAGGTGTTCGCCGGATCGATCAACGGCACCGGCGCGCTGGAGATCGAGGTCACCACCACCGCGGCCGACAACTCCCTGGCCCGCATTGTGGCCATCGTCGAGGCTGAACAGGGCCGCAAGGGTTCCAGCCAGCGCCTGGCCGACAGGATCGCCCGCCCGTTGGTGCCCGGCGTGATGATCGTCGCGGCGTCGATCGCGCTGATCGGCAGCGCGCTCGGCGACCCGCTGGTCTGGATCGAACGGGCCCTGGTCGTACTCGTGGCCGCCTCGCCGTGCGCGCTGGCCATCTCCGTCCCGGTCACCGTGGTCGCCGCCGTCGGTGCGGCGAGCAGGCTCGGCGTGCTCGTCAAGGGGGGCGCGGCGCTGGAGCGCCTGGGCGTGGTCAAGACGATCGCCTTGGACAAGACCGGCACGCTGACCCGCAACCGGCCCACCGTCATCGAGGTGGTGGCGACCGGTCCCGGCATCTCGGAAGAGCGCGTGCTGGCGCTGGCGGCCGCGCTGGAGGCACGCAGCGAACATCCCCTGGCGCGCGCGATCCTGGCTGCCGCGGCCACCGTCCCTGCCGCCGAGGAGGTGGAAGCGGTCACCGGCGCCGGTCTCGTCGGGTTCGTAGCCGGCCGCCGGGTACGGCTGGGGCGCCCGGGCTGGCTGGAGCCGGGTGCTCTGGCCGCCGAAGTGACCCGCATGCAGCACTCGGGCGCGACCACTGTGCTGGTCGAGGACGACGGCCACGTGGTCGGTCTGATAGCCGTGCGCGACGAACTCCGCCCCGAGGCGGCCGAGGTGGTCACCCGGCTGCGCGAAGGGGGCTACCGGATCGCGATGCTGACGGGCGACAACCGCGCCACCGCCGCCGCGCTCGCCGCCCAGGCGGGTATCGAGCAGGTGCATGGCGACCTGCGTCCCGAGGACAAGGCGGCCGTCATCGCGAAGCTGCGCGGCGAGCAGAGTACGGCGATGGTCGGCGACGGCGTCAACGACGCACCCGCCCTGGCCACCGCCGATCTGGGCATCGCGATGGGCGCGATGGGTACCGACGTGGCGATCGAAACCGCCGACGTCGCCCTGATGGGGGAGGATCTGCGCCACCTGCCGCAGGCCCTGGAACACGCCCGAAACGCCCGGCGGATCATGCTGCAGAACGTCGGCCTCTCACTGGCCATCGTGGTCGCGCTGATGCCGCTCGCGCTGCTGGGCGTGCTCGGCCTGGCCGCCGTGGTGGCCGTGCACGAGATCGCCGAGGTCGTGGTCATCGCCAACGGCGTGCGTGCCGGCCGGGCCCGCCCCTTGCGGACGGTCGGCAGCCCGGCCCCGTCGGCCGCCCCCGAAAGGGCACTCGCGTGAATGTCGCTGCCGCCCGGTTGCCGGGCAGCGACGACCACGCTCTGTCAGGCCGTCTGGTCGAGCGCTGGAGGCGGAACGGCTGCGACCCGACTCAGCTGCCGGCGGGCTCGCCGGCTCCTCGTGTCGTCCCGGGCGCCGTGATGCCGGTCAGTCGGCAGAGGACGGCGAATCCATCCTCGCTCCCGGGCCAATGCCGCCGCACGGCATCCGGCCCGGCACGGCGAACGACTCTGCGGAGAACAACGGTGACGACGATCGCGTCGTCGACGTACCCCAGGACAGGGATGAAGTCGGGAACGAGGTCGAACGGAAGCGCCAGATACACCATCAACAACGCGAGCTGAACTCGAACACCACGGGGCAGGGTCCTGTCACCCGCCAGACGACGCAGAAGGCGTAACAGATCCGGCAGGATCCGCAGGGCTTCCTTCAAGAGACCGGCTTCGGGCCGAACGACGATCAGCGCGACGATCAGCAGGAGCCAGGTTGCCAACAGCGCGATGGCGATGCCGGCCGCGATGTCCCACCACATGCGTCACTCCTTCGTCGTCGCGTCGTCGGAGGTCCGCCCTCGGCCACCGCGAACGGGCGGCCGGAATCCAGCGGTGTCATCCTGCAGAGTAGCGCTCGTCCTCCGGCGACCCGCGAACCGGTGCCGAACGCGGTCCCGGCCGGAGTGCCTTCTCACGAGAGCGTGCCGGCCGGGCCTGCTGTACGGGGTCGAGGTCATGCTGTCGCAGGTTCGCCCCCGCGGGGCCCGCTCACGCTCGTAGGTCATCTCGCCGTGCGTGCGGCGAGGTGGCCCCACAGTCGCCCCATATGGGAATAGGGACAACTTTGTCCGCCGTTTGGACGGGTACCTCTGTCCAGAACCGCATCCAGCGGACGCATGGGGTGATCACCTTGAGCGCATGGCATCACTGCTCCATCAAGACCCGTGTGACCATCGTGGCGAGCGCCGTCATGGCGCTGGTCTGCGCCATCTCCAGCGTGCTGCTGCTGACGGCCGGTCCCCAGCCTCCGCTCTACGCAAGCGCGGCAGTACTGGCCGGACTCGTCGGCGGTTCGCTTCTGCTGATCGCGGCCACCGCGTTCGGGACGTACTGGATGATGAGCAGGACCCTCCAGCCGGTGTACGCCATCAGCGGGAAACTCGCCACGATCCGGCCCTCCAATCTGAGCGAGCGGGTTCCGCTGCCGCGTCATGACGACGAGTTCAAGGAGCTTGCGCAGACCACCAACCAGACGTTGGAACGGGCCGGAACGGCGATCCAGCAGCAGTTGAGGTTCGCCTCGGACACCTCTCATGACCTGCGCAACCCGCTCGCGGCCATGCGTACCGAGATCGAGGACGCGCTCGTGCGGCCGGAGGAGACCGACTGGGTGGCAACCGGAAACAGGCTGCTGGAGTCCGTCGAGCGGCTGCAGGACCTGGTGACCAACCTGCTGGAGATCTCCCGGCTCGACGCGGGCGTCGTCGGTCAGCACGACCTGCTCAACCTCGCCGTTCTGGTGGCCGGCGAGCTCGACCACCGGCAGCGCGACCACCGGCAAAGCAAGATCAGGGTGGTCAAGAGGTTCAGCAGCGGCGTGATGGTCCACGGCGACCGGATCGGCCTGGAACGGCTGCTGCACAACCTCCTGGACAACGCCGAACGCCACGCCCGCTCCAGCGTCACGGTCACCGTCGAGCATCGGGGCGACGCGGCGGTGCTGGAGGTCCACGACGACGGGAGCGGGGTGCCGCCCGAGCAGCGGGAAGCCGTCTTCCAGCGTTTCGTCCGCCTGCCGGACGCCCGCGCCAAGGACGCCGGCGGCAGCGGCCTGGGACTGCCCATCGCCCGGGAGATCGCCGAAGCCCATGGCGGCACCCTCATCCTCGAAGACAGCCCCTGCGGAGCACGGTTCGTCGCGCGCTTCCCCCGGCCGATCGCGCTGCCGGCGACCACCAGATAGCGACGCCCCGGCACTCCTCCGGGTTGATCATGCCTGCTCTGCCGCACGCCTGCTTGTCAGGCATGTTGAGCGATGACCCTTTTCCAACCTGATCACTGTCATCTCAAGCGCGGCTGAGACCGATGCGCGGCCTGCGAACCGACCGGACCGCGCGTCGTGCTCCGCCACCGGATCCGTCACGGGATCAGCCATGCCGACCGACCCTGGTGATGAGTTGTCGCGCCCGCACCCGTCACACCTACGACGGGACACGACGAAGCGGAAGGATGACGTGATGAGTGCGGACACGCGGCTGGAGGAGCTGGGCGTGAGCGGTCTGGGCGAGGTCGACGAGCCGGCGTTCTCGGGGCTGGCGGAGCGGCACCGGCGGGAGCTGCACGTGCACTGCTACCGGATGCTCGGGTCGTTCGAGGACGCCGAGGACACCGTGCAGGAGACGTTCCTCCGTGCCTGGCGGCGGCGGGAGACCTTCGAGGGGCGGTCGACGTTCCGGGCCTGGCTGTACCGGATCGCCACCAACGCCTGCCTGGATCTGCTCGCCAGGTGCCGCCCGGAGCCCGCGACCGGCGGTGAGGTGCTGTGGCTGCAGCCCTACCCGGACCGGCTGCTCGACGAGCTGCCCGCGGGTGACGCGGACGAGCCGGAGACCGTCGCCCTCGCGCGGGAGACGATCGAGCTGGCGTACCTGGTCGCAGTCCAGCACCTCGCGCCGCGCCCGCGGGCCGTGCTGATCCTGCGGGACGTGCTCGGCTGGCCGGCGAAGGACGTCGCGGAGCTCCTCGGGGACTCCGTCAACTCCGTGAACAGCGCGCTGCAGCGGGCCCGCGCCGGCATGCGGGAGCACCTGCCCGCCGAGCGGCAGGACTGGACCGGCGGCGAGGAGGACGCCGGGACGCGCGAGCTGGTGCGCCGCTATACCGACGCCAGCGTGGCCACGGACGTCGACGGGCTCGCCGCACTGCTGCGGGACGACGTCCGCTGCTCGATGCCGCCCACGCCGGGCCTGCAGGTCGGCCGCGACGCGGTGGTGAACGACTGGGTCGAGAGCGGCTTCGAGAGCATGGAGCACCTGCGCGCCGTCCTCACCTCCGTGAACCGGCAGCCCGCCGTCGCCTTCTACCTCTGGCGGAAGCCGGAGGACGCGTACCTGCCGCTGACGATCGACGTCCTGCGCATCACCGGCGGGGCGATCACCGAGATCGTCACGTTCCACGACGACCAGTTTCCGCGGCTCGGGCTGCCGGAGCGCCTGCCGGCGGACGGCACGGAGTAGTCCCGGTGCGGACGCTCGTGCTGCGCGGTGGCGCGCGTGTCCCGGTGGTCGCGGCCGAGTGGTGCGACGCGTTCGGCGTCGTCACCCGCGGCCGGGTGCAACTGGAGCTGCGCGACGGCGAACCCGGGCCGGTCCTCGGACGCGACGCCGGGTTCTGGCTGCGCGGCACCGGCGTCCGCGCCCTGCGGAACCCCGGCCGTCGCACGGCGAGGGTGCGCATCGTCACGCCCAGGGCCGGGACCGTCACATGCCAGTCGGCACATCCCGTACGCCAGTCATCGAATGATGGAGGAACGACATGAACAGCATGAATGACACCGGGGTCGTCGCAGGCCCGGCATCGGGCCGGACCAGCCGCACCCACCGACTCCGCGGGCTCGCCGTCACCGGCTCCATCGCCACGCTCGCGGCGATGGTGGCCACCACCCTCGCCGCCGCGCTCGCCCAGGCCGTCGGCGTCGACTTCGAGGTCCCCGACGGTGGCGAGACGATCCCGTTGCCCGGGTTCGCCGTCGTGACCGGCTTCTTCTCGGTCGTGGGCATCGTCATCGCCGCCGCTCTTCTTCGTTGGAGCGCTCGCCCCGCCGAGCGATTCGTGTGGACGGCGGTGTCGCTGACCGCGGTCTCGTTGGTCCCGCCCTTCCTCTCCGGGGCGAACCCCGCCACCGCCACCGCCCTCCTCGGGCTGCACCTCGTCGCTGCGGCGGTGATGATCCCCGCTCTGGCGCGGAGCCTCCGCACCCGGACCGATTGACGAACTGAACGACCTGATCCACAGGTATCGACTATTTCTCGGCATGTTGCTCCCGGTCCCACCGGCGTCGGCCGCCGACCTCCGCGACATGTGATCCTCGCCGAGCACCTGACCTGGCGTCTGCGCGGCCTTGGCCCGAAACCGGTCGCTGCAGGACGCCACCGGCCGCCGCCCCGACGGCCTGTAGGCACGCCGGACACCCATGGGTACGTGAAGTGCGCGCCCTGCACGACGACCGGCCGGTCACGCGGTCGGGTTGGCGCGGCGGGGCAGCACCGCCCGCGACGCCCCGAACCTCTGCGACTCGTCAGGGTTCGAGGTCGGCCACTCCCTTGCCGCTCGCGATGTCGAACGGCACAGACACCTGGTCGTGCGCGATCAACCACTCGCCGTCGATCTTCCGGAAGCAGAAAGTGGCCCGGACCCACATCCCGCTCGTCGCCGTCCCGTTCTTCAGCGTGCCGCTGAGCCGCCCGAAACCGTGCCCGAACGCCACATCATCGCCCACGGTGAGAGCCAGATCGCGTACCTCATAAGTCACATCCTGGAAGAACATGAACACCTTCGCCCAGTTCTTCAACTTCGCCGCAACCCCTACATGCTGCAGCGGCGGCTCGACGTCGAAGGACACGACGTCCGCCGTGTAGAGCTGCTTCAGGACTTCGAGATCCTTGGCCCGGATTCCTTCGACGATCTTGTCGACCTGCTGCCCGATCTTGGCTTCGTCTTCCTCGCGCTGCGTGGACATCGCCACCCATCCCTTCCGATCGGTGTGAAATCTCGGCTTCTACTGGTACGACGACACAGCCACCGGAGATGTCAGGTCCGCGGCTGCCGTATCGCATCCGCCGTTCGGGCAGCGCCCTCCGGAGGTTCGGCCGACGGTGACCGGGGACGGTGCCTCCGTCAGGCGTCGTCGAGGGAGAGGGCGGCCATCGTGGCGGTGACGAGGACGAGAAGCGCCAGGTAGCTCCATGCGTGGAGCCTGTCGGGGATGCGCGGCGGACGGCGGCGCATGACGACGATCACCGGCAGGGCGCCGGCGAGGAGCGCCGCGGCGGCGCCGAGGTCGACCGGACCATAGAGGAAAACGCCCGCGGACGCGGGGATCCCCGCGTTCTCCGCGCCGAAGAGGACGAGCGCCGGCGTGGCGACGGCGAGCGTCAGCGGGTTGGCCAGCGTGGTGGCCGTGCGCATGTCATGGCCCAGCCTGCGAAGCAGGGGAACGGTCATGACACTGCCGCCGACACCGAGGAACGACGCCGTCGCGCCGATGGGGATGCCGAGCGCGGCACGGATACGACCGGTCTCCCCTCCGCGGCCGGAGCCCGTGACCGCGCATTCCGCTCGGCGGTGGAGGAATCCGGGCCGCACGAGTACGTCGACGATCGTGGCGACGAGGTAGGCGATGAAGGCCCACTGCGTCACGGACGCCGGGGTCCACCGGGTCGCGAGGGCGCCGAGCGCGCCACCGACGGCGAGGAGGGCCAGCAGGGGCGTGCTCCGGCGCAGCAGGCTCAGGACGGCGCGGTCGGCCGCGACGGTCGCGACGCACGCGTTGAAGATCATGACCACGGCGGATGTCGCGACCGCGACATGGGCCGCGTCGGCGCCGAGACGCGCGTCGGCCCACACGATGACCGGCACGGTGACGAACCCGCCGCCGAACCCGAACAGCACGGTGGTCAGGCCGGTGAGGAGGCCGATCCCGGCCAGCACGAGGACACTCACGAACCACGAGTCAAGCAAGGCCTGCTCCTGGCGGACAATCGAAGTACGGCCCAAATATTTCGAGAATCGGCCACTACGCTGGGCGGGTGCGGAACGTTCAGCTCGCCGACGTCGATCGGGTCGCGAGAGCCGTGCTGCCCATCGGGACGGACTACGCCCCCGGACAGGTTCTCGACTGGCACCGGCATCGGCGCGCGCAGTTCCTGTACGGCGCCACGGGCGTGATGATCGTCGAGACCGACGACGGGACGTGGACGGTGCCGACCGACCGCGCCGTCCTCATCCCGGCGGACACCCGCCACCGCGTCAGGATGCTGGACGTCAGCACCCGCAGCCTCTACATCGAGCCGGACGCGGTGCCCTGGTGGCCCCACGCGTGCACCGTCGTCGACGTCACCCCTCTTCTCCGTGAGCTGTTGCTCGCCGCCGTCGAATTCGAGGCCGAGTACGACCTCGCCGGCCGCGAGGGGGCGATCGCGGCACTGTTGCTGCACGAGATCACCCGCCTGAGCCCGGTGCCGCTCCACGTCGGGCTGCCCTCGTCGCCGGACCTTGCGGATCTCTGCCGCGAGTACCTCGCCGACCCTGACGTCCAGGTCACCAATGAGGACTGGGCGCGCCGCCTGGTCATGAGCGAGCGCGCCTTCACCCGCCGCTTCCGTCGTGAGACGGGCATCAGTCCGGCCGCCTGGCGCACGCGCGCTCGGCTCGTCGCCTCGGTGCCACTGCTGCGCACGTCCACGATCACTCAGGTCGCGAGCCGCCTGGGCTACTCCTCGCCGGCGTCGTTCACCGCGGCCTTCTCGCGCGCGTTCGGATTCGCTCCTTCCGCGCTGGCCGTGAAATAGATCGGTCGCCTTGCCGACTCCGTGACGGGTCACGTCCACGTGTGATCGTGTTTCTGCGGTTGAGCGATGAACGTCCGCGGGAGTGGGTTTCCGGCGCGGTCGGGATGCGGTGGCGGGATCCGCGCGGCACCCACCTCGCCGGAGCCGTCCGACACCAGCCGGTGGGCGCGCACTGCCGGCCGGGGGAGCGGCGGCTCGGCTTCACGGTCAGGCGTGCGGCTGTCCCTTCCATGGCAGCCGCCATAAATCGTTGGCTCAACCAATGAATCTATGTATAGTGGGCGATGCCAACGTTGGACATCCCAACGAAAGCCGGATCGTCAACCGTTGGCCGTCAGAACATTTGAGCGCCGAACGAACCCCCTGGAGTCGACCATGATCAAGCCGTTCCGCATCGACATCCCCCAGGCCGACCTCGACGACCTGACCGACCGGCTCTCCCGCACCCGTTGGCCCAACGAGGTCGCCGACGCCGGGTGGGACTACGGCTTCCCGCTGGCGCGGCTCAAGGAACTGGCCGAATACTGGCGCACCGGCTACGACTGGCGCGAGCACGAGGCCGAGCTCAACGAGCTTCCGCACTTCACCACCGAGATCGACGGCCAGAACATCCACTTCGTCCACGTCCGGTCTTCGAAACCGGACGCGCTCGCGCTGATCCTCACCCACGGCTGGCCCGGTTCGTTCCTGGAGTTCCTCGACGTGATCGAGCCGCTGTCGCGCGACTTCCACCTGGTGATTCCGTCCATCCCGGGTTACGGCTTCTCCGGGCCGACCCACGAGCGCGGCTGGGACGCGGTGCGGATCGCGCGGGCCTGGGCCGAGCTGATGCGCCGGCTCGGGTACGAGCGCTATGGCGCGCAGGGCGGCGACTTCGGCGCGGGCATCTCGATGGCGCTCGGCGCGGTGGCGCCCGAGGAGGTCGCCGGCGTGCACGTCAACTACCTGCCGACCCGGCCGGACCCGGACGCCGGCATCGAGCTGTCCGAAACCGACGAGGCCCGGCTGGACAAGGTCAGGGAGCTGATGGCGAATCGTCCGCCGTACCAGGCTCTGCAGGCCACGACCCCGCAGACCATCGGCTACGCGCTGACGGACTCTCCCGTCGGCCAACTGGTCTGGATCGCCGAGCGTTTCGCGCAGTGGACCGACCCGCGCTCGCAGATCAGCGACGACCGGATGCTCACCGACATCTCGCTGTACTGGCTGACCGCCACCGCGGCGTCCTCGGCACGGCTGCACCACGATGCTCCGCGGGGGCGGCCCGCGCCGTGCCCGGTACCGGTCGGCGTGGCGGTGTTCGCGCACGACATCACGCAGTCGGTGCGACCGCTGGCCGAGCGGCTGTACGACATCAGGCACTGGTCGGAGTTCGAGCGCGGCGGCCACTTCGCCGCGATGGAGGTGCCGGAGCTGCTCGCCGAGGACGTCCGGGACTTCTTCCTCGCCCACATCGAGTACGACCACCGGGTCGCCCCCCACCAGGAGACGCCGCCGGCGGCGCGCACGCGCCGCTGAACGGAGAGTACGCCTTGAGCCGGCCACCTGCCGGGACCACGCCGCGGGGCCGGTGGTAAGCAGGAAGTATGCGCTCGCGGCGGCTGTTGTCGCGCCGGCATCGCTCGTTGCAGGCCAGTGACGCCCTGCTGGCGTTCCCGCTCGGCCTGATCGCGGTCATCGTGGCGGTCGACCTGGTGACCCCCATCGGGATCCCGCTGGGACCGCTGCTGGTCGTGGCACCCGCGATCACCGCGTCGTTCGCCGGCGCCTTCGCCACCGCGACGGTCGCCGCGATCGCCGTCGCGGGCCTGGTGGCCGTCGGGGTGATCCTGGACCAGAACCTGTTCGGCACGATGTACTTCCAGTCGCAGATCATCTCGTTGGTGGTGGTCTCGGTGGTCGTGACGGCGTTCCGGTATCTCCGGGACCGGCGCGCTCGTGAACTGGCGCAGGTGCGTACGGTGTCGGAGGCCGCGCAGCGGGTGGTGCTCCGGCCGTTACCGCAGCGTCTCGGGCCGCTGCGGGTGGCGTCGGTGTATCTGGCGGCGCAGGAACAGGCGCAGATCGGCGGCGATCTGTACGCGGCAGCGCGAACGGCCGACGCCACCAGGCTGATCGTCGGCGACGTGATGGGCAAGGGCCTGACCGCCATCAGCGACGCCGCCCTACTGCTCTTCGCCTTCCGTGAGGCCGCCCACCGCCAGGCCACCCTGCCCGATCTCGTCACCTATCTGGAACACAGCGTCTGCTGGAACCTGGCCGAATCCTCGGAACCGGAGAAGGCAGGGGAGTGCTTCATCACCGCCGTGGTCCTCGACATCCCGGACGCGTCGTCGCTGCTGCGCATGGTGACCTGCGGACACCCGCCTCCGCTGCTGCTGCGCGGCCGACAGGTCATCACGCTTCACCCCACGCGTCCCGCGCCGCCGCTGGGCCTGGGCGAACTGTCCGAATCGGACTACCGCGCGGACACGTTCACGCTCGAACCCGGCGACCTGCTCCTGCTGTACACCGACGGTGTCGTGGAAGCGCGGAGTCCCGAGGGCGTCTTCTACCCGCTCGCCGAGCGTGCCGCCTTCTGGGGCGAGGACGAGACCCCCCTGGCGCTCGTCCACCACCTGCGCGAGGACCTGCTCGCCCACGTCGGCGGACAACTGGCCGACGACGCCGCCGTGATCGCCATCCAGCGCACCCCTGGCGACTGACCGGCCCCGCACTCACCCACGAGTACGGACGCGTACGTCGCCGAGACGATCGCATCCTTCGGCGAGCGGCCCGGTCATACGCCTCGCGACGATCGCAATATGATCGCGGGCATGTCGCGGCTCTGCACGACCACTGCCGCTCCGCGATATCCGACCTCCAGCGGCGCTCACGTCGGCCTACGCGGCACGGCGAGGGAAGCGCGGTGGGACGGATCGTGACAACTTCCTGCATCGAGGAACCGCACCCGAGGAGACGAACGTCCATCATGGGCGCCAACCACAGCCACGGCACGTCCGATTCGCGGTCGCCCGCCACCCGCCGGGCAGTGTGGGCGACGGTGGCGGTGCTCGTGCCCATCACCCTGATGACCCTGGCCGCCCTGATCTGGTTGTGGCCGAGCGGCCAGCAGCCCGCACGCCCGTCATCGCCCGGATTGCAGCAGGTAACGGGGGCGATCATCGGGGTCCATCCCAAGCCGTGCCCCGCTTCGCCGGAGGAACCGGCGACCTCCGAGACCGTGTCGGCGACTCCCGACTCCTGCGCCGACGTTCGGGTCCGGCTCACCAGCGGTCCCGAAGCCAATCGGACCATCATGACCGAGCTGCCGAGCGGCCCCGGCTCGCAGCGGTTCGCGACGGGCGACGACGTCGTGCTGGTCCACATGCCACAGAACACGCACGATGCGCCGCAGTACCTGCTGTCCGACCACGACCGATCCGCACCGCTGTGGATGTTCGTCGCCGCCTTCGCCCTGGCCGTGGTCGCCTTCGGGCGCTGGCGCGGACTGACCGCGCTGGTCGGTCTGGCGGTCACCTTCGTCCTGCTGCTGGCCTTCGTCATCCCGGCGATCCTGGCCGGGGAGTCGCCGACCCTGGTCGCCATCGTCGGCTCCGCGGCGATCATGCTCGCGGTCCTCTACCTCACCCACGGCTTCACGATCTCGACCTCGATGGCCGTAGTGGGCACGCTGGCCAGCCTCACCATCACCGGCCTTCTCTCGGCGGTGGCCATCGACGTCGCCCACCTCACCGGGATCACCGACGACAGCTCGTTCATGCTGGACACCGGCTACCGCATCAACGCACAAGGCCTGCTCCTCGCCAGCATCATCATCGGCGCCCTGGGCGTCCTCGACGACGTCACGGTCACCCAGGCCGTCACGGTGGGCGAACTCGCTGTCGCCAACCCCGGCTACTCCTTCGGTCGGCTCTACCGGGCGGCGGCACGTGTGGGGCGTGCGCACATCGCCTCAGTGATCAACACGATCGTCCTCGCCTACGCCGGCGCGGCGCTCCCGCTGCTCCTGCTCTTCAGCGTGGGGGAGCAGCCGCTGGGAGACGTGCTGCGCAATCCGGTCGTCGCCCAGGAGATCGTACGCAGCGTGGTGGGCACGCTCGGGCTCATCGCGGCCGTGCCCATCACCACCGCTCTCGCCGCCCTCACCGCCACGCGGCAGACCTCACACGAGGAGCAGCCACCGCCTCTCGCACGCCACGGACGGCGCGGCTCGCCCGACCCGGACGTCTGGCCGGACCGCTCGCCCGATGACGGCGCCTGGCCCGGATTCGCGAAGCCCGAGCCCCTCCATGGGAGGAGTGGGCACGTCCGGGGAGCAGGACGGTGGCCTGAAGAGCCATAGGTGTACCCTCACGCGAAACACCCCGGCCGGTCTCCAGAACGGCGATGCGAGTCGTGGCCGGGCGGTTGTGCCGCCCGTGTGGCGAGGTCGCCTGTGCGGCTGATGGCTTCGCCGCAGGCGGCCCGAGCTGCCGACGGCCGGGACCGCCCCCGGGCCGCCTCCTGGCGTTCGGTGTCGAATAGCTCGATCAATCGAATTCTCCGAGCTCCGGAAGGGTGAGATGCCAGGGGTAGGTCTCGACGACCTCGGCTCCGCTGCTGGGAGCGTGGGGCTCGAACCGGCCGGGGCCGAGAAGGACGTGAACACCTTCGGCGCGAAGCGTCTCGACGCTGCGGCGGAATGGCTCGCGTGAGGCAAGGGCGCTGTTCACGAAGGGCAGGACGACGACGGGGATGCCCAGGCCGGGCGCTTCGGCGAGGAGGCCCAGTGCGTAGGTGTCGCAGATGCCGTGGGCGAACTTGTTGATGGTGTTGTACGTGGCCGGGGCGACGATGATGGCGTCTGCTCTCGGGGGCTTGGGTTCGCTCGGCTTGCGGTACCGGCTGCGGACGGGGCGGCCGGTCAGCTTCTCCAGCTCGGGCACGTCGATGAAGTCGAGCGCGGACGGGGTGGCGATGATCTGGGTTGTCCACCCTTGTTCCTGCGCCATGGTCACGAGGCGGCCGACGTCGCCGGCCGGTCCCGCGGCGCACGCGATGATGTAGAGGGCCTTGCCGGGTTCGGTCACGCGCTGACTCCCAGGGCTTCGGCGTGCTCTCGCGCTTCGCGCCGGACGGTGACGGGCGCGGTGGCGAGGATGTCGCGGACAAGCCTAAGCGTGGCGGCGGTCTCCGATCGAGGAATCCCAGGTCGTATGGGGTGTGGAACGGTGGGGTGCCACGGATCCGAGCCCTGAGCCTACGGATTGAGGTCCGCTTTGGCCCTGGCCCGGTATGCCCGCGTCGCCATCTGGGCGCCGCACGTGCGGGCGTCGCAGTACACCGCGGCCTGGTTGCGCGACCGGTCGTAGTAGCCGAGCCCGCAGGGCGGGTTGCGGCACGCCTTCACCCGGCTCCAGGTCCCGCGCAGGGCCAGCTCCGCGGCGGCCGCGAGCACCCGGGCGAAGGCGCCCGCCGTGCCTCCGGCGGCCGGGTGCAATGCGGCGTCGACGACGCCGACGACGGGACGGACCGGGTGCAGCTCTCCGAAGTGCCGCAGGCGGTCGATGTCCTCGTCGCGGGCCGGGGCGCCGGCGTGCGAGAGCAGGACGCCGATCAGAGCCTCGCGCAGCTCGTGTGCCGCTGCGAGGTCGGCCGCGGTGACGCGGACGCCGGAGTCCGCCAGCCCGGCGGCGACCAGCCAGGCGCGGAAGGACCCGGTGTCCGCCAGGCGCTCCCGCTCACCCCGCAGCGCCCGGGTGTTGACGAAGGCCAGCACCAGCTCGGCGGCCGGGGAGGGCGTCAGCGGGCTGCCGCTCGTCGTCGCGGTTGACATGGGGGCAGCCTACGGTCTCGCCGGCGGGGCGCCGCCGTGCCGACGGCACTGGAATGTCATGAGCAAAACCATTACGGTAATGACGCCTTGTGCGGGTTTCCGCTGAACCCTGTCCGCGTGCGGCCATGCCGGCCCGGCGGCGGCCCGTTCCGTCGAGAGGAGAAACGATCGTGACGCGTCACATGGACGGCGGGCACGGCACGCCCGACCCGGTCACCAAGGACGGCTACGAGCTGGAGTTCGAGGACGTCTTCGACGGCGATCGCCTCGACGAGAACCGATGGGTGCCCCGCTATCTGCCCCAGTGGACCACCGGCGCGGCATCCCTCGCCCGCCATCGGGTCGGCGGCGGCCTGCTGCGGCTCCTGATCGAGGAGGACCAGCCGCCGTGGTGTCCCGAGGTGGAGGGGGAACTGCGCGTCTCATCCCTGCAGACCGGCGTCTTCGCCGGACCCGTGGGCAGCGGCATCGGGCAGCACGGGCGCCGGCCCGGCATGGTCGTCCGCGAGGCGCAGGCCGACGTCAGGCTCTACACCCCCCGGTACGGCCTGATCGAGATGCGGGCCAAGGCGACCGACGACCCCCGCGCCATGGTCGCGCTGTGGATGATCGGCTACGAGGACGAGCCCGAACGCTCGGCCGAGATCTGCGTCTGCGAGATCTTCGGCCGGGATGTCCGGCCGGACGGCGCGCGGATCGGCATGGGCCTGCATCCCTTCGGCGATCCGGACATCACCGATGATTTCACCATGGAATCCGTGCCCATTGACGCCCGCGACTTCCACGTGTACGCGGCCGAGTGGACGCCTGACCGGGTGACCTTCCTCATCGACGGTGAGCGGGTCAGGACCGTGCACCAGTCGCCCCGCTATCCGATGCAGCTCATGCTCGGCATCTACGAGTTCCCCCGCACGGGCCCGGAGCCGGCGCGCGAGCGGCCGTATCCGAGGGAGTTCACGATCGACTACGTCCGCGGCTACCGTCCCACGGCCGGTTGAGACGGCTCGTCCGAACGCACGTGCTCTGGTCGGCGCGGCCCGGTTCGTCATCGGCTCGCGCTGCTGGTGGCCGTGCGGGCCCGAGCCGATCAGCAGCTCACCGAGGCCGCCGTACCTCCGGGTGACTTCCGGCGGCGTCGTGACCAGGCGATTGGCGCCCGGGCACCCGGGTATGCGCCGCTGGTGGCTACCGCCGACCCGCGTCCGTCGTTCGCCGGCCGCGTCCGGACGCCTCCGCTGCTCACCTTCGGTCACGGCACCGCCTCCCGGACCCTGATCGCAACCCTCCTTCACGGCGTGGACGCGGAGGCCGTCGTGGACGTCCGTACCGCGCCCGGGAGCCGGCGCGTCCCCCATGTGGGCAGGCACGAGCTCTCCGCCTGGCTGCCGGAGGAGGGGATCGGCTACCGGTGGGAGCGGCGGCTCGGCGGTTTCCGCACGCCGGCTCCGGACTCGCCCGACACGTTTTGGCGGAACGACTCCTTCCGGGGGTACGCCGGCTACAGCCGCGCACCGGAGTTCCACGCCGCCCTGAAGGAGCTCCTGGACCAGGCGGCGGCCACCCGTACCGCGATCATGTGCAGCGAGGCGGTCTGGTGGCGCTGCCATCGGAGGATCATCGCCGACTACGCCGTGCTGGTCCACCAGGTCTCCGTACTGCACCTGGCCCATGACGGGCGACTCACCGAACACCTGCCCACCGCGGGCGCACGCCTTCTCGACAACGGGCTCCTCGTCTACGACGCCGCCTGATCCGGTCCGCTGTACGGCGCGACAGCGGTCGCCGCCGAACTCGGCGTCCCCGCCACCGTCACCGCAACCGAGTTCTTGATCCGAACGAGGGTGAGAGCGGCTGGCGCGGCCTTTCTCGCCATCGTGGGGAAGACGGTGATCCATGCGGCGGTCGGCCGGCGCGGATATCAGCTGTTCTCGGCTTGAGGCAGGTGTTCCCTGGCGTCCTCGTACGCGCCTGTGGGGGCCGATTCGTCCGGAGTGTAGATGAGGTGCAGGACGCCGGTGGCGAAGGTCGTGGAAGAGACGAGCCGCAGCGGAATCGGGGGCTCGCCCTCCTCGAACAGGCGCGCGCCCTTGCGTACGGCGATCGGGTGGACCAGCAGGTGGAGCTCGTCGAGGAGGCCGGCGGCCAGCAGTTGGCGGACGATGGAGACGGATCCGCTCATCGCGATGTCCGTCGCGCCGGGCTCGTTCTTCAGCGCGGTGACGGCCTTGACGAGGTCGCCTTCCAGCTGTTCGGAGTTGCGCCAGGTGAACTGGAGACTCTGGTTCGAGACCACGATCTTGCGGGCGTCGCCGAGCGCCTTGCCCATGGAGGCGTCCGGGCCACCGGCGGCCTCGCGGTCCGGCCATGCGCCGGCGAAGCTGTCGTAGGTTTTGCGGCCGAGCAACACCGTGTCCGCGGTGGCCAGTTGCGCGAAGACGGCCGCGCCCATCTCGTCGTTGAAGTAGGGGAAGTGCCAATCCTGCGGATTGTCGATGACGCCGTCGAGCGAGATGAACAGACCGGCAGTGATTTTCCGCATCGAACCACTCCTTGATCACCGAGGCCAGATGTCCTGTCATCTGATCTGGCCGTTGTCCCGGAACTCATCGCAGGCGGCAGGAAGCGTTCAAGCGAGGCTTCCTGCGCCGCGACCAAGATGTCACCGACAATATTTGTTGTCAAGACGACTAAAGCTGTCGGCTGCCCTGTCCGCGACGGTGCGTGTAGATCAAGCTGGTAGGAGCATGCCGGCACCGGCGCCCGCGAGGTCCTCAGGACTTCCTCCGCCCGTGCGGAGGGGGGACGGCGGAAACGGGCCGCGGGCGCACCCGCCCCGAGACGGCCTGGGAGCTCAAGGCCGCCCGCACGCCTTCGCCGGTCGACTACGAGTCCTCACAAGGTGACGACCACCTTGCCCGCGGGATGGCCCTCGGAGAAGTGGTGGATCGCGTCGGATGCTTCCGCGAGGGGATAGACGCGGTCGATGACCGGGGTGACGGCGCCGGACTCGATGAGCCGTCCCAGTTCCTCGAGGTCCTCGGCGCGTTCCCTGGTGGTCAGGCCGCGCAGCCGCTGACCGACGAACATCGAGACCAGCGGCGCCCGCAGTTGACGCTCGAAGCCGCCGGAGAGCGGATACCTGTCGTGCCCACCTCCGACGATCACCAGCGTCCCGCGCGGGGTCAGGGCACGCCGCAGCAGGGACAACGGACGGTTCCCGGCGGTGTCGATGACGACGTCGTAGCGTGCACCGTCATGGTCGATCTCGTCACGGGCGTAGTCGATGACGTCCTCGGCGCCCAGGGATCGCACCAGGTCGGCCTTGGCCGCACCGCACACTCCGGTCACCCTCGCGCCGGACGCCGTGGCGATCTGCACGGCGAACGACCCCACGCCTCCCGACGCCCCGATCACCATCACCCGCTGGCCCGGCCGTACGCGGCCGCAGTCGCGGACGCTCTGCAGCGCCGTCATCCCCGAGACCGGCACCGCGGCGGCCTGCTCGAACGACAGGCCGGCCGGCTTCGGCGCGAGCCGTCCCTGCGGCGCGCTCGCGTACTCGGCGAACGAGCCGCTCTCGCAGGTGCCGTACACCTCCTGCCCGGGCCGGAACCGGGTCACCCGTGCGCCGACGGCGGCCACCACCCCGGCGACGTCACGGCCGCGCACCGGGACCTTGGGCCGGCGCAGCCCGTACCCCATGAGGCGCACGAGGTACGGCCGGCCGGTCATGAGGATCCACACGCCCGGATCCACACCGGCGGCGCGGACCTCGACGAGCACCTCGTCGTCGCCGATGGACGGCCGGTCGACGTCCCGCAGTTCGAGCACGTCGGCCGGGCCGTACGCGTCCTGAACGATGGCCTTCATGTCGTCTCCTCGGGAAGGTCGGGGTACTGGAACACGTCGTCGAGCGGAACGCCGAACACCCGGGCGATTCGGAAGGCCATCTCCAGCGACGGGGAGTATCGGCCCTGTTCGATGGCGATGACGGTCTGCCGCGTCACGCCGATGCGCTCCGCCAGTTCGGCCTGGGTCATCTCGTCGTGCGCGAACCGCAGCGCGCGGATGCGGTTCGTGACGCGGGTCGGCTTCACCACTGCGGAAAGCTCCTGCGATAGAGGACGATCTTGGCGATCGAGCCGAGGACCGCCGACAGCACGAAGCAGAGGTAGACCACGTTGGCGATCCAGAACCGGTCCCACCCGGCCACCGCCATGAGCATCGCCGCCACCGCGCCGACGACGACGAACGACTGACCGATGTACTCGCCGAGCCGCCCGATCTCCCTGTCCCGCACGTCCTTGGCGCGGGACGCTCCCGGGTTCACGATCGCCATCCCGATCTCGGCCACGATCGACGCGGTGATCGATCCGCCGATCGACCACAGCAGAGCGCCGGCGTACGGCACGGCGGGCATCGGTCCTCCCTCCGCGCGATTCAGGATGACGCCCACGTACGCGGCGTACGCGAGCACGGCGACGACCAGCCGGATCCACGCACGCTTCTCCTCGTGTGTCATGACCAGCCCCTCGATGTACAGAATCTTTGACATCGCAAAGGTAGCGAATCTTTGACCTCGTGTATAGAGTTTTTTACATCAGAGCCCCCCGCACGCCCGGATCGTGCGGGCGTGATCACTGCGACCGCTTCCGCCTCGAACTCAGGCGGGTTCACCTTCACGCCCACCAGGGACTCCTTGTTCTCCGGTCCTGCGCTCCGTGGCGACCCTCTGGCGCCTGGGCGCCCGTCGGCTTATAGTCATCTCCATGACTACTCACCTTCATGAGTACTGCTAGCCGATGGCCCTCCGGCACGCGGTGCTGGCGGCGCTGCTCGACGGCGAATACAGCGGATACCAGCTCACCAAGATCTTCGACATCGGCGTCTCCAACTTCTGGTACGCCGCCCCGCAGCAGCTCTACGCCGAGCTGACCAAGCTGGAGGCCGACGGCCTGGTCACGGGCCGTGAGGTGGTCCAGCGGGGCCGCCCCAACAAGCGCGTGTTCAAGGTGACCGGGGCCGGGCTCAGCGAGCTGGCGGCCTTCGCCGCCACCCCCGCCAAGCCCCTGCTCATCCGCGACGACCTGGCCGTCAAGGTGCACGCCGTCGACCTGCTCGACCCCGCGCCGGTGATCGAGCAGTTGCACGACCGGGCCCGGCAGGCCGCCGCCAAGCTGGAGGTCTTCGAGCAGCTCCTGCTGCGCCTGCGCGGCGAGCTGGACGAGGAGACGTTCCTGCGCCAGGGCGAGAACGTCGGCCCCTACCTGTCCTGCCTGGCGGGATGCAGGCTGGAGCGCGAGACCCGCGCCTGGTGCCTGGAGACGGCGCGGACGCTCGGCGAGCGCATGGCCCGCGCCGGAAGGGAGACCTCATGACCGTCTACACGCGTTACGTCGCGCTCGGCGACAGCCAGACCGAGGGCCTCGGCGACGGCGACGACGTCACCGGCCACCGCGGCTGGGCCGACCGCCTCGCCGAGCACCTGGCCGGCGCCAACCCCGATCTCCTGTACGCCAACCTCGCGGTCCGCGGCCGGCTCGCGGGCCAGATCCGCTCCGAGCAACTGGCCGCCGCGCTGGCGCTGCGCCCCGACCTGGCCACGGTCATGGCGGGCATGAACGACCTCATCCGCCCCGGCTGCGAGCCGGCCGCTGTGGCGGAGGTACTGGAGGAGATGTACGCCGCCCTCACCGAGTCGGGCGCACACGTGGTTACCGTGACTTTTCCGGATATCGGGAAGATCGCTCCGATAGCCCGGCCGCTCCGGCCCAAGGTGCTCGACCTCAACGCCCGCATCCGCGCCGCCGCGGCCCGCCACGGGGTCACGGTGGTGGACACGTTCGCGATGGAGTTCGTCACCGACGCGCGCATGTGGAGCACGGACCGGCTGCACGCGAGCCCGGTCGGCCACGCCCGCATCGCCGCCGCCATGGCCCACTCCCTCGGCCTGCCCGGCAGCGACGACACGTGGATGCTGCCCTTCCCGCCCTTGCCCCCGGCGGCGGCGTGGCGGGTGGCGGCGGCCGAGCTGCGCTGGTTCGCCACCTTCGCGGGCCCGTGGATCGGCCGCCGCATCCGCGGCCGCTCGTCGGGCGACGGCCGCACGGCCAAGCGCCCGGAGCTCACGCCGTGGGCCCAGCCGGCCGCGAGCGTGCCTGCGGCGGGCTCAGAGGTGCCGGCGGCGGGGGCAGAGGTGCCGGCGGCGGGGGCAGAGGTGCCGGCGACCGAGATGAAGACCGCGTCCACCGAGGTGCGCCCCTCCTCCTCCTCCCAGTAGACGCACCTACGGCCCCGACTCCGAGAGCGGTGAGGGCCGGCGGCTGGAGGCCGGCACACACCTGCCACACCCGAAGTCACCACTCGGTGACGGGAAACGACACGAGTGGTGACCGCGAGCCTCACAACCAGCTCACCGGCCCAGGTCGTCCCACTCCTGGAGTAGGTGGGCCGTGGCCGCCGCGGGGGCCGTGAACGACCAGCGGCCCGGCGGCAAGTTCAGGGCGCAGCCCCCGTCGGCCAGCCTGGTGGTCGGCAACTGCTCGCCGAGGCCCATGAGGAAGGTGCCGTTGACGGTCATCCCGTCCCACGCGCCGCGCACGGGCAGCACCGCGCGGGCGGTCACCCCCTCCGGGACGGCGAACGTGAACTGGACCCCGTCGGGCCCGGCCCGCCAGCCCGACTCGACGGTCCCCGACGCGCTCCCGTAGCGGGCGTGCGCCTGGCGCAGCAGCGGGACGGGGCCGGGACGCAGCAGCAGCTCGCCGAAGCCGCCACCCGTCCCGCGCGGGTCGTCGCCCAGGCCCGCCACGTGCCGGAACAGCCAGTCGCCCACGCAGCCGTAGGCGTAGTGGTTGAAGGAGTTCATGGCCGGCGTCTGCAGGCCGTGCCGGTGGTGCCAGGCGTCCCAGCGCTCCCACATGGTCGTCGCCCCGGCGCGGAGCTGGTAGCGCCAGGACGGATAGCCCTCCTGGTTGAAGATCCGGCACGCCAGGTCGTGGTGGCCGGTCTCCGACAACACGGGCAGCAGCAGGGGGGTGCCGACGAAGCCCGTCATGAGCCGGTGCCCGTCGGCGCGGACCAGGTCGGCCAGCGCCTGCGCCGACGCGGCCCGGTCCTCGGGCGGGACCAGGTCCCAGGCGAGGGCGACGGCGTAGCCGGTCTGCGTCTCGGTGTGCAGCCTCGGCCCGTTGAGGAAGGCCCGCTGGAAGGCGCCCGACACGCGGGTGAACGCCTCGTTGTACTCCGGCGCGTGCGGCTCGCCGAGCACGTCGGCCACGTGTGCGACCAGGCGGAGGCTGCGGGCGAGGGCGGCGGTGGCGATGAGGCTCTTGGGCGTCTCGACCGTGCCGGGGGCCAGCCAGTCGCCCAGGGCCCTGCCCGGTCTGATGCCGTCCTCGGCCTGGGCCAGGCAGTAGTCGGCCCACCGCCGCATCGGCTCGTACGCGCGGCGCAGCGTGCGGTCGTCGCCGTAGCGCCGCCACAGCAGCCACGGCACCTCGACCAGCGCGTCGGACCACACGGGGGAGTCGTATCCGTACTCGGGCAGGACCGGCGCGACATGCGGGACCGCGCCGTCGGCCCGCTGCCCGTCGATCAGCGTCGTCACCCAGCCGGACAGGAACGCCTGCGTGTGCCGCAGGAAACTGAGCGTCGACCCGAACACCGAGATGTCGGCCGTCCAGCCGGTCCGCTCGTCGCGCTGCGGGCAGTCGGTCGGCACGCTCACCAGGTTGCCGTCCGCCGACGCGGCGATGTTGGCGACGAGTTGCCGAACGGCGGGATCGCTCACGGTCAGCGAGCCGGTGACGGCGAGCGCGGAGGACAGCAGCACCGCCTCCAGGTCGTCCGGCGTCAGCGCGCCCGGCCAGCCGGTGACCTCCGCATAGCGGAACCCGTGCAGGGTGAACGCGGGCTCCACGACGTGCGAGCCGGGGCCGAGGACGAACTCGTCACGCTGGTCCGCGGTGCGCAGGTTGTCGGTGTAGAGCCGCCCGGTCGCGGTCAGCTCCTCCCCGTGCCGCACCACGATCCGTACGGGGCCCGGCGTGTCGACGCGCAGCCGTACGCGCCCGACGACGTTCCGCCCGAAGTCGGCCACCTGGACGCCCGGCGCGGGTTCGGTCACGGACACGGCGGGCACCGTGCCGATCACCCGCACCGGGGGAGCGGGGTCGGCCTCCACCAGGATCTCCGGGGCGGCCGTCGTCTCGGCGGGCGCGACCTGCCGGGAAGGAGCCCGGACGGTCTCGCCCATCACCAGGTCGGCGCGCGGGCGGCCGAGATCCCGCCGGGTCCAGGCCGCGTCCGTGGCGAACACGCGGCGGATCCCGTCGTCGTCCCGCACGAGCACCTGGGCGCTGGCGGCGGGACGGTCGCCGTAGCGGCGCGGGCCTCCGCCGGCGACGTGACCCGCGTACCAGCCGGGAGCGAGCCACAGCTCCAGCTCGTTCTCACCGGGTGCGAGCAGCTCCGTGAGCTCCAGCAGCCGATAGCGCGTCCGGTGGCCGTAGTCGGTCCAGCCGGGGGCCAGCTCCTCCTCGCCCAGCCGTACCCCGTTGAGCAGCGCCCGGTAGACGCCCAGCGCGGTGGCGGCCAGCCAGGCGCGCCCGGGAGCGGGACGCCACGTGAACGACCCGCGCAGGCTCACCGCCGCCCGGGGGTCGCCCGCCAGCCAGGGGGCGTCCCACCCGCCGCGCGCCCGCAGGCCCGTGGTGAACGCGCCGGTCGCGTGCCCTTCCACTCTCCACGTGTACGGCGTCAGCGGCGCCAGCCACTCATCCGGCACGTCCACGCCGTGCGATCCGGCCGGCACGGACGACCGCCACACCTCGCGCCCGTCCGAGGACACCACCACGGTGGCCTCCCCGAGCAGCCGGGCGTCCCACGACAGCCGGGGAGACGGATCGTCCACGCCCAGCGGATCCGCCAGACCGCACGTCAGGCCCGCCCGTGAACCGGGCGGGGCCGAACGGACGAACGGCGCCTGCGCGCCTGAGACCTGCACTCCGAGCACCCCCGAATCCCGGTTCACGCATCGAGCCCGGTGGTGAAGGCGTTGTGCAGACCGTCGACGTCGACGCCGTACAGGCTCGGCGCCATCACGTTGATCAGCAGCACGAAGCACGCGTCCTGCTCCGGGTACATCCACCACTGGCACCCCGAGGCACCGCCGTGCCCGTACAGCCGCCGCTCGAGCAGCCCGGGAGCCGAGTGGCGCAGGTTCCAGGTGAGACCCCAGTCCTGCCCGGCGTTGACCGGGTCGGGCTGCAGCTTGACCAGGCCCGTCGTCTGCGGGGTCGTCATGGCGGCCAGGGTGGTCGGGTGGATCAGTCCGCGGTCGCCGCGCAGCAGCGCCCCGCCCAGCGCCAGGAGGTCCTCGGCCCGGGAGAACAGCGCCCCCGCCGGGTGGCGGAGCCGTACGAACGTGTCGAAGTCGAAGCCGGGCCCGAGCAGTTCCATGCCGTGGACCTCGGCCGCGTCGCACGCCGGGTCGAACGTGATCCGCCCGCCGCCCGGCACCAGCGTGTTCAGGTCGGAGTCGATCACGTCGGCCACGTCGCGGCCCGTGACGTCGCGGACCATCTCCGCGATCCCGGCGAAGGCCAGGTTGGAGTAATGGCTGAGCGTGCCCGCCTCGAACATCGACGGCGCGGTGACGAGGTGCTCCAGCAGGTCGTCGGGCGTGAGCGTCTGCTCGGCGATGCCGCTGGTGTGGGTGAGCAGGTGCCAGAGCGTCACGTCGGGCCGCGCGAAGTTCGGCAGTACGTCCCGCAGCGGGCGGCGCAGCGACAGCAGCCCGCGCTCGACCTGGCGCAGGGCGGCCAGCCCCACCAGCGGCTTGGTCACCGAGAACAGCGCGAAGTGGTCCCCGGTCCTGGTCTCCCGGCCGTCGTGCTCGCCGAACGCCTCCAGCACCTGGATCCCGTCGGAGGTGGCGGCGCCGAACACCGCGCACGGCAGCCGCCCCTCCTTGATCTCGCGCCTGACCCAGTCGAGCGCGATGTCGTGAGTGGTCATCCCTTCAGTGCACCTTCCGTAAGGCCGGCCAGGACGCGCTTCTGCGCGATGACGTACACCGCCACGAGGGGCAGCGTGGTGAGCAGGACGTGGGCGAAGACGAGGTTCCAGTTGAGGCTCTGCAAGGTGCCGGAGGCGAACTGGAACAGGCTCAGCGGCAGCGTGGCGTTCGCGCTGCCCTGGAGCAGGAAGAGGGCGAAGAAGAAGTCGTTCCAGACGTTGATGATCAGGATCACGCCGCCGACGAACAGCACCGGCCGCAGCAGGGGCAGCAGGATGCGGACGAAGACCTGCGGGCGGGAGGCGCCGTCGATGGCGGCGGCGTCCTCCAGGTCGCGGGGGAACGCCCGGACGAATCCGGTCGCGAGGAAGATCACGATGCCCAGGCGGCAGCCGGTCATCGTCAGCACGTAGCCGAGCGAGCCGCCGTCCAGCGACAGGGCGCGCAGCAGGTAGACGGTCGGGATGATCGACGGCGGCAGCAGGATCGACAGCCCCATCACGAAGTAGGCCGCCTGCAGCCACCGCGACCGGCTGCGCCCGAACGCCCACGCCGCCGCCGCGCCGAGGAACACCACGGCCACCACGATCGGCACGGTCACCTTGAGGCTGTTGAGCAGCCCCGTCAGGTAGCCGCCCCGGTCGAGCACGATGCCGTAGTTCTCGGCGATCGCCCACGTCCTGGGCAGGCCGAGGCCCAGCTCGGCGGCCTCGCCCGCGGGTTTGAACGAGTTGACGACCACGAGCCAGACGGGCACGAGCACCCACGGGATCGCGAAGAGCGTCAGCGCCGTGTACTTGAGGACCGCTCTCATCCCGTCACCTCCCTGCGCCGCAGCCACCACACGAGGGGCACGGCGGTGGCGATCACCAGCAGCGTCACGGTGAACCCCAGCGCGCTGGCGGAGCCGAAGAAGCCCTGCCCCCACTGCTGGCGCATCACCACGTTCAGGGCCCGCGTGTGGTCGCCGGGCCCGCCGCCGGTGGTGGCGGCGATCACGTCGTACGCGCTGAGCGCGCCCACCAGCGTGACCGCCACGTTGAAGGTCAGCGCCGGGGCGAGCATCGGGAACAGCACCCGCCGGAACCGGGTCCACGGCCCGGCCCCGTCGACGGTCGCCGACTCCAGCAGCGACTTCGGGATGGAGTTGAGGCCCGCGATGTAGACGAGGGTGATCAGCCCGCTCCACTTCCACGCGTCGATGAACGCGACCACCACCAGCGCGGTGGACGGTTCGCCCAGCCACGCCCACTCGATGCCGAGGAAGGAGTTGACCGCCCCGTCGGGGGCGAGCAGGCCGCGCCAGATGTATCCGGCGGCCAGCGGCGAGATGAGTGTCGGCAGGAAGAACGCCGAGCGGAAGACGGTGTTGATCCCGCTGGTCCGCTGGAGGGCCAGGGCCAGCGAGAGGCTGACCGTGTTCTGGATCGCCATGCACAGGATCGCGTACAGCACGGTCACGGTGACCGCGTTGGCCAGCAGGTCCTGGTCGATCAGCGTG
Source organism: Microtetraspora niveoalba (assembly GCF_001570405.1). GTDB lineage: Bacteria > Actinomycetota > Actinomycetes > Streptosporangiales > Streptosporangiaceae > Microtetraspora > Microtetraspora niveoalba. The sequence goes on along the minus strand of NZ_BBYM01000013.1, from coordinate 41,464 downwards.
CGGACGTTCTCCAGACCGTTCCAGGTGATCTCGGACCGGAAGCTCGTCCAGGAGGAGAACGCGAACCGGACGTTGAGCAGGAACGGGGCGACGAAGAAGACCGTGACCAGCACGATCGCGGGCAGTGCCCACGGCAGCCAGGCCGCCCTGTTCCGCATCACCATCCGGGCAGCCCCGCGGCCTTGGCCGCCTGCTCGACCTGGCCCTGTAGCTGGGTCGCCGCCTTCTGCGGATCCTTCTGCCCGGCGATCAGCTCGGACATGAGCTGGGCCAGCCCGCCCATGCCGGGGATGTCGGAGTTGAAGGCGATGACCGCGCCGGTGTCGTACGCCTTCTTGACGTCCTGCAGCACGGACGGGACGCCCTGCGGGTCGGGCACGTCCTTGAACACGGGGAAGGTCTTGGACGCGGTGATGTACTCGGCGTAGGCCGGGCCGGTCATGAAGCGCACGAAGTCGAGTGACGCCTTCTCCCGCGCCGCGTCACCGGTCTTGGGCAGGTAGAACGTGCCGATCGGGCCGGGCGCGTAGGTCACGAGCGGCTTGTCGCTCGACAGGCCGACGAAGCCGACGGACTCGTCGACGGTCTTCTGGTCGCCGCCCGCGGCCGCGAGGAGGGCCGGGAGCATGTCGGAGTGCTGGGCGACCATGGCGGCCTCGCCGGTCACGAGGGCCTTCATGGAGTCCTCGAACTTGGCGGTGACGATGTCCTTGTTGAAGCAGCCGTCGGCCTTCAGCTTGGCGTAGGCCGTCAGGCCGGCGACGAAGGGCGAGCCGGCGTCGGCCAGCGTGCTGCTGTGGCCCGCGATGGCCTTGCCGTACGCGTTGGCCTGGTTGGCGCCCGCCAGGTAGAGGATGGGCAGGATCTGCACCGGCCAGATCGACCCGCCCGACTCGAAGACCGGCGTGACCCCGGCGGCCTTGAGCTTGGGGCAGGCGCCGGCGAGCTCGGCGAAGTTCGTGGGCGGGGTCAGCCCGGCCGCGGTGAAGACCTTCTTGTTGTAGTAGAGGCCGAAGACCTGGGGGAAGCCGGTGATGGCGGCGTAGACCTTGCCGTCGACGGACCCGGCGGCCTGGTAGAGGTCGCCGGACCTGGCGATGTACGCCTCGCCTGTCAGGTCGCGCAGGTTCTCGGCCGGATTGAGGGCGAGCAGGCCGCTCACCGTCGCGTGGTACTCCAGGATGTCCGGGCGGTCGCCGGTGGCCCACTTGGTCTGGGTGGTGTCCTCGAAGCCGTCGGACGGGATCGACACGAGCTCGATCTTGTGGCCGGACTGCTTCTCGAACTTCTTGTACATCTCCAGCAGCGCCGCCGGGTCCGCGCTGTTGTGCCAGAGGGTCAGCTTCACCTGACCGGTCCCCTCCGGGGCGGACGACCCGCAGCCGGAGAGGGACAGGGCGAGGACGGCGCCGATCGCCGAGCCGAGCAGACGAGATGGTGCTCTCACGCCCGTGCTCCTGTTCATGTAGGGGGATTGTGTAGAACGTTCTCCATTGTTAGGGCACGAGAGAATCGCCCGTCAAGAGGTAGACCGGCGAGCGGCGACGGGCTAGCCTCACCTTTCAGAAAAGCGTGTAGTTCGTTCTACGAAAACTCTGTGAAGGACTGCGTGTGACGAGCGGACGGGTGACGATCGCCGATGTGGCCAGGCGGGCCGGGGTTTCCACGGCCGCCGTGTCCAAGGTGGTGCGCGGGGCCTACGGCGTGAGCGCGGAGATGCAGACCAAGGTGACACAGGCCATCGACGAGCTGGGCTACCGCCCGCACGCCGCGGCCCGTGCCCTGCGCGGACGCACCTACACCCTCGGCGTCATGCTCTCGGACACCCGCAACCCGTTCTTCCCCGACATCATCGAGGGCGTGACCGGCCGGCTGGGCGACACCGAGTACCAGGTGCTGCTCGGACCCGGCGGGATCGAGCCCAAGACGCAGGCCAGGATGACCGACGCCATGATCGACCGGAGCATGGACGGGCTCATCCTGATCTCGCCGGTCATGACGGACGCCGAACTCGCCGCCATCGCGACGGCCACCCCGGTCGTCGTGGTGGGCAGGCACGGCGGCGCCGCGGCCTACGACGCGGTCGTCGACGACGACATGATGGGGGCGAAGCTCGTGGTCGACCACCTGGTCGGGCTCGGGCACACCCGGATCGCGCACATCACCCACCTGGAGCGGGCCCGCGCCCAGGGACTGCCGCACACGGTGCGCGCCGAAGGCTACCGCCAGGCGATGCGCGCCCACGGACTCGCCGACGACGTGCTGGCCACCTCCTTCACCGAGGAGGGCGGCTTCGAGGGCGCGCGGGAACTGCTCGCGCGCGACGACCGGCCCACAGCGATCTTCGCCGGGGCCGACATCGCGGCGCTCGGCGTGCTGCGCGCCGCCGACGAGGCGGGCCTGTCGGTGCCGGAGGACCTCTCCGTCGCCGGATACGACAACATCGGCATCGCCTCGCTCAAGCGCATCTCCCTCACCAGCGTCGACCAGGACGGGCACGTGATCGGGGCGACCGCCGCGCGCCTGCTCGTCGAACGCATCGAGGGACGCTCGCGATCGGTGACGTCGTCGGTGTCGCCCACGCTGATCGTCCGCGGAACCACAGGACCGCCTCGCCTCTGAGTACCGGCCGCACATCGGGGGACTGTCGCGGACCACGCATTGAAACGATTCGATGGAAGGACCCCCGCGTGAGACGACTCGCTCTCCTCGCCCTTCTCCTCCCGCTGGTCGCGCCCGCGCAACCGGCCTTCGCCCAGGCGGCCGCTCCGGCCTGCCCGGTCAGGGTCGACCCCGCCGCGTTCGCCTCCGAGGCCCGCCTGAGCACCCTGGCCGAGCGGCAGCAGGCGTTCGGCCCCAGGCCCACCGGCTCCACCGCGCACGCCGACTACGTCGACTGGCTGGAGGACGAGATGGCGGCCGTCCCCGGCCTCCAGCTCTCCTCCCTGCCCTACGCCATCGACCGCTGGGACGACCTCGGCACCGGCCTGACCGTCGGCGGTACGGCCGTGCAGGTCGCGGCCCCCGTGCCGTTCTCCTCCTCCACCGGCGCGGGCGGCGTCTCGGCGCCGCTCGTCCACCTGGCCGCGGGCACGAACATCACCGCGGCCAACGCCGCCGGGAAGATCGTCGTCAGGGACCTGCCGTGGACCAGTGTGCCCAACCTGCTGTTCTATCCGCTCGGTGGCCTCGGCTACTCCATGTACGACCCGGGCCTCACGATCAATCTGCTCGGCTCGGAGTCGATGGAGGCCCCGGCCGCGGCCGACGCCGACCTCAAGGCGGCCGCCGCCGCGGGCGCGGTGGGCGTGATCGAGGTCAGCCGGCTCCCGCACGCGCAGATCCAGGGCATGTACGCGCCGTACGAGGGCCTGCCGTACGGCGTGCCGGGCGCGTACGTCGGCGCCGACCAGGGCAAGCAGATCAAGGACGCGCTGGCCGCCGGGCAGCCGGTCCAGGCCGCGCTGACCGTGAACGCCGCCTGGACGCCGACGACGACCCGCACCCTGCTCGCGACGCTTCCCGGCGGGAGCGCCCAGAAGATCGTCGTGGAGAGCCACACCGACGGCATGAGCCCGGTGTGGGACAACGGCCCGCTCACCATGATCGAGATGGCCCGCTACCTGTCGTCGCTGCCGGTGGAGTGCCGTCCGCGCACCGTGCAGTTCGCGTTCGTGACCGGCCACCTCTACCAGCACCTGACCGGCCCCGACGTCCGCGAGGGCGGCGCGGGTCAGCTCGCCGCCCAGCTCGACGCCGAGTACGACCAGGGCGGGGTCTCCTCCGTCGTCGTGCTCGAGCACCTCGGCGCCAAGCGCTATGACGCGGTCGCCCGGCCGAACGGCCTGCCGGGCAAGCAACTCGTCGCCAACGCCACCCTCACCGAACTGCTGATGGTCCCCGTCAGCGAGAGCACGCCACTGCGCGAACTGGTCAAGGGCCACATCCAGTACTGGGACGTGAGGCGCACCGCGATCCTCAAGGGCCTGTCGGCGGCCGACCTCGCCACGGTGCCGCACCATTGCGGCTTCGGCGGCGAGGGCACGCCGTACAACCAGCACCTGCTGCCCGTCATCGCGCCCATCGCCGCGCCCAAGACGCTGTTCTCGCCGCGGTTCGGCACCGAGGCGATCGACCTGCCGGCGATGCGCAAGGCGTCGCTCGCCTTCACCGACGTCGTGCTCGACCTCGGCCCGATGGCCCAGTCGGACGTCGCGGGCGACGTGACCACCATGCGCCAGCAGCGCGCCTCCGGCACGCCGGGGTGTGCGTGAGCATCGACAGGAGGGCGCTCGTGCGTCGGCACACCATCGCCGACGCCGGGTGCCCGCTCACCGTCGGCAACGGGGAGTTCGCCTTCACCGCCGACGCCACCGGGCTGCAGACCTTCGCGCCGCTGGGCACGCAGGCGCAGTGGGGCTGGCACACGATGCCCAACCCCAAGGGCCACGTGCTGGAGGACGCGCTCACCGACTACGACGGCGTCGGCTATCCGGACCTGTATCCGGCCACCGAGGCCGGCGGCTGGCTGCACGTGAACCCGCACCGCCTGCATCTCGGTCGGATCGGCCTCGACGTCGACGAGGCCGCCCCGCTCGGCCGGTCGGCGCAGACCCTCGACCTGTGGACCGGCACGCTGTCCAGCTCCTTCGAGCTGGGCGGCCTGCCGTACGAGGTGGAGACGGTCTGTCACCCCGAGCGGGACCTGCTGGCCATCCGCGTCGTGGGCGGCGCGGGGATCAGGATCGCCTTCCCCTACGCCAGCGACGGCTGGCACACCACCGCCGACTGGGACAAACCCGACAGGCACACCACCACGCACACGCTCACGCGCACGCCGTACGGCTCGCGCTGCGACTTCACCCGCGTCCTGGACGCGGACCGATACCACGTGGCCGCCGAGTGGGCGGGGCCGGCCCGGCTCACGTCGCCCGGCGGTCACGTGTACCTGATCCAGGGCGACGAGCTGGAGCTCGTCGTCGAGTTCGCACGCCACCCCGTCGGCGCCGCCCTCCCGTCCTTCTCCCAGGTCCGTACGGCTGCCGCCGCCCACTGGGAGAGGTTCTGGACGAGCGGGGGAGCGGTGAGCTTCGACGGCAGCACCGACCCGCGAGCGCCCGAGCTCGAACGCCGGGTCGTGCTCTCGCAGTACCTCACCGCGGTCAACTGCGCGGGCTCCACCCCGCCCCAGGAGACCGGGCTGGCCGTCAACTCCTGGAGCGGCAAGTTCCACCTGGAGATGCACTGGTGGCACGCCGCCCACTTCGCCCTGTGGGGCAGGCCCGAGCTGCTGGAGCGGAGCCTGCCGTGGTACCGCTCGATCCTGCCGCGGGCCAGGGCCACGGCCGCCCGGCAGGGTTTCCGCGGCGCCCGCTGGCCCAAGCAGGTGGGGCCGGAGGGCAGGGAGAGCCCGAGTGAGATCGGCGCCTTCATCGTCTGGCAGCAGCCGCACCTGATCTACTTCGCCGAGCTGCTCCGCCGGGTCCGCCCGGGGGCGCTGGAGGACTACCGGGACCTGGTGTTCGAGACGGCCGAGTTCATGGCCTCCTTCGCGGGCGGCGGGCATCTGGGGCCGCCGCTGGTCCCGGCGCAGGAGTCCTACTACGAGTCCAGGCGGTCGGTGCGCGATCCCACGTTCGAGCTGGCCTACTGGTGGTGGGGGCTGGAGACGGCCCAGCGGTGGCGGGGCCTGCTCGGCCGGGGCCCCGACCCGGAGTGGGCGCGGGTCCTGCACGGCCTGGCCCGGCCGCTGGTGCGCGACGGCGTCTACGCGGCCGTCGGCGTCGAGCCGTACACGATCAGGACCGACCATCCCTCGATGACCGGCGCGCTCGGGTTCGTGCCGCCCACCCCGCTGATCGACCCCGAGACCATGCGGGCCACCCTGCACGACGTGCTCGCCGACTGGGACCTGGAGAGCACCTGGGGCTGGGACTATCCGATGCTCGCCATGTGCGCGGCCAGGCTCGGCGAGCCCGACACCGCCGTGGACGCGCTGCTGATGGACGCCCCGAAGAACACCTACCTGGCCAGCGGCCACAACCACCAGTGGCCCGGCCTGCTGCCCCTCTACCTGCCGGGCAACGGCGGCCTGCTGGCCGCCGTGGCCCACATGGCGGCGGAGGAGTGCTTCCCCGAAGGCTGGCTGGTTCAGGCGGAAGGGGTGGTCGCGTTGCCGTGATCGGGGCCGGCGAGCAGGGCGACCGTGTAGTGGTAGAGGTCGCCGGCCGACGACGTCAGAGTGGCGACGCGGCCCTCACGCACCTCCGAGGCGATGAACTCGGTGATCCCGTAGACGATCAGGCGGGGCACCGCGGCACGCAGCGGCGGCAGCGAGGGATCGTCCAGCCTGGCCCGCGCGGCCAGCGCCCCCAACATGTCGAGGAAGGGCCGGTAGGCGGCGTCACGCTGCTCGACGGCCCGCTCACCCGCCCTCGGCAACTCCACGAAGTACGCCTGCGCGTACTCCGGGCGCTCCTGCCACCACCCCAGGTAGGCGGCCATCCCCAGCCGGAGCGCCTCGCGCCAGCGGTCGCCCGCCCCCGACGCGGCCGTGTGGATCGAGTCGATCATCTCGGGCAGGTCGCGCTCGCATCCGGCGAGGAAGCACGCCTCCTTGTCGGCGAACTGGGCGTAGAAGGCGTTGCGCGAGACCCGCGCGGCGGCGATCACGTCCGGCACGCTCGTGGCGGCGTATCCACGCCGCGCGACGAGCCTCAGCATGGCCTCCACGAGGCGGCCTCGCTGGGAGTCGCGCACCGTGTCGGGGGAGAGTCCGTGCCGCCCCCTGGGGAGTGGCCGGGCCGCCGGAACTTCCTTCTGTTCATGTCTTGACATCGCTCACCGATCGTACTTCCCTCTATTTGGAGACGTTCACGTCTCCAAATATCCCCCCACGAGGTGACCATGGAGAACTTCACCCGCCGGCAGGCGTTGCGGGCAGGGGCGCTCGGCCTCATGTCGGCCGGATTCCTGTCGTGGACCACCGAGGCCGACGCCGCCTCCACCATCGAGACGATCTACAAGGCGGCGGGTCCGTGGCCGGTCGCCACCGGCACCTCGGGCGGCCACCGGCTCTACTACCCGCAGACCCTGGGCTCGGGCGGCGTCACCCACCCGATCGTCACCTGGGGAAACGGCTCGTGGGCCACCCCCGACAACTATCCGGGACTGCTCAACCACCTCGCCTCGTGGGGCTTCGCGGTGGTGGCCTCCACCGACACGACCACGGGCACCGGCGCCGAGATCCTCGCCGCCGCCCAGCACCTCGTCGACCTCGACACCGACCCCGCCAGCGTCTTCCACGGCAAGCTGAACACCGCCCAGGTCGCCGCCGTCGGCCACTCCCAGGGCGCGGGCGGATCCATCAACGCGGCCAACCACTCCGCCGGGCTGATCAAGACCGTCGTGCCGATCGCCGTGCCCGCGCAGTGGATGGCCGGCCCAGGGGACGAGTTCTCCGTCGCCGACCTGACCTGCCCGGTGCTCTTCCTCAGCGGCGCGAACGACTGGCTGATCTCCTCGGCCGCGACCGTGCAGGGCTACTACGACCAGGCCACCGCCGGAGCGGGCAGGGCGCTGCTCAAGGGCGCGGGGCACAACGACATCCAGAACACCGGCGGGGCCTTCCTCGGCTACGTGACCGCCTGGCTGAGGTACCGCCTCCAGGCCGACACCCAGGCCCGCGGGGCGTTCGCCGGCGGCACCCCCGAACTCCCCACCAACACCGCCTGGCAGAACCAGGCCCTCAAGAACCTCACCTAGGAGAACCACCATGGCGGATCTGACGCGGCGTGGGCTACTCGCCGCCGGCGCGCTCACCCTGCTCGCCGGATGCGGCAGGGACCAGCCCCGGCAGCAGGCCGCGGACGGCAGGCCGCACGGCGAGGTCACCGTCTGGCTGCACGGCTCGCAGGACACCGGCCAGCAGTTCCAGGAGCTCGTGCACCGCTACATCGCCGAGTTCAAGGTCGACGTGAAGCTGCTCTACCTGCCCGTGGGCCAGCTCGACGCCAAACTGCTGACCGCCTTCAGCGGCGGCGCCCCGCCCGACGTCTTCAAGATCGGCCACTGGAGCTTCCCCGCGCACGCCAAGAAGAAGCGGCTCGCGCCCGTCGACACCAAGGCGCTCCCGCTGCAGAACTACGAGCCGGGCACGACCACCCCGCTCACCTACCAGGACGTGCCCTACGGCGTGCCCATCGACTTCAACCCCTGCATGCTCTACTACCGCAAGGACCGGTTCGAGGAGGCCGGGCTCGACCCCGACAAGCCCCCGGCGACCTGGGAGGAGGTCGCCGAGTACAGCGCCAAGCTCACCTCCAAGGACGGCAGGCGGGTCGGCCTGCAGTGGCTCTACGGCGACCCGCAGTGGGCCCTCATGATGCTGACCGCCCTCGTCCAGGGCAAGGGCGGCGAGCTCGTCACGGCGGGCGGCACGAAGGCGTCGCTGGCCACCGAGCAGGGCCGGGGCGCCCTGACGTACATGTCGGGGATCGGCAACCCCAAGCTCTCCAACCCGCTGGGCGCGCTCGGCCTGTTCTACTCCGGCGAGGCCGCCATGGTCGTCAGCGGCGCCTTCCTCGGCCCCGCGCTGGAGAAGCTGGGCAAGGACACGCTCACCTTCGGCGAGCAGTACGGCGTCGCGCCCATGCCCACCTGGGCCGGCGGCCCGCCCGTCGTCCCCGCCTACACCTGGGGCTGGGGCGTGGCCGAGGACTCGCCCAACCAGTTCACCGCCTGGCACCTCGTCAACTACCTGCAGGGCGCCCCGTCGGTGGCCGCCAACCTCGACAACGGCATCATCATCCCGACCAGGGGCTGGCGCGACGCCGGGCCGCGCGGCAAGTCCGAGATCATGAAGATCGTCGCCGACAGCCTTCCGCATGTCGACTTCGGCCCGATCATCCCCGGCACCCTCGAACTGGCGAAGGCCGCGGCCGGCGCCGTCGACTCCGTCGCCCACGGCAAGGCGACCCCCGCCGAGGCCGCGGCGACCTTCGACTCCACCGTGCGACTGGTCCTGTGAGCGTGCTCGGCAGGGTCAGAGCCCGGCCCCAGGCCACGGCGGGCGTGCTCGGCAGGGGCAGAGCCCGGCCCGAGGCCACGGCGGGTGTGGCGCTGACCCTCCCGGTGGCCGTCTTCTTCGTCGTGTTCTGGCTCGTCCCCTTCCTGGCCGCCATCTATCTCAGCTTCACCGACTACGAGATGGCAGGGACGCCCAACTGGATCGGCCTCGCCAACTACGAGCGCATGTTCGCCGACCCCGGCTTCCTCAACTCGGCGTGGATCACCGTCGTCTACACGGTCTGCACGGTCGTCCCGACGATCGTGCTGGCCCTGCTGGTGGCCGTGCCGCTGAGCAGGCCGGGACGGCTCAACCGCGGGCTCAGAGCGCTCGTCATGATTCCGGCCGTGATGCCGCTCGCCGCGACGTCCATGGTCTGGGTGATCATCTACTCCGACCGCGGCCTGGCCAACACCCTCCTCGGCCTGGTCGGGATCGATCCGCAGTCCTGGCTGACCAGCTCCGACCTGGCCATCTGGGCCCTGGTCGTGATGGTCGTCTGGAAGAGCATGGGCCTGTTCGTGATCATCCTGACCGCCGGGCTGCAGGCGCTGCCCGGCGAGGTGTACGAGGCCGCCGCCATCGACGGTTCAGGGGCGGTGACCACGTTCACCCGGCCCACGCTCCCGCTGCTGCGCCGGACCCTGCTGTTCGTCCTGGTCATCTCGGTGGCCGGATCGATGCAGGCGTTCGTACCCGCCTTCCTGCTCACCGGCGGCGGGCCCGCCGACGCCACCCAGGTGCTGCCGTACTACATCTGGGCCAACGCCTTCCCTTACGAGCACATGGGCTACGCAGCCGCGATGGGCATGGTGCTGCTCGCCGCCATGGTGATCGTCTCGGCGCTGCAGTTCGGGTTCCTGAAGGGAGGCGACGAATGAGAGCGGGAACGATCCTGCGCACCGTCTGGCTGATCGTCGCGGTCGGGTTCATGCTGCTGCCGGTCTACGCCATGCTCGTCGTCGCCTCGGCACCCGACGACACCGACCTGCGCGGGCTGGTCTTCAACGGCTTCCACCTGCCCGAGAACATCAGGGTGCTGTTCGGCGAGGGCAACCTGCCCACCTACCTGCGCAACAGCCTCATCCTGTGCGTCGGCACCGGCGCCCTGGACGTGCTCTTCTCGGCCGCCGCCGGATACGCGATGGCCCAGTTGTCCTTCCCGGGCCGCCGCGTCCTGTTCGCGCTGGTGATCGGCACGCTCGCGCTCACCCCGATGGTCCTGGTCATCCCCGTCTTCCTCATCGTGAAGGAACTCGGCTGGGTCAACACCTTCCAGGGCATGATGGTGCCCGGCATGATCAGCGCGTTCGGCGTCTTCCTGGTGCGGCAGTTCGCCCTCGGCATCCCGAAGGAGCTGCTGCTGGCCGCGCGGGCCGACGGCGCGGGGGAGTTCCGCATCTTCGCGCGCATCGCCGTGCCGCTGCTCAAGCCCGCGCTCATCACCCTGTTCCTCGTGCATTTCCTGGGACAGTGGGACAACCTGCTGTGGCCGCTGATCGTGGCCAACGAGCAGGAGCTGTGGCCGTTGCCGGTGGGGCTGGCCAACTTCCAGAGCGAGGTCGGCTTCACCTATCACCTGACCACCACCGCGGCACTGGTCACCGCCGTGCCGCCGTTCATCCTGATGGTGGCGCTGCAGCGCTACTACGTGGCGGGGCTCACCTTCGGAGGGCTGAAACGGTGATCCCGGACATGATCCCCGACGCCGCGCGGATGATGGAGTGGATCGAGACGGTCACCTCGCGGGGAATCAGGCGTCCCGGCTACCCGGCCGACGACTGGACCGCCGCGTGGGCCGCCGAGCGCTTCACCGAGTTCGGGCTCCACGACGTACGGCTGGCGCCGGTCGAGCTGCCCGTCTGGCGGCCGGTGACGGCGGCCCTGGTGGTGCGCCTGGACGCCGACCCGTCGAGAGTCGTACGGGTGGCGGCGTCCGCCCTGCCGTACACCACGCCGAAGGCGACCGTGAGCGGGTCGGTCGGCCGCGAGGTCGTGCCGGGCGCGATCGTCGTGCCCGAGTACACCTTCACCGAGCTGCCGCAGTCCTACCTCAGGGACCTGGCGACGGCCGTGCACGACCCCGAGGGCGTCTTCGACGAGCTGGTCCAGACGCTGCCGTTCCAGCTCGACTACCTCGACGTCATCCAGGGCGTCATGGACGGCGGCGCCGCCGCCTTCGCGGGGGCGCTGACCGGGGTGCCGTGGGAGACGCGCGACTACTACGTGCCCTACGACGCCGTGCACCGCGACCTCCCGGCCGTCTGGCTGTCGGGCGGCGACTCGCGGCGGGTGCTCGACCTGGTCGACGAGGGCCCCTGCACGGGCACGCTCACCGTCGAGTCGGAGACGGGCCCGGCCGTCTCGCACAACGTGATCGGCACGCTCCCCGGTCGCTCCGACCAGTGGGTGATCATCGGCTCGCACCACGACGCGCCCTGGGCCTCGGCCGTCGAGGACGCCTCGGGGATCGCGCTGGTGCTGGCCGCCGCCCGGTACTGGGCGGGCGTGCCCGAGCGGGACCGGCCGCACAACCTGATCTTCCTGCTGACCGCGGGTCACATGGCGCACGCCGCCGGCACCCGGGCCTTCATCGAGGAGAACCGCGGTCTGCTGGGCGACGTCGTGCTCCAGCTCCACCTGGAGCACGCCGCCCAGCGGTGCGTGGTCGTGGACGGCGAGCTGGTGCCCACCGGCGACCCCGAACCCGGCTGGTGGTTCACCACCAGGAAGCCGGAGCTGGAGAGCCTGGTGGCGGCGGCCCTCGTCGCGGAGGACCTGAGACGCTCGTTCGTGCTGCCGCCGGACGTGTTCTCCCCGATGCCGCCCACCGACGGGGCCTTCTTCCACCCCGAAGGGGTGCCGCTCGTGCACTTCCTGTCGGCTCCCATGTACCTGTTCGACTCGGCCGACACCGTCGACAAGGTGTACGAGGCCGGCCTCGAGCCGCTCACCCGGGCGGCGATCAGAATCGTCGAAGGGACGGCCGGATGGCGCCGGGCATGATCGTGCGAACCACCGCCGGGCTGGTCGAGGGCAGGGCCGAGGAGGGCGTGCTCGCCTTCCTCGGCGTGCCGTACGCCGCCCCGCCCTTCGGCGAGCACCGCTTCGGCGCGCCCGTCCCGCCACCCGCGTGGGACGGCGTACGGCCCGCCGTCACGCGCGGCCCTGCCGCCCCGCAGGCGGCCGGTGAGGACATCGGCCTGTACGCGCCCGACGTCTTCGAGGTCGGCGAGGACTGCCTCAACCTCGACGTGCGCACCCCTGAGACCGGCCCGGCCGGGCTGCCCGTCCTGGTCTGGATCCACGGCGGCGCGTTCTCCATCGGCGGCAACGGGGCGGCCTGGCACCAGGGCACCCGCTTCGCCCGCGACGGCGTGGTCTGCGTGGCCGTCAACTACCGGCTCGGCTTCGAGGGCTTCCTGGCCCTGGAGGACGCCCCGCTCAACCGGGGCGTCCTCGACTGGCTGGCCGCGCTGGAATGGGTACGCGACAACATCGCGGCCTTCGGCGGCGACCCCGGCAACGTGACGATCGCCGGGCAGTCGGCGGGCGGCGCCGCCGTCGCCACCCTGCTGACGATGCCGCGCGCCGAAGGGCTGTTCCGGCGCGCGATCGTGATGAGCGGTTCGGCCAACCTGGTCGCCACCGAGCAGGAGGCGGGCGACTACGCCAAGACGCTCGCCGGCCGGCTGGGGATCGACCCGACCAGGTCCTCCTTCGCCGGGCTGTCCCCGGAGGCGCTCGTCGCCGAACAGCCGCCGCCGCTGACCGGCGACTCCGGCGGGCTGAACGAGTCGGTGCCGGTCAAGCCGGTCGTCGACGGCGACCTGATCCCGGCCGTCCCGCTGGCCGCCCTGCGCGCAGGTGCGAGCGGGCACCTTCCACTGCTGGTCGGCTGCACCTCACAGGAGGCCGACGTGTTCGTCCGCCGCCTGGTCGCCGACCTCGACGAGCCCGCCGCGCAGGCCGTGCTCGACCACCTCGGCGTCCAGGTCGACGAACCCGGCCTCACACCCGCCGAGCGTGTCGGACGCGCCTTCACCCAGCACCTGTTCACCCGCGAGACGCGCTGGATCCGCGAGGCCAGGCCCGCCTACGCCTACGAGTTCCGGTGGGAGTCGCCCGTCGAGAGCCCGGTCGGCGGCGGACGCGTGGGCGCGGTGCACAACCTCGACCTGCCCTTCGTCTTCGACGTGCTCGACGCGCCCGGCGTCGAACGCACCGCGGGGCCGGGCGCGCCGCAGGCCGTGGCCGACGCGATGCACGCCGCCTGGGTGCGCTTCGCCCGCACCGGCGATCCCGGCTGGACACTCGGGCACACCATGGTCTTCGGTGAACCCACCGACCGGAGATTGTGAAACGCGGTCCTACTCGAGCGCTCGACGATGACGAGGACGGCGCTGCCTGAGCACCGGCGTGTCAGCCGTCGAGGGCTTGCGCTATGCGGTCGAAGTCTTCCAGGAGGGCGGCCAGACGATGGCCGGGGAGGGCGCGGGTGATGCGGGCCTCGATGGCATAGACGGATTCCTGCGCGGCCCGGAGCAGGCGCCGGCCTTCGGCCGTGAGGACGGTGGGGCGGGCGCGGCCGGTTTCGACGGTGCCGGGACGGTCGATGAGTCCGGCATCCTCCAGGCCGCGCATGACGACGTTCATCGACTGGCGGGTGACGAAAGTGGCGCGGGCGAGGTCGGCGTTGGACATGCCGGGCCGTGCGGCAAGCACTTCGAGGCACGCGTACTGCGGCACGGTCAGGCCGTGCTCCCGCAGTGCTTTGTCCATGGCGCCGCGCAGGGCGGCGTGCGCGCGTTTGAGCCGGTATCCCACGTGGTCGAGCACGTCCTCGGCCGGGTGCGGTGGCTCCACGGGCATCCTGTTCTCCATTACGTCCTGACCGCCCACGGAGCCTGACCGCGAGGCCGCCGCCGGACGCGTACCGGACGGAGGGCAAGCGGGCGGGGCCGAGGCGGCGCGCGTGAACCATTGCCCATATGGGAAGCGTCTTATGATCATGACGCGTGCGCGCTGGGTCCTGCTCATCACGGCTGTCGCCGTTCTGGTCTTGGCGGGGCTGCTGTGGTGGATCACGACTGAGGGCGACCGGCAGCTCGACAGGCACATACGGCAGGGTCTTGAAGGTTATGAGCAGGCGTTCGCGAGAGACGGCGCGGGGGCCACTCCGACATCTCTACCTCTGCGGCGGGATGGGTACGGCCCCCTTCTCGGCGCTCCGTCCGTCAGCAAAGTGACGGTTCACCGGGACGGACGGACGCTCACCGCCGAGTTCACCGGGGGGAAGACCACCGGGCCTTGCGGCGCGGACTACACCGCGCGAGCCGTCGAGTCTACGCATGCGGCCCTGATCGTGGTGGAGGAGCATCCACACGAGAGGGGAAGTAGCTGGGATTGCCTGGATGTGGGATACCGCAGGCGGGCGATCGTACGGCTCGGCCGTCCCCTGGGCGAGCGTGCGGTGCTGGAGGCCATGCGCGGGATGCCCGTTCCTGTCGATCTCATGAGATGACGCGGGGAACGGGCGTAGCGCCGCCTCGCGGCCCTGCGAGCACAGTTCGGCAAGGCAATCGGTGCCAGGTCAGACCCCGGTGATCGTGCTGCGGCGTTCGATGAGGACGACGTCGCGCCAGCGGTCGTAGTGGCGGCCGAGGTGACGGCGGGTGCCGACGACGCGGAAGCCGGCCTTTTCGTGGAGCCGAAGGCTGGCGGTGTTCTCGGGGAAGATCCCGGACTGGATGGTCCAGACGCCCTCGGTCTCGGTGGACTGGATCAGGGCGTTCAACAGCGCGATCCCGACTCCGCGGCCGTGGTGGTCCGGATGGACGTAGACGGAGTGCTCGACCACTCCGGCGTAGACGCATCGATCGGAGACGGCGCTCGCGGCCACCCAGCCGATTACCTGCCCGGTGGAGGTGTCGACGGCGACATGCCGGTGGAGGCGCAGCTTCGCGGTGTCGAACGTGTGCCAGGTCGGGGCGGTCGTCTCGAAGCTGGCGTTTCCGGCGTCAAGACCGGTTTGGTAGATGTCGAGAACCTGCGCGGCGTCGGTCTCGTGCATGGGGCGGATGGTGACGCCGGCCAGGGCCTCGGGCTCGGCATGGTGGGACATGGCTCCTCCGGTCAGCAGGGCGAGGAATCGGGCGACATTCCAGGTGGAGGCATCCAACTCGGTCTGGGGTAGGCCGAGCCGGCCGGGTGGCCACGGTGAGGTGAAACCAGCCGAGACCGGCGAAGGCGAGGACCTGGAACACGCTGTTGAGTGCGACCAGGACGGCGGCGGCCTCCCGATCACCGCAGGCCGGGTCTTTCCAGATCACGACCATGGCGATGCATCGGGCCGAGCCGACAATGATCAGGCCTGTGCGGTAGGCGGGCAAGTCCGGCAGGAAGATCCAGGCCCGCAGCGGGACGTGCGCCGGTCATGCCGTCTCCGCCACGCGGGGCCCCAGGACCACCGAAAGGCGCTCCAGCATGCCCGGGTTGATCCAGTAGTAGACCCAGGTGCCCCGGCGCTCGGAGTCGATGAGACCCGCCTGCTTGAGCACCTTGAGGTGGTGGCTGATCGTCGGCGGGGTCAGGTCGAACGCCACCGTCAAGTCGCACACGCACGCCTCGCCGTCCTCGTGGCAGGCGATCAGCGACAGCAGGCGCAGCCGTACCGGGTCGGCGATCGCCTTGAACAGCGGCGCCAGCTCGGCGGCCTCGCTCTCCGAGAGCGGCTCGCACAGCAACGGCGCGCAGCACGCCGCGTCTGCCACGTTCACACCTGCATCGATGATCGGTAGCTGTTGCTTCGACATAGCTCTAATTTGACAGAGATCTATATGTGGAGGCAAGCTGAGCTCATCTGCTACTTAGACAGGCGTCTAATCAGGAGGATGCGATGGGCCGTCGGCTTTCTGCCCTGATCCGCGGGAACACCCGCCGGACTCGCCCGCCACGCGGTGTCGTGACGTTCAACGATGTCACCGGTGAGGTCTGCGACTCCGCCTGCCGTAGCGACGCCCACCTCGATCGGGCCCGTACTTCTGCTCTCGCGGCCGGCCTCGGCCGCCTTTGATCCAGCCCACCCGCCAGGCCCGTCTCGCCATCAGGAGGAACGCCATGTCCCGTGTCCAGCTCGCTCTCCGGGTCGCCGACCTGGAAGGCTCCGTCGCCTTCTACTCCAAGCTGTTCGGTGTCGAGCCCGCCAAGCGGCGGCCCGGCTACGCCAACTTCGCCATCGCGGAGCCCCCGCTCAAGCTGGTCCTCCTCGAAGGCGAGGCGGGCGAGCCGACCCGGATGGACCACCTCGGCGTCGAAGCCGAGGACACCGCCCAGGTCAACGCCGCCACCGAGCGTCTGAAGGAGGCCGGGCTGGCGACCTTCGAGGAGAACGACACCACCTGCTGCTACGCGCTCCAGGACAAGGTCTGGGTCCACGGCCCCGGCAACGAGCCTTGGGAGGTCTACGTGGTCAAGGCCGACGCCGGCGCTTTGACCAAGCAGGAGGAGTCGGTCTGCTGCGCCACCGGCGAGTCCGCAGACGACGCCGTGCCCATGGCCACGTCCACCTGCTGTTAGTCCCCGGAGTCCGGCGGTCACGTTCGCGTGATCGCCGGACGCCTCTTTCGGGCCCGGAACGAACCAGAACCGTGACCCTGGCTGCTGTCCCTGGACTAGGAACCGCGGAGACGACCGACAAGCTGGTTGCGACTGCGCACGCCGACCTTCGCGAAGATCGATTTGAGGTAGTCCTGAATGGTGTACGCCGACAGATGCAACCGGTCGGCGATCTCGGCGGTGGAACGGCCCGTGAGGACCTCCTCGCACACCTCTCGCTCCCGCGCGGTCAGGGCGTAGGAGGCCAGCATGATGCCGATCACCTCGTCGGCGGGCACCGGTTCGACGGTGATGAGCACCCGCTCGCCCGACGAGTCCAGGTCCACCAACCACGCGGCGCGGAGCACGACCCAGGTCCCCGAGATGTCACGCATGCGGGCGTACGCCGTGCCTGTAGGGGAACCGGACAGCGTGGCGGCCACCGCGTGCAGTGCGACGTCGAGCCAGCCGGGGCGTGTCGCCTGCCAGGCCTCCAGCCATTCGATGGCGGCGGGCGTGGCGCCCTTGAACTCGCCACCGGCACCGAGCACGATCACGACCGGACCGCCGGAGCCCGCACTGGTGCCGGGCATCCTGCTCCTGTTCGCCGTCCGCAGCGCTATGCCGATCAGCGGAGCGACCGAGGCCAGGAAGTCTGCTTCGGCTGTGGAGAAGTCGGGTCCGCCAGGGCCGCGCATCAGGCCGGCGATCCCCCAGCAGGCACCGTCGCTGACGAAGGACGCGCGCAGGTCGAAGGCCACCCCGATGGACTTGTAGAGCTCGTTGAAGCGCCGACTGCGCACGACCTCGCCGAACGGCAGGTCGGAGAGCCGGGAGATGGGGACCTGGCTCCGCGCCAGGTCGGCGAAGCTGTTGCCCTCAGAAGGGCCGTACTCGATCTCGGCGAACAGCGCCTCCTGCTGTTTCGAGGGGTTGAGGTCGACCGTCACCGAACCGGTGGGCAGCATGCTCTGCGGGTCCACAGCCGCCCAGCAGGTGGCGTCGTACGGCACGACCTGGCCGACCACGTCGATCGCCTCCTGCTGGACGTCGGCCGCGCTCAGGCCGGCCGACGCGAGGGCGGATAAGGCGCGCCTGGCCTCGCGGGCCCGTGCCTGGTTCACCATGGCCCCAGTATCGAAGAGTCCCCCGCCGGCCACCATCCCAGTTTCCTGGGGATGCCGGCCAGGCGAGATCACCCTTCGCCTGGGATGGAGCGCAACCGCGCCCGGTTCTTACCGTGAGAGCGCAATCCAGGAGCACCGGGGACCGCAACCCCGGTGCCACAGAAGGAGATTCGATGTCCCAGCAGATCCACCACAGCCTTGCCGGCGAGGGCAGGGAGCTGTTCACGGTCGACAGCACCGCGACGGTGAAGGTCGGCGCGGAGCACACCAATGGTGAGTACGAGTTGTTCGAGATCGACGGCGAGCGAGGTAGCTTCGTCCCGCCGCACCGGCACCCCTGGCCCGAGTCGTACTACATGCTGCACGGCAGGATGTCGGTTCAGGTGGGCTCCAAGCGGTACGAGATGGGCCCCGGCGAGTCGATCACGGTCCCCACTGGTGCCGTGCACACCATCGAGGTGCGCAGCAAGGCCGCGAAGTTCCTGGCTTTCAGCCTGACCGACGGCACCGGAAAGCTCTTCGCCGACCTCGACGCGAACGTTCCCACCGGGCGCGCGATGGAGGAACTGGCTCCGCTCATCACCGAGATCGCTGAGCGGAACCGGACCACCTTCATCGGCCGTCCCGCGCAGTAACCCTCTCGTTCAGGCCGGCCGAGGGAGGCCCCGGTCAGGGGCCTTCCGTCATTCATGGAGGAGATCATGGACTTCCGGCTACTCGGTGAGACGGCGGTGCTGGCGGGTGACGGCACGTCACTTGATCTCGGCCCCCGAAAGCAGCGCATGGTGCTCGGCGCGCTGATGCTCAGGGCAGATGAGACCATCGACATCGAGCAGCTCGTCGACGTGATCTGGCCGGAGGCCACGAACAGTCGCGTCGCCGTGAGCAGCCTGCATGTGTATGTGTGCAGGCTGCGCCGGATCCTCGAGCCGGGTACGGAGCGGCGTGGCGACTACGAGATCATCGCCAGGCGCTCCAGGGGCTACCGCCTGACCGTCCGGCAGGAGTCCCTGGACATCGGACGGGTGCGCATCCTGGCACAGGAGGGCCGCAAGCTCTTCGCCGCGGGCCACAGCGCGCAGGCGTCGGCCTATCTGCGCAAGGCGCTCGCCGAGTGGCGCGGGGCGCCGCTGAAGGATTTTCCCGACGGGCCATGGATCCGTGACGAGGCGCACTATCTGGCCGAGTTGCACAGGAGCCTCATCGAGGACGCGGCGGAGGCGGATCTGGCTCAGGGGCTCGGCCCTGTGCTGGTCCCCGAACTGGGACGGCTGCTGGCGGCCTTCCCGTATCGGGAGCGGCTGCGTGTGCTCACCGCGCACGCGCTCTACCAGGCGGGCCGGCAGGCGGACGCGCTGTCCCTCATCGCCGAAGGACGCAGGCAGATGGCCGAGGCCTTCGGTCTCGACCCCGATCCCCGCATCCGCGTGATGGAGGATCGGATCCTGCACCACGATCCCTCGCTCACCCCGCGGCACGTAGTGCGACTGCACGGCGGCAGCTGTGCGAGGGGGCGGCGTCAGGCGACCACCAGGCTCACTCCGAAGGTGTTGGCAACGTCGCCGCAGAGGGGCACTCTGCCGACGACGAAAGGGGCGCTGTCATATGTCGCTACCTGTTTCATCCCATGACGTCGTGGTGGTACGCGAGGCGGAGACCGAGATCCTCGCGACCGCCCAGGTGACCGGGCGACTGTATGCCGACAGCAGTCAGGTCGGAGGAGCTCTCAGCGCTCAGCGGATCACCCTGGGGCAGGGAGCCTCCGGAGCGTCGCCGCACCATCACACCAGGGCCAGCGAGCTCTTCTACGTCCTGCAGGGGGCGGCCGAGATCCTCACCGGAGAACGCGTCCTCACGGTGGAGCAGGGAGACCTGGTCGTGGTCCCGCCCCGCGCCGTCCACGCCTTCGCCGCCGCCCCCGGAACCGAGGCCGATCTGCTGATCGTCGTCACGCCCGGAATAGAGCGCTTCGAGTACTTCCGCCAACTGCAGCGCGTCGCCAAGGGCGAGGCCGCCCTGGAGAGCATCCTCGAAGCCCAGGACCTCTACGACAACCACTTCGACGAAAACCAGGTCTGGCAGCAGCACCTTCTCCGGCGCGCACCGGATTTTCGGGCTTGATGGTGTGATGCAGTTACCTGCCTAATCGGTGGGTTCGGCCCGTACCCCGAGCGGCTGCGACAGCAGTTCGAGGGCATGATCTGGCGGTTCAAGACGGGCGCGCAGTGGCGGGAGATGCCGAAGGAGTTCGACGCCTGGTCGACCGTCCACAACCGCTTCCGGCGGTGGAGGGACACCGGCGTCGAACCGTCCCGCGCTCGCCCTGGCCGAACAGCCGCGCCCCGGCCACGCCTACCTGACCAACCCTGAGACCTCTTCCCCTGGCGAGCTGATCTGGCATGACTTCGAGGTCGCGCGTACTCATCTCGGCCCGGAGGTCGAATATGTGGATCCGGACGAGGGTGAAGTCGTGCGCTACTCGCCTCTCGAAGAGATCATGAAAGTCTTGCGCGAGCACGTGAACGTGCTGCTTCACTGACCGCCACGAGCCGGAAGATGCCTACCCGATCGGCTGACCCTCGCGTAGGAGCGCCAAGAATGGCGATCACACTTTATCGCCAGAATCATGCGATCGAATTGTAGAACTCGATGGCGACTCCGATGGCGATAAGGATTCCTGCATACGCGTCAAGTGGGCTGGGACGTGTCCAGGGTGAGGGCCTCTCTCTTTCCTCTCGATTCCCGCTCCCTCCTGTTGGCGAAATCATCCACGCCACTCCTCCTCGGAGGCTGTGAACAAGGCACGTTGGAAACGCGATATACGCAAATGCGCCCAGTGGCGCAGCTATGCCTCTGACGATGTCAGAGCCAAATTGATCGCCTGCGACATATATCAGGAAGGCTGCCGGTCCGCCGACGCCGAGGACAAATAGCCACGCAAGGGCCCGCCATGCATGCGCCCAATAAGCTTCGTGTCGGGACCATTCTTTCGGATCCAGTTCCTTGATAACCGTCTGTCTGGACTCGCTAGGGTCACTTGCTGACGCGATCAGTGAGAGAGGCCCGGCTAATATTCGGGCCAAAGCGGCGCCGGGATCCCAGAGGTTCACGCATATCCGATCAATCGCGATCGTTCATGCCGTCAATGACCGAGACGATCGCCACTATCCACGCCGGATCCCGGGGAACCTATGGATCCCCGCGCCTCCACGCCGAGCTGGGGGAGTTCGGGGTGCGCATCGGGCGCAAGCGGGTGGCCCGGCTGATGCGCGCCGCCCGGCTTGAAGGAGTGTATCGGCGCCGCAGGCGTGGACTGATCCGTCGTGACCCGCAGGCGATACCACCGCATGATCTGGTCAAGCGGCCATCACAACGAAGGACCCCGGGAGATCTCTCGGGGTCCTTCGGCGTACGGGCGCGGAATCGTTCCACGGGGCACGGCGGGGGGCCAGGTAGCGCCGGTGCGGGTCTCGATGATGCGGATGAGCAGCAGGGCGAGCCGGCAGAGCGGGATGCGTGCGCGGGCTATTTACATACATAATGCATGTATGTAAATTTGGCGCTGATTCTTGAGCCGGAAGAGCGAAGGGGCGGTCATGCGGGCGATGCGGCAGGCGGCGTGGGGCGAGTCGGAGCCCTTGGAACTGGTGGAGGTGGAGGCGCCTCGGCCGGCGTTCGGCGAGGTGCTGGTCAGGGTGCGCGCGGCCGGGGTCAACCCGGTCGACGTGTACACGCGGCGGGGTCAGGCTTACAACACGGCGCTCGAACTGCCGTTCGTCAACGGCTGGGACGTGGCGGGCGTGGTGGAGGAGATCGGCTACGGCACCACGCGGTTCCAGGTCGGCGACACGGTCTTCGGAATGCCGTGGTTTCCCCGGGCGGCGGGCGCCTATGCCGAGTACGTCACCGCCCCCGCCCGCCACTTCGCCCACATGCCCGAGGGCCTGGGCTTCACCGAAGCGGCGGCGCTGCCGCTGGCCGGGCTGACGGCGTGGCAGATGCTCACCGAAGTCGCGGGCGTGGGCCCGGCGCAGCGGGTTCTCGTGTCGGGCGCCGCCGGAGGCGTGGGGCACCTGGCGGTCCAGATCGCCAAGGCGTACGGGGCTTACGTGATCGGCACCGCCAGCGCGGCCAAGCACCCCTTCGTACGCGAGCTGGGCGCCGACGAGGTGATCGACTACACCAGGGTGGACGTGCCCGCCACACTGCGCGACGTGGACATCGTCATCCAGATGTTCGGCGGCGAGGCCGCTCTCAGGGCGCTGGAGTGCCTCCGGCCGGGCGGCGTCCTCGCCTGCGGGCAGGGAGCCTGGACCCCCGGGCTGCACGAACGCGCCCGGGAGCTCGGCGTACACGCCGTGACCTACCTGGTCGATCCCGACGGCGCGGGGCTGGAAGCGCTGGCCACCCTTGTGGGCGAGCGACGGCTCAAGGTGCACGTCAACGCGGTCTACCCCCTGGAGCAGGCGGACAAGGCGCACGACCTGGTCGCCACGGGCCGCACCACCGGCAAGGTCGTGCTCGCCGTCGCCTGAACGAGCGTACGAACGAGAGCAAGGAGAAGAATGTCCGAGAACATCGACGTCGTACGGGCGTACGCGGAGGCGAAGAGCCGCGCCGACGTGCCGGCGGCCCTGTCCTACTGCCACCCCGGAGCCGTCTTCGAGACGATCGCCTTCCAGGCCGTGGCGAACGGCATCGAGGAGGCCGCCCGGCAGTTCACCGGGTTCCTGCGCGCGTTCCCCGACTATCACGTCGACCTGGACTACCTCGTGGAGGCCGGTGAGCTGGTCATCGGCTCCGGGACGATCCGGGCCACCATGAAGATGAGCCTGGCCGGCATCGAGCCCACGGGCGGCACCTACGCGCTGCCGTTCGCCTGCCACTGGACCGTGCGGGACGGCCTGATCGCCCATGAGAGGTTCTTCTTCGACTTCCATCAGATGTGCGAGCAACTCGGACTGTCCACCGATGCCGCCGCCGACCGGTTCGCGGCCTGGCGGAAGGCCGCGTGATGACGACGTACGTCCTCGTTCACGGCGCCTGGCACGGCGGCTGGTGCTGGCGGCAGGTGGCCGCGCGACTGCGGGAGGCCGGGCACGAGGTGTACACCCCGACTCTGACCGGGCTGGGCGAGCGGGCCCACCTCGCGAGCCCGGACATCGGCCTGCGGACCCATGTGGACGACATCACCGGCCTGCTGACGTGCGAGGACCTGCGGGAGGTCGTCCTCGTCGGGCACAGCTACGCCGGCCTGGTCGTCCGCGAGGCCGCCGACCGCATGCCCGGACGCGTCTCCCAGATCGTCCTGGTCGACGCGTGGGCGGGCCGCGACGGAGAGTCGCTGGACGATCTGGCCCCCGAGTTCTTCCGCGAATGGGTCGAATCCGTCACGGTGGACGGACTTCTCGCGACGCCTCCGCCTGCCATGGTCGGCGTGACCAAACCGGAGCAGGTTGAGTGGCTGGAGGCGAAGCTGACTCCCCAGCCACGGCTGACGTTCTCCGAGCCGACCCGGCTGACCGGGGCCGTCGACGCGATCCGGTGCCGCACGGTGCTCTGCTCACCCAAGGGCCCGATGCCGTTCGCGCGGCTGGCAGGCGAGCACGGCTGGCCGGCCACCATCCTGGACGTCGGCCACGACGCCATGGTCACCGCCCCGCGCGAACTGGCGGACATCCTGCTGGGGGACGCCTGAGGTGGCCGATGTGAAGATCGGCTACCTGCTGCCCACGCGTGACGAGGCCGTACGCGGCAATGACGACCTCGGTCGGCTGGTCGGCCTCGCACGGCAGTCCGAGGATCTCGGGCTCGAGCACGCCACATCGTCGTCCGGCTGGTCGCCGACGACCCCCGCGCGGCATTGGCCCGGTTCGCCGGGTACGTCCTGCCACTGCTCCGTCGGTGAGAGACTGGCGTTCTCCTATTCTCTGAGCATGCTTTGAGCAGATGCTCTGAGCAGGGCGAGAGAAGGGATGGCGAGGTGGCGGGGACCACGAGCGTGCGACGCAGTCAGCAGGAGCGCACCAGGGCGACCACGGGCACCCTGCTGGCCGTTGCCCGTGAGCTCTTCGTCAGCGACGGGTTCTCCTCCACCTCACTGGACGCGATCTGCGCCCGCGCCGGCGTGACGCGAGGAGCCTTCTATCACCACTTCAGCAACAAGGAACACATCTTCCGGGAGGTCTACGCCGCCGATCAGAAGGAGCTCGGCATGATCGTCCGGCGGGCGTTCCAGGCCGAAAAGGATCCGTGGGACGGGATGGCCGCCGGCTGCAGGGCCCTGCTGGAGGCGTCCCTGGAACCCGCCGTACGCCAGATCACCCTGGTCGAGGCGCCGGCCGCGCTCGGCTGGTCGGTCATGCGCGGCATCCAGGCCGGATGCAAGGAGCAGATGCGGCGCGGGCTCGGCATCGCCGTCGAGGCGGGATGCATCCCCGCCCGCCCGCTGGCTCCGGTCACCTCGCTGCTGTACGGGGGAATCTGCGAAAGCGCCCTGGACATCGCCCGTGCCCAGGACCAGCACACCGCCCTGGAAGACTCGCTGACCCAGCTCGGCCTGGTGCTCGCCGGCATCGCGGGACGCCCGCGGCCGGGGTGCGCACACAAGAACGCCGCCGGCGACGGCCCGACGCCGGAAGCGAATGCACCTGACCGTCCGGAATGATCCAGCCGGAGTGGTCCCTCCAGGGCCGGTAAACGTGGTGGCGCACGCACTGCGGCATCTGGCGCGTCTTCTGCACAGCGATCCCGTGGTGGCGGCAGCGTTCGCGGAGACGCCGGCCGTCACCTGAGGGCTGCGGCGGCTGCCGTCCGAACTGGTCACAGCCGGGCTGTCATCGTCAGGGTGAGAGCGGTCAGCGCGGCGAGCAGGGCCCAGGCGGGCGCGAAACTGCCGGTCAGGTCCGTGAGCAGGCCGAGCACGGGTGGCGCCAGGATGACCGCCACCTGGTTGACGGCCATGGCCAGGCCGAGGGCGAAACCGGTATGGTCCGGCGGCGCCGATTCGGCGGCGTAGGCGACCCAGGGGCCGTACCAGCCGATTCCGAAGAAGCCGAGCCAGATGAAGACCAGGCAGGCCGCGACGGGGGAGCGGCCGATGGGGGTCGTCAACAGGGTCGTACCGATGATCACGGCGGCCAGGCATGTAAGGACGCAGGCGTAGCGGCCGGATCTGTGGCGGTCGCTCCAGGCCGCCAGGCAGATACGGCCCAGCGCGCCCGCGCACTGGACCGCGACGTAGACCAAAGCCGCCGAGGCGGAGGCCATGGACGTCACCTCGTGCAGGTACAGCACGGTGAGGACGCCCACGCCGCTGTGCACCGACACCATGCTCGTACCGGAAAAGATGATCTTCTTCATGTACGGTCCGCGGAGCAGTTCCAGCCGCACGCGGGACGTGGTCGGCATTGGGCGTCGGTCCGGTGGGCGGTGGTAGAAGGCCATGAAGGCGACGGCGCCTGACAAAGCGACGAGCGCGCCGGCCACGAGCGTCGACCGCCAGCCGAAGGCCGTCGCCAGTGAGGGAAGTGCGAAGGCGGCGAGGACGCCCCCGAGCGGGAGCCCCGCCTGGCGGATACCCATGGCCAAGCCACGCTGCCGGTGTCGAACCAGGACGCCACCGATTTACTGCCGCCCGGCTGAATGGTGCTGTACCCCGCACCGACGATCAGCAGGACGACGAGCAAGGAGACATACCCCGGGGCCGCGCTTCCAGCGGCCAGCGCGACGGCGACCACGAGAGCACAGATCCCGACGACCCAGCGTTCGTCGTGGCGGTCCAGCACTCGTCCCGCCACGAGTAGCCCGGCTAGAGGAAGTAGCTGAGCCGCCGACAGCAGCAAGCCCAGTTGGGTCGTGTTCAGCTCCAGGTCTCGTTGCAGATGGACACCCATCGCGCCGATGCCCTGCACGAAGAACGCGGCCGCGGCCTGAGTGAAAGTCGCAACCCCCAGAATGACCCAGCGGTATTGCGATGTCTTCACGGCTTCCAGCACAGCAGGGGATCGGGGTGGTCGGAGAAGCCGAGCTGCCGGTAGAGCGGTTCCGCCTCGCGGGAGGCGGTGAGGTCGACCCGTACGGCGTCGCGGTCGCGGAACCAGTCGAGCAGACCGAGCATGATCGCCCGGCCGTGCCCGCGCCGCCGGTACGACGGGTCGGTGACCATGCCGATGACGTGGCCGATCCTCCCGTTGCGGGAGTGGGGGCCGGGGAACCACTGTTCGATCGTGCCGATGCCGCAGGCGGCCAGGCCGGTGTCGCCGTCCACGACCAGGATCTGGCAGTCGGGTTCGGTCAGCTTCTGCTTGAAAATCCGTACGAGCGTGTCGTGCCAGTCGTCACCGGCGTTCGCGGGGTTGAAGAAGTCGCCGCCGAGGTCGTCGAAGAGCAGTGCCCGGAGGCGGACGAGTTCCGGAATGTCGGTTTCTGTTGCTGTTCGGGGCATGACGTACAGGCTGATGTAATGAGCTTGTGCACCTCAACCCTTACGGCGCGGACGTGGTGAACTTCGCCGCGGAACTGGCGAACCGCCCGCCGGTGAGCGCCGACGAACTCGCCGACCGCTGCCGCACGGCCGGTCTGGTGCTGGAACGCCCCGTCGAACCGTCGGATCTCGACCAGACCCTCGCCGTCATCGACGCCTGGACGAAGGTCGTCGACGCCACGGACGAGCATGCGAAGGCCGAGTTGGTCAACGAGATGCTGGCACGGTCGGCCGCCTACCCCCGGCTGACCGACCACGCCCATGGTTGGCACCTGCACTATCGCGACGACCTGCAGCCGCTCGGCGCGGTGCTGTTCGCGCTGATCTCCGTGGGCACGGCGATGCACCTCGTCAGCCGGGGCATGGACCGGCTCGGACGGTGTGCTGCCGCCGGTTGCGAGACGATCTTCGCGGACACCTCACGCACCGCACGGCAGCGTTACTGCTCCCATCCGTGCGCCAACCGGGACGCGGTACGCCGCCACCGCGCCCGTCAGTCCACGTCCCCCACCCGACTTGCCGGCGGGCGACGGTAGCCGGCGTCGTCGGCCGGCAGCTCGTCGTGGGTTCCGGTGGCGATCGTGCGGCCGTCCTGGAGCACGGCCAGGGGGTGGTCCTTCAGCGTGCGGGCGCGGGATCGTTCCGCAAGGACGCCGAAACGGCCGGGCTCACCTGGGAGAACGGGGCCAAGAGCATTCCGCGTATGTTCCGCGAGTGGTGGCATGCGGCTGCTTCCGGCCGCGTTCCGCTGCCTGTCACGTCAACCATGATCAGACGAGGAACCGTACTGGACCCATGGCGGGTTCGCCGGCAGCGGCGACTCCGGTCATGAGACGGGACATCGGACAAGGGGGAGCCGGGGCGGCTGCCCCGGCTCCCTGGATGGTTCTCGGGCGCTCCGTCAGGTGGCGGAGACCGCGGATCCGGCGGGTGGCTGTCAGGTGGCGGACACCACGACGTCGTCGGCCTTGACGAACATCACGCGGTGGCCGAACTGGATCTGGTAGTACTTCAGGTTCCCGCGGACCACCGTGTGCCGGGACGGGTCCAGCGTCACCGCCCGGTAGTACTCACCCACCGCTGTCAGGCCGACGGTGTAGCGCTGACCCGCGGGGAAGGTGTACTGCAGCGGGGAGATCGCCTGGTAGGGCACGTCCGCGGGGTAGGCCTCCGCCTCCGGATACGCCCTGCCGTACATCGGGACGCTCGCCAGGCCCGGCTTGGGCGTCACGATCAGGCCCTTGGAGGGCACCGCGGTGGGCTGGGAGGCGGGGTTGTGGAACCACGCCTTCTGGCCGAGGTACCAGATCGCCGTCCAGTCGCCCTGGCGGTCGGCCACGGCGTAGCGCTGGCCGGTGGCGGCGCGGGCGCTGTGGTCGTAGACGCTGTAGAGCGAGTCGCCGGTCGGGTGCTTCCCGATGTCCTTGACCAGAGGGGCGTCCTCACGCGGCTCCGTGCGCAGCCAGATCGACGCCGAGCCGTGCGGCAGGCAGGCGGCCTCGGGGTTCTCCTTGTCGCAGCCGTAGTAGTACGGCTGGTTCTTGTCGTAGTCGGGAAGGATCATCACCGACTCGGTGGTCGGGCCGCCGGTGCCGTGCAGCGGGTGGCCGAGAAGCTGGAAGTAGTGCGCCCAGTCCCAGAAGGGGCCCGGGTCCTCGTGCATGCCCTGCACGGTGGACGCGATCGTGCCGGGCACGTTGTCGTGACCGATGATGTGCGCCCGGTCGAGCGGGACGCCGTAGCGCTTGGCCAGGTAGCGCACCAGCTTCGCCGAGGTACGGTACATCGCCTCGGTGTACCAGGCGCCGCCCGTGCGCAGGAAGCCCTCGTGCTCCAGGCCGATCGACTTGGCGTTGACGTACCAGTTGCCCGCCTGCCAGGCGACGTCCTTGGTCTTGACGTGCTGGGCGATGTGCCCGTCGACGGAGCGCAGCGAGTAGTGCCAGCTCGCGGGTCGCGCGGGGTTCTGCACCAGGTTCACGGAGGGGCCGAAGTAGCCCTCCATGTCGTGGATGACGATGTACTCGATCTGCTGGTTGACCGGCCGGTTCGACAGGTCGTGGTTGCCGTAGCTCCCGTTCGGCAGGGCCTGGTAGGGGGCGGGGATCCACTCGCACGAGATCGTGGGCGGGCACTCGACGCCGTCGCGGACGGGCCGGCGCAGGCCGAGCTTGTCCAGCCAGCTGTCCATCTTCCGCAGACCAGGTGCCGCCTTCAGCGCGACCTTCTGGCCGTCGTCGGTGACCCGCTCGGCGCCAGTCTCGATCGTGGCGTAGACCTCGTCGGCGAAGAACCTCGCGGCGTCGGCCTCGGTGGCGCCCGAGTAGCGGGCCACCGCGCCGTACCACTGGCCCGGGTCGTCGCTGAGCGGCGCGCCGAGCTGCTTCTGGTAGTCGGCCAGCAGGGCCGCGCCGCCGCGGATGTTCGCGGCCGGGTCGGCGCGCAACTCATCGCGGCTCGCGCCGGTGAGCTCGGCCGCCTTCTCCAGCGTCCTGAGCGAGATGGGGATCTCGGCGGGCGCCGGGGTCTCCTCGGGGGCCGAGAGGGGGCGGCTGTCGTCGCCGCGGGGGTCCTCGGCACCGTCGACGTGGTGGTTCTCGGTCGTCAGCGCGGCGGCGTCGGTGAGGTGCATCGGACCGTAGCCCGCGGAGTTGCTCGGCAGGCCCGCGTTGGCGTCCCAGCGTGACTCCAGGTAGGACACGCCGAGCAGGACGCTCTCGGGCACCTTGTAGGCCTTGGCGGCCTCGGCGAAGGCGGCCTGCCGCTCGTCGGGAGCGGCCTGTGCCGCCGAGGCGGATTGGGGGAGGGAAAGGCCGCCGACGGCCACGATGGCCGCGGCCGCCAGGCGGAGGGGGGACGATCGTCGCACGAACGCTCCTCGGCTGGGGATCCGGTGCAGACAGACTGCGAAGCGGAGATCGCGATGTCAATAAGTTTCTTCATATTGGCGACAGTTAGCGAAAAACTTCTTCACGATGGTGGGTCGGTGCCGCCGCGCCCGGGTGGTGCCGGGTCGGCGCCGTCAACCTTGATCAGTCGTCGGTGAAGCGCGAGGTGGCTCCCGAGAGACGGTTGAAGCTGTCGGGCTCCGGGCTGCGCCGACGCCGACGCGGATGCCGGGTGAGGCTGTAGCCGCCGACGCCGGTGACGGCCGCGATGGCACCGCCGGCGGCGGTCCAGGCCCAGCGGGTCGACAGGTCGGGGAGCCAGTCCCAGCTCCAGCCGATGCCCTTCTTCTCCTCGGCCGCGACCGGCGGCGCCGAGGTCTGCACCGTTCCGGCGGCGACCGGCTGGGTCAGCGGGGTCTTGAGCTCGCCGCCCTCCGGCTGGGTGTCGTCGCTGTCATGGGCGGTGATCCGCATCGCCACCTGCATCGGCAGGCCCAGATCCTGCTCGGGCAGTTCGGTGACGGCCAGCCGGACGTAGTAGGTGCCGGGCAGCGGGTCACCGGACCACGGCTCGGCCCAGGCGCGGACCTGCCGCAGAGTGCAGCCCAGGGTGACCGACGCGGCGTCGGCCTTGGCGGTCGGCGTCTGGGCGCCCGCCGTACAGGCCTGGCGGCGGCGGAGCCCGTCGAAGACGTCCACCGCCCAGCTCGACGCGCCGTGCCGGGAGGCTCTGGGCGGCAGGGTGACGGTGATCGCGACCTTGTCGGTCCGCCCGGCTACGGAGGTGAACGACCAGTAGAGGTAGTCGCCGATGGAGCCGGCCAACTGCACCGGCTGTCCGGGCTGGACGGCGGTCGCGGTGAGGAAGGAGGATCCGGCACTGGTCACCGGTGCCAGGCTCTCCGACGGGGACGGCGCCGGCGAGGCGGTGTCGGCGGCGGCCGGACCGGCAGAGAGCAGCAGTGCGGCCGCGGCGACGGACAGCGCCCCAGCACAGCGGTGGACGAAAGTTGTACGCATCGTCAGTTCTCCATCCAGATCGCGACCCGCCAGCGCGCCAGCCAGCCGAAGACCAGGCCACCCACCAGACCGGCGAGGGCCAGCAGGCCGAGCAGCCCCCAGCCGCGGCCCAGGTCCGGGCCGTCGGGGGCGGGGGAGGAGTCGACCAGGCCGACGGTCAGCTCCAGCGGCATACCGGGCGTTGCGGCGGTGGTGGCGGTGGGCGAGGAGAAGGAGTTGCTGACCACCAGGCAGACGGTCTGCTCGGGAGCGTCCTGCTCGGCGGACCAGCGCAGGCCGGTGGAGAGCACATCGGTGCGGCCGCTGCCCGCGTCGGTGCCGCGGACCAGCTCCCGGCCGTCCTGGGAGACGGCCCGCAGCAGCACGCCGTAGTCGCGGTTGAGCGCGCGGTCCAGGGAGACGCTGACGGAGGCCCGCAGCTCCTGCCCGTCGCGTACCTGGACCCGGTACCAGCGGTGCTCCTGGAACTTCTCCCGGTCGGTGTAGGCGCCGGGGCCGAGGAGCGGGGCGCGGGTGCAGTTGTCGGTGCCGTCCACCTGAGCCGCGGTCTGGGTGTAGGTGGTCGCGGCGCGGTCCACCAGCTGGGTGATCCGGTTCCTCAGCTGGGTCTTGCTGGTGACGGCGGTATAGGTGCCGCCGGTGGCGGAGGCGATGCAGGTGAGCTGCCTGCGCACCTTGTCGTTGAGGGTCAGGCCGAGGGTGTCCACTACCAGGTGGGTGCCCTGCGCGGCGAGCTCCCGGGCGACCTCGCACGGGTCCGGCGGGGCGCAGGTGTCCTCGCCATCGGTGATCAGGACGATTCTGCGGGTGGTCTCGCCGGTTCCGAGGTCCCGAGCGGCGGCGCGCAGCGCCAGGCCCACCGGGGTGAAGCCGGTGGGGCGCAGGGTGGCGACGGCGGTCTTGGCCTCCAGCTTGTCGATCGGGCCGATCGGCACCAGCTGCTGGGTGTCCCTGCAGCCCACGGCCTTGACCTTGCCGGGGTAGGTGGCGCCGAGGACGCGGATGCCGACCTGGGCCTCGGCGGGCAGCGCGTCCAGCACCTCGTTGAAGGCCTGCTGGAGCACCGAGATCCGGCTGCGGCCCTCGATGTCGCGCGCCCGCATCGAGCCGCTGATGTCGAGGACCAGCTCGACCTTGGGCGGTTCCTTCGGGGTGGTCTCGTCGGCGTGAGCGGGGGGCGAACCGAATATGGAGAGGGCGGCCAGCATGCCGAGCAAGGCAGCGGCCGGGCGTCGTCTGATGATCATTCGGCGTATCCTAGTGATCATCAAGATTGCACGGATCACCGTCCTCGCCCGGCCTTGACGGCAGCCTCGGATACGCGCCGCGACACCCGGCCGCTGCCCGCAGGCTCTGCGCGATCATGGGCTTCGCCGTAGACGGAAGTGCGGAGGATTATCACGAGGTCGGGCTTCAGATTCCGTTCGTGCGCTTCATGCCGCGAGCCGCTCCTTGACGCGCCTCCTCCCTGCCCGACGCGTGGCGGAGTCCAACGCCGTCATGTCACTTCCGCCGTGCTTCCGCGGCCTGTCTGAGGCAAGGGGCCGCAGGCCAAGGCCGGGTCTCTTCATCGTTGTACGCGATGATGACGGCGACTGGCACGCTCGGCTGCTCCTGACATGGGGCATAACTCTTGTACTGGCGTAGTGGGACAGTGGCGTTGGTCGATCTGTTGGCCGGTCCTTCTCTCGGGTTCCTGCCGCTTCTCACACTGGGCCCCACCTTCGCGTCGGTCTCCGGCAGCGTTCGGCGTACCGCCGCCGTGGGTGCGGTCGCGCTTGTGATCTGCCTCCCCCTGGCGTACTACAACGGCTTGCTCTTTCGATGGCAAAACAACGTGACCATCGCGATCATCTTCAGCGTGACCGCGGCCAGTGCGCTCGCCAGTCGACTACGGCTGAAGCGAGAGCGTGAGCTGGCCAACGTCAAACTGGTTGCCGAAGCCGCCCAGCGCGTGCTGTTGCGGCCGGTGCCGCGCAGGGCCGCCGATCTTCGTATCGCCCTTTCGTACACGTCGGCCGCCGCCGAAGCCCAGATCGGGGGTGATCTGTACGAGGTGGTGACCACACCTCACGGTGTACGCATGCTCATCGGGGATGTGCAGGGCAAGGGCCTGGAGTCCGTGGAGACGGCCGCCTGGGTGCTCGGCGCTTTTCGCGAAGCGGCGTACGACGAGCCCGAACTCGCGGAGGTGGGGGATCGGCTGGAGGCGAGCTTGGCCAGGCATCTGGGTGGGGAGAAGTTCGTCACGGCGATCGTGGCCGAAGTTCACGACAACGAGATCTCATTGCTCAACTGTGGCCACCCTGCACCGTTACTGATCGGCGCGGATGGCCGGGTCAGTGTCGCGGAGCCTCCAGAGGATGGGCTCCCGCTCGGGTTGTCGTCCCTTGACTCCGACCGGCCCAAGCCGTATCGGGTCGCGTTCGGTGAAGGAGATCGGATCCTGTTCTTCACCGACGGGGTCGTCGAGGCCCGAGACCGCGCCGGGACCTTCTATCCTCTCCTTGAGCGCGCTCCGCTCCTCCTGGCCGATGATCCCCAAAGTGCGCTGGACGCGCTGCGCGCGAACCTGGTCCAGCACACCGGAGGCCCCCTGCTTGACGACGCGGCCATGCTCTTGATGGTCCGCAGGCTTGGTGAGTGAGTTCCTCCTGCCTGCGGGTTCGACGCGGCGCCCGAGGGGCACTGAAGGTCAGCGATCGCCGCTACCTCTCGGAGGGGTCGATGGCCCAACTCGCCACCACGACCGGCGGTCTGCACGGAGATCTGACCGAATCGCTGGCGCCGACCGCTCTGGCCGCGTCATAGTCACAACGTCTCGACACAACTCGCCGGCCTCACATGATCGGCTGGAGTTACACCACTCAACGGGACGTGACCGGCGCTCGTGACTGCATGCCCTTCTCAATGTTGCCCGTGGCACCGGAGATCACTCGGCTGATCGCTGCGCGAGAGCGTGGAGCAGGCGGCCAACCCAGCTGCTCTAGAGGTACCGTGTGTGCTCCGGCAGCACCGGCGTCGCCGGGCTCCTGGGGTGGGTGGTCGCGGTGCGGTAGAACTCGGCTGCGGTGACGGTGGCGGGGACGCCGAGTTCGGCGGCGACCGCAGTGATCGCGGTGGCGCCGACGGCGAGGTCGGCTTGGCCGTCGGTGGTGAAATACGGTGCGATGAACGTCTCGTAGTGGGCTCGGGCTTCGTCTGCGGTGTGTCGGCCGAGGAACGTCCGGATGTGCCGCACTGTGGTGTCGGGTTCGTTGTGGATCACCTGCAGGGCGCGCCGGTGGGCTCGTACGACGGCCTGGACCGCGGGGCCATCCGGGTGAATGTAGGTGGGGTCGACGGCCACGCCCACGGTGGGGATCTGGAAGTGGTCGCCCACCCAGGCCAGCACCTGCCAGCCGTGCTCGGCGGCTATCGCTTCCGGCGCCATGGTGCTGCCGACCAGGGCGGCGTCGATCCTGCCGTCGCGCAGCCAGCGCAGGTCCATGCCGTAGTCGCCGGGCGAACGGACGATGGTGTGGACGTCATGGTCCGGATTGAGGCCGACCTGGCGCAGCACGATCCGGGCGAAGCACCCAGGTGCGGTGTGGGGGGCGTGTACCGCCAGCCGTCGGCCGGCCAGGTCGGCCAGGGAGGTCAAGCCGGGGCAGGCGAGGAACCAGAACAGCGGGCGGTGGGTGTTGACATTGAGTGCGACCCAGGGGATGCCGTCGACCAGTCGGGACAACAGTGCCCGGCCGAGCCCGATGGTGGCTCCGTGGCGCAGCCACTGCTCACTCCGGGAGCAGCCGTCGCGCAGCGCGACGTGGACGCCTTCGTCGGCGTAGTAGCCCTGCTGGTCGGCGATGTAGGTGACCAGTTCCTCGTGCAGGCCCCGCCCGACGTAGGCGAGATCGATCAGATACATGAACGTTTTTCCTTGATCCTGTCACGGGCCCCGGGCGTGGAGGACCGGGGCGTCAGTACATGAACATCCCGCCGTTGACCGCGGCCGTGGTACCGGTCATGAAGGCGCTTTCCTCGCTGGCGTAGAACGCGACCGCTTGGGCGACGTCGCCCGGGTGTGCCAGGCGGCCCAGGGGAGTAGCGGCCACCTGCCGCTGCTTGTGCTCCTCGTCGAGCACATCCGCCATGCGGGTGTCCTCCACCGGGCCGGGCTCGACAACGTTGACGGTGATGCCCCGCGGGCCCAGTTCCTGGGCGAGGTACCGGGCGAACTGCGCCAGTGCGGCTTTGGCCGTGCCCAGTGCGATCATGCCCTCCCGGGGCCGGCGGCTGAGGCCCGTGCCGAGATAGATGATGCGTCCCCAGCCCTGTTCGGTCATGGCGGGCAGGACGGCTTTGGTGACCGCGACCGCCGCACGCATCTCGTCGTCGAGCTTGCCGCCCAGTTCTTCCCACGTCATGTCCTGGAACGGCTTGATCACATATGGGATGAGCGCGTTGTGCACGAGCACACTGATGCCGCCCCATGCCGCCTGGACCTGCTCGATCATGCTCTCGACCGCCGCTGCCTCGCGCACGTCGGCCCGTACGGCCATGGCCCGGCCGCCTGTTGCCTCGATGCCGCTCACGACCTCCTCGGCTGCCGTGTCGCTGTGGAGGTAGTTGACCACCACCCGCATTCCTCTCGCGGCCAGAAGGTGTGCGGTGGCCGCTCCGATTCCGTGGCTGGCCCCTGTCACCAATGCCACCCTGCCGGTCGCCCCAGCCACGGCCCCCTCCTGTTCGTCATCGCGGGCTGTCGGCGAATGACCGCCCGGAGTTGTTCATCGTGTGTTGAGCGGGTCGCCCCGTAGAGAATGGTGTCGACGGGCGCTCCGTGGCGGATCGGCCGCGGTCCGGCGAGTTCGCGCGGTAGCTGCGAGGTGGGCAGCCGCTCCGACGAGCCGCGGGTGATCTCAATCAGCGGCTCAGCCGGGCGCCACCAGAGCCCTCGCCGATGCCCGTCCCGGAACAGCTCGTCGAGTCGCCGGTAGACCACTGTGCCCACACGCTGCTCCACGTACTGGCGCAGCATCGCCCTGTTTCGTCGCGGGCTGAGCCGCGCTGATCCGCCTGGGCTTGCTGCCTGCCGTGATCAGGAACGTTGTGCCCAGACACCGAACGGCTGCCCTTCTACGTCCTCGGCCGCCAACACCAGCGTGTGCTCACCGCCGCGGACTGCCGATCCAGCACTGGCAGGCTGCGCCTCGCCGGAAAATGACGGTGGATCCTCTTCTTGCTCATCCCGAGCTCACGAGCGAGATCGTTCATGCTCACCCGCGAAACCTGGCGTGAAGAACGGCTATGACTCCATCTCCACGCTATCAAGGCACCTTCCAGGCTTGTGGGGCTATGTGACCGAATGCCGTGATCCTGGCCAGCCGGAAGCGGGCCGAGGCAGGTGCTGTGGTGGGCGCGGGCTTTCGACGCCGACCTGGGTGGCAATGCCATGGCGGTCGGTGCCGGGCCAACAACGGCCTTGTCGCTGGCCCGGGGGGCGACTCCGGCGCGAGGTGGTATCCGACCGACACCACCGTGGCGCCGCTGTGGTGGGCCAGGTGCCTGGCCAGCGGCTCGAAGGAGTGGTTGGAACCCAGGCACATGCCGCCCCCGTGGAAGTAGACCAGCACCGACGCGTGCTCGTCGCGGGTCGGGCGGTGGACGCGCAGCGGGATCTCCCCCCACGGCGCGTCGATCAGATGGTCCTGGGTGATGGCCATGACGGGCAGATCCGCGGGCAGCGGCATCGCCTCCATGGCGTGGCGGATCGCGGCGACCGTGCGGACACCGTCGAGCACCATGCGGAAAGCCTCCCGCTGCCCGAGCACGTGGCCCCGGTGGCCGCCTACCTCACCCACCCCTCCTGCCAGGTGAGCGGCGAGGTCTTCAACGCCGCGGACCGGCACCCTCAACCGGCTCGCCATCGTCACCACCCAGGGCATCCACGAGCCCGGCCTGACTATCGAGACGGTAACCGAACGGTTCGACGACATCATGGCCCCCACCCCCGAGGCGCGGCCGGAGACCATCACCGCACCAGGTCGCCGCCGAGCATCCCGACGCCCCCGCCTACTCCGACCCGACGGAGGACGGCTGGAGCACCGCATTCCGCCTGATTTCCGACGGGGTGTTCAGTTGTGGACTTCTCTTGATCGTCTCCGTGGTCTGTCCTATCGGCGATCAAGTGATCTACCACGTGCGCGGGTCGTACACAGGCCGGTGGCCGAACCATGCTGAAGTCCGCTGGTTGGCGGTGGGGGGACCCGTACACGCGAGCAAACAACGAGCAACCAACGGGGGCCTGCTTCTCGGGCCGAGATCCGCCCGGCATCGAGAAAGCGCAGGTCAGAAGCCATATTCACTGATCAAACTGAGTAGGGCGGGTGGGACTTGAACCCACGACCCACGGATTATGAGTCGCCTTGATCAATGCCAACCTGTGCCTCGGCGTGCCGATTTTTATCCGTCCGTCCGCAGTTGTCCCCGCTGATGTGCCGTGCTGTGACGGACCGTCTCTCCCCGTGTCGCGTACACACGAGCAACCACCGAGCAACCATCCCAACGATGGCGCGAGCAATCATCGAGCAATCATGCTTCCTTGGCCATCGACGTCGCGCGCCGAGTGTCGTAAATATCCGTCTGCCCTCTCAACTGTCTCGAACGTATTTTCTAGCCTGGAATAACGGCTGAGCAAATTACAAGTTCCGGTTGAGCTGGATAGGGGAGAAGTCGCCTGCTGTGTTGTGAGCCGCAGGCTTGATGCAATTCTGTCGGTGGCGGATCGTACGCTTGGCCTGGCAGTCAAATGGTGTCATCAGAATAGGAAGGTGATCTACTGTGAGCGACCGGCCGTCTTCCCCGAAAGCCACCGGCGGAGCAGGGACGATCTTCGAGTACCAGCTCGCGGCAATCATGTTCAGTCGGCTTCTGCGGGGAGCTCACGTCCCTATTGGTATTCAACTTCCGCTCGACCGGGTCGGGCTGCAGCAGCAAGTTACGGGCCACGATCTGGATGACATCGTCGCCTACAGTTCCCCGGCCCCGAATGGGCCGCGTATCCAAATGCAGGTCAAGCAGAAGATCAACATTCGCGGCAAGGACCCAGATTTTGTCAAGGTCATGGCGGCAGCACTTCGTGCCATCCGGGGGCACCAGAACAGCATCGCGGACGGCACCCTACGCCTGGGCCTGGTGGCGGGCGAGCCGGCCGGAGAGGTGAAGGAGCTGAGGGAGGTGGCCGAGATGGCTCGCGCAACGCCAGACCATCTGGCATTGCGCGCCTTGCTGGAAGAGAACGTCACCAGCAGCAAAATCAGGGGTCGCCATGGCCACATCGTCACCGCCGTCGCCGCTGCAGCTTCCACTCATGATCTAGATGAGGCAGCGGCTCTCGCGCATCAAGTGCTCAGTGCGCTGCACGTTTGGCAAGTCGACCTAGGCCCCGATGGGCGTGATTCGCGAGCGGAAATAGACCAGCTTGCGGCGGCAATTCCGGAAGGCTTGCGTGCCACCGATGTATTCGCGCACTTGTGCCAACTGGCCCAGGAGTACGGTCCTCGAGCTGGCCAAATAGACGCGAACTCTTTGCAACGCGCGCTTCGGAGTAGGTTTGGTATTCAGTTCGACCTGAATGATGAGCCCGTCGCAGGCTCGGCATCAGGGAATGCCGAAAAGACCTCAAGCATTTCGATCACTAACAACGGATCGGGCCCTACCTGGGTCGCAGAGAGTCAGAGTTTCCAAAACATCGACTTCCGCAGTCTCTGAGCATCCCGAACAACGAACAACATCCGATCGACATCAGAGGTGACCCCCCAATGAACAACCTTCCCTCTACTGATCTCCCCAGCTCGGCTCGCGAAGACCGTGTGTGGCCCGTGGTGGCAGAGTCTGATCACTCCGGCGAGGCCTCAGCCATGTCATCTACGGCGGCAGGCGAGGGAGTTGCGGTACCTCCGCCTGGTGCAGTCACTCCGGAGGTCTCCGTTGTGGTCAACGGAGAAAGAAACACCACGTTCGCCGCCGTAAGGCAACAGTTCCACACTTACTACGGCGACCACGTTGAGCCTCTTCCTGTCCCTGACGAAGACCTCGCGGCATGCAGGGAAGGGCGCTTCGTGCCACCGAGTGAGGGATGGGAGAAAGCTCGACAGAAACTCGGGGACCACGGAATCGTCGTACTCCTCGCCCCTGCTGGGAGTGGACGTCGTACGGCCGCCCTGCGGCTCCTGCTCGACCTTTGCCAGGCCTCCAAGCTGTACGACCTGGAAACCGCCTGGACGCAACCGCACACGAAGCACCTGCAGAACATCCCGGCAGGCGGCTGCTTGTTGGACATGTCCGAACCCGCAGAAAAGCAGCCAAAGGCGGACTTCGGTAGGGCTCTCCTCAATTGGTCGGCAAACCGGAAGCAGCACGACTCCTACCTAGTAGTGATCACCACGGAAAGCGCATGGAGCGGTCCATGGGCCGACGAAGCTCGCAGCGTCACGGTGACACTCGGTTCTCCTGATGCCAAGACGCTGGTGGAGCGCGAGCTATGGGCACATGGCGCAATGCACCGCCACGCCATTCTGGACGAGGAGGTCTTCCAGCCCATCTGGCAATCGGCGCCAAGAGCGGAGGATGCCCGTCGACTCGCCAAGATGATCGCCACCTCCGATGACGCTGATCCCCGGCGCATCTGCGACGAGTACAGCGGGTGGACGTCCTGGTTTGAGAACGACTTCCCGGATGATCTCTACGACAGGGCGGTCTTCTGGGCGGGTGCCTTGTGCGACGGAGGCCGACGTGAGTCTGTGCTGCGAATGTCAGACGCTCTTCTCACCAATTTGGGGGATTCACGGACCCCCAAAGCGATCCTCAGCGGCACGATCTCATCCACACGTTTCGCCAATGCCAAGATGAAAGAGGATGGAGAGCGCGTCCGGATCGCCCCGGAAAACCACGGGCTCCCCACTGCGGCCCTTCACCACTTGTGGGACGAGTTCCCCACGCAGCGAAAGCTCCTCACAGAGTGGGCTGTGACACAGGCCACGGAACTCCGAGAAGACGATGCGACCCGTGTCGTCGATGCCCTCGTCGAGCTGGCGGTCCATCATCGCGACGGTGAAATACTCAAGCAACTGCGCGACATACTTGCGCCGCGGCGTCGTTCCCTGGCCGTCCGCGCGCTCTCGGCCGCCACACTTGACGAACGCTTCGGCTCCTATGTGCGCAGCCGCCTCTACACCTGGCTGTATGGCTCACCTGGACAGCAAGTGATCAACCTTGTTGCAGAGGTCTGCGGCGGCTCATTCGGACAAGCGATGCCCGAACGCGCCCTGGTGCGGCTCTGCCTCGCATCCCAGAACTCGGCATACGGCAGCGAGGCACTCACCGGTGCCCTCGTCGCCCTCGCACAGGCACATCCGCTGAAAGTACGAAGCGCGGTCTCTGCGTGGCTGACCGAAGATCGTTCCCGTCGCGCAGGATTGGTCGCGTTCATAGCGCTGGCGTCCACCGCCACCGGCGGGAAGCTGCTGTGTGGAGAGAACGGGAGCGAGCTGGAAAACCAGGCCACTCGGCTCACCATCACCGACTGCCTCCGTCAAGCTTTGTCCGATCCTGACGCGACCACCACGGCCGATGCCATCATTAGCCTCGGGCTTTCGCGGTGAATTTCTCCGAGGTTGATCGTTTACATGAGAAAAGCGCCTCTGAACTGGGAGGATCGGGCTTGTCGAGAGTCCTGTCCGCGCCAATTCAGAAGGCACTTTTCACGTGCAGACTATCGGTTCCCAACGCAAGATCGTGGTCTCCGCCGATGGAGCGGGACTCGTCTCCCAAGCCGGTGGGCTTCTCCTGCTGGAGACACTGCGGGTCACCGGCCTGAACAAGGCCCTATCAGCCCAGTTGGAGCGATGGCGGCCACCACGGGCCGTCCACGATCCCGGCAAGGTCATCACCGACCTGGCCATCAGCCTGGCTCTCGGCGGGGACTGCCTGGCCGACATCGCGATACTGCGCTCTCAGCCGGAACTGTTCGGCCATGTAGCCTCCGACCCGACCGTCTCCCGCCTGATCGACCGGCTCGCTGCCGACCCCGCCCGGGCGCTGAAAGCCATCCGCGCCGCACGTGCCGTCGCCCGCCGGCAAGCCTGGACCCTCGCCGGACAGCACGCGCCCGGCACAGACGGCGAGCTGATCCCCATCGACATCGACGCCACCATCGTCATCGCCCACTCCGACAAGGACCAGGCCACGCCGACCTGGAAGAAGACCTTCGGCTTCCACCCGATGACCGTCTTCGCCGACCACGGCGCCGACGGGGCCGGTGAGCCCCTCGCCATCGTGCTACGGCCAGGCAACGCCGGTTCCAACACCGCACTCGATCACATCGACGCCACCCGGCTGGCACTCGCGCAGCTCCCCAAACAGCGCCGCCGCCAGGTGCTGATCCGCACAGACTCCGGCGGCGGCACCCACGAGTTCCTCACCTGGCTCACTCGCCCAGGACGGCGGCTCGCCTACTCCATCGGGTTCACCCTCACCGACGACATCCAGCAGGCGATCCTCACCTTGCCGCCCGATGCGTGGACACCCGCCTACGACGCAGACGGCAAGGTCCGGGCTGGTGCCTGGGTCGCCGAGCTGACCGGCCTGCTCGACCTTTCCTCCTGGCCGAAGGGGATGCGGGTCGTCGTGCGCAAGGAGCGGCCCCATCCGGGCGCGCAGTTGCGCTTCACCGACATCGACGGGCACCGCTTCACGTGTTTCATCACCAACACCCGGCACGGTCAGCTCGCTGACCTGGAGTTACGCCACCGTCGCCGCGCCCGCTGCGAGGACCGCATCCGCGCCGCCAAGGACACCGGCCTACGCAACCTGCCCTTGCGTGACTTCACTCAAAACCAGATCTGGGTGGAGATTGTCGCGCTGGCCTGTGAACTCCTCGCCTGGACGCAGATGCTCGCCCTACACGGCACTTCCGCTCGCCGGTATGAGCCCAAACGCCTGAGGCTGCGCCTGTTCGCCGTTGCCGCCCGGCTGGTCCGTGGTGGTCGGCGCCTGCGCCTGCGCATCGCCGCGTCCTGGCCCTGGGCCAGCCAACTGGTCGCAGCCATTACCCGGCTCCAGGCACTCCCGGCCCCGACCTGACCAGCACAAAGCCACCCCGACGATCAGGGAAGGACACCTTGAGGGCCCGTGGAACCCCGCTCACCCGGCGCGATAGCCGGGCCGCCAGGTTGACCACGGCCCCGATTTCAAACTCCAGCCGAACCGCTCAGCCAGCCACCGGATAGACGTGAAA
>NZ_BBYM01000012.1:100201-209559 GCF_001570405.1 Microtetraspora niveoalba | reverse complement strand
GATCGAGAGCGAGCCGAGCGCGGGCGGTGCGACCCGCGACGAGGCCGGCACCACGGTCCGCGCCACGGCCGACGCCCCGGAGGACACGGCGGGCGAGGCGAGCGGGCGCGCCCTCGCGGCCGAGGCGCCCGCGGCCGCCCGGGAGGGCGTCACGATGCCGCTGACGCCGCCCGCTCCCCCGGCCCCGGCCGGCAACACCACAGCGGACGACACCACGGCCGAGGAGGCCGCCGCCACGGCGGCTCCGTCCCCGGGCGACGGCGTCACGGCCGCTCCGGTCACGTCCACGACCGAGAAGAACCCGGGTACGCCTCCGGCCGAGGGGGCCCCGGCGACGCCGACGCGGGAGGCGCCGCTTCCCTTCGCGGCCGAGGCGCCGCCGCGTCCCCCCGTCACGCCTCCGGCCCCCGGCGGGAACGCCGGGCCCGGTTTCCGCCGGCTCTCGGACCTGGCCAGGGAGGCCGGGCGCGGCCCGTACGACTACGCGTCCGGCGAGCCGTTCGCGCCGCACGGCCCCTACGCGGGATACGGCCGCACGCCCTACCCGCCCGTCGACTCGCCGTACCTGCGGGGCGTGGAGGAGCCCGCCCCCCGCAAGCCGGCCCGGCAGCCCAAGTCGAAGTCCTTCATCGGCGGATTGACCATCTGCCTCGCCCTGATCGTTGGAGGGATCATGGTCGCGGTGCAGCAGAGCACCGGTTCTCCGAGCATGCCGGTGATCGGCGGGGCGGTCCTCGCCACCATCGGCACGGGCCTGCTCATCGCGACGTGGTTCGGACGAGGGGCAGGACTGGTCGCCGCCGGGGTCATCGTGTCGCTGGCCCTCGTCGCGGGGTCGACGCTGGGGGGCTTCCCCAAGAGCGTCGGCTCCTTCACCTGGCACCCGAGCGAGATCTCACAGCCGGGCAGGGAGTACGCCGTGGGGATCGGCGAGGGCAGGCTCGACCTGAGCGACCTCAAGCTGGCGCCCGGCTCGCGCACCCGCTTCGACGCGTCCGTCTCGATCGGGCAGCTTGTGGTGATCGTGCCGCCCGACGCACGGGTCGAGGTCCACGGACACGCCCGGATCGGCGAGGTCAAGATCGATCACAGGGTGGAGGACGGCATGGACGTCCAGTTCAGCCGGATCCTGGAGCCGGAGAAGTCCTCCGGCGACGCCCCGACGATCGAGCTGTACGTCAAGGCCGGGATCGGCGACGTGGACGTGCGCCGGAGCGGCGACGAGCCCGAGCGCGTCCCGGACCCGCTGGACAGGCTCCTCGACGGGAAGACGCGCGGGAGCGGCGACACCCCGCCGGCCGAGCCGCGTGTGCCGAACCGGATCAACGTGGAGGTGCCCAGTGGCGCGTGACCCCGAGCGGCGTACCCGTCTGACCCATCCGACCGACTGGCTGGCCCTCCTGGGGGGCCTGCTGTTCATCGGGATCGGCGTCCGCTACATGATCGGGCCCACGCCCGACGCGCTCATGATGCTGCTGGTCCTCATCGTCGGCCTCGGTTTCTCCGCCTTCGTCGCGATCATCGCGTCGGCCGTGCGCAGGCGCTGAGACCGGCCGGCCGTCTCACGGAACGACCCGCCACCCCCCGTTAGACTGGAACGATGTTGGCCCTGGACCTCGTCAGCACCATCCGCGCGAGCCGTACGGGCCTGACGGACACCCTGGCCGACGTCGCGGGCATGACGGCCTGGGGACGAGCGCACGCCGACGTGTTCGGGCTCGACGCGACCTCCTTCGTCGCCGACGAGACGCTGCGGGCCGAGGTGGTCGAGTTGCGCCAGGCGGTGCGCGCCCTGTTCGCCCGCGCCGTCTCCCCGGAGCCGCCCAGCAGCGCCGACGCGCATCTGCTGCCGCCGTTCGCGGAGGCGCTCCACCTGGTGAACGCCACGGCGGCGGCGGTGCCGCTCGTGCCCCGGCTCGACTGGCCGGCCGACGGCGCGCCGAACCTCGCGATCGTCCCGGCGGATCCGGCGAGCGAGTCCGCGCGGGTCCGCGCCGCCCTCGCCGGCTCCGCCATCGAGCTGCTCGCCGGTCCCTCCCGCGAGCGGCTGCGGACCTGCCCCGCCCCGCGCTGCGTGCTCTATTTCGTCAAGGACCACGCACGGCAGGAATGGTGCTCCGTCGCCTGCGGCAACCGCGCCCGTGCCGCACGGCACTACCGGCAGCACAAAGCACACTGAGGCCCCCGCACCGGCACCCCGCACCGACCCGCTGACCGGGCCGCGCGCGGCGGCGCTGCACAGCCGCGGGTTTGCCGCATCACCTCCGGACACCTCATCACCGCGGGCGACGACCGGCCATGACTCCGGAGAGGCCGGCGCCGACCGGTCTCGTGGCCCGGCCGGTGCCCCATGTCATGCGTCAGGCCCTCCGCTGCCGTAGTGGGGCGCACAGATGACACAAATCGCATGTTGTGTGACGTATGACACTCACATATAACGGAGCCAATCCGCAGAATCCGTTATATTCCTAACGGATCAATCCGTTAGGAATGGTGAGGAGCAGTCCCATGACCTTCAAGACGGGCCACGTCGGTCTCAACGTGTCGGACCTCGACGCGTCCACGGCGTTCTACGTCAAGGTGTTCGGCTTCGACGTCGTCGGCGAGTCCCGCGAGGAGGGGCGGCGTT
This sequence comes from Microtetraspora niveoalba, assembly GCF_001570405.1. Lineage (GTDB taxonomy): Bacteria > Actinomycetota > Actinomycetes > Streptosporangiales > Streptosporangiaceae > Microtetraspora > Microtetraspora niveoalba. Next base: position 206,930 of record NZ_BBYM01000012.1, on the reverse strand, counting down.
TCGCCTTCCTCGCACTCGACGGCACGCTGATGCTGACCCTCTGGGAGCAGAGCGAGGGCAGGTTCGGCACGGGGATCCCCGGCCTGCACCACCTGGCCTTCGAGGTCCCGGACATCGAGGCGGTACGCAGGGCCGAGGCCGCCGTCCGGGAGACCGGCGTCACCGTGTTCCACGACGGCGTCGTACCGCACGGCGAGGGCGCGTCCTCCGGCGGCGTGTTCTTCGAGGATCCCGACGGCATCCGCCTGGAGATCTATGCCGCCACCGGCGCCGACGAGCGGCCCGCCCCCACACCGGGCGCTCCGACCTGCGGTTTCTTCTAGAAACCGGCATCAGGGCAACTGGCATCGAACGGTCGTCGGGGAAGGAGACGAGGATGCGGCACACCGGAGAGGTCGCGGTACAGCGCCGCGCGGGCGTCCGGGCCGAAAACTGGGGGTCGGCGAACACGCGGCCGGACATCCCCGAGGTGGCGGCGGGCTTCCTGGCCGCCCAGCGCATGCTCGTCATCGGTACGGCCGGCCCGGACGGGCGCGTCTGGGCCGGCCCGCTGACCGGGCCCGCCGGTTTCGCCGCGGCGTCGGGGCCGCGCACGGTGGTGATCGACGCGCTGCCCGGCCCGCACGACCCGCTGTCCGGCGTCTTCGACGCCGAGCGGACCACCGGGCGGGTCCCCGTACGGAACGACGGACACGACGCCGGGCAGGTCCCCGTACGGAACGACCGACAGGTCGGCGGGCGGAACGACGGGCAGGGCGGCGGGCACGACATCGGCATGCTCGCCATCGAGCCGAGGACCCGGAGGCGGATGCGGATCAACGGCCGTGCCCGGCGAGAGGGGAACGGCCTCCTCGTCACCACCGAGCAGGTCTACGCAAACTGCCCCAAGTACCTACAGACCCGCGAAATCGCGGAAGAGCCCGCCATCTCGACGGCCATCACTCACAGGAGGGCCGCACTCGGCCCCGGGCACCGGGAGTGGATCGAGGAGGCGGACACGTTCTTCGTCGCCACGCACGCGGAGGGGTTCGGCTCGGACGTGTCCCACCGGGGCGGCAACCCCGGTTTCGTCCGGGTCGTGGACGAGCGCCGGCTGGTCTGGCCCGACTACGTCGGCAACTCGATGTACATGACGCTCGGCAACCTGGAGCTGAACCCCGCCGCCGGGCTGCTCTTCCTCGACTGGACCACCGGCGACGCGCTGCACCTGACGGGCCGGGCCCGGGTCGACTGGGACCCGGGCGACGTCCCCGGCGCGCAGCGCCTGGTCGAGTTCGACGTCGACGAGGTGGTCCAGGTCGGCGGCGCGAGCCCGCTGCGCTGGACCTTCGGAAATTACTCCCGTTTCAACCCTCAGGTGAGGAACCGATGATGCGCGTCCAGGTGGACAGGGAACTCTGCCGGATACACGCCCAGTGCGTCTTCGCGGCACCCGAGGTGTTCGAGCTCGACGAGAACGACGAACTGCACTACGTCATCGATCCGGACGGATCGCTGCTCCCGGCCGTCGAGGAGGCCGCCCTGCTCTGCCCGGTGCAGGCGATCTCCTTCCACGACTGATCGGGACCGGGAAGCCGCACTCCGGGGCCGGGACCGGGCCGAGAGCGGCGCCCCTACAGAGCCACGCAGAAAGGACGACCGCCATGAAGCCACCGGTTCCTCCGTTCACCGAGGAGACCGCGCGCGTGAAGGTGCAGGCGGCCGAGGACGCCTGGAACACCCGCGATCCCGCGACCGTCGCCCTCGCGTACACACCCGACTCGGTCTGGCGCAACCGGGACGAGTTCGTCACGGGCCGCGAGGAGATCGAGCGGTTCCTGGCCCGCAAGTGGGCGCGGGAGCTCGACTACGCGCTCCGCAAGGACCTCTGGTCCTTCACCGGCGACCGGATCGCGGTGCGCTTCCAGTACGAGTGCCGCGACGCGAGCGGCCAGTGGTGGCGCAGTTACGGCAACGAGCTGTGGGAGTTCGACGGCGACGGGCTGATGCGCCGGAGGGAGGCGAGCATCAACGACCTGCGCATCGACGAGCACGAGCGGCGGATATTCGGTCCCAGGCCCGTCGAGGAGCGGGGCCAGACTTTCCCTCTCGCCTGACATTTGGGGGGTTGACCGGGCCAAACGGCGGCGTACGTTCGCAGATATCCGGTCTCACCTCTTGTCCGGGAGGATGAATGCCCCGAATCTCCGTCACCGTCGACGGCATCCGATACGACGAGGAGGTGGAACCGCGCCTTCTCCTCGTCCACTTCCTGAGAGATCGACTGGGGAAGACGGGCACGCCGATCGGCTGCGACACGAGCAACTGCGGCGCCTGCACGGTGCTCCTCGACGGCAGGAGCGCCAAGAGCTGCTCGGTGCTGGCCGTACAGGCGGACGGCTGCGACATCGTCACGATCGAGGGCCTGGCCGCCGGCGAGAGCTGGCACCCCATGCAGAAGGCGTTCCACGAGGAGCACGCGCTCCAGTGCGGCTACTGCACCCCGGGCATGATCATGGCGGCGATCGACCTGCTCCACGACGACCCGGACCCCTCGGAGGAGGACATCCGCGAGGGACTGGAGGGCAACCTCTGCCGCTGCACCGGCTACTGCACCATCGTCCGCGCCGTACGGCGGGCCGCCCGGGAGATGTCACAGGAGCAGGAAGGGGCGGCGGCGTCATGACCGAGCAGCTCGACGCGGGCGTGGTGGCCCGGCAGATCAAGGAGAGCGACCTGCTCGGCGGCCCCGGCGGCGGGAACGAGGTCGGCCGGGCCCGGCGGCGCAAGGAGGACGCGCGCCTGGTCACGGGCCGCACCCAGTGGACCGACAACATCCAGCTCCCCGGGCTGCTGCACGTGGCGTTCCTGCGCAGCCCGATGGCGCACGCCCGGATCACCCGGGTGGACACGTCGGTGGCGCGCACCCAGCCGGGCGTGGTCGCCGTCTTCAGCGGCGCCGACTTCGCCGCCGAACAGGGCAGCCTGCCGTGCGCGTGGCCGGTCAGCGAGGACATCGTCATCCCCGACCATCCACCGATGGCGGTGACGGAGGTCCGGTACGCGGGCGAGGCGGTCGCCTGCGTGGTCGCCACCGACCGCTACAAGGCCGCCGACGCCCTGGACGCCATCGAGATCGACTACGAGCCCCTCGACGCCGTGACGGACATGACGGCCGCACTCGAAGACGACAGCCCGAAGGTCCACGAGTCCGGCAACAAGGCGTTCACCTGGACGTTCGCCCAGGGCGACATCGACGCCGCCTTCCGCGACGCGCCCGTGCGCGTGGACCGCACGTACGTCCAGCAGCGGCTGATCCCGTCGGCGATGGAGCCGCGCGCGGTGGTGGCGCAGACCGACGGCGACTCCTTCACGCTCCACTCCGCGACGCAGATCCCGCACATCCTGCGGGTGATGCTGGCGCTGACCACGGGGATCCCCGAGCACAAGCTGCGCGTCATCGCCCCCGACGTGGGCGGCGGCTTCGGCTCGAAGCTCCAGGTGACCGCCGAGGAGGTGCTCTGCCTGCTGATCACGCGCCGCCTCGGCAAGCCGGTCAAGTGGACGGAGTCGCGCTCCGAGGGCAACCTGACCGTCCACCACGGCCGCGACCAGCTCCAGCGGATCAGCGTCGCCGCCGACGCCGACGGCCGGGTCCGGGGCGTCAAGGTGGACCTGCTGGCCGACATGGGCGCGTACCTCATGCTGGTCACGCCGGGCGTGCCGCTGCTCGGCGCGTTCATGTACTCCGGCATCTACAAGATGGACGCCTACGACTTCACCTGCACGGGCGTCTTCACCACCAAGATGCCGACCGACGCCTACCGGGGCGCGGGCCGGCCGGAGGCCACGTTCGCGATCGAACGGATCATGGACGAGCTGGCGGCCGAGCTGGGCATGGACCCGATCGAGCTGAGACGGCGCAACTGGATCGGGCACACCGAGTTCCCGTACACCACGATCTGCGGCCTCACGTACGACTCCGGCAACTACGAGGCGGCCACCGACCGGGCGCTCGCGCTGTTCGGCTACGACAAGCTGCGCGCCGAGCAGGCCGACCGCAGGGAGCGCGACGATCCGGTCCAGCTCGGCATCGGCGTCTCCACGTACACCGAGATGTGCGGTCTCGCGCCGAGCCGCGTCCTCGGCAGCCTCTCCTACGGGGCGGGCGGCTGGGAGCACGCCTCCGTCCGGGTGCTGCCGACCGGCAAGGTCGAGGTCGTCACCGGCACCAGCCCGCACGGCCAGGGCCACGAGACGGCGTGGAGCCAGATCGTCGCCGACGCCCTGGGCGTGCCGTTCGAGGACGTCGCCGTCATCCACGGCGACACGTCCTCCTCGCACAAGGGCATGGACACGTACGGCTCGCGCTCGCTCGTCGTCGGCGGCGTCGCGGTCGTGCAGGCGTGCGAGAAGGTGAAGGAGAAGGCGAAGCAGGTCGCGGCGCACCTGATGGAGGCGTCGCCGGACGACGTCGAGTTCTCGCGGGGCGAGTTCCGGGTGCGCGGCACGGGCACGTCGCGGACGATCCAGGAGGTCGCCCTCGCCACCTTCGCCGCCCACGACCTGCCGGACGGCTTCGAGCCGCGTCTGGACGCCGACGCGACCTTCGACCCGGACAACTTCTCGTTCCCGCACGGCACGCACCTGTGCGCGGTCGAGGTGGACACCGAGACGGGCGCGACCAGGATCAGGTCGTACGTCGCCGTCGACGACGTGGGCAACGTCGTCAACCCGCTCATCGTGGAGGGCCAGGTCCACGGCGGCATCGCGCAGGGCATCGCCCAGGCGCTGTTCGAGGAGGCGGTCCACGACGCGGACGGCAACCTGCTGACGACCACCATGGCCGACTACCTGCTGCCGTCGGCCGCCGACCTGCCCGCGTACACGACCGATCGCACCGAGACGCCCGCGACGACCAACCCGCTCGGCGTCAAGGGCGTCGGCGAGGCGGGCACGATCGCCTCGACCCCCGCCGTCGTCAACGCGATCGTCGACGCGCTGCGCCCGTACGGCGTGCGCGACGTGCCCATGCCCTGCACCCCCGAGCGCGTGTGGCGCGCCCTCGGCCCGGCCCGTACGACCAAGAGCACGGACGGAGGTCTGTCATGATCCCCGCGTCGTTCGACTACGTCCGGGTGTCGTCGCTGGACGAGGCCCTGGAGACGCTCCGCGAGCAGGGCGAGGAGGCGAAGGTCCTCGCCGGAGGCCAGTCGTTGCTTCCCCTGCTGCGGCTGCGGCTCGCCTACCCCGGCACGCTGGTGGACCTGGGGCGCGTCGAGGAGCTGCGCGGCGTCGCCGACCGCGGCGACCACGTCCTGATCGGGGCGATGACGACGCACTACGACGTCGTCGCCTCGCCCGTCGTGCGGGAGCACTGCCCCCTGGTCGCGCTCGCCACGGCGACCGTCGCCGACCCCGCCGTACGGCATCGCGGCACGTTCGGCGGCTCGCTGGCGCACGCCGACCCGGCCGGCGACCTGCCCGCGGTGGCGCTCGCGCTGGACATGGAGTTCGTGGTCAGGTCGGCGGCCGGGGAGCGCGTGATCCCGGCGGCGGACTTCTTCCTCGACTACCTGGAGACCGCGCTCGCGCCCGGGGAGATCCTCACGGGCGTCCGGGTGCCCAAGCTCGGGCCGGGGTGGGGGTTCCACTACGAGAAGTTCCACCGTACGGCCCAGGCGTGGGCGATCGTCGGCGTGGCGGCGGCGGTGCGCCGGTCGGGCGGCGTCGTCGAGGAGGCGCGGGTCGCGCTGACCAACATGGGGCCGACGCCGGTCCGCGCCACCGCCGTCGAGCAGGCGGTACGCGGCGCGGAGCCGGGCGGGAACGGCGGAGCGGCGGGCGGGGCACTGCGCGCCGCGGCCGAGCGGGCGGACGAGGACACCGATCCGCCGGCCGACCTGCACGCGCGGCCGGACTACCGCAGACACCTGGCCCGGGTCCTCACCCACCGCGCCCTCCTCGCCGCGGCCGGCTGACGCCGGCCACACGCCTCGGCGGGGCGGCTCCCCCCGCGCGCCGCCCCGCGTGGTGGCTCCAGCCGGTGCCCGTCGCCCGGTGGCGGCGACGGGCGACCGGGTCGTACTGTCGCAGTTGGAAGCCCTGTCTCGGTTGGAAGCCCTTTTCGCTGTCGCAAGATCGGCGCGGCCGACGGAACGGAGTCGTCCCATGGCGATGCGGTTCGAGCACGAGTTCACGGTGCCGGTCCCGGTCGAGCGGGCGTGGTCGGTGCTGCTGGACGTCGAGCGGGTCGCGCCGTGCCTGCCGGGAGCGACGTTGGAGTCGGTCGAGGGCGGCGCCTTCACCGGCGGCATGCGGGTCAAGGTGGGCCCGATAACCGTGACCTATCGGGGCAGGGCGTCGTTCGAGGACGTCGACGAGGAGGCGCACACGCTGACGCTCACGGCGTCCGGCAAGGAGGCACGCGGCTCGGGCACGGCCGGAGCCACCGTACACGCCCGGCTGGTCCCCGAAGGGGGTCACACCAGGGTGCGGGTCGAGACGTCCTTCAACGTCACCGGGAGGCCCGCGCAGTTCGGCCGGGGCGTCATGGCGGAAGTCGGGGCCAAGCTGATCGACCGCTTCGCGGGCAACCTGGCGGCCCTGCTGGAAAGCCGGGAAGACCTGGGAGAGGAGGCGCCGGCGGCGGAGCCCGTCGCGTCGGTCACCCCCATCGGCCCGAGCGGTCCCGCAGGCGACAGACCTCCCGGTGAGGCCGGCGCGACCACCCCCGGGACGGGCGAACCGGAGCCGGCCCATGGCGGGACGATCCGGCCCATCGCCACCGGGGCACCGGAACGCCCCGGGGAGCCGGCCGGGGTGCCCGCGCCGCAGCGGCATCTGACGGCGGTGCCGTCCCCGACGGAGCGGGCGGGCGGCAAGGTCGAGATCCGCCCGGCCGGCGGGCCCGCGACCCCCGGATCCACCGGTGAGGAGGCGCTCGACCTGCTGCGCGTCGCCGGGGTGCCCACCCTCAAGCGGCTGGCCCCCGTCGCGGGCGCGCTGGCCGGCATCGCGATCGTCGTCTACCTGTTCCGGCGACGTTCGTCCCGATAACCCGGCACGCGAGCCTTCCCGGCGAGTCGACCCCTTCGAGGAAGCAGGGCCTTCCTGGTACGCGGGATCTTCCCGGCACGTCGGCAAAAATCCCGTCACCTTCTCCCAAACCAGGACGAGTCGCCTAAGGCAGGGGAAGACCACGGAGTGTCGAAACCGGCACTCGGGGGGTTCGCATGGCGGTGCGACCGGACGTGACCGTTGTGGTGATCACCTACAACGACGCCGCCCGGCTTCCGAGGGCGGTCGGCTCGCTCCTGCGCCAGTCCCTGCGCAACCTGGAGATCGTCGTGGTGGACGACGGGAGCACCGACGACACCGCGCGGGTCGTACGCGACATGCCGCGCGTCCGCTACATCCGCCGCCGGTCCAACAGCGGCGGCTGCGGAGCGCCGCGCAACGCGGGGATGGACGCCGCCCGCGCGCCGTACGTCATGTTCCTGGACAGCGACGACGAGCTGCCGCGCCACGCCTGCAAGAGCCTGCTGACGGAGATCGAGCGGACCGGCGCCGACTTCGTGACCGGCCAGATCTCGCGCCTGTACGAGTGGAGCGGCAGGACGGCCCCCTACTACCCCTCGCTCTTCCGGCCGCGACGTGTCGTGCCCGGGATCGCCGCCGACCCCGCGATGTTCCTCGACGGGTTCTCCACGAACAAGCTCTACCGCCTCGGCTTCCTGCGCGAGCACGGCATCCGGTTCCGCGAGGACCTGCTCTACGAGGACCACATCTTCACCGCCGCCGTGTACCGCGCGGCGCGGCGGTTCGCGGTCGTGCCGTGGCCGGTCTACCTGTGGCACCGGTCGGCGGGCGCCGATCCGTCCATCTCGCTCCGCCTCGGCTCGGTCGAGAACGCCCGCCACCGCGTGGTCGCCGCCGAGGCGGCCGACCGTGTGCTCAGGCGCGGCGGCCTGGCCGAGCTGGTACACGAGCGGCAGCGCCGGTTCGTCGTCCAGGACCTGCGGGTCTACCTCAACGCGCTGCCGCGCTTCGACGCGGTGTGGGCCAAGGAGTTCGCCGCCGTGGTCCGGCCGTACCTGGCGGCGCTCGAACCGGGCGTGCTCGACCGGGCGGAGCCGATGGTGCGGGTGTGCGCGGGGCTCATCCTCGCCGACCGGGTGGCGGACCTGCGGGTGGCGGCCCGGTCGCTCACCGGGGCCAGGGCCGGTCCGCGCGAGGCCGTCGTCCGCGACGGCCGCACCTACTGGGGCGCCGTCCCCGGCGACGCGTACGACATCACGGACATGCGGCTGGCCGAGCTGCCGTTCTCGGCGTCCCGGATCAGGCACGAGGTCACCGAGGCGTCCCTGTCCGGGACCGTCCTCTCCCTCACGGTCCGCACGTACGACCCGTTCGGGGTGCTCGACCGCCACCCGCCCACGGCGGCCCATCTCGTCGTGGGCGCCCAGCGCGTACGGCTCGCGCCCCAACGGCACCCGGAGGGCGGCTACACCGTGCGGGCGGAGGCGGATCTGTCCGGGGCGAACCCCCGCGCCTTCTGGTGGGCGGGGTTCCACGAGCCGCGGATCGCCTTCACCCGCGCGGACGGGCACGTCACGAGCGACCGCCTCCTCGCCGAACCCTCGCTGCCGCCGCTCACCGCGTCCACGCCCGCGCACCGGGTGACCGTACGCCCCGAGGGCGACAGCGCCGTGCTGCGGACGGTGTGGGAGCGGCGCGGCGCGACCGGGCGCGTGGTGCGGCCGTTGCTCGCCCTGCGCAGGCGGATCATCCGGCATCCGCGGTACCGGGATCTCAAGATCCGGGTCTACCGGGGCCTGGTCAGGGTGGTCCCCCGGCGGCGCGACCTGGTGTTGTTCGAGGCCGACTGCGGCAGGGGCTACACCGGGCACCCCCGGTACATCCACGAGGAGATCCGCCGCAGGGGGTTGCCGCTCCGGGCGGTCTGGTCGGTGTCCGCGCACCGGCGGAACTTCCCCGGCGACGTCGCCAAGGTCCGCAGGATGAGCTGGCGTTACCTGTGGACGATGGCGCGGGCCGGATGGTGGGTGGACAGCCACGGCATGCCGCTCGGCTTCCCCAAGCCGCCCGGCACCCGCTATCTGCAGACGTGGCACGGCCAGGGGTCCAAGTCGGTCGGGCTCGACTCGCCGGACATGCGCGGGGACTTCCCCGGCCCTCGCGAGCAGTGGCGGGCGAACGTCGCCCGGTGGGACGCGCTGGTCGCGCCGAGCGCCGAGTTCGAGCGGATCTTCGTGCCGGCCAACGAGTACGCCGGGCCGCTGCTGCGCTTCGGCTCCCCGCGCTGCGACGTGCTCGTACACGGGGACGCGGCGGCGGCCGCCCGCGCCAGGGACCTCCTGGAGATCGGCGAGGGCGTCCGCGTCCTGCTGTACGCGCCGACCTACCGGGACCGCGCGAAGCACTCCGGCCGGTCCGTGCGGGTGGATCTCGACCGGCTGGCGGCCGAGCTGCACCCGGAATGGGCGCTGATCCTGCGCACCCATCCGGTGGAGCGGTTCGCGGTGCCCGAGCGGCTGCGCCACTTCGTCCGGCCCGCGGGCGGGTATCCCGAGGTCAACGACCTCATCCTCGCCGCGGACGCGCTGCTCACCGACTATTCGTCGGTCATGTGCGACTTCGCGGTCACCGGCAAGCCGATCGTGCTGTACACGGACGACTGGGAGGAGTACCGCCGGGTCGAGCGCGGCCTCCACCACGACCTGACCGAGATCGCACCCGGCCCGTGCGTCACCACGACCGAGGAGCTCGTCCGCGTGCTCCGCGACCTCCCGCGCGACGGCCACGCCTGGACGCCGTACGAGGAGCGGTACGCGGCCTTCCGCCAGATGTGGTGCGCCAGGGAGACCGGAGAGGCGGCGGCCCGGGTGGTGGACGCGTTCTTCGCCGAGGCCGCGTCGCCACGCCGCTCGCTCGCCCGGTCCCTGGCGTCCCTCGTCGCGGGCGTCGTCGTGCCCGCGTTCGCCGGGCGCGGGCGCCGGGTCCGCGAGCTGCCGCTCCCCGAGCGGCCGGTGTGATGCGGACCGTCCTGTTCGTGTGCCTGGACGCCGACACCCTGGGCGGCGTCCAGCGCGTCACGCACACCGTCGCCCAGGGGCTCGCCGAGCGCGGATACGAGGTCCACGTGGCCGGGTTGCACGCGTCCGCGGACCCCGTCCGCTACGTCGAGCGCCCCGCCTACACCCGCCACCCCGCCCTGAGCGCGGCGCCGGCGAAGCGGTGGCACGGCCGGTCGGGCCGGCGGGCGATCACCCGGCTGCTCGCCGGGATCGGCCCCTGCTACGTGGTGATGACCTCGCCCGCCGTGGTGACCGCGATGCGGGACCTGCTCGTCCCGGGCCGCCACCTCGGCATCGGCCAGTACCACGGATCGTTCGACCACGCCCTCGGCTCGTGGCACTTCCGCTCCGTACGGGCGCACTACGGAGCGCTCGACCAGGCCGTCTTCCTCAGCGCCGACGACGCGCGGCGGTTCTCCGAGGAGGCGCTGCTGCCGAACGCCTGCCACCTGCCGAACCCGCTCCCGGGCTGGCCCTCGGCGGTGTCGCCGGTCGAGGGCCGCCGGATCCTCGGCGTGGGGAGGCTGGCCGGGGTCAAGCGCTTCGACCGGCTGATCTCCGCGTTCGCCCTGGCCCGCCGTACGGGAGGGGCCGCGGGCTGGGAGCTGCACCTGATCGGGGACGGGCCGGAGGAGGGGCGGCTCCGGCTGCACGCGGCGGCGGAGGGGGTGGCCGGCCGGGTGGTCTTCCGGGGACGGATACCGGCGGCGGGGATGCCGTCGGAGTACCGCAAGGCGTCGGCGGTCGCGCTGTCGAGCGAGCACGAGGGGCTGCCGCTGGTCATCGGGGAGGCGGCGTCGTACGGGGTGCCGTGCGCGGCGTTCGACGTGTCCGGAGGGGTCCGGACGCTGGTGCTGCCGGAGCGTACCGGCCTGCTCGTCCCCCCGGGGGACGTCCCGGGCCTGGCCGCCGCGCTGTCACGGCTGACGGGCTCCGCGGACGAGCGGCGGCGGCTGGGCGCCGCCGCCCGCCTGCACGCGGAGCGGTTCCGGCCCGAACGCGTGCTCGACCGCTGGACGGCGCTGCTGGCGCACGTCAGCCGTTGACGAGCTCACGAGGACGCTGCGCGGGGACGCCGGCCAGGGTGCGCTGGCCGTCGGTCAGCAGCGCCGGGAGCGGGCCGGGCTCGCGCAGGCGGACCAGCAGGTCGCGGTTGCGCTTGCGCCACCGCGCGGCCCTGCGCTTGCCCGCCGCGGCCTTGTACGCGGAGATGTGCTGGCGCTCCGCCTTGGGCGCGCCGGTCAGCTCGTACCCGCAGGCCGAGAGCCGCTCGCCGAGCACCTCCTCGCAGAGCGCGATCTCCCACGGCTCCAGGCGGCTGGACCAGCTCCCGGCGCGGGCGGTGGTGACGTCGCCGTGCGTGTTGCGGTGCCAGACCTTGTGCGCGGGCACCGCCACGCGGGCGACGTGCCTCGGCTCGCACATCGCCGGGTCGTAGTCCTCGCCGATGAACGCGCACAACTTCCTGAGCTCGTTCTCCGGGTCGGACGTCAGGTCCTCGTAGCGGAGCTGGTAGAAGGTGTCCGCGGGGAGCCTGCGGGAGTTGCGGCGGCCGAAGTCGATGGCCTCCGCCCAGTTGGACACCGCGTGGAAGCTGTCCAGCGTGTACCAGGGCATCTCCTTGAGGGAGGCGACGCAGTCGCGGCCGTCCCTGATCAGGTGGATGAACTGGGCGTCGGGGAACATGCGCATGAGCATGTCCACGTGCTTGAAGTAGCTGGGCCGCTTGTCGCCCCAGCGCGGCTTGCCGAACCGCTCGGCGTAGCTCTTGAAGACCATCCCGATGACGGATCCGAAGCTGCCCGGTCCCATCATCGCGGCCTGCACGAACTCGGCCTTGTCCAGGCCCAGCTCGCGGAACTTCGTGTTCCTGCCGTTCGCGATCCACTCGGCGAGCCTGCGGCGGTTCTCCGCCTGCCGCATGTCCCCGTACGACTTGCGCGAGAAGTAGGCCGGGACCAGGAACCGGGTCTCCGGCGGAACCGCGATGCGCGGGTGGGAGTGCAGCATGAGCTGCAACATCGTCGTGCCCGAGCGCGGGCAGCCGACGACGAAGATCGGCCTGTCCGACTGCATGGAAATCAATCCCCCTGTGTTGGAAACTCAGCGTGCGACGGCTCAGACGGCCGGTGACTCAGCGTGCGGCGACGCGGTGCGCGGGCCGGTGGTCGGGCCGCGCGGGGAGCCCCGCGAGGGCGCGCTGTCCCTCGGTCAGCAGCGCGGCCACCGGGCCGGGCTCGCGGAACCGGTCGATCTGCTCGGTGACGCTCTTGCGCCAGCGCTTCCTGCGGAATCGCTGCTCCACCTTGCGGTAGGCCGCCAGGTGCTCGCGGGCCGGCCGCGGCGCCCCGCTGAGCGAGTAGCCCTGGTCGACCAGGCGCTCCCCCAGCACCGCCTCGCACAGCCCGATCTCCCACGGCTCCAGCCGCTCGGCCCAGGTGCCCGACCGCTGCGTCGTCACCTCCGAGCGGGTGTTCACGTGCCAGGTCTTGCGCTCCGGCACGACGTCCGCGACCCGGTACGGCTCCCGCATCGCGGGGTGGTACTCCTCGCCGATGAACGCGCACAGCCGGGTCAGCTCGTGCTCCGGGTCGGCGGTCAGGTCCTCGTACCGCAGCTCGTGGTAGCTGTCGGGCGAGAACTTGCGCATCGCCCGCCGGCCGAGGTCGATCGCCTCAGCCCAGCGGTGCGCCGCGTGGTAGACGTCCTCGCCGAACCACGGCATCTCCTTGAGCGAGGCCACGCAGTCCCGGCCGTCCCTGATCAGGTGGATGATCTGGGCGTCGGGGAACATGGCCAGCATCTCGTCGAGATGGCGGATGTACGGCGGCCGCTTGTCCCCCCAGCGCGGCTTGCCGAACCGCTCGCCGAACATCTGGTAGACGAGGCCGACGACCGAGCCGAGGCTGCCCGGCCCCTCCACGGCCCGCGTGACGTACGTGTCGCGGTCGACGCCGAGGTCGCCGAACTGCGTGCGGCTCCCGTCGGCGATCCACTCCGCGAGCCTGCGCCGGTTCGCGGCCTGCCGCATGTCGCCGTACTTGTGGCGCTTGTTGTAGGCGTGGACGATGATCCGGGTCTCCGGCGGCACGGCCAGCCGGGGGTGGGCGTGCAACATGAGCTGGAGGAGGGTGGTGCCCGACCTCGGGCACCCCACGACGAAGATCGGCCGGTCAGACAAGAATCTTCTCCCTTTCATTCACCGACACGGCGCGGGCCACCTCTCTGGTCCCCAGCCAGGCGCGGTAGACGAGGACGGACTCGAACGCCAGCAGCAACGCGCCCATCACGGCGGAGGTCCAGAGCCAGGCCACGGCGCCGAGGATCGGCGCGATCACGAAGACGGCGGCGTGGAACTCGATGCCGCTGATCAGGTGTGAGCGGACGCGGTGCGCCACGAGGAACATCCGGACGCGGTCGTACCAGGGGAACTGCGCGCGGAAGCCCCGCTGCAGGTCGACCAGCGCGCGGCCGTCCTCGTCGGCGACCCGCTCGAAGTCGCGCCGCACGTCCTCGGTGCTGCTGCCCGGGGCCGCGCCGAGCAGCTCGTCCATGAACACGCACTCGGCTCCGGCGTTCTCCCTGGCGGCCGCCCGCGTGGTGTCCCTGACCCGTTTGAGCTGCGGGCCGTTGATGTAGCGGAACAGGTCGAGGATGACGACGCCCGCCCCCGCGACGATGTAGACGAGGTCGCCGGTGCGCGCGTACAGCGCGGAGGCGATGCCGAACGCGCAGCAGAGCACCCGGACGCGGTCGCCGACGTAGTCGAGCCACAGCCCGAACGGCGTGCCGGTGCCCTTGAGCCGCGCGATCTTCCCGTCCATGCAGTCGACGGTGAAGCTCACGAAGAACAGGGCCGCCCCCGCGACCAGCAGCTCCTGGGCGAAGCACACGGCTGAACCGAGGCCGACGACCATGGAGAGCCGGGTCAGCCCGTTCGGTGTGATCGAGGTGTGGTTGGCCACCAGCAGCGCGAGCCGGCAGGCGATCGGATCGACCAGGAAAACGGTCCACCACGAGTCCCTGCGCTTCCGCACGGCCAGCACATCGTCCAGCGTGAAGCGTCCCATGGGGGCAAGCATGACTACGGTCAGTAGCCGGTCACATGCGAATCGGTGCTAGGGAGGTCAACTCGTTGCCACTTCTTGACTCTCCCCCCGACCTCGTCAAAGGGTCCCGCAGGCATCACTGTCATCCGTTACAGTCCGTTACAGTCCTGTGCCGGGGGGAGATCATGCAGGTCGGAACGTTGTATCAACGGCTGCGAAAGCGCCTGGCCGCCGGGGGGACCACACCGGGCGCGGCACTGATCAGGGAGGACGCGAGCCCGTTACAGGCCCAGCGCGAGACCTTCGGGCTGGTGTGCTCGGTGCTCGCGGAGGCCGGAGTGCCGTACTTCTGCGTCCGCCCGCCGCGAGGCAGACCGCCGGCCGTGGCCGTCGCCACGACGCACCGGTCGGAGGCGCTGTCGGCCCTCGCCCGCTGCGACCGGCCGCTGCTCGCCGGGCGGCAGCCGTACGGCAGGCGGGGCGAGCGGTCGACGGAGGTGGGCGAGATGCGCCCGCTCCGCCGCGCCGGAGGCCTGGACGGCGCCCGCGTCCTGCGGGTCGCGCTCTACTTCACCAGCCCGTCCCGCACCCTCACGCTCGGCGCGGACTACGGCTGCGACCTGGAGTTCTGGACGCCCGAGGGAGACACGCTCGTGGCTCCGCGCCCCAACCGGTCGTGCGACATCGTGCCCCTGCGCGGGCAGACCGTCGAGGGCGGCGAGGAGCTGTTCAACAACCTCGTCTCGCCGTCGCGGAGCATCGGAACCTATCCGACGCGGCCGGAGTTCACCCGCCGCCTGATCGACGACATCGACTTCCCGATCGACGCGGTCTACACCTGGGTGGACGGGTCCGACCCGGCCTGGCGGGCCCGCAGGGATCTCGCGCTGACCGGCGGGTTCAGCGAGCTGGCCACGACCGACGCCCGTTTCGTCAGCAGGGACGAGCTGCGCTACTCGCTGCGCTCGCTCCTGACGTACGCGCCGTGGGTGAACCGGGTGTGGGTGGTGACGGACGGGCAGCGGCCCTCCTGGCTGGACGCCTCCGACCCGCTCGTCACGGTCGTGGACCACAAGGAGATCTTCACCGACCCGTCCGTGCTGCCGGTGTTCAACTCGCACGCGATCGAGACGCAGCTCCACCACATCGACGGGCTGTCGGAGCAGTTCCTCTACCTGAACGACGACTTCTTCCTCGGGCGGCCGCTGCCGGCGCACACGTTCTTCGAGGGGAACGGCATGCCGCACTTCTTCCCGAGCATCGTGCACGTGCCGTTCGGCTCCCCCGCGGACGAGGAGTCGCCGGTCCACGCGGCCGGGATGAACAACCGGCGGATCCTGGAGACGCTGTCCGGCCGGACGCTCACCCAGAAGATGAAGCACGTCCCCTACGCCCTGCGCCGCTCGCTGATGTACGAGATCGAGGAGCGGTTCGCCGAGGACGTGGCGGCGACGGCGCGCGGCGCCTTCCGCAAGTCCAGCGACATCTCGGTCGTGTCGTCGCTCGCCCACTACTACGGCTATCTGACCGGCCGCGCGGTGCCCGGCGTGCTCGAGTACACGTACGTCGACCTGGCGCTGGAGGAGACCCCGGCCAAGCTGCGGCGCATGCTCGCCAAGCGCAAGCACGACGCCTTCTGCCTCAACGACACCGCGCCGACCACCGAGGAGCAGGACGCGCTGCTGATGCGCTTCCTTGAGGCGTACTATCCGACGCCGAGCCCGTTCGAGCTGTCCTGACCGTCAGGCGAGGGCGCGCAGGCGGGCGACCGCGAGCCCGCCGGAGACCCAGTGCCCGGTGCACTCGAACGAGCCGGGGTACAGGTCGTCCCCCCACCCGGCGCCGCGCATCTTCCTGGCGTAGCCGAGCACCCACAGCGTCCGCACGCCGCCCAGCCGCGTGGCCGCGACCCGGGGGCGCACGTCCCGCCCGGAGAAGCTGCCGTCCCGCTCGGGCGTCCTGCGCAGCAGCACGTCGTCCAGGCGGGCGAAGACGCCCGGATAGACGGCCAGGTACTTCCGGGTCAGTCCGGGGGCGAAGGCCACCGCGTCGCCCGGCCGCGCCGCCTCCCGCAGCACCGCGATGAGCGGTTCCGGATTGTCCTGCCGCCCGTCGGGTCCCCGGGTCGCGAGGTGGCCGGGGACCGCCAGCCCGACCCCCGCCACGAGGAGCGGGACCGCGAGGGCGCGTGACAGGGCGGCCAGCCCGGCTCCGGCCAGCAGCGCGGCGGCGGGCACGCAGCACAGCACGTAACGGAACACGTAGTACGGATGGACCGCCCAGGACGCCGCCAGCAGGACGAGCGGGGACAGCAGCAACCAGGGCAGCGCCAACCGGGCCACCGCTCCGCACCGGGCCATGCCGTACAGCGCGAGCGCGAGGACCAGCGGCGCGACGCCCGGCCACAGCGATCCGGGCGCGCCCAGATCGCCGAAGATCCGGACCGCGAGCAGGCGCAGCTCCTCGGGACCGGGAGAGTGGATCCAGCCGACCTGGGCGCTCTGCCGCGACGAGAACCACGCCAGCGGCAGCACCGCCACCAGCGCCGCCCCGGCCGCCGCGCACCAGGGGATAAGGAGGGCCCGCGGCCCGCCCCCGGCCGGACGGCGGAGTCGTCGCGCCTCCGCCAGGACGTACAGGCCGTGGCCGCCGACGACCAGGAAGGCGAACAGGTTCAGGTGGGCCAGCCCGGCCAGGGCCGCGCCGTACAGGCAGAAGCGCCGCCGGGAAGGCGCGCGGACCGCACGCACCAGCAGCAGGGTCGCCCCGACGGCCGCGGCCATCGTCAGGGCGTACGGCCGGCCTTCCTGGGCGTAGCGGGAGAAGGTCGGCATCAGCGCCAGGAGCAGCCCGCCGTACAGGCCCGCCCGGGGGTTGCCCAGGTCGCGGCCCAGGACGGCGAGGCCGCTCGCGGCCAGCACGCCGCCCAGCACCGAGGGCAGCCGCAGCGCCAGGTCTCCGGTGCCGAAGACGGCGGTCACGACGTGCATGAACGCGTAGTAGACGCCGTGGACGGCGTCCACCTGGCGCAGCAGGTCGAGCATCTCGGCGGGGGTGCGGGTGACGGCGCTGACCGTGGCCGCCTCGTCCCGCCAGACCGGCGGGGCGTCCAGTCCCCACAGCCCGGCGGCCAGCGCGACCGCCGCGGGCAGCGCGGGAAGCAGGAGCCCGGTACGGCGCGGGCGGGGAAGCACGAAGGGGCGCGTGGGCGCGCCGGTCGGGAAAAGGCTCATCTCGGTTCCTTGGACGGGCGGGCCACATATCGGGAGGGCCCCGGGCTCCGCAGGGCACGGTCGGCGGGGATGGTACGCGGGCCGGCGCCCGCGGGCGGGCCCGGGTCCGAGACCCGCGGGCGGACCCGACCCGGAGCCCCCGGGCACGGGGCGGGGGTTCAGGTCAGCATCCGGTCGACGACGCGCTCGGACGCGTGGCCGTCGTCGTACGGGCAGAACCGCACCGCGAAGTCCCGGTACCGCGCGGGAGACGGCCGGGAGAGGTTCGCCAGCGCCGCGCCGACCGCGCCGGCCACCTCGTCGGACGTGCGGACGACCGGTCCCGGGGCCTCCTTCTCGAAGTCGAAGTAGAACCCCCGGACCTGGTCGCGGTACCGCTCCAGGTCGTAGGTGAAGAAGACCATCGGCCGCGCCGTGCAGGCGAAGTCGAACATCGCCGACGAGTAGTCGGTGACGAGCACGTCCGTGACGGCCAGCAGGTCCGCCATGTCGGGAAAGCTGGAGACATCGAAGGCGCGTCCGCCGAGCACTTCCGGCGCGCGACCGGGGACCCCAGGAGTCGCGTCTCCCCCGGCCCACGGGATCGGCGTCGCCACCCGCCCGGTCATCAGGTAGTGGGTCCGGACCAGCAGGACGACGTCGTCGCCCAGCGCCCCGGCGACCCGGGCCGCGTCCAGTTCCAGTGCCGCGCGCCCCCGGCGGGCGTGTTCGTCGTCGCGCCAGGTGGGGGCGTAGAGGACGACGCGCAGGCCGTCGGGGATGCCGAGCGCCCGGCGCGTCCGCTCGGCATGGCCCGGGCGCAGAAGCACGTCGTTGCGCGGGTAGCCCGACTCCAGCACCTCCCCTTCGTAGCCGAACGCCCGGCACAGGATGGGGGTGGAGAACGGGTTCGGCGACACGAGCACATCCCACATCGGGGCGTAGCGGTCGAGTCCCTCGTAGAGGTCGCGGTTGGCCAGCGGCTTGCCCCTGACGTCGCGGCCCAGGCGCTTGAGCGGCGTGCCGTGCCAGGTCTGCACGAACGTCTGGTCCGGCCGCTTGGCGTACCAGGACGGCTGGGTGCGCCGGTTCGCGACCACGAACCGGCTGGTCCCGAGTGCCTCCTCGTGTTCGCGGGAGCCGTACAGCACGGTGCGGATCCCGGCGGGGACGGTGAACTGGCCGTCCCTGGTGACCCAGACGAGGTCCAGGCCGAGGTCGCGCCGCCGCAACTCCTCGCAGATCGCGCGGGGGTTGCAGGAGTACTGGCCGCCGCCGTAGCTGTCGAACAACGCCGCGTCCCTGATCCGGGTGCGATGGTGGCGCGCCGTGCCGCGCAGCCGGCGCAGGGCGTACCTGCCGCGCTCGTCCGGGCGCAGCGCCGGTCTGACCAGCAGCCGCAGCTCCCCGCCCGGGCCGGGGAGGAAGGAGATCCGGTGCACGGAGGTCGTGTGCGGCTCCGGCGGGGCGGCGAGCAGTTCGGGGGCGAGCGTGAGCGGCCGGTCACCGAGGAGCACGCGCCATCGCCCGCTGCGCGGCGGCAGGCCGCACGGGGTGACGCCGACGGTCGCGGTGAATTGCGAGCCCGACCATTCGACGGGCCACTCGTGCCGCTCCCCCGCGTCCCCGAGCTGGAGGGCGACCCGGTCCGTACGGCTCCCGCCCTCGCCGCCGAGGACCAGCTCGTGCGCGTCCGTCCAGCGGACACCGGTCACCACGGGCGCGGAAACCGGGGCGCCGGGCGCCTCGGCGGTCGCGGCGCCCGCGGTGAGGACGAGGCCGTCGTGCGCGGTGAGGGACACGTGGAGGTCGCCCAGCCGGAAGGCACGCTCTCCCGCGTCCCGGTGGCCGCTGGCCCGCTCGGCGCGCTCGACGCCGCGGGCGGAGACCCGGGCGTGCAGCGTCCACGTCCCCTCGGGCAGCCGGACCGGATCGACGTCGGCGACGAACCCCGACCTGTCGTGTGACACGGCGGACTGGCGGGAGTCCGCGGTCACGTCGGGCCGTTCCGCCCGGCGCGCCTTCAGCGGGATCCGCCGGTCGCCGGACGCGAGCCAGACCTCGACGTCGCAGAGCTTGCTGTCCACCCGGGAGAGGTAGGCGTGTCCGGTGACGCGCAGCCCCCCTCCGCCCGGCCGTACGTCGTCGACCACGGCGTGGGCCCGCAGTTCGGGCCCGGCCTCGTAGACCTCCTCGGGGACGCGGGGATCGCCGAGGAAGGGGTAGTCGAAGTACCAGCGTGTGCCGTGCCGTACCAGGCCGTGGTCGTCGATCTCGGTGCGGGCGAACCGCTGGACGGCGGCCAGCTCCTTGGGCATGCCCTCGCGGACGAGATGGATCTGGAGCCGCTGGAGCGCGGGCAACCCGACGGCCGCGGCGGGGTGGAGCGCGTCGAGGGACGCGCGGGCGCTGTCGAACAGCCGGCGCGCGATCCCGGCCCGCGCCGTGGCGAGCATGTCGAGGAGGAGCGGGAACTCGGTCTCGGCGATGTGCTGGTCGTGCCGCCGCCGCAGCTTGCGTGCGTGCGCGGCCAGGAACGCGGAGACCGCGGCGGCCGACGCGAGCGACCGGGCGACGCGTTCGGGATCGCCGCGTCGGTCGCGCGCGGACCCGGGCCTGGCCCGCCAGAGGTAGACGGCGTCGCCGAGCACGTCGGTCGCGGTGGACAGGACATGGGCCGGGATCGCGACCGGCGCGTCCTCGTACGGCCCCTCGGGGAACGTGAGGCCGTGCGCGTCCCAGAAGGAGCGGCGGAACACCTTGTTGGTGACGTGCCGGTCCTGGAGCAGGTCGCGGTTGGCCCGGACGTGCGTACGCAGGACGGTCCGGCCGAACCCGGGCGTCACGGAACGCGACTTGACCGTGCCGTCGCGCCGCACCCGGGTCACCGCGCCGCAGGCCAGGTCGGACCCGGTCGCGTCGAGCGTCTCCACCATGGTCCGGTAGGCGTCCGGGGGGACCATGTCGTCGCCGTCCGCGAACGCGAGATAGGCCCCGGTGGCGCGGGCGATCCCGGCGTCGCGGGCCGGGCCCGGCCCCCTGCCCGGTCCGCGGATGACCGTGAACCGGGGGTCGGCGGCGGCGAACGCGGCGGCGACGGACGGCCCGCCGTCGGTGGAGCCGTCGTCCACGAGGATGTACTCGACGTCCGTGAGAGTCTGCGCGCGCAGCGAGTCGAGGCACTCCCCGACGTGCTCCTCCACGTCGTGGAACGGAACGATCACCGAGAGCCTGGGAACCGTACGCACGCGGCCAGGATGCCCGCGATCAGCGGTCCCGGGCCGCTCGGACGTCGTGCGCCTTACCGTGGCTTGGGCCATCCTTGACCCGGGGCCCGCGTCCGGAAACCACCCGGCTGCACCCGGCCGCCGCGCCTCGCCATCCTCGCCAGCGCCCGGCCGCACGCCTCGCCATGTCCACGCCATGTCCACGCCGTGTCCGCCCGGCGCCGCGCCTCGCTATGTGCGGTCGGCCGCCGCGCCGAAGATGCGGTCGACCACCCGGCGGGCGGCCTGGCCGTCGTCGAGCGGGCAGAACTTCGCCACGAACTCGCGGCGCGCGTCCGTGTACTTGGCGGCGACCTCGCCGGCGTTCGCCACCGCCTCGGCGACCTCGTCGGCGGTGGCCAGCAGCGGCCCCGGCACCTCGGCCGCGTAGTCGAACGGGAACCGGCCCGCCCACTCGTCCACGTCGTACGCGAAGAACAGCATGGGGCGGCCGGTCGGCGCGAAGTCGAACATCGCCGACGAGTAGTCGGTGACCAGGACGTCCGCGAGCGGGTAGAGCTCGCGCACGTCGGGATGGACGGACACGTCGCGGACGAAGTCCCCCGGGGCCGTCACGGGGGCCTGCGCGGCCAGCGAGGGGTGCCTGCGCACGAGGACGACGTGGTCGTCGCCCAGGGCCGCCCGCATCCGTTCCAGGTCGAGCCGCGTCTTCTCCCGGGCGGCGCGCCGGGCCGGGACGTACAGGACGACCTTCCTGCCCTCGGGCAGGCCGAGCGCGCGGGCGGTCTCGGCCGCGACGGCGTCCCGGCCGGGGGCGCTCAGGAAGTCGTTGCGCGGCAGCCCGGTCTCCACGATCTCCCCCTGGAAGCCGAAAGCCTCCCGCAGCAGCGGCGTGCAGCGCGGCCCCGGCGAGAGCAGGTGGGTCCACCGGCCCGCCTCGCGCTCCACACGAGTGGGAACGCAGCCGTGCCGGGTCTGCAGCACCGTCTGCCCGGCGCGCGGCTCGAACCACGGGGGCAGGTGGTCGTCCACGACGACGTACCGGCAGCGGGCCAGCGCCTCGTAGTACTCCCGGCCCGCCGTGCGGACCGGCTCGACTCCGGGCGGCAGCGCGACCTGCCCGTCCCTGACGTTCCACAGGAAGGCGAGGTCGGCGCCCCGGTCGCGCAGCTCCTCGTAGACGGCGCGCGGGCTGCCGGAGAACCGCCTGCCCGCGTGGCTGCTGAAGAACACCTCGGCGCGCAGTGGGCGCTCCCGCATCGCCGGGTACGCCTCCAGCCGCAGCACGCGCTGCGCCTTCCTGCCGCGCTCGCTCGCGGCCAGGTCGCCGCCGACCGTGAGCACGGCGTGTCCCGCGTCGTCGGCGGCCAGCTCGAACCTCCGCCGCGCGGTCTCCAGCACCGGCGGGAAGTCCGGCTCGAACTCCAGCGGCAGATCCCGCCCCCCGGCCCGTACGGCGAGGCCGTACCGGCCCTTGGGCAGCGGAAGCGGGCCGGCCGGGGTGTCCACGGCCTCGGGCGCGAGCAGCCCGCCGAACCGGGCGCCCGTGCCGTCCAGGGGGACGAGCCGTTCGACGGAGCGGTCGGGCGAGGCGACCACGAGGGCGCGCGGCCCCTCCTGCGGCTCGGCGAACCCGCCCTCGACCAGCAGCTCCCCGCCGGCCAGCCACTCGGCGTACTCGGCGTACGCGGCGGCGGCCTGGTCCCTGAGCACGAGCTCGCCCGAGGGGTCGCGCAGCACGACGATCTCCCGGTCGCCGCGGCCGAACCGCCGCGGCGACAGGTCCTCGGCCACGGTCACCGGCGTCACCGCCCCGCCCGCCCGGTCGACGGTGACCCGCCACCGTACGGGCAGGTCGAGCAGCCCGGCCTCGACACCGCCGAGGCCGAACCGGCGCGCGGGCAGGAGCGCGGCCGGGTCCACCTCGACCTCGAAGGTCCGGCCGTCGGTGCTGACGGGGACGGCCAGCGGCACGCCGCCGGGCTCCCGGGTGAACCGCAGCACCGGCTGCGGCCCCAGCTCGCCCACCACCTCGCCGCGCAGGTGCAGCCGCCCGTCCCGTACGGCGTGGCCGGTGACGCGGACGGCCTCGCACTCGACCCGCAGGGCGAGCGCGCCCGCGTCGGTCAGCGTCGGCGTGACGTAGTGGCCGGGCAGCGCCGGTTCCAGGCTCCGGGCCCCCGCCTGGTCGGCGAAGGAGGCGCCCGGGTCGGCCAGCGGCCCGCGCCGCATGAGCCCGCGGTGGACCACGTGCAGCTCGAACCGCCACAGCGCGCCGCCCTCGCTCGCGTCGGCCAGACGCCGGGGGTCGACGACGAGCCGGAACCCTCCCCAGTCGCGGCGTCCGCGCGGCCTGCCGCGCCTGGCGGAGATCGCCGTCCGGGTGACGGCGGCGGGCACGCGGACCCGGCGGCCGGTCCCCTCCTGGACGAGGGTCGCGAAGACCTGCTGATGGAAGCGCCTGGTCGGGCGCAGGTGCCGGAGCGTCACCCGTCCCTCGACGGCCAGCCTGTCCTCCTCCCAGGCGACCCGGTCGACGCGGGTCACCGGGGACAGCTCGCCGCGCAGCCGCGAGACCTCGGCGGGGATGTCGCGCCTGGCCAGGAGCGGCGTGTCGAGGTAGTGGCGGCCCAGTCGCCGGACGACCTGCCGGCCGGGCCGCGCCCGCCTCTCCCACTCCATGAGCGCGATCAGGTCGTCGAGCCGCCGCTCGCCGACCAGGTGCCACCTGAGCCGGCGCGCGGCGGGCAGCGCCTCCGTGACGGACGGCGCCACGCGGTCGAGGTACGCCCCGGCGAGGTCGAGGAACCTGGCCCGGAAGGCGTCCGAGGCGGTGTCCACGACGTCGAGGAAGTTCACCATGTCGTGGTCGAGCACGACCTGGTCCCAGGCGGGGATGTGCTCCTCCAGGCCGTGCGCGGCGAGGAAGCGCCGCACCGAGGTCACCGCGGCGAAGCGGTCCTCCAGCCCCCGGACATGGTTCTTGTCCTGCGTGATCGACGGCCCCGCTCCGTCGCGCTCGCGCCACAGATGGACGGGCGCGGGCAGCACGTCCACCGAGCGCGCCAGGAAGTGGCCGGTCAGCGCGACCGAGATGTCCTCGTACAGGACGCCTTCGGGGAAGCGGAGGCCGCGGGCGTCCCAGAACGAACGACGCCACATCTTGTTGGTGACCAGGCGGTCCTTCAGGAGCGCGGGCCGGGCGCTGACATGGGTTGCGGGCGCCGGGCCGGTGAAGATCTCGCGGTGCATCGCGGACGGCCGCGCCCCGCGCGGGTTGAACCGCCGGACGTCGCCGGTGGCCAGGTCGGATCCGGTGCGGCGCAGCTCGGCCAGCAGGTACTCCACGGCGTGGAGCGGCAGCAGGTCGTCGCCGTCCAGGAAGCAGACGAACTCGCCGCCGGCGTGGCGCAGGCCGGTGTTGCGCGCCGCGCCGAGCCCGGCGCCGGCCTGCCGTACGAGCCGGAACCGGGGGTCGCGCTCGGCGTGGCCGCGGGCGACGGCGGCGCCGCCGTCGGAGGAGCCGTCGTCCACCACGACCGCCTCCAGGTCGTGCCACGTCTGCGCGGCGACCGACTCCAGGCAGGCCGCCAGGTACCGCTTCACGTCGTGGACGGGGATGATGACGCTCACGCGAGGCACGGACGGGTCCTTCGAGGTCGTCGGGAGTCGCTCACTGGAGGCGTGCCCTCCTGAGCAGGGCGGCGCCGAGCCGCCGCAGGACCGGCTCCCGTCCCGTCGTGACCGGCAGCAGGACCGGCAGCAGGACCGGCGCGGTCATGCGCGGCCCCGTCCCGCCGCGGCCCACGGCAGCGCGACCGGACGGGCGACCCGGCGCATCACCGGCCGCGCGACCCGCCGTGCGAGGAACCGTGTGACGCGACGGCTCGCGTTCCGCCACCGCCGCCGCGTCGCCTGCCCCCGCGTCGCCTGCCTGCGCCACCGGTTGGCCCGGTCCTGCAGCACCAGCGACCTGGCCCGGCACTTCTCCAGCTCGGCCTGCAGCCGTTGCGGGCTGATCGTGGTGGCCGCCTCCGCCCGCACGACGCCCCACTTCTCGCCGACGTCCCAGAGCGTGCCGTACACCTCGTGGACCACGTCGTCGAGGTCCTCTCCCGGCTCGGCCACCAGGCGCGCCCTGCTCAGCGCCGCCGTACGCTCCAGGCGGGCGCGGACGACGTCGTCCCCTTCGTCGAGGGCGAGCGAGAGCACCCCCAGGGTGTTCCGGTCGGCGAAGGCGACCAGGCGGCCCAGCGCGTCCTGCCCGGGCACCCACCCCGCCGGGCAGTGGAACCGGAACGGCGTCGGGAAGCAGGACTCGGGCAGGTCGTCGGCGAGCGTCACCCGGGCATCCGCCTCGTACAGCGCCCTGATCAGGCGCAGGTCCAGGTCCGGGTCGTCCAGGGGCGCGCGGCGGGCCTCGCCGAGCCCGCTCCACGGCCCGGTGATCCGTACGGACACGTCCGGGGTCCAGCTCGCCAGCAGGCCGTCGACCGTGGCCCTGACTTCTTCGAGCGACGCGCCCCGGGCGTCCACGACCGCCTCGACGTACGGCACCCGGTATCCGCGCCCCGGGGTCGCGCGCAACCAGCGGAAGCTCGGCACACGCTCTCCGAGGTACGGCCGGTTGTGCCGCTTCACCTCCTGCTCGCGGCGCATGACCGCGGAGCCGCCGAGGCGCCACGCGCGGGCGGCCCGATCGGGGACGAAGACCGCGCCGGCCTGGGCGAGGCGGTAGCCCAGCTCGGTGTCCTCGCCGAGCGGCAACGACTCGTCCATGCCGCCGGCCGCACGGAACAGCTCCGCGGGCAGCGACGCGGCGGCGCCCACGTGGACCGCGAACGCGTCCGCCCCGGCGGTCCGCAGATCGTCGGTACGGTTCCAGCGTTTCTCCGTCCACTGCGGGCTGCTGTCCTCCTCGTGGAACAGCTTGGCCACCGCCCCCGCCTCGGCGGCGGCGAGGACCTCGCTCGCCGACAGCTCGCCCGGCTCCCACTCCACGGTCCGCAGATGGCCGAGCACGACGAGGTAGCGGGCGAGATGGTGCCAGCGCATGTGCGCCTCGACGTGCTCGGGGAAGGGCACGACGTCGTCGTCCAGCCAGTGGATGACGTCGCCCTCGGCGGCGGCCGCGCCCACGTTGCAGGCGTGCGGCTTGCCCCACCGCCCGGCCTCGGGCCGTACGAGGCGGGTGCGCTCGGGCCGGATCTCGGGGAGCCGGGCCGTCGGCCGCTCCCCGTCGTCCACGACGATCACGTCGAGCAGGTGGCGGGGGTAGGTCTGGGCGGCCAGGGCGGCCAGGGTCAGGGGAAGGGTGTCACCGGCGCCGCCGGTCGGGACCACCACGCTCACGGAGAGGTGGGGCGTCCACTCGCCCAGTTCGGGAACGCCGCCGAGGACGCCGTGGTCGTTGGCCGGGATGCGCGGCTGCCGGGTCGGGGATGTCACGGTTCCTGCCTCCAGTAGCCCACATGGGGCGTCGAAGCGCTTTCCATCAGATGGTTGAAATGGAGCCCGCGCCACTGCTCCTGGTACGACTTGAGGAACGCCTGGACGGGGTGTCTCCAGGTGTGCGCCCGGGAGTGGCGCCGGCGCAGGACGTAGTTGAGGCCGTGAGTGCGGTAGATCCGCCCTCCGGCGGCCTCCACGGACTCCAGGAGCTGGCCATCCACCGTCGTCCCGATCGGACGGAAACCGCCGACGGTCTCGAACATCTCGCGGGTGACGAGCATGGTCGCGCCCGCGACGAGGGACGTGAACCGCTCGGTGCCGAGCCGGCGGCGGACGGTGGTGTTGATCGGCTCCAGGTAGACGAACTCGGCCGCCGCCCCCACCAGCTCGGCCCCCGAGTACCGCTGGGCGAGCAGGAGGTCGGCGAGGTGGTCGGGGCCGTACCAGTCGTCGTCGTCCACCCTGGCGAGGAACGACCCGGACGCGACGGCGGCCATGCGGTTCAGCAGTTCTCCGAACGGCACGCCGGCCGCCGCCTCGACGACCGTGATCCGCAGCGACGAGTCGGCGATCGCCCCCTGGACTCCCGCCTCCCTGGCGGAGAACCCGTGCAGGCCCAGGATGACCTCGGCGCGTACACCGCGCTGCCGTTCCATCTGCTCCAGGGCGAACGGGACCATGTCCTTGCGGCACGTGCACAGCAGGACGGAGACGGGCGGCTCGTGGGGCAGCGCCAGCCCGGCCGAGACGGCGATGTTCCGCCAGCGCGGGATCGCGCCGTGCGTCCGGAGCGCGGCCCGGCGAAGCCGTACGCTGATCTCCTCGCGCCGCAGCTCGGACGCGAGCTGGTCCTCGTCCACGGTCGCGAGCGCGTCGGACAACTCCGCGCCGAGGGCCGGGTCCCCGATCCCGTCGCCGTCCATGAGCACGGGGATGCCGGCGGCGGCGAGCCCGGTGACGATCCGCGCCCGGACCAGGCCGGACGGGTCCGGTTCCCGGACCGCGACGCCGACGGCGTCGCGGAGCCGGGCCACGTCGACGTCCGTCAGCTCCCCGGACGGGGAGAGCCGGACCAGCTCGTCCAGCCCGCTGGTGATCGAGTAGCCGCCGGCCCTGCGGGTCAGCGTGGCCACCGGTCCCCTGGCGTTCTGGCGGAAGCCGATGGGGTTGACCACGGTCTCGTCCACCGGCGGCAGCAGGTCGGGGTACGCCGGACCGTCGGGGACGGCCGTCAGCGGCGCCCGCTCCACGACCGGGATGCGCCCGTCCGGCCACGGCCGGTCCGTACGGTCCACGACCCGGAGCACCAGGTCGCAGCCGGGGGCGTCCCGCCGCGCCACGACCGGCCCGTCCACGCCGGTCAGGGTCACGTTCGGGTCGCCGGGCCGCCACCCGAAGGCGCCCTCGCCCGCCAGGCCGACCACCGGCTGGGCCAGGTGCCGGCGCCCCCCGAGCAGGCCGTACAGGATGTGGGCGAGGATCTCGCCCCCGGGCACCGGCGCGGAGAACGTCGCCTCGATCCGCCAGCCCCGCCTGCGCCGCAGGATCCGCATGTCCGCCAGGAGGTGCCATGCAGCGCTCTGGCCCGCGACGGGGAGCGGCTGGGCGGCCCACGGCGGCGCCTCCGCGATGACGACGCACACCTGCGCCGCGTCCGGGACCAGCGCGCCGAACGGCACGAGCCGCCGCAGGTCGGCCGGGGTCCTGGCCGCGATGACGGCGCGCTCGACCGCCTCACCGGGCAGGGGCTGTCCGGGGTCGGCGCCGTCCAGGACGGTCCACTGCCCGGCGAAGTCGTCGCACACGCGGTCGAGCAAAGCCGGGTGGGAACCGAACCCGGCGCAGCCTCCCCAGGTCGCGCTCATGGTGCCCACCACCTCCGGGAGTGTCACTTTTCGTCGTTCTGACGCCGAGCCAGCATCGCGAAGGGCACCCCCGGCACCCCCATCCTTGGGGCAACATTTACCGCCACTGGAGACGGCGGATACGCGACGGAGGGTGTTCCGGACGGCATTCACGACCAGGGCCGGAAAGAGGCGAGTTCTCGCAGGTCATCCGGGGTTCTTCCGGGATGCCGCCGCCTGGGCGTTCAGTCCCCTTCAAGGGGATTACCAGGCGGACACGTTACGATGCCGCCTTACAAACCCCCGAGGAGCACCACCATGGCATTGCAGCGTTTAGTCCCTCTAACCGCCATATGCGCGCTTACCCTGTCGGCCACCCTCACCGCACCCGCCCAGGCCCAGGTTCAGGCGCCCTCCACGGCCGCCAAGCAGCGTGCCGCGGAGCCGTACTGCGTGACGCACAAATGCATCGCGCTCACCTTCGACGACGGCCCGGCCGAATACACGAACGACCTGTTGAAGGTGCTGAAGAAATACAAGGCGAAGGCGACGTTCTTCCTGATCGGCAACCGGGTGCAGAAGCACCCGAAGCTGACGATGAACATCGTCAAGGGCGGCCACGAGGTCGGCAACCACAGCTGGAGTCACAAGTACCTGACGGACCTCGAGTACAAGGCCATTTACTCCGAGGTGAAGAAGGGTCAGGACATCATCAAGAAGACCACCGGCAAGACGCCGGTGCTCTTCCGGGCGCCCGGCGGGCTGATCAACGACGGCGTCCGCACGGTCATCGCGAAGTTCGGCCTGCTCCAGATCCCGGGCACGGTGTCCACGCAGGACTACATCAAGGACTATCGCGATGTCGAGTTCCTGACCGGCCGGGCGCTGGACATCGCCGACCAGGACGAGGTCGTGCTGATGCACGAGACCGTCAAGCAGACCATCGAGTCCCTGCCCGCGGTGCTCGAGGAGCTGGCCGCCGAGGGCTACTCGTTCGTGACGGTCTCCAAGCTGCTCGAAGGCCAGGAGCTGGTCCCGGGAGAGAGCTATCCCGAGCAGCTCCCCCTGAGCGGCGACTGACCCCGCCTCTGCCTCCGGAGACACTGCCTCCGGAGACACTGCCTCCGGAGACACTGCCTGCGGAGACACTGCCTGCGGAGACACTTTCTCCGGAGACGCGTCGCGCCGGGGCGTGGCACGGGACGGCGGTTCCGTCTCGTGCCGCGCGCCCGGCGCGGCTCGGATGATCGGTTGTGGAGTGGGAGCCCGGGCTGCGGGTCCGCGGACTCCCGGGCCCGGCGGCCGTCATGGACCGCCGGGGTTCCCCGCGGGCGCGGGGGTCACTCCCACTCGATGGTGCCCGGGGGCTTGCTGGTGACGTCGACGACCACCCGGTTGACCTCGCGCACCTCGTTCGTGATGCGGGTGGAGATCCGGGCGAGCACGTCGTACGGCACGCGGGCCCAGTCGGCGGTCATCGCGTCCTCGGACGTGACCGGCCTGAGCACCACGGGGTGGCCGTAGGTGCGGCCGTCGCCCTGGACGCCGACCGAGCGGACGTCGGCGAGCAGCACGACCGGGCACTGCCAGATCTCGCGGTCGAGCCCGGCCCGCGACAGCTCCTCGCGGGCGATCGCGTCCGCCTCGCGCAGGATGTCGAGCCGCTCGCGGGTCACCTCGCCGATGATCCGGATGCCCAGCCCGGGGCCGGGGAACGGCTGCCGCCACACCATCGCGGCGGGCAGGCCGAGCTCCTCGCCGGCCCGCCTGACCTCGTCCTTGAACAGCGTCCGCAGCGGCTCGACGAGGTCGAACCGCAGGTCCTCGGGCAGGCCGCCCACGTTGTGGTGGGACTTGATGTTGGCCGTGCCGGTGCCGCCGCCGGACTCGACGACGTCCGGGTAGAGCGTGCCCTGGACCAGGAAGTCGACCGGCCCGTCGGCGAGGATCGCACGCTGCTCGTCCTCGAAGACCCGGATGAACTCCCGGCCGATGATCTTGCGCTTCTCCTCGGGGTCGACCACCCCGGACAGTGCCTTGAGGAACCGCTCCTCAGCGTCCACCACCCGCAGCTTGACGCCGGTCGCCTCGACGAAGTCGCGCTCGACCTGCTCGGCCTCGCCCTTGCGCAGCAGGCCGTGGTCGACGAACACGCAGGTGAGCCGGTCGCCGATGGCCCGCTGCACGATCGCGGCGGCGACCGCCGAGTCCACCCCGCCGGACAGCGCGCAGATCGCCCGGCCGTCGCCCACCTGCTCGCGCACCGCCGCGACGGCGTCGTCCACGATGTTGAGCATCGTCCAGGAGGGGCGGCAGCCGGCCGCGTCCAGGAAGTGCTTCATGACGGCCTGGCCGTGCTCGGAGTGGAGCACCTCGGGGTGGAACTGCACGCCGTAGAAGCCGCGCTCGGGGTGCTCGAAGCCGGCGACCGGGGTGTCGGCGGTCGAGGCGGTCACCGCGAACCCGGCAGGGGCGGCCACCACGGAGTCGCCGTGCGACATCCAGACCTGCTGGACCGGCGGGAGGCCGGCGAAGAGCTCGCCCTCCCGGACGACGTTGAGCACGGTGCCGCCGAACTCGGCGGCGCCGGTCCTGGCGACCTCGCCGCCGAGCGCCAGGGCCATCGCCTGGAAGCCGTAGCAGATGCCGAACGTCGGCACACCGGTCTCGAACAGGCCCTCCGGGACCGCCGGGGCTCCCTCGGCGTACACGGACGAGGGACCGCCGGACAGGATGATCGCCTTCGGCTTTCTGGCCATCATCTCCGAGACCGGCATGGTGGACGGCACGATCTCGGAGTACACATGGCACTCACGCACTCGTCGCGCGATCAGCTGCGCGTACTGCGCGCCGAAGTCGACGACAAGGACAGTGTCGAACTCAGACACCGGAAGGACCCCCAAAGGCTGCGAGCGGTACGCCCAGTCTATCGGCGGCCTTCCGGCGCACGACCCACGCGAGTGCCCCTGTGGAAAGGGGATCGCCGCTGATGGCCGCGGGTGCCGCGAGGGCTAGACGGGGTGGACGGCCAGGGCCGGATAGTCGGTGTATCCGCGGTGGTCGCCGCCGAAGGCGGTGGCGAAGTCGGGGTCGTTGAGCGGCGCGCCGAGCCGGAGGCGCAGCGGCAGGTCGGGGTTGGCCAGGAACGCCGAGCCGAACGCGACGAGGTCCGCTCCCCACCCCAGCCATCGGGAGGCGGTGGCGTCGGGGTCGCCCGCCCCGGCGTCGTTCACGATGAGGGTGTTCGGCCAGAGGTCGCGGATCCGGCGGTCGAGGTCGTCGTCGCGGGTCGCCATCAGGTGCAGGTAGGCCAGATCGAGCCCGGCGAGGGCGCGGACCAGGGCCGGGTAGACCTCGCTCCTGTCCTCCTCGACCAGGTCCTGGGCGCCGTTCCCGGGCGAGAGCCGGATGGCGACCCGGGACGCGCCGATCGCGTCCACGGCCGCCTCGGCCGCCTCCACGGCGAACCGGATCCGGCCCTCCACCGAGCCGCCGTACCGGTCGTCGCGCAGGTTGGCGTTCTGGGACAGGAACTGGTGGATGAGATAGCCGTTCGCCCCGTGCAGCTCCACCCCGTCGAACCCGGCGTCGACGGCCCGGCGGGCGGCGTCCGCGAAGTCGCGTACGGTCGCCTCCGCCTCCGCGGTGGTCAGCGCCACCGGCACCGGATAGTCCTGCGGCCCCGCGTGCGTGTGGATCTGCCCGGAGGCCCGTACGGCGGAGGGGGCGACGGGCGTCGATCCGGTGTTGTCCGGATGGCCGACCCGGCCGACGTGCATGAGCTGGGCGAAGATCCGGCCGCCCGCCAGGTGCACGGCGTCGGTCACCTCCCGCCAGCCGGCCACCTGCTCGTCGGTGTGCAGTCCCGGGGTGTTCACGTATCCCTGGCCGGCCGCGCTGGGCTGGACCCCCTCGGTGACGATCAGACCGGCCGAGGCGCGCTGGGCGTAGTAGAGAGCGGTCAACGACGAGGGGATCCCGTCCACGTACGCCCGGGACCGAGTCATGGGAGCCATGACGAGACGGTTGGACAGCAGCAGGTCACCGAGTTCGTACTGGGTGAAAAGCATGACAGAACTCCATTCTTGGTCGGCCAACTTGGGCACGCAAGAAGTACTTCTACATCTTGGCCAGCCAATTTGCAAGAGGTAGGCTGATCGCCAGAGGAGGCCGACATGGCGGAGCCGGTGATCGACGACGCGACCACGCGGTCAGGGCACCACGAAGAGGATCTCAACGGGCTGAGCTGCCGGATGGCGAGGGCGTCGCTCGGCCATCGGGTGCTGCTCGCCGGGCTGCTGGCCGAGATCGATCTCTACCCCGGCCAGGACCGGGTGCTGATGGCCCTGTGGGAGCACGGCCCCCAGTCTCAGAACAAGCTGGCCGCCCTGCTCGGCATCGACGTCTCGACGATGACCAGGAGCCTGCAACGCCTTGAGC
This sequence comes from Microtetraspora niveoalba, assembly GCF_001570405.1. Lineage (GTDB taxonomy): Bacteria > Actinomycetota > Actinomycetes > Streptosporangiales > Streptosporangiaceae > Microtetraspora > Microtetraspora niveoalba. Next base: position 174,628 of record NZ_BBYM01000012.1, on the reverse strand, counting down.
GGAGCGGGTTCGTCAGCCGCGCCCCCAGTCCCTCCAACCGTCGCATCAGCATGGTCAGCACCACGCCGAAGGGCGACGCCCTGCGGCCCGAGGTCTTCCGCATCATGACGGAGGTCCACCGGCGCATGGTCCGGGGACTGACGCCGGACGAGGTCGCGACGCTGTACGCGCTGCTCGACGTGGTCAGCGACAACGTGTGCGGCGACGGGGCGTGCTTCACCGACGACTGTGACGAATGACACCGGGCCGGCCCGCGGGAGTCATCGGGCCGGACTCCGAGCCGACGCGGAGCCGGACCGGCTACGTGATGTCCACGATGGGCAGGCGCAGCGCGCCCGGTGCGGAGGCGGGGACCACCGGGCGGCGCGGGGCGACCGGCGCGAGCCGCACGTAGTCCGAGCCGAGCGGGGGACGCGGGTCGATGTCGCCCTTGTTGGGCCAGAACGCCATCGCCCGCTCGGCCTGCGCGGTGATCGTGAGCGACGGGTTCACGCCCGGGTTGGCGGAGACCGCCGACCCGTCGACCACGTGCAGGCCATCGTAGCCGTAGAGCCGGTGGTAGGCGTCGATCACGCCCGTCTCGGGTGAGTCCCCGATCGCGCAGCCGCCGAGGAAATGCGCGGTCGCGGGGATGTCGAACAGGTCCAGCCACGATCCGCCCGGAATGCCGCCGATCTCCTCGGCCGCGATCCGGACCGCCTCGTGCCCGGCCGGGATCCAGGTCGGGTTCGGCTCTCCGTGGCCGGGCCCGGCGCGCAGCCTGCCCCGCCGCATCGAGAGCGTGATCGAATTGTCCTTCGCCTGCATGACCAGGGCGATGATCGCCCGCTCCGACCACCTGCGGTTGTAGAAGAGGCGCGGCACCAGGTGCGGGCGGCGTGCCGCCTCGCCGAGGAACCGCAACCAGCGGGGCGCGCCGCCGCCGTCGATCAGCAGCGTGCGCAGCAGCGCCATCGCGTTGGACCCGTCGCCGTACCGGACCGGCTCGATGTGGGTGTGCGGGTCGGGGTGGAACGAAGAGGTGATCGCCACGCCGCGGTTGAGCCGGCCGCCCTTCGCCGACGGCCGCTCGAAGCCGAGCAGCGCCTCGGAGTTCGTCCTGGTCAGTGTGCCCAGCCGGGGGGAGATCCGAGGCAGCGGCCCCCTCCGGAGGTGGTGCAGCAGCCGCTGCGTGCCGTACGTCCCGGCGGCGAAGACGACCTGCCGGGCGGTGACGACCCGGCGTCCGCGCGGCGAGCCGGTCCTCCTGACCGCGACGGCGTAGCCGCCCTCCACCGGGCGCACGCCGGTGACCGTGGTCTCGGCGTGGACCCGGGCGCCGGCGCGCTCGGCCAGGTAGAGGTAGTTCTTGATCAGCATGTTCTTGGCACCGTGGCGGCAGCCGGTCATGCACTCGCCGCACTCGGTGCAGCCGCGTCGGCGCGGCCCGGCCCCGCCGAAGTACGGGTCCTCCACCTCGACGCCGGGCTCGCCGAAGAACACCCCGACGGGGGCGAGGCGGAAGGTGTCGCCCACGCCCATGCGCCCGGCCACCGTGCGCATCACCTCGTCCGCCCGGGTGAGGGTCGGGTTGCGCACCACGCCGAGCATCCGCCCGGCCTGGTCGTAGTACGGCGCGAGCTCGGCCTTCCAGTCGGTGATGCCGCTCCACTGCGGGTCGCGGAAGAACGGGTCGAGCGGCTCGTACAGCGTGTTCGCGTAGACGAGCGAGCCGCCGCCCACGCCCGCCCCGGCGAGGACCATCACGCCGTTCTTGCCGCCGATCACGTGGATGCGCTGGATGCCCTTCAGGCCGAGCGCGGGCGCCCACAGGAAGTCGCGCGCCCGCCACGAGGTCTTCGGCAGCGTGCCGTCGTCGAAGCGGCGGCCCGCCTCCAGGACGGCGACGGAGTATCCCTTCTCGGTCAGCCGGAGTGCGGCGACGCTGCCGCCGAACCCGGAGCCGATGACGACGACGTCATAGTCCATCGCTGCACTCCATCGTTTCCCCGTCCCCTCCGCTCCGGCGTCACTTCAGGTGGAGCTTGCGCATCGCCTTCAACAGCCCGGCCAGGGTGTCGGCGTACCTGTCGTACGCCATGCCGAGGACGGGGTCGAACCCGAGCCACGACGCCTGGCTGGCGACGGTCTGCGACTCGGTGTACTTCAGCAGGCCCTCGGCCCCGTGCCTGCGCCCGAGTCCGGAGGACTTCATGCCCCCCATGGGCGCGTCGTAGGAGGCGTAGGCGGCGCCGTACCCCTCGTTGATGTTGACGGTGCCCGCCTTGATGCGGGAGGCGAGAGCGCGCCCGCGCGCGACGTCCCGCGTCCAGATCGAGGCGTTCAGGCCGTAGACGGTGTCGTTGGCCTTCTCGACGACCTCGTCCTCGTGCCGGAAGCGGTACAGCGCCACGACCGGGCCGAAGGTCTCGTTGCCGCACACGTCCATATCGTCGGTGACGCCCGCGAGGACGGTCGGCTCGTAAAACAGCGGCCCGAGGTCGGGGCGGGCCTTCCCTCCGGTGAGCACCGTCGCGCCCTTCTCGACCGCGTCGGCGACGTGCGCGGTCACCGCGTCGAGCTGGCGGCGGAAGGTGAGCGAGCCCATCTGGACCGACCACTCCAGGCCGGAGCCGATCTTCATGTTCCCGGTCGCCCGGACGAACCGGTCGGTGAACGCGTCGTAGATCGAGTCGTGGACGTACAGCCGCTCGATCGAGATGCAGAGCTGGCCGGCGTTGGTGAAGCAGGCCCGCAGCGCGCCGTGCGCGGCCCGGTCGAGGTCGGCGTCCTCCAGCACGATCATCGGGTTCTTGCCGCCGAGTTCCAGAGAGCAGCCGATGAGCCGCTTGGCGGCCTCCTCGGCGATCCTCCGGCCGCCCCGGGTCGACCCGGTGAACGCGACGTAGTCGGCGCCGTCGATCAGCGGGTCGCCGATGTCGGCCGGGTCGCCGGTCACGATCTGCCAGATCTCGCGCGGCATGCCCAGCTCGGCGAGGAGGTCGATCGTCCACAGCGTCGAGAGCGCCGTCTGGGTGTCGGGTTTGTGGACCACGGTGTTGCCCGCGATCAGCGCGGGGATCACGTCGGTCACGCCGAGGGAGAGCGGATAGTTCCACGGGCTGATCAGCGCGACCGTGCCCTTCGGGTGGCGCAGCTCGGCCGCCTGGGTCGCGATCGGGAAGATGCCCTTGCGCTTCCTCGGGGCGAGCAGCTTCGGCGCCTGCCGGGCGTAGTGGAGCGCGCACCCGGCCACGTCGAGGACCTCCTCGAAGGCGTGCCGCCGTGCTTTCCCGGTCTCCATCTGGACGACGTCGAGGATCTCCTCGCGTCGGTTGAGGATGGCGTCGTGCAGCCGGAAGAAGGGTTCGATCCGCTCCGCGACGGGCCGCGCCGCCCACTCCTCCTGAGCCGCCCTGGCCGTGGCGTACGCCCTGCGGACGTCCTCGGCGGTCGAGACGGGGAGCTCGACGAGGGGCTGACCGGTGAAGGGCGCGGGCACCTCGACGGTCTTCCCCTCCGAGGTGACGTGCCGGACAATGCGCTCAAGCATCAGGGGGTCCATGCCCGGAAGGATATTCGCGAGCACCGCTCACGGCTACTGGCCGGTAGGCAACCATCGGGACACGAGGGTTCCGGCGATTCCCCTTAATTGCCAGAATCCAGATATGCGAGGAAATGCCGAGCCACGCGGGATTATCGCGCCGACGCCGAGCGCCACCCGGTGATGGCGGGCCCCGACGTCGCCCCGCTGCGGCCGGCGGATCCGGTCCGCCTGGGCGCCTACGACCTGACGGGACGGCTCGGCGAGGGCGGCCAGGGAGTCGTCTACCTCGGGGTCGGGCCCTCCGGCGAGCGCGTCGCCGTCAAGTGGCTGCGCTCCGACCTCGCCGGTGACCCCGCCATGCGCGAGCGTTTCCTGCGCGAGGCGACCTCCGCCAAGCGCGTCGCGCCGTTCTGCACCGCCCAGGTCATGGACACCGGCGTCGAGCAGGAGCGCCCGTACATCGTCAGCGAGTACATCGAGGGCCCGTCGCTCCAGCGGCGCGTGCAGACCTCCGGCCCCATCCCCGGCCCGGCGCTGCACCGCCTCGCCGTGGGCACGGCCACCGCGCTCGCGGCCATCCACCAGGCCGGCGTCGTCCACCGCGACCTGAAGCCGGCCAACGTCATCATGGGCCCCGACGGGCCCCGGGTGATCGACTTCGGCATCGCGCGTGCGGTGGACTCCGCGCACACCCTCACCTCCCAGCCGGTCGGCACGCCGTCGTACATGTCGCCCGAGCAGATCATGGGCGAGCCGGCCGGGCCGCCCGCCGACCTGTTCGCCTGGGGCTGCACGATCGTCAGCGCCGCCACCGGACGGGCGCCGTTCGGCAACGACACCATGCCCGCGGTGATCAACCGGATCCTGAACGCCCCGCCCGATCTGGGGAACCTCGGCGCGCCGCTGCGCGACGTGGTGACCGCGTGCCTGGCCAAGGACCCCCGGGCCCGGCCCACCGCCGAGCAGGTGCTCCTCAGACTGCTGCAGAACTCCGCGCCCGGCCCGGCCATCCTGAGCGAGGCCGCCGCGGCCGCCGCTCCGGGCGGCCCGGCGCCCGAAGGCCCGGCTCACGGCGGCCCCGGTCACAGCGGTCCCGGTCACAGCGGTCCCGGTCACATTCCCGGTCACAGCGGTCCCGGTCACAGCGATCCGGGGCACGGCGTCCCGGCCCCGGGGTCCTCCGCGTACCCGATGGACCGGCCGCCACCGGGGTACCCGGCGGACCCCGGGTACGCGTACCCGACGCGGCCCTACTCCCCGCAGCCGTACGCCGGGTCGTCGCCGTACCCTCCGCCGCCGCCTTCCCCCTATCCCGCGCGGGCCGGGGCGTACCCCACGGTCCCCGGCGGGCAGCAGGGCGGCCGGTCCGGGGGCCGGGTGGCGATGGCCGCGGTCGCCGCCGTGGCGGCGCTGGCCGTCGTCTCCGTGGTGGCCTGGCTCGTGTTGCGGCCCGTCGACACGCCCCTCCCCGGCCCGGGACCGGAGACGCCGTCCGCGAGCGTGCTCGCCGCCTCGCCGACGCCGCCGCCCAGCCCGTCCGCGACCCCCGTTCCCACCTCCGGGCTGACCAGCGTGAAACTGCCCGGCGTGCGGGCCACGCTGTACGAGCACCCCACCGACCCGATGACGCTGACCTACTACGAGGTCGAGAACACCGCCAAGAACACGTGGATCAACTATCCGCGGAACTCGACGCACGGGTCGTTCACCAAGAGCACGAAGTACTGGCAGCAGACGATCTCCCCGGACGGGAGGCTCTCCGCCGGCCGGAACAAGAACTACACCGACGACGACTTCCACGGCGTCGACATCATCACCAGGGCCACCGGCGAGGTCCGCACGGTGGCGACGGTGAAACGCCCCCTGACCTACGAGTACGCCGAGTGGACCCGGGACGGCGACCGGCTGCTGCTCAGCATCAGGAACCCGGGCGGCAGCACGTGGACCACCAAGGGGTTCGTCGTCGTCGACGTCGCCGCCGGGACCGCGAAGGTCAGGCAGATCAACGACCCCGCGATCAAGGAGGGCCGGTTCTACTGGACCGGCGACGAGACCACGGTCGCCACCTACTTCCACAGCGGGAAGACCGCGGGGATCCGCGTCTACGACCTCGACGGGAAGATCGTCAGGACCCTCGGCGGCGTCGGCACGCCGTACAACACGTCGTCCGGGCTGTTCTCCCCCTCGGGCGACGCGATGGTCACCGAGTGCCCGGACGCGCGGAGCAAGGTGTGCGTGTGGGACTCCGACTCCGGGTCCGAGACGACGAGATTCGGCTCCGACTGCTCCAAGGTGCTCGGCTGGTGGGACGCGACGCACGTGTTCTGCTGGACCACGCCCCGGTCGGGCGAGGCGAGCGTGATCGTCGTCGATCTCGACGGGACCACCGTGCGGACCCTGCTGGAGACCACCCAGTCCGACGTCCTCGGCCCCTTCTACACGCGGACCGGCGGCGGCTGAACCCCGCCGGACGATGATCCGTACTAGGGGCATGAGGACATCGATTCGTACGGCGGGGGCCGTCGCGCTCGCCGGGCTGCTCGCCGCGGCGTGTTCCGGGAGCCGTGCGGCGTCCGCCCCCGAGAAGGCGGACCTGAGCGGGAAGGTCCGCCTGGTCTCCTACACGAACTGCGACGACATGCTGGCCGGGCTGCGCCGGACGACCGCCGAGAACGTGACGGAGTGGGGCTTCGGCGAGGTCGTGGCGTTCCTGGCCAGGGACACGGCGGCGGCGGGCAAACAGGCGGCGGTCCCGGAGCAGGCGCACTCCACCACCAACGTGCAGGAGGCCGGCGTCGACGAGCCCGACCTGGTCAAGACCGACGGCAAGCGCGTGATCACCGTCAACCGGGGTGTGCTACGCGTGATCGACACCGCCACCCGCGAGGTCACCGGTACGCTCCGGCTCGTGTCCGAGGAGGACGGCTGGGTCCCCGCCGACCTGCTGGTCTCCGGCGACCGCGCGCTGGTTCTGGTCCAGAGCGGCGGGATCATCCCGTTCGGGGCGGTCGCCAAGATGCGGCCGGGCACCGACGGGCCGAGATACATGCTCGTCGACCTGTCCGGCCCGCCGAAGCTGCTCGGCACGCTCAGCGCCCGCGGCTCGCACATCGACGCCCGGCAGGTCGGCTCCACCGTGCGGATCGTGGTCAGGTCCCAGCCCGAGATCGCCTTCCCGCAGCACAAGCCCGACGCGTCCCCGCGGCAGATGCTCGAGGCCAACCGCGAGGCCGTACGCGCCGCGCCGATCGAGGCGTGGCTGCCGCGGTTCGAGATCGCCTCCGGGGGCGGGAGCCGTACGGACCGGGTGCGGTGCGACCAGGTCAGCCACCCGGAGAAGTTCACCGGGACGTCCCTGCTCACCGTCTTCACTGTGGACCTCGCCGGGGCGCTCGACGCCGTCCCGCCGATCAGCGTGGCCGCCGACGGCGACACCGTGTACGGCACGGACGACAGCCTGTACGTGACCAGCAACCCCAACTGGTGGTTCCGTCCGATGCCGGTCGACGTCCCGCCGGAGCCGGTTCCTGAAACGCCCGGAACGGCGGAGAGCACGGCGGGGAGCACTCCCGGGCAGGGCGGCGAGCCCACCCCCACGGCCGTCGCCCCCTCCGTCGTCGCCCCCTCCGAGGTCGACCCCTCGGGCGTCGCTCCGAAGGTCGAGCCGAGCGCGAGCGCCCCCGAGAAGGTCCCCGCGACACCCGAGGTGACGCCGGAGGAGGGCGGCGCGTCGCCGACGGCCGGCCCCATCCCCGAGGAGGTCCGGCCGTCGGCGACCGCCACGGGCGTCCCCGAGGAGGTCACCCCCTCGCCCACGCCGACGACGCCTCCCGAGCAGACCGAGGTGCACCGGTTCGACATCACCGGTACGGGCACGCCGCGCTACGTCAGCTCCGGCGTCGTGCCCGGACGGCTGCTGAACCAGTACTCGTTGTCCGAGCACGCGGGCCACCTGCGGGTGGCGACCACGTCGAACGCCGAGGTGTTCGGCGGCCCGGCCGAGAAGAGCTCGAGCGGGGTCTACGTGCTCAACGCCGACACCCTCGCCCAGGTGGGCGCGGTGACCGGGCTCGGGAAGGGCGAGCGCATCTACTCCGTGCGCTTCATCGGGGACGTCGGCTACGTCGTCACGTTCCGCCAGGTCGACCCGCTCTACACCCTCGACCTGCGCGACCCCGCGGCACCGAGGGTCACCGGCGAGCTGAAGATCTCCGGCTACTCGTCGTACCTGCACCCGGCGGGCGACGGGCGGCTGCTCGGCGTCGGCCAGGAGGCGAGCGCGCAGGGCCGCGTCCTCGGCACCCAGATCTCGCTGTTCGACGTCGCCGATCCGGCGACCCCGAGGCTGCTCTCGCGCTTCCACCAGCGGAACTCCGGCTCCGACGCCGAGTGGGACCCCCACGCGTTCCTCTACTGGCCGCAGAGCGGGCTGGCGATGCTCCCCCTGCAGAACTACGGCGGAGACTGGCGGAACGGCAGCTCGGCCCTCGTGCTCAAGGTCTCCGACGGCGCGATCGCGAAGACCGGCACGATCCGGCACCCGGGCGTCAAGGACGAGGACGGCGCCCCGACCGCCGACCCCGGCATCCGCCGCTGCGTCGTCATCGGCGACACCGTCTGGACCTTCTCCGAGCTGGGCGTCAAGGTCAGCGACGCCGGCACCCTCGCCGACCGGGCCTGGATCCCGTTCACCTGACGCGCCCGACCCGGCGCGGCTCTCCTACGGGCGGCGCCGTGCCGGGTCCCGGGCGGCGGCCGTGGCGGCTCAGGCCGGGTGAGCCTCCGGGACGGCCACGGGCACGATCTCCGGCGCGCCGAGCCTGATGGCGTCGGCCTCCCGGTCGGTGTCCTGCTCCTGGGACGCCCGCTCGGCCTCGACCCGCTTGGTGTAGTACTCGACCTCGCGCCTGACCTGGTCGGCGTCCCAGCCGAGCGGGCCGGCCACGAGCTCGGCCACCTCCTGCGCGACCGCGACCCCCCGGTGGAAGGTCTCGATCGAGATGCGGGTACGCCGGGTCAGCACGTCGTTGAGGTGCCGGGCGCCCTCGTGGGTGGCCGCGTACACGACCTCGGCCCGCAGGTAGTCGTCCGCCCCGGCCAGCGGCCGGGCGAGCGACGGGTCGCGCTCGATGAGCAGCAGCACCTCATCGATCAGCGAGCCGTACCGATGGAGCAGGTGCTCGATCCGCGCCACGTGCAGGCCGGACGACTGGGCGAGCCGATGCCGGGAGTTCCACAGCGCCGGGTAGCCCTCCGCGCCCACGAGCGGCACCTGGTCCGTGCAGGACGGCGGCACCCGCTGGTCCAGCCCGTGGGCGACGGCGTCCACCGCGTCGCTCGCCATCACGCGGTACGTGGTCAGCTTGCCTCCCGCGATCATGACGAGCCCCGGCACCGGATGGGTGACGACGTGCTCGCGCGACAGCCGCGAGGTCTCCTCCGACTCCCCCGCCAGCAGCGGACGCAGTCCCGCGTAGACGCCCTCGACGTCGTCCCTGCTCAGCGGGACCGACAACACCTCGTTGACGTGGTCGAGCACATAGTCGATGTCGGCACGCGACGCCGCCGGATGCGCCTTGTCCAGCGTCCACTCGGTGTCGGTGGTGCCGATGATCCAGTGCCTGCCCCACGGGATCACGAACAGCACCGACTTCTCCGTACGCAGGATGATCCCGGTGGCCGACTGGATCCGGTCGCGGGGCACCAGGAGGTGGATGCCCTTGGACGCCCGCACGTGGATCTGCCCGCGCCCTCCGACGAGTTGCTGGATGTCGTCGGTCCACACGCCGGTCGCGTTGACCACCTGCCGGGCGCGCACGTCGAACTCGGTGTCCGCCTCCAGGTCGCGGACCCGCACCCCCGTGACGCGCTCGCCCTCCCTCAGGAAGCCGACGACCTGGCTGCGCGAGGCCACGTACGCCCCGTACGTCGCGGCGGTGCGCAGCATGGTCATCACATAGCGCGCGTCGTCCACCTGCGCGTCCCAGTACTGCACCGCGCCGACGAAGGAGGACTTGCGCAACGACGGCACGAGCCGCAGCGCCCGCCGCCGCGACAGGTGGCGGTGGCCCGGCACGCCGCGGGTGATCCCGGGCGAGAACCCGATCGTGTCGTACAGCACCATGCCCGCCCCGATGTACGGACGCTCCCAGCCCCGGTGAGTCAGCGGGAACAGGAACGGGATGGGCCTGACCAGGTGCGGCGCGATCCGCTGGAGCAGCAGCCCGCGCTCGCGCAGCGCCTCCCTGACCAGGTCGAAGTTGAGCTGCTCGAGATAGCGCAGGCCGCCGTGGATGAGCTTGGACGAGCGCGACGAGGTGCCGGAGGCGAAGTCCCGCGCCTCCACCAGCCCCACCGAGAGCCCGCGGGTCGCCGCGTCGAGGGCGACACCCGCGCCCACCACTCCGCCTCCGACCACGACGACGTCGAGTTCCTGTGCCGCCATCTGGGCCAGTGCGCCCGCCCGCTCGGCCGGGCCGAGCCGCGCAGCGCCTGTTCGCGCCGTCATAGAGCTCCCTGTCAGGTACGGCAGTGCCTTGCGTTATGGGTGTTCTACCCCGTTTTGTCCGGTCAAACTGCGCCTATGGCGCTCGCTGCGTTGATGGCGCTCGCTTCGCTCGGCGGGCTCGGGGCGCCCCGAGCCCGCCGAGCGAAGCGAGGCCATAAACAGGGTATGCACAAAGATGCGCGTTTCTGCTATAGATGATGCAGAAATGAACAGAAGGAGCCTGCTTTGACCAGTCACACCGAGGTGGAGATCGCATCGCAACCGGCCTGTTGGCGCAGGGCGGTGGAGCTCGCCTCCGAGGCCGGTACGGCGCTGCCCCGCGAGGGCGAGCGGGTGGCCGTCGTCGGATGCGGCACCTCGTGGTTCGTCGCCCAGGCGTACGCCGACCTGCGGGAGCGGGCCGGCCACGGCGAGACCGACGCGTTCGCCGCCTCGGAGATGCCCTCCGGCCGCCGCTACGACCGGATCCTCGCCCTGACCCGCTCCGGCACCACCACCGAGGTGCTCGACCTGCTCCGCGCCACCGGCACGGCGACGAGCGCGATCACCGCCGACCCCGCGACACCGGTCATGTCGCTCGCCGGGGACGTGGTGGTGCTGGACTTCGCCGATGAGCGCTCGGTCGTGCAGACCCGGTTCGCCACCACGCAGCTCGCCCTGCTGCGCGCCCACCTCGGCGAGGACCTCACCAAGGCCATCACCGACGCCGAGGAGGCCGTCGCCGAGCCGGTCTCCCCCGAGCTGGTCGAGGCCGAGCAGTTCACGTTCCTCGGCCGCGGCTGGACCTGCGGCCTGGCCACCGAGGCCGCGCTGAAGATGCGCGAGGCCGCGCGGTCGTGGACCGAGAGCTACCCGGCGATGGAGTACCGCCACGGGCCGATCAGCATCGCCGGTCCGGGCCGGATCACGTGGATGCTCGGACAGGACGTCCCCCCGGGCCTGGCGGAGCAGGTCGCGGCCACCGGCGGCTCCTTCCTGGCCGGCGGCAGGGACGCCATGGCCGAGCTGGTGAAGATCCAGCGTGTCGCGGTCGAGCGCGCCAGGGCCCGCGGCCTCGACCCGGACGAGCCGTTGCACCTCACCCGTTCGGTGATCCTGGAGGCGTGACCCTCCGTCCGGTCGCGGCAGGATGGACCCATGAACGAGGACTCCGGGAACCGATCACCGCGACCGTCGCGGGCGAGGAGGACGGCGTGAGCATCACCCTTTCCGACGCCCGCGTCGTCACACTCGACGGCGAGCACGACGGCTGGCTCACCATCGAGGACGGACGCATCACCCACATCGGGCACGGCCCCGCGCCGGGGAACGGCCACAGCCTGGGCGGCCGGCTGGTCGTCCCCGGCTTCGTCGACATCCACAGCCACGGCGGGGCCGGCGGCTCGTTCCCCGACGGCGACCCGGACACCGCCGCCGAGGTCGCGGCGTTCCACCTGAGCAGGGGGACCACCACGCTGGTCGCCAGCCTGGTCACCGCCACGCCGGACCGGATCGCCCGCGCGGCGTCCGCCCTGGCCGACCTCTGCGAGCAGGGTCTCCTCGCGGGCATCCACTTCGAAGGTCCGTACATCGCACGGAGCAGGTGCGGCGCGCACGACCCCGCGCTGCTGCGCGACCCGTCGCGCGAGGAGTTCCGGCAGCTCGTCAAGGCGGGCCGGGGCCGGGTCCGGATGTTGACGATCGCCCCGGAGCTGCCCGGCGCGCTCGACGTGATCAGGGACGCCGTCGCCGAGGGCGTGATCGCCGCCCTCGGCCACAGCGAGGCCACGTACGACCAGACGATCGCGGGCATCGAGGCGGGCGCCGGTGTGGCGACCCACCTCTACAACGCGATGCCGCAGCTCGGCCACCGCAATCCCGGCCCGATCGCCGCCCTGCTCCAGGACGACCGGGTCACGGTGGAGCTCGTCAACGACGGCGTCCACGTCCACTCGGCGATGCTCGGGCTGGCGATGCGGGTGGCGGGCCCCGGCCGTACGGCGCTGATCACCGACGCGATGGCGGCGGCCGGGATGGGCGACGGGCGTTACCCCCTGGGCCCGATGACCGTGGAAGTGAAGGACGGGGTGGCGCGCATCGCCGACGGCGGCTCCATCGCGGGCAGCACGCTCACGATGGACGTCGCGTTCAAGCGGACGGTCGAGCAGGTGGGCGTCCCACCGGTCGAGGTGGCGAGGATGGCGTCCCTCACCCCCGCGCGCGTGCTCGGCCTCGACCACGAGATCGGCTCGATCACGGTCGGGAAGTACGCCGACCTGGTGGTGCTCGGCGACACCCTGGAGGTCGACGGCGTGATGCGCCGCGGCGCCTGGGTCCGCCGCCCGGCCGCCGCGTGATCTGACCCGCCCGCCCGCGACGCGCGCCGCGGAGACCGGCGCGGGCCGCGGAGACCGGCGCGGGCCGCGGAGACCGGCGCGGGCCGCGGAGACCGGCGCGGGCCGGAGACACCACGCGGGCCCCTCACCCGAGGCGAGGGGCCCGCGTTCCGTCCGGATGCCGGAGTGCCCGGCGGTGTGTCAGCGCTGGGGCGGGGCGACGACGACCTCGACCCGCTGGAACTCCTTCAGGTCGGAGTAGCCCGCGGTCGCCATCGTCCGACGCAGCGCGCCCATGAGGTTCATGGAGCCGTCGGCGAGCGACGAGGGCCCGTGCAGGATCTGCTGCAGCGTCCCGATCGTGCCGAACTCGACGCGCTTGCCGCGCGGCAGCTCGGGGTGGTGCGCCTCGGAGCCCCAGTGGAAGCCCCGGCCCGGCGCCTCGGCGGCGCGGGCGAGCGGCGAGCCCACCATGACCGCGTCGGCGCCGCAGGCGATGGCCTTGGCGATGTCACCGGAGCCGCCCATGCCGCCGTCGGCGATGACGTGGACGTAACGTCCACCCGACTCGTCCATGTAGTCGCGGCGCGCCGCGGCCACGTCCGAGATCGCGGTGGCCATCGGCACGACCACGCCGAGGACGTTGCGGGTGGTGTGCGACGCGCCGCCGCCGAAGCCGACCAGCACGCCCGCCGCGCCGGTCCGCATGAGGTGCAGCGCGGCGGTGTAGGTGGCGCAGCCGCCCACGATCACCGGGACGTCCAGCTCGTAGATGAACTGCTTGAGGTTCAGCGGCTCCGCCCGGCCCGAGACGTGCTCGGCCGAGACCGTCGTGCCCCGGATGACGAAGATGTCCACACCGGCGTCGATGACGGCCTTGTGGTGCCGCGCCGTCTTCTGCGGGGACAGCCGCACCGCCGTGGTGACGCCGGCCGCGCGGATCTCCTCGATCCGCCGGCCGATCAGCTCGTCGTCGATCGGCGCCGTGTAGATCTCCTGCAGCCGCCGGGTCGCGGCGTCGCTGTCGAGGGTCGCGACCTCTTCGAGCAGCGGCGTCGGGTCCTCGTAGCGCGTCCACAGCCCTTCGAGGTCCAGTACGGCGAGGCCGCCCAGCCGCCCGATCTCGATCGCCGTCCGCGGGGACACGACGCTGTCCATGGGGCTGACCACCATGGGCAGGTCGAACCGGTAGGCGTCGATCTGCCAGGAGATCGAGACCTCCTCGGGGTCGCGGGTGCGCCGGGACGGCACGATGCCGATCTCGTCCAACGCGTACGCGCGCCGCCCGCTCTTGCCGCGCCCGATCTCCACCTGAGTCATATCGTCCTACTCTTTCCGATCCATACCTGTACGGCTCCCGCCGAGCGGCGGCAGCCGTACCGGCGTCGCAGTGGTCCGCCGTCCGTGACAGAACTTATCGGCGGTGGTAGTTGGGCGCCTCGACGGTCATCTGGATGTCGTGCGGGTGGCTCTCCTTCAGACCCGCCGCGGTGATCGGCATGAGCTGCGCCTTCTCGTGCATCTCGGCGATCGTCCGCGAGCCGGTGTACCACATGCCCTGGCGCAGCCCGCCGACGAGCTGGTGCGCGACCGCCGCGACCGGGCCGCGGTAGGGGACCTGCCCCTCGATGCCCTCGGGGATGTACTTGTCCTCGCCGCTCACGTCCGCCTGGGCGTACCGGTCCTTGCTGAAGGACGCGCCGCCGCGCTCGCGGTTGCGCACCGCCCCGAGCGAGCCCATCCCGCGGTACGACTTGAACTGCTTGCCGTTGATGAAGATCAGCTCGCCGGGCGACTCCTCGCATCCGGCCAGCAGCGAGCCCAGCATGACCGTGTCCGCCCCGACGGCCAGCGCCTTGGCGATGTCGCCCGAGTACTGCAGGCCGCCGTCGCCGATGACCGGGATGCCGGCGGGCGCGCAGGCGAGCGACGCCTCGTAGATGGCGGTGAGCTGCGGCGCGCCCACGCCCGCGACCACGCGGGTGGTGCAGATCGAGCCCGGGCCCACGCCCACCTTCACCGCGTCGGCGCCCGCGTCGACGAGCGCCTGCGCGCCCGCTCGGGTGGCGACGTTGCCGCCGATCACGTCGATCTTGGCGTTGGCCTTGATCTTGGAGACCATCTCGCACACGCCCTGGGAGTGGCCGTGCGCGGTGTCCACGATGACGACGTCCGCCCCGGCCTCGATGAGAGCCTGGGCGCGCTGCTCGGCGTCGCCCGCGACGCCGACGGCCGCGCCGACCATCAGCCGGCCGCGCGGGTCCTTCGTGGCCAGCGGGTACTGCTCGCTCTTGGTGAAGTCTTTGACGGTCATGAGGCCCTGGAGCCGCCCGGCCTCGTCGACCAGCGGCAGCTTCTCGACCTTGTTCTTGCGGAGCAGCCGGAACGCCTCGTCGCGCGAGACCCCGACCGGCGCGGTGACCAGCGGCATGTGGGTCATCACCTCGCGGACCGGGCGCGTCTCGTCGGCCTCGAACCGCATGTCGCGGTTGGTCACGATGCCGACCAGGACGCCGGACGCGTCGGTGACCGGTACGCCGGAGATGCGATAGGTGGCGCAGAGCCGCTCGACGTCGGCGAGAGTGTCGTCCGGAGAACAGGTGACGGGGTCGGTGACCATGCCCGCCTCGGACCGTTTGACCAGGTCGACCTGCGTCGCCTGCTCCTCGATGGACAGGTTGCGGTGCAGGATGCCGATGCCGCCCTGGCGGGCCATCGCCACCGCCATGCGCGCCTCGGTCACCGTGTCCATCGCCGCCGAGATCAGCGGGATGCGCAACGAGACGTTACGGGAGAGCCGGGTCGTCGTGTCGGCCTCGCCGGGCTGTAGATCCGAATACGCCGGGACCAGCAACACGTCGTCGAACGTGTATCCCTGTGCGGTGAATTTGGCCATCCGTGACCCCTCCTTCGCCTCGGCGGAGCCCTCGCCAGCCCCCGGGTGCAAGTGTAGTGGCCCGGCTCAAACCCGCTTGTCAAGGCTTGACACCCCCTCGCCTCACGGAAGAGGGGGGCCCACCTCCCCCCGACAGAAACGCGGGCACAAAGAAGTGGGGGGACCGGCTGACCGGTCCCCCCACCATCGGCGACAATCGCGATCCCGCGACCCGAGCCCCCCTCCGCGCCCGGTGGCGCCGGATCGCGGTAACTTGCCGACGCTGTGTTAAGACTGCGTCACACTCCGTTGATATGCAATGTCTCACCCTGCAACTGCACAAAGCTGCACATGCGTTCCGCGGAATGACGGAACCTCCGGACAGGCCGGGGGCGCGGGGATATCCTCGCCAGGCGGCGCGGCCGGGAGACGTTCCCGCGTGGCCCGCCGCGCTGGCGACCCGAGCGCGCGGAGCGAGCCATGAACACGACGCGAAACGCCGACCCTCTCCAGGCCCTCGGTCTCGGCGAGGCGGAGACCGCCGTGTACACCACGGTGCTGCGACTGCACCGTGCCACGCTCGACGAGGTCGCCCAGGCGGTGGACGAGCCCGCGGACCGGGTCGCCGGCCTCCTGGCGACGCTCATCCGGCTCGGAGCCGTCGACGAGGCCGCCGGGGAGTACCTGGCCCGCCATCCCGCGGGGCCGGTCGGCCGGCTGGTCGCCGAGCGGCTCTCCCTGCTGGCCCTGCAGAGCCGCCAGATCGACGAGATGCTCGCCGCCGTCGGCGACCTGGCCCAGCACTACGACTCCGGGCGCGACTACCGCAGGGGCGAGCTGAGCGTCCGGTCCCTGACGGGCGCCGACGAGCTGTACGAGGCGGTCATCGGGCTGGCCGGGCAGGCTCCCCGCGCCGAGCTGGTCGCCGCGCTCCCCGACCGGCGCACGACCGGCGACTTCTTCGAGAAGCACGCGGACATGTGGATCCGCGCGATCAAGGAGGGCGATCTCACGTCGCGCCTGCTCGTTCCGGTGTCCGCGCTCGGCGTCCCCTCCTTCCGCGAGACCGCCGGGCTGCTCAACAGGGCCGGGGCCGAGGTGCGCTCCCTCGACCAGGTGCCGAGCTGGTTCTTCGCGCTCGGGGCCGACGCGGCCGGACTGCCCGTCCAGTGGGGCGCCTCGCCTTCCGAACACGCCTACAACTGCTCCCTGGTGCGGTCGCCCGTCGTCGTCGGCGCGCTCCGCGCCCTGTTCGGCGAGTTGTGGGGCAGGGCGGTGCCCGTCGCGCGTCCCGGAGGCGCCATCCAGGTGCTCCGGCTCGCCGCCCAGGGGCTCTCCGACGAGTCCATCGCCCGGCACCTCGGCCTCTCCGTACGCACGGTGCGCGCGAGATTCGCGCAGGCGATCGCCGAGCTGGGCGCGAACTCGCGCTTCCAGGCCGGTGTGGAGGCCAGCCGCCGGTCCTGGCTCTGACCCGGCGCCCGGCCGCCCGGTCCCGCACGGGCCCTTCCACGGCCGGTTCCGTACGAGCCGGTCAAAACACGTGGACCGTCCCGAGTGTGCCCACTTCCGCTCGCGGGGGCGGGGTGGGTCATAAGGTGGGATGGTGCTGGAAGACGTCCCCCGCGACCCCTTCGCGGACGACCCGAACGACCCCTCGGCCGAGCTGGGCGAGCCCGACGATCAGGAGCCACTGACCCTCGCCGAGCGCGACGAGGCCCTCACCGACCTCGCCGACGTCGAGGTGTTCCGCTCCCTGCTCGAACCTCAGGGCGTGCTCGGCCTCGTCCTCGACTGCCCCGAGTGCGGCGAGCAGCACTACTTCAGCTGGGACCTGCTCCGGGGCAACCTGCGACAGATGATCGACAACGGCCGCCCCCAGGTCCACGAGCCCGCCTTCCAACCCGACCCCAGCGACTACGTGAGCTGGGAGTACGCCCGAGGCTACGTCGACGGCGTGATCGACACAGAAGAGAGCCGGTGACCGTCCACATCGGCGATCAGCGCGCCGAGCAGGCGCACGGCGACATCTCCGGCCTCCAGCTCGAAGACGGCCTCCCGCCGGGCCAGCGCGTCCAGAACGGCGTCGGTCCGCGCAACATCCGCATCCACTGCTGCATCGTCGCACGCCCCCGGCTAGCCCGGTGCACGAGGACGGCGTTGATCAAGCAATCGACTCCAGATCGGCCATCTGCCTGAGCCTCGTCAGCGCCCGATGCTGGGCGACCCGCACCGCGCCGGGCGACATGCCCAGCACGTTCCCGGTCTCCTCCGCCGACAGCCCGGACACCACCCGAAGGATCAGCAGCTCGCGCTGGTTGTCCGGCAGCCGCGACAGCAGCGCCCGCGCGTGCTCGGCCTCGATGTAGCGCACCACCGTCTCCTCCGGCCCGGGACCGTCGTCCGGGCCGTCGGGCAGGTCCTGGGTCGGCACGGCGGACCGCACCGAGCTGCGCAGCGCGTCGGCGACCTTGTGCGACGCGATCCCGAACACGAACGACGCGAACGGACGCCCCATGTCCCGATAACGCGGCAGCGCGGACAGCACCGCGATGCACACTTCCTGAGCCACGTCGTCGGCGATGTGATAGTGACCGGAAACCCTTCCCAGTCGCGCACGGCAATAGCGCACCACCATCGGGCGCAGGTGCCCCAGAAGCGATTCGATCGCGGTGCGATCTCCTTGTACGGCAAGGCTGGTCAGTTCCCTGAGGTCGGACTCATCCGATCTCGTCGCAAGCCTTACCCCAGTTGCGGCGTCGGCGACGCGTCCCTCGGTCACGTTAGGCATGATGCCCGCCACGATCGCGCATGTCGTCATGGTTAACGGCTACGGATTGGTCACATTGACGCGTCGATAACCAGACGTAATCGATTGAACACAAGAGGGTTTGAATATTTCAGATGAATGGCCCAATTGGCAATTACATGTCAGATGTACGACCAGGGACGACGCGCCACCCCGCACTTCGGTTTACCGCAAAAAGAAGTACGGCCCCCGCGTCAGCGAGAGCCGTACCCTGTCCGTTCGCCGGGCCTTCGCCCGGCTGCGCGGGGCGCCTTCAGGCGATGCCTTCCCTCGTCTCTCGGGGCCTCGTACCTCAGCCCACTCGTTCCTCAGTCCAGACACCGCCGCGCCCCACGCGGTCCGTTCGCCGGGCCTTCGCCCGGGTCACGTCACCGGATCAGTGGCCGTGACCGTGCCCGTGGCCGTGACCGTGCCCGTTGGCGGCCGGAGCCTCCTCCTCGGGCTTGTCCACCACGAGGGCCTCGGTCGTGAGCAGCATGCCGGCGATGGACGCGGCGTTCTGCACGGCCGAACGGGTGACCTTGACCGGGTCGATGACGCCCTGGCCGATCAGGTCGCCGTACTCGCCAGAGGCGGCGTTGAGGCCGTGGCCGACCGCCATCTCGGCGACCTTGGAGGTCACGACGTACCCCTCGAGGCCGGCGTTCTCGGCGATCCAGCGGGCCGGCTCGACGAGAGCCTTGCGGACGACCCCGACACCGGTCGCCTCGTCGCCGGACAGACCGAGGTCGTCCAGCTCCTTGGCCACGTGCACGAGCGCGGAGCCACCGCCGGAGACGATGCCCTCCTCGATCGCGGCGCGGGTCGCCGAGATCGCGTCCTCAAGGCGGTGCTTCTTCTCCTTGAGCTCGACCTCGGTGGCCGCGCCGACCTTGAGCACGCAGACGCCGCCCGCGAGCTTGGCGAGACGCTCCTGGAGCTTCTCGCGGTCCCAGTCGGAGTCGGACTGCTCGATGGCGATCTTGATTTCCTTGACGCGGTCGTCGATCGCCTTCGCGTCGCCGGCGCCGTCCACGATCGTCGTCGCGTCCTTGGTGACGACGACGCGCCGGGCCGTGCCGAGCACGTCCAGGCCGACGTTGTCGAGCTTGAGGCCGACCTCCTCGCTGACGACCTGGCCGCCGGTGAGGATGGCGATGTCCTGCAGCATGGCCTTGCGGCGGTCGCCGAAGCCCGGGGCCTTGACGGCGACCGAGGTGAAGGTGCCGCGGATCTTGTTCGTCACCAGGACGGCCAGGGCCTCGCCCTCGACGTCCTCCGCGATCACGAGCAGCGACTTCTTCGTCTGAACGACCTTCTCCAGGATCGGCAGGAAGTCGGCGATCGAGGAGATCTTGCCCTGGGTGATCAGGATGTAGGGGTCCTCGAGGACCGACTCCATGCGCTCGAGGTCGGTCGCCATGTGCGGCGACAGGTAACCCTTGTCGAACTGGAGGCCCTCGGTGAAGTCCAGCTCCAGACCCATGGAGTTGGACTCCTCGACGGTGATGACACCGTCCTTGCCCACCTTGTCGAACGCCTCGGCGATCAGCTCGCCGATCTTCGCGTCCTGCGCGGAGATCGTCGCGACGTGCGCGATCTCCTGCTTGTCGGCGACCGGCCGGGCGCCGTCGAGCAGCCTGTCGCTGACGGCCTTGGCCGCCGCGTCGATGCCGCGCTTGAGCGACAGCGGCTGGGCGCCGGCGGCGACGTTGCGCAGGCCCTCGCGGACCATCGCCTGGGCCAGCACGGTGGCGGTGGTCGTACCGTCACCCGCGATGTCGTTGGTCTTGGTCGCCACTTCCTTGGCGAGCTGGGCGCCGAGGTTCTCGTACGGCTTCTCCAGCTCGACCTCGCGAGCGATGGTGACGCCGTCGTTGGTGATCGTGGGCGCACCGAACTTCTTGTCGATGACCACGTTCCGGCCACGGGGACCGAGCGTAACCTTCACGGCGTCCGCGAGGGCGTTCACGCCACGCTCAAGAGCGCGCCGCGCGTCCTCCTCGAACTCCAGGATCTTGGGCATTCACGTCTCCTATACGAGCGCACAGGAGCCCCGGGCACAACATGTCCCGGGGCTCCTCATGCTTTGCGCGGCCTACTTCTCGATGATGGCGAGCACGTCACGGGCCGAGAGCACCAGGTACTCCTCGCCGCCGTACTTGACCTCGGTGCCGCCGTACTTGCTGTAGAGGACGACGTCGCCCTCCTTGACGTCGAGCGGAATGCGCTTCTCGCCGTCCTCGTCCCAGTTGCCCGGGCCCACCGCGAGGACCTTGCCCTCCTGCGGCTTCTCCTTGGCGGTGTCCGGGATGACCAGGCCGGAAGCGGTGGTCTGCTCGGCCTCAAGCGGCTGGACCACGATGCGGTCACCAAGCGGCTTAACGGGAACCTTAGTGGCGGTCGTCACGATCGGACCTCCCCTTCAGATTGCGATGAATGAGCTGAAGAGGCGACCAGCGGCCTGCCGTCGCGGGTGTCAGACCTGCCTCGTCGCTGTTGGCACTCTCGCTAGTCGAGTGCCAACACGAAACAGTATGCAAGGGGACCGTGACAGTCAACACGAACCCCCGTCGCAGGTCAGCTACCGAAGGCGCTCGGGGCGGCGGGGGTGGGTCCGGGGAGGCGATAGCGTCGGGAGTCGTGGACCTTGAGGCGTTCCGTGAGCTGCTGACACCGGAGGGGCGTACTGCGCTGGCCGAAGCCGTGCGTGTGCTGGACGAGGGGCTCGATCCGGTGGCGGCGGCGACCAGGCTGCGGCGCGCCCACGACCCGGCGCTGACGTCGGCCGCACTGACCCAGGCCGGCCTCCGCCGCCGGGGAGCGGCCAAGTTCGGCGCGGACGCCGCCGTGATGTACTTCACCCCTCACGGCCTGGAGCAGGCGACCCGGGCCGAGGTGGCCGCGCACCGCGCCCGCCGCGTCGCCGCCGCCGTTCCCGCCGGGACCCCGGGCGATGCCGGACGGGCCGGGGCGGGCGGCCCGCGCGTGCTCGACGTGTGCTGCGGGATCGGCGGCGACCTGGTCGCCCTCGCCCGCGCGGGCTGCGCCGTGGACGCCGTGGACCTCGACCCGCTCACCTCCGAGGTCGCCCGGGCGAACGCCGCCGCGCTCGGCCTCTCCGACCTGGTCGCGATCCGTACGGCCGACGCCGCAGACACCGATCCGTCGGCGTACGACGTGCTCTTCGCCGACCCGGCGAGACGGGGCGCGCGCGGGCGGGTGTTCGACCCGATGGCCTACTCGCCCTCGTGGCCCGTGACGCTGGAGCTGGCGTCCCGAGCCCCGGCGGCCTGCCTCAAGGTCGCGCCCGGCATCCCGTACGAGCTCATCCCGGAGGGAGCCGAGGCCGAGTGGGTCTCGTACAAGGGCGAGGTGAAGGAGGCGGTGATCTGGCTCGGCGGCCTGGCACACGTCCCCGGGGCCGTCGTCCACGGGAGCGCGCCCCCCGAACGGCGGGCGACCCTGCTGCCGTCCGGCGAGACACTCGTCCCCTCCGGGGCGGAGGTCGGCGCCGGCCCGGTCGCGCACTACCTGTACGAGCCCGACGGTGCGGCGGTCCGGGCGCATCTGGTGGCGGAGGTGGCCGGCATGGTCGAGGGGCACCTGCTCGACCCCCGGATCGCCTACATCACGAGTGACGTGCTCGTCCGCACGCCGTGGGCGGCGGCGTACGAGGTACACGAGGTCATGCCGTTCTCGCTGAAGGCGCTGCGCGCGGCCCTGAGGAAGCGCGGCGTCGGAAACGTGACGATCAAGAAGCGCGGATCCGCCGTCGACATCGATCAATTGTCACGAAATTTGCGTCTTTCAGGGGACAATTCAGGGGTAATCGTTCTTACCAGGATCGGCGAGCGTCCTTACGCATTCATTTGCCAGGCCGTCTGACCTGGAGCTACGACTTATCCCGGCAATACGGCGATAACCACAGTGTTTCACCGTCCCACCGGAATCCGGCGCCGTACGCGGCTACAGTGGGCGGTCGGGCCTGTCCCGCCCGATCATGAATCCCTCGAAACCGGATCAACCCGCCGTACATGTCCCGGCGGGGCGAAGGAGCTTTCGGTGGACCACTCCAGCCACGGCCTCCTCCAATCTGGCAGCCAGACCGCCGTATCCGAGCGGATGCGCGAGCTGCTGGCCCGCGCGGCGCAGGACCACGTCTACGAGCAGCGCACTCAGGGCGCCGCGCTCGACGAGATCCGACAGCGCCTCGAAGGCATGGAGTGGCTGCTCCGCGAGCTTCGCGAGCGCGGACTCGGGGGGCTCGGCGGCCTCGCCGGCATGATCGAGTCGCTCGGCGACCAGATCGACGTCCTCTCCGCGAAACCCCCGACCTGGGCCGAGAGCCTCGCCCGGCACGTCGAGGTGGTCCGCGACCAGATCGACGAGGTCGGCGAGCGCGTGGACCGGCTCCAGGCGAGCATGGACGCCGCCGCCGGGCGTTTCAGCCGGCTCGACGGCGCCGTCGGCGAGCTGGCGCGAGCCGCCGAACGGCTGGGCGGCAGGCTCGACGGCGTCGAGGGCCGGGTCACGGCCGTCGAGGGCCATCTGGCGGCCGCCGAGGAGCATCTGGCGGACCTCGGGGCACACCTGCGCGGCGCGACCACGACCCTCGGCGCCGCCGACGCCAGGCTCAACACGATCGACGGGCACCTGAGCCGCCACGACGACCGCTTCGACGTGGTGGAGGGACGAATCGACGGCCGGTTCACCGCCCTCGACGAACACCTGATCTCGACCGAGACCCGCCTGACCGGCCGCGTGGAAGCGGTACGGCAACGGGTGGACGACATCGGCCGCCGGGTCGCGGAGATCGAGCGCGGGACGCCGGCCTCGGGGCCCCCGGCGTGACCTCCCGTCTCAGACGTGGACGGCCGTGATGGGGAGCGAGGAGTCGGCCGGGATGTCCAGCGCCGACGGCCGGATCCCCGCCGCGACCAGCTCGGAGCCGAGCGCGGCCACCATGGCGCCGTTGTCGGTGCACAACCCGGGCCGGGGCACGCGCAGCCGTACGCCCGCCGCGTCGCAGCGTTCCTGGGCCAGCGCGCGCAGTCGGGAGTTGGCCGCGACGCCGCCGCCGATGAGCAGGTCCTTGACGTCGTAGCGGCGGCACGCCTGAAGCGCCTTGCGGGTCAGCACGTCCACGACCGCCTCCTGGAAGGACGCGGCCACGTCGGCCACCGGGACCGTCTCGCCCGCGGCCGTACGCGCCTCGACCCAGCGGGCGACGGCCGTCTTCAGGCCGGAGAACGAGAAGTCGAGCGTGCCGTCGTCGTACTTGCCGCGAGGGAAGGCGATGGCCGTGCCCGAGCCGGACGTGGCGGAGCGGTCGATGTGCGGGCCGCCGGGGAACGGCAGGCCCAGCACCCTGGCCACCTTGTCGAACGCCTCGCCGGCGGCGTCGTCCACGGTCGAGCCGAGCGAGATCACGTCCTGGGCGACGTCGGGGACCAGCAGCAGCGACGAGTGGCCGCCGGACACCAGCAGGGCGATGGACGGCTTGGGCAGCGGCCCGTGTTCGAGCTGGTCGACCGCGACGTGCGCGGCGAG
This sequence comes from Microtetraspora niveoalba, assembly GCF_001570405.1. Classification (GTDB taxonomy): domain Bacteria; phylum Actinomycetota; class Actinomycetes; order Streptosporangiales; family Streptosporangiaceae; genus Microtetraspora; species Microtetraspora niveoalba. The sequence goes on along the minus strand of NZ_BBYM01000012.1, from coordinate 151,063 downwards.
GTGGTTGACGCCGTACAGCGGGACGCCCAGCCCCAGCGCGTACGCCTTGGCCGCGGCGACGCCGACGAGCAGCGCGCCCGCCAGGCCGGGACCGGCGGTGACGGCGACGGCGTCGATGTCGGAGAAGCGCAGACCGGCCTTGTCCAGCGCGCTCTCCACCGTGGGGGCCATGGCCTCCAGGTGCGCGCGCGAGGCCACCTCGGGCACCACGCCGCCGAAGCGGGCGTGCTCCTCCATGCTGGACGCGATCGTGTTCGCCAGCAGCGTGTGGCCGCGGACCAGACCGACCCCCGTCTCGTCGCAGGACGTCTCGATCCCCAGGACGATCGGCTCGTCACGCCCGCTCATGCGCCCCTCCTCTGAGATCCCGCACCATCGTGATGGCGTCGGTTCCGTCGTCGTAGTAGTTCCGCCGGACGCCGAGCCGCTCGAAGCCGAACCGCTCGTACATCGCGCGGGCGGGCGAGTTGTCCGCTCGGACCTCCAGGAAGACCTCGCTCGCGCCGCGCCGTTCCGCCTCGGCGAGCAGCTCGGACATCAGCGCGGCGCCGATGCCCGACCTGCGATGGTCGGCGAGGACGGCGATCGTCTGCACGTCGGCCTGGTCGGCGGCGGCGGCCAGGCCGGCGTAGCCCACGATCTCGTCACCGTCCACGGCGACCACGTAGTGCCGGGTGCGCGGCTGGTCGTCGAGCTCGCCACGCAGCATGGCCTCGCTCCAGGCGTCGAGCGGGAACGTGATCCGCTCGATCTCGACCACGGCCGGAAGGTCCTCCATGGTCATCTGGCGCAGGAGGGCGGTCACTGGCCGCTCACCACTCCTCGCTCGTCCCGCGGCTCGCCGCGCCGGGCCTGCTCCAGCACCTTCTTCGGGGCGCCGGGGATCTGCGCGTCGGGCCTGCGCAGGTAGATCGGCCGCGCCGGGCCGAGCACCGCCAGCCCGCTCGCCTGCTCGACCGAGTCGATCCGCCCGTCGGGCACCCTGGCCAGCTCGGCCGCCCGCTCGGGGGCGAGCCCGGCCAGGTGCTCCGCGGCGAGCGCCGCGAGCGCCCCCGCCGACGGGTACTCCGGGTCGCCGACCCGATCGCCGCCGATCGTCTCGGCGTACATCCGGGCGCCCGCGCCGATCACCGGCAGCTCCGCGGGCAGGTCGTGCGGCCGGTCCACGCGCGGCCCGTCCAGGCGGGTGCGCGCGTCGCCGTACCGCGCCCAGAAGACCTCCTTGCGCCGGGCGTCGGTCGCCACGAGGAACGGCTCGGTCCTGCCGGAGGCGAAGGCGATCGCGTCGAGCGTGCACACGCCGTACGCGTGGACGCCCACGGTCGCGGCCAGCGCGCTCGCGGTCATCAACCCGACCCGCAGGCCCGTGTACGGCCCGGGGCCGGAGCCGGCGACGATGACGGTCACGTCACGCAGGGAGGCGTCGCAGTCACGCAGCACGCGCTCGACCGCGGGAGCGAGCAGCTCCCCGTGGCGGCGGGCGTCGACCGTGGTCGACTCGGCCAGCACGCGACTGCCGTCGTGCAACGCGGCCGTGACTGCGGGGGTAGCGGTATCGAGGGCCAAGACCAGCACAAAGGCCAAGCCTAGCCGCTGTCGGGTCCCCCCGGGCCCGTCACGCGCGTCTCTGCGCCCCGCCGGGCGGCCGGGCCGCGGGACTCGCGGGGCGGGTGGGGGCTACGCGCGGGGGTCGCTCCCGGCCGGCGAGGCGTAGACGATGACGTTGTCGCGGTACTCGTGCCGGGCCCAGTCGAAGCTGCCGCCGCAGGTGATCAGGCGCAGGCCGTCCTCGGTGTACACGCGCTCGGCGGGGAAGTCGCTCTTGGGGATGCGCTCGACTGAGTCGACGCGGTACTCGGCCGTCCGCCCGTCGCTGCGCAGCACCCTGACGAGCTGCCCCTTGCGCAGCTCGCGCAGCCGGTAGAAGACGGCGGGCGCCGTCTTCGTGTCCACATGCCCGATGATCACCGACGCTCCGCGGTCGCCGGGGACCGCGCTGCCCGTGTACCACCCGGCCATACCCGGCTTGTCGTACGGCGGGAGCTCGACGTCGCCCTCCGTGGAGAGTCCGAGCTTCATCAGCGGGGCCTTGAGTTTCAGCGCGGGGATGTCGATGCGCTTGGGCACGACGGCGGAGGCGGGGGCGGGGGTCGTCTGCTCGCCCTCCCGGCCGCTCATCGCGAACAACGCCAGCCCGGTGGCGATCCCGGCGATGACCACCCACCGGGACGAACCGGCCAAGCTAACGCCCCGCGCGCCTGCGGGCCAGGCCCACGGCGACGCCGGCGGCCACGATGACGGCGACCGCGCTCGCCCCGATCGGCGCGCCGGACTCCTCCTCGGGCCCGCCCGCGGCGGTGCCGCCGCCGCCCGCGTGCGGAGCGCGGGTGGGGATCTTCGTGTGCTCGGGCGCGGCGCCGGGAGTGACCTTGAGGGAGGCGCTGCCGATGTCGTTGGTGGCCTCGCAGCGCACCTCGACCTTGTAGCCGCCCGGCTTGGCCTCGGCCCGGACGTTCGCGCCGCCGCGCACCGCCGGAACGCCGGGGCTGGAGTCGGGCGCGGGCGTGCCGGTCGGGGCGACCAGCGTCACCAGTCCGGTGAACGCGTCCGACCGGGCGGTGGCGCGATAGTCGGTCCCGCCCTGCGGCAGCGGGCAGTACGCCGTGATGTGGACGGTCCGGGTGGACCCGCCCTCGACCTTGGCCGGCTCGACCGTGACCTTGATGTCCTGCCGGGGGAGGGTGACGGACGGCGACGGTTGCCCGGGTGTGAGGGTGGCCGTGGGGTTGGTGCCGGCCGTCTGCGCCTCGGCGGTGCAGCCGAGCCCGCCGAGCAGGATCATCCCTGTGACGGCGACAAGCCTGACCTTGATCATCCGACCACCCCTCCGGACCCTGTATACCCAGAAAATCTATGCCAACCCAGGGCTAAAGATCTTCTTAATGGAGGATTCAGAACGAATCAGTTGGGTGTCTCCGGAGTGGTCTTTTCGGTTGTTCCGAGGAGGGGATTCCGGTTAGCCCAGAGATGCCGGGACGTCCGACCAGCGCTCGCCGACCCCGCGAAGCCGTACCCGCCGGTCCTCGCCCTCGGCGTCGCGCTCGATCACGACCTCCAGGCGGTCGTCGGCGAGGCCCTCGACCAGCCCCTCACCCCACTCGACCACGGTGACCGAGTCCGCGAGCGACGCGTCCAGGTCGAGGTCGTCGACCTCCAGCGAGCCGCCGATGCGGTACGCGTCGGCGTGCACCAGAGCCGGACCGCCCGACAACGACGGATGGACCCGCGCGATCACGAACGTCGGCGACGTGATCGGGCCGCGCACCTTCAGCCCCTCGGCGATGCCCTGCACCAGCGTGGTCTTCCCCGCGCCCAGCGGCCCGGTGAGCACCATCAGATCGCCCGCGCGCAGCAGCTCCGCGATCTCCGCGCCCAGCGCCCGCATCTCCTCGGTCGTACGGACGGTTCTCACTGGTCGCTCCTCCGTTCGGCCGGACTCACCGGCCGCTCGCCTGACACTCCACACCGGTAAACACTGTATTGCGTGTGACAGGCAGGGGAAGGCGGCTCAGGCTTCGCCGCGTTCGGCTCGCTTGAGGAGCTCGCGCAGCGCGTTGTTGACGACCGCCGGGCTCTCCAACTGCACGAGATGGGACGCGGTGGGGACGGTGGTCAGCTGCGCGGTCGGCACCGCCGCCGCGATCGCGCGGCTGTGGTCGGGCGGGGTGAGCCAGTCGCGCTCGCCGACGATGATCGAGGTCGGCACCTTGTTGAGCACGTCGAGCGCGGTCAGCTTGTCGTGGGACATGAGCGCCGGATAGAAGTCGGCGATCACCTCCGACGGGGTGGCCCTGATCATCGACTCGACGAAGTCCACCACGGTGGGGCTGACGTTCTGGGAGTCGCCGAACCCGAGATGGCGCACCGCGAGGAACGCGACGTCGTTGCCCGCCTCGCGGCCCCGGTCGACCAGCGAGCCGCGCTTGCGCATCACCGACACCGCCGAGGGGACCGCCTTGTGCACGATCTTCGACACCAGCGCGGGCAGGCCGAGGGTGAGCTCCGCCAGCTTTCCCGCCGACGTGGAGATGAGCGCCACGCCGCGCACCCTGTCGCCGAACAGCTCCGGCCGCCGCTCCGCCAGCGCCATGATCGTCATCCCGCCCATGGAGTGGCCGACGAGCACGCACGGGCCGGGGACCAGCTCCTCCAGCACGAGCGCGAGGTCCTCGCCGAGGCGCTCGATCGTGCAGTCGCTCGGCTCGGCCCGCGCCGACGCGCCGTGGCAGCGCTGATCCCACGTCACCACCCGGTACGTCCCGCGCAGCTCGCGCCGCTGGTAGTGCCAGGAGTCCGAGGCGAGGCAGTAGCCGTGACACAGCACCACCGTGAGGGGGGCGTCGTCCGGCCCGTCGACCTCCGCGTGGATCAGCACGCCGTCGGAGGTGGTCAACGTGACCTCGTGCCCACGCACCTCACCGAAGGGTTCGCTCGCCTCCAGATCGGGGCGCAGCCGTATCCGGCCGACGGCGTACCGCTTCGCCATGGCCGCCGCCGCCGCGCCCGCCGACGCGGCGCCCACGACGGCCCCGGCGATCCCGACCTTGCGGCGTGTGCTCATACCTGCTCTCCTCATGTCGGCGGCGCGCTGCCGGCCGGCTCCACCCGATCTCCTCAGTCGCCTGCGTAAACGCGTGGGACGCGGGATCCAATCCTGGTCACGATCTCATGAGTGATCGTCCCGAGGGAATCGGCCCACTCCTGGCAGGTGGCCTCGCCCTGCGTGCCGGGGCCGAAGAGGATCACCTCGTCACCCTCGGCGACGGCGTCGTCCCCCGCGTCAACGACGAACTGGTCCATGCAGACCCGCCCAGCGATCCGCCGCCGGCGGCCCGCGAGCAGGACCTCCGCCCGGTTGGTCGCGCCGCGCAGGATGCCGTCCGCGTACCCGAGGGGCACCAGCGCCAGCGTCGTCTCGCGCTCCGTGACGTACAGATGGCCGTAGGAGACGCCCGCCCCGGCGGGCACCCGCTTGGCCTGCGCGAGCCGCGCCGCGAGCGTCATGGCCGGGCGCAGCCCGAAGTCGCCCATCTCCGGGATCGGGCTCAGCCCGTACGACGCGATGCCGGGCCGGACCATGTCGTACCGCGCCTGCGGAAGGGTGAAGGTGGCGGCGGAGTTGGCGATGTGGCGGATCGCGTCGCTCGGCACGCGCATCGCGTCGGCGACGCGCAGCGCCTCGTCGAACACGGCGAGCTGCGCCTCGATGGACGGGTGGCCCGGGATGTCCGCGCAGGCGAAGTGGGACCACATTCCGGCGATCTCGACGGCGCCCTCCGCCCGCGCCGCCAGCGCCGCGTCGATCAGCTCGGACCAGCCCGCGAGCGGCGCGCCGCCCCGCGACATCCCGGTGTCGACCTCCAGGTGCACACGGGCGGTGCGGCCGGTGCGCGCGGCGGCGGCCACGATGGCGTCGATCAGCCAGGGCGCGCTCGCCGACAGCTCCACCCCCTGCAGCAGCGCCTCGTCCAGCGGCTCGTCCGGCGTGATGAGCCAGGCGAGGATCGGGGCGGTGACCCCCTCGGCGCGCAGGGCCAGCGCCTCGCGGATGAACGCGACGCCCAGCCTCGTGGCGCCGCCCTCCAGCGCGGCCCGCCCGCAGGGGACCAGCCCGTGGCCGTACGCGTCGGCCTTGACCGCGACCATGACCTCGGCTCCGGACGCCTGCCGGGTGAGGAGTCCGACGTTGTGCCGGATCGCGGCGAGGTCCACCCGTGCCTCGGCAGGGGTCCGGACCTGGTCTTTCGCGTCGACGGCGATCGGGAAACTCATCGTTCCAGTTTGTCAGGTGATCACGGTTGCTCGGGCCGTCCGGGCCCGCGTCACAACGTGCGGACCGCCTCCGGGAGGGCCTCGGCGACGTCGAGCGCCGCGATCGGCGCCTCGCCGCCGGCCCGCGCCCCGCGCCGGGGCCGCTCCGGCCCGGCCGCCGCGATCCGGCCGGCGAGCCCGTGCAGGTGAGCGGCGCACGACGCGGCGTCGTAGCAGCTCAGTCCGCCCGCGAGCAGCGCGCCCGCGACACCGGAGAGCACATCGCCCGTGCCGCCCGTGGCGAGCCACGGCGTACCGGTGGAGTTGACCCGCACCGGCCGGTCCTCCTCGGCCACGAGCGTGGTGGACCCCTTCAGCAGGACGGTCGCGCCCAGTTCGTGCGCCGCGCGGCGGACGTACTCGATCCGCCGCGCCTCGACGTGGTCGCGCGGCACGCCGAGAAGCCGGGCCAGCTCCCCCGCGTGCGGCGTGAGCAGCGTCGGCGCCGGCCTGCGCAGCAGCGACCTGTCCCCGGCGACGACGGTCAGCCCGTCGGCGTCCACGAGGACGGGGAGCCCGGTCGCCAGGACCTCCCCGACGATCTCGCGCGCGTGCGGGCCGGTGCCGAGGCCCGGCCCGACCACCCACGCCTGCACCCGCCCGACGCCGTCGAGCACGCCTCCCCGGCCCGGCGTGAGAACCGTCGTCACGGCCTCGGGCCAGCGCGCCCTGACCTGGCGTACGGGTTCCTCGACGCTCGCGAAGCGCACCATGCCCGCCCCCGCCCGCACCGCGCCCCCTGTGGCGAGCACCGCGGCGCCGGTGAAGGTGTCGCTTCCCGCGACGATCCCGACCACGCCCCTGCGGTACTTGTCCGACTCCGGGGCGGGCCTCGGCAGCAGGTCGGCGACGTCGTCGCCGGTCAGCGCGGCCAGGTCCGCGTCCGGGAGGTACGGCCCCAGCCCGATGTCCACCAGCTCCACCGGCCCGCACAGCGACGCGCCGGGGTCGACGATCAGGCCGATCTTGTACGCGCCGAACGTCACGGTCGTGTGCGCCCGCACCGCCTGCCCGTCCACGCGTCCGGTGCTCGCGTCCACCCCGCTCGGCACGTCCACCGCGACGACCAGGCCGGGGCCGTCGGCGGCGAACCCGGCCAGCGTCCCGTACGGCTCGCGCAGCGCGCCCGTGCTCCCGATGCCGACCAGGCCGTCCATGACGAGGTCGGCGGCGTCGATCAGCTCGCGGGCCGGTCCGGGGGCGAACCCGGCGGCCCGGCCGCCCGCGGCGCGCAACGCGGCCAGCCCTCCCTGGTGGGCGCGCGACCCGGCGAGGATCGCGTCCACCCGGGCGCCCCTCGCGGCCAGCCGGGCCCCGGCGTACAGGGCGTCTCCCCCGTTGTCGCCGCTCCCGACCAGGAGGACGACGCGGGAGCCGTACACGCGGCGACGCCCCGCGGCGAGGGCACGGACGCAGGCGGCGGCGAGCCCGGCGGCGGCCCGCTGCATCAGGGCGCCCTCGGGCAGCCGCGCCATCAGCGCCAGTTCGGCGGCCCGGATCTGGTCAGAGGTGTACGCGGTCCGCATGGGTCCGACCGTATCCCGGAGACGATCACGAACGCGACGACCCGTCGCCCGGTCCGCCGGAGAGCCGGGAGGACCACCGCCGGACGGGCGGGAACGGAGGCCTCACGGGCTCGGAAGCCCGCGGAGACAGCCTGTGGAGATCAGGTGGGACGCCCGGTGGCGCGGGTCGGCGAAGCGGGAAGCCGCGGAAGTGCCGCACGCGCCGGCGCAGGCCGCGTCACGACTCCGCGATGACGTAGGCGACGGCGATGCCCCCGTCGTGGGTCAGGGAGATGTGCCACCTCGTGACGCCGAGCGCGCGGGCCGCCTCCGCCGCCGCTCCGGTGACCCGGACCGTCGGACGGCCCGCCTCGTCCGTGACGACCTCGGCCTCGACGTGGCTGAGGCCGGCCGGGCCGCCGAGCGCCTTGGCCACCGCCTCCTTCGCGGCGAACCTGGCGGCCAGCGACTCGGTCCGCAGCCCGCGCTCCGCCTCGGTGAACAGCCGCTCCCGCAGGGCGGGGGTGCGCTCCAGCGTCGCGGCGAACCTCGCCACGTCGACGACGTCCACTCCGATGCCCACGATCACAGGGCGAGGCTACCCGCCCGGCGGGACCCGGCCGTCTGACCGGAGGCACGGGCCGAGGCACGGGCCGTCCCGGGGCTCCCTTCGGCCGGGCACGGCGAAGGCGGGTTCCCGGGAAACCGCGGCCGTAATCCACCGGTTTCGTCCACAGGCTGTGCACCGCTCCCGCCCGAAGACGTTTTCGACCGGCTGAGTAGGCTTGGCCGACGTGGCAGATGGAGACGCGTACGTCGAGCTCAGCCGTGCCCAGTGGAGGGACCTCCGCAAGAGCACGCCGCTGACCCTCACCGAGGCAGAGCTTTCGGACCTGCGCGGTGTCGACGACCCGATCGACCTCGCGGAGGTCACCGACATCTACCTGCCGCTCACCCGGCTGCTCAACCTGCACTTCACCGGATCGCGGCAGCGCAGCGCGGCCGTCGGGGCCTTCCTCGGCGAGCGCGACGAGCGCGTGCCGTACGTGCTGGGCATCGCGGGCAGCGTGGCGGTCGGCAAGTCGACCACGGCGCGCGTGCTGCACGCCCTGCTGGCCCGGTGGCCCGAGCACCCCCGGGTCGACCTGATCACCACGGACAGCTTCCTCTACCCGAACAAGGTGCTGGAAGATCGCGGGATCATGCACCGCAAGGGCTTCCCGGAGAGCTACGACCGGCGGGCGCTGGTGAAGTTCGTCGCCGACGTCAAGGCGGGCAGCCCGGTGGTGACCGCCCCCGTCTACAGCCACCTGGAGTACGACATCGTGCCCGGGGCGACCCAGAAGGTGCGGCGGCCGGACATCCTCATCGTCGAGGGCCTCAACGTGCTGCAGCCCGCGCCGCCCACGTCCCTCGCCGTGTGCGACTACTTCGACTTCTCGATCTACGTGGACGCCCGGATCGAGGACATCAGGTCCTGGTACGTCGACCGGTTCCACAAGCTGCGCCGTACGGCGTTCGCCGACCCGAAGTCGTACTTCGCGCACATCGCGGAGCTGTCCCACGAGGAGGCGACGGAGTTCGCCAAGAACGTGTGGCGTGACATCAACGAGCGCAACCTCGTCGACAACATCGCCCCCACGCGGGGGCGGGCCGGGCTGATCCTGCGCAAGGGCCCCGACCACTCCATCAGCCGCATCCGGCTGCGCCGTACATAATCGTCGTCGTGCTGCATCTGCGCGTGATCATCCCGGCCGGCCGTACGCGCCGGGTGCTCGAGACGGTCGAGCGGGCGACCGGGGTCGCCAACGTCGTCCTGATGCCGAAGGCCGCGCGCCGCCCGCAGGGTGACCTGCTGCTGCTCGACGTCGCCCGCGAGGCGGCGAACGACCTGATCGAGGAGCTGAAGCGCCTCGGCCTGGAGGACGACGGCTCGATCGCGATCGACAACGTCGAGCTGACGATCTCACGCGCGGCGGAGGAGGCGCAGGAGCAGGCCCCGGGCGAGGGCGACGACGCGGTCGTCTGGGACCAGCTCGCGCAGCGCGTGACCGCCGACTCCCGCATCACCTGGGCGTTCCTGGCCTTCCTGGCGATCGCCACGCAGATCGCCGCCATCGGCGTGCTCATCCCGTCGCAGATCCTGATCGTCGGCGCGATGGTGCTCGGCCCCGAGTTCGGCGCGGTGGCCGCGATCTGCTTCGGCCTCCTGCGCCGGGAGCCGCGGCTGATCGCGGTCGCGGTCCGGACGCTGGTCGTCGGGTTCGGCACGGCCATCCTGGTCACCTTCCTGTGCGCGTTCGTGTCGCGGGGCATCGGCTGGGTGTCGCCCGACATGCTGCGGCACAACCAGGACGTGTGGTTCATCGTCTCGCCGGACAAGTGGTCGTTCATCGTCGCCCTGCTCGCGGGCGCGGCGGGTGTGCTCTCGATCACCGCCGGCAAGTCCTCCGCCCTGGTGGGGGTGTTCATCTCGGTGACCACGGTCCCCGCGGCCGGTTACATGGCGGTCGCGACGGCCCTCGGCCGCTGGGACGAGGTCGGCCACTCGCTCGCCCAGCTCGCGGTCAACATCGCGGGCATGGTCGCGGCCGGCACGGCCACCCTGTTCGTCCAGCGTTTCCTCTGGCAGCGGTACGGCCGGCGGGTCCCGGTCGCCCCCGCGCCGCCCGCCGCCCCGCCGGCTCCCGCGGTCCCCGGCGTACGGCACCGGCCCGCCAAGGGGAGGCGTACCGGCACCAGGAGATGATGCGCACCGGCCACGGTATGACGCGCGACTCCTCCTCCTGATGGAGGTCGCCGAGGCCAGGCCGGGAGTAGTCTCCAGATCATGACAATCCTCGCAACCGAGGGTCTGACCAAGCGGTTTCCCCGAGTCACGGCGCTCGACCGGCTCACGATCACGGTCGGGACCGGCGTGACCGGGCTCGTCGGCGCGAACGGCGCCGGGAAGTCCACGCTGATCAAGATTCTGCTCGGCCTGCTCCCGGCGACCTCAGGCCGGGCCGAGGTGCTCGGCCTGGACGCCGCCGCCCAAGGGGCGGAGATCCGCCGCGTCGTCGGCTACATGCCCGAGCACGAATGCCTGCCGCCCGACGTCTCCGCCACCGAGTTCGTGGTGCACATGGCACAGATGTCCGGCCTGCCGCGCACCGCCGCCCGCGAACGGGCGGCCGACATCCTGCGGCACGTCGGCCTGCACGAGGAGCGTTACCGCCCGATCGGCGGCTACTCCACCGGTATGCGGCAGCGGGTCAAGCTGGCTCAGGCACTCGTCCACGATCCCCGGCTGGTCTTCCTGGACGAGCCCACCAACGGCCTCGACCCGCAGGGCCGCGACGACATGCTCGCGCTGATCCGGCGCATCGGCGCCGAGTTCGGCATCAGCGTCCTGGTCACCTCCCACCTGCTCGGCGAGCTCGAACGGGTCTGCGACCACGTCATCGTGATCGACGGCGGCGCCCTGCTCCGGTCGTCCGCGATCGGCGAGTTCACGCAGACCACGCAGGCGATCGCGGTCGAGGTCGAGGAGGGGCTCGACCCCCTCGCGGCCCGGCTGGCCGAGTTGGGCGAGGCGGTGGCGGTGCAGGGACGCGTCCTGACCGTCCAGGTCCGCTCGGAGGCCACCTTCGACGCCGTACGCGACGCCGTCTGCGATCTCGACCTCAACCTCGTCCGGCTGGAACAGCGTCGCGGCCGCATCGAGGACGTCTTCAAGGAGCCGGCGGCATGAGCGGGCGAAACAATCGACACGGCGCGTCCCGCGGGCCGAGCGGGGGGATGGCATGAGCGAGCAGACCGCGATCATCCACGACATCGGCTACCGCCACTACGACGGCCCCAGGCTCGGCCGCGGGAGCGCGGCGCGCGCCCTCGCCGTGCACAGCCTGCGCGGCGTCTTCGGCCTCGGCCGCACCACCCGGGCGAAGATCATCCCGTTCCTGCTCGTGGCGATCATGCTGCTGCCGGCCGTGGTGTCGATCGCCGTCATGGCCCTGGTGAAGCAGCAGGGCATCGGCTACACCGCGTACGCCGTGGCCATGCAGGCCGTGCTCGCCATCTTCCTGGCGTCGCAGGCGCCGTACCTGGTGGCCCCCGACCTGCGCTTCCGCGTGCTGCCGCTGTACCTGTCGCGGCCGGTGACCGTGCTCGACTACGTCGGCGCCAAGCTCGTCGCGATGACGGCCGCGCTGTTCCTGCTGCTGGCCGTGCCGCTCACGCTCCTGTATGCCGGAGAGCTGCTGGTCGACCTGCCCGAGCCCGTGCACACGCGCGAGTACATCGCCTCCATGGTGGCCGCACTCATCGCCGCCGCGCTGCTCGCCTCCGTCGGGCTGGCCCTCGCGTCGTTCACGCCGAGGCGCGGGCTCGGGGTCGCCTCGGTGATCGGGTTCTACCTGTTCACCTCCGGGGTCTCCGGGGTGTTCTTCGCCGCGCTCCTCGCCAGCGGCCACGAGGCCGCCGCCAAGTGGACGTTGCTGATCAACCCGTTCTTCCTCGTCGACGCGGTGCAGGTGGCGCTGTTCGGCACAGAACCCTCCAACGGCGAGGGCTACCCCTCGGGCCCCTGGCCGGCGCTGATCCTGCTGGCCGTGATCGCTCTCGCGCTGACGGGGCTCATCGCGCGCTACCGGAAGGCGGCCTCCTCATGACGGTCACCACCGTTCCCGCAGTCGCCACCCGGCCCGGCGTCGTCGAGCTCGCCGGGGTCTCCCGCTGGTACGGCAACGTGGTCGCGGTCAACGACGTCACCATGACGATCGGGCCCGGCGTCACCGGCCTGCTCGGCCCCAACGGCGCGGGCAAGTCGACGCTGCTGCACATCATGGCCGGCTTCCTCGCCCCGTCGAACGGCACCGCCACCCTGGGCGGGCAGCAGATCTGGCGCAACCACGACATCTACCGGCAGATCGGCCTGGTGCCGGAGCGGGAGGGCGTCTACGGCTTCCTGACCGGTTGGCAGTTCGTGCTGTCCGCCGCCCGCCTGCACCGGCTGCCGGACCCGGCGGAGGCGGCGACCCGCGCCCTCGACCTGGTCGAGATGACCCCCGCCAAGGACCGCAGGGTCGAGACGTACTCCAAGGGCATGCGCCAGCGGGTCAAGGTGGCCGCCGCGCTGGTCCACGACCCCCAGGTGCTGCTGCTCGACGAGCCCTTCAACGGCATGGACCCGCGTCAGCGGCTCCACCTGATGGACCTCGTACGGCAGATGGGCGCCGCGGGACGGACGATCCTGTTCAGCTCGCACATCCTGGAGGAGGTCGAGCGGGTCGCCGAGCAGATCGAGGTCATGGTCGCGGGCCGGCACGCCGCCTCCGGCGACTACCGCGAGATCCGCAGGCGGATGACCGACCGCCCGCACCTGTTCCGGGTCCGTTCCAGCGACGACCGGCGGCTGGCGTCCGCGCTGATCGCCGACGCGTCGTCCGGGGCGGTCTCCCTGACCGAGAACGGGCTGGAGGTGCAGGCGATCGACTTCCGCCGCTTCACCCGGCTGCTGCCGAAGGTCGCCCGCGACGCCGGGGTCCGCCTCTGGCAGGTGTCCCCCACGGACGAGGACCTGGAAAGCGTCTTCTCCTACCTCATCCAGCCCCGTGCGTGACCGCACGCACGCCGGGTCACCCGGACGACCAGCCGGAACCGTATCTCACCGGGCTCCGCGCGCGGGCCGAAAGCGTCGCCGCGCGCAGCACACCCGGAGCAGTCGAGCGGAGCGAGACCAATGAACACCGTCGTAGCTGACATCACGTACCGGGCGATGCTCGGCCGCAAGCGGATCCTGCTGCTCGTGCTGCTTCCGCTGGCGCTGATCGGCGTGGCCGGGCTGCTCCGGCTCATCGGAGGGCCCAGCGAGGGCACGGCCGTCACGCTGATGAAGTCGTTCGCCGTCGGCACGATCCTGCCGCTCCTCGGGCTCGTCGCCGGCACCGGCGTGATCGCGCCCGAGATCGAGGACGGCACGATCATGCATCTGCTGTCCAAGCCGATCTCACGCCCGGTGATCGCTTTCACCAAGTTCGTCGTCGCCGCGTCCCTGCTGGCGCTGTTCGCCGCCGTGCCCACGTTCCTCGCGGCGTTCCTGATGATCCAGACCGAGTCCGGCATCGCGTACGGCTTCGCCCTCGGCGCGCTCCTCGCCGGGATCGCGTACGCGGCCGTGTTCCTGCTCCTCGGCGTGCTGACCAGGCACGCGGTGACGATCGGCGTCATCTACGCCCTGGTCTGGGAGGGCCTCGTCGGCGGTTACGTGCCCGGGGCGCGGAAGTTCTCCATCCAGCAGTGGGCCCAGTCGATCGCCGACCAGGTGTCGTCGTCCGTGTTCTTCAAGGCGGACGTCCCGATCGGCTTCGCCGTACCGGCGATCGTCATCGTGACGGTCGCGGCCCTGCTGATCGCCGGGCAGCGCCTGCGCAGCCTGTCCCTCACGGGAGACGAGTGACGCCTCCCGGAAACGCGTGTGGCCTCCGCCGGTTCGGCGGAGGCCACAGGTTTTTCCCGTGAGATCACGCGCAGCAGGCGCGCACCACCTCGGCGAGACGGTCGGCGACGGCCGCGGCCTGGTCGTGCGACCCGGCCTCGACCATGACCCGCACCATCGGCTCGGTGCCGCTGGGCCGGATCAGGACCCGGCCGCTCCCGCCCAGCTCCGCCTCCGCCTCGGCGACGGCGGCGGCCAGCTCGGCCGAGGTGCGCACCTTCGCCTTGGAGACGTCCCGCACGTTGACGAGCACCTGCGGCAGCTTCGTCATCACGGAGGCGAGGTCGGCCAGTGACGCGCCCGACTTCGCGACCGTCGCGAGCAGGTGGAGCGAGGTGAGCAGGCCGTCACCCGTGGTGGCGTGGTCGAGCATGATCACATGCCCGGACTGCTCGCCGCCGAGGGTGAAACCGCCGCTCTGCATCGCCTCAAGGACGTACCGGTCGCCGACGGCGGTCTCCACCACGGTCAGCCCGGTCTCGCGCATCGCGATCTTGAAGCCCAGGTTGGACATCACGGTCGCGACGACGGTGTCCCCGGACAGCCGGCCGTCGGCCTGCATGGCGGTCGCGAGGACCGCCATGATCTGGTCGCCGTCGACCTCGTCGCCGCCGGCGGTGACGGCGAGACAGCGGTCCGCGTCCCCGTCGTAGGCGATGCCGACGTCGGCCCCGCGCTCGACGACGGCCCGCTTCAGCTCACCCAGATGGGTGGAGCCGACGCCGTCGTTGATGTTGAGCCCGTCGGGAGCCGCCCCGATGGTCTCGACCGCCGCCCCGGCGCGCAGGAGCGCCTCGGGGGCCACCATGTGGGCCGCGCCGTGCGCGCAGTCCACGACGACCCGCAGGCCGTCGAGGGGGTGCGGCAGGGTGTCGAGCAGGTGCGAGACGTACCGGTCGGCTTCACCGAACGCCTCACGGACCCGGCCGACGGACGCGCCGACCGGCCGGTCCCACTTCTCGCCGAGCCGCTCCTCGATCTCGTTCTCCACCGCGTCCGGCAGCTTGAAGCCGCCCCGGGCGAAGAACTTGATCCCGTTGTCCGGGGCGGGGTTGTGCGACGCGGAGAGCATCACCCCGAGGTCGGCCCCCAGAGCCGAAGTCAGGTACGCGACCGCCGGGGTGGGCAACACGCCGAGCCGGAGCACATCCACGCCAGACGACGCAAGGCCGGCGACGACCGCGGCCTCAAGGAACTCTCCTGAGGCTCGCGGGTCCCGGCCTACGACGGCGATCGGGCGGCCGCGCCGCCCGACGCTCGCGTGGAACGCCCCGGCATCGCCGAGGACATGAGCCGCCGCCACGGACAGATCCATGGCGAGCTCGGCCGTGAGGTCGCGACCCGCGACCCCACGGACCCCGTCGGTGCCGAAAAGGCGCCCCAACTTAACGCTTGCTGTACTGCGGAGCCTTGCGGGCCTTCTTGAGGCCGTACTTCTTCCGCTCCTTGGCCCGGGCGTCGCGGGTCAGGAAGCCGGCCTTCTTCAGCGGAGGCCGGTTGGTCTCGGCGTCCAGGACGGCGAGCGCGCGGGACAGGCCCATGCGCAGGGCGCCGGCCTGGCCGGTCACGCCACCGCCGTCGATGCGGGCGATGATGTCGAACTGGTCCTCGGCGCCGAGCGTCACGAAGGGCTCGTTGACGATCTGCTGGTGGACCTTGTTCGGGAAGTAGGCGTCCAGCGAGCGGCCGTTGATCGTCCACTTGCCGGTGCCCGGCACGATGCGGACGCGGGCCACGGCCTCCTTGCGGCGGCCGGTGCCGTACGAGTTGCCCGTGGTGATGGGGCGGCGCACGACGCCCTCACCGGCGGGGGCGGACTCGGTGGTGTACTCGGAAGGGAATTCCTCGGACGAGAACTCGTCCTGCTCGCCCTCGACGAGCGTCTCGATACCGTTGGGCTCGGCCACGGTTCTCCTCTTACTTTCCTGGCTCGGCGATTACTGGGCGATCTGGGTGATCTGGAAGGGCACCGGCTTCTGAGCCTGGTGCGGGTGCTCGGAACCGGCGTAGACCTTGAGCTTCTTCGCCATCTTCCGGCCGAGGGCGTTCTTGGGGAGCATCCCCTTGACCGCCTTCTCCACGGCGCGGTCCGGGCGCTTCTCCATGAGCTCGCCGTAGGACACGGAACGCAGACCACCGGGGTAACCCGAGTGACGGTAGGCCTTCTTCTGCTCGAGCTTGTTGCCGGTCAGGGCCACCTTGTCGGCGTTGACGATGATGACGAAGTCACCGGTGTCGACGTGCGGGGCGAAGATCGGCTTGTGCTTGCCGCGGAGCAGGGTCGCGACGTGGCTGGCCAGCCGGCCGAGCACGACGTCGGTGGCGTCGATGACGTACCACTGACGTTCGACGTCGTTGGGCTTGGGTGAGAACGTGCGCACGGCAGTGCCTTCTGTCGGAAATGTGAACTCACGGTAGGTTGCGCAGGCACGACGGCAACCTTCCGTCTCCACATACATGGGAGAAGACGCCGGACGCGCCGTGCACGGGTCACGGAAGGACCAGTGCACACAACGAATCAGCAGATTACCCGCACTCACCCTCCTGGTCAAAACACACCGCCCGAGGACGGGAGACCGGGCGCGGCACACCATGCGGACTTCCGTCCGGGCGCCACCTTCCGGCCGGGCGCCGTGGCAAGGCTACGGGGAGCGACGCTGCGACCGGAGACCTTGACCGGGCCCGCACGCGCGAGGCACGTTCCGGCGGGTCTTCGGAGCGTTCCGGGGCGGCACCGCGGGCGGGACGCGCGCGGCGCACGGCCAGGTACGCAGGCGACACAGGGAAATCCAATCTCACTGTCCTCTTCATCCTCATCGCCGCACATCCCTATATTTGACTGCGGTATGTGGCAGACCCCTCACACCCGGCACCCCCAACGGACGCCCCGGCGCGGGACTCACGTGGGTCTGCTCGCCTGCGCGGTCACCCTCGTGCTCGCCGGGGTCGTCATCGGCAGGATCACCAGCAGAAGCGGCGTCGACCAGGTCTATCTGCGCAACTCCGAGCCGTCCCCGTCGCCCTCCGAGTCCGCCGGGGCGTCGCCGCGATACCGCCCGCCGCTCGACCACGTGGCGCGGGCCGAGGAGCCGCCGCTCGCCCGATCGACTCCCCTGGCCCGGCCGCCCGTCAGGAAGCCGTCCAACATGATCGATCCGTCGGACGGCGGTTCCCAGTGGAACACCTTCGGTCCCGGAACCGGCGACCAGTACGACCGGCCGGGAGGCGGCGGAGGCGGAGACGGCCAGGGTGCGGCCCTCAGTGCCCTGGAGTCCGAGGTCATCCGGCTGGCGAACGCCGAGCGGCGCAAGCGGGGCTGCGCGCCCATGCGCGTCGACGCGCGGCTGGTCCGGTCCGCCCGTCTGCACTCGCGGGAGATGGCAGTGAGCAACACCTTCGATCACTACTCCCCCGACGGACGCTCGCCCTGGAAGCGCATGGAGGCGGCGGGGTACCGGGACGGCGGCGCGGAGAACATCGCCCGCGGTTACCTGACCGCGGGCGAAGCGATCGAGGGCTGGATGGCCAGCAGCGGCCACCGGCGCAACATCCTCAACTGCAGCCTGGTCGCGACCGGTGTGGGGGTCGATTTGGGACCGGGCGGCCCGTGGTGGACCCAGGACTTCGGTTATTCCTGACTTTCCTCATCTGCTGTGATCCGCGGCTAATCTCAGCGCATGGGTTATCCCGGCGACCAGCAGCCACACCGCCAGCCGTACCCGCCGCAGGGCGAGCCGCCGACCGCCGACCGCGGCGGCCAGAGTGCCCGGCCGTACGGGCCGGCCTCTTCCGGGGCACAGGCCCGGCCCGGGGCGTACGGGCAGGCGGGCGAGGCGGCTCCGGCGTTCGATCCGTGGCGGCGGCCGCAGCAGGCGGGCGCCGATCAGGGCGGCCAGACGGTGAACAGGCAGGCGGGGACGTGGGCGGAGGCCGCCTCACAGTCCGGCGGCCTTCCGTCCGGAGGCCGGGGGCCCGCGGGCGCCGGCTCCCCGTTGGGCGGCCCGGCCCCTTGGAACGCGGCCCCGGGCGGAACCGGACAGCCGGACACCCACCCTGCCGCGGGCTCACCGCCGGGCGGCGCAGCCCCGTGGAACGCGGCAGGCCCGCACGACTTCGGCGCAGGCGGAACCGGACAACCCGAAAACCGCCCGAGTTCACCAACGGCCGGCACCACCCCCTGGAACACGACAGGCCCACACGACTTCGGCGCAGGCGGAACCGGACAACCCGAAAACCGCCCGAGTACACCAACGGCCGGCACCACCCCCTGGAACACGACAGGCCCACACGACTTCGGCGCGAGCGGAACCGGACAACCCGAAAACCGCCCCGCCGCCGGCTCATCTACCGGCGGCTTCCCGTCCGGCGCACCGCGGCCGGGCGACGTCCCCGACGGCTTCCCCGCCGGGGCGCGACCCGGCGACCCCGTATCCGGGGGTTCGCGGCCGGGAGGCACGGAGTCCGGAGGCCCCCTCTCCGGAGGTCCGGGAAGCCCGCGGGCCTCCGCCTCCGGCGAGCCCGCCCGGGGAGAACGGCGCCCCGCCGCCGAGTCGTCCGAGCCGCCGTGGGACCCGTACGGGCCGGTCCCCTTCTGGCGGCGGCCTCTCGTACTGGGCCTGGCCGGGCTCGCGCTGATCGGCGCGCTCTTCGCCGGCCTGTGGGTCGCGGCGAGCCGGGAGCAGCCGATCGCCCAGGCGGCCCCGACGCCGACCCCGACGCCCCCCGTCTCTCCCGGGCCCGGCGGCAAGTACGGCTACGCCGGCTCGCGCACGACCGACAAGACGCCGCTCACCGCCACCGAACTCTTCGGGAAGAAGAAGGTCACCGCCGGTAGCCGGTCATATATCCGCACCAAGGTGAACAAAGAGAAGAAGTGCGCCGACGGCGTCTCCGGGACGAAGATCACCAAGGCTCTGAAGGCCGGAGGCTGCACCCAGCTCATCCGCGCCAGCTACAAGGACTCCAAGGACAAGATCATCGGCACCATCGGCGTCGCCAACCTGAAGACCACCACCGCCGCCAAGAAGGTGGCGTCCGCGGGCGGCGGCAAGGAGCGGCAGGACTACCTCAAGCCGCTTCCGGGCACCGACGACATCACCAAGTTCCTCGGTACCGGCGACGCCTACGCGGGCGGCTGGATCCACGGCCACTACACCGTGCTGCTGTGGTTCCAGTTCAAGGACGGCCACAACCCGAGCAAGACCGAACTCAAGCGGCTCTACCAGGCGGCACTGGACATCACGGAAAAGACCGTCTTCCCCGCTCTCGACACGCGCTCGCTGACCGGAGGACACGGCTGATCCACGAAACCATCTATCCGCCGATCTTTCTGGACAAACGCCGCTCAGCGCCTGTCCGCAAACGCCCATAGCGGCACGACGATCTCGTCCACGCCGATACGCTTCCGCATATGCGTGGCCAGGATCCCGTTTCCGAGCACGAACACGGCGCCGACGGCTCGACGGCACCCGCTGTGCCACCGCCGAGCTTCGGCCACCCAGACGAGACATCGCACGACGCTTCCGGCATTCCCGGCGTTCCCGGCGAGGGGTCGCCGGGCTACGACTGGTTCGCCCGCCCCCAGGGCGCGCCGGGCGAACCGCCGTCGCCCGACGACGCGGCGGGCCCCGACGCGGGCACGAGCGAACCGGCCGCCGAGCGGGCATCCGCCCCCGGTGACGATCCGCAGCGGAGGCCCCCGGCCGCGTTCGGCGCGCCCGCCGACCCCGCCTCCCCCGGTTCCCCGACGCCCGGCGCCCCTTCCCCCGCGTCCGGCCCCGTCTTCCCGGGTTCCTCGACACCGGACGTCCCCTCCTCCGTGCCCGGCGCCCCTTCGCCGCAGGAGGACGACAAGCCGCGCAAGGGGTTCAGGGAGATCTCCGAGAGCGACCAGTACGAGACCATCGACTTCCCGGCGATCGACGTCACCAAGCCGTGGGTGCCGCCGAGTGGCCGAGGACGTCCCGGCACACAGGACTCCGACGGTGGGCGGCCCACCGCCCCTGCCGCCCCCGCCGCCCCCACCGCGCCGTACGCACCGCCGACGACCCCGCACGTGATCCCGCCCGCGTCCCGGCCCCGGCCGGCGGGTGACTCCCGCCCCGACGGCTCCGATCCGAAGGGCACCGCCACCAGCGACCTGGACCTGCCGGGCGGGCGCGGCACGGCTCCCGCAACCGACGAGCCAGGCCACCCCGCCGCGGCGGGCACGACCGAGCCCGGCCACCCGGCATCCGCCGCACCCGGCGACGTCGACACGAGGGAGCCCGGCCCTTCCGGACCGTTCGGCGGGCCCGTTGAGGGCACGGAGGCCGGAGACGCCACCCGGCGCGATTCGGCGGCGGCCACCGCGACATGGCCGGCGGCGGTACACGACGGCACGCCCGGCGACGATCCGGCAGATCACTCGCGCGGCCCGAGCACCCCGCCCTCCGACATGGACACCGCGGAGTACGTCTCGCCGTCCGTCGACACAGGGGCGAGTCCTCACGGGATCGCCACCTGGGAAGCCGATCAGCCGGGCACGGCTGCGGGAACGCCGCGTGCGGCGACCGCGACCCCCGACGTCGAGGCGGCGACGCCGACCTCCTCGCCCGCTGACATGGAGGGGGCCGGGCAAGCCTCCGACGCCTCGGATGCGGAAGCGACGTCGCATGATCGTCCACTGTCCGCGCCGGACCACGATCCCAACGCAGTGCAGGACCCCACTCCACACGGCCACACCGCGCAGGAGCAGGCAGCGCAGGACCACACAGAGCAGGACCACGCCGCGCAGGAACAGGCGGCGCAGGAACGGGCCGTCACGGGTGAGCAGGGGCCGACCGTCCCGCTCAAGCCGCCCGCGGGCCTGGAAGCACCCTCCCGCCCGAGGATTCCGGCCGAGCCCGGCGACGTCCCCGTGTGGCCGCCCCGGCTTCCGGGGGAGTCCACCGCGCCCGACGCATCGTCGGCCGGTGCCGGTACGGCATGGCCACCGGCCGAGGTGACCACGCCCAACGCTTCCGACGCGCCGACCATCGCCCCCGGAGAGAACGGGGTGGCCGACGACCAAGCCGGAACGGTCCCCGGCGGGACGGACGCCGACGAGGCCCTCCCCGTGTTCCCGTCGCCTGCGACGGCCGGACCGGCGCAGGGGCATCCTCCGGCTCAGGAGCCCTCCCCTGAGACTCACCCGGCCACGGCCGGTGGGGCCCCCGGCGAACCCGCGGGCCGTTCACTGCCCGCCGGCGGCCCGGCCGTAGCCGGTGAACCGCTCGGCTCCCCCGAGCCGCCGGACGGCGGACCGGGAAGGGCGGCAGGCCAGCACGCTGGAGCGGTCGGTCAGGAGCATCTCCCGGCCGGAATCGAGCCTCACATCCCCGCACCGCACGGCCAGGTACTGCTCGCGCCCGGACATGGCCGGCTGCCCGACAGCCCCCCGGTCCCGATCGCCGTCCCGGCGGTCGCGCCCGCGAGGCGCGCCGGCGCCGGCAAGCGGATCCTGCTCGGTGCGGGCGCGGGCGTCGCTGTGGTCGCCATCGGCGCGGCCGCCTACCTCGCGTACACCGGGCAACCGGAGGACGCCCCGGCCGCCGGCGGCGCCCCGGCGACCAACGCCGCACCCGTGACCACGACGCCGGGAGCCCAGCCGACCACGAGCGGCGGCACGCAGACGAACCTGAACGCGGCGCCCCTCGACTCGGAGAAGACCGACCCGCGCAAGCTCACCCTGACCGAGACCTTCCCGGACACCCGCATCACCCTCGGCGGGCGGAGCTTCAAACGGGTCAAGGTCAACATGACCGACGCCTGTGAGCAGGCGGCGGCGGGGGCCTTCGCCGACGCGCTCAAACGGAATCAGTGCCGTCGTGTCCTCAGGGCGACGTACGTGGACGCGAAGCAACGCTACGCCGTGACCACCGGCATCGCCGTCCTGCCGACCAAGGAGGCCGCGCTCGCGGTCGACAAGACCAAGAACCTGAGCGGCAACCTCTGGTTCCGGGGGCTGAACGGCGATCCCGGCAGCGGAGCCGACCGGGTGGCGATCTCCGGCGGGTACGCCGCGGGCATGGTGTGGGGCCGATACATCGTGTTCAGCTACGCGACCTACGCCGACGGGCACACCCCGAGCACCAAGGAGCAGGACCTCGGCCCGGTCAGCGGCGCGTTCCGCGACCACGTCGCCGAGGTGATCGGCAAACGCGTCACGGACTGAGCGTGCGCACCCGGCGCGTCGCCTCGGCGCGCCGGGCCAGCTCCTCGCCCGACGGATAGCGGACCTCCTCCAGGGTCAGCCCGTGCGCCGGAGCCACGTGAACCCCCGAGTCCCGCACGGCCCTGGCCAGCACCTGCCCGGGCCATTCGACGGGCTGCCTGCCCTCGCCCACCGCGAGCAGCGAGCCCACCAGCGCCCGCACCATCGAATGACAGAACGCGTCCGCGATCACGGTCGCGCGGATGACGCCGTCCTCGCCCCGCGTCCAGTCGAGCCGCTGCAACTCGCGGATCGTCGTCGCGCCCTCGCGCTTCCTGCAGAACGCGGCGAAGTCGTGCTCGCCGATCAGCCGCCCCGCGGCGGCGTTGAGGAGATCGACGTCCAGCGGCCGGTTGTGCCACAGCACCTCCCGCCGCCGCAGCGGATCCGTCCCGCCGGGCGCGTCGCACACGCGATAGACGTATCGCCGGAAGAGGGCGGAGAACCGGGCGTCAAACCCCTCAGGAGCCACCGAGACGGTATATACACGTACGTCCTGGGGCAGAACACCCGCCAGCCGTCTGGTGAGCGCAGCGAGCCAATGAGCGCCCTCGGCGCGCCAGGCGTCCTCGGGATCGGCGTCCGGATCACGCTGCCGGGCCCGCGCCGTGTCCGCCACCGCCAGTCGCGAAAGCGCGAGATCCACGTGCGCCACCTGGCCGCGCGCGTGCACCCCCGCGTCCGTACGGCCGGCCACGGTCAGCTGAGGGGCAGGATCCATCCGCAGGATGCGGCCCAGTGCGCCTTCCAGCTCGCCCTGGACGGTCCGCCGGCTCGGCTGCCGTGCCCAGCCGGAGAAGTCGGTGCCGTCATAGCCCAGATCGAGCCTCAGCCGAACTTCGCGGTCCACGCCTCTCCTCCCGTACGGCAAGCGACAGCCGTACCCAAACGAAGAGCGGGCCCAGCGATCCCGGAAGGGACGCTGGACCCGCTCACAGGCCTTTGATCAGCACAGGCCCTTGATCAGGCCTCGTCCTTCTTGGCCTCGTCGGCCGGAGCCTCCGCCTCGGCGGCGGGAGCCTCGGCGGCCGGAGCCTCGACGGTCTCCTCAGCCGGAGCGGCGGGAGCCTCGGCGGCGGCGGCCGGACGCGAGACGGTGACCGGGTTCAGCTGCTCGGCGACCAGCTCGATGAGCGCCATGGGAGCGGCGTCGCCCTTGCGCGGGCCGAGCTTGGTGATGCGCGTGTAGCCACCGGGACGCTCGGCGAACGTCGGCGCGATCTCGGTGAAGAGGTGGTGCACGACGCCCTTGTCGCGGACGATGGTCAGCACCTGGCGACGGTTGTGCATGTCGCCCTTCTTGGCCTTGGTGATCAGCTTCTCCGCGAGCGGGCGAAGACGCTTGGCCTTGGCCTCGGTGGTGCGGATCCGGCCGTGCTGGAACAGCTGGGTGGCGAGGTTCGCCAGGATCAGCCGCTCGTGGGCCGGGCTGCCGCCGAGACGGGCGCCCTTGGTGGGCTTGGGCATGTCGTTTCTCCTTGAGAGACAACCCGCTCCGGCCGTATCAGGTACCGGAGTCGGGGCGGCGGGCCCGCGAGGGCCCGCCTTCGGCAAATCAGTGGTTCCGCCGCTTCACCCGGCTGACCGGGCTGCCTCCCGGCGCCGCGACGGCGGTGTGCCCGCCGTCTCGGCGCCGGAACGGCCGAGACGAGATCTAGTACTGCTCGGTCTCGATGAAGCCGCCGTCCTCGTCGTCGTACCCGCCGCCGGCGACCGCGCTGGGGTCGAATCCGGGCGGGGAGTCCTTGAGGGCGAGGCCCATCTCGTGCAGCTTCTGCTTGACCTCTTCGATCGACTTCGCGCCGAAGTTGCGGATGTCGAGCAGGTCCTGCTCGCTGCGGGCGACGAGCTCACCCACGGTGTGGATGCCCTCGCGCTTGAGGCAGTTGTACGAGCGGACCGTGAGGTTCAGCTCCTCGATCGGGAGCGCAAGGTCCGCAGCCAGGGCTGCGTCCGTCGGCGACGGGCCGATGTCGATGCCCTCGGCCTCGACGTTCAGCTCGCGCGCCAGGCCGAACAGCTCGACCAGGGTCTTGCCCGCCGAGGCGACCGCGTCGCGCGGCTTCATCGACGGCTTGGTCTCAACATCAAGGATCAGCCGGTCGAAGTCCGTGCGCTGCTCGACACGGGTGGCCTCGACCTTGTAGGTGACCTTGAGGACCGGGGAGTAGATGGAGTCGATCGGAATCCGGCCGATCTCCTGGCCCGGCTGCTTGTTCTGGGCCGCGGAGACGTAGCCGCGACCGCGCTCGACGGTCAGCTCCATCTCCAGCTTCGCCTTGCCGTTCAGCGTGGCGATGTGCAGGTCGGGGTTGTGCACCTCGACACCCGCCGGAGGCGCGATGTCGGCGGCGGTGACCTCACCCGGGCCCTGCTTGCGCAGGTACATCACGACCGGCTCGTCGTGCTCGGACGAGACGACCAGCGACTTGAGGTTCAGGATGATGTCGGTGACGTCTTCCTTCACCCCGGGCACGGTCGAGAACTCGTGCAGCACGCCCTCGATGCGGATGCTGGTGACCGCCGCCCCCGGGATCGAGGACAGCAGCGTGCGCCGCAGCGAGTTGCCGATGGTGTAGCCGAAGCCCGGCTCCAGCGGCTCGATGACGAACTTGGACCGGTGCTCCTCGAGCGACTCCTCCAGGAGGCTCGGGCGCTGTGCGATGAGCATGTGGGATCTCCCCTGTTTCCGGGACGAGTCCACCGCGCCCCGCACCTGCCCCGGCCGCTGTACGCGACCCGGCCGTGCCGGACCCGGTTTCCCGTCCCTTTACGGCGACGCCCGCTATTTGACGCCGCTCGCCTACAACCATGATGCCGTACGGCTCGCGCGGGCGAGCCGTACGGCCATCGTGCGTTCGGGAGCTCTTACTTGGAGTAGAGCTCGACGATGAGCTGCTCCTGGACCAGCGTGTCGATCTGCTGGCGGACCGGGAGCTGGTGCACGAGGATGCGCATGCTGTCCGGGACGACACCCAGCCACGCCGGGACGGTCTTGTCACCGGCGGTGGCGCGGGCCACCTCGTACGGCATCAGGTTCCGCGACTTCTCGCGGACCTCGATGATGTCGTGCTCGCGAACGCGGTACGACGGGATGTCGACCTTCTTGCCGTTCACCAGGATGTGCCCGTGGCGCACCTGCTGGCGGGCGGCGTCGCGCGACTCGGCGAAACCGGCACGGTAGACCACGTTGTCGAGACGGCTCTCCAGGATCTGGAGGAGGTTCTCACCGGTCTTCCCGGCCTTGCGGTTGGCTTCCTCGTAGTAGTTGCGGAACTGCTTCTCGAGGACGCCGTAGATGCGGCGGGTCTTCTGCTTCTCACGAAGCTGGAGCTGGTACTCGGACTCCTTCGGCCGACCGCGACCGTGCTCACCCGGCGGGTAAGGACGGATCTCGATGGGGCACTTCGCGGACTCGCACTTCTTGCCCTTGAGGAAGAGCTTCGTCTTCTCGCGACGGCAGAGCTTGCAGTCCGCACCCGTGTAACGAGCCATTTCTCTCTATCTCCTGGAGCTCAGACGCGGCGGCGCTTGGGCGGGCGGCAACCGTTGTGCGGGACCGGAGTCACGTCCTGGATGGACCCGACCTCGAGGCCGGTCGCCTGCAGCGAGCGGATCGCGGTCTCACGGCCGGAGCCGGGGCCCTTGACGAAGACGTCGACCTTGCGCATGCCGTGCTCCATGGCCCGGCGGGCGGCGTTCTCAGCGGCCATCTGCGCGGCGAACGGGGTGGACTTGCGGGAGCCCTTGAACCCCACGTGGCCGGCACTGGCCCAGGAGATCACGTTCCCGTTCGGGTCGGTGATCGAAACGATCGTGTTGTTGAACGTGCTCTTGATGTGGGCGTGCCCGTGAGCGACGTTCTTCTTCTCCTTGCGGCGCACCTTCTTCGGTGCGCCCTGGCGGCTCTTCGGCGGCATTTAAGCGCTATCTCCTGGAATGTGGCTGCTAGGACTACTTCTTGCCCGGCTTCTTCTTGCCGGCCACGGTCTTCTTCTTGCCCTTGCGGGTACGCGCGTTCGTCTGCGTCCGCTGACCGTGGACAGGCAGGCCCTTGCGGTGCCGGATGCCCTGGTAGCAGCCGATCTCGATCTTGCGGCGGATGTCGGCCTGAACCTCGCGACGGAGGTCACCCTCGATCTTGAAGTTCGCCTCGATGTAGTCACGCATCGGCACGAGCTCGGCGTCGGTGAGCTGGTGGACGCGCAGGTCCGGGCTGACGCCCGTCGCCTCCAGGATCTCCTGGGCACGAGTGCGACCGATTCCGAAAATGTAGGTGAGAGCGATCTCCAGCCGCTTGTCGCGGGGGAGGTCGACGCCAACCAGGCGAGCCATGGTCGGGCATTCTCCTTCGTGGTGGCGGAGGTCCTGCGCCTCACTTCCCCTCCCCATGCCCGGGGTGAGGGCCCCGGCCTCCGACCGGGGGTCTCCCGTGTGGTACGGCTCTCGCACCGGAGAACCGCCTTCACGGGTGTGACACGCGATTACTGATCATTGGTCCCACATGACGCGAGCCCGCTACGGGAGCGGACTCTCATGGGAACCTCTCTGCGACTGTCGCCGGCGGATTCCGCCTCGCCTCGCACGCCTCCGGCCCGCTCACGCGGACCGCACCATGCCCGGCTCGGCTTCCTCACGCTCAGACCGGTCGAGTCCGCCTCGCCTTGCACGCCTCCGGCCCGCTCACGCGGACCGCACCATGCCCGGCTCGGCTTCCTCTTCCTAGCCCTGGCGCTGCTTGTGGCGCAGGTTGTCGCAGATCACCATGACGCGACCGTGCCGGCGAATCACCTTGCACTTGTCGCAGATCTTCTTGACGCTCGGCTTGACCTTCATAGTCCTTAGTTCGTTCCTCAGACGGCCCGCCCTGTTGTGGAGGGGGGCTTACTTGTATCGGTAGACGATCCGCCCGCGACTCAGGTCGTACGGGCTCAGTTCCACGACCACCCGGTCGTCCGGCAGGATCCGGATGTAGTGCATCCGCATCCGTCCGCTGATATGGGCCAGGACCTTATGGCCGTTGTCGAGCTGCACCCGGAACATCGCGTTCGGGAGCGACTCAACCACAGTGCCCTCGATCTCGATGGCGCCGTCCTTCTTGGCCATGTCCCTCGCGTTTCACTGATCGGTCGTCTGAGGCTTCGGATCACTACGCAGCCGCGACCTTCAAGGCGCTTCCAGAGAGCGGCGACCGGCAAGGCCACCTACAGCGCAAAAGGTCATAGTGAGCCGACAAAGGAGTGTACGACAACCCGCGCGGAAATGCGAAACGGGCTGCGGCGTCTCCACACCGGCAGCCAGGCTACCCCAGATCATCATCCGCTCACGTACTGCCGTACACGGTGCTGAGAGGGGCAGGTCATCCGCCCCGTCGCGCGACCGGCGCCGCCGAAGTGCCGGGCGAGAGACGGGCGCGGCGGGCCTGACCCGGCCGGCCGATGGCGGTTCCCTACCCGGCGGCGGGCGCGGTGATCATCCATGGCGGGTAAAGAGTGCGTCCGTTACCGTCGGCGTGCGGCGCCCCGTCGCGATCAGAGCCGGCGACCGGTGCGCGCCCGCCCCGTCAGGGGCGGCGGTTCTCCCGTCCGAAAACGGTGCTGACGAGCAGCACGGCACCCCACGGGCCCATCACCCACAACGGCCACGGATAGATCAGCTCCATCGACGTGACCGAGACGATCAGCCAGATGGCCCAGTTGATGGCGCTGGCGGTCGCCCAGGCCGCCCACGCGGCCTTCAGCGTCTTCTGCCCACCACTGCTTCGCGGCCGCGGCCGTACGCCCGCGGAGACGGTCGCAGGAAGCCGGTGCAGGTCGATGTCCGGCAGGTCCGCGGTCAGCGTGGCGAGCTCGCCGTACGTCTTGCTGTCGTAGACCTGGGCCAGCCGCTCGTTGAACTCGTCGACGGTCAACCTGCCCTCGGCGACGTGCTCCCGCAACGCTGCGGCGACCCGATCCCGATCGCCGTCGGAGGCCCGCATCTCCGGAGTTGCCGCCATCACCATCTACTCCCGCCGCTCCGCATGATTAGCCCCATTATGTGTTACCAGAGGGCTCGCGGGGCTGCGTGAATCAGGCCTGTTCCCCGGATCCGACGGCCACATCGCCGAAGCGGGAAGCGCCGCCGTCGATCGCCGTGAGCACCCAGGGCCCGTTCTCCGTGACCGCCACACTGTGCTCGAAGTGCGCCGACGCCTTGCCGTCCACCGTCACGACCGTCCAGTCGTCGGCCAGGACCCGCGTCCGGTCGGTGCCGACGTTGACCATGGGCTCGATCGCGAAGCACATGCCGGGCTCGAACCGCGGCCCCCTCCCGGGCCGGCCATGGTTGGCGACCCACGGGTCCATGTGCATCTCGGTCCCGATGCCGTGCCCGCCGTACTCCTGGGGGATGCCGTAGCGGCCCTGGGAGCGGACGTACTTCTCCACCTGGAACCCGATGTCCGACAGGTGAGCACCGACCCGCAGCGCGGCGATGCCGCGCCACATCGCCTCCTCGGTGACCCGCATCAACTCGGTGAGCGCGGGATCGACCTCGCCGACGGGCACGGTGATGGCGGAGTCGCCGTGCCACCCGTCCAGGATCGCCCCGCAGTCGATGGAGATGATGTCGCCCTCACGCAGCTTGCGCCGGTCGGTGGGGATGCCGTGCACGACCTCGTCGTTGACCGAGGCGCAGATGGTCGCAGGAAAGCCCTGATAGCCCTTGAACGACGGAACCGCGCCCGCGTCCCTGATCGCCTTCTCCGCGATGGCGTCCAGGTCGAGCGGCGTCAGGCCGGGTTCGACCGACGAGCGCAGCAGTTCGAGCGTCCTGCCGACGACGAGACCGGCCGCCCGCATCTTCTCCAGTTGCTCAGGCGTCTTCACCTGGATTCCGTGCTTGTTCTTCTTGAACACTCTGGCACCCCCTGGGGTGTTCTAACGGGCGGACTATCAGGCCAATTCCCCCGATTCTGCCCTAAAGCGCCGGACGCCATCCCACGTATGGGATGGCGTCCGAAAAGGGGAGAGCGTCAGGCGCCCGGCGTGCGCAAGGCCGCCAGCGCCCGCCGGGTGACCTCGTCGACCGGTCCGGTCGCGTCCACCCGTACGAGGATGCCCTCGTCCGAATAGAAGTTGATCAGCGGGGACGTCTGCTCCTGGTAGACCTCCAGGCGCCGCCTGATGGTCTCCTCGCGGTCGTCGTCGCGCTGGAACAGCTCGCCGCCGCACGCGTCGCAGACACCCGCCACCGAAGGGGGGTCGAAGTCGACGTGCCACACCTTGCCGCATGAACGGCAGGTGCGCCGCCCGGCGAGCCGCCGTACGACCTCCTCGTCGTCGACGATCAGTTCCAGGACGATGTCCAGCCCGGTACCGAACTCGGCGAGCATCTTCTGCAAGATCTGCGCCTGCGGCACGTTGCGCGGGAAGCCGTCCAGCAGGAAGCCCTGCTGCGCGTCCTCCTCGCCGAGACGGTCGCGGACCATGGCGACCGTCACCTCGTCGGGGACGAGGTCGCCGCGGTCCATGTACTCCTTGGCAAGCTTGCCGAGTTCCGTGCCGCCGGAGACGTTGGCACGGAAGATGTCACCTGTCGAGATTTTCGGGATCGACAGATGTGCTGCGATGAACTGGGCCTGCGTCCCCTTGCCCGCTCCGGGGGGCCCGACCAAGACGACGCGCACTATCTCAGGAAGCCCTCGTAGTTGCGCTGCTGAAGCTGGCTTTCGATCTGCTTGACCGTGTCCAGGCCGACACCAACCATGATGAGAATGCTGGTCCCTCCGAACGGGAAGTTCTGGCTCGCCCCGGCCACCGCCAGTGCGAGGATCGGGATCAGCGAGATGACACCCAGATACGGAGCACCGGCGGCCGTGAGCCGCGTGAGCACGTAGTTGAGGTACTCAGCGGTCGGCCGGCCCGGACGGATGCCCGGGATGAACCCACCGTACTTCTTCATGTTGTCGGCGACTTCAACGGGGTTGAAGGTAATGGACACGTAGAAGTACGTGAAGAAGAGGATCAGCGCGAAGAACGTCACCATGTAGACGGGGTGGTCGCCCGTCACCAGGTTCTGGGCCAGCCACTCGATGACCGGACCGGGATTCGCGCTGTTGCCGAAGATGGTGACCAGGAGCTGCGGCAGGTACAGCAGCGAGGAGGCGAAGATGACCGGGATGATGCCGGCCTGGTTCACCTTGAGCGGGATGTAGGTGGAGGTCCCGCCGTACATCCGGCGGCCCACCATGCGCTTCGCATACTGCACCGGGATCCGGCGCTGCGCCTGCTCGATGAAGACGACGACCGCGATCATCACGATGCCGACGATCATCACCACGACGAACTTGAACGCGCTCTGCCGGAAGATGTTCATCAGCTCGGACGGGAAGACCGCGACGACCTGGGTGAAGATCAGGATCGACATGCCGTTGCCGACGCCGCGGTCGGTCACGAGCTCGCCCAGCCACATGATCACAGAGGTGCCGGCGGTCATCGTGATCACCATGGTGACCAAGGTGAAGATGTCGTCGTTCAGCAGGATCGGCAGGTTGTTGTTCGGGAAAAGCTGCCCCGAACGCGCCAAAGCCACGAAAGCCGTCGACTGGAGGACGGCGAGACCGATGGTCAGATATCGCGTGTACTGCGTGATCTTCGCCGTGCCGGCCTGGCCCTCCTTCTTCAGGGCCTCAAGGCGCGGGATCACGACGGTCAGCAGCTGCAGGATGATGCTCGCCGTGATGTACGGCATGATGCCCAGGGCGAACACGGAAAGTTTCAGCAGCGCGCCACCGCTGAAGAGCTGGACCATCCCGTAGATGTTGCCGCTGTCGCCGGCCTGCGCCTGTTCCAGCGCTTTGGCGACGTTCTCGGAGTTGACACCCGGAGTCGGCAGCACCGAGCCGAGCCGGAACAGCGCGATGATGCCCAATGTGAAGAGCAGCTTCTTGCGCAGGTCAGGCGTCCGGAATGCCCGGGTAATCGCGGATAGCACGGTACCTCCTGCGCGCCTGTGACGCGGTAAAGGTCGGCGATGACGCGAAGGCGTGCATCGGCATGTCTACTTGCGAGTGATCAGCGGGTCGGCGCCCGCGCTCAGCGAACTCTAACGCACTACGGGCGCGGAGGCTCATAACGAACCTCCGCGCCTCGCATTACGTGCCTAAAGCTCGGAAACCGAACCGCCGGCCGCGGTGATCTTCTCCTTGGCCGAGGCGGAGAAGGCGTGCACCTTCACGTTCAACGCCACGGAGATCTCACCGGTTCCCAGCACCTTGACGAGCTGGTTCTTGCGGACCGCGCCCTTCGCGACCAGACCCTCGACGGTGACCTCGCCACCCTCGGGGTACAGCTCGCCGAGCTTGTCCAGGTTGACAATCTGGTAGGTCGTCTTGAACATCGCGTTGCTGAAGCCCTTCAGCTTCGGCAGCCGCATCTGGATCGGGATCTGGCCACCCTCGAAGCCGAGGGGGACAGTCGTACGCGCTTTGGTGCCCTTCGTACCGCGACCGGCGGTCTTCCCCTTGGACGCCTCGCCGCGACCCTTGCGGGTCTTGGCCTTGTTGGCGCCGGGAGCCGGACGCAGGTCGTGGAGCTTGAGCGGAGCGTTCTCAGGCATGACTAGTCGACCTCTTCCACCTCGACGAGGTGCGTCACCACGGCGACCATGCCCCGGATCTCCGGGCGGTCCTCCTTGACGACGACGTCGCCGATTCGCTTCAGGCCCAGCGAGCGCAGCGAGTCACGCTGGTTCTGCTTGCCACCGATCTTGGAGCGGACCTGGGTGATCTTCAGACGCGCCATGGACTAGCTCACCGCCTTCGCGGCGGCGGCGGCCTCGGCGAGGCCCTCGGCCCGCGCCTTCAGCATCGCCTTGGGAGCGACGTCCTCGATCGGCAGGCCACGGCGGGCGGCGATCTCCTCGGGGCGGCTGAGGCCCTTCAGCGCCGCCACGGTGGCGTGCACGATGTTGATCGGGTTGTCCGAGCCGAGCGACTTGGACAGAACGTCGTGGATGCCGGCGCACTCCAGGACCGCGCGGACCGGACCACCCGCGATGACACCGGTACCGGGCGAGGCCGGACGCAGGAGGACGACGCCGGCGGCGTCCTCGCCCTGCGAGGTGTGCGGGATGGTGCCCAGGATCCGCGGCACCTTGAAGAAGTGCTTCTTGGCCTCCTCGACGCCCTTGGCGATCGCCGCGGGCACCTCCTTGGCCTTGCCGTATCCGACACCGACCAGGCCGTTGCCGTCGCCGACGATGACCAGCGCGGTGAAGCTGAAGCGCCGACCACCCTTGACGACCTTGGCCACTCGGTTGATCTTTACCACGCGCTCGATGTACGAGACGCCCTTGTCGGCGGCGCCACCGCGGCGATCGTCACGACGGTCCCGCCGCTCGCCACCGCCGCCGGCGCCGCGACGCGGAGCTGCAGCCATCAGTGGTTCCTCTTCTCATTGCTCATCAGACGGGCCATTCGATGCGTTGCGAACCCTCGGAACGGAGTCATCAGAACTCCAGCCCGCTTTCGCGAGCGCTGTCCGCGAGGGCCGCGATGCGTCCCGCGTAACGGTTGCCACCGCGGTCGAACACGACGGCGGTGATCCCGGCGGTCTTGGCCCGCTGAGCGAGAAGCTCGCCGACCTTCTTCGCCTTTTCGGTCTTGTCACCCTCGGCGGTGCGGAGCGAGACGTCCAGGGTGGACGCGCTCACCAGCGTGTGCCCCTGGGTGTCGTCGACGATCTGCACGAACAGGTGCCGCGCGGACCGGTTGACGACCAGGCGCGGACGCTCCTGGGTGCCGAAGATGCTCTTGCGCACACGGACGTGCCGGCGGGCGCGCGAAACGGCGCGAGCGGCGGTGTGCTTGCCGTACTTCGCGGCCATTGCTACTTACCAGCCTTTCCGACCTTGCGGCGGATAACTTCGCCCTGGTAGCGGACGCCCTTGCCCTTGTAGGGGTCGGGCTTGCGCAGCTTACGGATGTTGGCGGCGACCTCGCCGACCTTCTGCTTGTCGATGCCGTCCACGTGGAACAGCGTGGGCTTCTCGACGCGGAAGGTGACGCCCTCGGGGGCGTCCACGATCACCGGGTGGCTGAAGCCGAGCGAGAACTCAAGCTGCGTCGGGCCCTTGGCCTGGACGCGGTAACCGACACCGACGATCTCGAGCGTCTTGCTGTAGCCCTGCGTCACGCCGGACACCATGTTGGCGATCAGCGTGCGCGACAGGCCGTGCAGCGCGCGAACCCGGTTCTCGTCGTTGGGGCGGCTGACGGCAATGGTGCCGTCCTCGGCCCGGGTCACCTCGATGGGCTCGGCGACCGTGTGAGAAAGCGTGCCCTTCGGGCCCTTGACCTGGACATCCCGGCCGTTGATGGTGATGTCAACACCAGTCGGTACGGGGATGGGCAGCCGTCCGATTCTCGACATGCTGGATTCCTCCCCTCGTTACCAGACGTAGGCGAGGACTTCCCCGCCCACTCCACGCTTGCCGGCCTGCTTGTCAGTCATGAGTCCGCCGGACGTCGAAATGATCGCGACGCCCAGGCCGCCCAGGACGCGGGGCAGGTTGTCCTTCTTTGCATAGACCCGCAGACCGGGCTTGGACACCCGGCGCAGGCCCGCGAGCGCACGCTCACGGCTCGGCCCGAACTTGAGCTCCACCACGAGGTTCTTGCCGACCTTGGCGTCCTCGACGCTCCAGGCCTGGATGTAACCCTCCTGCTGGAGGATCTCGGCGATGTGTGCCTTGATCTTCGAGTACGGCATGCTCACGGTGTCGTGATAGGCCGAGTTCGCGTTCCGCAGACGCGTCAACATGTCTGCGATCGGGTCGGTCATCGTCATGGCCGGTGGCCTTCCTCACCGTGGTTTCCACCTTCTCGTCCGTGTCTGCGACACACGGTGGACCTACGGTGCGGTCGTGGACGCCTGAGGGCGTCCGGTTGATATGACTTCTTGGGTGCGGCGGCACCGCGCGGGGCCACGTTATCGGCCCCGCGACGGGGCTACCAGCTCGACTTGGTGATGCCGGGCAGCTCGCCCCGGTGCGCCATCTCGCGGAAGCACACGCGGCAGAGCCCGAACTTGCGGTACACAGCGCGGGGACGGCCGCAGCGCGAGCACCGAGTGTACGCCCGGACCTCGAACTTCGCCTTACGCGCTGCCTTGACCTTCAGCGACGTCTTCGCCATGAGATCAGGCCTCCTTGAACGGGAATCCGAGGAGCTTCAGCAGCGCCCGGCCCTGGTCGTCGTTCGTAGCGGTGGTCACGACCGTGATGTCCATGCCCCGCTGCCGGTCGACCTTGTCCTGGTCGACCTCGTGGAACATGACCTGCTCGGTGAGCCCGAAGGTGTAGTTGCCGTTGCCGTCGAACTGCTTCGGCGACAGGCCGCGGAAGTCCCGGATACGCGGGAGGGCCAGCGACAGCAGCCGGTCGAGGAACTCCCACATGCGGTCGCCGCGCAGCGTCACGTGGGCGCCGATCGGCATGCCCTCACGCAGCTTGAACTGCGCGATGGACTTGCGGGCGCGGGCCACAGCGGGCTTCTGACCGGTGATGGCGGTGAGGTCGCGGACGGCGCCCTCGATCAGCTTGGAGTCGCGAGCGGCCTCGCCGACGCCCATGTTCACCTTGATCTTGGTGATCGTGGGCACCAGCATGATGTTCTCGATGCCGAACTCCTCGCGCAGCTTCGCGATGATCTCCTCGCGGTAGCGCTGCTTGAGACGCGGGATCGTGCGCTCTTCAGTCGTGGCGGT
Source organism: Microtetraspora niveoalba (assembly GCF_001570405.1). Taxonomy (GTDB): domain Bacteria; phylum Actinomycetota; class Actinomycetes; order Streptosporangiales; family Streptosporangiaceae; genus Microtetraspora; species Microtetraspora niveoalba. The sequence continues at coordinate 116,227 of NZ_BBYM01000012.1, read as the reverse complement.
CATCAGTTGTCCTCACCCGTCTTGTCGGCCTTCTCGTCGGCCTTCTTCTCGGGCTTCTCGTCATCCTTGAGCTTCTTGACGTTGCTCACGTGGATGGGAGCCTCCATGGTCTGCACGCCGCCTTCCTTGGCGCCGCGCGGGCCCTGGTGGGTCACCTTCGAGTGCTTCTTGATCAGGTTGACACCCTCGACCACCACGCGCTCGTCGCGCGGGAAGGCGGCGATGATGCGGCCCTTGGCACCCTTGTCCTTGCCGGCGATGACCTGGACGAGGTCACCCTTCTTCACATGCAGCTTCGGCATCTACAACACCTCCGGCGCGAGCGAGATGATGCGCATGAACTTCTTGTCGCGCAGCTCGCGGCCGACGGGGCCGAAGATACGCGTGCCCCGGGGGTCACCGCTGTCCTTGATGATGACCGCGGCGTTCTCGTCGAAGCGGATGTAGGAGCCATCGGGGCGGCGGCGCTCCTTGACGGTGCGCACCACGACAGCCTTGACAACGTCGCCCTTCTTCACGCCGCCGCCGGGAATGGCGTCCTTCACCGTCGCAACGATGATGTCGCCGATGCCCGCGTAGCGCCGGCCCGAGCCGCCGAGCACCCGGATGCAGAGGATCTCCTTGGCACCCGTGTTGTCGGCGACCTTGAGTCGCGACTCCTGCTGGATCACGTCAACTCCTGTTTGTCGCGCCGGTTCTCACCTGGATAGTGAGCCTGGCGGAACCTGATGTGGTCTTGTTCCCCCGGTGACAGCACCGGCCGGTCGAGCGAAGCTCTCCCGCGTGCCGCCGCCGCAGGCGGACCGGGCCCCTGCGGGCCTGACCCCTTGGACACCGTCATGGGGGGCGGTCTCCCACCCCCCACGAGGCGCGTTCTGTGCGGGTGGTCCGGCGGCCTCCCCGGCCGGTACGGCTCTCGCCGACCGCCCGGGCACGAGCCCGCCGTGCCCTCCCTGGCTTACTTGGCCTTCTCGAGGATCTCCACGACCCGCCAGCGCTTGCTGGCGGACAGCGGCCGGGTCTCCATCAGGAGGACGCGGTCGCCGACGCCGCAGGTGTTCTGCTCGTCGTGAGCCTTGTACTTCGTCGTACGGCGGATGACCTTGCCGTACAGCGGGTGCTTGACGCGGTCCTCGACGGCGACGACGACGGTCTTGTCCATCTTGTCGCTGACCACGAGACCCTCACGGGTCTTGCGGTAGTTCCGCACCGTCTTCTCGGTTGCCTCAGCCATCGCTCGACTCCTTCTCGACCGTGACGATGCCGAGCTCCCGCTCGCGCATCACGGTGTAGATACGGGCGATCTCGCGGCGGACGGCGCGCAGCCGCCCGTGGCTCTCCAACTGTCCGGTCGCCGCCTGGAAGCGGAGGTTGAACAGCTCCTCCTTGGCTTCCTTCAGCTTCTGGACCAGAACCTCCTGGTCCTCCACACGCAGCTCACCGGCGGTCAGGCCCTTAGCCATCACGCCTCACCCACTTCACGCTTAACGAACCGGCACTTCATGGGGAGCTTGTGCATCGCACGCCGCATGGCCTCGCGGGCCACCGGCTCGGCGACACCCGAGAGCTCGAACATGACTCGACCGGGCTTGACATTGGCGATCCACCACTCCGGCGAACCCTTACCGGAACCCATGCGGGTCTCGGCCGGCTTCTTGGTGAGGGGACGGTCCGGGTAGATGTTGATCCACACCTTGCCGCCACGGCGGATGTGCCGGGTCATGGCGATACGAGCCGACTCGATCTGGCGGTTGGTCACGTAAGAGTGCTCAAGCGCCTGGATGCCGAACTCGCCGAACACGACCCTGGTGCCGCCCTTGGCGGCGCCGCTGCGGTCGGGCCGGTGCTGCTTACGGTGCTTGACCCTGCGCGGGATCAGCATGGTCAGCTCCCTTCAGCACCCGGCTGCTCCGCCGGGCCGGTCTCGGGGGCAGCCTGTGCGGCGGCCTCGGTTCTGGGGGCGCGGTCCGAACGGCCACCGGCACCACGACGCGGACGGTCGCCGCCACGGCGCGGACGCTCGCCGGCGCCGCCACGACGGTCCTCACGACGCTGGCCCGCACGGGCGCCGGCCGCGGCGGCCTCGCGCTCGGCGCGGCTGGTCGGGGCCTCGCCCTTGTAGATCCACACCTTCACGCCGATGCGGCCGAAGGTGGTGCGGGCCTCGTAGAAGCCGTAGTCGATGTCGGCGCGGAGCGTGTGCAGGGGCACGCGGCCCTCGCGGTAGAACTCCGAGCGGGACATCTCGGCGCCGCCCAGACGGCCGGAGCACTGGACACGGATGCCCTTGGCCCCGCTCTTCATGGCGGACTGCATGGCCTTGCGCATGGCCCGGCGGAACGAGACGCGGCTGGAAAGCTGCTCGGCCACGCCCTGCGCGACGAGCTGCGCGTCGATCTCGGGGTTCTTCACCTCGAGGATGTTCAGCTGGACCTGCTTCTTGGTCAGCTTCTCCAGGTCGCCGCGGATGCGGTCGGCCTCGGCGCCGCGGCGGCCGATGACGATGCCCGGCCGGGCGGTGTGGATGTCGACCTGGACGCGGTCCGTGGTGCGCTCGATCTCGACCTTGGAGATGCCGGCCCGCTCCATGCCCTTCTGCAGCATGCGACGGATCGCCACGTCCTCGGCGACGTACGACTTGTAGAGCTTGTCGGCGTACCACCGGCTCTTGAAGTCGGTCGTGATGCCGAGGCGGAACCCGTGCGGGTTAACCTTCTGGCCCACTAGCGGGTCCTTCCCTTCGGCTCGCGGGACTCCACAATCACGGTGATGTGGCTGGTCCGCTTGTTGATCCGATAGGCACGACCCTGCGCACGCGGCCGGAACCGCTTCAGCGTCGGTCCCTCGTCGACCCACGCGCGGCTCACGAAGAGCGTCTCACGGTCGAGCTTGAAGTTGTGCTCAGCGTTCGCGATCGCGCTCGAGAGCACCTTGTAAACGGTCTCGCTCGCCGCCTGGGGAGCGAACTGCAGCACGGCCTGCGCCTCCGAAGCGGGCAGCCCGCGAATGAGGTCCACCACACGGCGGGCCTTCCGGGGCGTGTGGCGCGCATACCGCGCCTGTGCCCTGGCTTCCATCGCTGTCTCCTCTGATGCTTACTTGAAGGCGCTTACCGCCGGCTGCGGCGGTCTTCCTTGACGTGGCTGCGGAACGTCCGCGTGGGAGCGAACTCACCGAGCTTGTGACCGATCATCGACTCGGTGACGAACACCGGGACGTGCTTGCGGCCGTCGTGCACGGCGATCGTGTGACCCAGCATGTCGGGCACGATCATGGAGCGCCGCGACCACGTCTTGATGACGTTCTTGGTGCCCTTCTCGTTCTGGGCGTCCACCTTCTTCTGAAGGTGGTCGTCCACGAAGGGACCCTTCTTAAGGCTACGTGGCATTTCGGCTGCTCCTACCGCTTCTTCCTCTTGCTCCGACGACGGATGATCAGCCGGTCGCTGGCCTTGTTCGCCTGTCGGGTACGGCCCTCGGGCTTGCCCTTCGGGTTCACCGGGTGGCGACCACCGGAGGTCTTGCCCTCACCACCGCCGTGCGGGTGGTCGACCGGGTTCATGGCGACACCGCGGACCGTCGGGCGCTTGCCCTTCCAGCGGTTACGGCCGGCCTTACCGATATTGATGTTGGCCTGCTCGGCGTTGCCCACCTGGCCGACACTGGCCCGGCAGCGGACGTCGACCTGGCGCATTTCTCCGGACGGCATACGCAGCGTGGCGTAGGTGCCCTCCTTGGCGAGAAGCTGGATCTGCGCGCCGGCGCTGCGGCCGAGCTTCGCGCCACCGCCCGGACGGAGCTCCACCGCGTGGATGAAGGTACCGGTCGGGATGTTGCGCAGGGGCAGGCAGTTGCCCGGCTTGATGTCGGCGCCAGGGCCGTTCTCGATGCGGTCACCCTGCTTGAGGCCGGTCGGCGCGAGAATGTAGCGCTTCTCGCCGTCGGCGTAGTGGAGCAGCGCGATGCGGGAGGTCCGGTTCGGGTCGTACTCGATGTGAGCGACCTTGGCCGGGATCCCGTCCTTGTCGTGGCGGCGGAAGTCGATGATGCGGTAGGCGCGCTTGTGCCCGCCGCCCTGGTGCCGGGCGGTGACCCGGCCGTGGACGTTACGGCCGCCCTTGCTGTGCAGGGGAGCAAGCAGCGACTTCTCGGGCGTGCTGCGCGTGATCTCGGCGAAGTCCGAGACGCTCGCGCCGCGCCGACCCGGCGTCGTCGGCTTGTACTTACGGATGCCCATCTTTTTCGTTCATCCTTCGTCGGTTCATACCGGTCGGAGTCCGCCTCACGGCGGTCCCCCCGGTGCTAACTACGTGGGTCGGGTGCCCGGTGCCGCACCTCGCCGGTACGGCAGGGCACCCTTCCCTCACGCCGCGGACCCTCAGCCGATCTGGCCGAAGATGTCGATCCGGTCGCCCTCGGCCAGGCTCACGATCGCCCGCTTGGTGTCGGGGCGCTGACCGAAGCCAGTCCGGGTCCGCTTGCGCTTGCCCTGGCGGTTGATCGTGTTCACACTGGTGACCTTGACGCCGAAGATCTGCTCGACAGCGATCTTCACCTGCGTCTTGTTGGCACCCTTGCGCACCAGGAACGTGTACTTGTTGTGCTCGTCGATCAGGCCGTAGCTCTTCTCAGAGACGATCGGCTTGAGGATGATGTCGCGCGGGTCCGCGATCTTCTCCATCAGGCCTCTTCCTTCCCGCTCTTCGTGAGCCGCGCCACGACCTGATCGTAGGCCTCCTGCGTGAAGACCACGTCGTCGTAGCACAGAACGTCGTAGGTGTTGAGCTGCCCGGCGTCCAGCAGGTGGACCTCGGGCGCGTTGCGCAGGCTGAGCCAGGTCAGCTCGTCGTTCTCGTCGACCACGACGAGGACGCTGCGGGCCTGCGTGATCTTGCGGAGCGCCTCGAGAGCGACCTTGGTCTTGGGCGTCTCACCCGTGACCAGAGCGCTCACGACGTGCAGGCGGCCACCGCCGGCCCGGTCGGAGAGGGCGCCGCGGAGCGCGGCGGACTTCATCTTCTTCGGCGTCCGCTGGTCGTAAGAGCGCGGCTGCGGGCCGTGGACGGTGCCACCGCCGGCGAACTGCGGCGCACGGGTCGAGCCCTGGCGGGCGCGGCCGGTGCCCTTCTGGCGGTACGGCTTCTTGCCGCCACCGCGGACGTCACCACGGCTCTTGGTCGCGTGGGTGCCCTGCCGGCGAGCGGCGAGCTGGGCGACGACGACCTGGTGGATCAGCGGAATGTTGACCTTCGCGCCGAAGATCTCCTCCGGCAGGTCTACGACGGTGCCCGTCTTGGCACCGCTGGCGTCGAGGACGTCAATGCTCGTCACTTCGCAGCCCCCTTCTTGGCAGCGGTGCGAATCAGGACCAGGCTGCCGTTGGCGCCGGGAATCGCACCCTTGATCAGGATGAGGTTCTTCTCGGCGTCCACGGCGTGGACCTTCAGGCTCTGGACGGTGGTACGGGCGTTACCCGAACGACCGGCCATGCGCAGGCCCTTGAAGACGCGGCCCGGGGTGGCGCAGCCGCCGATGGAACCCGGCGAGCGGTGCTTGCGCTGGGTACCGTGCGAGGCGCCCAGACCACCGAAGCCGTGGCGCTTCATGACACCGGTGAAGCCCTTGCCCTTGCTCTTGCCCGTCACGTCGACGTGCTGCCCGGCCTCGAACGTGTCCGCGAGGAGCTCCTGGCCCACCGTGTACTCGGTGGCGTCCTCCGTGCGTACCTCGGCGAAGTAACGGCGCGGCGTGATGTCGTGCTTGCGCAGGTAGTCGCCGAGCGGCTTGTTGACCTTGCGCGGGTCGATCTGCCCGAAACCGAGCTGGATCGCCGAGTAGCCGTCCTTCTCCTGCGTGCGGACCCTGGTCACCACGCACGGACCGGCCTCGACCACGGTGACCGGGACGATCCGGTTCGCCTCATCGAAGACCTGGGTCATGCCGAGCTTCTTGCCCAGGACGCCCTTGATCTGCTTAGCCATGTCAGTGCGTTCCCTCAGAGCTTGATCGAGATGTCGACGCCGGCGGGGAGGTCGAGACGCATGAGCGAGTCGACGGTCTTCGGCGTCGGGTCGATGATGTCAATCAGCCGCTTGTGCGTACGCATCTCAAAGTGCTCGCGGCTGTCCTTGTACTTGTGCGGCGACCGGATGACGCAGTACACGTTCTTCTCGGTCGGCAGCGGCACCGGGCCAGCGACCTTGGCGCCGGTCCGCGTCACCGTCTCGACGATCTTCTTGGCCGAGCTGTCGATGACCTCGTGGTCATACGCCTTAAGCCGGATGCGGATCTTCTGTCCCGCCATAATGGCCTCGGTGTCCTTCGCTGTCGTCCTATTAAGCTTCGTGCGGCCTATTGCCGCTGGTGGTCCCACGTAACAGACAGTCCGGAACAGGTCCGTTCTTCCGTGATCCGGCAGTCGTTTCGGTCACATTCCGGCCGAAACGGCTGCGAGATCACGGTGGGTCTTCCGTGGGGGTGAGGAGCCGTAGGGCTCCTCTCGTGGATCGGCGGTCAGGCCCTGGTGCGGGCCCGACCGCCGCCCCGCGATCGTACTACTTGATGATCTTCGTCACGCGGCCGGCGCCGACGGTGCGGCCACCCTCGCGGATCGCGAACTTGAGGCCCTCCTCCATCGCGATCGGCTGGATGAGCTGGACGGTCATCTCGGTGTTGTCACCGGGCATGACCATCTCGGTGCCCTCCGGCAGGTTCACGACACCGGTCACGTCAGTGGTCCGGAAGTAGAACTGCGGACGGTAGTTGTTGAAGAACGGCGTGTGGCGGCCGCCCTCGTCCTTGGACAGGATGTAGACCTGGCCCTCGAACTCGGTGTGCGGGGTCGTGGTGCCCGGCTTGATGATGCACTGGCCGCGCTCGACGTCCTCGCGCTTGATGCCGCGCAGGAGCAGACCGACGTTGTCACCGGCCTGGCCCTCGTCAAGGAGCTTGCGGAACATCTCGACGCCGGTGACGGTCGTCGTGGTGCTCTTCTCCTTGATGCCGATGATGTCGACGGTCTCGTTGACCTTGATGATGCCGCGCTCGATACGGCCGGTGACGACGGTGCCGCGACCGGTGATCGAGAACACGTCCTCGATCGGCATCAGGAACGGCTTGTCGGTGTCACGGGTCGGCTCGGGAACGTTGTCGTCCACGGCGGTCATGAGCTCGACGATGGAGTCGCCCCACTTCTCGTCGCCCTCGAGCGCCTTCAGCGCCGAGACGCGCACGACCGGCAGGTCGTCGCCCGGGAACTCCTGGGCGGAGAGCAGCTCGCGGACCTCGAGCTCGACGAGCTCCAGGATCTCCTCGTCGTCGACCATGTCAGCCTTGTTCAGGGCGACGACGATGTAGGGTACGCCGACCTGGCGGGCCAGGAGGACGTGCTCCTTGGTCTGCGGCATCGGGCCGTCGGTGGCGGCGACCACGAGGATCGCGCCGTCCATCTGCGCCGCACCGGTGATCATGTTCTTCACGTAGTCGGCGTGACCGGGGCAGTCCACGTGAGCGTAGTGGCGCTTCTCGGTCTGGTACTCGACGTGGGCGATGGAGATGGTGATGCCGCGGGCCTTCTCCTCGGGCGCCTTGTCGATCTTGTCGAACGGGGTCGCCTCGTTGAGGTGCGGGAAACGGTCGTGAAGCACCTTGGTGATCGCCGCGGTCAGAGTGGTCTTGCCGTGGTCGATGTGCCCAATGGTGCCGATGTTCACGTGCGGCTTGTTCCGCTCGAACTTGGCCTTGGCCACTGGTCTGTCTCCTTAGAGATTCTGACTTGACTTTCGTCTTCTAACTAAGGCTCTGTACGGCGGGGCGCAACGAGTGCGCCCCCCGTACCGGGGTTGTTCGCCCCGAGCCCTCCGGAGGCGGGCGACGATCTTCTTTACGGCGCCCAACCGGAGCGGTCCGGAACTATTCGCCCCGAGCCTTCGCGACGATCTCCTTGGCGATGCCCGGGGGCACCTCCGCGTAGGAGTCGAACTGCATGCTGTACACGGCCCGGCCCTGGGTCTTGCTGCGCAGGTCACCCACGTAACCGAACATCTCCGACAGCGGGACAAGGGCCTTGATGACCTTGGCCCCGGTCCGGTCTTCCATCGCCTGGATCTGTCCGCGACGACCGTTGAGGTCGCCGATGACGTCACCCATGTAGTCCTCGGGCGTGGTGACCTCAACGGCCATCATCGGCTCGAGGATTACGGCGTCAGCCTTACGAGCGGCCTCCTTGAAGGCCATCGAACCGGCGATCTTGAACGCCATTTCGGACGAGTCGACCTCGTGGTACGCACCGTCCCTCAGCGTGACCTTAACACCGACCATCGGGTAGCCGGCGAGCACGCCGAACTCGGCGGCCTCCTGGCACCCGGCGTCGACGGAGGGGATGTACTCGCGCGGGATGCGGCCACCGGTGACGCTGTTGACGAACTCGTAGCCGTCGTTGCCGTCGCCCAGGGGCTCCAGGTCGATGATGACCCGGCCGAACTGGCCGGAACCACCGGTCTGCTTCTTGTGCGTGTACTCGACCTTCTCGACCTTGCGGCGAATGGTCTCGCGGTAGGCCACCTGCGGACGGCCGACGTTCGCCTCGACCTTGAACTCGCGACGCATACGGTCGACGAGGATCTCGAGGTGAAGCTCGCCCATGCCCCAGATGACCGTCTGACCGGTCTCCTCGTCACGCCGGACCTGGAAGGACGGGTCCTCCTCGGCCAGACGCTGGATCGCGGTGCCCAGCTTCTCCTGGTCGCCCTTGGTCTTGGGCTCGATGGCCACGTTGATGACCGGAGCCGGGAAGTTCATCGACTCCAGGACGACGGGGTTGGCCGGGTCGCAGAGGGTGTCACCGGTGGTGGTGTCCTTGAGGCCCATGACGGCGACGATCTGACCAGCGATCGCGGACGAGCGCTCCTCGCGCTTGTTCGCGTGCATCTGGTAGATCTTGCCGATCCGCTCCTTCTTGCCCTTGGTCGAGTTGATGACCCCGGTGCCGGCCTCGATCTTGCCCGAGTAGATGCGGACGTAGGTGAGCTTGCCCAGGTGCTGGTCGCTCATGATCTTGAAGGCCAGGGCGGCGAACGGCTCGGCCGGGTCCGCGTGGCGGGCGACGGCCTCGTCCTCGTTGCCGACCGCGTGGCCCTCGAAGGCCGGGATGTCGGTCGGAGCCGGCAGGTAGGCGACGATCGCGTCGAGCAGGGGCTGGACGCCCTTGTTCTTGAACGCGGTGCCGCACAGCACCGGGTTGACGGCGCCGGTCAGCGTGGCGCGGCGGATCGCGGCGACGAGCTCCTCCTCGGAGGGCTCGATGCCCTCGAGGAACTTCTCCATCAGCTCGTCGTCGTTCTCGGCGACGGTCTCGATGAGCTTGTCACGCCACTCACGGGCCGCGTCGGCGTGGTCGGCCGGGATGTCGACGACGTCGTACATCTCGCCCTTGGCCGTCTCGGCGCTCCAGATCAGGCCCTTCATCTTCACCAGGTCGATGACGCCCTTGAAGTCGGCCTCGACGCCCCAGGGAAGCTGGACGACCAGCGGAGTCGCACCGAGGCGCGACACGATCATGTCGACGCAGCGGTGGAACTCGGCTCCGACGCGGTCCATCTTGTTGACGAAGCAGATGCGGGGCACGCCGTACCGGTCGGCCTGACGCCAAACGGTCTCGGACTGCGGCTCGACACCGGCGACGGCGTCGAAGACCGCGACGGCACCGTCGAGGACGCGCAGTGAGCGCTCCACCTCGACGGTGAAGTCCACGTGACCAGGCGTGTCAATGATGTTGATCGTGTGATCAAGCCAGCTACAGGTCGTCGCGGCAGACGTGATCGTGATGCCGCGCTCCTGCTCCTGCTCCATCCAGTCCATCGTGGCGGCACCCTCGTGGGTCTCGCCAATCTTGTAGTTGATGCCGGTGTAGAACAGGATGCGCTCAGTCGTGGTGGTCTTGCCCGCATCGATGTGGGCCATGATCCCGATGTTGCGGACCTTGGCCAGTTCAAGAGCGGTCGTGGTGGCCACTGCTTTGCGTCCTTAACTCGTCGTAGGTGCCGACTACCAGCGGTAGTGGGCGAAGGCCTTGTTGGACTCGGCCATCTTGTGCGTGTCCTCGCGCCGCTTGACGCTGGCACCAAGGCCGTTGCTGGCGTCGAGGAGCTCGTTCATGAGCCGCTCGGTCATGGTCTTCTCGCGACGCGCCCGGGAGTACTGGACGAGCCAACGGAGAGCCAGGGTGGTGCTGCGCGCGGCGCGCACCTCGACCGGGACCTGGTAGGTGGCGCCACCGACCCGGCGGCTGCGCACCTCCAGGGTGGGCTTGACGTTGTCGAGCGCACGCTTGAGGGTGACGACCGGGTCGTTGCCGGTCTTCTCCCTGCAGCCCTCGAGAGCGCCGTAGACGATCGACTGCGCGATGGAGCGCTTGCCGTCCAGGAGAACCTTGTTGATCAAGGCGGTCACCAGCGGCGAGTTGTGCACCGGGTCTGCGACCAGCTGGCGGCGACCAGGGGAACCCTTGCGCGGCATGTCAGCTCTTCTCCTTCTTCGCGCCGTAGCGGCTGCGGGCCTGCTTGCGGTTGCGGACACCCTGCGTGTCCAGCGAGCCGCGGATGATCTTGTAGCGAACACCCGGCAGGTCCTTCACACGACCGCCACGCACGAGCACGATGGAGTGCTCCTGAAGGTTGTGGCCGACACCCGGGATGTAGGCCGTGACCTCGATGCCGTTGGTCAGTCGCACACGCGCGACCTTACGCAGCGCCGAGTTCGGCTTCTTGGGGGTCGTGGTGTAAACGCGGGTGCAAACGCCGCGCCGCTGCGGGCTCCCCTTGAGGGCAGGAGTCTTGGTCTTACTGACCTTGTCCTGCCGGCCCTTGCGGACCAACTGCTGAATCGTGGGCACCGCGTCTCCGTTTCGTGCCTAGCCGGTGATACGTGAACCCCGGATCCGACCACCGCTCCGGCACGATCGCGATCCGCTGACGCGAACCCCTCACTGCCCGGCTCGGCAACCATTCCAGGTTGTGCTTTCGCAGGTGCTGCCGGTGTCATGACCTGCTGGTTTTGGAACTCCTTCGACCCCCGCGCTCGGGCGTGTCGCGCACTTGTCGCACCACACCAGGTCGGACCCGGTCGATCTGGAGGAGTCCTGCGGCGCTCGCGCCCACTTCCGTTATCGGAAGCGGCTCTCCAAGCACGCGCATGCGAGCCCATGAACCATGGGCACGAAGGAAAAGACTACCCAGCCCCTCGCAACACGTCAAAACGGAAGCGGGGGGTGGTTCGTGATCCGTGTCATGGTCCGCGTGACCCGCTCTGCCACGGGTCACTGAAAGCTCGCAGCGATTATACCCGGACGGCGGGCCCTCCCGGTCATTTCCACCAATGCCGCCGGTTCCCTTCCCGGGACGCGGCCCGCCGAGCGCCCTCGTACGGCCCGGAACGCGAAAGCGCCCGGCATCCGGACTTCCGGACACCGGGCGCTCCCGTCGCCTGACTAGCGGCCGTACTGGCCGAAGTCGTATTCCTCCAGCGGCACGGCCTCGCCGCTGCCGGAACCGAAGGTGTACTCCGCGGCGGAGCCGTCGTAGCCACCGACCGTGTACATCGCGGCCTTGGCCTCCTCGGTCGGCTCGACCCGGATGTTGCGGTACTGGGGCATGCCCGTACCGGCCGGGATGAGCTTACCGATGATGACGTTCTCCTTGAGGCCGAGCAGCGAGTCCGACTTGGCGTGGATCGCCGCGTCGGTGAGCACCCGCGTCGTCTCCTGGAAGGACGCCGCCGACAGCCAGGACTCGGTCGCCAGCGAGGCCTTCGTGATGCCCATCAGGACCGGACGTCCGGAGGCCGGCTGGCCGCCCTCGGCCACGGTCTGGCGGTTCATCTGCTCGAAGCGCGGCCGCTCGACGAGCTCACCGGGCAGCAGCTCGGTGTCGCCCGACTCCAGCACGTTCACGCGCTTGAGCATCTGGCGGACGATGACCTCGATGTGCTTGTCGTGGATCGACACACCCTGCGAGCGGTACACCTGCTGGACCTCGTCCACCAGGTGGAGCTGGACCGCGCGCGGGCCGAGGATGCGCAGCACCTCGTTGGGGTTGCGCGCACCCGCGACCAGGAGCTGGCCGACCTCGACGCGCTGCCCCTCCGCGACCAGCAGACGGGACCGCATCGACACCGGGTACGCCACCTCGTCGGAGCCGTCGTCCGGAGTGATGACGATCTTGCGGGTCTTGTCGGTCTCGTCGATCCTGACGCGGCCGGTGACCTCGCTGATTGGGGCCACACCCTTGGGGATGCGGGCCTCGAACAGCTCCTGGACACGCGGCAGACCGTGGGTGATGTCGGCGCCCGCCACACCACCGGTGTGGAAGGTCCGCATCGTGAGCTGGGTGCCCGGCTCACCGATCGACTGCGCGGCGATGATGCCGACGGCCTCGCCGACGTCGACCAGCTTGCCGGTGGCCAGCGAACGGCCGTAGCAGGTGGCGCAGACACCGATCTTGGCCTCGCACACCAGGGTGCTGCGGGTCCTGACCGTCTCCACGCCCGCAGCCACCAGCGCGGCGACCACGGCGTCGTTGATGTCCGCGCCCGCCGACGCGACGAGCTTGCCGTCCACCTCGACGTCCTCGGCCAGGATGCGGCCGTGCACGTTGCTCTCGGCGTTCTCGGCCTTGACCAGGTTGCCCTGGGCGTCGCGCTCGCCGACGTGCAGCGGGACCGCGCGGTCGGTGCCGCAGTCGATCTCGCGGACGATGACGTCCTGGGCGACGTCGACCAGACGACGGGTCAGGTAACCCGAGTCGGCGGTCCGCAGCGCGGTGTCCGCCAGACCCTTCCGCTGGCCGTGCGTGGAGATGAAGTACTCCAGCACCGACAGGCCCTCGCGGAACGAGGACTTGATCGGCCGCGGGATGGTCTCACCCTTGGTGTTGGACACCAGACCGCGGATGCCGGCGATCTGCCGGACCTGCATCCGGTTACCGCGGGCGCCGGAGTTGACCATCATCCAGACCGGGTTCGTCGCCGGGAAGGCGTTGACCATGTCGGTCTCGACCTCAGCGGTGGCGTGGGTCCAGATCTCGATGAGCTCCTGGCGGCGCTCCTCGTCCGTGATCAGACCGCGGTCGTACTCGCGCTGGACCTTGTCCGCGCGCCTCTCGTACGACTCCATGATCGCGGCCTTGTTCGGCGGCGCGACGACGTCCTCGATCGAGATGGTGACACCCGCGCGGGTGGCCCAGTGGAAACCGGCGTCCTTCAGCGCGTCCAGCGCCTGGGCGACCTCGACCTTCGGGTACCGCTCGGCCAGCTCGTTCACGATCGCGGAGAGCTGCTTCTTGCCGACCTGGTAGTTCACGAAGGAGTAGTTGCCCGGGAGCGTCTGGTTGAACAGGCACCGGCCCAGGGTGGTCTCCAGCCGGAACGCCTCACCGGCCTCCCAGCCCTCCGGAGCCTCCCAGCCGCGCGGCGGCGGGGCGTCCTTCAGCCGCACCTGGATCTTGGCCTGGATGTCCAGCTCGCGGCGGTCGAACGCCATGAGCGCCTCCGCCACGGAGGCGAACACCCGGCCCTCGCCCAGCGCGCCGTCCTTCTGGGTGGTCAGCCAGTACAGACCGATGACCATGTCCTGGGTGGGCATCGTCACCGGCTTGCCGTCGGCCGGCTTGAGGATGTTGTTGGTCGACAACATCAGGATGCGGGCCTCGGCCTGGGCCTCGGCCGACAGCGGCAGGTGCACGGCCATCTGGTCACCGTCGAAGTCCGCGTTGAACGCGGTGCAGACGAGCGGGTGGATCTGGATGGCCTTGCCCTCGACGAGCTGCGGCTCGAAGGCCTGGATGCCCAGGCGGTGCAGCGTGGGCGCACGGTTGAGCAGCACCGGGTGCTCGGTGATGACCTCTTCGAGGACGTCCCACACGACCGGACGGGCGCGCTCGACCATGCGCTTGGCCGACTTGATGTTCTGCGCGTGGTTCAGGTCGACCAGGCGCTTCATCACGAACGGCTTGAACAGCTCCAGCGCCATCTGCTTGGGCAGGCCGCACTGGTGCAGCTTGAGCTGCGGGCCGACGACGATGACCGAACGGCCGGAGTAGTCGACACGCTTGCCCAGCAGGTTCTGGCGGAAGCGTCCCTGCTTACCCTTCAGCATGTCGCTGAGGGACTTCAGCGGACGGTTGCCCGGACCCGTGACCGGACGGCCGCGGCGGCCGTTGTCGAACAGCGCGTCGACGGCCTCCTGGAGCATCCGCTTCTCGTTGTTCACGATGATCTCGGGCGCGCCGAGGTCGAGCAGCCGCTTGAGGCGGTTGTTCCGGTTGATGACCCGGCGGTACAGGTCGTTCAGGTCCGAGGTCGCGAACCGGCCACCGTCGAGCTGCACCATGGGGCGCAGGTCCGGCGGGATGACCGGGATGCAGTCGAGGACCATGCCGCTGGGCGAGTTCCGCGTGTTGAGGAACGCCGCCACGACCTTGAGCCGCTTGAGGGCGCGGGCCTTCTTCTGGCCCTTGCCGCTGCGGATGGTCTCGCGCAGGTTCTCGGCCTCGGCCTCCAGGTCGAAGCTGTTCAGCCGCTCCTGGATCGCCTGGGCGCCCATGCCGCCGCGGAAGTACCGGCCGAACCGGTCGCGCATCTCGCGGTAGAGCAGCTCGTCGCCCTCCAGGTCCTGGACCTTGAGGTTCTTGAACCGGCTCCACACCTCGTCGAGGCGGTCCAGCTCGCGCTGGGCCCGGTCGCGGAGCTGCCGCATCTCGCGGTCGGCGCCCTCACGGACCTTGCGCCGCGCGTCCCCCTTGGCACCGGCGGCCTCGAGCTCGGCCAGATCGGCCTCGAGCTTCTTCTGCCTGGCCTCGATGTCCGCGTCACGGCGCTGCTCGATGTGCTGCCGCTCGACCGAGATCTTCGCCTCGAGCGAGGGCAGGTCGCGGTCACGCGTCTCCGCGTCGACATGCGTGATCATGTACGCCGCGAAGTAGATGACCTTCTCCAGGTCCTTCGGCGCCAGGTCGAGCAGGTAGCCCAGGCGCGAAGGAACACCCTTGAAGTACCAGATGTGCGTGACCGGAGCGGCCAGCTCGATGTGGCCCATCCGCTCACGACGCACCTTGGCGCGGGTCACCTCGACGCCACAGCGCTCACAGATGATGCCCTTGAACCGGACGCGCTTGTACTTACCGCAGTAGCACTCCCAGTCCCGGGTCGGGCCGAAGATCTTCTCGCAGAAGAGCCCGTCCTTTTCCGGCTTGAGAGTCCGGTAGTTGATCGTCTCCGGCTTCTTCACCTCGCCGTGCGACCACTGACGGATATCGTCAGCCGTCGCAAGGCCGATGCGCAGTTCGTCGAAGAAGTTGACGTCTAGCACTTTTGATCCCCTCAGCTTCTAGATCAGACCTCTTCGACACTGCTCGGCTCGCGCCGGGACAGGTCGATGCCGAGTTCTTCAGCGGCACGGAAGACGTCCTCGTCGGTGTCCCGCATCTCGATCGACATGCCGTCGCTCGACAGGACCTCGACGTTGAGGCAGAGCGACTGCATTTCCTTGATGAGGACCTTGAACGACTCGGGGATGCCCGGCTCGGGGATGTTCTCGCCCTTGACGATGGCCTCGTAGACCTTCACGCGGCCGAGAACGTCGTCCGACTTGATCGTCAGCAGCTCCTGCAGGGCGTACGCGGCGCCGTAGGCCTCAAGGGCCCACACCTCCATCTCACCGAAGCGCTGGCCGCCGAACTGGGCCTTACCACCGAGCGGCTGCTGAGTGATCATGGAGTACGGACCGGTCGAACGCGCGTGGATCTTGTCGTCGACCAGGTGGAGCAGCTTCAGGATGTAGATGTAGCCGACCGAGATCGGGTGCGGGAACGGCTCACCGGAACGGCCGTCGAACAGCCGCGCCTTGCCGTTCTCGCCGACCATGCGCGAACCATCCCTGTTGACCAGGGTGTTGTTCAGCAGGCCGACGGTCTCCTCCTCGTGGGCGCCGTCGAACACCGGGGTGGCCACGTTGGTGCGCGGCTCGACCTTGGCG
>NZ_BBYM01000012.1:0-100178 GCF_001570405.1 Microtetraspora niveoalba | reverse complement strand
GCCTAGGTGTGTCTCCAGCACCTGGCCGACGTTCATTCGTCCGGGAACACCCAGGGGGTTCAGGACGATGTCGACCGGCGTGCCGTCCTCGAGGAACGGCATGTCCTCCACGGGGAGGATCTTGGAGATGACGCCCTTGTTGCCGTGACGGCCGGCGAGCTTGTCACCGTCGGTGATCTTGCGCTTCTGGGCCACGTACACGCGGACCAGCTCGTTCACGCCGGGCGGGAGCTCGTCGCCCTCCTCGCGGCTGAACACGCGGACGCCGATGACCTTGCCGGACTCGCCGTGCGGCACCTTCAGCGAGGTGTCGCGGACCTCGCGCGCCTTCTCACCGAAGATCGCGCGCAGCAGCCGCTCCTCCGGGGTCAGCTCGGTCTCGCCCTTGGGCGTGACCTTGCCGACGAGGATGTCGCCGGTCGTGACCTCCGCGCCGATGCGGATGATGCCGCGCTCGTCGAGGTCGGCGAGGACTTCCTCGGAGACGTTCGGGATGTCCCGGGTGATCTCCTCGGGGCCCAGCTTGGTGTCACGGGCGTCGACCTCGTGCTCCTCGATGTGGATCGAGGAGAGCACGTCGTCCTGCACCAGGCGCTGGGACAGGATGATCGCGTCCTCGTAGTTGTGGCCCTCCCACGGCATGAACGCCACCAGCAGGTTCTTGCCGAGCGCCATCTCACCGCTGTCGGTGCAGGGGCCGTCGGCGATGACCTGGCCGACCTCGATCCGGTCGCCCTCGTGCACGATCGGCTTCTGGTTGAAGCAGGTGCCCTGGTTGGAGCGCTTGAACTTCGCGACGCGGTAGGTGGTGCGCGTGCCGTCGTCGTTCATCACGGTGACGTAGTCGGCCGACACCTCCTCGACGACACCGGCCTTCTCGGCGCTGATGACGTCGCCGGCGTCCGTGGCGGCGCGGTACTCCATGCCCGTGCCGACCAGCGGCGCCTCGCTCTTGAGCAGGGGCACCGACTGGCGCTGCATGTTCGAACCCATGAGCGCGCGGTTGGCGTCGTCGTGCTCGAGGAACGGGATCATGGCGGTCGCGACCGACACCATCTGGCGCGGCGAGACGTCCATGTAATCCACGTCGGACGGGTGCACGGCCTCGAACTCGCCGCCCTTGCGGCGGGCGAGCACGCGGGACTCGGCGAACGAACCGTCGGCGTGCAGAGCCGTGTTGGCCTGGGCGACGACGTGCCGGTCCTCCTCGTCCGCGGTCAGGTAGTCGATCTCGTCGGTGACCCGGCCGTCGACGACCCGGCGGTACGGGGTCTCCACGAAACCGAAGGAGTTGACCCGGCCGAAGGACGACAGCGAGCCGATCAGACCGATGTTCGGGCCTTCCGGCGTCTCGATCGGGCACATCCGGCCGTAGTGGGACGGGTGCACGTCACGGACCTCGAAGCCGGCCCGCTCACGGGACAGACCACCCGGGCCCAGGGCCGAGAGGCGACGCTTGTGCGTCAGGCCGGCCAGGGGGTTGGTCTGGTCCATGAACTGGGACAGCTGCGACGTGCCGAAGAACTCCTTGATCGACGCCACGACCGGGCGGATGTTGATCAGGGTCTGCGGCGTGATCGCCTCGACGTCCTGCGTGGTCATGCGCTCGCGGACGACCCGCTCCATGCGGGCCAGACCCAGGCGGACCTGGTTCTGGATGAGCTCGCCCACCGTGCGCAGACGGCGGTTGCCGAAGTGGTCGATGTCGTCCGTCTCGACGATCACCGAGCCGTCGGGACCCATGGTCTCCTCGCCGGCGTGCAGGCGCACGATGTACTCGATCGTGGCGACGATGTCCTCGTCGGTCAGCGTGCCCTGGGTGATGTCGGCGTCGACGCCGAGCTTCTTGTTAATCTTGTAACGCCCGACCTTCGCGAGGTCGTAGCGCTTCGGGTTGAAATAGAGGTTCTCCAGCAGCGTCTGCGCGGACTCCTTGGTCGGAGGCTCGCCCGGACGCAGCTTGCGGTAGATGTCGAGCAGGGCGTCGTCCTGGCCGGAGGTGTGGTCCTTCTCCAGGGTGGCCCGCATCGACTCGTACTGGCCGAAACGCTCCAGGATCTGGTCGTTAGTCCAGCCGAGCGCCTTCAGCAGCACCGTGACGGGCTGCTTGCGCTTGCGGTCGATACGGACGCCGACGCTGTCACGCTTGTCGATCTCGAACTCGAGCCAGGCGCCGCGAGAAGGGATCACCTTGCAGCCGAACAGGTCCTTGTCGGAGGTCTTGTCGACCGACCGGTCGAAGTAGACGCCCGGGGACCGCACCAGCTGGGAGACGACGACACGCTCGGTGCCGTTGATGATGAAAGTGCCCTTCGAGGTCATGAGCGGGAAGTCGCCCATGAACACCGTCTGGCTCTTGATCTCACCGGTGGTGTTATTGATGAACTCCGCCGTGACGAACATCGGGGCGGAGTAGGTCATGTCCTTGTCTTTGCACTCGTCGACCGAGTACTTGGGCGGCTCGAACCGGTGGTCGCGGAACGACAGGGACATGGTTCCGGAGAAGTCCTCGATCGGACTGATCTCCTCGAAGATCTCTTCGAGACCTGACTGGGCCGGAACGTCCTTGCGCCCGGCCTGGCGAGCCGCCTCGACCCGACCCTTCCACTTCTCGTTGCCGAGCAACCAGTCGAAGGACTCGGTCTGCAGGGCGAGAAGGTCGGGAACTTCGAGCGGCTCCTCGATACGTGCGAACGACACGGTACGGGGACCGGCGGGTACGGCGGAGGCGTTGCGCGAGGCTGCCAACAGATGTCCTTCCGAGGGCTCGCGGACTGACTACACGCACGCCAGACGACCATGCAACAGATTACTCACAGAAGCGGGTCGTCAAAGGGCAGCGCAAAGGGGCAGTGTAGCCGATGGGCATACACCTGTCCACTCCGCTCTCGCTCTGCGCTCCACGTTGGTGGCAGCATCACCCGTCAGCGGCGAAACGTCAAGCCCGGAGGCCGACATTTCGGCCGTCGGAGCCCCAGCACGCTGGGTTTTCCCGCTCACATGACGATCCAACGTCACCGGACCCAGACGATACCCGCGAGCCCGTCCGGCTAACGCTCTGTCACGCGGCGAGCCGAACGCTGACCAACGGTCGACACTGCCTGTGGTCGGTATGTCCTCACGTAACTCAGCCCAAACATAGCCTTTGCTAACAATTGAATTAAGGGGCCTGCGGAACGGGCGTGTCACCGAGGAGCGTGGAGAGATCGGAGACCAGCCAGCGGCCGTTCTCCCTGGTCATCACCAGGCGGAGCCGGCTCTGCCCCACCTCCTGGCTCGGCCGGTCCTGCCCGGTTTCACGACCGCTGGTGACGGTGTTCAGGAAGACCAGAATGCGGGCCTCCTCCGCGGTCGCCGACTCGATCGCCGCGGCCGCGACGACCGCCTGCCGTACCTCCTGCCGCTGCCGCGCGAGCCGGGGCAGGGTCGCGGCGAGCCGGGCATAGCGCTCGGAGAGCGCCCCGGTGGTGTGGCTCCTCGCCCGGGCGAGGTCCTCGCCCATCGTCCGGTAGTCGTAGGACAGCATGTCGGCCGCGTAGGAACGGGCGGCGGTCATCGCCTCCCGGCCGGCCGCGACGCCGCCCTGGATGCGGCTCAGGTCCATGTACAGCCAGGCCGCGACGGCGGCGAGCCCGACCGCCGCCGCGGCGAGGAGCGCCGCGAGAAGACGCCTCACTGCACCAGCTCCGACCTGGAGACCAGCCAGCGGTTCCCCACCTTGGTCACCTCCATCCGCCAGCGGTAGGCGCGCTCCTCCGGTCCCTCCCGTCGGCCCCCGTCCTTGTCGCTCCCGCCGTCCGCTCCCCAGCGGATCAACGCGTCGCCGACGACCAGGACCTCGGCCGCGCGTCCCTCGGCCGACATCGAGACGAGGCCCGCCGCGCGCAGCACCCCGGTCTGCGAGACCTCGCGTTCGAGCGCGGCCTGCCTCATCGCGGCCCGGCCCTTCACGTAACCGTCCCGGGCCTGCCCGGTGGAGGTTTCGACAAGTCGCCGCACGTCCTCGTCGACCGTACGGTGGTCGAGGGTGAGCAGGGCGGCCGCGTGGACGGTCGCGGCCCGGACGGCCTCGCGGCGGTCCCACTCGTCCTGCCGCGCCGCGCTCCGGCCCGCTCCGAGCCATACGGCGGACACGGCCAGCCCCGCGACGAGCACCGCCAGTCCCGCTGTCAGCCAGCGTCCCATCGGTGGATCACCCCCGACCATGTCATCGCGCGCCGGAGGGTCCACCGCTACACGACCGGCGCCTTCCACGTGCCGCCGTACGAACGCGAAAAGGGCGGCCACCCGAAGGTGACCGCCCTTTCGCGGTAAGCGTCAGAGTTACTTGACGGTGACGCTGGCGCCGGCGCCCTCCAGGGCAGCCTTGGCCTTCTCCGCCTGCTCCTTGTTGACCTTGCCGTCGAAGACGGGCTTCGGAGCGCCGTCCACGAGGTCCTTGGCCTCCTTGAGACCCAGGCTGGTCAGGGCGCGGATCTCCTTGATGACCTGGATCTTCTTGTCGCCGGCCGACTCGAGGATGACCTCGAACTCGTCCTGCTCCTCGGCCTCCTCGGCGGCCGCGGGGGCGCCCGGGGCAGCGGCGGCGGCGACGGCGACCGGAGCGGCGGCCTTGACGTCGAAGGTCTCCTCGAAGAGCTTCACGAACTCGGACAGCTCAAGGAGGGTCATCTCCTTGAAGGACTCGAGCAGCTCGTCGGTGCTGAGCTTCGCCATGATGGTGTTCCTCCGTTTGGATCTAGCAAAAACGTGCAGGGACCGCGGTGTGCGCTTCCCCCCGGGTCCGCGTGGGCGGACCTACTCGCCGGCCTCTTCGCGCTTGGCGCGCAGGGCCTCGGCCAGTCGAGCCATGTTGGTGGGCAGCGCGGCGAAGGTGGCGGCAGCCTGGGACTGCTTCGCCTTCAGCGCACCGGCCAGCTTCGCGAGGAGGACCTCGCGGGACTCAAGGTCGGCAAGCTTGGTGATTTCGGCGGGGGTCATCGACTTGCCGTCGACGACACCGCCCTTGATCACCAGAAGGGGGTTGGCCTTGGCGAAATCACGCAGACCCTTGGCCGCCTCGACCACGTCGCCCTTGACGAACGCGATCGCGGTCGGGCCCTGGAGCAGATCGTCCAGGGCGTTGATCCCGGCGTTGTTCGCCGCGATCTTGGTCAGCGTGTTCTTCGCCACGGCGAACTTCGCATTCCCACCGAGAGCAACGCGCAGCTCCTTGAGCTGAGCGACGGTGAGACCGCGGTACTCGGTCAGAACGGCGCCGCTGGAGCCCTCGAACTCACTCTTGAGTTCGGCAACCGCGATCGCCTTATCCGCCCTCGCCATGGGCCTCCTTCCAGATGTGCCACCGGCGAAGGCGTCCAGAAAATAGAGGAGCCCCGGCGCAGGCGCACGGGGCTGACACAGGCGCGAGAACACGCCCGGAAGCTCACATCACACCTACGCGGGTCGCCCACAGAGTGGATCCTTCGGTCATCGGACTGATGCAGCCCGACGACGACCGGCGGTCTTCGGCAGACGCCAGCATAGGGTGTCAATCCCCTCTACGCCAAATCAGCCGCCGTGGATGTTCCGCGGCAGCTCCCCGACCTCGCCCGCGGGCGGCGCCTCGATCGCCGCGGTCTCGTTGAACGAGGTGAAGGCAACGGTGGCGTCGAACGCGCCCTGATCCCGGTCGCCCTTCAGTGTGATCTTCCGCGGCAGGCCGTCGGCGTCGATCCACGCGTCGAACTTCATGTCGTCGAGCTCGGCCAGGCCGGCCTCCGCCTTGGCGCGCGCCTCGGGGGCTACCTGCTTCAGGGCCTCGGCCACCGGGAACGTGCCCGAGTAGTGCGTCGTGTCCACGCCGCCCACCTGCTCGCCGCCGACGGGCTTGACGTCCTTGGACGCGGTAAGGAGCGCCACGCTGGTCTTGAGGTCGATCTGCTGGATGCGGCCGAGGATCTCGTCCACGTCGACGCCTCCGGAGGAGCCGACGTTCTTGAGATCCACCTTGATCCACGGCTTGGTGGCGCCCACCAGCGTCTTGAGCGTGTCGGACCGGACGTACACCGTCTCGCCCTGGAGGATCACCCGGAGCCCGCCGGGGACGTTCCGTCCGTCGACGGCGATCTGGTCGAGGGTGAGGTCCGTGGCCAGCGTCGGCTTCTGCTGGTAGCGCATCTTGCCCTGGACGACGCCTGCGCGCCCACCGGCGTCGGAGAAGTTCAGGACGAGGTCCGCGGTGTAGGAGGTGACGTCCTGCGCCTTGTCGGAGGCCTGCTGCAACACCTCGGACGCGGACAACTTCACGTTGCCCAGAGACGTGGCGGCGGGGGCACAGCCCGCGACCCCGATCAGGGCGGCCGCCCCGGCGGCCAGCAGAAGTCGGCGCATGTTTTCGTCCCTTCGGTACAGAACAACTGCCCTCGAGCCTATGGTGCCCGCACCGCCGCCGCGCGATCTGCGAAATATCTCGACATATCCCGCACTCTCGCATCGCAGTCGCGGCGAGGTCCGCACGATCTCACCCCGTACACGCGAGAACCCCCGCCCGGGCGTCCGGACAGGGGTTCTCGTGGCTGGCTGAGATCAGGCGTCGATCTCGGCGGTCATCGCCCGCGTCACGTTCGGGTCGACCGGGATGCCGGGGCCCATGGACGTGGTGAAGGTGACCTTCTTGAGATAGCGGCCCTTGGCGGCCGACGGCTTGAGACGCAGCACCTCGTCGAGGGCGGCGGCGTAGTTCTCCACGAGCTGACGCTCGCCGAAGGACGCCTTGCCGATGATGAAGTGCAGGTTCGCGTGCCGGTCGACACGGAACTCGATCTTGCCGCCCTTGATGTCGGTGACGGCCTTGCCGACGGCCGGGGTCACGGTCCCGGTCTTCGGGTTGGGCATGAGACCACGCGGACCGAGCACGCGGCCGAGGCGGCCGACCTTGCCCATCAGGTCCGGCGTGGCGACGACCGCGTCGAAGTCGAGGCGGCCCTTGGCCACCTCGTCGATCAGGTCGTCGGCGCCCACGATGTCGGCGCCGGCGGCGCGGGCCTCCTCGGCACGGTCGCCGGTCGCGAAGACCAGGACCCGGGCGGTCTTACCGGTGCCGTGCGGGAGGTTGACGGTGCCGCGGACCATCTGGTCCGCCTTGCGCGGGTCGACACCCAGACGCAGGGCGACCTCGACGGTGGCGTCGAACTTGGTGGTCGCGGTCTTCTTCGCCAGCCGGACACCCTCGATCGGGCTGTACAGGCTGTCGCGGTCGACCTGGCCGGCCGCGTTCTTCCAGTTCTTGCTGCGCTTCACTATCGGCTCCTCATGGAGTTCGTGGTCCGGGCCTGCGCGGGCCCTGCCACTGCTTGCCTGCGTCGGTGGAGGTACTACTCGGCGATCGTGATGCCCATCGACCGGGCGGTGCCGGCGATGATCTTCTCAGCGGCCTCGATGTCGTTCGCGTTGAGGTCCTGCATCTTGGTCTCGGCGATCTGACGC
This sequence comes from Microtetraspora niveoalba, assembly GCF_001570405.1. GTDB lineage: Bacteria > Actinomycetota > Actinomycetes > Streptosporangiales > Streptosporangiaceae > Microtetraspora > Microtetraspora niveoalba. Next base: position 92,711 of record NZ_BBYM01000012.1, on the reverse strand, counting down.
AGCTGGTCCTTGGTGAGCTTGCCCACCTTGTCCTTGTGCGGGTTCGCGCTGCCCTTCTGCAGACCGGCGGCCTTCTTGATCAGCTCGGGCGCCGGCGGCGTCTTCGTGACGAAGGTGAAGGTGCGGTCTTCGAAGATGGTGATCTCGACGGGGATGATGTTGCCCCGCTGAGCCTCCGTCGCAGCGTTGTACTGCTTGACGAACTCCATGATGTTGACGCCGTGCGGACCGAGCGCGGTACCGACCGGCGGCGCGGGCGTGGCCTGGCCAGCGGGAAGCTGGACCTTGACCAGTGCCGCGATCTTCTTCTTGGGAGGCATGCTCTCTCCGGGTCCTTGACTACTTGAATCTCACAGCCCGGTCCCTCACCACGTGAGGACACGGCGACACCGAGACCGGTGCCGCCGTCCAGGCTCACCCTCACGACCGTGAGGACGACTAACGAGTTTATGCCAGGCCGTCAGATCTTCGAGACCTGGTTGAACGACAGCTCGACGGGGGTCTCGCGGCCGAAGATGGACACGAGCACCTTGAGCTTCTGCGACTCGACGCTGATCTCGCTGACCGTGGCGGGAAGCGTGGCGAACGGGCCGTCCATGACGGTGACGGACTCGCCGACCTCGAAGTCGACGGTCGCGGCGGTCGCCTTGGACGCGGCCTTCTTCACTTCCTCGGTCGGCTCGGGCGCCAGCAGCTTGGCGACCTCGTCGAGGTTGAGCGGGCTGGGCTTGTTCGAGAGGCCGACGAAGCCGGTGACGCCGGGCGTGTTGCGAACCGCGGCCCAGGACTCGTCGGTGAGGTCCATCCGGACCAGGACGTACCCCGGGAGCACGCGCTCCTTGATCGGAGTCTTCTTGCCGCCCTTGAACTCGGTGATCGTGTGGGTCGGCACCTCGACCTGGAAGATGTAGTCCTCCATGTTGAGGGATCCGGTACGACTCTCGATGTTCTGCTTCACGCGGTTCTCGTAGCCGGCGTAGGAGTGGATCACGTACCACTCGCCGAACTGACCGCGGAGCTGGCGCTTGAACTCCTCGACGGGGTCGACCTCCGGGACGACATCGCCGTCTTCGTCAACCTCAGCCACGGCCTCGCCCGAGTCGGCGTCAACGTCAGCGTCAGCGCCGCCCTCGCCGGCGGCAGCGGTGTCGTCGACCTTCTCTACGGCCTCGTCCGGCTCGGTCTCCCACTCATCGCGGGAGCCATCGACCGGCAGCGGGGACTCGGACACGGTGACTCTTCCTCTTTCGTCGGTGACATGACGTGCGACGGCCAGGGCCGGATCAGGATCCGCCGAAGACCGCCAGCACACCCTTCGTCAGCAGGAAGTCTAGCCCGGACACGATCGCGACCATGATCAGAACAAAGCCGAGGACCACAGAGGTATAAGTGATCAGGTCCTTGCGCCTCGGCCAGATGACCTTGCGCAGTTCGGCGACGACCTGCCGGTAGAAAAGGGCGGGAGAGGTGCGCTTGGCCTTCTTCTCACCGCTTGGCTTGCCTGGCTTTCCTGCGGTCTCACCGCGGGTGTCGATCGCCACAGTCCTCACCTGATCCGTCGTGTCCATCGCAACTTGCGGCGCGCTTTCACGCCTTTGGTGCGCGGACCGCACTCCGCAGGGCACGAGGGACTCGAACCCCCAACCGCCGGTTTTGGAGACCGGTGCGCTACCAATTGCGCTAGTGCCCTAAGCCGTGCACCACAATACCTGAGAAACGGATCGACACCGCCGAACGTTCCCGTCGTGGCCCACTAGACGCTGAAGTGTACGTGGGAATGCCGACTTCGTCGAACCAGATAGTCCGCGCCGCTCAAAGCTACCTTGGGCGGCCGTCCGGATGGTGGATAAGCGCGGAAGGATTCCCGCAGGTCTGAAACGATGGAGGCATGACCCGACCTCGCATCTCCGCGCGCATTTCCGCGATCTCAGAGTCCGCGACGCTGGCCGTGGACGCCAAGGCCAAGGCCATGAAGGCGGCCGGTCGTCCGGTCATCGGCTTCGGCGCCGGCGAGCCCGACTTCCCGACGCCCGACTACATCGTCGAGGCGGCTGTCGAGGCGTGTCGGAACCCCAGGTTCCACAAGTACACGCCGGCCGGGGGCCTGCCTGAGCTGAAGCAGGCGATCGCCGACAAGACGCTGCGCGACTCCGGGTTCCAGGTGGACGCCTCCCAGGTCCTCGTGACCAACGGCGGCAAGCAGGCCGTCTACGAGGCCTTCGCGACCCTGCTCGACCCGGGTGACGAGGTGCTCGTCATCGCTCCGTACTGGACGACCTATCCGGAGGCGATCAAGCTCGCGGGCGGGGTCCAGGTGGACGTGGTCACCGACGAGACGACCGGATACCTCGCGTCGGTCGAGCAGCTCGAGGAGAAGCTGACCGAGCGCACCAAGGTGCTGCTGTTCGTCTCCCCGTCCAACCCGACCGGCGCCGTGTACACGCCCGCGCAGGTCGAGGAGATCGGCCGCTGGGCGCTGGACAAGGGCCTCTGGGTCGTCACCGACGAGATCTACGAGCACCTCGTGTACGGCGACGCCGCCTTCTCCAGCATCGCCACGGCCGTGCCCGAGCTGCGCGAGCGCGTGGTCGTCCTGAACGGCGTCGCGAAGACGTACGCGATGACCGGCTGGCGGGTGGGCTGGCTCGTCGGGCCGTCCGACGTGGTGAAGGCCGCGACCAACCTGCAGTCGCACTCCACCTCGAACGTGTCGAACGTGGCGCAGGCGGCCGCGCTCGCCGCCGTCTCCGGCGACCTCTCCGCGGTGGCGAAGATGCGCGAGGCGTTCGACCGCCGCAGGCAGACGATGGTGCGGATGCTCAACGAGATCCCGGGCGTGGTGTGCCCCGAGCCGCTGGGCGCGTTCTACGCGTACCCGTCGATCAAGGCGCTGCTGGGCAAGGAGATCCGCGGCCGGCGGCCGGCCTCCTCCTCCGAGCTGGCCGAGCTGATCCTCGAAGAGGCCGAGGTGGCGCTGGTGCCGGGTGAGGCGTTCGGCACCCCCGGCTACTTCCGTCTGTCGTACGCGCTGGGCGACGACGACCTGGTCGAGGGCGTCAGCCGGCTCGCCAAGCTGCTCGCGGAAGCGCACTGAGCATCGCCGTCGGAGGGCCCGGACCGTCGTCGGTCCGGGCCCTCCGACGCGGTGGACACACCGCCTACGGCTATCTCACACGCACCTCCCGTACAAGCTGATGGAGCTCGATCTCGCTCGAGAACGCGGTCGAGGACACCGGGTCCTCGACGCCGGCCACCACGACGGCGAGTGCCAGCCCGGCCTGCGGCTCCCACGTGAAGCTCCAGGTCCGCATGGGCAGCGGTCGGCGGTCCACCCGCACGGTTGTGGTGGAGCGGGTCAGGAGCCCGCGGACACCGCCGACGGTCGCGACCTCGGGCTTCGCCCGAAAGACGTCCTTCCGCCATCGTTCGGTACCGACGCCCCTGCCCCGGTGGACGGATATGGCGACGTACCGGCCCTTGCCGGACGGGTGTCCCCAGGACGTGCGGTTGTGGACCTTCCGGCTCCGCGCGGCTCGGGAGGCCCGCTCAAATGCTTCCGCCGATCCGGGGGCGACGACGAGGAGGAGAAGAAAGGCGAGGAAATGGTCGCGCCCCTGCGGAAACCCGACGAAAGCGCAGGGGCGCGGAGGTGCGGAAGGCTCAGTCCTTGACGGTCACCCCCTCGGCGATCTTCTGGATCTCCGCGTCGGCGGCGTCCTGCCCGAGCTTCTGGACGAACACGGGGCTGAACATGAGCTCGATCGTGACGTCGGCGCGCGGGAACCAGACCAGGGTGAGGGTGGTCTCGGGGCTGCTCCCCGCGACCTCGCCGCCCTCCGTGAACGAGCCGAGGTAGCCGTCCTTTCCGCGGATCTTCACCGGGGTGCCGTCCACGCGGTCGCGCCGGGTGCGGGCCGCCTCCCCCTTGTAGACCACGGCCTCCACCGAGTACTCCCCGGTGCCGGCCTTGCTCGGCTCGGCCCAGGTGGTGGCGTAGCTCGTCTTGCCGAAACCGTCCTTGCCCGACCACTTGCCCCATTCGAGGCCGTCCGGCAGGTAGTCCAGGCGGATGCCGCCGAAGGTCCGGCCGTCGCCCAGATCGCCGAGATCCTGGGGCAGCCCGACGTCAGCGGGCTCGGGCGTCTGGTCGGTCTTCGGCGCCGCGGTCGTCGCTATGGTGACCTCCACGCGGGCCCCTTCAGGGGCCACCGTGCCGGCCGCGGGGGTCTGGGCGATGATCGTCCCCGGGGGGTGTTCGTCGTTGAGTATCTTCTTCCCGCCCACCTTGAAACCGGCGGCCTTGAGCACGCCCGCGACGTTCTCGTTGGTCAGGCCGACGACGTCCGGCACGACGTTCCCCGCCAGCGCGCTGTCCTCGCCCACGGGCTGCGACGCTCCGGGTACGGGCGCCCCCACCCCCGCCCGCGACGGCGCCGGGCCGGAGGTCGCGGACAGGTACACCGGCACGGCTCCCGCGACGGCGACCGTCAGCAGCGCCGCTCCCGCCGTACGAAACCGGATCACGTGACGGCGGTTGCGCCGCCGGACCCGCTGCCCCATCGACGGCGGGGCCTGGACAGCGGCCACCCGGGACGCCATCGCCTCCTTCAGTGCCTCTTCGACGTTCATGCCGACGCTCCTTCCAGCGTTGCCAGGCGTGCACGGATTCGTGCCAGGCCGCGCGCGGCCTGGCTCTTGACGGTCCCGACCGAGCAGTCGAGCGACGCCGCCGTCTCGGCCTCGGACATGTCCTCCCAGTAGCGAAGGACCAGTACGGCCCGCATCCGGGCCGGAAGCCTTCCGAGCTCCCCGAGCAGGAGCTCGCGCAGGCCCGGATCCGGGGATTCCACCGGCGTCTCCGGAGGGCTGGCGAAGGTGATCTCCTGGATCACCCGCCTCCTGCGGGCTCTGCTGATGGCGGCGTTCACGACGACCCGGCGCGCGTACGCCTCGGGGTTGTCGTGCCTGATCCGCGGCCAGTGCCGGTACACCTTCTCCAGCGCGCTCTGGACCAGGTCCTCGGCATCGTGGGGGGACGCGCCGCAGACCAGGACCGCGGTGCGGAGCAGTGCGGTGCTTCGCGCGGCCAGGAACTCGTCGAAGGCCGCCTCGTCTTCTTCGGTCATGAGCTCCCCTTTCGCCCGTCCACAACGCGTGAAAGCCGCACCAGGTTGAGACGCGGATGCGGCAGGATATGGAAATGCCGCACTCTCTCGACAAGCTCCCCAAGGCCCACCTGCATCTGCACTTCACCGGCTCGATGCGGCATTCGACGCTGATCGAGCTCGCCCAGGAGCACGGGGTGCACCTTCCCGACGCGCTGGTGCAGGACTGGCCGCCGCAGTTGCACGCGACGGACGAGCGGGGCTGGTTCAGGTTCCAGCGGCTGTACGACATCGCCCGGTCGGTGCTGCGGCGGCCCGAGGACGTCTACCGCCTGCTCAGGGAGGCGGCGGAGGACGAGGCCACCGAGGGGTCGCGCTGGCTGGAGATCCAGGTGGACCCGTCCGGGTACGCCGCCCGTTTCGGGGGGCTGACCTCGACCCTCGAGCTGGTGCTCGACGCCGCGGCGCGGGCCTCGGCCGCCTCGGGCGTGGGCATCGCGGTGATCGTGGCGGCCAACCGCACCCGCCATCCCCTCGACGCCCGCACCCTCGCCCGGCTTGCCGCGCAGTACGCGGGGCGGGGCGTCGTGGGGTTCGGGCTGTCGAACGACGAGCGGCGCGGCCGGGCCCGCGACTACGACGCCGCGTTCCGCATCGCCAAGCGGGCGGGGCTGCTGGCGGTGCCGCACGGAGGGGAGCTGCTGGGCGCGGCCAGCGTCGCGGAGTGCGTCGACGAGCTGGACGCCGACCGTGTGGGACACGGCATCCGCGCGGCCGAGGACGACCGGCTGCTCGAACGCCTCGCCGACCGGCAGATCGCGTGCGAGGTGTGCCCGCTGTCGAACGTCGGGCTCGGCGTGGCCCCCGGTCCACTGGACGTGCCGGTGCGCAAGCTGTTCGACGCGGGGGTCCCGATCGCGTTCGGCGCGGACGACCCGCTGCTGTTCGGGGCCCGGCTGCTCCCGCAGTACGAGCTCGCGCGGGATGTGTACGGCTTCCGGGACGCGGAGGTCGCCGAGCTGGCCCGGCAGTCGATCCGGTCGTCCACGGCTCCCGACTCGCTGAAGAAGGAGCTTCTCGGCGAGATCGACGTCTGGCTCACCCAGCCGGACGGACCCGCTCCCCGGCCCGAAGCATGAAGTCCCGAAGCATGAAGTCCCGAAATACGAGGTCCCTGAATACGAAGTCCCGGAATACGGGGTCCTGAGATCTGAGGTCCGCTCGCGGACGGATCAGGGAGCCGTCGAGGAGCACGCTCAGAGGGGCGCCCGGGCCCGCTTCCTGCCGCCGGTCGGCCGGTCGGGGTCAGTGCCCGGGGCCGGGATGCGGGCGGCCGGACTCGGGCCTGCGCCCGGGATCGCCACAGGCGCGCCGCCTGGGGTGGCGCATCACGCGGCGCAGGGCGAGGGAGTGGTGGCGGTGGCGCCCGGCGACCAGGCGCTCCTCGCCGATCTCGCGGAGCCACTCCCTGCCGTAGTCCCGCATCATGCCGAGCATCCGGAACCGCTGGCCGTGCCGGATCAGGACCGACTTGTCGGCGAGCCGCGAGACCAGGTCGGGCACGCCGCGCAACCGCTCGTCGGCGCAGACGTCCGCGGCGGCGTCGGCGTCGAACGTCCCGGCGAAGACGGAGAGCCGGGCCCACAGCAGCCGCTCCTCCGGCGTGCACAGCTCGTGGCTCCACCCGACGGCCGTGCGCAAGGTCCGGTGCCTGCCCGTACGGCCGCGCCCGGAGAGCAGCGAGAACCGGTCGTCCATGTGGTCGAGCAGCTCGCGGGCCGTCAGGGCGCGCAGCCGGCCTGCGGCGAGCTCCAGCGCGAGGGGGACGCCGTCCAGGCGGCGGCAGAGCCGTAAGACGGCGTCGTCGGAGCATTCGAACCCGGGGCGCACGGCGAGCGCCCGGTCGCGGAACAGCCGCACGGCGTCGCAGTCCTCCGCGGTCACCGGGAGCGGCCGGACGGTGTGGACGCGCTCCCCCGGGAGGCCGAGGGGCTGCCTGCTGGTGACCAGGACGCGTACGCCGGGGGCGGCCCGCAGGATCTGGCCGACCAGGTCGCGGCAGGGGCGGAGGAGGTGCTCGCACGTGTCGAGGATCAGAAGCATCCGGCGGTCGGCGAGGTGCTCGGCGAGGACGTCTCCCTGGGGGCGGGCGGCCTGCTCGGGCAGGCCGATCGCGGAGCCGATCGTGTGGGCCAGGAGGGCGCCGTTGCGCTCGCCGGACAGCTCCACCAGCCAGGCGCCGCCGGGCAGCTCGCCGGCCGCCTTCAGCGCGAGCCGGGTCTTTCCGACGCCCGCCACCCCCGTCAGGGTGACCAGGGGCTCGTCCCGCAGGAGCCGTCCCACCTCGGCCAGGTCCTCGTCCCGTCCCAGGAAGGTGCTCGTCTCGGCGGGCAGGTTGCCTCGCCGCCCCAGCGCATCGATCACCGGATCCGCCCTCTCATGCATGGCGGCCCAGCCAATCATGAGTGCGTAATCGAATGACTACTCTGGGTTGAGGATTGCCCCACCGCGGTGGAGATTCACCATCCGGCGGTGGAGGTTCGGCGGCGAGACGACCCCCCTCGACCCGAACCCGCCGCCGAACCCAGCCGCGACGCCGTCCCCCGCCGCGCGGCGTGTCCGGACGGCTTCCCCCCTACCCGGCCGCCCGGACACGAGAAGTATCCGGAAAGACGCGGTCCGTGACATCGGGACGATGCCCGAGGAGGGTTCAGCGGCGCGCGGAACGGCGTACCGCGACCCAGGCGGCGATCTGCACGCGGGACGACATGCGCAGTTTGGCCAGGATGTTCTCCACGTGGGTGTCGGCCGTCCGCTCGGCGATCATCAGCCGTTCCGCGAGCTCGCGGTTCGACAGGCCGTCCGCGATCAGCTCGGCGACCTGGGACTCCCTCGGGGTGAGGCAGACGCCCTCCTTCGGAGGGTCTCCGAGCGCCCGCCGGTAGGCCGCGCCCAGGTCGAGCGCGGCTCCCTCGGCGAGTGCCGTACGGAAGGAGGGGCCGCCGACGAGGCCGCGGGCGATCTCGGCGCAGGTGGAGTGGCGGGCCCCCCAGTAGGGCGCCTCCTCCAGCCGGATGCCGGTCGAGGCGCCGAGGCCCTCCACCGCTCCCAGCAGCGTCGCGGCGAGCCCGCCCCGGCCGGCGGCGGCCGAGAGCCACGCCTGGACCTCGAACCCGGCGAGCGCCCCCGCCAGGTCGCCGAGGTCGCGGCAGAGCCGGAGCGCCTCCCGGTTGTGCTCCGCGGCCGCGGCCGGGTCGCCGTTCTCCCAGGCGAGTACGGCGAGGCCGTGGTGGGCGACCGACCGGCTCCAGCGGTCTCCGGTGAGCGCGCTCCGCCACATCGCGTCATCGAGGACGTCACGGGCCCGCCCGCCGCCGGATCTGGCCAGGGCGAGGCCCGCCTGGCTGAGGACGCAGGCGGGGCTGCGGCCGAGCAGCCAGGCGGGCCCGGCGCCTCCCCGGGCGGCGAGCACACCGTCGAACCGGCGGGCCGCGTCCTCGTCGTCGCCCGCCGCGAGCGCCACGACCGCGGCCGCGTGGGCGCCCCACACGTCCGCTCCCGGGCCGCGGCGGCATTCCTCCATCCGCGTGCGGGCCCGCCGTACGTCGAAGTGGCGGGCCTCCACCCACGCGGCGGCCCACAGGGCCTTGACGCGGTGCGGGGTCGGCCTTCCACTCGCCGCCAGCGCCCGGTCGAGACAGCGGCGGCCCTCACGGTGGCGGCCGCAGGCGATCCAGAGCGGCCACAGCGTCCCGGCCAGCTCGACCGCGATCCGGGGGTCGCGGGCCAGGGAGTGGTCGAGGGCGGCCAGGAAGTTCGGCAGTTCCTCGGCCATCCGCCGGGCCCAGTCGAGCTGCGCCGGTCCGGTCCACTCCGCCTCGGCCCGGCGCGCGAGCCGCAGGTAGGCGTCCCGGTGGCGGTCGCGGGTCACCTCCTCCTCGCCCAGCTCGCGCAGCCGCTCCGCCCCGTAGTCGCGTACGGCGTGCAGCAGGCGGTAGCGGTCGCCCTCGCGCAGCAGGACGGACTTCTCGACGAGCCGGGCCAGCAGGGCGAACACGTCGCCGCGCGAGAGCGTGTCGCCGGCGCACACCTCCTCGGCCGTCTCGCGTTCGAAGCCGTGGGAGAACACCGACAGCCGGGCCCACAGCAGCCTCTCGCGGGGCTCGCACAGCTCGTGGCTCCAGCCGATCGCGGTACGGAGCGTGCGGTGCCTGCCCTCTCCCGTCCCGGTCTCGGCGCGGCTCAGCAGCCGGAAGCGGTCGGGCAGGCGGGCGCTGATGTCCTGTACGGAGAGCGCCCGCAGCCGGGCCGCGGCCAGCTCGATCGCGAGCGGTATGCCGTCGAGCTCCTCGCAGAGCCGTACGACCTGGGGGCGGTTGGCGGCGTCGAGCACGAAGTCGGGCACGGTGGCGACGGCCCGCTCCGCGAAGAGCGTCACCGCGTCGCCTACGAGCGGGAGGACGCTCACGACGTGCTCGCCCGGCGCGTCGAGGGGCTCTCTGCCCGTGGTCAGGACGCGGAGCCCCGGGCAGCCTTCCAGCAGCGAGCCGACCAGCTCGGCGCACGCGGCCGGCAGATGCTCGCAGGTGTCGAGGACGAGGAGCATCCTCCGGCCCCCGATGCGCGCGGCGAGCGCGGCGGCGTCCGGGTCGTCGGGGGCGTCGCCGTCGCCCGTGTACAGCGTCTCGGCGACCAGCGGCACGAGGTCGCGCGGGTCGCCGATCGAGGAGAGCTCCACCAGCCAGACGCCGTCCGGGAACCGCCGGTGCGCGTCGGCCGCGACTCGGCGGGCCAGCCTGCTCTTGCCGACTCCCGCCGCTCCCGTGAGGGTGACCAGCCGGGCGCGGCCGAGAAGCGCCGCGACGTGTTCCCGCTCGTCCGCACGGCCGACGAAACCGGCCGGCTCGGCGGGCAGGTTCCCGATCACCGGTCGCCCCGCCGCCGCGCCACCCAGGCGGCGACCTGGGTGCGGGAGGAGAAGTTCAGCTTGGCCAGGATGTGCTCCATGTGCGACTCGGCGGTGCGTTTCGAGATCACCAGCTTCTCGGCCACCTCGCGGTTGGACAGGCCGTCCGCGACCAGCTCGGCGACCTCGTGCTCGCGCCGGGTCAGCACCCGGGGCCCGTCCAGGTCGCCCGTACGGCACGGGCCGGGGAGGGGCCGGTCACGGCCGGGGGGCCGGGACGGCAGACCGGCGCCCGCGTGCGGCACCCGGAAGCGGACCGCCCCGCCGCTCTCCTCACGCGCGAGGAGGGACTTGTCGATCAGGCCGATGAGGGCGTCGAGCAGCTCGGCGGGCGGCGGGCCGTCCGGGCAGGCCCGCTCGACGTCGGCCAGGCCGAACGTTCCGGGCGCCGCGGCGATCCGTGACCACACGTGCCGTTCGTCGTCCGAGCACAGTTCCAGGGCGCGGTCCAGGGCCGTCCTGGCGGCCGTCTCGTGGAAGGGGTCGTCGAGCAGCTCCTCGATCGCCCGGTCCGGGTCGGCGCGCAGCCGTTCCGCCGCCAGCTCGATTGTGTGGGGCATCCGTCCGAGCCGCTCGCAGAGCCGGGCGGCGGCCTTCCGGTGCAGGTCCGCGACGCCGCGGCCGGGCGCGCGCCCGGCGAGCAGGGCGACGGCGTCGGCGGGCGGCAGCGGGCCGACGGGGAGGATGTGCTCTCCCACGAGGCCGAGCGAGCGCCGTCCGGTCGCGAGCACGCGCAGGCCGGGCGCGCCCCTGAGCAGCGAGTCGGCGAGCGCCGCACAGGGGCGCGCCAGGCGTTCGACGCCGTCGAGGACGAGCAGGAGGCGGCCGTCCCGCGCCCGGACCGTCTCGGCGGTCGTACGGGCGAGGGTGGCCGGGTCGCGCGCCTGGGACACGTCCACGGTGTGGACCCCGCCGGCGAAGGCCTTGCGCACGCTCCACGCGGCCTCCTCCGCCAGCCGCGACTTCCCGGCGCCGGAGAGCCCGGTCAGCGTCACCAGTCGCGAACGGCCGAGCAGCCGTCTGATCTGTGCGATCTCGGCCCGGCGGCCGAGGAAGGCCGGAAGATCGCGTCGCTCCATCGCAGCCTCGAATCGTGGGGGGACTTCACTGCACCCGGCGCTCCGGTTCACGAATGGTAACCCCGGCATCGCACACGGGAACGGGCGTTTCACCGGTTGCCATACGGGAACGGGAATCCGCCGTCCGAGGCGGGCATTAGACTCGGCGCCACTGCCAGCACGCGCGAACGAGGATTGTATGTCTGGGTATGACCGGGTAGTCCAGCCGGCGGCTGGAGACGAGGCACTGGAGAACCACCTCGGTGGGGACGAGGCCAAGAACTACCGGCAGTACGAGTTCGACATGGTCGCGCCGCACGTGGGCCGCTCTGTCCTGGAGATCGGATCGGGTCTCGGACACTTCGCGGAGCAGTTCCTCCCCCGGCTCGACCGGCTCGTGGTGAGCGACTTCGACCCCTACTGCGTGGAGCAGCTCAACAAGCGCTTCGCCGGCCGCGAGGACATCTCGGTCCTCCAGTTCGGCCTGCCGACGGAGATCCCCCTGGACGACCCCGTCGACACGGTGATCATGATGAACGTCCTGGAGCACATCGAGGAGGACGTCGAGGCGCTGCGCTCCCTCGCCAAGGTGACCAGGCCGGGCGGCCGCATCATCATCTGGGTGCCCGGCTACATGCAGCTCTACGGCGACTTCGACCGCAAGGTCGGCCACGTCACCCGGTACACGCCCGCGACGCTGGGCCGTACGGTCGTCGCCGCCGGGTTGCGGCCCCAGGTGCTCAAGCCGATCAACTTCCTGGGCGGCATCGCCTGGTGGGCGGCCGTACGGCGGGGCGGGGTCGGCTATCCGGACCCGCGGCTGGTCAAGATCTACGACCGGACCGTCGTCCCGACCACGCGGTTCCTCGAGCGGTTCTTCCGGCCTCCTTTCGGCCAGACGGTCTTCTGCGTCGCCCGCGTCCCCGGCTAGTCGTTCCCGGCCGATCGCTCGCTTTACGAGCATGAGCCTGGCGGTCACACGATCTGGTGTTCCGTGACGGATCAGGTCCGTCAGCGTCCGGGGCTTGCCCGATTCCTGGGGGTTTGCGGGGCTACTCGCGGGTAGCACCAAGGCATCCACTGCCTCAGGAGGTCGTCATGACCGAATACGCCAAGGCACGCGAGGTGGCCGAGCAGGCCCGCGAGACGGAATGGACCCGCCCGAGCTTCGGCAAGCAGCTCTTCCTCGGAGACTTCCGGCTGGATCTCGTCCATCCCGCGCCCCGGCTCACCGAGCGGCAGACGCGGAACGGCGAGCGGTTCCTCCAGGCGCTCACCGCTTTCCTGCGCGACAGCGTCGATCCCGTGGTCATCGAACGTTCGGCCGTCATCCCGGACGAGGTGATCAAGGGCTTGCGCGGCATCGGCGCGTTCGGCATGACGATCGACGAGCAGTACGGCGGGCTCGGTCTGAGCCACCTGTACTACTGCCGGGCGCTCATGCTCGTGGCGTCCTACTCCCCCGCGCTCGCCGCGCTACTGTCGGCGCACCAGTCCATCGGAGTGCCGCAACCGCTCAGGCTCTTCGGCACGCCCGAGCAGAAGGAGCGCTTCCTGCCGAGATGCGCCCACGGCGAGATTTCAGCGTTTCTCCTGACAGAGCCGGACGTGGGGTCGGACCCGGCCCGGCTGGCGACGACCGCCGTACGCGACGGCGACGCGTACGTGCTCGACGGCGTCAAACTGTGGACGACCAACGGCGTCGTGGCCGACCTGCTCGTCGTCATGGCCAGGACCGGCACGCGGATCTCCGCCTTCGTCGTCGAGGCCGACTCCCCCGGCATCACCGTCGAGCGCCGCAACGCGTTCATGGGCCTGCGCGGCATCGAGAACGGCGTGACCCGCTTCCACAAGGTCAGGGTCCCGGCGGAGAACCTCATCGGCCGCGAGGGGCAGGGCCTGAAGATCGCTCTGACCACGCTGAACACGGGACGGCTGTCGCTTCCCGCCACCTGCGCCGGAGCGACCAAGTGGGCCGCCAAGATCGCCCGCGAGTGGGGCGCGGAACGCGTCCAGTGGGGCCGCCCGATCGGCGAGCACGAGGCCGTGGGCCGCAAGATCTCGTTCATCACCGCCACCGCGTACGCCGTGGAGGCCGTGGTGGACCTGGCCGGCCGCCTCGCCGACGACGAGAGCAACGACATCCGAATCGAGGCCGCCCTGGCCAAGCTGTACGGCTCGGAGATGGCCTGGCAGGTCGCGGACGAGCTGGTGCAGATCAGGGGCGGGCGCGGCTACGAGACGGCGGAGTCGCTGCGGGCCCGCGGCGAGCGGGGTGTGCCGGCCGAGCAGATGCTGCGCGACCTGCGCATCAACCGCATCTTCGAAGGCTCCACCGAGATCATGCACCTGCTCATCGCCCGCGAGGCCGTGGACGCGCACCTCTCGGTCGCCGGGGACCTCATCGACCCGAAGGCCGATCTGCGGGCCAAGGGCCGGGCCGCGACCCGGGCCGGCGGGTTCTACGCCCGCTGGTTGCCGGGGCTGGTGACGGGGGCCGGTCAGCTCCCGAACTCCTACTCGGAGTTCGGGCCGCTCGCCCACCACCTGAGGTACGTCGAGCGGACCTGCCGCAAGCTCGCCCGGTCCACCTTCTACGGCATGTCGCGCTGGCAGGGGAGGCTGGAGCACCGCCAGGGCTTCCTGGGCCGGATCGTCGACATCGGGGCGGAGCTGTTCGCGATCACCGCGACCTGCGTCCGTGCCCAGGAGGACGCGTCCATGCACGGGCGCGCCGCGCTGGAGATCGCGGACACGTTCTGCCGCCAGGCGCGGCTGCGCGCGGACGCGCTGTTCACCCGGCTGTGGGTCAACTCCGACACCGACGACGTGCGGCTCGCCCGCCGGATCCTCGCCGGCCGCTACACGTTCGTGGAGGAGGGCGTCCTGGACGCCTCGACGGACGGCCCGTGGATCGCGTCCGGCGCTCCGGGCAAGACGACCGCGAAGGACGTCCACCGCACCATCCCGTCATAACGCGGCGTCCCGTTCATGAGGAAAGGGTGTCCCGGCCGTGGCCGGAACACCCTTTTCCTTCCCGTCCGGGCGGACGGTGTGGGCTCAGAGGCGCTCGATGATGGTGACGTTGGCCTGGCCGCCGCCCTCGCACATCGTCTGCAGGCCGTAGCGGCCGCCGGTGCGCTCCAGCTCGTGCAGGAGCTTGGTCATGAGGACGGCGCCGGTGCCGCCCAGGGGGTGGCCGAGGGCGATGGCGCCGCCGTTCGGGTTGGTCCTGGCCGGGTCGGCGCCGATCTCCTTGAGCCACGCGAGCGGCACCGGGGCGAACGCCTCGTTGATCTCGACGACGTCGATGTCGTCGATGCTCAGCCCGGCCTTGTCGAGGGCCTTCCTGGTCGCGGGGATGGGCGCAGTCAGCATGTAGACGGGGTCGTCGCCGGTGAGCGCCAGCGTGACGATGCGGGCACGGGGCACCAGGCCGTGCTCGCGCACCGCGCGCTCCGACGCGATCAGCACCGCCCCCGAGCCGTCGGAGATCTGCGACGAGGTGGCCGCGGTGATCCTCCCGCCCTCGCGCAGGGTCTTGAGCTGGGCCATCTTCTCCAGCGTGGTGTCCGGGCGGGGGCCCTCGTCGTCCTCGACGCCGTTGACGGGGGCGATCTGCTCCTTGAAATGGCCGTTCGCGACCGCCTTCGCCGCCCGCTGGTGGCTCTCGTAGGCGTACCGCTCCAGCTCGTCGCGGCTCAGGTTCCACTTCTCGCACATCAGCTCGGCGCCGCGGAACTGCGAGATCTCCTGGTTGCCGTACCGTTCGACCCATTTCTCCCCGAAGGGGAACGGCATGCCCTTCTCCAGCGCGGCGGTGATGCTCGACCCCATGGGGACGATCGACATCGACTCGACGCCCGCCGCCACGACCAGGTCCTGGGTGCCGGACAGGATCCCCTGCGCGGCGAAGTGGATCGCCTGCTGCGAGGAGCCGCACTGCCGGTCGATGGTGACTCCGGCGACATTCTCCGGCAGGCCGGCCGAGAGCCAGGCGTTGCGGGCGATGTCCATCGACTGCGGGCCGATCTGCATGACGCAACCCATGATCACGTCATCCACGGCGGACGGGTCGACGCCGGTGCGCTCGACCAGCGCCTGGAGCGTGTGCGCGGCCAGGTCGGTCGGGTGGACCGTCGACAGGCCGCCCTTCTTCTTGCCGACGGGGGTGCGGACCGCCCCGACGATGTACGCCTCTGCCACAATGCCTCCCACGGAAAACCGAGCATTGTTCGGTTACTCAGGAGGCTACAACAGAACGTTCGTCGACGCCTGCCCCGAAATGAGAGTTAACCGGAGCAATACCCGGAATCGTCCTGATCCACAGAAGACCGGTCGCCTGTTCAGCCGGCCAGGCGGGTGCTCGTCATGGTGGCGTACACGATCACGTTGTCCACGTAGTGGCCCGTGCTCCTGTTGTACGACCCGCCACAGGTGATCAGCCGCAGCTCGGCGTTGTCCCGGGAGCCGTAGACCCGTTCCGTCGGGAAGGTCTGCTTGTTCGCCTGCTCGACCCCGCCGACCGTGAAGACGGCCACCGTGCCGTCCATCCGGACGACCTCGATCGTGTCGCCGTTCTTGAGCTCGTGCAGCCGGGTGAAGACCGCGCTGCGCGTCATGGTGTCCTTGTGGCCCAGCATCACCGCGGGGCCCGGCTCACCCGCCGTGGGGCCGCCGCGGTACCACCCGACGAGGTTGTGGTTGCTGATCGGCGGCGTCTCGATGGCGCCGCTCTTGTCCGTGCCCACGGACTTGATCGGCGCGTTGACCCCGAGCTTCGGGATGATCAGCCGCCGGGGCGTCGCCGGCTGCATCGCGGGAGCCGGGGGAAGCGGCGGCACCGGCGGAGGCGCGGTCGCGGCCGCCTGCGTCAGCGGCTGGTCGGTGCCGCCCGGCCCCACCGTAGGGGCCAGGCCGTCCGACTTGATCTTCAAGGTCTGCCTGGCCGGCGACTCGTACTCCTCAGGTGAGCCGAGGATGAAGAACACACCGATGATCACGGTGACGATGCCCGCGACCGCCGCCATGATCAGCACCCCGCGGATGGCCGGCGTGCCGCCGGCCCGCGGCTGCGGCTCCGGCTCCTGGTACGCCTGCGGATACACGACCGGGGCCGCGTGGAACACCGGCTGGCCGTACATCGGCTGCGGCTGCACGGGGGCGCCGTAGGGCGGCACAGGCTGGCCCGGCGGGTACTGACCGGGCGGGTACTGGCCCGGCGGCGGCGTGGTCACTGCCCCGCCTCACCGCTCCGCGGTGCGGCGCCGCGCCCGCAGCACGAGCCCTCCGGTGGCCGCCGCCAGGACGAGGGCGGTTCCGGTGAGCACGAACATCCGCCCGTCCGGTCCCGCGTCCGCGCCGCCCCCGGTGGCCGCGCCGCCACCCGGCGTCTTGGTGACCTGGACGTCGTCGTCCTTCGACGGCGACGCCGTCACGGTCACGCGGACGGTATGCGTACCGAGGGGGCTCGACGTCGGAGTCGGGGTCGGCGTGGGTGTTGGGGTCGGCGTGCTGGACGGCGAGGGGCTGGGCGAGTGGCTCCCGGAGGCGTTCACCGGGACAGTCGCCATGGCCGGCACCGTCTTGTCGCCCGTCGTCGCGAGCACGCAGTTGTACAGCGGCGCGGGAGTGGCCGCCGCGCCGTCGGCGGCGGGCTTCACCACGTTCAGCGCGAAGTCCTCGGCGGAGAGCACGATCGACGAGGCGCCCGCGGAGGGGGTGATGGTCAGCGTCGCCATGGGCAGCGCCCCGAGCGCGGCATCCTTGGCTATCAGGGCCGCCACCGACGCGGACGGCGAGGGCGAGGAGACCGCCGCCGTCGCGCCGGCCGGGCTCACCGACGCCACGACCGTCGGGTGGAGCTGGATCCACGCGCCCGCCGGGATCTCCTCCGGGGCCGTCAGCGGGGAACCGGCCGGCGCCGTGATGCTGAGCGTGGCGGTGAACTGGGTCCCGATCGTCGCGGACGCCGGAGCCGTCAGCGTCACCGAGAAGTCATGGTTCACCGCCGCCTGGGGCTGGCCGCCCACATACGGGATGCAGCTGTACGTCACCGTCCTACTGTCCGCGAGAGCCCCGGCCGCCGAGAAGGCGCCGATCAGGACGGCTGCGCTGGCTGCTCCGGCGGCGGCCTTCGTGGCGATACGACGCCGTGCCTTTGACTTCAGCACTTCCTTCACTCCCGTGGTCGGTTTCGGTCTGGGCTTTACCAGACGTACCAGGATGCCGATCTCGCGTCTCAGTTAGGTAGAGATCCTATGAACTCTGCCTGGGAATCGCCTCATATGTAGGGAAACAGAGTCAAGAAAGCCTTCGGGCGCCCATGTCTCACCGATCGGCGCGGCGCAGCACCACGTACCCCTCACGGTCGTAAACCGCCTGGTAGCCCTGCTGGACCAGCTCCCCGACGCGGGCCCGCTGCGCCTCGGGCGAGTTGAACGGGAAAACCGGGCGGTTCACGTCGGCGACCACCCAGGGGGCCATCCGGGCCTCGGGACCCCAGACGATGACGGTCGCCCGCGCGGTCAGTGCGGGGCCGATCTCGTTCGCCGCTTCCACCACCACACCGGACGGCACCAGGGCAGACGCCTCCGCGGCGGCGACCGCCCGCGCGTCACGCCGGTAGAAATCGGGGTGCAGCAACTGGCCGAACCCGAACCGCGGCACCAGCGTCAGCGCGATCGCCGCCACACACGCGGCCCAGGCGACCGTCGCCACCCGCCCGTCGATCCCCGGCCACCGCTTCCTGACGATCCGGACGACGCGTACGACACCGTCCACTCCCGCGCACAGGAGGATCGCGACCACGAACGCGTTGTACTGGTGGTCCGGCACCCACCACGCCGGGCGGTCCGACAGCAGGCGCTCCAGCACGTGCGGGACCGCGATCAGCGTCAGCGGCGAGAACAGGCACGCGAACAGCACCGGCCACCCGAGCAGCACCAGCGTGTCGACCTTGCCCTCGTTGTCGACCAGCAGCGCCAGCGTCTGGAGCGGATGGGTGGCGATGTTCACGATCAGCTCACCCGCGTTCCGGCCGAGATGCCCGTAGGCCCAGAAGTCCCCGGTGTCCCCGCCGAGCATCGGGATCAGGGCGCCGCGCACCAACCCCGTCCACGCCGCGCCGATCAGCGCGACGCACACGCCGTCGAACCGTCGGCCGGTGACGACCAGATAGGCGCCGAAGCCGATGACGGCGAGGCCCATGTCCTCCTTGACCAGCAGCAACGCGAACATGCACAGGAACGACACGAGGTACCGGCGCGCCTGGAAGCGCTCGATCATGGCGGCGGTCAGCACCGGCACGAACGCGACCTCGTGGATGTCGAAGTCGGCGGCCTCGGCGATCGGCCACGACAACGCGTACGCCACCGCAACCAGATATGCGGCGCCGATCCCGAGCGACCTGCGCGCGTACAGCCACAGGAACGGGATCGCCAGCGCGAAGAGCACCGCCTGCGCGAGGATCAGCGTCTCCGGGCCGTCGCGCAGCCAGTACAGCGGGGCCAGCACCGCCAGGATCGGCGAGAAATGGTCGCTGAGCTGGAGGTAGTCCATCCCCCGCCCGTTGAGCATGCCGACCGCGGGGCTGACCGGCGCGGAGAAGTGGGCGTATCCCCGCACCGCCTGGTCGAAGATGACCAGATCGAAGGTGGTCGCCCGGAACGTGTGCAGCCGGACCATCCCCAGCAGCTCGTACACGAGCGCCGCGACCGCGGTGATCAGGCCGACGCGGTACCGGTGTCGCGACCACACCCGCCGATGCCGATCACCGCTGCCCGGACCACACGTCGCGTCGCCACCCGGCGCCGGGGACCCCGGGTCCTCCCCAGAGGTCGAGGAGGTGGACCCGCCGTCGCGGCTGGGCGCCTCCCGTCCGGTGACCGCTCCGGCCCCGCCGTCCGGGCCGGAATCGTCCTCGGCCGCGGCCGGGTCACCCGCTCCGGGCGGCCCGGGGTCGTCCTCCTCCGGGACGGACGTGTCGGGACGGACCGGGCGGGCCGCGCCGGAGCCGTCGCCTTCGGCGAGCGGCGTGGGCGGCGTGGAGGCCGCGGACCGTGGGGACGAAGCGGACGGGGAGCCCACCGCCCGCTATTTCGCGTTACGAGTGCCGGTCATGGTCGCGTACACCACGATGTTGTCCGTGTAGCTGTGGTTCTTGGCGTTGTAGACGCCCCCACACGTGATCAGCCGGAGCCCGGATGTGGCGATGTTGCCGTACACCCGGTTCGTCGGGAACGTCGTCTTGCCCACCTGCTCGACGCCGTCCACCGTGAAGATCGCACTCTTGCCGTCGGCCCGGCGTACCTCGATCTTGTTGCCGCGGCGGAGCTCCCGGAGCCGGCTGAACACGGCCGCGCCGGAACGGGTGTTCACGTGGCCGAGGATCACCGCCGGCCCGAGTTCCCCGGGCGTGGGTCCCAGGCGGTACCACGATGCGATCTTGGGGCGGCTCAGCGGCGGCGTCTGGATCTCGCCCGACTTCTGCACGCCGACGGAGCTGAGGGCCGCGTTGACGCCGATGGCCGGGATGCGGATCCTGACCGGCCTGGTGGACGCCGTCTTCTTGGCCGGGGACGTGGACGACGACGCCGCGGTCGTCGTCACCGTCAGCGGAGGCAGCGGCTGGAGCGCGGGGAGCGGCGGAGGCGCGGTCGGCGCGGCGGCGGTCAGGGGTGTGCCGGGGCCGCCCGGTCCCACGGTCGGCGGCAGGAACGTGCCCGCTCCCTGCAGTGCCACCACCTCTCCGGGGACCGGCCGCTCCACCTGCGACTCCTCCGGGGAGGGCGACAGTACGGCGAGCAGCCCCGCCATGATGGCCGCGATGCCGCCGAACGACCCGCCGACCAGCAGCGTGGCGAGCACAGGCTGCGGCAGCGGCTTCCGCTCCTTCGGCACCTGAGCCGAAGCGGAAGCCGGAACCGGAGCCGGGGTCGCAGCCGGGGCCGGAGCGATCGGGACTGCAGCCGGAGCCGGAGCGACCGAGGTCGGAGCCGGAGCCGGAGCGACCGAGGTCGGAGCCGGAGCCGGAGCGACCGAGGTCGGAGCCGGAGCCGCCGCAGCGCTTCCCGCGGCCGTTCCCGCCTGCGCCGCCGGGTCCGGTACGGCGCCGCCCCCGGCCTGAGCCATGCCGGCATCAGGCGCCGCCGCGTCAGGTGCGCCGCCCGCCTGTGGCACGCCACCGGCACCGGGCACGCCGGCATCGGGCGTCCCGGCGCTCGGCGTGCCGCTGGCGTCGGACGTGCCGCCGGTCTGCGGCGCGTCGTCGTGCGCGTCAGGAGTCGAGTTCATCGCCGTCAGTCCCCTCAAACCATCCGCGACCGGTCGTTGGCATGTGCGGCGCGCCTGCGCAGGAGCACGACGCCGCTGAATACTCCGCCGAACACCATGACGCCGCCGGACCCGATGAGCACCGCCGCCGAAGCACGCGAGGTCTCCGGCGCCTCACCGGTCTGGGCTCCGCCCTTCGGGATGACCTTCACCTGCGGCGAGGTCGGCGTGCTGGCGGGCAGTGTGATCGTCGTGGTCGCCGTGGCCGTCGGCGTCGGGCTGCCGAGGACGATCACACTCGTCAGCTTGGTCTCCGTAGGAGTCGGCGTGGAACCGTTCCTCGTCCCGGTCGGACTCGAGCTGGGAGTAGGAGTGGGACTCACCGGAATGTGCGTGTTCCCCCCGGTGTCCGACGGAGTGGGTGAGGCGCTCGTCGACGGGCCGGTGCTGTCCGAGGGATCCGGCGAAGGCGAGGTGCCGGTCGACGGCTCCTCCGTCGCACCGTCGCCGATGGTGACGTTCACCGAGACCGGCGCGCTGACGAGGTCGCACTCGGCTCGGTACTCCTTCGGCGGATGAGCCAGTTCCCTCGTGATCACGCGGAACGCGTCGAGCTGCGTCCACTTGCCGTCCTCGACGCTCCTGACCTCGATCTTGTGCTCGGCGTACGGAAGGCCGCGGAAGCGCCACAGGGTCTGCCCGCCCTTGTTGGCGTCGTTCACCGTCGTGCCGTCGTCGTTCTTCGAGGGGTCGATCCTCGGCGGCGAAGCGGGCTGACCGTCGATCAGGATGTCCACCGGTCCCGCGCGCTGGTCCTTCTGGGCGACGTACTCCACGCCGGTGCCGGTGAACGTGAACTGCGCCCACTTGCCCCCGCTCGTCGTCCGGTGCAGGTCCAGGTGGTGGTCCTTGTTCTGGCTCGGCTGGTCGTTGAGATCCTCCCAGCCGTCGCTGTACAGGATCGCGGGGTCGTCATCGTTGACCATGACCTCGGACGCCGGCGGCCGGAAGTCGACGAACAGCTTGCGCGGCGTCACCTTGACGGTCCCCGCGCGGTCCGTGTGCGCGAAGTCGGAGATCCCCTCGGGGAGCTTGAGCGGGCTGCCCTTGACCATCGCCTCCGGCTGGTCGACGGCGCCCATCGGCTTGAGGACGCCTATCCACGCGTCCTGGAGCTGGATGTTCCCCGTCACCTCGATCTTGCCGCCCTGGGGCAGAAGGGCGGGCGCGCCAAAGCGGGTCACATCCTTGTAATTCAGCTTCCACCCGATGTTGAGCGGCTCCCCGACATTCAATGTCGTCGGAATGGTGACCTTCGTGCGGAGATTCACCGTGCCCGACCCTGTCGCCGCGATTCCACCCTTGCAGGCGTAGTCGACGACCAGCTCAGCGGTGCTCGCGCCTGCCGAGATCGACGGAACCACGATCGCCGCCGCTCCCGCCAACCCCAGAACCGAGGCGGCCACAGTCCTCCGGAGACCTGTTCCCCAGCGATCCACCGCATGCTCCGATCACGAAAGCCGCATTCCCTACGGCCATAGCAAACCGAAGGTAGATCTTATGGGTTTCAACTGGCCCCAAGGGGGGCGGAAAGCCGAAAGGTGGCGTAGTTGTAATCCGGCGTTCGCCCGGAAAGTAACACAAGAGATCATCCGCGCCGGGCATCGCCTACGCGGCCCACGAAGTTGTCGAGGCATCGGGGAAGCCGGCAGCGGATCCGGGGCGACAGCGGCGGGGGCGAAGCCGACAACAAGCACGGAGCCGAGGGCGGGCCAGGAGCGGAAGCTGACGGACAGGACAGGAAGTGGCGGCGTTCCCTGTCACATCACCGGATCGACGTGTGAGTGAAAGCACGACGAATCCGAGAAAGGCCCGGACATGACCGCCGTCCAGATGAGCGTCCCCAGCACCCCCGCCGCCTCCTCCACTCGCTCCTCCACCCGTTCCCTGCTCATGTGCGCGGCCGTCGCCGCTCCCCTGTGGGCGATCGTCTCCCTGGCCCAGGCCGCCACCCGCGAGGGCTTCGACCTGATCCGCCACCCGCTGAGCGCGCTGAGCAACGGCTCCCTCGGCTGGCTGCAGATCGCCAACTTCCTGGTCGCCGGCGTCCTGACCGTCGCCGGGGCGAGGGGGCTGCGCCGGGCGATGCACGGCACCCCGGGCGGCAGGTGGGCGCCACGGCTGGTCCTGGTCAACGGCGTCGGCATGATCGCCGCCGGGATCTTCGTCATGGATCCGGCGGACGGCTTCCCCGTCGGCACCCCGTCCGGGATGCCCGCCGCGCTCACCTGGCACAGCTACGGCCACATGGCCGCCGGCTCCGTGGCCTTCATCGCCCTGATCGCCGCGTGCTACGTCCTGGGCCGCCACTTCAGCCGGGCGGGGAACCGCGGGCACGCCGTCGCCTCCCTCGTCGCCGGCACCGCCCTCCTGGTCGGCGACGGATGGGCGATGAGCGGCGGCACGGCCGGCTCCCTGACCCTGGCCGTCGGCACCATCACCGCGATGCTCTGGGTCTCGGTGGTCGCCGCGCGGTACCGCCGCCACTTCTGACCACCGATGACGGCGGGAGTGCGCCGGTCGGGCGAGCGGATCGCCCGACCGGCGCACACGCGCGTCCAGCCGCACCACGCCGCTATACCTAGCAGTAACCGAATCGTATTCTGGTCAGGCGAGATGTCCCCGGCCCGGAAGGCGTGTCCGATGCAGCGAGACCTCTTCGAGGACGAGCACCTTCTCTTCCGCCAGACCGTCCGCGAGTTCCTGGCTCGCGAAGTGGCGCCCCACCATCCCCAGTGGGAGAAGGACGGCATCGTCCCGCGCGAGGTCTGGAAGAAGGCCGGCGACATCGGCATGTTCGGCTTCTCCGTCCCCGAGCAGTACGGCGGAGCCGGCATCACCGACTTCCGCTACAACGCCGTCGTCGTCGAGGAGATCGTCAGGATCGGCGCGAGCGGCCTCGGCTTCTCCCTCCACAACGACGTCATGGCGCCGTACTTCGTCGACCTGACCGACGACGAGCAGAAGCGGCGCTGGCTGCCCGGCTTCGTGTCGGGCGAGCTGATCACGGCGGTCGCCATGACCGAGCCCGGCGCGGGCAGCGACCTTCAGGGCATCCGCACCACCGCCGTACGCGACGGCGACCACTACGTGGTCAACGGCCAGAAGACGTTCATCACCAACGGCATCAACTCCGACCTCGTCGTGGTCGTGACCAAGACCGATCCGACGGCCGGAGCGCGCGGCACCACCCTCCTCGTGGTCGAGCGGGGCATGGAGGGCTTCGCCCGGGGCCGCAACCTGGACAAGATCGGCATGCACGCGCAGGACACGGCCGAACTGTTCTTCGACAACGTCCGGGTCCCGGTCGCCAACCGGCTCGGCGACGCCGACGGCCAGGGCTTCGTCCAGCTCATGAACAACCTGCCGCAGGAACGCCTGTCCATCGCCGTCGGAGCCGTGGCGGCGGCCGAGGCCGTCCTGGAGACGACGATCGAGTACTGCAAGAACCGCACGGCGTTCGGCCGGAAGATCGG
Source organism: Microtetraspora niveoalba (assembly GCF_001570405.1). Lineage (GTDB taxonomy): Bacteria > Actinomycetota > Actinomycetes > Streptosporangiales > Streptosporangiaceae > Microtetraspora > Microtetraspora niveoalba. Next base: position 68,773 of record NZ_BBYM01000012.1, on the reverse strand, counting down.
CTCCTTCCAGAACACCCGGTTCGTCCTCGCCGAGCTGGCGACCGAGGTCGAGATCGCCCGGCACTACGTGGACAAGTGCGTCACCGCGTTGAACCGCCGCGAGCTCACGGTCGTGGACGCGGCCAAGGCCAAGTGGTGGACCACCGAGCTGCAGAACAAGGTCGTGGACCGGTGCCTGCAACTCCACGGCGGCTACGGCTACATGACCGAGTATCCGGTGGCCAAGGCATGGCTCGACAGCCGGGTGCAGACCATCTACGGCGGCACCACCGAGATCATGAAGGAGATCATCGGGCGGTCCTTCGGCTTCTGACCCCCGGCCGCCCGGCCGTCAGCGGAACTGCTGGCCCCAGACGAGCAGCATGACGATCACGAACACGATCATCACGCCGGCGTATCCGACCGCGCCGAGCCGGAAGAACCTGCGCACCCGGTTGAGCAACCACGCGAACAGGAAGGCCAGGAAGACCAGCAGGATGAGTCCGGGGTCCATGCCGACCAGTATGCGGTGGATTCTCCGCGAGTGCGGGGACGAACGGACACCGCTTCTCCGGTGTGCGAACGGCCGTCTCGGTCACGGCGGCCGTAACCCGAGGTCGGGGGGCCGGCCGTCACGCCGGTCGGCCGCCCGTGGTCTCCAGGATGATCCGGGCGACCAGCGCCGGATCGTCGCTCATCGGCACGTGGCCGCAGCCCGACAGGAGCTTGACCCGCTGCTGCGCCCACCGCCCGGCGCGTACGGCCTGGCGCCGCGGCAGGAGCCGGTCGTGGTCGCCCCACGCGATCGTGACCGGCACCTTCGGAGGCGCGGGCGGGGCCATCCACGTGAACGAGTCGAGCATGTCGTCGAACCCGGCGGAGCTCCGCAACGCCTGGGTGCCGAGCAGCAGCTCCTCGTCCGCCATCCGCGCGGGGTCGGCCACCAGCAGCCCCAGGCAGGCCGTCCGCCCGACGGCCGACGACATCAACGCGGCGGCCGTCCCCTCGGACGTGCTGCTCGCCGCCCTCCTCAGGAGGCGCAACGCCGTACGCGCGTACAGGAACTCGGTGCGGGACCAGAAGCCCGCCGGGGACAGCGCGACGGCACTGCGGACGACTCCGCGCGAGGCCATGTCGAGCGCGACGTAGCCGCCCAGCGAGTTGCCCGCGACGTGCGGCTGCTCGACACCGAGCCGTTCCCAGAACTCCTCGATCGCGAACGCGGCCGTCTCAGCGTTGTACGGGGTGTCGGACGGGAACGGCGGCGACGAGCCGAACCCGGGGAAATCGACGGCGATCACATCGTGCCGGTCGGCGAGCAGGTCCATGACCGGCAGCCACGCCCGCCAGTGGTGCCCGATGCCGTGCATCAGGACGAGAGGCGGCCCCGTCCCCCGGCGCTCGTACGTCAGCTCCATACTGCGAGTCAAGCACCCGGGGGCCGGGCCGTACAGGACGACTCAGCGGCCGCCGACCGGAATCTCGAACCAGACCGCCTTGCCCTCGCGGGTGGGACGCGAACCCCAGCGCTTGGCGAGCTGGTCGACGAGGTAGAGGCCGCGGCCGCCCTCGTCGTTCTCACCGGCGCTGCGGATGCGCGGCAGGCGCAGGTCCTGGTCGAACACCTCGACCCAGACCGACTCCACACCGCGCCGCAGCCGGAGCGTGAACTCCTTGTCGCTGACGACCTCGTCCTCGAAGCCGGGCATGTCCCACGACTCGTCGAACGGCAGCGGCGGCCCGTCCATGATCAGGTCACGGCGGGGCACGCTGGCGCTCGCCGCGTGCAGCACCACGTTGGTGACGACCTCGGAGACGAGCAGGCAGGCCAGCTCGGCGCGTTCCTCGGGGACCTGCCAGCGCTCGAACGCGTCGGACGCCATGCGCCGCGCCTCGCCCACCATGATCGGCTGGGCGGGGAACGTCTGCTCCTCGTACTGGAGCTCGGCGCCGACCGAGCGGATCACGAGGATCGCCATGTCGTCGTCGATCTCGCCGGGGATGGCGCCGGTCGCCGCGTCGGCGATCCGCTCGACCGTGTCACCGGCGATCTTCGCGACCTTGTCACAGAGCATCCGGAGCGTCTCGTCCTCGCTCGGCGGCGGCTCCTCCGAGTCGCGCGGCGGCCGCCGGTCGACCAGGCCGTCGGTGTACAGCAGGAGCGCCGCGCCGGGCGGCAGGACCCGGGTCTCCTCCTTGTAGACCAGGTCCGCGTGCACGCCCTTGGCGTGGACGCCGAGCGGCTGGCCGACCTCGCTGATGTCGAGCTCGGTCACGTTGCCGTCGACGATCAGCAGCGGCGGCGCGTGCCCGGCGTTGGCGAAGGAGAGCTGGCGGGACCAGGCGTCGTAGACGAGGTACTGGCAGGTGACGATCGGCGGGTTGGTGATGTCCTCGCCGAAGTCGTCGCGCTCGGGCGCGGCGACGATCCTGGTCCACTCGTCCAGGCGGGCGAGGATGTCGGCGGGCGGCTTGTCGTCCTGGGCGAAGGCGCGCAGCGCGGCCCGGAGCTGCCCCATGACGGCGGCGGCCTTGGCCCCGCGCCCCTCGACGTCGCCGATGACGATGCCGACCCGGCCGGCCGACAGCGGGATCACGTCGTACCAGTCGCCGCCGACCTGGGTCTGGATGCCCTGGCCGTGGGAGGCGAGCGGCGCCGCCGGGCAGTAGCGCACCGCGATCTCCAGGCCGTCCAGCTTGGGCAGCTCGCGCGGCAGCAGGTGCTTCTGGAAGGACTCGGCGGTGTGCCGTTCCTCCTCGAACAGCAGGGCGTTGTCGACGGCCAGCGCCACCCGGGTGGCGATCGCGCCGACGAAGTCGCGGTCGAAGGTGTCGTAGTGGGGCGAGCGCCGGTCGGTGAGGTTGGACAACCCGAGGTACATCAGGCCGAGCGTCTCGCCGCGTACGCACAGCGGGGCCACGATCGCCGAGGTCAGGCCGATCTCCCCGCAGATGCGGGCCGACGCCTCGCTCGGCGCGGGATAGCTGACCTGCGAGAAGTCCTCGATGAGGATGGTCTCCTGGCGGCGCAGGGCCGAGTCGGCGTAGTGGCCGGGCGGGTACCTGATCTCGCCGCCGACGGGCAGCCACGACTCGGGCGGCGGGGCCCAGCCGTTCACGTGGGTGGAGACCTTGCGGATCAGCCGGTCGCCCTCGACCAGCTCGATGAAGCAGTGGTCCGCGAACTGCGGGACGAGCATGTCGGCGACCCGGTTGAGCGTCTCCTCGACGTACAGCGAGCCGGCCAGCCGCTCGCCGATGCGTTCGAGGAGGCCGAAGCGGTCCTTCTCGCGCTCGTTGCTGCGCATCGCCTCGCGCGCGGTGATCACGATGCCGGTGACCGCCCCGGACGGATGCCGGAGCGGTACGGCCTGGGCCCGCACGTAGATCATCGTGCCGTCGGCGCGCACGATGTCGAAGGTGCCCTCCCAGACCCCTCCCTTGAGCACGTTCTTGGCGAGCTCGGCGGTCAGCGGGTGGTCCTTCTCCGGGATCCCGAGAGAGAGGAGGGACTCCCTGCCCTCCTCACCGCCCGGACGGCCGAACAGCCGCTCCGCGAACGGGTTCCAGTAGAGGACGTTGCTGAACCGGTCGGTGACGACGACGGCCATCTCGGCCTGGTCCAGCACGGAACCGGCGGTGAGGTGGTCGGCGCTGTCCTGCGAGAGGTCCCCCCAACGTTTCATCCGACGACCACCCCTTGGGGGCGGGTGTTCGCAAAGCGGACCACTGGCGCTCCTGCCTGAACAGAGGCTGGGTTCTGACGAGAGAGGAGGGGCTCCCTGCTGTGGGTCAACAAACGAATTCGATCATCGTCTCGTGACGAAGACGTGCGCGGCGACGTCGCGCGGAAGTTCAACAAGGCCGATCTCCGCTTCACCGTCACCCGTCACCCGTACACCGTCATCGCTCGCCGCGAGCGTCACCTCGCGTCCGGGTTGTATCCCAACTTGCTTGAGTTTAAGCATCGCGGCGGGATCGCTTTGCACTTGTTCGCTAATTCGGCGCACTACAGCGGGTACATCCCTGGGTCCGGCCAGATCGATCAGGGAGAGAATCGCCTCATCCTTGACCAAACCAGACTGGTCCACGCCCAGCTCGTCGAGCCCGGGGATGGGGTTGCCGTGCGGGCACGTGGTCGGGTTGTCAAGCAGGCCCACCAGGCGCGTCTCCACCGACTCCGACATCACGTGCTCCCAGCGGCACGCCTCGATGTGGACCTCCTCCCACGGCAGTCCGATCACCTGGGTCAGCAGGCACTCGGCGAGGCGGTGCTTGCGCATGACCCGGATGGCCAGGGTGCGGCCGAGGTCCGTCATGCTCAGATGGCGGTCGCCCTCGACCTTGACCAGACCGTCGCGTTCCATGCGCGCGACCGTCTGGCTGACCGTGGGACCGCTCTGCTGGAGCCGCTCCGCGATGCGGGCACGCAGCGGAACGATGCCCTCCTCCTCCAGCTCGAAGATCGTCCGGAGGTACATCTCGGTGGTATCGATCAGGCCGTGTGCGGTCAACGTTCCTCCCGTCCTGTAATCGATGCTACGAGCTTCCGATGTGTTCGCAGCCGACCCTATTGGGGAAGCGACATGGGATGGCAAACATCGGTGCGGAACGTTTTCTTCCGGACGAGGTCAGCCTGCCCGCGCTCCGCGACGCCGCCCGCCGCTGCCAGGGCTGCGACCTCTATCTGAACGCGACTCAGACGGTCTTCGGAGAGGGCGTCCCCGACGCCCGCTACATGCTCGTGGGCGAGCAGCCCGGAGATCAGGAGGACCGGCAGGGGGCGCCGTTCGTCGGGCCCGCCGGCCGCGTGCTCGACCGCGCGCTCGAGGAGGCGGGCATCGACCGCGACGCCGTCTACGTGACCAACGCCGTCAAGCACTTCAAGTTCCAGCCGCGCGGCAAGCGCAGGATCCACCAGAAGCCGACCGCGGCCGAGATCGACGCGTGCCACCCGTGGCTCGACGCGGAGATGCGCCTGGTGGACCCGGAGGTGACGGTGATCCTGGGCGCGACGGCCGGGCGCGCGCTGCTCGGCCCGGCCTTCCGGGTGAGCAGGGAGCGGGGCCGCCCCCTCCCCCGCTCCGAGGGAGGTTTCTTCATCGCCACCGTGCACCCCTCGTCGATCCTGCGGGCGCCGGACAGGGACGCGGCCTACGCCGGCTTCCTCTCCGATCTGCGGGTCGCCGCCGCGCTGCCGTGACGGCCGGGTCCGCCGGGCCGCCGCGGTCAGGGCGCGAGACGCTCCAGGACCCACGTCGCGCCGGCCCGCCGGTAGCGGAGCCGGTCGTGCATCCGGTCGGTCTGCCCCTGCCAGAACTCCACTTCGGAGGGGATGACCCGGAAACCGCCCCAGAAGTCCGGTGTCGGCGGGTCCTCCGGCCAGCGCTCGGCCAGCGCCGCGAACCTCTCGTCCAGTTCCTCACGGGACCGTACGACCGCCGACTGCCGCGACGCCCACGCCGCCACGCGGGAGCCGTACGGGCGGGAGCGGAAGTAGGCGTCGGAGTCCTCGCGGGACACCCGTACGACCCGGCCCTCGACGCGGACCTGGCGGCGGATCGGATGCCACGGGAAGAGCAGGCAGGCCCGCGGGTTCTCGCCGAGGTCGCGCCCCTTCCGGGACTCGTAGTTGGTGAAGAAGACGAAGCCGCGCTCGTCGAAGCCCTTGAGGAGAACGGTGCGCGCGGACGGTCGGCCACCGGCGGAGCTGGTGGCCACGATCATGGCGTTGGGCTCGGGCAACCCGGCCTCGACGGCGTCGGCGAACCACACGGCGAACTGGGCCACCGGGTCGTCGCGGAGGCCGGATTCGAGCAGGGGTTCGCCCTCGTAGCTGTGCCGGAGCCCGGGCAGATGAGAAGCGGTGTCCACGGAACGGTATTGTTGCGCGCTTGACAGAGGACGCCCGCATTGCCCCCTACCAGGGACAACGGCGTTTCATAGGGACCGGCGGGAACCCACTGGAACCCTGCGGGTTAAATTGACCCGCCGGTATCTCGACATCAAGGCTTTTGACTTCACAAGAGAGGGAGGCGGCCGAAGTGTCCGACTTCAAACCCGGACTCGAAGGTGTGGTGGCTTTCGAGACGGAGATCGCGGAACCGGACAAAGAGGGGGGCGCCCTTCGCTACCGGGGCGTCGACATCGAAGAACTCGTGGGCCGTGTCTCGTACGGGCACGTCTGGGGCCTGCTCGTCGACAACGAGTTCCAGCCGGGGCTGCCTCCGGCCGAGCCGTACCCCGTTCCTGTCCACTCCGGTGACATCCGCGTCGACGTGCAGAGCGCCCTCGCGATGCTCGCCCCCGCGTACGGCTTCCGCCCGCTTCTCGACATCGACGACACCCAGGCGCGCGACGACCTCGCCCGCGCCTCGGTGACCGCGCTGTCGTTCGTGGCCCAGTCCGCGCGCGGCCTCGGCCTGCCGATGGTCCCCCAGAAGCGCGTGGACGAGGCCGAGAGCATCGTCGAGCGTTTCATGATCCGTTGGCGGGGCGAGCCCGACCCCAAGCACGTCAAGGCCATCGACGCGTACTGGACCTCGGCGGCCGAGCACGGGATGAACGCCTCCACGTTCACCGCCCGTGTGATCGCCTCCACCGGCGCCGACGTCGCCGCCGCCCTGTCGGGCGCGGTCGGCGCGATGTCCGGCCCGCTGCACGGGGGCGCCCCCGCCCGCGTGCTGCACATGATCGAGGGTGTCGAGCAGGTCGGCGACGCCAAGAAGTACGTCCAGGCGGAGCTGGACAAGGGCCAGCGGCTCATGGGCTTCGGCCACCGCGTCTACCGGGCCGAGGACCCCCGCGCCCGGGTGCTGCGCCGTACGGCCAAGGAGCTGGGCGCCCCGCGCTACGAGGTCGCCGCCGCTCTGGAGCAGGCCGCTCTGGAGGAGCTGCACGCCCGCAAGCCCGACCGGGTGCTGGCCACCAACGTGGAGTACTGGGCCGCGGTCGTCCTCGACTTCGCCGAGGTCCCGTCGCACATGTTCACCTCGATGTTCACCTGCGCGCGCACCGCCGGCTGGGCCGCGCACATCCTTGAGCAGAAGCGCACGGGCAGGCTGGTCCGCCCCAGCGCCAACTACGTCGGCCCCTCGCAGCGTTCGATCAACGACGTCCCCGGCGCGGCCGAGGTCATCGGCAGGATCTGACCGACTCGACCTGACCGCGCGCCGACTCCCGTCGGCCGTCCCCTGATTCGGCCCGCACATCCGGTGCGGGCCGTCTCCTTTTCCGGCCCGCTTCCCCGACGCGTTTCCCGGTCCGCTTCCCTGGCCCGCTTCCCGGGCTCGTTTCCCGGTCCGCTTCCCTGGCCCGCTTCCCGGGCTCGTTTCCCGGCGCGTACGGGAGGCCCGGCCGTCAGGGGCGCGGCGCGGACTCTCCCGGGGGCGCGTCCGGGAGGTTCTGGCAGAGAGCCCGCAGCCCGGACAGGCCGCCCGCCTGGGCGGAGTCGACGGCCACGGAGGACCCCGCCGTCGCCAGCCGTCCGCAGCGGACCTCGACCTTCGAATGCGCCGGGGCGGCGCCGACCACCCGCATGATGGCGATGGCCTTGTCCGCGGGGTCGTGCCGCTTCACGTCCGCGAAGTCGACGACCCCGCTCGCCCCGTTCAACGCCGCGCTCCCCGACGTGAAGGCCAGCTCGTAGAGGATGTCGCCCTTGCTGGGCGACCCCTCGGCCGAGTAGGCCCGGTTCGCCGCCTGGTAGATCACGTCGGCCGCGTCGTACGTGATGATCAGGTTGTCGTCGGACGCGTTCTCGTGGGCGCCCTTCAGCAGGGCGGCGACGAACTCCGTGGGCTTGGGGTCCCCGTCGAGGGTCCACATGGTGCGGCTCGCCAGCGCCGCGTAGTAGACCTCGATGCGGGGCATGTTCGTGATCTGCTCCCCGTGGTCGGTGACGACCTTGATGACGTCGTCGCTCGCGATGACCCGCACCGTTCGCGCGCCGCACGGCGTCTTCTCCAGCGCCCGCAGGAAGTCGAGGAACTCCGGCGCGCGGCCGGCGTAGAGGTAGACGTCGGGGCTCTCGTCGCAGGCCTCCCCGGCCGCGTCGGTGATGCCTCCGTCGGGGACGGAGTACTCGACACCGGGCCGGACGTCGACGCTCTCCCGCTTGAGCGCGGCGTCCAGGTCCTCCGCCAGATTGTCCGTGTACTGGTCGCCGGACGACTTGTCCCGCACGATCACCGCCGAGCCGCTCCGGAGCGCGCGGCGGGCGAACCGCGCCATGAGGGTGGCCTCGCGGAAGTTCGTCGGGCCGACGTGGAAGTAGTAGCGGGACGGCCCCTTCTTGAGCTTGGTCGATTCGGCCGGGCCGTCCCTGACGTAGCCGAGCTCGTCGGCCGTCCCGGTGGTGCCGACCATCGGGATCTTGGCCTCGTGCAGCACCTGGATGGCCTCCCGGACGCCCTCCACGCTCCGCGGGAAGCCGATCACCCCCACCACGTGGGGGTCGTGCTCCGCCAGCTCCCTGATCAGTTCCGCGCCGCGCCGCCCCTGGCGGAGGTTGTCGCCGGAGTTCGCGACCAGGACGCGGAGGCGGGGGTTGGACCTGACCGTGCGCTGGTACTCGCCGACCGCCGTCAGCTCGGCCAGCGCGCCCGCCCACCGGCTGTCCTCCAGCTTGACGGCCTTGCCGCCTCCCTCGCCGTCCTCCTCGTCGGCCGGCAGCTCGGGGTCCCTGATGGAGTACTCCCCGAACAGCACCACGCTGACGGAGTCGGGTCCGGCGGAGGCGTTGTTCTTGTCGATCTCCGCGATCAGCCTCGTCACCTCCGGCCGGAACAGGTCGCGGGGCGCGGGGCCGGAGGCGTTGACGACGCCCACGCACTCCCCGTCGACCCGCTCGGCCCAGGCCAGACCGCCGCAGTGCGCCTGCCGGTCCCGCTGGTGCTGCACCGCCCAGGCGGCCGGGCCGACGAGCAGCAGCGCGACCACCGACCAGTAGCCAAGCGACCGCATCCGACTGCCCAGCAGCCGCGGCCGGTGATCGGTGTCGGGGAGCGGGCCGTCCGCCTCGACGACCAGCCGCAGCCGGGGCACCCTCCGCCGCACCCGCCCGCGCCAGTCGGCGACCAGCGCGGGAAGGCGGGCGAGCCGGTGGGTCGGGACGGCCCGCGTCCGCTCCTCCCGCAACTCCTCCGGCAGCGCGACCAGAACCAGGATCGGGGCGAGGAGCCCGGTGTCCTCCCCGGTCTCCTCCAAGATCTGGAGAAACCGCTCGGTGGCCTCGCCCGGGCCGCGCGCCTCCAGGACGAGCATGCCGTACAGGCCCCGGCCCCAGCCCGGCTGAGGGATGATCCACTTCTTGTACGCCTGCCGTAGGTCCTGGCAGAAGGCGTGGACGAGCAGGCGGTCGATCTCGTCGTCGCTCGCGTTCGCCAGCCGCAGCGCGTACCTCGGAAGGCGTTCGAAACGCCGCCGGGTGACGTACGGCTGCCGCCTGAACCAGACGTTGAAGTACGACCCCCTGATCGAGAGCACCGCCTGGCCGGCGGTGCCGGCGAGGGCGACGAGGATGCCGAACGCCCACGGGATCAGCCCGACCAGGTCGGAGGCGCCTCCGGCCAGCCACACCGCGAGTGTGCCCAGCGGCACCCAGGTGGTGGCCGCCCGCCCGATGAAGTCGGCCGACGTGCGCCGCCCCCGGTCCCCGCCGTACCTGGCCCTGCGCCACTCCTTGACGCGCTGCTTGAACTCGTCCTGGCCCTTGCGCGACCGGGGGTCGGGAGGCCAGCGTCCGGCGGTCCCGTCGTCCGACGGCGGCTCGTCGCGCTGGCGTCTGGCCCACAGGACGAACTGGACGAGCGAGAACCGCGGCGGAGGGAGGAAGGACCCGCCCACCGGCTTGCCGAGCTGCCCCTGCTCCCCCGCCAGACCGGCCACCAGCTCACGGAGCGTGCCGTACTCGCCGGACTCCACGGTCGCGTGGGGCAGGACGTCCTGGAAGGGGGCGGCGAGCCGTCTCGCCGCCTCGAAGGCGGCGCCGTCCGAGCCGGTGACGACGATGACGGGCAGCGGCTGATCGGTCCGCCAGAACGCCGGTCGGCGGACGAGTTCCTCTATCGCGTCATGCGGACTGGCCACGCGGTTGTCTCCCGGAACGGAAACGCTGATTCGGCTCAGTTCATGATCAATGAAGCGGGCACACCATGATGTCTCACATTGCGGACCTGGGTCTAGACCATCGCCGCGGCTCACTACGCTGGATGCGTGGCTGACATCGTGATTCCCGCTGACATCAAGCCCGCCGACGGCCGTTTCGGCTGCGGGCCCTCGAAGGTACGTCCCGAGCAGCTCTCGGCCCTCGCCGGGGCCGGCGCGAGCATCATGGGCACCTCGCACCGCCAGAAGCCGGTCAAGGACCTGGTCGGCCGGGTGCGCGCGGGCCTGTCCGAGCTCTTCTCTCTTCCCGAGGGGTACGAGGTCGTCCTCGGCAACGGCGGCACCACGGCGTTCTGGGACATCGCCGCGTTCGGTCTGGTGCGCGAGAAGTCGCAGCACCTGCAGTTCGGCGAGTTCTCGTCCAAGTTCGCGTCGGTGGTCAAGAAGGCCCCCTGGCTCGGCGAGCCCACGGTGATCAAGTCCGAGGTGGGCAGCCACCCCGTCGCGGTGGCCGAGGAGGGCGTCGACGTCTACGCGCTCACCCACAACGAGACCTCGACCGGCGTGGCCATGCCGATCAAGCGTGTCGCCGACGACGGATCGCTGGTCCTGGTCGACGCGACGAGCGGCGCCGGCGGCCTGCCCGTTTCGGCCGAGGAGTTCGACGTCTACTACTTCGCCCCGCAGAAGAGCTTCGCCTCCGACGGCGGCCTGTGGATCGGCCTGTTCTCGCCCGCGGCGCTGGCCCGGGTCGAGGAGATCACCGCCACCGGGCGCTACGTCCCCGAGTTCTTCAGCCTGCCGGTCGCGATCGACAACTCCACCAAGAACCAGACGTACAACACGCCGGCGCTCGCCACGCTGTTCCTGCTGGGCGAGCAGCTCGAGTGGATGAACTCCCAGGGCGGCCTTGCCTGGACGACGGCCCGCACGGCCGACTCGGCCTCCCGGCTGTACACCTGGGCGGAGAAGAGCTCCTACGCCACGCCGTTCGTGGCCGACCCGGCCCAGCGGTCCAACGTCGTCGGCACGATCGACTTCGACGACTCGGTGGACGCCGCCGCCGTGGCCAAGGTGCTGCGCGCGAACGGCATCGTCGACACCGAGCCGTACCGCAAGCTCGGCCGCAACCAGCTCCGCATCGCGATGTTCCCGGCCATCGACCCGGCCGACATCGAGGCGCTGACCGGGTGCGTCGACTACGTGGTCGAGCACCTCTGACCTGATCCGACCTGATCTGCCGTGATCCGATCGGGTCGGGGCGATCCGAGACCGAGACCGTGACCGTGACCGGGCCGGTACGCCGAGAGGCGTGCCGGCCCGCGGCGTGTCCGGGCTCGCTCCCCCGGAGCAGCCCGTGGGGCACTCCGGGAAACCCGTGTGCCCAAGCGGTCGCCGGACCTCCGTAAAGTTTTCTCCCGCACGTACGACATGTGACAGGAGCGACGGTGAGTTCGACCTCGGGGGAACTGCGGGCACGGCAGCGCAGCCTGGGCTACGTGATGTTCGCCAGCAGGTGGCTGCAGGTGCCCCTCTACCTCGGGCTCATCGTGGCCCAGGGCGTCTACGTCTGGCAGTTCATGGTCGAGCTGTGGCATCTGCTCACCGGCGACTTCAGCGCCAGCGGCATGAACGTCGAGCAGTCCGTGATGCTCAGCGTGCTCGGGCTGATCGACGTCGTGATGATCTCCAACCTGCTCATCATGGTGATCGTCGGCGGATACGAGACCTTCGTGTCGCGGATCAACCTTGAGGGGCATCCCGACGAGCCGGAGTGGCTCTCGCACGTCAACGCGAACGTGCTCAAGGTCAAGCTGGCCACCGCGATCATCGGCATCTCGTCGATACACCTGCTGCAGACGTTCATCAGGGCCCGCGAGATGAGCACCGACACGATGCTCTGGCAGACCCTGATCCACCTGGTCTTCATCGTGTCCGCGGTCGGGCTGGCCCTCATCGACCGGATGCTCAACGCGTCGGCGCAGAACCACGACCACTGACCTCCGCCCGCCGGCCCTGCCGCCAGGCCGTACGGACCCGCCGGGAGAGGCCCCAGGAGCGCCGCAGCGGACCGATCGCCCGGCTCTCACCCCTTTGATGCGGTACGGGGGAACGAGCGCTCCTGGACGCGGACAGGCGCTCAGGGGCACCGTCGCGGGCGGTCCCGCGTCACGCCCCTTCCCGCACGGCGCGGCGGCGGCGGAGCAACCAGGCGGCGACGACCCCGCCGACGAGGCCGAAGAGGTGGCCCTGCCACGAGATCCCGGGCTCGCTCGGCAGCGCTCCCCACAGGATCGAGTAGTACAGGACCGCCACGACGACCCCGAGCACGATGTCGAGTGCGCGCCGGTCGAACAGGCCGCGCGCGACGACGTACCCGAAGTAGCCGAAGACGAGGCCGCTGGCGCCGACCGTGAGCGTCCCCGGCGGGCTGGTCAGCCAGACGCCCACGCCGCTGACCAGGACGATGACGAGGCTGGCCGCCAGGAACCGGCCGACGCCGCGGATGGCGGCGACGAAGCCGAGGATGAGCAGGGGCAGCGAGTTCGCCATCAGATGGCCGAACCCGTCGTGCAGGAACGGGGCGAACAGGATGCCGACCAGGCCGTCGGGGTCGTGCGCGACGATGCCGTACCGGTCGAGCGCGCCGTCCTCGACGTAGTCCACGACCTCGACCGCCCACATGGCGCCGAGGAGGACGGTCATGACGATCGCGCTGCCGAGGGCTCCGCTCAGGAGACCGACCACGCGGTCGCGGGCCGACCGTCCGGCAGGGGGAACCGGTGCTCCGGACTCGTTCATCACTTCACGCTACGCACTGGAAGCCGCGGGTGCGGACCTCGCGGGGCACGATCCCACGGGCTCAGGACGGCCCCCAGGCGGTCGCGGGCTCCCCGTCCCCTCCCCGGGCTCGGGAGAGGGGACGGGGCGGGCGACGACGGCGTCAGGCGCCGGTCCACTTGGGCGCGCGCTTCTCCGCGAACGCGGCGGCGCCCTCCATCGCGTCGGCGGAGCCGAACACCGGGTTGGCGATCTCGCCCTGCTTGGCGAACATCTCCTCCCGCGACCAGTCGGCCGACTCGACGACGATCCTCTTGGTGGCGGCCAGCGCCAGGGGCGCGTTGGCCGCGATCGAACGGGCCAGCTCCAGGGCTCCGGCGAGCGCGCCGCCCTCCGGGGTGACCCGGTTCACCAGGCCCAGCTCGTACAGCCTGGCCGCCGGATAGTGGTCACCGGTCAGGGCGATCTCCATCGCCACGTGGAACGGGATGCGCCGGGGCAGCCGCATGATCCCGCCCGCGGCGGCGACCAGGCCGCGCTTGGGCTCGGGCAGCCCGAACTTGGCCGCCTCCGACGCGACGACGACGTCGCACGACAGCACCAGCTCGAAGCCGCCGGCCAGGGCGTACCCCTCGACCGCCGCGACGAGGGGCTTCTTCGGCGGGTTCTCGGTGAGACCGCCGAAGCCGCGGCCCTCGACGACCGGCATGTCGCCGCTGAGGAACCCCTTCAGGTCCATGCCCGCGCAGAACGTGCCGCCCGCTCCGGTGAGCACGATGGCGGAGACGTCCTTGCGCTCGTCCAGCTCGTCCATGGCGGCGGCGAGCCCGCGGGCCACCGGGCCGTTGATCGCGTTCCTGGCCTGGGGCCGGTTGATCGTGACGACGGCGACGCCGCCGTCGACCTCTACGAGAACCTCGTCAGACACGTGATCCACCTTGCTCACTTGGGCTGGAAGCGGATGGCGCCGTCGAACCGGATGACCTCGCCGTTCATGTAGTCGTTCTCGATCAGGCTGCGGACGAGGTGGCCGAACTCCGACGCCCGGCCCATGCGCTTGGGGAACGGCACCGGCGCGGCCAGCTTGGCCTTGAACTCATCGGCGTTCTTGTCGCCGATCTTGCCGTAGATCGGGGTGTCGATGATCCCGGGGCAGATCGTGAGCACGCGCACGCCGATCGCGGCGAGGTCGCGGGCGGCCGGGAGGGTCATGCCGATGATGCCGCCCTTGGACGCGGAGTAGGCCACCTGGCCGGTCTGGCCCTCGATGCCCGCGACCGAGGAGGTGTTGACGACCACGCCGCGCGCGCCGTCGGCGTCCACCGGCTCGGTCTTCGCCATCGCCGCCGCGCCGATGCGCATGAGGTTGAAGGTGCCGATCAGGTTGACCTCGATGACCTTGCGGTAGGACGCCAGGTCGTGCGGGGAGCCGTCCCGGTTGACCGTACGGGAGGCCCAGCCGATGCCGGCGCTGTTGATCACCGCGCGCAGGGGCTTGCCGGTGGCGACCGCGGCGTCGACCGCCGCCTGCACCGACGCCTCGTCGGACACGTCCGTCTGCGCGAACACGCCGCCGAGCTCGTCGGCGATCGCCTTGCCCCGCTCCGCGTTGAGGTCGGCGATGACCACCGTCGCGCCGACGCCCGCCAGCTCGCGTGCCGTCGCCTCGCCGAGGCCGCTGGCACCGCCCGAGATGATCGCTGCTGCTCCGTTGAGATCCATAGCCGGACCTTAACGCGCCAACCGAATGAAGTTCTACTCAGGGTGGGTCAAAATCGCGGTGTCCACGTCGGGGTAGACCTTCATGCGCCGGTCGAGGCCGGTCGTCCGCAGGATGCGCGCCACCGGCGGCTGCGGCGCGGCCAGGCACACGCCCCCGCCCTCGCTCGTCGCGAGCCGCCACGCCTCGATCAGCACGCTCAGCCCGCTGGAGTCCATGAAGGACAGGTCGGCGAGATCGAGGACGACGGTCGCGCCGTCCTGCATGATCGCGTCGCGTATCTCGTCGCGCAGTATCGGTGCGGTGAACAGGTCGAGCTCTCCCGCGACCACCACGACGACGGCGCCGGAGAGCGATCGACGCGCGAGCCGCAGCTTCATGGTGGACCTCCTCAGCGAGGCCACTTTACTTCGACATCACCGTGGGTGAAGTTCACCATCGTGATCAAACGGCCGGAACCGCGAAGCCGTACGGCAACTCGAGCCGGTGGGCGGAGAGCAGATCGGCGTCGGAGAGCAGGTCGCGGGTGGGGGCGTCGGCCGCGATCACCCCGGCGGACAGGATGAGCGACCGCTCGCACAGTTCCAGCGCGTACGGAAGGTCGTGCGTGACCATCAGCACCGTCACGTCCAGCTTCCGCAGGATCTCGGCCAGCTCGCGGCGGGCGGCGGGGTCGAGGTTGGACGACGGCTCGTCCAGCACGAGGATCTCCGGCTCCATCGCGAGCACCGTGGCCACCGCCACCCGTCTGCGCTGGCCGAACGAGAGGTGGTGCGGCGGCCGGTCGATCGCGTCCAGCATGCCGACGCGTTCGAGCGCGTCCCTGACCCGGCTGTCGAGCTCGGCGCCGCGCATCCCGAGGTTGGCCGGGCCGAACGCGACGTCCTCGCGCACGGTCGGCATGAAGAGCTGGTCGTCGGGGTCCTGGAAGACCAGCCCGACCCTGCGGCGGATCTCCTTCATCGTGTCCGCGCGCACGTCGAGCCCGGCCACGCGGACCGAGCCGTGCCCGGCGGCGAGGATGCCGTTGAGGTGCATGACCAGCGTCGTCTTGCCCGCGCCGTTGGGGCCGAGCAGGGCGACCCGCTCCCCCCGCCCGATCGTCAGGTCCACCCCGAACAACGCCTGGGTGCCGTCGGGGTACGCGTAGGCCAGGCCGCTGACCTCCAGCGACGGAACCGGGTGAGATGTCACGTGAGACTCCAGGAGAGTACGGCCGTCGCCGCGGCGAGGCCGGGGAGCAGCCCCGCGGCCCCCCACTGCCGAAGCGATGCCGACATGTCACGGATTATCGGCATCTCTCCGGTATACCCGCGGCTGAGCATCGCCAGATGCACCCGCTCGCCCCGCTCGTACGAGCGGATGAACAGCGCGCCGGCCGACTTGGCCAGCACCGGGATCTGCCGGACGTCCCTGGCGACGAACCCGCGCGACTCGCGGGCGACCCGCATCCGGCGCATCTCGTCCATGATCACGTCCATGTAGCGCAGCATGAACATGGCGATCTGCACCAGGAGTTGCGGCAACCGCAGCCGCTGCGCGCCGAGCAGCATCATCCGCGGCTCCGTGGTGGCCGCGAGCAGGATGGACGCGACGACGCCGAGGGTGGCCTTGGCCAGGATGTTCCACCCCGCCCAGAGCCCCTCGACGCTCAGCGACACGCCGAGGACCTCGACCCGCTCGCCCAGCCCGATGATCGGGATCGCGACGGCGAACAGCACGAACGGCACCTCGATCACCATGCGGCGCAGGACGAAGCCCGGCGGCACCCGCCCCGCCGCCGCGACGGCCGCCAGCATGACCGCGTACGCGGCGAAGGCCCAGAAGCTCTCGCGCGGCGTGGCGACGACCGCGACGGCGAACCCCGCCGCGGCGAGCAGCTTGCACTGCGGCGGCAACCGGTGGACCACCGTGTCGCCGGGCCGATAGAGCTGGTGGTGATGGCCCGCGCTCACGGCCGGGCCGCCCGCTCCGGACGTCCGGCCGCTTCGACCGCTTCCGGCGCGGCCTTGGTGCCTGCGGCGGGCAGGACGCCTTTCACGCGTCGGCCTTCACCCGGTTGCGTCGCCGCACCGCGTAGAAGACCGCCCCTCCGGCGACGACGGTCAGCCCGACCCCGGCGACGCCCGCGACGCCGAGGGACAGCCGCTCGTTCTCCACGCCCTTGACGGCGTAGTCGGCGAGCGGCCAGTTCGCGACGCCGCTCTCCTGCTCGCCCGCGTTGAAGCCCTTGTCCGCGGCCACCCGCTCCAGGCCGTCCGGGGAGCCGGAGGCGTAGAAGGAGACCACCCCGGCGAGCAGCACCGCGATCAGCCCGCCGCCGACCAGGATCGGCCGCAGGCCGCCCTTCGGGGCGGGCGCGGGCTCCTCGACCGGGACCTCGCCGTCGGCGGTCCGCAGCACCAGGTTGCGGCGCAGCCCGGCCGCGCCGTACACCAGGTCGGGCCGCACGGCGAGGACACTGCTGACGGTCAGCGCGGTGATCAGGCCCTCGCCCAGGCCGATCAGGACGTGTACGCCGCCCATCGCGGCGGCCACCGCCGCCACGTCGATCGGCGCCGTCCCCCCGATCCAGAACAGCAGGGTGAAGGCGAGCGCCGAGACCGGCACCGACACCGCGGCGGCGACGAACGAGCCGGCCACCACGGCGCCCCGGCTGCGCGGCGCGGCCCGGGTGATCAGGCGGAAGACGGCCCAGCCGACGACCGAGGTCACGACGGCCATCAGGGTGATGTTGATGCCGAGCGCGGTGAGCCCTCCGTCGGCGAAGAAGAAACCCTGCACGAGCAGGACCACCGCCACGCACAGGACCGCCGTGTACGGCCCGACGAGTATCGCGGCCAGCGCCCCTCCGAGCAGGTGACCGCTGGTGCCGGCGGCGACGGGGAAGTTGAGCATCTGGACGGCGAAGATGAACGCCGCGACGAGGCCCGCCATCGGGGCCGTGCGGTCGTTCAGCTCGTTTCGCGCGCGTTTGAGGCAGACGGCCACACCGGCGGCGGCGAAGGCTCCTGCCGCGACGGAAACGGGAGCATTGAAGAACCCATCGGGTACATGCACGGCAAGCCTCCGAAATGCGCGACTGCCACAACTTTAGGACATGGCCTAGCAGTTGCAAATGGTTCGCATTAGCGATCGAACGGCTCGTATCAGCGATTTCCGCGGAGGAGTCTACGCAGGACGGTGCGCAAGTACGTGAGTGGGGTGACGACGCGCACCGAGGCGCTGAGCCGGCGGTTGACCGCCGTCGCGTACGGCCGGGCGCTCCATCGGACCGGGCCGCTCCACCAGGTCGCGAGGGCGGGCAGTCGCCCCAGGTCGCCGATCTTGACGGGGAATCGGACGGGCGGTCCGCCCACGTCGAGCTCCAGATAGGAGTCCCAGGTGCCGGCGGCGGGCCATCGTGTCACCGCCCGGAACGCCCTCACCGTCGTGGGGCGGGCCGCCACCCGCCACTCCCGCCCCGAACGCCGCTCCCGCCAGACCAGGTGGCGCACCGCCACCGCGGCGGGCTCGCCGGCCACCTCGACCACGCCGTCCACGCGCAGCCCGTCGCGTCCCCAGCCCGCCCCCGCCAGCCGTACGGACACCGGGACCCGGGCCAGGTGCCCGCCGACGTCGACGCTGAGGTTGCCGTACTGCCGGGTGAGGTACGGCAGGGTGACTACCCCGCACGTGAAACGCGGCTCAGGACGGTCCACGCCGGGCGCCCGCTCGCTCCCGAGCCGGGCCAGCCTGCGCACGCCCTCGCAGTCCACGGCCGCGTACACGTCCCACATCCCCGACGGCAGCGCGGCCACCGGGATCGACACGCTGAACAGGTCGGCCACCCTGGTGATCGGGACGCGCCTCTCCCTGCGCGAGGCGCGCTCGCGCAGCAGGAGGGACGCGTCCCCCTCGAAGCCGTCCAGGGAGACGTGCCCGCCGATCATCAGGCGGTCTCCGTCCCATTCGAGCGCGGTCAGCCGGTGGTGGAGGGTGGCCGTCTCGACGCGGGCCAGCCGTACGAGCCGGTCGAGGTCGTGCAGGGACTCGGCGCGTATCCGGTCGGCCGCGCCGAGCCGTTCGATCACGCCCTCGGTGAGCCACTCGGCGCAGATGTCGGCGGCCTCGAACGCGATCTTCTCGCGGTCGGCCTCGTCCGCGGCGAGGAAGGGAGCGCCGAGCTGGTCGAACACGTCGAGCCTGAAGTGCCGCAGCAGCAGATGGTCGCGAAGCGGGCCGGGTGGGATGTGCCGCGCCATGAGCCCGATGGGGACGCGGGCCATCCGCAGCCAGGCGAGCGGGTCGCGGCTGCCCTGCTCCTGCATGACGCTGCTGCCGTCGGGACGGGAGACCAGGTGGTAGCAGTCGTAGTCGGACACGACCGAGATCACGTCCGCGTGGCAGTAGGCGTGGGCGGTGAAGACCATGTCCTCGCCCACGCGCAACGTCTCGTCGAACCGGATGCCGTGCCGGTCGAGCATCTCCCTGCGGAAGAGCTTGAAACAGAGCAGGCTGTTGTAGACCGTGCTCCCCAGCAGGGTGACCTGGTCGGCGCTCTCGCGGAACATCGACTCCGGCGCCCGGCGACCGTGCCCGACGATCTTGCCGAGGACGATGTCGGACCCGTTGCGGTCGGCCGCCGCGAGCATCCGGCTCAGCGCCTCCGGCCCCAGGTAGTCGTCGGAGTCGCAGAAGAAGACGTACCGCCCGCGCGCGTGGGCGAGAGCACGGTTGCGCGGGCTGCCGGGAGTGCCGGAATGCTCCTGGTGGACCACCCGGATCACACCGGGGTGGTAGGCCGCGTAGAGGTCCAGGAGCGACCGTGTGTCGTCGCTCGACCCGTCGTCGACGACCACGATCTCCTTACTGACGCGCTGGATCAGCAGCGAGACGAGACATCGGTCGAGATACGCGCGGCAGTTGTACGTCGGCACCAGGATGCTGACGTCGACCGGGCACTCACTCTCCGTCTCCATCACGAATCATTATGTGACGGCAGCCCGCTCCATAAGGGGCCAATGGCAAGCTCTTGACCCTTCGCCCCCATCCCGCGGGTTTCAGCGGCCGACCGGTCGCCGTCCGGATGCCGTACGAACGGGTGCCGGTTCCCGTCCGGAGGCCCGCGGCCGTCGGGTCACCGCCGTACGGCGCGTGAAGACGGCGAGCCGTCACCGGAACACCTTCCCGGGCTCCCCTCACCTGGTATGTGGCCGGGTTCGCAACGTCCCGACGGCGGCGGAGGCCCTCGACGAGCACTCCCGGAGAGGTCAGGGTGGATAACAGACAGCGGGTCGCGAACCATCCGGTGGTTTCGTGCGTCTCACTCGCACCCCCTTGATCGTTGTGGAGCCATCGTGTCGCCGCGCCTCGCCGCCATCGCCGTCTCGCTCATCTCCGGCGCGATCATCGCCGTCTCCGTGTTCGCGATCGTGCTCGTACTCGACCCGCGGTCGGCCGCTCCGCCGGCCACCCCGCCCGTCGCCCGGGGGGACGGCGGCGAGAGCGACCGCCCGAACCTCGTGATGGAGGAACCGCCCCCGCCCGCCGACGCCTCGGGAGCCGTCGAGGAACGGACCGAGGCCGGCCTCCGGCAGGCCGCCCAGACCACGCTGGACCTCTACTCGTCCGGGGCGTACGGGCAGTTCTGGGACGCCTGGACGGCCGACGCGCGGAGGTTGATCTCGCGGGACGACTACCTGCGCCTGTTCGAGCTGTGCAGGCCGATCGCCGAGAACATCCCGTTCGAGATCAAGGGCGTGACGCTCGACGGCGACATCGCCGACGTCCAGGTGGCCCACTTGTTCTCCGCGTTCACCTATCAGTTCGCGTACGAAGGCGGCCGCTGGAGGTACATCCCCGACGAGCAGGCGCAGGCGGCCTACAGGTCCGAGACCGTCGACCAGATGGCCGCCGCGAGACGCGCGGCCAAAGGCTGCGCCGAGTGACCCGGGCTAGGCGGGCATCCGGGCGGGCAGGGCCGTGATGAACCAGCCGAGCACCGGCAGCAGGCTTCGATCAGACGCCGACGTTCGCCCTCGGAAAGCCTGGCCAGCCTGCGCATGAGATCGATCTCCTCAGGTGTGGACCCGCGCCTGGCCACCGCCGTCAACCCGGTCCGCCGGGCCAGATCGCCGATCGAGTAGAGCGCGTCGCCGTCCATGCCCCCAGCCTCGTATCTCCCCTTGGTGGAGGCGCAAGCCGTATGGCAGGGGGCCGGGACTGACAGGGGGCCGGGACGCGGGACGGGGTCGGTCGGGCGGCTGATCGCCGTCGCCCGCGAACGACCCGGCTCGCTCAGCCTGCCGCTCGATGGACGCCGATCAGGGCGTGTCCAGGCCGAGCCACTCGGCCACGGTCATGGTGAGCGCCTCCGCGGGGACGCGAAAGGGCAGGACGTACGGGATGACGAGGACATCACCGTCGGCGCTGGGCAGGACGGTGGCGATGGTGTCTGGGCGGGGCGGAGAGATGATCACAATGCTGTCCAGTGTGGCAGAGGGGTACGACAGATTCGGCCACCGCGAGCGTCGTCGCCGCCGCCACCACACGGCCCGGCGGCGTCGTCACGAAGCGGAGGCCTTGGCCTTCCACCCCTCCTCGGCCCACACGCCTGACAACGACGTCACCCCCAGCAGCCGCCCGGCCGGGGACGAACCCGGAGCCTCTGCTCGGCAGGGGGAAGGCATTCCGAAGGCTTGGCTACTCTTCGGAGCATGGCGGATGTGATCATCGAGCGGCACCACGACGACTGGCTGCCGGCAGGACGGACTCTGACGCGGACGATCGAAGATGTCCTCGGTGACGCCGCGTCGCGCGTGGAGCACATCGGCAGCACCTCGATCCCCGCCATGGACGCCAAGCCGATCTTCGATCTGCAGGTGAGCGTGGCGGACCTGGACAAGGCGGAACGCGAGTTCGCCCCCGTCCTCGCGGCGCAGGGGTTCACGCTCTCGCCGTATCGCTTCGACCATGTGCCGGCCGGTCGCGACGACCCGCGAGAACTTTGGACCAAGCGCTTGTGGATCCGGCGTGGAGGCCCCGGGCCGGACGTCAACCTGCACGTCAGGCTTCTCGGCTCACCGAACGAACGCCTGGCCCTGCTGTTCCGCGACTGGTTCCGAGCGCGACCGCAGGCGGTGGCGGCCTATGCGCGTTTCAAGCGGTTGCTGGCGGGGGTCACCCCCGACGTCGGCACCTACGCCGACGTGAAAGACCCGGTGGTGGACCTCGTCATCGTGGCCGCCGAAGAATGGGCCGAGCGCACCGATTGGCGGCCATGACGGTCGAAGGCGCCGCACCGCGCGGTTCCTGTGGGCTGACCGCGGACATCAGCGCCAGAGGAAGTTCGCCTGCCAGATCATGTCGGCGGTGTAACCACCGCTGCAGACAACGGTGAGGAGGACCTCCGGGGATCTGCCGTCTTTGCCCAGGCATACCTGGGTGTCGGCGAACGGGGAGGGCATACGGTGCGTCCGCCGGAACACCGTCCCCTTGCCGGGCACCGAGATCTTCTGCCACAGGGCGATTTCGTCGCCGCAGGGCCGGAGAGTAGCGACGGCCAGGCCGCCGGGCGCTTGCGAAGCGGAATCCGCGAGGCATTGCCCCGTCAGTTTGTTCTGCAACTTGATGACATCCATTCTGCCGACCCTGGGGAACACCTCCTTCCAATACTGTGAATCCTTGTGATACGAGCAGCAGTTCAACCGGATGAAGCCGGGAATGGTCCCGTCGCTCATTTGCACGTCGATGGTGCGGAGGCTGCCCTTCTTGTCCCTCGTGATCCCCTGAAGGTGGAAGTACCCCGCGGGTAAGGCGTTCGCGGGTGTCGCCATGGGGACGACGAGTCCGGCCGCGAGAATCATGACGACGGCGAGGATCCGCGTGAACTTCACGCTGAGAATGCGACCGCTCATGCCTCTTCTCCCCTCTCGGTACGGCGGAGGCGTGTCATTCGTGACACCCGTCACCGGTGGAAGGAAGGGAAGGACCACGAGGTCCGATGCCCGTCACCGCGTACCCCACCGGCACGGCCGACGCGGGCAGGCGAGGGGAGTGCCACCTCCGAACGGTAGGTCCCGGGGACGACTGAAGTGAATACGTGCCAGCACGGAGATTTCCTCCCGGAGGCCGGACGCGACGCCCTCGACGGTGAAAACAAGTGTCAGAGGAAATCGCCGATGTCGCGACGCCGTAAGCCCGGCCCCCACCGGGAAAATCGAACCCGGAGCTTCTCTTCGGGCGTGCTGTGGACGGCCCTTCCGGCCGATGGGTTCGAAAAACAATGGACGGCGACTCCCCCGGCGCATGGGAGGATGATCTCAATTCCAACCGGTCGGCTCCGGCGAAGGGATCTCGGATGAGTTCGGTCACCGGCGTGATGGTCGCCCACTACGACGAACTGCTGGACGAGCTGCGTCAGATGGATCCCTACATCACCGAGGCGATGGCGTGGGTCGTGGTGCGGGGACGCGACGCGCCGTTGACGGTCGACGATGTGGTGAGCCGGCTCGGCGGCGACCCCGGAACCGTCACGCGACGCCCGCCGCTGCCGCTCGCGGGGGATTCAGGGGCCGCGGCTTTCGAGCAGCGCGGCGACGATGTGCTGATCGTCGCGTCCAACACCTACGGCTTCAGCCGTCCGGACGTGCTGGCCGCGCTGACAGAGGGCGCGCAGGCGTGGGGCTTCTGGTGGCTGGTCAACAACGCGCACGAGCTGTTCTACTCGGCGGACGGACGGCTGATCACCACGGTCCGCATTCCCGACTTCGACAGGTCCGTCCCCTGCGGAGGCGAGAACCCTCGGGCCCTGGACTCGCACCTGGACGGCTTGCAGGCCTTGGCTGAGGAGAAACACGAGGACGACGAAGCAGGCGACTACGGCATGACCTACCCCGACCACCCCACCGCCCTCGCCACCGTGGAGGCGATGACCGGGGTACGGCTGGAGGCGAGCTGGTTCATGCGAGAACAACGCTGCGTCAGCCGGGCGCCGAGGTTGAGCTGACCCGGCGGCTGGGCAGTGGAGCCGGCGAAGCTCGTGCGGGCCCCCGCCGAACCCTCCGCCGTACAGACCTCGTTGGATTCCGTCGCGTACCCGGGATCTGGAACACAGAGGCCCTGCCAGGCGACACGATCGAAACGCACATCCTCTTTCTACTCATGGGAGCTGTTGATGTCGGTCCGCCGAATCGTCCCCAACGTCCAGTCCGAAGCCCTGGAGGAGAGCGCGAAGTTCTACGGGCTCCTGGGCCTGGAGGAAGTCATGAACCTCGGCTGGATCAGGACCTTCGCCTCTCCGTCCGCTCCCACGGCACAGGTCAGCGTCATGACCGGCGACAAGACGGCACCCGTCATCCCCGACATGAGCATCGAGGTGGACGACGTGGACGCCGCCTACGCGGCCGTGCGGGAGAGCGGCGCGGAGATCGTGCATCCCCTCCAGGATGAGGAGTGGGGAGTGCGCCGGTTCTTCGTCCGGGACCCGAACGGCCGTGTGGTCAACGTCCTGGCGCACCGATGACCGAGGCGATCACTGTCACAGGAGCGGTTCTCGCCGTCCGGGTCCGCCACTAACCGGCTTTGGCGCACGTACGTGTACGGTCGTGCGGCTTGAAGCCGAGGCCGCGGTAGAGGCGCCGGGGAATCGGATAGGCGGAGTCGCCGCGAGGACGGACGGTCGCGGTGTTCGCCCCAAGTCCTTGGCCGTACACCAGGCGGCATTCGGCGAGCCGGCCGCAGGCCGGAAGCGTCGTACGGCATAAGGCCGGCGCCCGCGCCGGATGCGCGTCGGCGTCCGCAGAGCCGCCCGATCACAACGCCGGGACGAGATCACCTCCGGCGTCCGTCGAACACGTCCACGATGTCCCGGATCACGTCCAGGATCCTGCGGGCACGATGGGCCGATGACTGGGAGTTCTTCCAGCGGTAGCGGCGGTCGGCCTCGCCGTCGTCGCCTGCGCACTTGCGGTGGTCGACGACCAGGTGCGTGCCGTCCGGCTGCCACGATCTCGTGTCCACGCACTGGGCGCTCCCGCGCGGGTAGTCGCGCTTCGTGGACAGGGAGATTCCCACCACGACGGCCACGGCAAGAGCCACGAAGACCAGCAAGCTGCGCAAAATTCTGCGGGTGCGGGGGTGCAGTGGCGGCGACTCCGGCGGCGGCTCAGGCTCACGGAGCCTCGCGGGCACGAAGGGCTCGTCCTCGGGCTCGCTCTGAGGCACGGTCATCAATCCTCCTGGGCGCACGATTCGAGAGCATCAGCTCTTCTCGGCACCCGCAGCCTTGTTTCGATCACTTGTGGACCACTTGCACCTGGCAGGAGCGCCCGCGACAACTCGTCGGCGGTGTCCCGGCCTGCTCAGGTGGGGGAGGCGGACCGGTGGGCTGTGCCCGTGTGAGACGACGTTGCTGTACGGGCTGCTGTACAGCAGTCGTCCTTGCGCCTCGTGGTCAGGCTTTTGTCGGAGGCGACTGCCATCATCAGAGCAGCCCACGAACCGGGGAGACCGATGGGAAAACTGATCCTGGAAATGACCATGTCGCTGGACGGCTTGACCGCAGCGCCGAAGGTCAGCGTCGACCACCCCTTGGGCGAGGACGGTGAACGCCTACACGGCTGGCTGGGCATCGATGGAAGCCCGGTAAGCGAAACAGACCGCGAGATCTCTGCCGAGATGTTCACCGATACGGGAGCGTTCATCTTCGGTAGGCGTACGTTCGATGTGGGTGAAGGCCCGTGGGGCGACGACGGCACTTTCGGCATGCCGTGCTTCGTGGTCACCAACCGCCCCCGGGAACAGCTGGTCAAGGGTCGCACGACCTTCACTTTCGTCACGGACGGCATCGAGAGCGCGCTCGAACAGGCCAGGGCGGCGGCCGGCGACAAGGACGTCATCGTGATCGGCGGGGCGGAGGTTGCTCGGCAGTACCTGGCGGCCGGTCTCATAGACGAGGTACGCATCCACCTGATGCCGGTGCTGCTCGGCGCCGGCACTCGGCTCTTCGACAGTGGCCCCCGCCTCCAACTGGAGCGCACGAGGCTGGTCGAATCACCGGCGGTCACCCACCTGACCTTCCGTGTTACGGGGTCGCCCCAGAAGACCCGCTGACCAGATGTGCGGGCGGAGCCACGCTCGGCGCCCCGCCGCTGACCGCCGTCGCCCCGCCCAAGCGAGCCGTCGGCGCGATGGCCGTGAAACTCCTGCTGCGCCGCCCGCGCAGCGCGCCTGCGCTGCCGGTCCGCCACGTCGAACTGCTGCCCGAGCCGAAGGTCCGCGCCTCCCGCGGCGCCGCACCGGCCGGCTGACCGGCTCAGGCCCGGGCGGCGCGTTCGATCGCCACCTCCACCCCGTCGAGCAGGTGGTCCAGGCCGGCGCGGAAGTCGTCGTCCGGACCGGCCCCCGGGTGGGGGGCGAACACCCCGGCCTCGACGGCGCGGGCCAGCGCTGGGAACCGGCCGGGGTCGGCGAGCTCGGCGAGCAGCGCGGCGTACGCCTCATCGGCCCTCTCCTCTGGTTCGGCGGTCATGAACGTCAGGAGCTGGGCCGCGCCGCGCACGTAGTGCAGCACCAGCATGACCACCGAGAACCGGGCCCGCGGGTCCAGCGGCGTGCCGCCGAGGGACCGCAGCGCGGCGTCCAGCCAGGCGAGCTGGCCTGGGTCGACCGGCGGGGAGTTCACCAGCTGGATGATCCACGGATGCCGCAGGTAGACGCCGAGCAGCTCGACGGCCCACCGGGTGAGTGAGCCGCGCCAGTCGGCCGGCGCCGTGCCGAACTCCGGCGGCGGGCCGGGCGCGGCGGCCAGCATGAACAGCTGCAGGTCGTCCTTGCCGGCCACGTGCCGGTACAGCGACATGGGCGCGCAGCCGAGCCGTTCGGCGAGCCGAGCCATGGACAGCGCGGCCAGGCCCTCCTCGTCGGCGAGGGCGACGGCCTCCGCCACGATCCGCTCCAGGCTGAGCGCGGGCGTGCGTCCCCGCCCCTTCGGCTTGGCCCGCCCCCACAGCACGTTCAGCGCGTGCGGCAGCTCGTCTCCGATTTCGTCCGGCATTCCAGGGAGCTTACCAGTTTGCGTATGGCCTACGCGTTGCGTATATAGTACGCATTGAGCGTATGACATACGCATCCACTCGACCGTCCCCCCGGGAGCCGTCATGCACACGACGATCGACAGTCCTCCGCCGGTACCGGCCCGCCGGCGTCCGTGGTGGCGGCGCCGCTGGACGGTGCCGCTCGGCCTGGTCACGGCCGGGTTCCTCGCGTTCTCGCTGCCGCCGTACCTGACCGGAGACCCGTCGCTGTCCCGGGTGCCGCAGCCAGAGGGGTTCGGCCTGCACTACCCGCTGCTCGTGGCGCACGTGCTGTTCGCCTCGGTCGCCATGGTCACCGCGTTCTTCCAGGTGTGGCCGTGGTTCCGCCGGCGACACCAGGTGTGGCACCGGCGCGCCGGGCGGGTCTACGTGTTCGCCGGGGTGCTGCCGGCCGGGCTGACCGGCCTGGTCATCGGGGCGCGCACCCCGTTCGGGCCGTTCCTCGCGGTCAGCGACGTGCTCCTCGCCTTGTTGTGGCTCGCCTTCACCGTGGCGGGCTGGCGCGCCGCCCGCGCCCGCCGGTACGCCGACCACCGGCGCTGGATGCTGCGCAGCGCCGTGCTGACCTACTCCATCATCACCAACCGCGTGTGGACCGGGATCCTGATCATCGCCCTGCCCCCGCTGCAGGACACCGTCTTCCACGGCGACCCCGACCTGATGGCGTGGACGATCTCCGGGCTGTCCGGCTGGCTCGGCTGGACGATCCCGCTGCTGGCCGTGGAGTGGTACCTGGAGCGCGAGGTGGCCCGCCGCGGCCGCCGCACCGCTCTCGCGACCTGATCCCGGAACGATCCCGGGCCGATCCCGGAACGACCGCCCGCCCCGGAACCGCCGCCGCCGGTTCCGGGGTGTTCGCGTTTGCGGCCTTGGGGAATCGAACCTCAGACCTTCTGTTTACAAGGTCCCCAAACGATCTCCAAGATCGTTCAGAACCGTTCGCCGTGCTGGGTGGCAGAGGTCTGGCTGTTCAAGTTCGTTCGGCTCAGTTCGTGATCGTCCTCCCGGGTGGCTCCCAAGGTGGCTCCCAGAACGGCCTACTCGTACAGATGGGCGGCGTGGATCTGGAGAGCGAGCGACTGCCATTTCAGAGGGTCGACATCTTCCGCGAACGGAGCACCTTCCCGGATGCAGCCGTCCTGAAGCCATCGGGCCCAGGCTCGAAGGAAATCGCCGATGTCCGTGCTGCTCCAGCGGCTTTCGACGAACCGCTTACCTTCACGGACTTGCCGTTCGCACTCTGCGCGGTCTGCATCGAAGTCATCCGCCATACTCTTCAGGTAGGCGGCGAAATCACGTACGTCATGAACGCGCGCGACGTTTACGGGTAGCTCACGCGGCGGTGTCATGACGACGAGGGTAAAGGGCGGGCTGTCAGCTTGGGAACTGCATCGATCACGGCCCGTTGAGGCGCTGAGCTGGTCGGAAGGCCGGTCCTGAGTGACCGTGGTTGACCCCTCGTTACCCCCTTAATGGCCCGCTAATGGCCCGACGATCAGGGTAACGCTTTGACTGGTAGGGCGCCCGGGCTTGAACCTGGAACCTACGGATTAAAAGTGGAGGTCCATCTTCGGGCCGCTGCGGCTATGACCTTGGGTTTCGTGCCGTAGTCCTGGTCGACTGCTGGTCACAATCCGCACATGTTCCGGATCTTGCTTACCTGGACGACCGCCTTGGGCGCGCACCCGACCCTGATGGAACTGCCCATACGTCCTCGTCCTTGACGGGCACCCCCTGGGCGCGGAGATGTTCGGGACCCGGCGCGGGGGCATCCCCATCAATCCTCGTCGTCGGAGTCGTCGGCGTCAGGATCGCGCAAGGCGAGGGATGATGCCCTGCTCACCACGGCCCTTCGATCTTGGTCTTGCCAGATGATGAAGATTATCTCGCAACCCTTCGGCGGGCGAGGCGTTCAGGCTGGAGCTGTGGATCTTTTCAGGACTTCGCCAATCCGGCTGGGGTGCACGGTGGGCGATTTCGGTATGCGTGGTGATCTATGGAAGGATTTTCCCATGGCATCCGTTAAGCAGATTCAAGTCGCCTTCGATTGCGCTTCACCTGAGCGTGTCGGTCGCTTCTGGTGCGAGGTGTTGGGGTATGTCGCGCCGGCACCGCCTGAGGAGTTCGCCAGTTGGGACGACTTCAATCGCACGCTGCCGCCCGAGCAGCGGGACTCATGGTTCGCATGCAGCGACCCCTCGGGTGTCGGTCCGCGGCTGTACTTCCAGCGCGTTCCCGAAAGCAAGGTCGCCAAGAATCGGCTGCACCTTGACGTGCGGGTCGGCACCGGACTCGTCGGTGCAGAGCGCCTGGCAACCCTCGAGGCCGAATGCGCACGATTGATCACTCTCGGCGCGAAACGCGTGCGGCTCCTGCCCGCCGATGAAGAAAACGAGTCGTGCCTCGTGATGCAGGACATCGAGGGCAACGAGTTCTGCCTGAGCTGACGAATGTCTACCTCGTTGAACGCGACACAGACCTGACTCGCTGATCGGCTCCCACGGGGAAGGCTGTCCGTCAGCTCTCCCTTCGTACCGCGCCGCTGTCGATCTCGGGAAGATCGGGGATCTCGCCGAGTTCGCGCAGTCCCTCGGAAGGCCCGGGCGAAGCGATGGCATAGCGGCCCAGGAAATTCACGTGGGCGGGCTGAGCCGGGCGACTGCACGCGGTGATCAGACACGTTCCTCGGTGAGCCAGGGTGAGGAACGAACCCTGGATCGTCGATCGCCCCCAACCATGTGCGGCGTCCAGCCATGCTGTGGCGATCGTAGGGCTGCAGTGACCGGCGGGCGGCGACGGAGGCCATTTCCGGCGCCCTGTTGGGGCAACGGAAGCGGGTGGCTCCCAGGGTGGCTCCCAACGAC
Source organism: Microtetraspora niveoalba (assembly GCF_001570405.1). Taxonomy (GTDB): domain Bacteria; phylum Actinomycetota; class Actinomycetes; order Streptosporangiales; family Streptosporangiaceae; genus Microtetraspora; species Microtetraspora niveoalba. The sequence continues at coordinate 39,245 of NZ_BBYM01000012.1, read as the reverse complement.
GCCGAAGAGACCAGATGAGCCGCGAAAGCACAAGGCCCCTGACCGCGAACCCGCTGGTCAGGGGCCTTCACTACAAGAGCCGCCTTGGGGAATCGAACCCCAGACCTTCTGTTTACAAGACAGATGCTCTGCCGATTGAGCTAAGGCGGCGTGCCGCCCACGAGTTTAGTGGGCCGAAGGCCCAACCGTCACCGACGTTTCACCGGCGACGGTTGCGGGCGATCTCATAGAGGGCGATGCCGGCGGCGACGCCCGCGTTGAGCGACTCGGCGGCGGCGTTCATCGGGATGCGGACGACCTGGTCACACGACTCGCGCACCAGGCGGGACAGCCCCTTGCCCTCGGAGCCGACCACCACGACCAGCGGCTCCGCGGCCAGCTCGACATCGCCGACATCGATGGACGCGTCGCCGTCGAGGCCGATGACGAACAGGCCGCTCTCGCGGTACGTCTGGAGCGCCTGGGTGAGGTTGGAGGCGCGCGCGACCGGCAGGTTGGCCAGCGTGCCGGCCGACGTCTTCCACGCCCCGGCCGTGACACCGGCGGAACGGCGGGCCGGCACGAGCAGGCCGTGTGCGCCGAACGCGGTGGCCGACCTGGCGATGGCGCCGAGGTTGCGCGGGTCGGTCACGCCGTCGAGGGCGACGATCAGCGGCACCTCGGCCGCGTCCTGCGCCCGCTCCACGAGGTCCGACGGGTGGGCGTACTCGTACGCCGGGATCTGCAGCCCCAGCCCCTGGTGGACGTTGCCCTCGGTCAGCCGGTCGAGCTTCTCCCGGGAGACCTCCAGGAGCGCGATGCCCCGATCAGCGGCGATCTTGATCGCCTCGCGGACCCGGTCGTCGTTCTCGATGCGCTGCGCGACGTAGAGGGCGTTCGCGGGAACGCCCGCGCGCAGCGCCTCCACCACCGGGTTACGGCCGCCGATGACCTCCGGCGCGTCCTCGCGGCGCGCCTTCGGCTGCGGACGGCCGGGACGCGCGATGCCGGCGGCCTCGCGCTCGATCCGCTCCGCACGCGACTTGTCCTTGAACCAGTGGCGCATGTGAGCGGGCGGCGTCGCGCCCCTGCCCTGCAGCGTACGCTTGCCCTTGCCGCCCGTTCCCTTGGTCGCACCCTGCCGCCGACCAGAACCCTTACCCGCCATGCTGTCTAGGGTAGGGGCACGACGGGGGAGCGTCTGACAAAAGGCTGCCCCACCCCGAGCGGCCGGGCAGCCATTTGTGGGACACGACCTAGCGTGCCAACTCCCAGCGCGGCCCCTGAGGCGTGTCCTCGACCACCACGCCGGCGGCGGCGAGCTGCTCGCGGATGGCGTCGGCGGCGGCGTAGTCCTTGCGGGCCCGGGCCGCCTGGCGCTGCTCCAGGGCGACCGCGACCAGACCGTCCACGACCTCGCGCAGCCCGGAGTCGCCCGTGCCGCGCCACTGCTTGGAACGCGGGTCGAGGCCGAGCACGTCGAGCATGTTCTGCGTCTCGGCCAGCAGCCGCGCGACCTGCTCCTTGTTGCCCTGGGCCAGCGCGACGTTGCCCTCGCGTACGACCTCGTGGATCACGGCGAGCGCCTGCGAGACGTTGAGGTCGTCGTTCATCGCGTCCACGAACGCCTGGGGCAGCGGGGCCACGGCGTCCACGTCGTGGATCACCTCGGCCGCGCGCGTGACGAAGCCCTCGACGCGGCGGTATCCGGCGGCGGCCTCCAGCAACGCCTCCTCGGAGTAGTCGATCTCCGAGCGGTAGTGCGCCGCGACCAGGTAGTACCGCAGCTCGACCGCACGCACCTTGCGCAGCATGTCGGGGATGAGCAGCGAGTTGCCCAGCGACTTGCTCATCTTCTCGCCGCCCAGCTTGAGCATGCCGTTGTGCAGCCAGTAGCGGGCGAAGCCGTCGCCCGCGGCCTGCGACTGGGCGATCTCGTTCTCGTGGTGCGGGAAGATCAGGTCGACCCCGCCGCCGTGGATGTCGAACGTGCCGCCCAGGTATTTCGTCGCCATGGCGGAGCACTCAAGGTGCCAGCCGGGCCGGCCGCGGCCCCACGGAGTGGGCCACGTCGGCTCGCCGGGCTTCGCGCCCTTCCACAGTGCGAAGTCGCGCGGGTCGCGCTTGAGCGAGTCGGTGTCGGTGTCCCCCGCCCTCCGCATGTTCTCCAGCTTCTGGTTGGAGAGCTTGCCGTACCGGTCGGCGTAGGACACCACGTCGAAGTAGACGTCACCGCCCACGGCGTAGGCGTGCCCCTTGTCGATGAGCCGGCGCATCAGCTCGACCATCTCGGGGACGTGGCCCATGGCACGCGGCTCGACCGTCGGCGGCAGGCATCCGAGCTGGTCGTACGCCCAGGTGAAGGCCCGCTGGTTGCGCTCGGCGACGACGAACCACGGCACGCCCTCGTCGGAGGCCACCCGGATGATCTTGTCATCGAGGTCGGTGACGTTGCGGCAGAAAGTGACCTCGTATCCCAGACGGGTCAGCCACCGCCGGAGCACGTCGAAGTTGACGCCAGAGCGAATGTGACCGATGTGCGGCGGAGCCTGGACGGTCGCACCACACAAATACATCGAGACCCGGCCGGGCTCGACCGGTACGAAATCACGGACCGTGCGCGTGCTGGTGTCGTAGAGGTTCAGGCTCACGAAGCAAGGCTAATGCCTCACGCCGCACCAGAGGCCGACTTGTGGACCGGTGAAGCCGGCCCGAGTGAACCGGCGTCTCGGTCGCACCAGGGGACACCCCGGCATAAGCCGGAAAACGCTCAGCGGAGATACACCTTTTGCGGCTTTATGTGGATGATCACCCGCTCGTTGTCCGGGTGCGGCTCCTCCCAGGAGCGTCCGGCGTACTTGAGGGACAGTTCCTCGATCAACGCGCCCGAAGGGTCGTCCTCCATCTCGACCGTGCCCCGGACCTCGGCGTACCTGTACGGGTTCGCCGGGTCGATCACGACGATGGTGGCCCGCGGGTCGCGCTCGAAGTTCCGGTGCTTGCGGCGGCCCTTCACCGTGGAGAAGAGGATGTCGTCCCCGTCGGTCCTGACCCAGACGACCGACGCCTGCGGCGCGCCGTCGGGGTTGAGGCTCACGACCGTCGCGAAGTTCTTTCCGTCGAAAAGCTCGCGCACCCCGTCAGGCAACATCGTTTCCTCCGGTCCTCCTGGCATGATTTGCCGATCATGTTACTTGTCGTCCGAGATCGGCGGGGTGCTCCCATTCTGTAGGCTCGAAATGCCATGGACGCCTCTCCCCCCTCGGCGGCAGGCCCCGCCTCCCGCCCGCCCGCATCCCCATCCGGGGGTCTTTCGCTCGCGCTTCGCCGCCTGGCGGTCGCCGTCGCGGCTCTCGCGGTCGCCCTGCTCGCCGCGGCGGCCTGCGTGCTCTCCTTCGACGACATGCGTGATCTGGCGATCGCCGGTCAGGCGGAGCCGCGTTTCGCCTACCTGTACCCCGCCGCCTTCGACGCGCTGCTGGCCGTCGGGTTGATCAGCGTTCCGCTGGTGCGCACCGCCCGGCCGCTGCTCCGCGTACAGGCCGGCCTCATCCTGGCCCTGCTGATGGCCGCCGCCGCGACCATTACCGCCGCCACGGCGACGGGGGCCATTCCCGACCCGAGGCAGGCCGCCATCGTGGTGGCCCTGCTCCCGTGGGTGATGCTGAGCGTCGGGCTGTGGCTGCTGCTGATCCTCGCCAAGCAGGCTCAGGCGTACTGGTCCGACCGCGACCCCTCGGCGGACGCCGCCGAGATCGTCCCCTTCGAGGCCGACGAGCGGCCCGTCACGGTCGCGGACGCTCCCGCCGTCGACCGCGCGGAGCCCCCCGCCCCGCCCGTACGGCTCACGCCGGAGACCCGGGCCGAGACACGCGTACGCCCCGAGCCCCGTGAGGAGCCCGCGCCGAGCGCGGATGCGGAGCCGCAGGCACCGACCGCGGACGCGGAGCCGGAGGCATCGCGCGCGGATGCTGAGCCGGATGCGGAGCCGGAGGCGGAGAGGCGCGGCCGGCCGGTGCGGTGGGGCGACCTCGTCCGGCCGCACACCGGCGACGTCCTCGTCCATCCGCTCCCGAACAGCGCCCCTTCCGCGGAGCCGGAGGCGCGGCGGGACGCCCCCGAGGACACGCCCGCCGAGAAGCACCCCGACGAGACCACCGAGCCCGGCGGCGAAGCGGGTCCGGGCGAGCAGCCCGGGCAGGAGAACGGAAGCGCGCGCGAGGAGACCCGCGGGACGGAGGCGGAGGTGGACACCCAGCCGCTCCGCAGGCTTTCCGACGTCCCCGACCCGGCCCACGGATCCGAGGCCGCGGACGACGAGGAGATCCGGCAGGCCGATCGCCGGCCGTACGGCACGGCGGAGGAGGCGGACGAGCCGATGCCGGCCGACCCGCCGTCCGGGCGGATGCGCAGCACCCCGCTCCCGCCGGACTGACCGGCCCAGGACGCGCGAGAAGGCCCGTACGGCCCTCCGGTACTCCCGGAGGGCCGTACGGGCCTTCTCCTGCTCGGGCGCGGCCGCCCGGCGCGTGGTGCGCGTCAGGCGGCCGCTCGTGGCCGGGACGTTCCCGGGACGGCTAGACGCTCGTTCGGCCGCGGATGCCGGCGACGATCCCGACGCCGACGACGGCGAGCACGACCTGCATGACCAGCTCGATCCAGTCGATGCCGGGCGTGGTATCGACTCCGAGGACCTGGGCGATGGCGGTGCCGATGAGAGCCGCCACGATGCCGACGACAATGGTGAGGATCCAGCCGATCGGCTGCCTGCCGGGGAGGAACAGGCGCCCCAGCGCACCGATCACCGCACCGATCACGATGGCGCCGAGAATGGATTCGATGGTCATGACCGACCTCCCTTGAGGGTGACACATTCACCGTCAAGGGAGATCACTACCCATTGTCCGGAAGATATTCGTTTACTTTCCGGCCACTCATTGGCTGCTTCCCCGAGCCCGGGTGACCGCGTACACGCCGACGATCGCGAGGAGCAACTGGATGAGGTGCTCGACCCAGTCGATGCCCCGAGTGTTCGCGACACCGAGGACGCTGGCGATCAGCGAACCGATCAGCGCGGCGACGATGCCGACGATGATCGTGAGACCGATGCTGATGTTCTGGCGGCCCGGAAGTATCAGCCGCGCCAACGCCCCGATGATGATGCCGATGATGATGGCACCGACGACCGCTCCGATCATTGCCAGCCCCCCGTCGAAGTGACGTCTTTCACGTCCGACTGGGTTTTACCCGGTTAGCTGACGAATCATCGGAAATGGGACGGCGACCCTTTCCGCGCCCGGATTCCGGGTCGCCGCCCCCGCGATGAATAGGACGCCCTCGTCCGCATCCAGGTTTGCATGTCCCTTTGGGAGACGGCCGTCCCTTCGGCGGAGGAATCCGGTACGGGTCAGCCGAAGACGATGGCGGTCGCGATCGCCGCGACGCCCTCTCCGCGTCCCGTGAGCCCCAGCCCGTCCGTGGTGGTGGCGCTCACGCTCACAGGAGCCCCCACGGCGGCCCCCAGGGCCTTCTCCGCCTCCGTACGGCGAGGCGCGAGTTTGGGCCGGTTTCCGATGATCTGGACAGCCACGTTGCCGATCTCGAAGCCGGCGGCCCGCACCTGGCGGGCCGCCTCCTCCAGCAGGACGGCTCCGGCGGCTCCGGCCCACCGGGGATCGGCGGTGCCGAAGAGACCGCCGAGGTCGCCGAGGCCGGCCGCCGACAGGAGGGCGTCACAGCAGGCGTGCGCCGCCGCGTCCCCGTCGGAGTGTCCCTCGAGCCCCGTCTCCCCAGGCCAGTGCAGTCCGGCGAGGTGGAGCGTACGACCGGATGCGAAAGGGTGGACATCGACACCGATGCCCACCCTTGGTGATGTCGTGTTCAGGAGTTCAGCACCTCGTCGAGCAGCGCCTCGGCCTTGTCCTCGTTGGTCTTCTCCGCCAGCGCCAGCTCGCTCACCAGGATCTGCCGAGCCTTGGCGAGCATCCGCTTCTCACCGGCGGAGAGCCCGCGCTCCTTGTCGCGTCGCCACAGGTCACGGACGACCTCGGCCACCTTGTTGACGTCACCGGACGCCAGCTTCTCCAGGTTGGCCTTGTAGCGGCGGGACCAGTTGGTCGGCTCCTCCGTGTGCGGCATGCGCAGGACGTCGAAGACACGCTCAAGGCCTTCCTGGCCGACGACATCACGCACACCGACGAGTTCGGCGTTTTCCGCTGGCACCTGGACGGTGAGGTCGCCTTTGTCGACCTTCAACACCAGGTAGGTCTTTTCCTCACCCTTGATGGTTCGGGTCGTGATGGCCTCGATCCGAGCAGCCCCATGGTGGGGGTAGACGACAGTGTCGCCGACCTGGAAAGTCATGTGACAAGTACCCCTTCCGCTGTACTCCAGAGTACCACGCGCTTCCAGGCTCCCGGAACAGTGAAATGAACATAACTGCAGGTCAAGCCCTCATTTTAGGACTTGACAAGCAGTCGACTCTGTGAATGGCAAAGTAGGACATACCGGGTGACCTGCAAAACCAGGTCCCGCTACGAGGAGGCCGCGTCCGTGACCACGGTGAGACGCGGATATGGTGTTTGCTGCTCAAAAACGTGCATACCAAGGAGATTCGAACCGTGAGCAGCACCAGCCGCCGCAGGGCGATCGCCGTCGCCGCGCTCCTCGCTGTCGCTCCTGCGTTGGCCGCGTGCGGCGCCGGGTTCGACGCCAACGTCAACGTCCCGTACGCACCGACCGAGGCGGGCGTCCACATCACCGGCAGCGGCGTGGACATGGACTACGGACACAACGGCGTGAAGATCGCCCAGGCGTTCGTCCTGGGGCCGGAGTCCGGCGCCCAGATCGCGGCCGGCGGCTCCGCGCCGCTCTACCTCACCATGGTGAACACCAACTCGGGCCCGGACGCCCTCACCGCGATCATCCCGGACGGCGGCCAGGCCACGTCCGTGCGGATCCCCAACGCGTTCCAGCTCGCGCCCGACACGCTGGTGAAGTCGCCCAACACCACGGTCGAGGGCCTCAAGCAGCGGCTTCTCGGCGGCGAGACGCTGAAGCTGACGCTCAAGTTCAAGAACGCGGGCGACGTCACGATGTCCGTCCCGGTCATCCCGCGCAGCCGCGAGTTCGCCACGCTGCCGCCCGCCGGCGACGCGCAGGCTCCGGCGACGGACACCGCCGCGACCGGCACGACCACCGACGCCGGCGCCACGGACACCGCCGCCACCGACACGGCTGCCACGGACACCGCCGCCACCGACACGGCTGCCACGGACACCGCCGCCGACGGCACCACGGGTACGGCCACCGGCACCGACACGGGCGCCGAGACGACCAGCGCGGGCTGATCCCGGCCCCCTGGCTCGGCGTCCCCGCCGAGGCGCGACACGAACGACCCGAACCCCTTGCCCCCGTACAGGGCAAGGGGTTCGTGTGTCCTTCCGGGTCCGGGTTTCCACGCGTGTTGCGATGGCCTCCCGAGGCCACGGCCACGGGGAGACGCCGGTGCGAACGGCGCGAGACGGCTCACGAGGGCCGGGCGGTCCCCCGGGGCGGTCGCCCCGGGGGAACCGGCTCAGGCGTCCACGGGGTCGAACTTGTAGCCCAGGCCGCGCACGGTGAGGATGCAGCGCGGGTTGGAGGGATCGGTCTCGACCTTGGCGCGCAGCCGCTTGACGTGGACGTCGAGCGTCTTGGTGTCGCCCACGTAGTCGGCGCCCCACACCCGGTCGATGAGCTGGCCGCGGGTGAGGACCCGGCCGGCGTTGCGGAGCAGCACTTCGAGCAGCTCGAACTCCTTGAGCGGGAGCTGTACGTGCTCCCCGCGCACGGCCACGATGTGCCGGTCGACGTCCATCCGGACCGGGCCGACCGCGAGGATCGCGGTCTCCAGTTCCTCGACGTCGCCCTGGCGGCGCAGCACCGCGCGGATGCGGGCCACGAGTTCCCGCGAGGAGAAGGGCTTGGTGACGTAGTCATCCGCGCCCAGCTCCAGACCCACCACCTTGTCGATCTCGCTGTCCTTGGCGGTCAGCATGATCACGGGCACCTTGGAGCGCTGCCGGAGCGTACGGCACACCTCCGTGCCCGGCAGGCCGGGAAGCATCAGGTCGAGCAGGACGATGTCCGCGCCGTTGCGGTCGAAGGCGTCCAGCGCCTCGGGGCCGGTGGCCGCCACGACCACCTCGAAGCCTTCCTTCCGGAGCATGTAGGACAGGGCGTCCGAGAACGACTCCTCGTCCTCGACGACGAGTACCCGGGTCACTTCGCGGCCTCCATGGGGGTCGTTGTGCTTGCTGGCGCCCCCGCCGTGCCGCCGAATGCGGGAAGGCGGAGGGTGAAGGTCGATCCGGAGCCTTCCTTGCTCCAGACCGTGACCTCGCCGCCGTGGGCGGCGGCGACGTGCTTGACGATGGCGAGCCCGAGGCCGGTGCCCCCGGTGGCGCGCGACCGGGCGGTGTCCACGCGGAAGAAGCGCTCGAAGATGCGTTCCTGGGCGAACTCGGGGATGCCGATGCCCTGGTCGCTGACGCTCACCTCCACCGAGTCGCCGACCGGCCGGACGCTGACCACGACCCGGGTGTGCTCGGGGCTGTAGGCGACGGCGTTGTCGATGAGGTTGTGCAGGGCGGTGACCAGCAGGTCCTCGTCGCCCCAGGTGCGCAGGCCGTCCCGTCCCCCGGCGACGAGGGTGATGTTCTTGGACGACGCCTTGGTGTTGCACCGGTCGATCGCCTCGTGGACGACGTCGTCGACCGCCACCGCGCCGGGCGTGGGGATCGGGTCGGCGCCCTGGATCCGGGAGAGGGTGATCAGGTCCTGCACCAGGTAGGTCAGCCGCGCGGCCTCGTGCTGCATCCGGCCGGCGAAGCGGGTCACCGCCTCGGGGTCGTCGGCCGCGTCCTGGATGGTCTCGGCGAGCAGGCTCAGGGCCCCGACCGGCGTCTTGAGCTCGTGGCTGACATTGGCCACGAAGTCGCGGCGCACCGCCTCGACCCGGCGGCTCTCGGTCTGGTCCTCGGCCAGGACGAGCACCTGGCCGTGTGAGCCCAGCGGGGCCACCCGTACGGCGAAGGTGGTGGACTCCTGCCCGAACCTGCGCCCGGCCGTCTCGATCTCGCTCTCGCGGATCTCGCCGTCCCTGCGGACCTTCCTCGCCAGGGCGAGCAGTTCGGCGGCCATGAGGGACTCGCCCCGCACCAGGCCGAAGGCGCGTGCGGCGGAGCTCGCGCGCAACACTCGGTCGTCCCGGTCGAGTACGACCGCCGACGAAGGGAGCACCGCGAGGACCGAGGCGACGCCGGACGACAACGTCTCGTCGGAGGGTTCGGGCCGCTGCTCGTGTTCGGACTGGCGGCTGATCGCCAGCATGACGACGGCCCCCAGGATGAACCCCGCCATCGCCGCCAGGCTGGCCAGCAACTCGTTCACGGTTCCAAATGTAGGCGGCCTTTCTCGCCGGATATCCTCCCTGATGGGGCGTGACCATGGCTTTTCCGGAAAAGTTCATCTGACGGTCGAGGTTCGTTCACGGAACCCCGCGTAGCGTGATCGGCATGCGCGACGCCTACCACGATGAGCTGGAAGCCCTTACCGACCGCCTGGTGGAGATGACCCGGCTCGTCCGCTCCGCCGTGTCGAGGAGCACCACCGCACTGCTGGACGCCGACCTCCAGCTCGCGGAGAACGTGATCTCCCGGGACGAGGAGGTCAACCGCCTCTACGCCGAGATCGAGGCATCCATCTACGAGGTGATGGCCACCCAGCAGCCGGTGGCCGTCGACCTGCGCACCGTCATCACCGCGCTGCGCATGGCCTCCAACCTGGAACGCATGGGCGACCACGCCGAGCACATCGCGAAGGTCGCCCGGATGCGCCACCCCGAGTCGGCGATCCCGGCCGAGCTGCGCGACACGTTCGTGGAGATGGGCGCCATCGCCGAACGCCTGATCGTCAAGACCGGGAGCTGCATCGTCTCGCGCGACGTCGAGACTGCCAAGGAGCTGGAGAGCGACGACGACGCCATGGACCGGCTGCACCGCCGGCTCTTCCGCGTGCTGCTGGACAAGGGGTGGTCGCACGGCGTCGAGTCGGCGATCGACATCACCCTCGTCGGCCGCTATTACGAGCGGTACGCCGACCACGCCGTCAGCGTCGCGCGCGACGTCGTCTATCTCGTCACCGGCTCGCGGAACCCCGACTGACCCCGGCATCCCTCACATGACGCGGAACGGCGCGGCAGGTCTCCCCTGCCGCGCCGTTCCGCGTTCGTGTCTCCGGGGGTCGCCCGCGCTCGCGGGATCACCCGTACGGGTCAGCGGCCCTGGTTGGCCACGGCCTCGATGGCGGCCGCGGCGGCCTGCGGGTCGAGGTAGTCGCCGCCCGGGTTCAGCGGGCGGAAGTCCTCGTCCAGCTCGTAGCGCAGCGGGATGCCGGTCGGGATGTTGAGCTTGGCGATCGACGCGTCGTCGATGCCGTCGAGGTGCTTGACCAGGGCGCGCAGCGAGTTGCCGTGCGCGACGACCAGGACGGTGCGCCCGGCCGCGAGGTCGGGGACGATCCGGTCGTACCAGTACGGGAGCATGCGGTCGACGACGTCCTTGAGGCACTCGGTCCTCGGCATGAGCTCCTGCGGGAGCAGGGCGTACCGGGGGTCGCCGGCCTGCGAGAACTCGTCGTCGTCGGCGATGGGGGGCGGCGGGACGTCGTAGGAGCGGCGCCACAGCATGAACTGCTCGTCGCCGAACTCCGCGCGGGTCTGGGCCTTGTCCTTGCCCTGGAGCGCGCCGTAGTGGCGCTCGTTCAGCCGCCAGGAGCGGTGGACGGGCAGCCACAGCAGGTCGGCCACCTCCTGCGCCAGGTTGGCCGTCCTGATCGCCCGGGTCAGGAGGGAGGTGTGCACCACATCGGGGCGGACACCGGCGTCGAGCAGAAGCTGCCCGCCGCGCCGCGCCTCGTCCTCGCCCGCCGGGGAGAGCGTGACATCCACCCACCCGGTGAACAGGCCCTTGACGTTCCACTCACTCTCGCCATGCCGCAGCAGCACCAAAGTCGCCATAGGCAGAAAGCTTAGTCCGTGCGGTTTTATGCGGGGTTCCGCGCCGGATCGGCGAACCTCGCGAACGCCTGCAGGTTGGCGAGGGACTCTCCCCGCTTGACCCGCCACTCCCACTCCCTGCGGATGGAGGAGGCGAACCCGAGTTCGAGCGCGCGGTCGAAGGACTCGTCGGAATAGGTGAGCACGCAGCCCAGCACCCGGTCGATCTCGGCCTCGGTCACCGCGTCGAACGGCACCCGGCCGACGAGGTAGACGTCGCCCTCACCGTCCAGCGCGAAGTGGACGCCGTACATCGAGCCGTTCTTGGACAGCAGCCAGCGGTAGAACTCGGCGTGGTTCTCGTCCGGCTGCCGGCAGAAGAACGCCTCCACGCTGAGCGCCTGGTCGCCGAGGACGAGCCAGGTCATGGTGGCGAGCTTGTGCTGGCCGGGCAGTTTGACCAAAAACGCGCCGGGGCGCGGCCGCTCGTAGGCGAGGTCCGCGGCCTTCAAGGCGCCGTCGATCACTTCTTCGAGGTCACTCATGTCTCCTCCTCGCCGGGCTCGACCGTCTGCCCCTGCCCCGGGGCGCGGCGCGCGAACCCGGCATCCGCCGGCAACACTCCCCAGGGTCTCAGGAGTTGACGGCGATCGGGACACGGTGCAGCCGGGCCATCGCCCCCGCGTACACGTCGACGAGCCGGGCCGCGGTGGCCGACCAGCCGAAGGCCGCCGCATGCCGTACGGCGTTGCCGGAGAGGTATTCGAGCCAGGCCGGGTGGCCGAGGAGGCCGCGCAGCGCCACCGCCCATTCCTCGGGGTCGTGCCCGTCGAGGAGGATGCCGGACACGCCGTCCTCGACCGCCGTGCGCAGGCCGCCGACGGAGGCGGCCGCGACGGGCGTGCCGCACGCCTGGGACTCCAGGGCGACGAGGCCGAAGGACTCGTTGTGCGAGGGGACGACGGTCACGTCCGCCGCCCGGTACCAGTCCGCCAGCTCGCGCTGCGGCGCGGGCGGCGAGAGCCGTACGACGTCGGCGATGCCGAGCTCCCCCGCGAGTTCGGCGAGCAGCGACGGGCGGGCCAGGCCGTTGCCGCTCGGCCCTCCGACGAACGCCACGACGAGCCGGGAGCGCAGGGACGGATCCGCCACGAGCATCCGGGCGACCGCCTTCATGAGCACGTCGGGGCCCTTCAGCGGCTGGATGCGGCCGACGAAGAGCAGCACGTGGGCGTCCTGCGGGAGTCCGAGGCGGCGGCGGGCCGCTCCTTTGGAGGCGGGCTGGAAGACGCCGAGGTTGACCCCGGGGTTGACGACGGCCACCCGGTCCGTGGGCGCGTCGTAGAGCTCGATCAGCTCGCGCGCCTCCGCCTCGGTGTTGGCGACCAGGCGGTCGGCCACGCCGACGACCTGCTCCTCCCCGAGGACGCGCGCGGTGGGCTCGGGCCGGTCGCCCTCGGCGAGCAGCAGGTTCTTCACCTTGGCCATGGTGTGCATGGTGTGCACGAGGGGGATGCCCCAGCGTTCCTTGGCGAGCCAGCCCACCTGCCCGGAAAGCCAGTAATGCGAGTGGATGACGTCGTAGCGGCCGGGCTCGTACATCGCCTCGGTGCGCAGCACGCCGGACAGGAAGCCGCAGAGCTGGGCGGGCAGGTCCGCGCGGTCCAGCTCCTCGTACGGCCCGGCGGTGACGTGCCGCACGGAGACGCCGGGGGTGATCTCGGCCGTCGGCGGCAGGTCCCTGGCCGTCTGCCGGGTGAAGATCTCGACCTCGATGCCGAGGGCGGCCAGCCGTTTGGCCACCTCGACGACGTACACGTTCATGCCGCCGGCGTCGCCCGTACCCGGCTGGTCCAGCGGCGACGTGTGCATGCTGATCGTCGCCACCCGGTTGACCCGACGCCGCCTCAGCGCCACCCGAACCACCTCCAGAAGGGTAACAACCCCAAGAAACCCGACAAGATTCCCCAATCGTCCGGTTCCGCAGCCTTCCAGAGCTCCTGGAAAGATGAGAACTCGGCCCGCGATCAGGATCCGGGCCGAGACCTGGGCGAAAACCTTCTTTGGAGCGAGGCGAGCGAGGCGATGGCCAAGACCGCGGTGGTGACCGGAGCGAGCAGCGGCATCGGGGCGGCGACGGCCCGGCGGCTCGCGGCGGAGGGGTTCGAGGTGGTGGCCGCGGCACGTAGGCGCGACCGGCTCGACGAGCTCGCCGCCGAAGTGCCCTCCATCCGCCCGGCGACGCTCGACGTGACCTCGCAGGACTCCGTCGACGCCTTCGCCGCCGCGCTCGACCGGTGCGACGTCCTGATCAACAACGCGGGCGGCGCCTTCGGCCTCGAACCGGTGGCCTCGGGCCTGGTGGACGACTGGCAGCGCATGTACGACGTCAACGTGCTCGGCTCGCTGCGCATGACGCGCGCGCTGCTGCCCAAGCTGATCGCCTCCGGCGACGGCGTGCTCCTGATGCTCACGTCGGTCGCCGGCCTGGTCTCGTACGAGGGCGGCGGCGGATACTGCGCGGCCAAGCACGCCCAGACCTCGATGACCGAGACGCTGCGCCTCGAACTGTGCGGCGAGCCGGTCCGCGTCATCGAGATCGCGCCCGGCATGGTGCAGACCGAGGAGTTCTCGCTCACCCGGTTCCGGGGGGACGCGGAGAAGGCCGCCAAGGTCTACGAGGGTGTGCCCGACCCGCTCACCGCCGACGACGTGGCCGACGTGATCGCCTTCGCCGTCACCCGCCCCGCGCACGTCAACATCGACCGCCTGGTGATCCGGCCGCGCGCCCAGGCCGCCCAGCACAAGGTCCACCGGGTCTGACGTGCGGCGTGGGGTCCGATGTGTCTGACGTACGTTCCGGTGCGCGGCCTGAAGTACGGTCTGGCGTGCGCAGACCCGTCGGCGAGATCACCCGCGGCACCACGGGCCACAACCGGCTCCGCCGGTCCGACCGCTGGCTCGCCGCCGTCCACGCCCCCCTGCTCCGTTCGGCTCCCGGGGCGCCGCTCGTGGCCGACCTCGGCTACGGCGCCTCGCACGTCACCACCCTGGAGCTGTTCGTACGGCTGCGCGCGGTGTGCCCGCGGGTCGAGGTCGTGGGCGTCGAGATCGACCCGGCCCGCGTGGCGGCGGCCCTGCCGTACGAGCGGGAGGGGCTGACCTTCGTGCGGGGCGGCTTCGAGCTGCCGGTGCCGCGGCGGCCGCTGGTCGTGCGGGCGTTCAACGTGCTCAGGCAGTACGCCGAGGCCGACGCCTGGGCGTACTGGGACCTGCTGCGCTCACGGATCGCCCCCGGCGGGTTGATCGTCGAGGGCACCTGCTCGGAGGTCGGCCACCGCGCGGTGTGGGCGGCGCTCGGGGCGGAGGGGCCGCGCACTCTGACGTTCGCCGCCAGGTTCGGCGGGTTCGACCGCCCCTCCGACCTGGCGGAACGGCTGCCGAAGACGCTGATCCACCGGAACGTCCCCGGCGAGCCGGTTCACGAGTTCCTCCGGCAGTGGGACCGCGCCTGGGCGACCTGCGCGCCGTTCGCGGCGTACGGCGCCCGCCAGCGCTGGATCAGGACGGCCGAGCTGCTGGCGCGGGACTGGCCGGTGGCCGTCGCGCCTCCTCTGGGCGGGCCGTCCCGCTGGCGTCTCGGCGAGCTGACGATCCCCTGGTCCGCCGTCGCCTGAGCCGCTCGACGCCAAGCTTTCCGCATGGAACGGCAAACCCGTGGACAGGATCCGCCGAATCACCCGAATTCTCGAAGAACACGGTCGAAGATCTCATATGCTGCGAAGTCAAAGAGTACGAAACGCGCCTCGTCGATCTTCGACCCGGACCGCAGCACGGTGGTGACCGAGATGCGGGCGGCGTCGTCCATCGGCCAGCGGTAGACACCGGTCGACACGGCGGGGAACGCGATCGTCGCCGCGCCGAGCGTGTCGGCGACGTTGAGCGACTCCCGGTAGCAGGAGGCCAGCAGGTGAGACCGGTCCTCACTTCGCGAATACACCGGCCCCACGGTGTGGATCACCCATCGGGCGGGCAGCCGTCCCGCCGTGGTCGCGACGGCCTGGCCGGCCGGAAGGCCGCCGCCGTACCGGGACGCGCGCAGCGCCCGGCACTCCTCCAGGATCTCCGGGCCGCCCTTCCGGTGGATCGCGCCGTCCACCCCGCCGCCTCCGAGCAGCGAGGAGTTGGCGGCGTTGACGATGGCGTCCACGTTCTGCTCGGTGATGTCGCCCCGGACCAGCGTGAGTCTCATGACACGCTCCCCTCTACGGGACGTAGTACTACCCCGGGTAGGCTTGTGGGCGTGAAAGGACTTGGCGATCTTGAACGTACCATCATGGACATTCTCTGGGCGCAGAGCGCTCCCCTGACAGCACGCGAGGTCGGCCGCCTGATCGAGGACCGCGACCTCGCACCCACGACCGTGATGACCGTACTCGACCGTCTTTCCCGCAAGGGGTTCCTCAACCGCACCCGGGACGGGCGCGCGTGGCGCTACGAGCCCGCCGAGAGCAGGGACGCCTACGTCACCGAGCTCATGCTCGAAGCCCTGGACCTGACGGGCGACCGCAGCGCGGCGCTCACGCGCTTCGCCCAGGCCGTCTCCGGGTCCGAGGCCGAGATCCTGCGAAGAGCCCTCACGGAGCTGGAGGAGCAGTGATCGCGGCGGCTGTCCTGGCGGCCCTCGCCCTGGCATGCGCGGTCGGCGCCTGGCGCCTGACCTCCGCGCGTTGGACCTGGCGTGCCCCTCGCACGGCCATCCTCCTGTGGCAGTCCCTCGGCGTGACCTGGGGACTCGCCACGACCGGAGCCCTCCTCGCGTACGCCCTGGCCCCCTACGGCGCCGGGGTCGTGCACGGACTCTCCATCCTGCTGACCGGCGGCGAGTTCGACGTGCGCGAGCCGCACGACGTGATCCGGCTGTGCGCGCTGCTCAGCGGATTCACCCTTCTCGCGGTGCTCGTTGCCGTGCTCGTCGCGGCCGGCGTCCAGACGCTGCGCGCCCAGCGCCGCCACCGCATGTTGCTCAAGCTGATCGCGCGGGAGGAGCCCGCCGTCCCGGGCGTCCGCGTGGTGGACCACCCGGGAGCGGCGGCGTACTGCGTGCCGGGGCTGAAGTCCGAGGTCGTCATCAGCGCGGGCACGCTCGACCTGCTCTCGCAGGACGAGCTGGACGCGATGCTCGCGCACGAGATCGCGCACGCGCGCGAGCGGCACGACCTGGTGCTGCTGCCGTTCGGGGCACTGCTCCGGGCGCTTCCCTGGTCGGCCGTGGTCCGGGACACGCAGGCGTCCGTGGCGCTGCTGATCGAGATGGCCGCCGACGACCGCGCCCGCCGCTACTGCTCGCCGAAGCGGCTCGCCACCGCCCTCCTCAGGTTCGGCGCCGCCACCGCCGTCCCGACGCCGCACGGCGCGCTCGGCGCCACGTCGGGGCAGAACGTGATGGCCCGCGTCGACCGGCTCGTCAAGCCCCACATCGACCTTCCTCCGCACGTCAGGTACGCCGTCCTGACCGCGTCCGCCGCCCTGGCCGTCTCGGCCCCGCTCCTCTGGCTGCTTCCCGCCTGACACTCCACTGCTTGCAGGTGTTTGCCACCGAGTTTGCAATTGCAAGCAGTGTGTGTGCAGACTGGGGGGTATGGAACTACCCAAGGTCGGCTCGATCGGCGAGTACATCCGCCAGCAGCGGCAGCAGGCGAAGATCTCTCTGCGCCAGCTCGCCGCGCAGGCGGGGGTCTCGAATCCCTATCTGAGCCAGGTCGAGCGCGGCCTGCGCAAGCCGAGCGCGGAGATCCTCAACCAGATCGCCAAGGGTCTGCACATCTCCGCTCAGGCGCTGTACGTGCAGGCCGGGCTGATCGAGGATCGCGAGCCGGACAGCGACGTGCTGACCGCGATCCGGGCCGATGTCACCATCACCGAGCGTCAGCGTCAGGTGTTGATCGACATTTACGAGTCGTTCCGCAAGGAGAACCGCGCAGGGGATCCGGGGGCCCAGCCGTCGCGACCGGCCGAGCCCCCGCCTGGTGACGCGGTTCCAACGGAGAACACCGCCACACCGGATGCCAAGGAAGGGTAACCGATGACTCTCACCACCGAGGTCAAGAAGATCACCGAGTCCAAGCCGTTCTACGCGGTCGCGGGCGCCGGCGACTACGCCGTCGAGAAGCTGCGCGAGCTGCCGGATCAGCTCCAGAAGCTGCAGGCCCGCAGGGGCGAGCTGCGCGAGACCGCGAAGGACTTCCCCGGCCGGGCCCGCGAGGCCGCCTCCACGTTCCAGGACAGGGCCGAGGCCGTCGCCAAGGACTTCCCGAACAAGGCCCGCGAGTACGCCGACACCGCCGCCGCCCGCTTCAACGAGCTGTACGACGAGCTGGCCGTGCGCGGCCGCCGCATCGTCAGCAAGGTGAGCGGCGAGGCCGCGCTGGAGCTGGAGGAGGTCTCCAAGTCGGCCGAGCCGCCGGTCGCCGCCACCACCACCACGGAGCGGAGGCCGGGCCGCCCCCGCACCACGCCCAAGGCCTGAGGCGCCACCACGCGGGCCCGCACCGGTTCCGGCCGGTGCGGGCCCGCCGGGTTTCCGGGCCGGCTCGGAGAGCTCGGGCAGGCTCGGGCCGCATTAGTCTGGGGGCGACAGAGACCGTGACCGCCTGGGAGAGTCCATGTTCGGCCCCGTCAACAACATCCTGAGTCTCATCTTCTGGCTGCTCTCCATCGGGGCCTTCGTCCTGTCGATCTGGGCATTCATCCACGCGATCCGGATCCCCTCGCGCGCCTTCCCCGCCGCGGGCAAGCAGACCAAGCAGCTGTGGCTGATCATCCTGGGCTTCGCGACGCTGTTCACGTTCGCCGCCGCGGTCAACTACGGGGGCATGGGGATGGGCCTGCCGAGCATTTTCACGATCGCCGCGGTCATCGCGTCCGGCATCTACCTCGCCGACGTGAAGCCGGCCGTGAGCCAGTACCGCGGAGGCGGCAACCACGGCCCGTACGGCCCCTGGTGATCCGGGCCGATCGGCCGGTCACGAGGACACGGGGCCGATCAGGGCCGGCGGAGCGGCCTCGTCGCCGGCGAGACCGCGCGCACGCAGGCTCGCCGCCAGCCACCGGGCCAGCCGCAGATGGCCGTACAGCGTGGGGTGGACGCCGTCGGGCAGCAGCACTCTGGCCCGGTCACCCGTGATCCACCGCTGGGTCAGCGGGTCGAGGAACGGCACACCGGCCAGCCAGGCCGCGC
Source organism: Microtetraspora niveoalba (assembly GCF_001570405.1). Classification (GTDB taxonomy): domain Bacteria; phylum Actinomycetota; class Actinomycetes; order Streptosporangiales; family Streptosporangiaceae; genus Microtetraspora; species Microtetraspora niveoalba. The sequence goes on along the minus strand of NZ_BBYM01000012.1, from coordinate 20,988 downwards.
TCGCGATGGCGTCCCTGGTGTGCTGGGCCGACCGCGGCGCCGTGTCGATCCAGATGGGCCCGACGAGCACGATCCTGACCGACGGCCAGCGCTTCCGCACGTCCGCCACCAGGCGCAGCGCGGCCGCGCGGACGGTCGCGGGACGGGCCCGCCGGTCGTTGTGCCCGCCGGAGACGACGACCAGATCCGGAGCCGGCCGCCAGGCGAGCTGCCGGGTGAAGGACTGCTCGAACGTGCGGCCGACCCGGCCCGTCGCGACGTAGCCGGTGCCCGAGCCTCCGGCCGTGATGAGCTGCCAGCCCAGAGCCCTGGCCGTCCCCGCCGCGTAACTGTCCCACTCGGCGACCGGCCCGGAGCCGACCGTGAAGCTGTCGCCGAGGAACATCACCACCGGCGGCCTTCCCGCGGGCGGCGGCGCCACCCGTGCGGCCTGGCTCACCGCCTGGGCGCATCCCGTGAGCAGGGGGCAGGCGGCCAGCAGGGCCGCGGCCGAGACGGTCAGGGAACGCCGGGCTTTCCTGTGCTCGCGCATGGCACCTCGGGTGGGATCTGCTGACGTCCTGCCACGGTCGGGAGTCGGCGCCCCGGGCGTCGCCGGCCCGTCGGGGGCTCCGGCCCGTGCCCGGCGGCCGGGCCCGCAGTTTATCCAGCGTGGCGTGGCCGTCCCCGGGGATCTGCCGACTCCGTGGCGGCGCGGGCTCCGACGCGGGCTTTAGCCGTACCGGATGGGGTGGTTTCCTCCCGGAATCCACCACCGACAGCACCGGATTTCGGGCGCACCGTTTCTGTTGTTTCGGACACCCTTTCGGTGGAGGGCGTCAGAGCCAGTCGCGCCCGCGGAACAGCCGGTACAGCAGGGCCGACGCCAGCACGATGAGGGCCGTGGACGCCCAGAACCCCCATGGCCGTTCGAACCCGGGAAACGGCAGGTTCTGACCGTAGAACCCGGTGATCAAGGTGGGCACGGCGATGATGGCGGCCCAGCCCGTCACCCGCTTCATGATCAGGTTGAGCCGGTTGCCCTGCATGGTCAGATGCGCCTCGCGGATGTTCGCGATGAGGTCGCGCAGCGAGTCCACCCACTCGGTGACGCGCAGCACGTGGTCGTACACGTCCTGGTAGTAGGGGGCCATCGCCCCCTCGGCGATGTCGCCCTCGCGCCGCAGCAGCGTGTTCACGACCTCGCGCGTCGGCATGGCGATGCGGCGCAGGACCGCGAGGCCCTTGCGCATCTCGAAGGTGCGGCGCTGCTCGTCCGGGCCGATCGGACGCTCCTCGAACAGCGTCTCCTCCAGCGCCTCGACCTGCTCGTCCATGGCCTCGACCGCCTCGAAGTGGCTGTCCACCACATAGTCGAGCAGCCCGTGGAGCAGGAAGGCCACCCCGTTGCCGGCCAGGCGGGACGAGGAGTCCCAGCGCCGGACCACCTCGTCGATCGCGAAGCCCTCGGACTTGCGGACGGTGACGAGGACGTTCTCGGTGACGAACGCGGACGCCTCGCACACGTCGAGGCGTCCCGTCTCCCGGTCGAACGTCCCGGCGTAGACGCTGAGGAACATGTGGCTGTCGTACACGTCGAGCTTGGGCCGCTGGCGGTGCCCGAGGGCGCCCTCGACGGCCAGCTCGTGCAGGCCCAGTTCCTCGCCGATCTCGGCCAGGTCCTCCTCGGACGGCGCGCACATGTCGAGCCAGACCACCGCCGAGGGGTCGCGCAGGTGGTCGGAGACCTCCGCGACCGGGAAGCCCTCGGCTGCCAGCGCCCCGTCCCGGTACACACGCGTACGAGCCATGACGTCACAGACTAGCGACGGCGACATCCGGACAAACGCGGACCGATAAAGTGCTGGCTCATGGTGGATCTCGCTCGCCGGTTCGGTTTGGCCGTCACGCTCACGGTGCTCGCGCTCGTCACGGTCGGCGCCGTAGGAACACCGGCCCACGCGGACCGGGTGACGGTCACCAAGGACGACGTGACGATGGAGCTGCGCAAGGACGGCACGCTCCACGTCGTGGAGAAGATCGAGCTCTCCGGGGCGCCGCTGCGCCGTACGTTCCTCACCCGGACGCGGCACGACGACGGCAACGACCGCGTCTACCGCGTCTCGAACGTCCGGGGCGCCTCCTTCGACGGCGAGACGATGACCTTCACCGGCAGCGGCACGGTCGAGTACGACGTGAAGGGCGCGGTCACGCCCCTCGGCGGCGGCGAGGAGCTCCGCTGGTACGCCGTGGCGGGGCCGGCCGAGCACGTGACGGTGTCGGTGAGCGGCCCGGGCCGGGCCGAGAACCTCTCCTGCTTCGCCGGCGAGCCGGCCTCGGCGATCGGCTGCACCGGCGCGTCGATCGACGAGACCGGGGCGACCGCCGCGTTCGAGCAGCAGGGCCTGCGGGACGGCGAGGTGCTGACGATCGTCGTCGGCTATCCCAAGGGCGCGACCGGCGCCGGGCCGATCCTGGAGCGCCGCTTCGAGCTGGCCAACGCGTTCACGCTGAACGCCGTGACGGGAGGCGCGCTCGCGCTGCTGCTGCTCCTGCTGGTCGGCGGCGTCGGGCTGCTCTACTGGACGCGCGGCCGGGACGCCCGCGTGGTGGGCGCCCAGTCCGGCGTGGTCGTCGGGCACCAGAACGGCCAGTTCACCCCGCCGGACGGCGTGCGCCCCGGGCAGATCGGCACGCTGATCGACGAGCAGGCCGACGTGGTCGACGTGACCGCCACCGTCGTGGACCTCGCCGTGCGCGGCTACCTCCGGATCGACGAGCAGCCCCGGCAGGCGTACGACGCGCCTGACTGGCTCCTGGTCAGGCTGCCGTCGGCGCCGGTCGCCGCCCTGCTCCCGTACGAGCGGGCGCTCTACGACGCCGTCTTCGACGGCAGGGACGCCGTGTTGTTGTCGCAGTTGCACGGGTCGTTCACCGCCGGGCTCAGCAAGGTGCGCGACGAGCTCTACCAGGACGTGGTGACCCAGGGGTGGTTCGCCCGGCGGCCCGACTCGGTCAGGACGCGCTGGACGACCGTCGGCGTCGCGGCGACCCTGACGGGCGTCGTGGCGACCGTGCTGCTCGCCTGGTTCACCACGTACGCGCTGATCGGCCTGGCTCTGATCATCGCGGGCGCCGCGCTCGCCGTGGGCGGCCAGTACATGCCCGCGAAGACCTCCAGGGGCGCGGCGGTGCTCGCCCACACACTCGGCTTCCGGGAGCACCTCGCGTCCGGGGAGATCGGCGACATCCCCCCGGCGCAGCGGATCGAGCTGTTCTCCCGCTATCTGCCGTACGCGGTGGTCTTCGACGGCGTGGACCGGTGGGCCCGCGTGGTGGCCTCCATCCACGGCGACGGCCGACCGGCGGACAACCTCTACTGGTACCAGGGCCCGGCGGAGTGGGACCTGTCGAAGTTCGCCGACTCGATGCGGACCTTCACGATGACGACGTCCGGCGCGATCTCCGCCGCCCGCCTGTTCCGGTCGTTCTAGGACCGCCGCCGGGGCCGCGCGAGGAGCGGCGCGTGGCTGTCAGGGGCGGCGGACCCGGATCTCGCCGACCTCCCTGCCGCCGCCCAGCAGGGGCGAGACGGCGAACCCGTCCAGCTCCGGGGCGTCCAGGCCGAGGGCGCGCAGGGCCGCGACGGTCACCGGCACCCGCGCCCTGGACCCGCCGTCCTCGATCTTGACGGCGGCGGCCCGCCCGTCGGCGAACGCGAACGCGTCGAACGCCTCGGCGCCGGCCTTGACCATGAGCCCGGGCAACGCGCGCATCAGCGCCGCCTCGGGCCGTGCCGTACCGCTGGTCCACTCGGGGTGGGCGCGCATGGCGTCGGCGATCCGGCGTTCGGGGGTGCCCTCGGCGGCGAGCGTGAACCTCCGGAAGGCCCGCACCACGCCGACCATCGAGACGAAGAACAACGGGGCGCCGCAGCCGTCCACTCCGGTGGCGGCCACCCGCTCCCCGGTGAACTCCTCGACGGTCGTCCGGATCGCCCGCTGCAGCGGGTGACCGGGATCGAGGTACGTCCCGACCGGCCAGCCGTTCACGACGCAGGTCGCCAGCATGGAGGCGTGCTTGCCCGAGCAGTTCATGAAGACGCGGGCGGGCTCGGCGTGCGCCCGGATCGCCCGGTGCCGTGCGGCGGTGTCCTCGGGCAGGGCCTCGGGGCAGCCGAGGGCGCTCTCGTCCAGCCCGGCCTCCGCCAGGATCTTCCGCGCGCCCTCGACGTGGAAGTCCTCGCCCGCGTGGCTGGCGCAGGCGAGCGCGAGCAGTTCGTCCGCCAGCGGGAGCCCCGACCGGACCATGCCCAGCGCCTGCAGCGGCTTCATCGAGGATCGCGGCGACACCAGGGTGTCGACCTCCCCGTGGCGCATCACGGGAGACCCGGACGCGTCCACGGCGAGCACGCGTGCCCTGTGGACGGACTCCACGAAACCGGAGCGGACCACCTCGACGATCAGTTCGGACATACGGCGAGTGTACGCATCAGCGGAGATATGCCCGACCTGCCGCTACTCGTACCGATCGCCCGGTCCACCGCGCATACCTCCCCGCCCTGCCCCGATCCCCGGCATTCACCGGCCCCGCCTCGCTGCCCGCCCCGAGCGCCGGGTGGGCGGGCCCGCCTCCCCGGCCTTTCCCAGCGCCGGGTTCACCCGGCTCGCCGCTCCGGCTTCCTCGGCGTTCGGGCGCCCGGCGGGCCCACGCCGTACGCGGAGTCCACCGGGAGAAAGCGGACATGGCAGAATGCGGGGCCATGCGTGCGGTCGTGCAGCGGGTCAGCTCCGCGTCTGTGGTGGTCGACGGCGAGGTCGTGGGGGCGATCGACGAGCCCGGCCTGCTCGTCCTGGTCGGAGCCACGCATACCGACGGCCCGGCCGAGGCGGCCCGGCTCGCCGGCAAGCTCTGGGGGCTGCGCGTCCTGCACGGAGAGAAGTCGTGCTCCGACGTCGACGCCCCGCTTCTCGTAGTGAGCCAGTTCACACTGTACGGCGACGCCCGGAAGGGCCGGCGGCCGACGTGGCAGGCGGCCGCCCCAGGTCCGGTGGCGGAGCCGCTGGTCGAGGCGGTGGTGGACGAGCTGAGGTCGCTGGGCGCGCGCGTGGAGACCGGGGTCTTCGGCGCCGACATGAAGGTGTCGCTGACAAACGACGGGCCGATCACCTTACTGATCGAGGTTTGACGCGGATCTTCCTCTGTTAGGGTCATGCCTCGCCCAAGGTTCGGAGCGTCCATACCCCCGGGGAGGGTCATGCGTACCACTGGAAGGCTCGCCATCGCGGCTGTCGCCCTGGCCGTGGCGGGAACGCCGGCCGCGGCCCACGCTCAGGCGCCGTCCGCGTCCGTCGCGTATCACGGCGTCACGGCGGCGCAGCAGGCGCAGAAGTTCCACGATCTCAGCGGCAAGGGATACGTGCCCGTCAGCCTGAGCATCTCGTCCGGCCCCAGCTACGCCGGTGTGTGGGTCAAGTCGCCCGGCGTCTCCTGGGCCATGTACCAGGACATGTCCTCCCAGGGCTACCAGCAGCGGTTCGACGAGTACAACGCGAAGGGCTACCAGCCGACGGTGGTCACGGCGACCGGCAGCGGCGACGGCGCCCGGTTCGCGGCGGTCTTCGTGAAGAAGTCCGGCAAGTTCGTCGCCCGGCACAACATGACCGCCGCGCAGTTCACCTCCGCGAACGCCTCCGCCGTCGCCAACGGCCTGGCGCCGGCCTCGGTGGACGTGTACGGCACCGCCGCCGCCCCGATGTACGCGGCGATCTGGACGGCCAACCCCTCGGGCGTCCGGTGGGAGGTCACCGTCGGCAAGTCGTTCACCGAGCACGAGGCCGAGTTCAGGGCGCGCGTCTCCAACGGCTACCGCCCCGGTTACGTCGCGGTGGGCCCCGGCGGCACGTACACGGCCGTCTGGCGCAACGACAAGATCGACGGCTGGTTCGAGTACACGGGGATGTCGAGCTCCGGCTACCAGAGCCGGTTCAACGAGCTCAGGAGCGAGGGGTACTTCCCCGCCCAGGTGAACAGCGAGGACGGCAAGTACGCCGCCATCTGGACGAAGTAGGACATCCTTCCCATCGGGAGCGGCTCGCCGGCGTCACACACAGACGCCGGCTGCCGGGCTTCCCGCTCTCCGGAACCGACCGGCCGGTCCGCGGGGTCTGCCGCCTCGCATGGGCCGCCGCCTGAGTCGCGGCGGCCGGGGGCGCGTCAGCGGATGCGGCGGCGCAGCGCCGGGTCGATCTCCACGTTGCGTCCCGCGTCCGGCGGGACGATGACCTCCTGCGACGCGGCCACGCCGCCCGCGAGCAGGACCGCGTCCACGGGGACGGTGCGCTTCACGACCGCGAGCGCGATCGGGCCCAGCTCGTGGTGGCGGGCCGCCGAGCCCACGTAGCCGACCGGCGCCCCCTCGCCCTCGTCCTGGAGCGTCACCGGGGCGCCGCGCCCCGGCAGCGTGTCGACGCTGCCGTCCAGGTGCAGGAAGACCAGCCGGCGCGGCGGGTGGCCCAGGTTGTGGACCCGGGCGACCGTCTCCTGGCCGCGGTAGCAGCCCTTGCTCAGGTGCACCGCCTCGCCGATCCAGCCCACCTCGTGCGGGATCGTCTTGTGGTCGGTGTCGATCCCCAGCCGCGGCACGTGCGCCTCGATGCGCAACGCCTCGTATGCCCACAGCCCCGCCGGACGGAGCCCGAGGTCCTCCGCCACCGTGGCCAGCCGTACGCGTGGGATCAGCAGGTCTCCGCCGACGACGACGGTCCCCTCGGGGAGGGCCTCCGGCAGGTGTACGGCGCCGCCGGGGGCGGCGACGGAGACGACGGCGTAGTCGGAGGTCACATCGGCGACCTCGACCCGGAGCATGAAACGCATCTTCTCCAGGAAGGCGACCAGCTCGGCGGCGGTGCCGGGCTCGACGTGCGCCCAGACCGCCTCCCCGTCGTCCACCAGGACGAGATGGTGCTCGACCCGGCCCTGGAGATCCAGGAACAGCGTCTGGGCGGGAGTGCCGGGCGCGAGGTTGTCGATTTTCTGGGAGCTCAGGCTGTTCAGCCAGCTCAACCTGTCGGGGCCGGAGACGCGGACGACCTCGCGGTCGCTCCGGTCGACGACGGCCCGGCCGCTCGCGAGCGCGCGCTGCTCGGCGAAGGGCTCTCCGTAATGAGCGGCGACCGTCGCGTCGGGTGCCTCCGCGGCGACGGCTCCGGGTGTGTCCAGCAAAGGGCTGCGCATGTCCCAAGGCTATTGCCGCCCGCCACTCCCGGATGCCCGGGATGCCCCCGCGGCCGCGGCGACGTGTGGGAGCGCCGCGAACGCAGCCCGCGGGAAGGACTGGAGGCAGCGCGCACGGACCGGCGGTAGCCGTTCGGGCCGCGACGGGTCAGCGGCAGTCGCGGCAACGGCCGAAGACGGTCAGGTGGCGGACGTCGGTGGCGAAGCCGAGCTCGTCCTCCAGCCTGCGGACCAGTCCCTCCACCAGCTCGGGCCGCACCTCCGTCACCTCTCCGCAGCCACGGCAGACGAGGTGCACGTGGTCCGCCTCGGAGGCCAGGTGATACGTGGGCGGGCCGTGCCCCAGATGGGTGTGGGTGACCATGCCCAGCTCTTCCAGGAGTTCGAGCGTGCGGTAGACCGTGGAGATGTTGACACCGCGCGCCGTCTCCTGGACTCGCGAGCAGATGTCCTCCGGCGTCGCATGGCCGAGCGAGGTGACCGCCTCCAGCACCAGTTGACGCTGAGGTGTGACCCGGTAGCCGCGCGCCCGCAACTCCTCGTGCCAAGTGTCGGTCATGCACAGAGTGTACGAGTCTCCGCGCCGCCGATTCGTACGAATCCATCGCCGATCACATCGCCGATGGATTCGCCCGCCGTCTTCCGGCGACCGCGCTCCCCCGCGCCCCCGGCTCGGGACGTCCGCCACGCGAGCACGGCGCTCCGCGAACGTGATCGTCAGTGGATCGCACAAGGACGGGCGCCCCACGCGGTGCCGCGGGAAAAGCGCTGGTCAAGCGATGTGAGGCGGGGGCCCATTAATTCGGTTGCCGCACTCTGCGGCGTCGCATAGCGTACGAAGCACGCAGAAGGGAGGTGGTCCAAACAATGAAGGTTCATTCTTGGACTAGCGAGGTGGCTGTCCGCTAGGACGCCGTCCATTCGGACCTCCGTCCGGATGTCGTACGACGTCCGGCGAATCCACGACAGACACCGGAACCCCGGGCAGCCGGCGGCGTGGGAGCCATCCCCCGCCTTGGTCCAGCCGGCCCGCCTCACCCAGGCGGAGCGAGCCCGGGGTTCTTCTTTTCTCCCCATCGGGGACCCGCGCGACGACGTACCGGACGCGCGGAGCCGCGATGGCTCAGGAGGTCCGCAGGACCTCGGGATTGGCACAGTGCAGCGGGGTCTCTCCGCCGAGCAGGCGCACGATGTCCCCGCAGATCATCCGGCTGTGGTTCGCCTCGGTGTCGTACGTCCCGCCGCCGATGCCCGGCGTCAGGACGACGTTGTCCATGGCGGCCAGGGGGTGCCCGGGGCCCGCGGGGGCGTGGTCGAGCGCGGCTCCGCCGAGATGTCCCGACTTCAACGCCCCGACCAGCGCGTCGGCGTCGTGCCACTCCGGCCGGGCGGTGTTGATGAAGATCGCTCCCGGCTTCATCGCCGCGAACTCGCCCGCGCCGATGACGGCCACGAGCCCGTTGCCCGGCACCGCGGCGGCGGCACCGGCCGGTCCCGTGGCGTGACCCGCGCCGACGCGTGGAGCCGCACCGGCGCCACCGACCGGTCCGTACCGACCGGCGCCGTGGGCGATCGTCCCGTGCATGGAGACCACGTCCGCCTCGGCGAGCAGCCGGCCGAGGCCGTTTCGCCCCCGGGGCGCCTCCGGGTCGTGGACGATCACGCGCATCCCGAGCCCCTTCATGCGCCACGTCACCGCACGGGCCGACGCTCCGCCGCCGACGATGCCGAAGGTCCGGCCGGCGAGCTCCCACGACCGGTGCCACTCCCGTTCCTCGCGCTCCCGCCCCGCCCTGACGTCCCGGTCGGCCACCAGCAGCCGGCGGCTCACGGCCAGCAGCAGGGCGAGGGTGAGCTCGGCGATCCCGTCGGCGTCGCGTCCGGGAGCGCACAGCACGGGGATCCGGCGGGCCGTGGCCGCCGCCATGTCGATGTTGACCGGCTCCGCCCGTGTGCAGCCGATCGCCATCAGCGGAAGGTCGAGTACCGGCCCGCCGACCTCGTCGCCGTCGGTGATGAGGATGCGGGCACGCTCCTCCTCCAACCGGGCGGCCAGCTCCGCCGCCGAGTGGCCGCGCGGCGAACGCCGTACGGGGACCGGCTCGTAGATCACCTCGGCCAGCTCACGCAACCGGGCCCACGCGGGGCCCCGCATCGGCGCCAGCACCAACGCCCGTGGCCTCATCGTCCGCTCCTCGTTCCGCCCGGGGACAGTCCACGCGTGGACGGTCCGCCCGTAGATATCGGTGCGTAGATATCGGCCGGAAGCGGCGCGGTGTGACACCACCGGGCCCAGGGGCGGCGCGGGCGGGTGACTCCGGGCGGCCCGCCGGGCATGGAGCGACCGGCGGGCCGGAAGCGCGGTGGACGGGGCCGGGGCCCGGTCTACTCGTCGGGCGTGAACTCGGCGACCTTCTTCAGCTCGGCCGAGGTGTGCGACTGGAGCGGGTGTCCCATGGCCGCCATGTCGTACGCGTACATGAGGCTGCCGTTGACCAGGCCGTAGAGCCGGTGCCCGGCCGCGTAGTCCTTCGCGGTGTCCGTGCGGGCGACCACGTCGGTGCGCAGCTCGATCTTGTGGAAGACGACCTCGCCCAGGTAGATCTCCACGATGCCGGTCGGGTGCGCGAGGCAGACCTCGATCCGGCGCTCCGGCTGGATGCGCCAGAAGCCCGACTCGGTCGCCAGCGGCCGCACCTTGTTGCCCTCGCCGTCGAGCAGCCAGGTCCGGCTCTGGTACGTCAGGAACGGCTTGCCGTTGTGCCCGAAAACGACTTCCTGCCCGAAGTTCGCGCTCTCCATCGTGGGGTAGCCGACCACGCCGGCTCCCTCCCAGCGGCCGAGCAGGAAGGCGATCGGCTCAAGGTCAGGGTGTACGTCCATGAGACACGAGCTTAGGGCGTGTTCCGGGCGTGCGACCCGGCCGTCCGCCTCGCGCCCCATGTCCACCTTGTACGGCTTTGCGGCGGATGTAGGCTGCGGGCATGGCACGATCTCTGGTCATCAAGGTCACGGCCGGTGCGGACGCGCCGGAGCGGTGCAACCAGGCGTTCACGGTCGCGGCCGCGGCCCTGGTCAGCGGCGTCCGGGTCTCCCTGTGGCTGACCGGCGAATCCTCCTGGTTCGCCCTGCCCGGGCGGGCCAAGGAGTTCACCCTGGAGGAGGCGGCCCCGCTGGCGGACCTCCTCGACGCGGTGCTCGCCGGGGGCAGGGTGACGCTGTGCACCCAGTGCGCGGCGCGGCGCGGCATCACCATCGACGACGTGATCGACGGCGTCCGGATCGCGGGCGCGTCCACGTTCGTCGAAGAGATCCTCGCCGACGACGTCCAGGCGCTCGTCTACTGACCGGGACCCGGCCCACCCGCTGACGCACGATCGCGCCGGCCCCTGGCAGGCGGCTCTCTCAAGGAGCCCGCGGGGCACCCGGGCGGTCTCGGCCCGACGGGCCGGCGGGCGCGCTCAGCCGGGGATCACGGCGGCGAGGCGCTCCTCGCGCAGGCGCTGGTACCAGGTGTCGTCGATCGGGGCGAGCGGCCCGACCGTCCAGGCGAGCAGCAGGTCGGCGAGCGCCGGGTTGCGGGCCAGGGCGGGGCCGTGCAGGTACGTGCCGATCACCTTGCCCGCGTAGCAGCCCTCCGTGCCGTCGCCGTTGCCGGTGCCGATGATCGTCCGCGACAGCGGCCGTACACCGGGGCCCAGGCGGGTGACGCCCATGTGGTTCTCGAAGCCGGTCAGCGTGGGCACGCCCAGCGCCGGATCCACCTCCGCGGCCAGCTCGCCGACCGCGCGACGCTCCCCCCGGGCCGAACTGATGTCGAGCAGGCCGATGCCCGACACGGGCTGGCCCTCCTCTCCGCCGAAGACCGAGCCCATGATCTGGTAGCCCGCGCAGACGGCCAGGAGCGCCGCCCCGCGCGCGACCGCGCGGTGCAGGCCGCCGTCCTTGCGCAGCCGCTCGGCGCCCAGGATCTGCGGCCGGTCCTCGCCGCCGCCGATCAGGTAGATGTCCCCCTGCTCGGGCACCGGGTCGGATGACCGTACGTGGACCGTCTCGACCGACAGGCCGCGCGCGCGGGCCCGCTGCTCCAGGACCAGCACGTTGCCCTGGTCGCCGTACGTGCTGAGCAGGTCCGGATAGATCCAGACAAGGCGAATGTGAGAGGTCATGCCGGGACTCCACTCGTCAGGCGGCGGCCGTGGTCACTCCGCACGGCCGAACTCCGTTCGGATCTGCTGGAAGGCGGTGTAGTTGGCGATCACGTCGATCCGGCCGGGCGGCAGCACGGCGACCGCCTGCCCGAACGAGTCGCAGAGCTGGAACGGCACGCCCGCGACGTACAGGCGGAGGGCGAGATCGCGGCGGCGCTCCCCGGTCACCAGCACCGGACGCCCCCGCAGGATGCGGTAGTCCACGTCCCAGAGCCAGGACGTGTCGCGGCCGTCGGGGCCCTGCGCGTTGACCGACAGGATGATCGGGAGCGACGGGTCGGCGACGTCGAACGCCTCCAGCCAGCCGGCGGGGTTCTTGGCGAGCAGCAGCCGCAGCGACCGGCCGTCACGCTCGACCGTGGTGTAGCGCCCGGCGACCGAGGTCACCTCGCGCAGCCCCAGGAGCGCGTGGCCGGGTTCGAGCCCGAACGCCGCCACGGTCGCGAGCGCGATCGCCGCGTTCGCCCGGTTGGCCTGACCGGGAAGCCGCAGGTCCAGCCGCCACCGCTGGCCGCGCGGGTCGATCACGTCCTCGCCGTCGAGGACCCAGGACGGCGTGGGGCGGCGGAACGCGCACTCCCGGCAGGCCCAGTCGGCGCCCTTGCGATCGAGCGGGCCGCCGCACTCCGGGCAGCACCAGGAGTCCTCGCGCCAACGCTGGCCCGCGGCCACCCAGCTCACCCTGGACGAGCCGGACGCCGCCCAGGCGACCAGCGGGTCGTCGCAGTTCGCGATCACCAGCGTCTGCTGCGCGGCGAGGGCGCGGCGCCACTTCTGGGCGAGCAGCCAGATCTCCGCCGCGCGGTCCATCTGGTCGCGGCTGAGGTTCATGAGGCAGACCACCCCGGCCCGCGTCGTGTCGAGCACCTCGGGGAGGTACTTCTCGTCGACCTCCAGCACGGCGTACGGCGCGTCCTTGGCGCTGGAGAGCGCCGAGACGTGGCCGGCGGGCATGTTGGCGCCGAAGGCGTTGGTGGCCACCTCGCCGAGCTGCCGCAGCGCGGAGGCGATCAGCCGCGTGGTCGTGGTCTTGCCGTTGGTGGCGCTCACCAGCGCGAGCCTGCGGTCCGCCGCGAGCTGGCGGAGCAGGTCCGGCTCCAGCATCAGACCGACCCTGCCGCCGATCACGGAGCCGTCGCCGCGCCCGGTGGCCCGGGACAGAGTCGCGGCCGTACGCCCCAGAGCACTGGCGAGCTGCGCCCGCAACGGAAGCTGACTCATGCGCTCCTCCTCATGCCGCTCACCATAATGCGCTGCTCGATCCTATTCGGATTCGTCCAGGTCGCCGCCTTGGCCTAGGGTCGGGGACGCACACGAAAACGCGGCCCGGTCGGTAGCCCGGGCGACTCACTCGTAACCGCCCTCTCCAGGGATGTCCGGTGTGCCGGTGAGCGGCCTCGTCAGGCCGTCCTTCGGCATACGCACTGGAGAGCAGCGATGGTCACCCTTTCCGTCTTCTTCGATTCCCCGTTCTGGGTCGGCGTACTTGAGATCCAGGAGAACGGGGAGCTTCGGGCGGTCCGTTTCGTGTTCGGCTCCGAGCCCACCGATCCCGAGCTGTACGAGTTCCTCATGCGCCACGGCGTGGCCCTGCTGGAGCGGGCCGAGGCCGCCCCGCCGGTGAGCGCGGAGACGCGGGAGGCCCGGCGGCCCAACCCCAAGCGGGCGGCCAAGCTCGCGAGCCGCGCGGTCAAGGCGATGCGGAGCACCGCCTCGCAGGAGGCGATGCGGCTGGAGCTGGAGAGCCGCAAGCGTGAGGCGGCGGCGGATCGCAAGGCCCTCAGGCGGGCCGCCGACGAGCAGCGGCGGGAGGTGGCCCGCCGCAAGCGGATCGAACGCAAGAGAGACCGGTGACACGCCCCTCCCGCACAGGATGGGGACGACCGACCGGTGCGCCCGGCCGTGGCGGGTCAGGAACCCGGGTGGTCGTCCCGCTGGTCGGTGAAGGAGAGCTCGGCCGGGGTGTCGCCGTCGAACGGGAGGACGAACCGGCGCGGCCACGACGACACCGTCTCCAGCCAGCCCGCCCCCATGGTCTGGGCGACGTACCGGAGGCGTTCGCGCGGCTCCACGCCGATGGCGACCGTCGTGATGTCCCGCTGGATGCCCTCGTGCTCGTCGTCGCCCAGGATGACCCGCCAGGCGAGCGCGCGGTTGCGGTCCACCTCCATGGACAGCGGATGGTGCCGCAGCGCCTTCGCCCGATGGCCGAGCAGTTCCGTCCGCGCGCCGGCGGCGCCGCGGGGCGGGGACCCGGCCGTCACCGGGCCGCCCGTCACGGCGCCGTCGGCTCCGTTCTCGTCGCCGTCGCGCCCGCCGTACGCGCCGTTGACCCCCTGGTGCGGGTACGGCCGGCCGGAGGGGTCGGTGCCGAACAGCGCGTACTCCATGACGGGGGCGGGGCTGCGCAGGTTGGGCGCGGGGTGCCCGAAGGGGAACAGCCGCTCGACCTCGTGCAGCCAGCGCACCTGGGGGATCACCCAGGCGGCTCCCGGTCGTTCGCCCGCCTGGGAGGGGGCGGCCCGCCCCGGAGGCCGCGCGGGAACCACCGGCTCCGGCCGCCGGGACCCGTCGTCCTCTCCCCCGGCCGTCCCCGCCCCGTCACCGTCACCGGGGTCCGCGGGCTCGCCAGGCTCGCCGGGCTCGTCTTCGCGCTCCCGTGAGGGCGCGAGACAGGCTCCGGCGGGCGCCTCCTGGCCGGACGTCCCGGCCGCCGCCGACTGGGCGGCCACCGGCCCTCCGCCGGCCGAGGCGGCCGCCACAGAGGAGGCGACCGGCTCGGCTCCGGCCCGTACGGAACGCGCCGCCGGGCAGGCGGAGACCGGCTCCTGGGCGCCCTGCGACGCCGCGGCGGCCGTGTCGAGCAGCGCGGCGGCCACCTCCGCCGCCTTCTCCGTGAGAAGCGCCGGGTCGAACCAGGTGCGCAGGGACCAGGCGCGGCGGGCGACGCAACGTTCCACCAGCGTGGCGAGGAGGCACTCGCGGCGCTTGGGCGGCAGCTCGGCCCAGATGTCGGCGAGGATGCGCGGCACGCCGGGCAGCGGCCGGTTCGTCACGAACGCCAGCACGACCGTGTCGGTCCAGATGCGCAGCCACGCCCACTCGGGGGCGGCGGCGAGCAGGTCCGCCTCGCGGAGCTCGAAGAGCGTGCACGCCTTCCCCGTACGGCACTCGCGCCCGCAGGCGGCGGAACGGCGGCCGCAGATGGGCGGGATGGGGCCGAGCATGGCGCGTTCGCGGCCCTCGCCCAGGGGGACCTGGACGCGCAGCGGGCGGTCCATGCCGTCGGCGAACACCGCCGCGTACCCGGGCTGGAGCGAGACCACCTGGCGCGACTGGTCCTCGCTGAGGTTCATCGCGGCGCCGACGAGCCGCCGGTCGTCCTCGGCGGGCAGCCGGTGCACGACCTTCAGCGCCGTGTTCTTGACCACGTCGGAGACCAGCTTGGTCGGGATCTGCTCGGCCACGACGATGCCCTCGCCGTACGCGCGGATCTCGGCGAGCATTCCGGCGAGCAGCTCGACGGCGTGCGTGGAGGCGCGCTGGGAGCCGCGGTCGCGCAGCAGCCGGTGCGCCTCCTCGATCACGATGACGTGCCTGAGCGCGCCGCCGCCCTCCTCGTGGGACAACTCCTGGCGGGCCCGCATCCGCAGGTGCTCCACTATGCGGATGATCAGCGTGCCCATGAGGAACGCCTTGTCCTCGTCGTTGGCCACGTCCTCGATCGCGAGCACGACGTTCCGCTGGAGCAGGCCCCCGATGTCCGCCGGATGGCCGCCCTCGAAGAACCGCCCGGCGCTGCCGACCCGCAGACTCCGCAGCCGGAGGCTGATGAACCCCTCGACGTCGGCCTGGACCTCGTTGCCGTACCCGATCTCCTGGATCACCTCCAGGGCGTGCTGCTGGAGCTGCTCCAGGGTCGGCACGGCGGGCTGGACGGCGGCGCCCGGAATGCCTCCCCCGGTGACCACGTCCCAGCCGTTGGCCTCGTAGACCCGCTGCAGGGCCAGGGACATGATCTGCGGGAACGGCTCCTCGGCGTCGAACGCCGCCATGAAAAGGGCGCGCACCATGTCGATGTGCGCCTGCACGGGATAGCCGGGCTCGGGCGCGAGCGGGTTCACGCTGAACGGCACGTTGTCCGGGGCCGAGGGGTTGATCACCGTGAGCGGGGCCAGGTGCTCGACCCGGCCGGCCATGGCCGCGTACTCGGACTTGGCCGGCTCGATGGCGAGCCACGGGATGCCGGCCTTGGTGAGCTCCTCCAGCAGGTGGCGCACGGTCTGCGACTTGCCGGACCCGGTGGCCCCGGTGATGAAGGCGTGCCGGTTGAGCGTGGCGAGGGGCACCCGGAAGGTGCCGACCGCCCGGTCCTGCCCGTCCACGATCGCGCCGAGGTCGATCGTCTCGCCGCTCGCGGTGTCCGCCTCGCTGGTCACGTCGAAGAACCCGGCGTCGAGCACGCGTACGCCGGGGACCTCGCGGCGGGGCAGCCCGGCCAGCGCCGCCAGCGCGCCCGCCGTGGCCGCGAACGGCGCGGCGGCCCCGTCCGCCGGGTCCTGCAGAGAGACGTGGAGCGCCTCGGCGAAGCCGTACCCGGACTCGGGCGATGAGCCGTGGGGCGGGCCTGAACGGACCGGCTCGGACAGCAGCGGCCCGGACATGGCGCTGCGCAGCCGGTACGGGTGGTGGCTCATCTCGACGGAGCCGACCAGGACGGGGGCGATCTGTCGCAGCTCGTCCGGTCCGGCGGCACCGGCGAGGACCCGGACGTTCCACAACCCGGCCTCGCGGAAGGCGTCGAGCTCCTGCATCCTGCGCTCGGCCCGCTCCGCGTCGAACCGCGACCGTTCCGAGGCGTCGCCGTACTGGCGCAGCACGTTGAGCTGGGTGCGCAGGTGGGCGACCTCGGCGTCGAGCAGGTCGGTGGGCTCGGCGACCACCACCCAGCCGAACGGCCGGGACATCAGCGTCACCAGCGTGGACTCGAACAGCGTCGGTTGCTTGGGCTCGTCCGGCTCCGGTTCCCTCCGGCCGTTGAGCGGGGGCGCCTGGCGGCCGGGGCAGGGCGTCCAGACCAGGTCGGCGAGGTCGTCGAGCCACTCGTCCCCGATCTCGACGCCCCGGGCCCCGCCGGGGAACAGCAGCGGCTGCGGCCCGGTGGGCGTGACGTCGATCGACGTGACGGCGCGTTTCGGCGGGCGCGGCGGCGTGAGCGGGCCGGCGTTGGTGATCAGTTCGAGCGGCGCACCCGCCCCCCGGGACAACCAGCCGATCACGAACGGCCGGTTGCGCTGCGCGGCGGACAGCACGGCCGGGAGGACCGTGACGAAGTCCCACTCCGCCGACGAGCTCCGTGAGGGCGCGGCGATGGCCTGGATCCGGTACCAGGGCCCGCTCAGGGGGAACGGATGCATGAGACCCCTCGGTTGACGGTTGACAGGGGAGAGACTCTTTCGCCGGTAACGTTCACACGGTCATATTGACGATGCCCTTACCGTGTCTTTCGCCAGTCGAGACGTGGCGGCGGCGGCCCGAGGTTCGGCGGGGGGCCGTCGTCGGGCTCGGGCCGCGGCTCGTCCGCGGGGGCGTGCCCGGACTTTCCGACCGGCCCTGGAGGCCCTGCCTGTCCTGGTTGTCCCGTTTGCCCCTGCCCGGCCTGACTCACCTGGCCCACCTGTCCGGCATGTCCGGCCCCCTCGGCTTGCTCGGCCTGCTCGGGGGCGGCGAGAGCGGCGCGCCGCACCTCCTCGAAGTCCCCCAGCGTCGTCTTCGGGAACGCGAGGATCGCGGGGTTGGCGTCGGCGAGGCGGACCTGCCGCCCCTCCGCGGTGGCGTGCGTGACGATGACCGAGGTCGTCGGGAGCTGCTGGAGCTGGTGCGGCTCGACCAGGAACTCGCGTGACCGCTGCAGCACGCCTTCGGCCATGTTCGTGGTCGCGGTCGTCGCGCTGCGCCCCCACTGGGTGGACTCGGCGATGTCCTCCTTGAGGTCCCCCTCGCCCTTCGCCTCCGGGCCGGTACGGCCCGCGCCCACGGTCGAGGTGTAGTGGCCGCCGGTGCCGCTGACGGCGGAGCTGAACGTCTCGGTGAGCTGGGCCAGCTCCAGCCGGTGCTCGGTGCCGACGTGCTCGCTGGCGACCCGGGCGTCCTCGGCGTTCCCGAGCCGCATGAACGCGACGGCGGCGTGGCCCCGGCCGAGGCGCTCCCGCACGGTGGGGGTGAGGCTGCGATAGGTCAGGACGAGCCCGGTCCGCGAGGTCTCGCAGGCGTCCATCAGCCGGTCGAGCACGTCGCCGCGCAGCTTGTCCGCCCCCGCCACGATGATCGTGTGGTACCAGGGACGCTCCGACGCGGGCGACTGGCGCAGGATGTGCGTCAGCGCGGTCGCGACGTACGTGCCGAGGACGCGGTTGCCGAACACCCCGGCCTGCCGGTCCATGCTGACCACACGCAGGCGGGCGGGCGGGAGCCGTACGGCCTCGGAGCCGAGGGTCTCCAGCTTGCGCAACTGGGACTCCAGCGCCCAGGCGCGCTCGATCACGACGCGGTCGGCGACGCCCCGGCCGAACAGGGTGCCGATGCGTTCGAGCTGGGTTGCGGTGAGCAGGCCGCACTTCAGGTCGTCGCGCGGGTCGCCCACCTGGGCGAGGGCCCGCAGCGCGGCGGTGACCTGGTTGATCGTCGCGTTCTCGCCGAGGACCTCCAGCACCCGCTCCAGGATCGCGTTGTCGAACCCGACGTCCCTGCCGGTCTCCTCGCTGACGCTGACCACGTGGGCGAGCACGTCGGCGAACGCCTCGGGCGGGAGCGTCGCCCCCAGGTCGAGCCGGGGCAGGTCGACGGGAAGCACCCACACCAGCGGGTCGTCGCCTCCCCGTCTGGCCAGCTCGACGAGGTCCTTGGCGATCGCGCCCTCGGACAGGTCGAGCACGGTCAGGTGGCCGCCGCTGTACAGGCGGGTGGCGCCGATCAGGGTGACCAGGGCCGACCAGCCGGGGAGCGTCCCCCCGGCCACGTCCACACGGTCGATGTCGTCCGGCACGGCGACGCCGTACCAGGTGAGCTGCCGGTCGAAGGCGTTCTTCCGCTCGGCCCACTCGCGGTATCGCGCGGCGTGCTCCTCCTGCGCGGCGGCGATCTCGCGCTCGCGGCGGGCCCGCTCACGCCGCGCCCGCTCCAGGCGCTCCTCGGCGCGGAGCCGGACGGCCCGGTCCCCCTGCCGGATCGCGTACGTGCAGATGCCGGCGACGCCGCCGGTCGCGACCAGGCCGACGAGGACGAAGGACAAGGTCACCGGACCGGCGAGCCCGAGGACGAGGATGACGGCGGCCAGCGCGGCCATGAGCATCCGGAAGATCCGGACGGGGCGGTTGAGCAGGTCCTGCTGGAGCCGCTGCCGGACGGCCCACTCCGGGCCCGGTTCGGCTCCGTGTCCTGCGGCGGACCCGGGTTCGAGCTCGGCTTCGGACTTTGTGAGGTCTTCGCGCGCCGGGCGTTTGGGCGGCGGCCCCGGGTCAGGGTGCAGCAGGGCGTACTGCCAGCCCAGGTAGATCCGATCCGCCTGAAGCCGGCCATGCTCGGGGTGCAGGTCGCCCACAGACCCTCCATGTCCGCCTGGATCACAGCGTAGGAGCTGGAAAGCCGATCAGGGTGGCGTTCTCGCCATTCGGACACATTTGCGGCCTTGGCCGCAAGGATCAATGCGGCTAATGGTGCAAGTGTGGTCGTACTAGCATCCATTGCCATGACGTCCTCCCCCCGTGACGCACGCCGCCGCCGACGACGCCCCGTGCTCGTCCCGGTCGCCCTCGCGGTGATCGCGGCGGGAATCGGCGTCACCGCGATCTTCGGCGGCCTGAAAGAGGCTCCGGAGGAGCCCCCGCCGACCGCGCGGCCGGGAGAGACCGTCGACCAGGGCGCGTTCCACACCCAGTTCATCAAGGCCGTCGACACCGTCGAGCGGAACGAGTTCGGCCGGACGAAGCGCTATCTGAACCTCGTCCTCAAGGTCACCAACATGGGCGACGAGACCGCCAGTGTCGGCGTGGCGCACGAACCCGGCCGGCCGTGGTCCGTGTTCTCGGGCCTCGCGGGCTCGCTCCTCGCCATCGAGCCCAAGGTCGGGCAGGAGCCCTCCCCCCGCGTCCACGTCCTCAGCTACGGCGTGAAGAGCCAGCAGCTCCATCCCGGGATCACCACCACGGTCGTCGTGCAGTACGAGCTCGACCCCGGCGCCGTCGCCCCCGACTCGGTGACCCTCGACGTGGGGCGTTTCGTCTACCAGGAGATCGGGATGCGCGACCAGGGCAACGCCTGGCAACTGGAGATGAAGGAGGACAGCGACCCCGCGGTCCCCGTGGTGGCCACGCGGATCACCCTCCCCGTACGCCAGGAGGAGGCGTGATGGTCGCGACCTCCGGGACCGGCGCCCCCGAGGCGACCGCGACCGGCCCGAGCCAGCCGCGGCCCGGCGTGGTCATGCGCGTCGTGGGGATCGTGGCCGGCCTCGCGCTCGCGGCCGCCGCCGTCTACGCCCAGACCTTCACCATGCCGTACGAGCAGCGCGGGTCGGCCCTCACGGTCAAGGGTGCGGCGGGCGAGCTGGTGGAGACGAACAGGTTCAGCGCGAAGGTCACGTCGGTGACCGCCGCGCACGCCGTGAACACCCAGGACACCGCCGGACAGACCGTCGAGGTGGCGACGAGCAACCTCTTCCTCGTGATCGACGTCACGGCCACCACGCCCAAACGTCCGTTGCAGCTCAGCCGGTTGCAGCCGCCCGTCCTCCTGACCGCGGACGGCCGGCGCTACAAGCCCACGGACAAGGTCTCCGACAGCCTCACCCTGTTCAACAAGATGTTGCAGCCGGGACTCTGGTCGAAGGGCGTACTGGTCTTCGAGATCCCGGAGGACGTCTTGCCCGGCCTGCGGCTCGTCGTCGTCCCACCGCAGGGCGCCCTCGTCGTCGACACCTTCGTTCCCGAAGCGGAGATCGACCTCGGCCTGACGGACGCCGCGGCCGCCCGCCTGGTCGCCGGCGCGGAGAAGCTGCACTCCCTGGTGGGCACGAGCTGATGCGCGGCCGAGACGATCGAACCCACGGGCAGGGCCCGGCCCGCGAGACGCCCGGTGTCCCGCCCCAGGCACGCCCCGGCGACCCCGCGGCCGGCCGCCCCGTCAGCCGAGGTGGAGAGATGAGTGAGACCCCGATGGAGGGGCGGCGCCGCCGCCAGCGCGAGCGGACCAAGGCGCGGGACTGGTTCTCGCCCCCGCCCCGGCAGCGTTCCCGTCCAGCCGCGCCGCAGGCCCCGCAGATCCCGATCCCGGGACAGCTCCGCAGGGACCTCACCGACCTTCGCGTGTGGCCGCCGCTGCCGGAGAACGAGGACAGGTCCACGCAGCCCTTCCCCGCCGTCACCGGCGAGACGGGCGCGCCCGGCGCGTCTGCGGGCCGGCGGGGAGCCGGGGCGCCGGAGCCCGCGGAACGAGAGGCGGCGACGCGGGAGCCGGGACACCCGGAGGCGCCGCCCTCGCCCGGCCCCGCCGCGGCCCACGGACC
>NZ_BBYM01000011.1 GCF_001570405.1 Microtetraspora niveoalba | reverse complement strand
GGCGCTGGGGGGTGCGCGGGGGAGTGGGGTGGTGCGGGGAAACGGGGGCCCTGGGCGCTGGGGGCGCGCGGGGGAGTGGGGCGGGGAGCCGCGGACCCTATGTAACAACGACGCGAACTCCCCAAAAGTGCCCGTTATTCACATTAAATTTATACTGACGTTTATTGCGACTTTACGCCATAATCTTAGTTGTCTCAGGGGGCCGGGATAAACGGTGGGAGTCAATGGCGCGGTTCGTCGATGCGGTGCTGGAGTTCCCGGCGGTGCTGTTCAGCTTCATGCTGGTCGTCGTCATCGTCTATTGGGTGCTCGTGCTGCTCGGCGGGCTCGGGATGGATCTGCCCGATGATTTCCTGGCCGCTCTCGGCCTGAGGGGAGTGCCGGGCGCCGTCGCGTTGTCGCTGCTGGTCGTGGTCGCCTGGTTCGTCGGCCTGGTCGGGGTTGTGCTGGTCGAGGGGCTTCCCGCCCGGTCGGCCGTACTCGTGGTCGCGCTGCTGGCCGGATGGTTGTGCGCACGCCTGGTCGCGCGGGCGGGGCGCGCCCTGTTCCCCGCGGTGGCTTCGCCGTCCCGGGCCGATTTCGTCGGCCGTATGTGCGTGATCCGCACCGGCCGGGTCGGGCCCGACTTCGGGCAGGCCGAGGTCACGGCCGATGACGGCTCGTCGGCTCTGGTCCAGGTGCGTACGACCGGAGACGACGCTCTGCGTGCCGGCAGCTCCGCCCTGATCTTCGACTACGACCCGGAGGGCGAGTTCTTCTGGGTCATGCCCTACGACCTTCACTAGCAGGGGATCTCCGATGGATGTGATCAGCACCGGGACGGGTGTGCTTCTCGCCGTTCTCCTCCTCGTCGTCATCGGCGCGGTCGTCGTCGTCAGCCGCCTCTATCGCAAGGTCGAACAGGGCATGGCGCTGATCGTCTCCAAGATGCGGCGGGTCGACGTCACCTTCACGGGCGCCGTCGTGCTGCCCGTTCTTCACAAGGCGGAGGTGATGGACATCTCCGTGAAGACCATCGAGATCACGCGTACCGGGCATGAAGGGCTGATCTGTCGCGACAACATCCGGGCCGACATCCGGATCACGTTCTTCGTACGGGTCAACAAGACGGTCGAAGACGTGATCAAGGTGGCGCAGGCGATCGGCACGGTACGCGCGAGCGACGAGGCGACCCTGCAGGAGTTGTTCAACGCCAAGTTCTCCGAGGCGCTCAAGACGGTCGGAAAGCAGCTCGACTTCGTCGATCTGTACACGAAGCGCGACGAATTCCGTGACCAGATCATCAGGGTGATCGGGACCGACCTCAACGGCTACAGCCTGGAGGACGCGGCCATCGACTTCCTGGAGCAGACCCCGCTCGCGCAGCTCGACCCGGCGAACATCCTCGACGCCCAGGGCATCCGGAAGATCACCGAGCTGACGGCGATCGAGCACGTGCGCACCAACGAGTACCAGCGGAACGAGGAGAAGGAGATCACCCGCCAGAACGTCGACGCGCGGGAGGCCATCCTCGAACTGGAGCGCCGGCAGGCCGACGCCGAGGCCAAGCAGCGCCGCGAGATCGACACCGTACGGGCGCGGGAGGAGGCCGAGACCGCCCGGGTGCAGGCGGAGGAGCGGCTCAAGTCCGAGGCGGCCAACATCCGTACGGAGGAGCAGCTCGGCATCCAGCGCCAGAACCGGGAGCGGGAGATCCAGGTCGCGGAGAAGAACCGCGAGCGGGTCATCGCCATCGAGAGCGAGCGGATCGAGAAGGACCGCCTGCTGGAGGTGATCTCCCGCGAACGGGAGACCGAGCTGTCGCGCATCGCCAAGGACAAGGAGCTCGAGGTCGAACGGCGTGCCATCGCCGAGGTGACCCGCGAGCGCATCGCCGTGGACAAGACGGTCGCCGAGCAGGAGGAGAGCATCAAGCGCCTGCGCGTCGTCGAGGAGGCCGAGCGGGTACGGCAGGCGCTGGTGATCCAGGCGGAGGCCGAGGCGCAGGAGAACCTGGTCAAGGACATCAAGGCGGCCGAGGCCGCGGAGCAGGCCGCCGCGTTCAAGGCGCGGGAGGAGCTCGTGCTGGCAGAGGCGCGGCAGCAGGCGGCCGAGCTGGACAGCCAGGCCAAGATCCGCCTCGCCGAAGGGTTGCGGGCCGAGGCGGCGGCCGTCGGGCTCGCCGAGGTCCAGGTGCGCGAACGGGACGCCGAGGCGATCGAGAAGGTCGGGCGCGCGGAGGCCGCCGTGGAGCGGGAGAAGGGCCTGGCCGCGGCGCTCGCCGTCGGCGAGAGGCTCAAGGCGGAGGCCGAGGGAGAGCAGGCGAAGGCCGTCGCCGCTGCCGCCGCCGTGGGCGAGAGGCTCAAGGCGGAGGCGGAAGGTCTCAAGGAGAAGGCCGCGGCCATGGCGGCGCTCGACGAGGCGAGCCGGGGGCACGAGGAGTACCGGTTGCGGCTGGAGGCCGAGAAGGAGATCCGCCTCAAGAACATCGACGTCCAGCGGGAGATCGCGGACGCGCAGGCGACCGTGCTGGCCGCCGGTCTGGAGAGGGCCGACATCGACATCGTGGGCGGCGACACCGTCTTCTTCGACCGATTGATGAGCTCGATCACCGCGGGCAGGGCGGTCGACGGCTTCGTCGAGAACTCCTCGGTGGCGCGGGCGCTGGCCGGGCCGTACCTGGACGGGACGGCGAGCCTGCCCGCGGACCTGATGCGCCTCGTCGGCTCGGTGGACACCGCCGACGTACGGAATCTCACGTTGTCCGCCCTGCTGCTGAAGCTGATCAAGGCGGGTGGCCCGGACACGGGCAAGCTCCAGGACCTGCTGAGCGCCGCCCGCGACCTCGGCGTCGCGGACCGGCCGCTCTCGGCGGTGACCACGACGGTGAGTACGGCGGTGAGCGCGGAGGCCGTCGGTTCGCGGGCCGGCTCGACGGCGGAAGGCGGTTCACCGGTCGAGGTCGGCCCGGCCGTCGAGGCCGGGGCGGCGGCGAACTCGGCGAAGCACTGACCGTGCGACACCGCACCGAGGAACGTGTGACGCACCCATGACCATGCCCATGACCCCGTCCGACCCGGCGCCCACGACCCCGCCCGACCCGGCGGCCACGGCACCGTCCAGCTCCGCGGCCACCGGCTTCGCGACCCCGACGGACCGGGGAGCCCCGGCGACCCCGGCCTCGGCTGCCCCGGGGGACAGATCGGGAGAGACCGCGCCCGGGCCGGAGGACGGAGCGCCCGAGCTGGACTCCAGCACGTACGAGGTCCTGCGGGACAGGCTCGCCGAGCAGGCCGGGGAGCTGCTGCGCCGGACCGAGGAGCTGAACGCGCGGCGGCTGGAGGTCTTCGGCGGAGCGGACTTCCGGCTGCTCGGCACCGCCCGCGTCCGCACCGAGAACAACTGCGTGCCGCGCGACGTCGTCTCGCTCGGCGAGGTCATGCTGTTCGGCTACAACGTGTTCATCGGACTGAAGTCGGGGACGACCGTACGCGACGTCTTCTCGTTCCACCGGTTCAGCCGGGACGGGGACGCCTTCCGGTTCGACGAGGTGCCGGGCCTGTTCGACGATCCGGCCTTCGAGCGGGACTTCGCGGAGCTGTACCGCTACTACAGCGAGACCAGGCTGTTGCAGCTCCGGCGGCTGGAGGGACGGCTGCTGGCCGTGTTCCAGACCGGGCCACAGGACATCCGGGTCCTGCGGTGGAGCGTCGGGACCGACGGCACCGTCCGCTACCTGGACAACCGGGGCGAACGTGACCACGTCTTCCCGCCGTCGCACGACTTCGAGTGGATCGAGACCACCCGGGACGACCACGTCCTCGGCCGCCATCCGCACATCTCGATCGAGGACGAGGTGTTCGTCGAGACGGTCGGCGGCGACCTCACCATCAAGATCGAGAACAACACCGAGACCGGCGAGGGCATCTACCGGGAACCGGTCGCGGAACCGCTGCAGAGCCTGGCCGACGCCGACGTCCACTACGCCAGGGTCGGGCCGCTGATCCTGCTGCGCGTGCGGCCGTACAACGAGAAGGAGTGGCGCCACCTGGTGTTCAACACCAGGACCAGGAAGGTCGAACGCCTCGACGGCATCGGGCAGGCCTGCCAGCGGCTCCCCGAGGACCAGGGGATCGTCTTCCCCGGCGGATACCACCTCACCACCGGAGTCGTGAAGACCTTCGACCTCGACGTCACCGACCTGGAGTTCGAGCGGGTCATCCGCTCGCCCAACGGCGAGGACGTGCTGTACGTGTTCCACGCGCGGGCCGAGGGCCGGTCGCTGCTGCTGCCGTACAACGTGATCCGCAAGGAGGTGAGCAACCCGATCACGTGTCACGGGTACTCGCTCTTCGAGGACGGCACGCTCGTGTGCTTCCGGATGCCCGCGCCGGTCGTGGGCGAGCAGGGCAGGGTCGTCCGCGAGGAGCCGACCCGGGTCCATCCGATGCAGATCTGGCAGACGCCGTACGTGTCGGACGTGTTCGACGCGGCCCGGCCGGTGGGCACGGGGCCGCTGGAGCGGATCGGCAACGCCGACCTGGTGCGCGGGATCTCCGACTGCCTCTCCGTCGTCCGGATGGCCGACGCGATGGAGCCGTCCGCGCCGGTGTTCGAGGGGCTCATCGCGGCGTGCGTACGGATCATCGACCAGTACCACTGGCTGGACGAGCACGACCTGCGCTCCGCCGTCGGAGCGGTCCGCGCGACCGCCGAGCAGGTGCTCGACGAGTTCGAGCGGGTCGAGACGCTCACCGCGCAGGCGACGGCCGCCCTGGACGAGGCCGCCGAGCACGTCGCCCTTCTCGTACGGCAGGTGCGCGGAGAGGCGCCGGGGTCGGCGGGCGAATGGGTGGCGCGGCTGGCCGAGCTGCGCCGCGCCCAGGGCCGGCTCGCGACGCTGCGCGAGGTCCGCTACGTCGACGCCGGGCGGCTGGACACGCTCGCGGGCGATTTCGAAGCCGAGATCGGCGAGGCCGCGCGGAGGGCGGTCGAGTTCCTCCGGGGGGCCGACGCGTTCACCGGATATCACGCCGAGGTGGACCGGCTCGCGGCCGAGGCGCAGGCGATCGGCACCGTGGCGGAGTCGGGGCCCGTCGCGGAGCGCCTCGCCGGGCAGACCGAGGGCCTGGAGGTCCTCACCGAGGTCGTGGGCGGGCTGGACATCGCGGACGCGACCGTGCGCACCGGCATCCTGGAACGTGTCGCCGAGGTGCTCGCCGGCGTCAACCAGGCGCGGGCGACGCTTGCCGCGCGGCGGCGCGAGCTGCTGGCGGGCGAGGGGAGAGCCGAGTTCGCCGCCGAGTTCGCCCTGCTGGGCCAGGCCGTCACCGCCGCACTCGCGCTGGCCGACACGCCGGAGAGCTGCGACGAGCAGATGGGACGGCTGCTGCTCCGGCTGGAGGACCTGGAGTCCCGGTTCGGGGACTTCGACGACTTCACGGCCCGGCTGGAGGCCAGGCGCGCGGACGTCTACGAGGCGTTCTCCTCGCGGCGGCAGACGTTGCTGGACGCCCGTGCGCGCCGAGCGGAACGGCTGGTCGCCTCCGCCGGCCGCGTTCTGGAGAGCGTACGCAGGCGGGCGGGCACCCTCGGCTCGATCGACGAGGTGAACACCTATTTCGCCTCCGACCCGATGGTGGCCCGGCTGCGCGCGGTCGCGGACGAGCTGCGGTCCCTCGGGGACCAGGTGCGCGCCGACGAGCTCGACGGGCGGGTCAAGGCCGCCCGCCTCGACGCGGGGCGGGCGCTGCGCGACCGGCTCGACCTGTACGCCGACGGCGGCGAGACCATCCGGTTCGGCCGCCACCGGTTCTCGGTCAACACCCAGCCGGTCGATCTCACGCTGGTCCCGGTGGACGGGCGGATGGCGTACGCGATCACGGGGACCGACTACCGGTCGCCGGTGGACGACGAGGTGTTCCATCGCACCAGGGCGTTCTGGGATCAGGTGCTCGTCTCCGAGTCTCCCGAGGTGTACCGCGCCGAGCATCTGGCCGCGTCGATCCTCGACCTCGCGGAGTCGGCCCCCGGCGGCGCGATGACGCTCGACGCGCTGCGTGCCGCCCTCGCCGAGGGCCGGCTGCCGGAGGTCGTACGCCGCGTGGCCGAGACACGGTACGACGAGGGGTACGAGCGCGGCGTCCACGACCACGACGCGGCCGCGATCCTCGGCGCGCTGCTCCCGGTGCACGCGTCCGCGGGGTTGCTGCGCTTCCCGCCGTCCGCGCGGGCCGTCGCCCAGCTCTTCTGGAGCTTCGGCACGGACGAGGCCCGGCGCGAGGCGTGGACCACCAGGGCCAGGTCCCTGGCCAGGGCGCGTTCCCTGTTCGGGCACGGAGCCGGCGGGGACGCCGCCGGGGTGACCGAGGGAGGCGAGACCGGCGGCGAGGGGGCGGCCGGGCGCGACGACGGGGTCGGCGGGGCGATAGAGGAGCTGCGGGCGGAACTGGCGTCGGCGGCGGCCGGGTTCCTGCGCGACCGGGGCCTGCGGCCGGAGGACGCCGATCCGGCGGGGGACTACCTGTTCGACGAGCTCGCCGCCGCCGGGACCGACGACGGGAGCGGCGCGGTGCGTTTCACGACGGGTCCGCTCGCCCGGCGTCTCGTCGAGCGGTTCCGCGCGGCGCTCGGCACGTCGGCCGGGGAGTTCGACGACGAGATCCGTGCCCTCGGCGACGATCTGGCCGCCGCGCACCAGCTCGCCACGGCGTGGTTGACGGCGTTCCTGCGCACCTCTCCCGACCTCTCGTGCCCTCCCGGCGCCGGGTCGGGCGTCGTACGCGATGAAGGGGCGCGGGCCGGAACGCCGGAGGACGCGGGGGCCGGAGATCTGGCCGAGGCCGTCGCCGTCCTGCTCTGCGACCTGCCGCGACGTGAGTCGTCGGTGTCGCTCACGGTCACCGTGGAGGGGCTCCTCGGGGCGCATCCCCGCCTGAACGGACGGACCCTCACGCTGCGCCTGGACGAGGTCCTGGCGCGGACCCGGCGGTTCCGGACCGAGCGGGTGCCCGCCTACCGGGCGTACCAGAAGCAGCGCGGCGAGCTGCTCGACCGGGAGCGGGCCCGGCTGCGGCTGGACGAGTACCGGCCCAAGGTGATGAGCGCGTTCGTGCGCAACCGGCTCCTCGACCAGGTCTACCTGCCGCTGGTCGGCGACAACCTCGCCAAGCAGCTCGGCGCGGCGGGGGAGGGGAGGCGCACCGACCAGATGGGCCTGCTGCTGCTCATCTCGCCGCCCGGGTACGGCAAGACCACGCTGATGGAGTACGTCGCGAGCAGGCTCGGCCTGATGTTCGTCAAGATCAACGGACCGGCGCTGGGGCACGCCGTCACCTCGCTCGACCCGGCCGACGCGCCGAACGCCACCGCGCGGCAGGAGGTCGAGAAGGTGTCGTTCGCGCTGGAATGCGGGAACAACGTGCTGCTCTATCTCGACGACATCCAGCACACCTCACCGGAGCTGCTGCAGAAGTTCATCTCGCTCTGCGACGCGCAGCGCCGCATGGAGGGCGTGTGGAACGGCGGCACCCGGACCTACGACCTGCGCGGCAAGCGCTTCGCGGTCTGCATGGCCGGCAACCCGTACACGGAGTCGGGGCAGCGGTTCCGCGTCCCCGACATGCTGGCGAACCGGGCCGACGTCTGGAACCTGGGCGACGTGCTCTCCGGCCGGGAGGACCTGTTCGCGCTGAGCTACATCGAGAACGCGCTCACCTCCAACCCCGTCCTCGCGCCGCTGTCCACGCGCGACCCGGCGGACGTCGAGCTTCTCGTACGGCTGGCGCGCGGCGACGCGGACGTGCGCGCCGACCGGCTCGCCCACCCGTACCAGAAGGTCGAGCTGGACCAGATCACCGCGGTCCTGCGGAAGCTGACGCGGATCCAGCGGGTGGTGCTCGCCGCCAACCAGGCGTACATCGCGTCGGCGGCCCAGGCGGACGCCTCACGCACCGAACCGCCCTTCCGGCTGCAGGGGTCGTACCGGAACATGAACAAGCTCGCGGAACGGATCGTCCCCGTCATGAACGACGCCGAGGTCGAGGCGTTGATCGACGACCACTACGCGGGCGAGGCGCAGACGTTGACGTCCGAGGCCGAGGCGAACCTCCTCAAGCTGGCGGAGCTGCGCGGCCGGATGACCGACGAGCAGCGACGGCGCTGGGCCGAGGTCAAGGCCGGATATCTCCGCGCCCGGGCCCTCGGCGGCGCGGAGGACGATCCGATGGTCCGCGCCGTGGGGGCCATCGGGCTCCTCGCCGACCGCGTGGGGGGCGTCGAGCGGGCCATCGAACGCACGACGACCCGCCCGTGAGGCCGCCGCGCGTACGGGGTCTCAGGCGCGCCAGGCGGTGAGCACCTGGTCGATGCGGTCGCGGATCCGGTCCCGCGCATCCTGCCGGGGCACGCCGGCCATCAGCAGCCGGTCGTAGTCGGTGTCCAGGTGACGTACGGAGGCGACGACGGCCAGGGTGACGGCCCGCTCGTCGAGCACCCGCGCGGCGGCGGTCCGGCCCACCCGCCCGCTGCCGCGCAGCCCCGCGTGCAGGGCGATCGCCTCCGCCCGCTCGGGCGGGCAGCCGGGGAACAACCGCCGGATCTCACCGGCCAGCTCGGCCTGGAACTCCACGTCTCCCGCCTCGCGCCGCACCCGGTCCCGCTCGCGGCGGCGGAGCCGTACCTCCTCGTCGGCCAGGCACTGCTCCTCGGCGCGGGCCAGCGCCTCGTCCTCCACGAGGATGCCCTGCCGCTCGAACCGCTTCCTGCGGCGGTTGTACCGGACGACCACCGCCGAGAGCACGCTCTCCTTCTTGGCCCGGCGGCTCAGCGCCGCGTTCCCGGCCGGCAGGAAGACGAGATGGTCCATGTCCGCGCAGGTCAGGCAGTGTGGCCGGTCGTCCTCCATGATGTGGTGCGGTCCGGTGTCGCCGCAGCCGGCGCAGGTCCACGGTTCGAGGGGCACGACGACCGTCAGGTCCGGCGGCCGGGTCTCGCGCTCGGCGAGCCGTTCGCGCCTGGCCTGGCTCAGCTCGGGCGAGAACCAGTGGACCCGGAACGCCCGCTCCAGCTCCTCGTCGCCGTCGACGGTGAAGCGAAGCGGGCGCCGGTCCCGGCCACCCGACACGTACGCGGACTCGCCGGGGACCAGCCCGCGCGCCAGCGCCCACTCCCGGAGGATCGCCACGGCGTCGGCCATCTTGGCCGCGTCCACCGCCGTCACCCGTTCGAGGCTGTCGGCGCGTCCCTGCCGCCAGGTGTCGACGTTCCTCACGTACGACCAGCGCAGCCCCGTGATCACGTCGATCGCCGTCACATGCCCCCGCAGGGTCAGCGCCTCGTGCGCGGCGCGGGCCACCCGCCCGGCCAGCCTGCTCCCCGTCACGCCGTCGTTCCCCGCCGTCCCGTCGTTTCCCACCGCACAAGGGTGCCCCATCCCCGGGCCGTACGGCACGGCCTCCGGCTCGGCGGGATGGGGCCGCGCCTGCGCCCTCCGCGGCCATGACGCACGGCATGGGCCTGGGTCATGACGGCTGCTTCGACAGCGGCCTGATCGCGGAGCGGTAGAGGTCCCGGGCGAGGGCGGTCAGCCGGGTGGACGACGAGCCGTAGGACGCGCCGGCCGGCTGGGTCGTCAGCACCACCATGATGAACCGGTCGCCGATCACGCCGGTGGTGTGCAGCACCGGACGGCCGAAGTCCACCGGGTTGCCGCGCCGGGCGGTCGCCGTGCCGGTCGTGGTGGCCGTGAAGGCGGCGGCCGCCGAGGTCGCGCCCATCGAGGTCCACCTCACCGGGGCCGTGGCCGCCGAGGGGGCGGCGGCGCGGCCGGTCGAGGCGCCCGCGGCGGGTACACACTTGACCGGCGGCACGGAGCCGTACCCGGACCAGCCCTGCTTGACCGCCCACGGACGGGGAACGCCGCGTGGGATGCCGAAATACTGGTCGAAACCGTCCGTCGCGCACTGCCGCGCCTGGCGCAGGTGACCCATCACGCCGTCGCGTACGCGGGGCGCGGCCTTGTCGAGCAGATAGCGGTAGACACGCGCGATGTCGATCGCGCTGATCGCCGTGTATCCCCAGAAGCCCGGTTTGGCGGCGGGTGGCGGGGCGGTGTCGGTCAGGCCGATCTTCCCGGCCATGCGCCGGACGATGTCGCCCTGCCCGCCGAGCCGCCACAGCGCGGTCGCCGCGTCGTCGTCGCTGCCGCGCAGCATGGACGCGAGCAGCGAGGCGTCGCGGGCCGGGACCGCGCCCTTCCGCCGTTCCAGGTAGTCGATCGCGATGAGGATCTTCACGACCGACGCGGACCTGAACCGGTGGTGGACGCGGCGATTCGCGATCACCTTGCCCGCCTGCCGGTCGAAGACCACGTAGCCCGCCGTCACGCCGGACGGCACCCGCACCGGGGGCGGGGCCGCGGAGCGGGTCGGGGAGGGAGCCGGGGCGGACCGGCCGGCGGAGCTCGCCGCCTTCCCGGCGTCCGTGGCCTCTCCAGGGGATGACGTTGAGCGGGATGACGCCGTACGGGGTGACGACGGGGGCTCGGCCGCGGCGCAGCCCGCGCCGAACTGCACGGCGGCCAGCGGGACGGCCAGGGAGACCGCGACCCGTGCGAAGCGCGTGAAGGGGCCGCCCCCGGGGCCGGGAAGGCTCGCCGGGGCGCGGCGGGAGGCCGGCCGCGTCATCGCCGCGGGCGGCGGCCGTCGAGCAGGGGCCGGGACGGGTCCCATCGGGTGCCGTCGGCGGCGTCCTTGCGCCGGCGGGCGATCGCGGACAACGCTTCGAGGACCACCCGGTTGCCGAGGTAGGCCGTGATGTCCGCGTGGTCGTACGGCGGGGCCACCTCGACGATCTCCACGCCGACGACGGGCAGCTCGTAGCAGGTGCGACGCACCGCGTCGAGGAGTTGCCGGGCGGTCAGGCCGCCGGGCTCCGGGGTGCCGGTGCCGGGGGCGTGGCCGGGGTCGCACACGTCCACGTCCACCGACAGGTAGACGCCGTCGCAGTCGTCGAGCGCGATCCCGTACGCCTCGGTGAGGCAGGTGTCGAGACCGCGGTGGACGATCTCGGTCATCTCGTACGAGCGCATCCGCTGGTCGGCCATCCAGTCCAGGATGTCGGGGCCGGGCCAGTAGCCGCGCAGGCCGATCTGCAGGAACCGGTCGCCGCGGATCGCGCCGGACTCGATCAGCCGCCGCATGGGCTGGCCGTGGCCGTGCAGGTGGCCGAACTCGATGTGGCCGGTGTCGGCGTGCGCGTCGAAGTGGATCATGGAGACCCGGCCGAAGCCGTGGTGGCGCGCCACGCCGGTGGCGTCCGGGAGGGCGATGGTGTGGTCGCCGCCGAGGACGATCGGGATCGCGCCGGACGCCGAGATGCGGGCCACCGCGTCCTCGATGGCGCGCAGGCTGCCCTCGACGTCGCCGGAGTACGTCTCGACGTCGCCCGCGTCCAGGACGCGGATGTCGCGCAGGGCGTCGACGCGCATGGCGAGGCTGGGCCGGGTGCCGTCGTGGGCGAGGTAGCAGGTCTGCCGGATGGCGTTGGGGCCGAAGCGGGCTCCGGGGCGGTGGGAGGTGCCGCCGTCGAAGGGGGCGCCCAGGATGACCACGTCGGCGTCGGCGTACGTTCCGGGGTCGTCCAGGTCGCAGCGGTCGACTCCGAGGAAGGTGATGTCGGGGCCGAACATCTGGCCGTAACGGGTCACGGGGGATCACTCCAGGTCAGGGGGCGGGCCGTTCGGGGGGTGACACGGGTGTCGGCTCGTGGGCGGTCTGGGGGGCGGTCTCGTGGGCGACGAGGAACGGGTCGAGCAGGCCGGGGATGCCGGCCGCCGCGATGCCGACCGCCTCGCTCATCGCCACGTCCGACACACGGTAGCCCTGTCTGCCGGCCGCCGTGGTCGCCGTGAGCGTGGCGAGTCCCGCCCGGCGCTGGAAGAACGACCGGGTGACGTTCCAGCCGATGATCCCGTCCCGTTCCAGGGCGACCCGCCTGCGTGCGAGCGACCCCCAGCGGGTGACCAGGTACTCCCGGGTCATCGTGTGCCCCAGGCTCCGGTAGCGGTCGGCGGCGAGCAGCGCCGCGAACGGGAGGAACGCCAGGGCCGCGATCCACGTCCAGGCGGGCGTGCCGGCCCATTCCGACAACGCCAGGAGTGCCGCCACGACCAGGGCGTTCGCGCCGAGGGCGCGGGTGAAGCGCCGGCGCAGCGCGGCGGGCCCGTGCGGGACGAGCGGACCGGTGACGGGCGACGCCTCGTCCGGCGCGGCGGCCTGCCCGGCGGGTCCCGGGACGGGGACCCGCCCGGCGGCATCGGGGGTGAGGATCCGCTCGGCGAGCCGCTCGACCTCGGCGACGGGCGCGGGCGGCAGGAGCAGAGAACCTCCCCGTTGCGCGCCGCGCCCGACCCGCAGGCCGGTGGTCACCGCGATCAGCCGGGCCCCGCGTACGGCACGCAGCAGCAGCGGCTCGCTGACCTCGACGCCGCGCAGCCGCCGCTCCTCGATGGTGGTCGCCCGGGTGGTGACGAGACCCCGGGTGACGTGCAGGGTGCCCCCGGAGTGGCGGGTCAGCCGGAAGCCCCAGAACGACAACACGTACCCCAACGTGGACGCGACGGCCACGAAGACGACGAAGGCGATGACGGCCCCGGCGGCGGCCGTCCATACGGGGATGCCGGTGAACCACTCCCAGCCGTCGCGGAGCGCGCCGAGCCGCATGAGGTCCACGCCGCCCTCGTTGGCGAGCCGCGACAGGAATCCGGCGACGACGCCGACCGCGACGATGCCCGACAGCGTGAACGGGGCGTACCCGATCCACCGCGGCCGGAGCCGGGCCAGCTCGGTCTCCTCCTCCTTCGGGAAGGCGGCCCCGGCCGGCGGGACGGTTCCGACGGCGGGGCCCGCGGCGGTTCCGAGGGCGGGGCCTGCGGCGGTTCCGGCGGCGGTTCCGAGGGCGGTGTCCCGCGCAGGGCTCACAACGGGGTCGGCGACGGCCTCGGGGGCGGGTCCCGGGCCGACTCCCGCGGCGACCGCCGGGGCCGCCGGGCCCGGTGCGGCGGTGAGCGGGCCGCCCGCCGCCGTGGGGGCGAGCTGGCGGTGCAGCAACTCCTCGCGCAGGTGGGCGGCCTCCGCGCTGCCGAGCGCGTCGAGCTTCACCGCTCCGCCGCCCTTCTGGTCGGAGCGGCCGGTGCCGATCTCGACCCGGGCGAGTCCGAGAACGCGGTGGAGGATGTGCGAGGTGACGTCGACGGTGCGCACCCGGTCACGGGGGACCGTGACCACCTGCCTGCGGAACAGGCCCTTGCGCACCTGGACGTGCTCGTCGGTGATCCGGAACGTGGTGGTGAACCAATGGAGCACGCCGATCACGACCATCAGTACCAGGCCGCCGAGGCTCCACAGGTGGCCGGGGACGCCCTTGCTCGACCCGGCCACGAACAGTCCGAGCAGCGCGGGCACCGCGCGCACCGCCACCTGGAACGGGTGAACGATCAACATCCGCGGGCTGAGCCGCCGCCACACCTCACCGGGGGCGACGCCTCCCGAAGCGCCGGCGCCGGGAATGCCGCCGTCCGGCGTGAGGCCGCTCTCGATGACGCCCTCGCCAGTGGCGCCCTCGGCAGCGGCGCCGGGGGCGGCGCCGCCCGTGCGTTCGGCGGGCGTGGAGCCCGAAGGGACGCCGCCGGGCATGGAGGCGTCGCTCATGTGGCGTCACCGGCTGTCGCCTGCGCGCTCGCGGTCAGCTCGTGCACGATCCGGTCCGCTGTCTCGCGGTCCAGGCCGCCGATCTTGATGGGCCCGGCCGCCGAGGCGGTGGTCACGGTGACGTTGGCCAGCTTGAAGAGCTGCTCCAGCGGGCCGCGCTCGCTGTCCACGGTCTGGATGCGCGAGACCGGCGCGATGCGCCACTCCTGCTTGAACCACCCCGACAACGTGTACACGGCCTCCGGCGTGGTCTCCCACCGGTGCACGCGGTATCGCCACCGCGGCATGACGATCAGATGCGCCGCGGCCAGTACGGCGGTGCCGGCGAGCGCCGTGACGCGGAGGACGGCATGGTCGCCTCCGGCCGCCACCATCCAGACGACCTGCGCCGCGGCGACGACCAGCCAGCCGAGGGCCGCCCGCACGGTCCAGTACCAGATCGCGGTACGGCTCACGCGGTGCAGCGGCGGGCGGAGGGTGGGGGTGGTTTGCACATCAATTACTCTGCCAGACCACCCAACGGCGCACGCCCGCCCCCGATCCTCGCTTCTTCAGGACAAATGTCATGTTCGAGGCGGCAGCGTCGGCGTGACCGGGCGGGGGCGGTCCGCGGGGTTCGCCGTGTGCGGCGGCGACATGGCGAGGCGTTCGAGCGCCACGTCGATGGCCACCTCCAGTTGGCTGTCCACCCCCAGCGCGTACTCCTGCGGCGTGATGTCCACCTCGATGTCCGGATCGGTGCCGTAGTTCTCGATCCGCCAGCCGACGTCGTCGAACGCGAACGAGAACTCGGGCTGCGTGGTGACCGTGCCGTCGGCCAGGTGGTGCCGGGGCCAGATGCCGACGACCCCGCCCCAGGTGCGCTTGCCCACCAGGGTGCCGAGCTTGAGCAGCTTGAAGGTGTGGCAGAAGATGTCCCCGTCCGACCCGGCCCACTCGTTCGTCACCGCGACCAGCGGCCCGCGCGGCGACTCCGGCGGGTACGGCTCGGGCACGCCCCAGCGCGGGAAGTCGTACCCGAGGCGGCGGCGCGAGAGCTTCTCCAGCAGCAGGGCGGAGACGTTGCCCCCGCCGTTGAAGCGGACATCGACGATCAGTCCTTCGCGGTCGTACTCGGCGAGATATCCGCGGTGGAACTCGGCGAAGCCGTGCGGTCCCATGTCCGGGATGTGTAGATAGCCGATCCTGCCCCCGGTGCGCTCGTGGACCAGGAGCCGGTTGGCGGACACCCAGTCGCGATACCGTCCCGGCATCTCGTCCGCGAGCGCCCGCACGATCACGGTCCGGGTCGCGCCGTCGCGTTCGACGGTCAGCTCAACCTCCTCGTCGGCGAGGTTGACCAGGAGCTGGTTCGGAGTGGTGTGCACGCCGAGCGGCTGCCCGTTGATCGCGATGACGGCGTCGCCGGGCCGTACGTCGACTCCCGCGCGGTTGAGCGGTGAGGTCGCGCCGGGGTCCCAGCGGTCGCCGGAGACGATCCGCGCGATGACGTAGCGGCCGTCGCGGTAGGACCAGTCGACGCCGAGCTTCCCCTGCCAGTAGTGCGGCCGCTCGCGGTACTCCCCGCCCGTCTCGTACGCGTGCGAGGTGCCCAGCTCGCCGAGCAGCTCCCACAGCAGGTCGGAGAACTCGCCCCGCGTGGTCACCCGATCGACCAGCGGGAGATAGCGGTCATACACCGCCTCCCAGTCGATCCCGGTCATGTCCTCGTCCCAGAAGTGCTCCCGTTGCAACCGCCACGCCTCGCGGAACATCTGCCGCCACTCCGCGTCCGGCGCCACCGAGACCTTGACCCGGTTCAGGTCGATCCACCCGCTCGTACGGCTCGGCGTGTCGTCGTCCGGAGGCTCCTCGCCCGCCTTGAGGACCCGCAGCCGGTCGCCCGCCCGGTAGAGCAGCGTGCTCCGGTCGCGGCCGAGCCGGAAGTCGGTCAGCCCGGTCACGAGGACCTCCGCCTTCTGCTTGGCGAAGTCGTAGCAGCGCAGGGTGGCGGGCCCGCCGAGCATGGGGAACGTCGTGTAGACGACCTTGCCGTCCAGCCCCGCGATCCGGCCGTACCGGCCTTCCGGCACGGGGAAGGCGATGATCCGGTCGGTGAGTCCCGCGGTCTCGATGACCAGGGGCGTCCGGGCCTCCTCGGACCCGCCGCCCGTTTCCGCCGGTGTGTCGGAGAGCGGGCGGGGCTCGGGCACGAAGGGCGACCGCACGTCCGACCGGAGCGCGATCGCGTACGGGCGGGTGCCCAGGGGGAAGCCGAGATCGAACTGGAGCTCGTCGTAGACGGGGCTGAACGCCCGCTGCCCGATGAAGTAGAGGTAGCGCCCTCCCGGGTCGAACGACGGCCGGTGGTCCACCAGCAGCGGCAGCGTCGCCATGAACGTCCCGCCGGTCTCGACGTGGAACAGCTTGATCGCCGTCGCCTGGGGGGAGATCGGGCAGGCGTAGGCCAGCCACGACCCGTCGGGCGACCACTCCGGATCGTCGATCGCTCCGAACAGGCTCGCCTCCACCTCGATGACGCGTACCGCCGGCTCGCCGGGCCCGCCACCCTCGGCCGCCCCGGACCCGACATTCCCGGTCCCCTCGGCGGCCCCGGTCTCAGCCCCGGCGGACTCGGTGGGCCCCGCCTCGGCGGTCCCGGGCTCGGCGGGTTCGGCGGCTTTCGCTTCGGCGTCGGCGGGCGCGGTTCCGGTCCCCTCGGTCCCCTCGGTCCCCTCGACTTCCTCGGCCCCCTCGGCGGACCCGGCCTCGGCGGGCCCGGTCGTGAGGGGGGTGAGATCGACGACGAGCAACTCGTTGCGGTGGTTGGTGATCGCCACCCGGTCACCCGCGGGGCACACGACCAGCTCGCTGATCCGGCCGGTGTCGGCGGAGTCGAGCCGGACCGGCTCCGTCTCGCCGTCCGCCGTCAGGATGACCAGCACCTCGCGGTCGCCGTCGTCGCTCGCCGCCGCGATCAGCCGCCGGTTGTCGTTCAGCCAGGTCAGGAAGCGGTAGCGGACGCCGTCCTGCTCGCCGTGGCGGCGTACCGGCCCTTCCCAGTCGGCGAAGGAGAACGCCTTGCCGCGCGAGGTGATCGCGAGCCCGCTGCCGTCCGGGCTGAGCGTGGCGGTGTCCAGGTACTCCGCCGCCGGGACGAACCTGCGGTTGCGCTGGGTGCGCGAGCTGCCGAGCTGCACCTCGACCTGCCGGGCCTCGCCGTCCGCCGGATCGAGCAGATAGACGGCGCCGTGGGCGTGATAGACGAGGCGGTGACCGTCCGAGGACAGGTTGCGCGCGTAGTAGTCGCCGTGGTCGGTGTGCCGTCGCAGGTCCTCGCCCCGCGGCGTGCAGGAGTAGACGTTGCCGATCCCCTCGTGGTCGGACAGGAAGTAGATCCGGTCGCCGACCCAGCACGGGGAGGCGAGGTTCCCCGGAAGCAGGATGAGCCGCTGGAACGCCCCCCGCCCGGTCGGATCGACCCACAGGTCCCCGACCGTGCCGCCCCGGTACCGCTTCCAGCGCGCGGGATCGGCCGTGTTGCGCCCCAGCACCATGCCGTACCGCCCCTGGCCCGGCACGGGAGTCCCGTACGAGATCGTTCCGGCCGGGCCGTACGGCAGGCGCTCGGGGACGTCGCCGGGGTGGACCCGGTGCAGCCACCGATAGCCGTCGAACGGCTGGCACTCGTCGCTCGCGTAGACGACGGCGCCCGCGGGGTCCCAACCGGTCACGACGGAGCTGGCGCCGTGGAAGGTGATCCGGCGGGTCGCCCCGCCGGCCGCGGGCATGACGTAGACCTCCTCCGGCCCCTCCTCGCGTCCGACGAAGGCGACCCTGGTCCCGTCGGGGGAGAAGCGGGGGTACGCCGCCTCCGCCACGCCGGCGGTGAGCCGGAAGGCGCGGCCGCCGTCCGCGTGCACCATCCACAGATCGTCCTCGCAGGCGAAGACGATCACGTCGCGAAAGACTGTGGGAAAGCGGAAATATCCAGACATGCCGCCTCGCCGAGTGTCGCGGATGTGTCCGGAGGTCACGCCGAACCTGGGCGTGCTTCGCCGGTGCCGGGCGCGGCGTGGCGCGTCCGGGGCCGGGCCCGGATCGTGTGGCCCGGCCCTTCGGTGAGCTATTCGTTCTCGGTCGTCGGCCGTTGGTCCACGGAGCCGCTCGATCCGGACGACTTCTTGGACTGCTTGGCCGAGCGGGCCTGCTTGATGGCCGACTTCTTGGCCTTGCCCGTCGACTTCGCCGCCTTCTTCTTGGGTGTTTCAGCCATTTTTCCCCCGTTTGAGCCTTGATGCGAGCTATCGTGCGCATCAAAGCGATTAATACCCAATCCGGTTATTTGTCACGCGGTGACGAGGTTTGCTGACTCCAGACCGGGCAGAGGTGCGACATGCGACGCGACAACGACCGTGAGCACATCCCCGAGGACGGCATCGGGAGCGGCGCCGGGCGTGACACCGGGCGTGACACGGGGCGTGGCGCCGAAATCGAGGACGAGCCCGACTTCGCCGAGGAGCACACGCCGTCCGACACCGACCCGGCGAACGCGCGGGCCTCGGACGGCGAGCCCGACGAGCGCTGGGACAAGCCGACCGAGGTCTGAGGGAGCAGAGATGACGACCGGAATGATGGGGGTCGACCCCCGGGATCTCGACGACGACGATCTCTTTCGTGAGATGCGTCATCTCCACGAGACCCGGACCGACACCCTCCTGCACGGGTCCGACGACGCGCTGGAGCGCCACACGTCCCGGACCAGGGAACTGGAGGAGGAGTACCTCAAGCGCTATCCCGAGCGGGACGTGGACCCCGAACGTCTGCGCAGCGGGGCCCGGCAGAGGTGAGCGGCTGTGGGCAGGACCGCGACAGGGCCGAGGTCGCACGGGCCCACCCGTGACGGCTCCGGTGGGCCCGTCCAGGCTCCCCGGCCCCTCGCCGACGTGCAGAGCGTCCACGACGACGACATGCGTGTGTACGAGACCGTCGCCGCGCTGAACGTCGACCGGCACCCGGCGACCGTCGCCGAGATCGCCAGGCTCGCCGACCTCCCCGACGAGTTCGTACGGCACAGCCTGGACGTCCTGGTCGCCGACGGGTGGCTGGTACGCCGCCGGGGCGCCTACCTGGTCGGCCCCCACGACTGGGGCCTGGAGTACTGAACGACGTCGGGCACCCCGGCTCGACGTCGACTCCGTCACCGAGACCGGCGAGGGGCAGGCGAGGAGCCGGAGAGAAACGGAAACACGGGCGGGGAGGACTCTGCCAAGGAAGTCTCCCCGCCCGTGGTCATTGGCGGCATCGGGTGTCAGGCGGTGACGAGCCGTGCCGCCACGAACCGTGCCGCTACGCGCAGGCGCTGGCGAAGGCCGTGCCGGCCTCGGTGACCTTCTTGCTGAACTCGGCGACCTTGGTCGCCGCGCCGGAGTCCGACGGGTCGATCTTCAGTTCGGCGAAGGAGTCGCCGAATTTCGTCAGCGCGGTCTGCAGGTCGCCGTCGGCCTTGCCCGCGAGATCCTTGAGCTTGGCCGCGAAGTCCGCGCTCGCCTTGTTGAACCCGTCGAAGTTCGTGCCGGCCGAGGCCATCGCGCCCTGGTAGTCCGTCATCGCCTTGGTCGCCTCCGCGCAGAGGGCCACCTTGTCGGCGCCCCCTCCACAGGCCGAGGTCAGGGCGAGAACGGTGGACGCCGCGACGACGGCGAGGGAGTTCCGGACGATGCTCATTACGTGCCTTCCTGGTGATCTTGACGAGGAGCGACCTTAGGAACGCCCCCTTGCGAGTCGCTTACAACGCGCTTACAAGCGCGGGAGATCGTAAAGTACTGGCTTTGCCAGACCTATGCTTGCGCCCATGACGCGACGACTTGCCGAAGTTGCCAAAAAAGTGGGGGTGAGTGAGGCGACGGTGAGTCGTGTCCTCAACGGCAAGGCGGGCGTTTCGGACGCGACACGGGAAGCCGTCCTCACCGCGCTGGACGTGCTCGGCTACGAGCGGCCCACACAACTCCGAGGGGAACGCGCCCGGCTGGTCGGACTGGTGCTCCCGGAGCTGCAGAACCCGATCTTCCCGGCGTTCGCCGAGGTCGTCGGCGGCTCGCTCGCCCAGCAGGGGTTCACACCCGTGCTCTGCACCCGCACCGTCGGAGGCATCTCGGAGGCGGACTACGTCGACCTTCTGCTGCAGCAGCAGGTGTCCGGCGTGGTCTTCGCGGGCGGCATGTACACGCAGACGGGAGTGGTGCACGAGCACTACCTCAGACTGATCGACCGGCGGTTGCCGACGGTCCTGGTGAACGCGGCCGCGGACCACTGGGAGTTCCCCCGCGTCTCATGTGACGACTCGATCGCGGTCGAGCAGGCCGTGGGCCACCTGCGGGCGCTGGGGCACGAGCGGATCGGTCTCGTCGCCGGCCCCGCCGACCACATGCCGTCCGTACGCAAGCTGGAGGCGTTCCGGGCGTGCGGCGGCGAGCTGGTGGAGCACACCATGCATTCGCTGGAGGGAGGCCACGCGGCGGCGGCGAAGCTGCTCGCGCGGGACGTGACGGGCATCGTCTGCGGGAGCGACCCCCTCGCGCTCGGAGTGATCCGGGCGGCCCGCCGGCAGGGGATGCGGGTGCCCCGGGACGTGTCCGTCATCGGCTACGACGACTCGGCGCTGATGACCTGCGTGGACCCGCCGCTGACCACGATCCGGCAACCGATCGAGGCGATGGGGCGGGCCGTGGTCGAGCTGCTGGTCAACCAGATCGACGGGACCGCCGTCGCGACCGGCGAGCTGCTCTTCGAGCCCGAGCTGGTCGTGCGCTCCTCGACGGCGCGCGTCCGCACCGACGAACGCTGACCGCTGACCGACGAACGCTGACCGCCGACCGCCGGGGCCGTCGGGACAAGGGCGGGCGGCGCCCTGTCCCGTCCCGCCCACCACGCGTCCGTCCCCGCCGCCGGTGTTCCCCACGCCCGGCCCCTGAACGCGGACGAGCATCGGGTGCTCTCGCGCCGCGCAAGCGCACGCAAATTTTTACGCGAATTGTCGTATGCTTGCGCTCATGACGCGACGGCTTGCGGAAGTGGCCAAGAAAGTGGGCGTGAGCGAGGCGACGGTGAGTCGTGTCCTCAACGGCAAGCCCGGCGTGTCCGACGCGACCAGGGAAGCCGTGCTCACCGCCCTCGACGTGCTCGGGTACGAGCGCCCCTCGCGGCTGCGCGGCGATCGGGGGCGGCTGGTCGGCCTGGTGCTCCCGGAGCTGCAGAACCCGATCTTCCCGGCGTTCGCCGAGGTCGTCGGGGGTGCGCTGGCCGAGCGGGGATTCACCTCCGTCCTCTGCACCCGCACCGTCGGAGGCGTCTCGGAGGCCGACTACGTGGACCTGCTCCTCCAGCAGCACGTGTCCGGCATCGTCTTCGCCGGCGGCCTGTACGCGCAGGCCAACGCGTCGCACGCGCACTACGAGCGGGTGCGGGAACGAGGGCTCCCGATCGTGCTGGTCAACGCCGCCGTCGAGCGTCTGCGGTTCCCGCAGGTCTCCTGTGACGACGTGGCCTCCGCCGAGATGGCGCTCGCCCACCTGCTGGCCCTGGGCCACCGCCGTGTCGGAATCCTGCTCGGCTCGCCCGACCACCTGCCGTCCCGGCGCAAGCTCGCCGCGTTCCGGGCGTTCGCCGAGGAGAAGGGCCTGGAGCTGGGTCCCGAGCAGGTCGAGCACGCGATGTTCTCCATCGAGGGC
Source organism: Microtetraspora niveoalba (assembly GCF_001570405.1). Lineage (GTDB taxonomy): Bacteria > Actinomycetota > Actinomycetes > Streptosporangiales > Streptosporangiaceae > Microtetraspora > Microtetraspora niveoalba. The sequence goes on along the minus strand of NZ_BBYM01000011.1, from coordinate 207,512 downwards.
GGCCACGCGGCGGCGGCCCGGCTGGTGCGGCGCGGCGTCACCGGCATCGTCTGCGCCAGCGACGTGCTCGCCCTCGGGGCGATCCGCGCCGCCCGCCGCGCCGGGCTGTCGGTGCCGGAGGACGTCTCCGTCGTCGGCTACGACGACTCGGCCCTGATGAACTGCACCGACCCGCCGCTGACGACCGTGCGGCAGCCCATCGAGGCGATGGGACGAGCGGCCGTCGAACTGCTCGTCTCGCAGATCCGCGCGCTCGCGGTGCCGGGCGACGAGCTGCTGTTCGAGCCCGAACTGGTCGTACGGTCCTCCACCGGCCCGGCCCCTGCGGGCGCGGCGTAAGCCCCCGCACAACGAAGTCCGCCGACGAGGCCCGGTTTGGGAGGCGCCCCGGCGTGGCCGTACGGGGCGTGCGCGCGGCCGAGCATCGGGTCGGATGGGGCGTGAGGCGGGGTCGGATCGAGGGGTGTCGCGGGTTGCCGCCAAGATCCGATCGGCTGTCACTTTTTTGCATCGAGCGCATAGGAGTCTTGCTCTCCTATGCATCGCTTTGTATGTTTCTCGCAAATGTCCGGCTCGTCACCGTCTGATGGGGCGGTGGGCGAGTGGGAGCGCCAAGACGGGTCGTGGTGTGCCGTTCCAGGAGGGAACAACATGAAATCCCGCAACCTCTCGATACTGCTGGCGGCAGGCATCACCCTCACCGTCGCAGCCTGCGGCAGCAGCGATGACGACGCGAAGGGCGGCGGCAGGCCCGCGGCGTCGGCCGGGGCCGACGCCGCGGTCACGATCACGGTCGGCTGCCAGCCGCCGAAGAGCAACCCGAAGGAACGCGCCCAGTGGGACGCCGACGTCGCCGCGTTCCAGAAGCTGCACCCGAACATCACGATCGAAAGCAAGGACCCGTTCCCCTGCATCGTCCCCGAGACGTTCCAGGCCAAGCTGGCCGGCGGGGAGATGGAGGACGTCTTCTACGTCTACTACACCGACGTCCAGCGGATCATCGCCGCCGGACAGGCCGCCGACATCACGCCGTACATCGACACGATCACCACGCTGAAGGACATGCGTCCGGACGTGCTCAGCGTCTTCAAGAGCGGTGAGAAGATCTACGGCGTTCCGCGCACCAACTACTCGACCGGCCTGGTCTACAACCGCAAGCTGTTCACCCAGGCCGGACTCGACCCGGACAGCCCGCCCAAGACGTGGGCCGAGGTCCGGGAGGCCGCCAAGAAGATCGCCGCGCTGGGCCCCGGCTACGTCGGGTACGGCGAGTACAGCGCGGGCAACACCGGCGGCTGGCACTTCACCTCCGCCCTGTACGGCCGGGGCGGCGAGATGGTCACCCCCGACGGCAAGAAGGCCGCCTTCAACAGCCCCGAGGGCAAGGCCGTCCTCGAGAACCTCAAGCAGATGCGCTGGACCGACGACAGCATGGGCACCAAGCAGCTCCTCCGGTGGGAGGACCTGATGCGGATGATGGGCTCCGGCAAGCTCGGCATGATGATCGGCGCCCCCGACGTCGTGAAGGCCGTCAACAACGACTTCAAGGGCAAGTTCGAGGACTACGGCGTGACCTCGCTGCCGGAGGCCAAGTCATCGCTCAGCGGCGGCGACGGCTACATGTTCAACCCCAAGGCCACGCCCGAGCAGATCAAGGCCGGCCTGCAGTGGCTGGAGTTCAAGTTCCTGACGCCCGGCCAGGGCCAGTTCGACTACGAGCGGGCCAAGGCCGACGGCCTGCCGGTGGGGCTGCCCGAGACGGACCTGTACGGCTCGGCCGCACCCGGCGCGAAGATCAACGAGGATCGCAGGCAGTTCGCCACCGTCCCGGTCGATCACTTCCAGTCCTACGTGGACGGCTCGGCGAACATCGCGTTCAAGCTGGAGCCGCCGAAGGCTCAGGAGATCTACGCGGTGCTCGACACGGCGATGTCGGCGGTGCTGACCAGGGAGGACGCGAACATCGACCAGCTCCTCTCGGACGCGCAGAAGAAGGTCGACAACATCCTCGCCAGGTCGAGCTGACACAGGTCGAGCTGACACAGGTCGAGCCGGCACGGGTCAGACCGGCACGGGTCAGACCGACACGAGTCGAGCCGGCACAGGTCGAGCCGTCATCGCGGCCGGCGGGGCGCGGGCAGGCGCCCCGCCGGTCACGCCCGAGTTCCTTCGTTCGTTCGTTCGCATCCGTCGCGTGCGAAGCGCGGCACCGATGCATCCAGGAGATTCGATGACCACAATGTCCGTGCGGGAGCCGCGGGGATCGCGGTGGCGGAACCGGGAGGCGGTGCGCCGCGCCGTGCGCCGCAACCTCACCGCGTACGGCTTCCTCTGCGGGGCGCTCATCTGCTTCGCGTTCTTCTCCTGGTATCCGATGGTCCGGGAGTTCCTGCTCAGCTTCCAGAAGACGAACTTCGTCGGCCCGCCCGAGTGGGTGGGGCTGGACAACTTCCGCACCGTGATGGAGGACTCGGCGTTCGCGCCCGCCTGGATCAACACGGCGCTGTTCACCGTGCTCGCGCTGGTCGCCGGGTACGCCGTGCCGTTCGTGATCGCGCTGGTGCTGAACGAGCTGCGGCACGCCAAGGCGTACCTCAGGTTCGTCGTCTACCTGCCGGTGATGTTGCCCCCGGCCGTCGCGGTGCTGCTGTTCAAGTGGTTCTACGACCCGGGGCCCGGCCTGTTCAACCAGATCCTCGACCTCGTCCACCTGCCCGGGCTGAGCTGGCTCGACTCGACGAGCACGGCGCTGATCTCCCTGGTCATCGTGTCCACGTGGATGAACCTCGGCACCGGCACGCTGATCTACCTCGCCGCGCTGCAGAGCATCCCCGGCGAGCTGTACGAGGCGGCGGAGCTGGACGGCGCGGGACTGCTGCGCCGGGTCTGGCATGTGACGATCCCGCAGACCAGGCTGATCCTCCTGGTGATGCTGCTGCTCCAGATCGTCGCGACCATGCAGGTCTTCATCGAGCCGTACCTGCTGACCGGGGGCGGGCCGGAGAACGCGACCGTCACCGTCGCCTACCTCATGTACCAGTACGCCTTCAGCTTCGGGAACTTCGGCGGCGGCGGCGCGCTGGGCCTGATGCTCATGATCGTGCTGATGGTGTTCTCCGCCGTCTACCTGCGCGTCTCGCGGGACGACCAGAACTGAGAGGGAGTGGCACCGATGTCGAACAGCACGGCGCAGGCGCCCGGAAGGGCCGTCCGTCCCGCCCCGCCGACGTCCGGCGACCCGGGGAGGGGGAGGCCGGGGCGCGGGCTCCGGCGGCGGGGACGGACGGCGGAGCGGCGCGCGGTCCGCGGCCTGATCTCGCCGCACACGCTGAACACCGCACGCGGCCGGACCGTCTACTGGATCGTCCTGGTCACGGTGGTGGTGGTCTTCACCGCGGTCTTCGTGTTCCCGCTGTACTGGATGGTCACCAGCGCCCTGAAGTCCCCGGAGGAGATCGCCCAGATCCCGCCCTCGCTCTTCCCGGACACGATCGACTTCGGCGTGTACGAGGAGGCGTGGGAGCAGCTCGACCTGGGCCTGTTCCTGCGCAACACCGTCGTCTACGCGGCCGGGGCCTGGCTGTTCACGCTGGCCGTGGACGTGTCGGCGGCGTACGCGCTGTCGAAGCTGCGGCCGGTGCTCGGCAAGGCGGTCCTGGCCATGATGTTGTCCACGCTGATGATCCCGCCGATGGTGATCCTGCTGCCCGCCTATCTGACGGTGAAAGACCTGCCGATCCTGGGCTGGAACCTGCTGAACACACCCTGGGCGATCTGGCTGCCCGCCGCCGCCAACGGGTTCTTCATCTTCCTGCTCAAGCGGTTCTTCGACTCGATCCCCCGGGAGCTGATCGAGGCGGCCGAGATGGACGGCGCGACCCCGGCGCGGATCCTGTGGTCGATCGTGCTGCCGGTATCGCGGCCGATCCTCGGCGTGGTCTCCATCCTGGCGGTGGTGAACGTCTGGAAGGACTTCGTCTGGCCGCTGCTCGTCCAGCCCGACACCGACAACATGCCGATCAGCGTCGGCATCTCCTCCCTCTCGGCGCAGATGCCGCAGAACGTGCTCATGGCCGCGCTCGTCATCGCGAGCGTCCCGGCCATCGTGGTCTTCCTGTTCTTCCAGCGCAGCATCATGGCCGGTCTCACCGCTGGAAGCCTCAAGGGCTGACGCGCCGGCGCGCGTCTCGGCCGGCCGACATCATTTGTGTAAGGAGTTGTGTGCAGCATGTCCGGCAGTGCCTCTCGGGGGACGACTCCGCAAACCGAAGGAGAATGGTGGCGCGGCGCCGCGATCTACCAGGTGTACCTGCGCAGCTTCGCCGACGGGAACGGCGACGGCACCGGTGACCTGGCGGGGCTGCGGGCCCGCCTGCCGTACCTCGCCGATCTCGGCGTGGACGCGATCTGGCTCAACCCGTGGTACCCGTCACCGATGGCCGACGGCGGGTACGACGTGGCCGACTACCGGGGCATCGAACCGGTCTTCGGGACGCTCGCCGAGGCGGAGAGGCTGATCGAGGAGGCGCACGGCCACGGCATCCGGGTGATCATCGACGTCGTGCCCAACCACGGGTCCGACCGCCACGCCTGGTTCCAGGAGGCGCTGGCCGCCGGTCCGGGATCGGAGGCCCGCGAGCGGTTCTGGTTCCGCCGGGGCGACGGCGACGCGCCGCCGAACGGCTGGCGGTCCATCTTCGGCGGGCCCGCCTGGACCCGCGTGCCGGACGGGGAGTGGTACCTGCACCTCTTCGCACCGGAGCAGCCGGACTTCAACTGGGACGAACCGGAGGTGCGCGCCGAGTTCCTGGACATCCTGCGGTTCTGGTTCGACCGGGGTGTGGACGGCTTCCGCGTCGACTCGGCCGCCGTGCTGGTGAAGGATCTGGACAGCGTCGAGGAGTCGTACACCGACCACGACGGGGTGCACGACATCTACCGGGAGTGGCGCCGGGTCTGCGACGAGTACCCGGGCCGCGCGCTCATCGGCGAGGTGTGGCTGCCCGATCAGGAGCGGTTCGCGCGATATCTCCGGCCGGACGAGCTGCACACCGCGTTCAACTTCGACTTCCTGTCCTCCGCGTGGGAGGCGGGCGCGCTGCGCCGGGCCATCGACCTGACCCTGGCGACGCACGTCCCGCTGGGCGCCCCCGCGACCTGGGTGTTGTCCAACCACGACGTCGCCCGCCCCGCCACCCGGTACGGCAGGGCCGACACGTCCTGGGACAACGCCGACCGCAGGGACGGCGCGCCGTACGACTCCGAGCTGGGATACCGGCGGGCCAGGGCGGCCGCGCTGCTCGCCATGGCGCTGCCCGGCAGCGTGTACGTCTACCAGGGCGAGGAGCTGGGCCTGCCGGAGGTGGAGGACATCCCGGACGAGCTGCGCCAGGACCCGATGTGGCACCGTTCCGGACACACCGTGCCGGGACGGGACGGGTGCCGCGTGCCGCTGCCCTGGTCGGGTGAGGAACCGCCGTTCGGATACAGCACGGGGGAGCCGTGGCTCCCGCAGCCCGCCGGCTGGAAGGACCTCACGGTCGAGGCGCAGCGGGCCGATCCCGGGTCGATGTTGTCGCTGTACCGGGCCGCGCTGCGGATCCGGCGGGAGCGGCTCGGCGACGGCGCCCTGACCTGGCTTCCCCCGGGCGACGCCACCGGCGACGACAGGGATGACGACAGGGGCGACGACAGGGGCGACGACAGGGGTGACTCGGTGCTCGCCTTCACCCGCGACTCCGGCGTGACCTGCGTCGTCAACCTCGGCCCCGATCCCGTACGGCTGCCGCGGCATGAGGCGGTGCTGCTCGCGAGCGGGCCGGTCGACGGCGACCTGCTCCTGCCCGACACGACGGCCTGGCTGGTCTGACACCGGGCGGGACCCGGTCGGGCGGCGGGCGGCCCTTCGACCGGGCGCGGCGTGGCCGGTGAGCGGTCAGGGGCCCGGCGGGAGGATTCCCGCCGGGCCCCTTGGCCGTGTCGTCATCCGGCCGCGGTGCCCGGGGCGCGGCCCGTACGGGGAAGCAGGGGGAACGCGAGGGCCGGGGAGACGGGGAGCGGCGGGGTCAGGCGGGGGACACCTCGGAGGCCGCGGTGAGGTCCGCGGTGCAGAACGCGCACCTGCGGGCCTTGACGGGGATGGTGCTCAGGCACTCGGGGCACTCCTTCTCGGTGGCCTCCTTGTCGCGGTCGAAGAGGCCGATCAGCCGGTTCATCGGCACGACCACCAGCCAGTAGATCACCGCGGCGATGATGAGGAACGTCAGCACGTGGTTGACGAAGTCGCCGTACTTGAACTCGCTGCCGTTGACCGTGAACGAGTACGCCGAGAAGTCGGGCTGCTTCCCGCCGGTCACCGCGCCGATCAGCGGCGTGATGAGATCCGCGACGAGGGCCTGGACGAGGCCGCTGAACGTGGCTCCGACGACGACGGCGATGGCCAGTTCGACGAGGTTCCCCCGCATCAGGAACTTCTTGAATCCGCTCATACGGCAACGACCTATCCCACCGACCGGGCCCGGTGCAAGAGCCGCCGTCCGCCGACGACACGGCGCACCGCACCAGCCCGTGCCCGACCCGCCGAGTCGGGCTCCCGCGAATTTGGGTCTTGACCGCCGCCCGCCGCGCTGTTCCCATGGCAATCAAAGTTAGGAACCTTTCCTAACTTGCACCCCGTCATGGCCGGCCGACCCGCGCACCGGATCCTCCGGGTCGCCGCGGGCCGACCCCCGCTCCCGATTCCCCCGCCCCTCCACCAGGAACTCCGTTCAGTGCACAGAGTGAGATGAGATGCGCATTCGACCACTGGTCATCGCCGCCGGACTGCTGCTGCCCCTGATCACGGCCCATCCGGCCGCCGCCGCCACCACCGTCTATCAGGCCGAGGACGCGACGCTGTCGGGAGCGTCCGCGGCGAGCAACCACACCGGGTACACCGGCACCGGCTTCGCCGACTACGACAACACCGCCGGCGGCTACGTGCAGTGGTCGGTGACCTCGGCCGCGGCCGGCCCCGCCACGCTGACCTTCCGCTACGCCAACGGCAAGACCTCCGGCCGCCCGATGGACATCGCGGTGAACGGGACCGCGGTGGCGACCGGCCTGTCCTTCGCCGGGACCGGCGGCTGGGACACCTGGGCCGACACGTCGGTCCAGGTCACCCTCAGGGCGGGCGCCAACACGGTCCGGGCCACCGCGACCGGCGCGGACGGCGGGCCGAACGTGGACAAGCTCACCGTCGTCAGCCAGGACGGCGGCAGCGGCGGCGGCCCCGCCGTGCCCTTCGGCAGCCACGGGTTCGCGTACGCGCCGGGGACGTTGCGCCCGACCGGCTCGCAGGCGACCCTCGACCAGAAGGTGGTCGACTACTACAACAAGTGGAAGGCCGCCTTCGTCCGGCAGAACTGCGGCAACGGCTGGTACCAGGTGATCTCGCCCGACGCCGACCACCCGTACGTCGCGGAGGCCCAGGGGTACGGCATGGTCGTCGTCGCCACCATGGCCGGGGCCGACCCGAACGCGAAGACCGTCTTCGACGGGATGGTCAAGTACATGCTCGCCCACCCGTCGGTGCACAACCGCGACCTGCTCGCGGCCGAACAGGACGCGTCCTGCAAGAGCGTCAACGGCTCCGACTCGGCGACGGACGGGGACCTGGACGTCGCCCTCGGCCTGCTCCTGGCCGACAGGCAGTGGGGCAGCTCCGGCACGTACAACTACAAGGACCTCGCCGTCCGGCACATCGACGCGATCAAGGCGAGCGAGGTGAACCCGGCCACCCACCTGATGCTGCTGGGCGACTGGAGCACTCCGGGTGACTCGCTGTACTACGTGACCCGGTCGTCCGACTGGCTGATCGACCACTTCCGCGCGTTCAGGAAGGCCACCGGCGACAGCGCGTGGGACACGATCAGGACGGCCCACCAGAACCTGATCACCTCCCAGCAGGCGAACTACGCGCCGAGCACCGGCCTGCTGGCGGACTTCGTGATCAATACCGACACCACCCCCAGGCCGCCGTCCGGCAAGGTGCTGGAGGACACGAACGACGGCAAGTACTGGTGGAACGCCTGCCGTGACCCGTGGCGCATCGGGACCGACGCCGTGACCAGCGGCGACAGCGCGTCCCTCGCCTCCGCCCGGAAGATCAACGCGTGGATCAGGAGCAAGACCGGCGGCAACGCGAACAGTGTCGCCACCGGATACTCGCTCAGCGGGTCGCAGATCAGCAGCGGCAGCGAGCCCGCCTTCTTCGCCCCGTTCGCGGTCGCCGCGATGACGGACCCGGGCAGCCAGGCGTGGCTCGACGCCCTGTGGACGAAGATGGTCAACACGTCGTTCTCGTCGAACGACTACTACTCGGCGAGCATCCAGCTCCAGGTGATGATCGTCGTCTCCGGCAACTACTGGCTCCCCTGACCGGCCCCTGCTGTCCCGGCGATCAGGTGCCCAGGGATCGGCTCAGCGCGGTGTGGACGTCGTCCAGGGCCGTGCCGAGCCGGCGCATCAGCGCGGCGGCCAGCTTGCCCTCGCGCAGCCGGTCGCCGAGCTTGGTCCTGACGTGGGCCACACCGGCGACGTCGCGGCCGGTGACGGAGTTGTGCAGGACCTGCCTGAGGTCGAGCGCCGCGTCCGCGCTGATCTCGTCCCGGGAGAGCCCCTCGGTGAGGAGCAGGTCGAAGCGGGCCACCGCCCGATCCAGGGAGGCCCGCTTCGACGTCGCGAGCGGCAGCGTGGACACGCCGGGGTCCCGATCCTTCGTGTCCGCCTGCCGCGTACGGGCCGGGCGCGGGCGGTGGTCGTCCGGCGCCGGCCGGGAGTCGCCGGGGGTGGACGCTTCGGGGGTGGGCCGCCGGGGCCGGGAGTCCGGTGGGGGAGTCCCACCCGGGCCCGTCCCACCTCCCGTCCCATCGCCTGTCCCATCGTCCGCGGCGGGCCGCCGCGCGGGCCGGTCCACGGTCTCGCCGGCATCACCGTCGCCGCCCGCCTCCGGCAGGCCGTTCCGGGACGACGGCGGGTCCGGGTCCGCCGCCGCCGTCTCGGCCGGGGCGGAGCCGGTCGGCGCGTGCCCGCCGGCCTCGGCGGCGCCGCCCGGCTCCCCGGGCTTCCCCGACTCTCCGGGCGGCCGGGTCACCTGCCGTTCCTCCTCCGCCTGCGCGGTGACGCCCGAAGCTCCGGACGACGGGACCGCCAGGACCGAGGGGTGCGGCGGCGCCCCGGAGACGACGGCGTCCCGCGCCCCGCCGAACTGCGACCACACCAGCAGACCGGCGGCCACCGCCCCGGCGGCCGCGCCCCATCCCCGCCGATGCCGCCGGTCGCGCGAAGCGCCGGGTGCGAGCGAGGCCGCCGCCGCGCGCCATCCCCAGCGGTCCCGTCCGCCCCGGGACGTGTGCGGCGCGAGCGAATCGGTCGCCCCGTCCCGTCCGCCCGGGGGCGGGTCCGGCGCGAGCAGTTCGGCCACCTCGCGGGCGCTCGGCCGTACGGCGGGGTCGGGGGAGAGGCAGCGGTGGCACAGCTCGGCGACCGCGGCGGGCAGGCCCGGCACGTCGGGCATCGGCGGCGGGGCCTCGCGCCGGGCCGCCTCGATGCCCTCCCACGTCGTCTCCGGGTACGGCGGGGCACCGGTGAGCATCTCGTACAGCAGCACGCCCAGGGCGTACACGTCGACCGCGGGGTCGGCGGTCATCCCGCGCAACCGCTCCGGAGCGACGTACGGCGGCGTGCCGAAGTCGGCCACGAGGTGGTCGTCGGCCTCGCCGGTGAAGGCGGCGATGCCGAAGTCGAGCAGCTTCGCCCCGTTGGGGGTGAGCAGCACGTTCTCCGGTGTGACGTCGCGGTGGACGATGCCGCGCTCGTGGGCGGCGGCGAGCACCCGCGCCAGCCGGGTGGCGATCGGCGCCGCCTCCGCCAGGGGGAGCGGCCCCTCGGCGAGGCGGTCGGCCAGCGAGCGTCCCTCCAGGAGCCGCATGACCACGTACGCGGCGAGGCGGCCGCCGTTCGTCACGGTCTCGCCGTAGTCGTACACCTCGATCGCGTCGGGGTGGATCAGCCGGGCGGTCGCCCGCGCCTCGCGGCGGATCAGCTCGCGGCCGGGATGGTCCCCGCCGAGCGCGCCGTCCAGCACCTTGATCGCGACGGTGCGCTGGAGCGACTGGTCGAATGCGCGCCAGATGACCGACATCCCGCCCGTCGCGATCCTCTCCTGCAGGAGATAACGACGGGTCAGGACGTCGCCCTCGCGGAGCTCAGGACGATTCACGGACCACCAGTTCCGTGGGCAGCACCGGGTCGCCCTCGGAGGTCCCTCCCCCGGCCACCGAGGCGAGGAGCAGTCTGGCGGCGAGCGAGGCGAGCTCCTCGACGGGCTGGCGGACCGTGGTCAGGGTGGGGGAGGTGTGCCGGGCGATCGGCGCGTCGTCGAAGCCGACCACGGCGACGTCGTCCGGCACCTTCCGGCCGGAACGGCGCAGCGTCTGCATCGCCCCGGCGGCCATCACGTCCGACGCGGCGAAGACGGCGTCCAGGTGCGGCGCCCGTTGCAGCAGCCACTGCATGGCGTGCGCGCCGGAGGCGTGGCTGAAGTCGCCGTACGCCACCGGCGGCTCGGGGAGCCCGGCGTCGCGGAGCGTCGTGCGGAACCCGTCCAGCCGGTCCCTGGCGGCGGGGAGCGTCGGGGGCCCGGCGATCGTGGCGATGACCCTGCGGTCGCTCAGCAGGAGGTGCTCGGCCGCCTGCCGCCCGCCGTCCCGGTTGTCCATGTCGACGTACGGCAGCTCGACGCCGTCCGGCGGGCGGCCCGCGCAGCGTACGGGGACGCCCGACGCGGCGAGGGTGACCGCGAGCGGGTGCCGCGATCTGGAGCTCACGAGGAGCACGCCGTCCACCGCCCCGGCGACGAGCGGCGGGGCGGCGATCGCCGAGGTGGCGGGTGTGGCGGTCATCACGACCATGGGGACGCCGTGCGCCGCCAGCGCCTCCTCGCAGCCCGAGAGCAGCCTGGCGTAGAAGGGCTCGCTGAAGAGTCTCGGGGTCTGCTCGCAGACGACGGCCGCGATGATCTGGTCGGTGCGCCTGCCTCCGGAACCGCGGGGCGCGCGACGCCGCACGTAGCCGAGGCGGGACATCGCGTCGTGCACCTGGCGGCGGGTGGACGTCGTCACGCGGACCGAGCCGGTCAGGACCCGGGACGCGGTCGCCGGGGAGACGCCTGCTGCGGCGGCTACCTCGGCGAGGGTGGGAAGATCGGCCATTCCGGTCTCCTCGGCCCGAAGTGTTACGGCTTGGGAGCGCTCCCAACGGAACGTATCACTGTTTCGTGCGTGTCAACAGAGGTTTCATCCGTATGAAACCTTTCGGAGTATTCGTCGGGAGTTCGGTATGGTCGGAGGCCGCGCGTCGCGCTGTTTCCGGCCGTGGTGAATGGCGATTTTCGCGGCGGAGCACACGAACGCATTGTGGTGAATGCCGAGAAGAACGCGGGTTGACCGCCGACTTTACCGCCATGGTCGAACTGAGTTACGAAGCGGCGGCCCCTCAGGGCGGTAGGGTCCTGACAAAGGGATCACGGACCGGCCGATGCCCATCTTTCGGTCCATCACATACAAGCCCCGCTGAGAAAGGTTCCTTCTGAGTGACCAGCTTTAGCCGGATCGTTCTGCCCGCCGCCACGAGTGCGGTCGTGCTGACCTTGCTCGCCGGGTGTTCCGGCTCCGGCACGGACGCCGCGGCCCCGTCCCCGTCCGCCTCGGTGGCGGCGTCGGACTCCGCGACCGCCGCGCCGTCGGAGTCCCCGGCGGAGACGCCCACGGAGGCGCCCGCCGAGACGCCCTCCGCCACCGACGACACGCCGGCCTCCCCGGACCCCGCGGGCGCCGCGGGGCACAACGACGCGGACGTCTCCTTCGCGAAGATGATGATCCCCCACCACCTCCAGGCCATCGACATGGCCGGCCTCGCCCGGACCCAGGCGGGCGACCAGTGGATCAGGGACCTGGCCGCGAAGATCACCGAGGCGCAGGACCCGGAGATCCGGACCATGAAGGGGTGGCTGGACGGCTGGGGCGAGGAACCCCTCCCGCGTGACCACGCGATGCCGGGCATGTCGTCCGCCGCCGAGATGGACAAGCTCGCCAAGGCCGACGGCTCCCCGTTCGACCGGCTCTTCGTCACCATGATGATCAAGCACCACACGGGCGCGATCAAGATGGCCGAGGAGGAGCGGGCGTCGGGCGCGTTCGCGGAGGCGAAGGCGATGGCCGAGACGATCGTCGCCACCCAGAAGGCCGAGATCAAGGAGATGAAGGCCTACCTCGCCAAGCTCAAGTGACGTGCCCCGGCGTCGAGCCGGGCCGAAGTGACCTGCCCGGTGCCGGGCCGGGGTGACGGCCCGGCGCGCGTCAGGCCGGGAGAGTGACGCGGTCACCGGCCGGCCGATCCCCGAGATCACGACATATCTGGATAAAGTCTGGGCGCACGGTGCGACCAGGAGAGTGACTGACGTGGAGTTCCGGCTGCTCGGCCCGGTCTCGGTGATCGGCGACGACGGTGTCGTGCTCGACACGGGCCCGTCGCAGCAGCGCGCCGTGCTCGCCCTCTGCATGCTGGCCGCGCCCCGGCCGATCGGCGCCGCCCGCATCATGGACGCGCTGTGGCCGGAGGAGCGGCCTCCGAGGGCCGTCAACACCGTCCAGGCGTACATCTCCAAGCTCCGCCGCGTCTTCGAGCCGGGCCGCAGCCGGAGGGACAGCCCGTCCGTGCTGGTCAGCAGGCCGGGCGGGTACGCGCTCGTCATGCCCCACGGCGGCTACGACCTGGGCCGGGCCAGGGACCGGATCGCCGAGGGGCGACGGCTGCTCGGCGCCGGGGACCACGCGCGGGGCGCCGGCGAGCTGCGGCGCGCGCTGGCCGAATGGCGTGGTGAGCCCCTCTCCGGCTTCGAGGACGAGCCCTGGGCGCGCGACGACATCACCCACCTGGCCGAGCTGCGGCTCACGGTCGTCGAGGACGCCTCCGAGGCGGAGCTCCTCCTCGGCATGGGGCCGGAGCTCGCGCCGGGGCTGACCCGGCTGCTGCCCGCCCACCCGTTGCGCGAACGGCTGCGCCGGGCCACGGCGCACGCGCTCTACCAGGCGGGACGGCAGGCGGAGGCGCTCTCCGTGCTCTCCGAGGGACGCCGGATGCTCGTCGACGAGCTCGGCCTCGACCCCGATCCCCGTTCCCGGGAGCTGGAACAGCGGATCCTCTCCCAGGACCCCGCCCTCATGCCCGTCCGAACCGTCACACGTGTGACCCCGGCAGCGTCCGCCCTCCCCGCGCCGGCTCCGTACCCCGGGGCGCTGCCGAGCCGCCTGATCGGGCGGGCGGCCGAGGCGGAGGTGCTGCGCCGCGCCGTGACCTCCCCCGGCCACCGGGTCGTCCTCGTCACCGGCGAGCCGGGCATCGGCAAGACCAGCCTGGCCGAGGACGCCGCCCGCCACGCCCACAGGGTCGTCTTCGCCCGCTGCTGGGACGGGACCGGCGCCCCGCCGTACTGGCCGTGGGCCCAGGCCGTACGGGAGCTGACCGGCAGGGCCGGGGAGCTGGCCGACATCACCGGGGCGACCGGGGAGTTCGCCCTCTACGAGGCGTTCGCGCGGCTCGTCGGCGGGCACGGCCGGGTGCTGGTCGTCGTCGACGACCTCCAGTGGGCCGACGCCTCGTCGCTGCGCCTGCTGGAGTTCCTGGCCGTCACCCGGACCTGCCCCGAGCTGACCGTGGTGGCCACCTACCGCGACACCGAGGTGGGGGAGCCGCTCGCCCGAGCCCTGTCCACGCTCGTACGGCTCCCGCACGTCGAACGCGTCGCCCTCGGCGGCCTGCCGGAGGAGGCCGTCGCCGAGTACCTCGAACGGGCGGGGGCCGACGCCACCCGGGCGGCGGAGGTGACCAGGCGGACGGGCGGCAACCCGTTCTTCCTCGGAGAGGTGGTCCACCTCGGCGCGGACGCGCCCGGCGCGATCGCCGACGTGCTGCGCGGCAGGATGGCGGCCATGCCGCCGGGCGCCCCGGAGGTGCTCTCCGCCGCCGCCCTGCTGGGACGCGAGGCCGAGCTGGGCGTCCTCCTCGACATCGTGGACACGCCGCGCGACCAGGTGCTCGACGTGCTCGACGCCGCGGTCCAGGCGCGGCTGCTGACCGAGAGCGGGCTGGTCTACCGCTTCGCCCACGACATCGTCAGGGACGCGCTGCGGGACGGGCTCGCGCCGCTGCGGCGCCGCCGCCTGCACGCCCGCGTGGCCACCGCGCTCGAACGGCGCGGCACCCACCTGGCCGAGCTGGCCCACCACTACCGCGAGGGCCTGGTCATCGCCGGGATGGCGGGCAAGGCCGTCGAGTACGCCCGCCGGGCGGCGGCGCACGCCACGTCCCAGTTCGCGTACGAGGACGCCGCCGAGCACCTGGGCCACGCCGTCCTGCTGACCGGGCGGCTTCCGGTGACCGACCGGGCGCTGAGATGCGACCTGCTGCTCGAACTGGCCGCCGCGCAGGCCGCGGCCGGCATGACCACGCGGGTGCGCGCGTCGCTGGAGGAGGCCGCCGAGATCGCCGAGGCGCTCGGGGACGACGAGCGGCTGGCCCGCGCCGTTCTTGGCTTCTCCGACCCGCTCGCGTGGGCGATGTACGAGGAGTGGGCGGCCGGGGACGCGCTCGCCGGGCGGGTCGAACGTGTCCTGCGCGCCCACGCCCGCGAGGGGGCGCCGTGGCGGTCCCACCTGCTGTCCGCGGCCGCCGTCACCGGCGCCTTCTCCCGTCCGGTCCGCGAGAGTGTCGCCCTCGCCCGGGAGGCGGTGCGCGAGGCGCGGCGGACGGGGGACGACCACGCGCTGCTGCGCGGCCTCAGCGCGTACGAGATCCTCTCGCGAGGGGTCGCGACGCACGCCGAACGGCGGGCGGTCATCGACGAGATGGCGGAGGTGGCCCGGCGCGTCGGCGACCCGGTGTCCGAGTGGCTGGCCCGCGAGGCCCTCTACGTCGAGCTGGCCGGGCAGGGGGACGACGAGCGGGCGGGGCCGCTCCTCGACCGGCTGCGCGAGACGGCGCGACGGATCCGCCGGCCTGCCCTGCTCGGCCTCGCGGCGTGGCTCGCCGCGGTCCGCGCGTACACACGGGGCGACCTGGACGGGGCGCTCGCCGAGGCGGAGGAGTCGGCCCGCGTCCACCCCGAGGGCGCGCTCGGCGGGGACGACGCGGCCGTGCGGGAGCGGGTCTTCCGGTTCCTGCTGCTGCGGGCGCGCGGCGAGACGGCGGCGGCGCTCGCCCTGTCGGAGGAGATGCTCGCGGTCAGGCCGGGCCAGCCGGGCTGGCTGGTCCCGCGCTGCGTCGCCCTGCTCGACGCCGGCCGTCGCGCCGAGGCCGCCGACGTCCTCGCGGAGCTGGCGCGCGGCGACTTCGCCGGCATCGAGGGCGACCTCGTGTACCGGTACATCCCCGACCTGCTGAGCGAGGCGTGCCTGGAGCTGGGGGACGCCGCGGCGTCCCGGGCGCTCTACCGGCTGCTCGCGCCGAGCGCCGGACGCCTGCTCGGCTGGTCGGTGGCCGACCTGTGCCTCGGGCGGCTGGCGCTCGCGTTCGGGGACCGGGAGGCCGCGGTCCGGCACCTCCGGGCCGCGCTCGACCTCGTCGCCAGGTCGGGGGCCGTGCTCTATGAGGTCCCCGTACGCGGGCTCCTCGCCCGGGTGGGCTGACGCGCGGCCGAGCACCGGCACCGCGGTCGCCGCCATGGCGGGCGTGCTGCCACCGGCGGTCACGGGGCATTGGTACAGCGAGCGGCGGATCCGTCCGAGGGGTGCGGCACGGCGTCGACCGTCGCGGGACTGCTCATGCCGGGGGAGGCGCGCCGGCCGCGCCGCCATCCGCCCGGAGCCGGACAAGGAAAGGCTGGCTTCCCGATGAACATCACCGAGTACGCCGACAGCGTCTGGCGGGGCGAGCTCCCCGACAACATCGTGCACACGGGACTCGCCGGGCAGGGCTTCGTCGAGGTCGCCGACGGCGTCGGCTTCCGCAGCGGGTTCGGCAACACGATCGCGCTTCGCGAGGGCGGGGAGGTGATGCTGTTCGACACCGGCAACCCCTTCGACGCGGACCGGCTGCACGCCGAGCTGCGGGCGTGGACCGACGAGCCGGTGACGACCGTGATCTATTCGCACGGGCACATCGACCACGTGTCGGGCGTGGGGCCGTTCGACGCGGAGGCCGACACGGCGGCGAGGCCCAGGCCCACGGTGGTGGCGCACGAGGCGCTCCCCGCCCGTTTCGACCGGTACATCCTCACGAACGGCTACAACGCGGTGATCAACCAGCGGCAGTTCCAGGTGCCGGACCTGACCTGGCCGACCGAGTACCGCTACCCCGACGTGACGTACCGCGACGAGCTGACGGTCGGGCCCGTCGAGCTCTTCCACGCCAAGGGCGAGACCGACGACGCGAGCGTCGGGTGGGTGCCGTCGCGGCGCGTCCTGCTTCCCGGCGACCTGTTCATCTGGGTGAGCCCCAACTGCGGCAACCCGCAGAAGGTGCAGCGCTACCCCCGCGAGTGGGCCGTCGCGCTGCGCCGGATGGCCGCGCTCGGCGCGGAGACCATGCTGCCGAGCCACGGCGCCCCGATCTTCGGCGCCGACCGGGTCGAGCAGGCGCTGACCGAGACGGCGGAGTGGCTGGAGAGCATCGTCGAACGCTCCCTGGAGATGCTCAACGAGGGGGCCAGGCTGGACGACATCGTCCGGGCCGTACGGCCTCCGGCGCGGCTGGCGGACCGGCCCTACCTGCGGCCGCACTACGACGATCCGGAGTTCGTGGTGCGCAACATCTGGCGGTTGTACGGCGGCTGGTACGACGGCAACCCCGCCCACCTGAAGCCCGCGCCCGACGCCGTGCTCGCCGCGGCCGTGGCCGAGCTGGCGGGAGGCACGGAGCGGCTGTGCGAGGCCGCGCTCAAGGCGCTGGCCGACGGCGACCAGCGGCTGGCGGGGCACTTCGCGGAGATGGCCGCGCAGGCCGCGCCGCACGATCCCGCGGCGCATCTCGTGCGCGCCCGGGTGTACGCCGCCCGCGCCGCGTCGGAGGCGTCCCTGATGGCGAGGGGCGTGTTCACCTGGGCGGCCGAGGAGTCACGGAAGGCCGCCGGAGGCGCCTGACCGGGAGCCGGACCGGAACGACGGCCCGCCCGGCTCGGTGACCCCGTCGCCGCTCCCTGGGAAATCCCGGACACATGTCTTTAACATCGCCGAACTGTCGAAGTCCCCGGAGGGTGGGAACGATGGCGTGCGTGAACGAGCGCAGGGAGATTTGGCCGGGGGACCCCTATCCGCTTGGGGCCGCATACGACGGCGCGGGCACGAACTTCGCACTCTTCACGGAGGTCGCGGAGAAGGTCGAGCTCTGCCTGTTCGACGAGGAGGACGCCGAGGAGCGGGTGCAGCTCACCGAGGTGGAGGGGTTCGTCTGGCACTGCTACCTGCCGGGCGTCGGCCCCGGCCAGCGGTACGGCTACCGGGTCCACGGGCCGTACCAGCCGGCCCGGGGGCAGCGCTGCAACCCCGCCAAGCTGCTGCTCGACCCGTACGCGAAGGCCGTCGAGGGCGCCGTCCGCTGGGACCAGGCGGTGTACGGCTACCGCTTCGGCGAGCCGGACAGCCGCGACGACAGCGACTCGGCGCCGTACATGCCGCGCGCGGTCGTGACGAACCCGTTCTTCGGGTGGGGGCACGACCGGCCGCCCGCGACGCCGTACCACGACACCGTGATCTACGAGGCGCACGTGCGCGGGCTGACGATCCGCCACCCGGGGATCCCCGAGCGGATCAGGGGCACCTACGCGGCGCTCGGGCACCCCGAGATCGTCGACCACCTGACCTCGCTCGGGGTGACCGCGATCGAGCTGATGCCGGTCCACCAGTTCGTCACCGACCACGTGCTGGAGAAACGCGGCCTGACGAACTACTGGGGATACAACACCATCGGCTTCTTCGCCCCGCACAACGAGTACTCCAGCTCCGGGCAGCGCGGCGAGCAGGTGCTGGAGTTCAAGGCGATGGTGAAGGCCCTGCACGAGGCCGACATCGAGGTCATCCTCGACGTG
Source organism: Microtetraspora niveoalba (assembly GCF_001570405.1). GTDB lineage: Bacteria > Actinomycetota > Actinomycetes > Streptosporangiales > Streptosporangiaceae > Microtetraspora > Microtetraspora niveoalba. The sequence goes on along the minus strand of NZ_BBYM01000011.1, from coordinate 189,391 downwards.
GTCTACAACCACACCGCCGAGGGCAACCATCTCGGGCCGACCCTGTCGATGCGGGGCATCGACAACGCCAACTACTACCGCCTGGTGGAGGACCACCCGGCGTACTACATGGACACCACCGGCACCGGCAACAGCCTGCTGATGCGCAGCCCGCACGCGCTGCAGCTCATCATGGACTCGCTGAGGTACTGGGTCAGCGACATGCACGTGGACGGCTTCCGCTTCGACCTCGCCTCCTCGCTGGCCCGGGAGCTGCACGCGGTGGACCGGCTGAGCGTCTTCTTCGACCTCGTCCAGCAGGACCCCGTGCTCTCGCAGGTCAAGCTCATCGCCGAGCCCTGGGACGTCGGGCCGGGCGGCTACCAGGTGGGCAACTTCCCGGCGCGCTGGACGGAATGGAACGGCCGCTACCGCGACACGATCCGCGACCTGTGGCGGGGCGAGCCGGCCGCGCTGCCCGAGTTCGCCTCGCGGCTGACCGGGTCGAGCGACCTCTACCAGGACGACAGCCGCCGCCCGGCCGCGTCCATCAACTTCGTCACCTGCCACGACGGGTTCACCCTCCAGGACCTGGTGTCGTACGAGGCCAAGCACAACGAGGCGAACGGCGAGGAGGGCAGGGACGGCGCGGACGACAACCGGTCGTGGAACTGCGGCGTCGAGGGGCCGGCGACCGGGCCGGTGGCGCAGCTCCGGGAGCGGCAGAAGCGCAACCTCCTCGCCACGCTGTTCCTCTCCCAGGGCGTGCCGATGCTCTCGCACGGCGACGAGATGGGCCGGACGCAGGGCGGCAACAACAACGCCTACTGCCAGGACAACGAGACGAGCTGGGTGGACTGGTCCGACACCCGGGAGAACCGGCTGCTCCTGGACTTCACCCGGCGGCTCTCGCGGTTGCGCCGCGACCACCCCGTCTTCCGGCGCCGCCGGTTCTTCTACGGCAGGCCGGAGCGCGGCTCGCACGACGAGCTGAGCGACATCGCCTGGCTCACGCCGTCCGGCACGGAGATGACGGACCAGGACTGGCGCAACGGCTATGCCCGCGCGCTCGCCGTGTTCCTCAACGGCGACGCCATCACCGAGCCCGACCGGCGCGGCCGGAAGATCACCGACGACTCCTTCCTGCTGCTGTTCAACGCCCACAACGAGGTCATCAGGTTCACCGTCCCGACCGGCTTCGGCGAGATGTGGACGACCGCGCTCGACACGGCGCGGCCGATCGCGGCCGACGCACGCGTCTGCCGGGCCGGTGAGGAGGTGCCGGTGTCCGGCCGCTCGGTGCGGGTCCTGCGCCGAGCCGGGTGACGCGCGCCGCGATGGCCTGGCGGTGACGTGTCCGCGCCGTCACTATGAGACGGGAGCCAGGGGTACGGATCACCGCGGGGCCGCGCCACCCGGCACGGGGGATGCCGGGCGACGGGTGCGCCGGGGCCGGCGCGGCGACGCGGCGGCGGCCGGTGAGATCCGCGGGGCGCGCCCCGGCCCGGAAGGACCCGACGAAGGGCGGTGCCGTGACCTCGACCTCGACCTCGACCTCGACCTACAGACTGCAGCTCACCCCCGACCTCGGTTTCGCGGACGCGGCCGAGCTGACCGGCTATCTCCGCGAGCTCGGCGTCGGCGCCCTCTATCTCTCGCCGATCCTGCAGGCCGTGCCCGAGTCCGGGCACGGGTACGACGTCACCGACCACACCGCCGTACGGGCCGAGTTCGGGGGCCTGCCGGGGTTGCGCGCCCTGGCCGCGAGGGGCCTGCCGCTGGTCGCCGACGTGGTGCCGAACCACATGACCGTGCCGGTTCCCGAGTCGCGCAACGCCCCGCTGTGGGCGGCGCTGCGGGACGGCCCGGCCTCGCCCTACGCCCGGTGGTTCGACCTGGAGTGGCCGGTCGCGCTCCCGGTGCTCGGCGACGACGCGGGCGACCCGTACGCCGCCGGAGCCGGTAACGAGGGCGGGGACGGGGCCGATGGGTTCTCCGTGGACGGTGACGTGCTGCGCTACCACGAGCACGAGTTCCCGATCAGGCCGGGCACCGAGGGCCTCCCGCTGCCCGAGCTGCTCCGCGTCCAGCACTACCGGCTGGTCGGCTGGCGCGAGAGCCCCGGCTACCGGCGGTTCTTCGACGTCTCCTCGCTCATAGGGCTGCGGGTGGAGGACCCGGAGGTCCACGAGGCCACCCACGCGGTGATCCTCACGCTCCTCGACGAGGGGGTGCTCCACGGTCTCCGCGTGGACCACCCGGACGGCCTGGCCGACCCGTACGGCTATCTCCGGCGGCTGCGTCCCCGCGTCCCCGGCCCGCTGTGGGTCGAGAAGATCCTGATCGACGGCGAGCGGCTGCCGGAGGACTGGCCGTGCGACGGCACGACCGGGTACGACGCGCTCAACATGGTCACCCGCCTGTTCGTGGACCCGGCGTCGCGGGAGGAGCTCGTCAAGACGTTCGCCCGGCACACGGGCGTGACCGACGACTACGAGGCCGTGCGGTACGAGGCGAAGAAGCACGTCGTCGAGCTGTTCTTCCGCGGCGAGATCGACCGGCTCACCGCCGCCATGACGGTGCCCGCTCCGCACGCCGGGGACGGCGACGGGGACGGCGACCCGGACGAGGACGAGGACGGGCGGGTGCCGCGCGAGGCGGTGGTCGAGCTGCTCGCCGCGATGCCCGTCTACCGGGCGTACGTCGACCCGGGCGAGCCGCCGTCGGTGGAGACGGTCCACATCGTGCGGAGGGCGGCGCGGGAGGCGGCCGGACGCGCCGATCCCGCCGCCGTCGCGCGGGCCGCCGACCTGGTCCTGTACGGCCCGGCCGAGGCGGTGACCCGGTTCCAGCAGACCTGCGGCCCGGTGATGGCCAAGGGGGTGGAGGACACCGCGCTCTATCGGTGGTTCCCGCTGGCCGCTCTCAACGAGGTCGGCGGCGAGCCGGACCGGTTCGGGGTGTCGGCGGCGGAGTTCCACGAGTTCTGCGCCGGGCTGCCGCCGCGGACGATGACCACCCTGTCCACCCACGACACGAAACGGTCGGAGGACGTGCGGGCCCGGCTCTCGGTTCTGTCGGAGATGCCGGACGAGTGGGCGCTCGCGGTGGACTCCTGGGCGGCCGAGGTGGCGTTCGATCCCCGGCTCGACTATCTGGGCTGGCAGACGTTGATGGCGTCCTGGCCGATCAGCCCCGAGCGTTTCACGAAATATCTGCTCAAGGCGGCACGAGAGGCCAAGACATCGATCTCCTGGCAGAACCGCGACCCCGCGTACGAGAGCGGCGTCCGGCGGTTCGCCCGGGAGGCGATCGACGTCTGCGGCGGCTCGGTGGCCGCCTTCACGGCCGTCGTGGACCGGTACGCCCGGGTCAACTCCCTCGGCCAGAAGGCGGTCCAGCTCATGATGCCGGGGGTCCCCGACGTCTACCAGGGCAACGAGACCACGGACTTCTCGCTGGTCGATCCGGACAACCGGCGTCCGGTGGACTTCCGCGCGCGCCGGGCGCTGCTGGCCGACGTGCTCGTCCCGGGCGCCCGCCCCACCACCTGGGACGGGCAGAAGATGCTGGTCACCGCCACCGCGTTGCGGCTGCGGAGCCGGCTCGACCCGGTCGCGCCGTACGCGCCGGTGGAGGCGGGCGAGCACGCGGTCGCCTTCGCGCGCGGGGACCAGGCGGTGGTGGTGGCGACCCGCCTGCCCGTGGGGCTCGAACGGCACGGCGGTTGGGGAGGCGAGACCCTCATGCTTCCCCCGGGCCGGTGGCGCGACCTGCTGACGGGACGCGAGCACACCGGACGTGTCCCGATGGGGCACCTTCTGTCCTGGTATCCGGTCGCGATCCTCGGCCGGTGACCCGTGGACTCCCCCATATACGACGACAACGACGGGAGAGGCATGTTCGAGGTCTGGGCACCCGAGGCGGAACGCGTGGAGGTCGAGTCGGGGGGCGTCAGGCGGGACATGACGGCCGGCCCGGGCGGCTGGTGGCACGCCCCCGGAGGTGAGCACGGCGACGACTACGCGTTCCACGTGGACGGGGAGGGGCCCTTCCCCGACCCCCGGACGCGGCGGCAGCCGTACGGCGTGGAGGGGCCGAGCCGGGTCTACGACCACGACCGGTACACCTGGAGCGACCAGGACTGGCACGGTCGCGACCTGCGCGGATCGGTCATCTACGAGCTGCACGTCGGCACGTTCACGCGGGAGGGCACCTTCGCCGCCGTCGCGGAGCGGCTGCGCCACCTGGTCGACCTCGGCGTCGACTTCGTCGAGATCATGCCGGTGCCGCCGGTCCCGGGGCGGCGCAACTGGGGGTACGACGGCGTCGACCTCTACGCGGTCAACGAGGAGTACGGCGGGCCCGACGGGCTGAAGGACCTGGTGGACGCCTGCCACCGGGCCGGGATCGGCGTGATCCTCGACGTCGTCTACAACCATCTGGGGCCGTCGGGGAACTACCTGTCGAAGTTCGGGCCGTACCTGCACGGCTTCAAGGGGTCGTACTGGGGCGACGCGGTCAACCTGGACGGCCCCGGCTCCGACGAGGTCCGGCGCTACTTCATCGAGAACGCGCTGCAGTGGCTGCGCGACTACCACGTCGACGGCCTCCGGCTGGACGCCGTGCACGCGCTGCACGACCGGCGCGCGGTGCACTTCCTCGAAGAGCTGTCGGCCGAGGTGGAGGCGTTGTCCACGAACCTGGGACGCCCACTCACGCTGATCGCCGAGTCCGACCTGAACGACCCGCGCCTGGTCACCTCGCGCGAGGCGGGCGGGCTGGGGATGCACGCGGCGTGGAACGACGACGTCCACCACGCGGTCCACGCGGCCGTGACGGGGGAGCGGCACGCCTACTACGCCGACTTCGCCGAGCTGTCCGCCCTGGCCAAGGTGCTCACGTCCGGATATTTCCATGACGGCGGCTACTCGTCGTTCCGGGGGCGCAGCCACGGCAGGCCGGCGAACGGCGTCCCCGGATACCGGTTCGTCTGCTGCGTGCAGAACCACGACCAGATCGGCAACCGGCCGCTCGGCGACCGCATGGAGCCCGAGCAGCTCTGGATCGCCTCCGGCCTGCTGCTCACCTCGCCGTTCACGCCGATGTTGTTCATGGGCGAGGAGTGGGGGGCGCGGACGCCGTTCTACTTCTTCACCGACCACCACGACCCGGCGCTCGCCGACGGCGAGGCCGAGCGGCGCAGGCGCGAGTTCGAGGGGTTCGGCTACGACTGGAAGGCTCCCGACCCGCAGGACGAGGCCACGTTCCTGCGCTCCAAGCTCGACTGGAGCGAGATCTCCGAGGACGGCGGGATGTCGCTGCTCGGCTGGTACCGCGACCTCATCGCGCTGCGCAAGACGCATCCCGACCTCGCCGACCCGCGCCTCGACCGCGTGCGGGTCCGCTTCGACGAGGAGCGCCACTTCCTGGTGATGGACCGGGGGTCCCTGCGGGTCGCGGCCAACTTCGGCTCCTTCCCCATCCCCGTACGGCTCTCGCCGGGGGCCAAGCACGTGCTGCTCGCCTCCGACGACGCGGTCCGGATGATGGACGGCGACCTCTACCTCCCCGCGCAGTCCCTCGCCGTCGCCCAGGTCTGACACACAGGTCTGACGCACAGGTCGCGTTCCCGGCTGCTGTCAGCCGGTCACTGAGCTTCTGCCAGCCGGGCATGTCCCGATAAATCGGGTGCTTTCCGGTAGGTCGTACGGGAGCCTGGTCGCCATGCAGGCCACCGTGACCGTGACCCCGGCGCAGCTTCCCGACGTGCTGCTGCACGTCGCCGTCGTGCGGCCGGTGTTCCTCTGGGGAGCGCCGGGCATCGGGAAGAGCTCGCTGGTCCAGGCGTTCGCCGCGTCGCTCGGGCTGGACTGCGTCACGTTGCTCGGCACGCAGCTCGCCCCCGAGGACCTCATCGGCGTGCCCCAGATCGTGGACGGCCGCAGCCGGTTCGCACCCCCCGAGACCATCGCGCGCGACGAGCCGTACTGCCTGTTCCTCGACGAGCTCAACGCCTCGTCTCCCGAGGTGCAGAAGGCGTTCTACTCGCTGATCCTCGACCGCCGCATCGGCGCGTACGAGCTGCCCGAGGGGTCGGTCGTCATCGGAGCGGGCAACCGGGCGTCCGACAACGCCCTCGCCAGGCCGATGGCGTCCGCTCTGGTCAACCGGATGGTGCACGTCCACCTGCGGGCCTCGGCCGACGACTGGCTGACATGGGCGGCCGGCAACGGCATCCACCCCTGGATCGCCGACTATCTCGTGCAGCGGCCCGACCACCTGTGGAGCCCCGCGCCGAAGACCGAGGAGCCGTTCTCCACGCCGCGCGGCTGGCACATGTTGTCCGACGCCGTCCACTCGTACGGCGAGGGCCTCGACGACGACACGCTGGCCGTCCTCGCCCACGGCACGCTCACCGCGTCGCACGCCTCGGCGTTCCGCGCGTACGTCAAGACGGTGCGGCACGCGTACGACCTGGACGCCGTGCTCAAGGGCGACGCGGGCTGGCCGCGCGGGCCCGAGGACCGCGACCTGCTGTACTTCCTGGCCGAGACGTTCCGCGCCCGGCTCGTCCGCGGGCTGCCCGCCTCGAAGGAGCACGCCCCGGCGGCCGGGCGGCAGCTCGCGTTCCGGGCCAAGACCCTGCTCGTCGAGCTGGCCGAGATCTCGCTCGAATGCGCCCAGCTCGTCATCGCCACCGACGACGACGGCGCTCCGGTGCTGCCCTCATGGTTCCTCGTCGAGGTCAGCCGGGACCTGCCCCGGCTCGCCTCCGCCCGGAGCTGACATGTCGCGGCGCAAGCGGAAGGCCGATCCGTGGCGCGAGGCCGTCCACGCTGGGTGGGCCCTGGTGCGGGCGCACCCGCTGTTCCAGTCGCTGGGCGGATACCTCTACGAGGCCCCCGACGGCCGGCTGCCGAGCGACGGCTGGGCGTACATCACGGCGGGCGGCAGCGTGTACCACCACCCGAAGCGGCGCGGGGACCCGCTCGAGTGGGCCTGGGTGTTCGCCCACTGCCTGCTGCACGCCGGGTTCGGCCACCTCGACCCGCGTACCGCAGGGGAGGAGGACCTCGGGCGGGACGAGATCCCGCACTCGCCCGAGGTGCGACGGGCGCCCCTGGCCGCCTACCGCGCCGCGTGCTGCGTGGCCGTCGACCGGTTCCTGCACACCTTGAAGATCGGCCGCCCGCCCGAGACGCCACCGCCGTTCCCCCAGGAGGACGAGCGGGCACTGGCCGCCCGGTGGCGGATGACGGGGGTGCCCGCCGAGTTTCAGACCACGAAATATCCGGACTTCTTCGTGGGGTCGGAGGACGTCGCCAAGCGGGTGGACTTCCAGCGGTCGTTCGCGATCGGGATCTCGGCCGCCGCGTACTGGGCCATCGACGCCGCGGGCGGCCGGGGCTCCGGGGGTGGCGGCGTCAAGAAACCGTGGGACCTCGCGCTGGGCTGGTTCGTGTCGTCGTACCCGCTGCTGGGCGCGCTCGCGACCGGCATGACGATCGTCGCGGACGCCGACCTCGCCCGCGCCTGGAACATCTCCGTGGCCGCCGTCAACGCCCAGGCCGCCGAGATCTACGTCAACCCGCTGCGCTCGATGACGACGGACGAGTGGCGCTTCGTGCTGGCCCACGAGATGCTGCACGCCGCGCTGCGCCACGGCGACCGCGCCGGGTGGCGCGACCCGTACCTGTGGAACGTCGCCTGCGACTACATCGTCAACGGCTGGCTGGTCGAGATGGGCGTCGGGACGATGCCCGAGGGCCTGCTGTACGACCCCGCGCTCAAGGGACTGTCCGGAGAGGCCGTCTACGACCGGATCGCCGGAGACCTGCGCCGCCTGCGCAAGCTCGCGACCCTGCGCGGGCGCGGGGTCGGCGACGTGCTCGGCGAGCCGCTGCCGCGCCCCGGGGCGCCCGGCCGGTACGTCGACCTCGACGACTACTACCGGAACGCGCTCGCGAGCGGCCTCGTCTACCACCGCACCAGCGGGCGCGGCGACGTCCCCGCCGGGCTCGAAGAGGAGATCCGGGCGCTCGACCAGCCCCCGCTGCCGTGGGACGCCGCGCTCGCGCGCTGGTTCGAGGAACACGTGCCCGCGGTCGAGCGGCGCCGTTCCTACGGCCGGGCGTCCCGGCGGCAGTCCGCCACGCCCGACATCCCGCGCCCCGGCTGGGTCCGCCCCGAGGAGGTCGTACGGCAGGCGACCTTCGGCGTCGTGCTCGACACGTCCGGCTCGATGGACGTGAAGCTGCTCGGCAAGGCCCTGGGCGCCATCGCGTCCTACGCCCTCGCCAGGGACGTGCCGCGCGCCCGCGTGGTGTTCTGCGACGCCGCCGCGTACGACGCCGGATATCTGGCGGTGGAGGACATCGCCGCGAAGGTCCGCGTACGAGGCCGGGGCGGCACGGTCCTGCAGCCCGGGATCGACCTGCTGGAGCGGGCCGACGACTTCCCGCCGGAGGGGCCGATCCTGGTGATCACGGACGGCGCGTGCGATGTGGTGCGGATCCGCAGGGAGCACGCGTTCCTGATCCCCGCCGCGGCCCACCTCCCGTTCCGCCCGCGCGGCCCGGTCTTCCGGATGAGCTGAGCCGGGTGAAGCGCCGGTTCTCTGGATGAGCTGAGCCGGGTGAAGCGCCGGTTTTGCGGATGAGCTGGGCCGCGTGAAGCGCCGGCCTTCCCGATGAGCTGGGCCGCACGAAGCGTCGGCGTCGCTTGCCGGTGCGGTCGCGCGGAGATCACAGGTCGTCCATTCCTCCGCCGTCGGTGACCGTCCGGCTGCCGCCACCCGTTTCAGGGGGCGAAGACGGGCTTCGGGAGCCTTATTAACGTGAGACCCGCTCACTAGGATCCCGGGCATGGACCAGTCACCGAATGCCGTTCAGTCAGACCGCGTACCCGGCGCTCCGGCGAGGTTCGCCGGGCCGGTGCTGATCGCCTTCTGGGCGTGCTCGGTGGTCCACCTGGTGGCGGTGCTCACCGAGCCCGGCCTGCTCGACCCGGTGAGCAAGGCCCTGCTGATGCCCCTTCTCGCGCTCTGGGTGCTCGCCCGGCGCGGCCCCGGGATCATCGTGGCCGCCCTCCTGGCCTCGGCCGCCGGGGACATCGCGCTGGAGATCGACGGGATGTTCGTCCCCGGCATGGGGTTCTTCGCCGTCGCGCACGTCTGTTACATCACCTTCTTCGTACGGGAGCGGCCCGCCTTCCGGACCCTCGCCGCGGCCGGGCAGGTCGGCGCGGGTGCGACCGGAACGGGAGGCGACGCGGGGAGCGCGGCCGTCGGCGGAGCCGCGGACCCGGGTGAGGTGCGCGGCCGGCGGGCGGGCGGCCCGTGGGTGGCAGTGGCCGTCTACGGGGTGGTGTGGGTCGTCCTCGTCGCCGCGCTCTGGCCCGGGCTCGGCGCGCTTCAGGTGCCGGTCGCCGCGTACTCGCTGGTGCTCACCGCCACCGCGATCACCTCGTCCTGGTACGGCCTGCGCGCCGGGGTGGGCGGCGCGTTGTTCTTCCTGTCGGACACGCTCATCGCGTTCGGAATCGCCGACCTCGATTTCCCGTACCGGGGATTCGCCATCATGGCGACCTATATCGTCGGCCAGTATCTCCTCGCCTCCGCGATCGTGCGCCGGAGAAGCACGATCACCGGTTTCTGAGAGTCCGGAAGGGGCGCCCGGACTCCGGACATTCGCGTGAAAGCGCGAGGGGCGCCACCATGCCGGAAAGGGTGGTGGAGCTTCGCAGGGCGGGGCGGCGCAGGGGCGGTGCCGGGCCGAAAAGGACGGTTTCGGGTGCGGCGCCGGGTGGGGAAGGGGTCCTCTTCCGGGAAGGGCGGTATCGCTCGACAATCGGGGAAATCCTCGTGTTTGGGACGCAGGTGACAGATCTCATCTCTTGCACGATTCACCCTGGCAGGGATGATTTCGTGACATGCGCACTCGTTTGCGAAACCTCATTCGTTCGGCCCGTCCCGCCGACGGATCCCTGGTGCGAAATCGCGAGTTCCGTCTGTTGTGGCTCAGTTTCACGATGTCGGTCGCGGCCGACCAGATCTTCCCGGTCACGGTGACCATCGCCGCACTCAACTCGGGCGGGACCGCGTCGACCGTGGGGGCGATATTCACCGGACGGTGGATCGCGCTCGTCCTTTTCGCCTTGCTCGGAGGATTGTGGGCGGACCGGCTGCCCCGCAGAACGGTGATGATCGTCTCCCTTGGCTTCCAGTGCTGCGTGGTCGCCGTGGGGTTGCGCGGCGACGCCCCCGCGTTGCTCCTCGCGTTCCTGGTCTTCCTGGTGGGGGCGGCGGAGGCGTTCCACCGGCCCGCGTACCAGGCCTGCCTGTCGTCCGTGCTCACCCCGGACCAGCGCGCTGCCGGCGTGGCGATGGGCGCGGTCTCCTGGCGGATCGGCGCGATCGTCGGACCGGGCCTCGGCGCGTACGTGGTGACCGTCTGGTCGCCCCGGATCGGGTTCCTCGCCGTGCTGGCGGCCTACATGCTCGGCCTCGTCCTGCTCCTGCCGCTGCGCGAACCGGCGGTCGCCGCCGCCCCGCGGGCATCGGCCGTACGGGAGATCGCGGACGGCCTCTCCGAAGTGTGGCGGCGGCCGTGGGTGACCGGCGTCATCATCGCCGTCGCACTCCAGTTGATGCTCACTGTCGCGCCGGCGCAGGTCCTGCTGCCCCTCATCTCGCGCGACACGTTCGGCGGCGACGCCGTGTACGGGACCGCGCTCGCCCTGCTCTCGGTCGGGGGCCTGGCCGGCGGACTCATCAGCATGAAATGGAAACCCGGCCGGGCCGGGCTGACCGGTGTCATCGGCCTCGCGCTGTACGGTGCCGTGCCGCTCGCGCTCAGTTGGCCCGTGTCGTCCGGATTTCTGTACGGCTGCTACATCGTCGCCGGGCTGGGACTGGAGATCTTCGCGGTGCAGTGGGTCATGAATCTGCAGCGGGAGATCCCTCCGGAACGGCTCGCCCGGGTCACATCCGTCGACTGGCTGGCCTCCTCGGTGATGATGCCCCTCGGGCTCGCGCTGACCGGCCCGGTCAGTACGGCGATCGGCCGGTCGGCACTGCTGGTGATCGGCACGATCGGCGGTTTCGCCGTTCCGCTCGCCGCCCTCTTTTTCCGCGGAATGACGCGTTTCCACAGCGGCGTCGCCCCGGTGGGGCGGGACCGGGCGGCGGCGGAGGAGGCGCCGACGTCGCTGAAAGCACCCTGACATGCGGTTCGCAATCCCCTGGAAAATCACACCTTTCCCTCGGGTTGCCGATGATCTAACCTGACAACCGCGACAACTGCCAATTGGTCGCCAATGTCAATGCGGCGAACCGATGAAAAGAGGAAGCTCGTGAGCGAACTCAGGGACCTCGACGAGAACAAGCCCGCGGAAAACGGGTCCGCCGAAGGAGCGGTCAAGATCGAGATTCGCAGGCTCGACCGGCTCGAAACGACCGAGCGGCTGAGCAACTCCACCGGTAACTGATTCCCCGGCGCGGCCGGAGCCACGAGCGGAGGCCATCGCGGCGCCCGATCGCGGCTCTGCGCGTTTCCCGGGTCCGGGCCCACGTCTTCGCCCCTCACCGCGTCTCCCGCCGCCCCCTTCTCTGGTTTCCGCCGCCTCCGGCGCCTTTACCCGCCTTCCGTCCGCCCCGGCCCTCCCGTGTCCGATGGAGGACGGCGTACGAGCGCGCCGCGGAAACGGCGCGGAAAACAGCAGGGGCCGGTGGGGAAAGCGTGCGGAAGGGGTGCCGAAGAGATGCGGAAACGAAACGCAAGAGACATGGAAGCGAAACGGGGGAGAAATGGTCGGGGGGATTCCCATCTTTACCGGAGGCCCGATTGCGGTTGCCGAGAATAAAGCCCGAGCACGCGGCCTATCGCCTCGACGACGGCCGGATACGCATCGGAGGCGACATCTACGGGCTGGCCCACGAAATCGACGACCCACACGGCTGGGTGTGGACGGCTCTCGAGGCGATGAACGGCACGCGTACGTGCGCCGACGTCGCCGAAGTGGTGCGGTCGGGATTTCCGGAACTGACCCGGCACGACGCGGTCGCGATAGTCGCCCAGCTCGTCGGCACCGGCCACATCGAGGACGCCGGGGCGACGGAGGCCCCCGAGCTCAGCAGGCGGGAGCGCGACCGTTACAGCCGCGGTCACGCCTTCTTCCGGTGGGTGGACCTCACGCCGCGCGAGCACGGCTGGGACGCCCAGCTCAGGTTGCGCCGGTCGCGGGTCCTGCTGATCGGCGTGGGCGGCGCGGGCGCGTCGACCGCGCTGGCCCTCGCGGCGTCCGGGGTGGGTGTCCTGCACCTGGTGGACGACGACCGGGTCGAACTGTCCAACCTCAACCGGCAGCTCCTCTACGCCGAGGAGGACGTCGGCCGTCCCAAGGTGGACGCCGCCGTGGAGAGGCTGAAAGCACTGAACTCCGACATCGAGGTGACCGGCGCCTCGTCGCGCGTCCGGAGCGAGCATGAGCTGGCCGACCTGCTGCCGGGGTTCGACGTGCTGGCCCTGTGCGCCGACGAGCCCAAGGGAGAGGACGGCATCCGGGTGTGGGCCAGCCGGGCCTGCTTCGACGCCGGGATCCCGTGGGTGGGCGGTGGCTACAGCGGGCCGCTCGTCACCACCGGTGTCTTCGTTCCGGGACGCGGAGCCTGCTACGAGTGCATGCAGCGCATCGAGGACCGGAAGCGGATCCCGCCCGGGGACCGGCGGACCGGCGCCCCGAACCGTCCGGTCGATCTCGGAGGGGGCGGCGCGATCGCCACGTCGGCGGGACTGTGCGGCAACCTGGTCGCCCACGGCGTTCTCCGCGTCATCACCGGCGTCCCCGCGATCATCGCCGGTTTCATCCAGGGCACCAACCTCATCGCCCCGCAGCAGCCGATATATGCCGAGTTCCCCCGAGGCGAAGCCGGATGTCGCACATGCGCGGTGTGACCGGCACGCCCTTTCCACACGGTGGAACGGGAGGCCGTACAGGTGCGCCGTGAGGGGGCCCGCGTGGTGAAGCGGGGTTCCTCGCATGTGTGCTTCGAGGGAGGCGTCGTCCGCGCGCGGCGCAGTCGGGTGCCTCATATGTGCCTTATGGCGGGGATCTCGTTGCGGCGAGGCGAAGCGGGGGGCCTCGTATGCACGTCGTGACCGGGACGTCGCGGGTGCGGCTTCACCCGCTCCGTACGCGCCGCGACGGCTCCGACTGGATCGTCGGACGGGTGGAGACGGGAGAGTTCGTCGCCTTCCCGGACATCGGCAAGCGGGTCATCGAGCTGCTGGCCGAGGGACGCCCCGTCGACGGTGTCGCGGAACGCCTCACCGCCGAGACCGGGACGGACGTCGACGTGGCCGACTTCGTGGCGGCGCTCATGGGCGTGGGTTTCGTCGCCGAGATCGACGGCAGGCCGACCGGCGACGACGGGAGGGAAAGCCCGTCGCTTCCCTGGTTGAAACCCCGTCACGTCCGCTGGACCCTGCGTCCGGGGGTGCGCGCCGGGCTGGTGGCGCTCATCCTCTGCGGGCTGGCCGCCCTCGCCGTACGGCCCGAGATCATGCCCAGCCCGAGCGTCATGGCGTGGAGCCGCTTCGGCACCGTCTCGCTGCTCACCCAGATCGCCATCACCTGGTCCCTGGTCATGCTGCACGAGCTCGCGCATCTGTGCACCGCACGGGCCGCCGGCGTGCCCGGACGGATCACCCTTGGATCGCGCCTGCAGTTCCTCGTGGTGCAGACCGACGTATCCGGCGTCTGGGGCGAGGAGAAGCACGTCCGGATGACCGTCTACCTCGCCGGCATGACCCTGGACGCCGCCATCGCGGCTGCCGGGTTCGTCCTGCTGTGCGTCGTTCCTCCGGGCGGTGGCGTCCACACCGCCCTCTCCATCGTCGTGCTGACCCAGATCGACGCGATGAGCTTCCAACTCCTCATCTTCATGCGGACCGACCTCTACTTCGTCGCCCAGGATCTCGCCGGATGCAGGAACCTGTACGGCGACGGCGTGGCGTACGGACGGTTCCTGATCGGGCGCCTCACGGGCAGGGGCGGCGTGAGCCCGCTGGCGCGCTTCTCCCGGCGTGAGCGTTCGGCGGTGCGGCTGTACACGTTGCTGCTCGTGCTGGGGACGGCGGTGTGTCTGGCGGTCGCGGGGACGATCGTGATCCCCGCCCTCGCGGCCATCGCGCTGCCGGCGTTCGCCACCCTGCTGAACGGCGGCGACGCGCCGGCGGTCGTCGACGCGGCGATAGTGGTCGCGGTGCTGGCGGGCGTACAGGGGCTCTGGGTGCGGACCTGGTGGCGCAGGCACGGGCCCAAGGTCAGGCGGTGGTCCGCCTCGGCCGCCGCGCTCCTGAGCGGCGCCGTACGGGGCGGGTGACGGCTCGCCCGTACTTGTCGCGGCTCCGCCTGACCGGGGACGGGCGGAGCAGGACATCGAGCATGCGGGGGTTCGCCTGCCGGGGCCCTACACGTCCCGGGGCGGGTTCGTCGACGCCGGGCGCGCTGGTCGGCGGGTGTCGGCCTCCGGCATTCGGGGCTGTTGACGGGGATGGGAAGGGTGGGTGACGCCAGGTGCGCCGAGCCGGCGGCGGGTGACCGGCCGTCGAGGGCTGAGGGGGCCGGGATAAGGGGCCGTCAGGGTGTGGACAAGCAGGGTTATCCACAGAGTGGCGTTCGGTGCAGCGGGACGGCCGGCTCTGACCCCAGGCTTGGGTTCACGCCGCAGGCCGTGCCGCCGCGTCACGGCACGCCGGACAGCCCAGGACCGACAGGAGGACCCATGAAGATCACCTATCCCGTCCCGGCCGAGACCACCTCGGTGTTCGTCGTCGCGGCCGAACGCCCGCCGGCTGAGCTGGACTCGATCGTTCCCTGGCGGATGAGCGGGCCGCACAGGAGGGCCGCCGCGCGGGCGCTCGGCACGCCTCGGCTGGGCATGCGGGTGTTTCCCGCCGCCCAGTCGCCATGGCGGCGGGTCAGCCTCGGCGACGAGGGACGGGACGCGGTGCGCGGGGCCCGCCACCATGTCGTGGTCACCGCCACCGCGTCCCTCGCCGAGCAGCCCGAGGCCGCGCAGGTCGCCAGGGCCGTGGCGCGCGGCGTCGCCGACGCCTGCCGGGGCGTGATCGTCGATGTGCTCACCGGCGGCATCGTCCCTCATCAATCCGGGTGCCAGACGGAGCCGGTGGAGTTCCGGCTAGAGGACGACTGGCTCGGCTGGAGCACGGAGATCGGCTCCGAGGGCTCCTGCCCGCCGTGGGATCCGGCGGCGACCGATGCCTGCACCTGCCTCACCGTCACGACTCGCGGCCTCAGACGGTTCGGCCTGCCCGAGGTCATGCTGGAGGGAGCCGCCTGTGCGCACGGCCTCTGCACGGTCTCCCTGCTCCGCGCCGTCGCGGGGCGCCTGCTCGCCGGGCACCTCGCATGGAGCGCCGCGAGTCCGGAGGCGAGGCGCCGCACGATCGGCGAGCACCTGTGGATAGGAGGGACGACAGGCGAGGGCGCGCCTGTGTGCGCCTCCGGCCCGCCTGACCTCGATCACCGTCCGTCGCGAGTGTCCGGGACCCCGGACCACGATCGCCACGTGTCCCGAGGGGCAGGAATCCCCGACCACGATCGCCACGTCTCCCAAGGCTCAGGAACCTCCGACCACGATGGCCACGTGTCCCGAGGGGCAGGAATCCCCGACCACGATGGTCATGTGCCCCGAGACTCAGGAATCCCTGATCTCGATCAACGCCCATTCTGTGTACGGCTCGGCAGCCGTGCCGCCGATGGCTCCTGCCTCAGCGTCGGCCCGCCGATCGGCTTCACCGGCACCCTCAACGACTGGCTCTGCCGCACCCCCGGCTTACTCGCCGCCTGAGCCGTGGGTGGCGTCGAGAGCGGGTGCCTCAAGAGTGCGTGCTGGGAGAGCGCGTGGCTTCGAGAGCCGGAGGCCTCGGGAGAACGGGTCGCCTTGAGCGTGGGGGAACGTTGACCGTCGCTTGCACGTCTTGTGAAGTGTGACCGCATTTGACGCCCTTGACGAAGAGATCCGTGACGCCAGGGACCGGGCGCGTCGCCGGGAGCGGCTGAGCAGGCAGCGCGCCACCCTGACCGGGCAGCTCGACGAGGTCCGCAAGCTGCTCGCCGAGCTGGAGCGAGAGCTGGCCAAGGAAGATCACGACGTCGTCAAGCTGGAGCGGGGCGGATTCTTCGCCTCGCTCTTCGGCACCAAGGAAGAGCGGCTCGCCCGGGAGCGCGCCGAGGCGGAAGCCGTACGGCAACGTGTCCACGGCCAGCGGACTCGGCTGGAGTGGCTGGCGACCGATCTTCGCTCCACCGACGCGAGCCTGGCCGAGGTGGCGAACGCCGACGGAGAGTTGGCCGCGCTCCTCGCACGCAAGGAGCGGATGCTGCTCGACTCCGACGACCCTCGTGGCAGGGAGCTCGCCGAGATCGCCGAGAGACTCGCGCATGTCGACGCCGATCTGCGCGAGCACGGGGAAGCGCGGCAGGCCGGGATGGTGGCGGCCAACGCCGTCGGGCAGGTTCTGCGGTCCCTCGGCGGGGCGCGCGGAGCGTCGACCTGGGACGTGTTCGGCGGGGGTGGGATCGCCGACATGATCGAGCACGGCCACCTCCGGGACGCCGATCAGGCCGCCTGGCAGGCGCAGCGTGCGCTCGACGCGTTCTCCCGGGAGCTCGCCGACGTGGGGGTGGCGGCGAATCCTCAGCTTCCCAAAGTGGACACGCGCTGGTTCGCCGACATGATCTTCGACAACGTCATTTTCGACATGTACAAGCATCAGAAGATCATGCGGACCGGACAGGAGGTCCAGGAGGTGGCCCGCTGGATCGACGGCGTGCTCGGCCGGCTCGCCGCTCAATGCGAGGAGCTGGCACGGCAACGGGAAGCCCTCGCCGCCCGTCGTGAGAACCTTCTCGGAGCCTGATCGTCTTCGGCGCACCGTTCGCGCTGCTGTTCGCACCTCTGTTCAGACTCGCCGGCCCCACCTGTGCGGGCTCCCTGGGGTCCGCCGGCTGCTTGTGCGCCGGGGGACCCGGACCTGCACAGCGAGCCTGGGTCCGCCGGGGTTGCGTCCCGGGACGGGTGCCCGGGAGGCGGTGCCGGTGCGCACGCACGGATGCGATGCGGCTGGCCGACGGGGACCGGTGCCGGGGATCTGACGGCTACGGGTGTGCCGGAGATCCGACGGCGACCGGTGCGCCGGGGTTTTCGGGTGGTTCTGGGTGAGTTCTCAGTGCGAGTGGTCGTCGTGGTCGTGCTCGTCCTCGTCTTCGAGGATGCCGTCAGACGGTTCGACGCCGAGCATCGCCTCGCGGGGCTCCACATCACTGACGTGCTCGACCAGGCCGAGGACGTGGTCGGGCTCGATCAGCCACTGGAGGGCCGCCGCCCCGGTGTCGTCCGCGTTGACCAACTCGATCTGCTCGCGGCGCTCGTCCTCGTCCAACTCGGCGTCCGGGTGGCGGATCTCCGCCAGAGCCGCCGCCTGCAACGCCTTGACATCCTGGACCTCGACGACAAGGTCGACCGTCAGACGGAGGTAGCGTCCGGTATCCGTTTCATCGCTCATGGTGGTTGATCCTAGTGGCAGAGGTCAGGGAAGCTTCCACTCGACAGGGGCGGCGCCCTGCTGTACGAGGAGCTCGTTGGCGCGGCTGAACGGACGGGATCCGAAGAACCCGCTCCGCGCCGACAGGGGACTGGGGTGGGCCGACTCGATGCACGGCACCTGGCCGAGCATGGGCCGCAGGTTCCGGGCGTCACGCCCCCACAGGATCGCGACGAGCGGGCCGCCCCGTTCGACGAGGGCGGTGATCGCGCGCTCGGTGACCTGCTCCCAGCCCTTGCCCCGGTGCGAAGCCGGCTTCCCGGGCATCACGGTCAGCACCCTGTTGAGCAGCAGCACGCCCTGCTCCGTCCACGGGGTGAGATCGCCGTTGCCGGGCTGCGGATAGTCGAGGTCGGCCATGTACTCCTTGTAGATGTTCACCAGGCTGCCGGGCAGCGGGCGGACATCGGCGGCGACGGAGAAGCTCAGGCCGATCGGGTGACCGGGCGTCGGGTAGGGATCCTGGCCGACGATCAGCACCCGGACCTCGTCCAGGGGCTGTTGGAACGCGCGGAGCACGTTGGCCCCGGAGGGGAGATACTGCCGTCCTTCGGCGATCTCCTGCCGGAGGAAGTCGCCCATCGCGGAGATCTGCTCGGCGACGGGTTCGAGGGCCGCGGCCCAACCGGCTTCCATGATTTCGTTTAGTGGACGCCCTGCCATGGTCGCGAAGCCTATCGGCTTTTCGGGATCAAGGATGAAGTGTCGGTACAACCGCTTCGGTGACGGGCGAAACGAGCCCGCGGCTGCGAAACAGCCCTGCGCGTGCGCATAGGTCCGTCCGCGTGCGAGACAGCTCAGCGGTCCGCCTGCGTGCGAAAGAGCCCTGCGCGTGCGCACCGGTCCACCTGCGTGCCAACCAGCTCCGCGGTCCGCCTGCGTGCCAAGCGGCCCGGGCGCGTGCCCTCCCCCGAGGGGCACGCGTCCGGGCTTCGTGAGCCGTCCGGAGCCGTGGTCGCTACTTCACCGACCCGGCGAGCAGGCCCTGGACGAAGTACCGCTGGAAGGCGAAGAAGAGCACCAGCGGGATGATCAGCGACAGGAAGGCGCCGGGCGCGAGGATGTCCACGTTGGTGCCGAACTGCCGCATCTGGGACTGCAGGGCCTTGGTCATCGGCTGGTTGGCGGTGTCCGCGAACACCAGGGCCACCAGCAGGTCGTTCCACACCCACAGGAACTGGAAGATCCCGAGCGACGCGATCGCCGGCTTGGCCAGCGGGAACACCACGGTCGCGAAGATCCGCCATTCGGGCGCGCCGTCCATCCGCGCCGCCTCCAGGAGCTCCCGGGGGATGCCCACGAAGAAGTTGCGCAGCAGGAAGATGGCGAACGGCAGGCCGAAGGCCACGTGGAACAGCACCACTCCGAGGATGGAGCCGAAGATGTCCAGCGCCCCGTACATCTTGGCGATGGGGATCAGGGCGATCTGGACCGGCACCACCAGCAGGGCGACGACCACGAGGAAGACGGCGTCCCTGCCGGGGAAGTCGATCCAGGCGAACGCGTACGCCGCCATGGCCGCGATGCCGATCACCAGCACCGTCGCGGGCACGGTGATCAGCACCGTGTTCCAGAACGACGAGGTGAACCCGGAGGCGAGCAGGTTGCCGTAGTTCTCGAAGGTGACCTGCGCGGGCTTGGAGAACAGGGTCCACCAGCCGGTGGAGTTGTTCTCCGTCTCGCCGCGCAGAGAGACGACCAGCAGGCCGAGCGTCGGGACGAGCCAGAACACCGCGATGAGGACCAGTGCGACCTGGATCAGGCCGCCGCCGAGGCGGTCGACCAGGCGCGCGAGGAAGCCGCGCTCGATCGCCCGCGCGTGCCTCGGCTCGGTCAGGGTTGTCATCGCTCGTCCCTCCTGAACCGCCGGATGTTGAAGATCATGAACGGCAGCACCAGGACCAGCAGGAAGATGGCCAGGGCGCTACCCATGCCCTGGTTGCCGCCGCCGCCGAACGACACGCGCCACATCTCCAGCGCGATCACGTTCGCCTGCGGTTGCACCGAGCCCGGCGCGATGATGAAGACCAGGTCGAAGACCTTCAGCACGTTGATGACCATCGTGACGAAGACGACCAGCAGGACCGGTGCGAGCAGCGGCACCGTGATCCGCCGGAACACCTGCCACTCCGTGGCCCCGTCGATGCGGGCCGCCTCCAGCGCGTCCCGCGGGATCGCCGAGAGCCCGGCCGCGATCAGCACCATCGCGAAACCCGCCCAGACCCAGATGTACGCGCCGATGATCGCCGGGGTGATCAGGGTCGGCCCGAGCCAGGTGAGCCCGTTGAACGGCGCTTCGAAGTTCGACTTCGGGAGCCGGATGTCGTACGAACCGGCGGAGAGGCCCGAGAAGTAGAAGGTGCCGTCGGCGGCCGTCTCGGTGGTGGCCTTGACCTGGCCGTCCGCCACCGCCTCGACCGTGATCCCGCCGAGCCCCTTCTCCGCGTCGTCGATCTGGTTGACCGTGCCGCCGCCTCCGCGTACGACGTCGAGCCAGACCGTCCCGCTGAGGCCGCCGGAGCCGGCGGGTTTGGCCGGAGGGGCCTTCGCGACGGCGTCCGGCTTCAGGCCGACGAGCGGGATCAGGACCTGCCCGCCGGGCTGCGCGGACTGCCTGGTGACGACGTCGCCGCCCTTCAGCACGGCGGGGGCCTCGTCGTTCTCCCGCGGACGGGCGCCGGGATAGCCCTGGCTGCTGCTGAAGGTGTCGTGCACGACGGTGATGACGGCGTTGGCGACGCCCTTGTCCGGGTCCTGCTCGTAGACGAGCCGGAAGATGACGCCGGCGGCGAGCAGCGAGACCGCCATCGGCATGAACAGCACGAGCTTGAATGCGGTCGCCCAGCGGATGCGCTCGGTCAGCACCGCGAACATCAGGCCGAGCACGGTCACGATCAGCGGGGCCACCACGACCCAGATGATGTTGTTCCTGATCGTGGTGAGCGTGCCCGAGTCCGTGAAGATCGCCAGGTAGTTGTCCAGGCCCACGAAGCCGTCACCGGCCGCGTCGTACAGGCTCCGGAAGATCGAGTAGACGATGGGGTAGATCACCCAGGCGGCCAGCAGCAGGAGCGCCGGGAGCAGGAAGAGCACCGCCATCTTGGGTGACGGGCCGAGTCGTGCCGCCTTGGCGCCACGAGCGGGGGGCTCCGCCGCGGCCGCCTCGGAGGAGCCCGGGGACTGCGCGGAAGCGGGGGGTTCGGAGGAGGCACGGGGTTCGGGGGAGTCCCCAGCCGGACGGGTGCCGGCCGGGGGCTCGGGAGGGGGCGCCGGGGAACTCGCCGCGGGCGCCGTGGAGGCGTCTGTCGGTCCGGGGGAGGCCCCGGCGGCGAGGTCGTCGCCGCCGGGAGCCTGCGGGCCGTTCAACCGTTCGGTCACGGCCTTGTCCCCTTACTTGCCGTAGGCCTTGGCGGCGTCGGCCTCGAGCTTCTGCTGGATGCCCTTGATGTCCTTGGGGTCGCGCAGGAAGTCCTGGAGGTGCTTCCACTCGCCCTTGCCGTCGGTGCCGCCGAAGGCGCTCGGCGCGAGGTCGGACATGTCGTACCGGACGGCCTCACCCGCGGAGATGATCGTCTGCGCGAGCTGCTTGGTCAGCTCGCTCGGGTAGTTGTCCGGCGAGACGTTGCGGTTGGGGGACAGGTAGCCGGGCTCCTTCGCCCAGACCTCGCCGCCCTCCTTGGAGGCGAGGAACTCCAGCAGCGCCTGCGCGCCCTTGGAGTCCTTCATCACGACACCGACGTCGCCGCCGAGCACGACGGGCTCGGTGTCGCCGGCCTTCGGGAACGGCATGATCTTCGCCTCCTCGCCGACCTTGGCGCCCGACTGGCCGACGGAGGCGGCGACGAAGTCGGCCTCGATGACCATCGCGGCCTTCTTCTGGCCGTACACCTGGGTGACGCAGGTCGGGAAGTCGGTCTGCAGCGCGCCGGACGAGCCGCCGAGCATGAAGTCCTTCTTGCCGAAGATCTGGGCCATCTTCTCCAGCGCGGTGGTGACCGACGGGTCCGTCCACGGGATCTCGTGCTTGGCCAGCTTGTCGTAGTTCTCCGGGCCGGCCGACGACAGGTAGACGTTCTCGAACAGGTCGGTGAGCGTCCAGCCGGAGGCGGCGCACAGCGCGAACGGCGCGGTGCCGGAGTCGGCCAGGGTCTGCGCGGTCTTGCCGATCAGGTCGTCCCAGCTCGCGGCCTCCTGGGCGCCCGCGTCGTCGAAGGCCCCCTGGCGGTACCAGATCAGGGACTTGTGCGCCGCCTTCACGAGCACGCCGTACACCTGGCCGCCCGCGGAGCCGAGCTCCTTCCAGTACGGGGTGTAGTTCTGGTCGATCTGCGACAGGACCTCGGAGGACAGCGGCTTGAGCGCCTTCTGGTCGGCGTACTGCTGCACGAGTCCGGGCTGCGGCAGGATCGCGACGTCCGGCGGGTTGCCACCCTGGATGCGCGGGCCGAGGTAGGCGCCGGTGTCCTCGCCGGTGGAGGCGTAGGTGACCTTGGCGCCCGTCTTCTCCTCGAACGCCTTGAGGACCTTCTCGAAGCTGGCCTGCTCGTCGCCGGTCCACTTGGCGGCGATCTCGACCGTGACGCCGGCGAGGGGCTTGGCCTCCGCGGGGGCGGAGGCGGCGGCGCTGTTGCCGCCCGCGGGGTTGTCTGACGCGGAGTTGCTGCACGCGGCCGCCGCGAGGGCGAGGATGGCGACCACCGGGGGGAGTTTCCGCATTGTCTATCCTCCAGTCTGGATGACCTCGCCGAGCTGCTGTTTCAGCTCGGTGACGGTCTCATCGACGGGTTTGCCGAGGGTGAGCGCGCTGGAAACGGCGCTGGAGATGACCAGGCTGACCTGGTTGTAGTTGGCGGTGACCGGCCTCGGCCGTGCGGAGAGGATCGCCTCCTTGAGCACGGGAAGGTACGGGAACCGCCTGATGAGGTCCGGATCGTCGTACAGGTCGGCCCACACCGGGGGGAACGACCCCTGGGTGAGGACCAGCCGCTGGTTCTCCGGTCCGGTGAAGTAGCGGATGAAGTTGAGAGCCGACTTCTGCCGCTTCGAGTACGCGCTGATGGCGAGGTTCTGCCCGCCCAGCGTGCTGGATCCGGGGCCGTCGTGGCCCGGGAGCCGGGTCACCTGGAACTTGCCGGCCACGGCGGAGTGCGTGGCCGGGCCGTACGCGTGCGGCCAGTTGCGGGCGAAGAGCAGCTCGCCCCGCTGGAAGGCGAGCCTGGACTCCTCTTCCTTGTAGGCGAGCGCCTCCTGGGGGATCCACCCCTCCTTGAGGCCGTCCACGAGGAAGCCGAGCGCGGTCCGGGTGGTGTCGGGGTTCATGGTCACGGTCCGCGCGTCCGGCGAGAGGATCGTGCCGCCGGCCGAGTGGACCGCCTCCGCGAAGTTCACGGTCAGCCCCTCGTACGGCAGGAACTGGCCCGCGTATCCGCCTATGTCATATTTCTTTCCCAGCCGTTTGGCCTGATCGCGGAGCTCCGCCCAGGTCGTGGGCGGTTTGAGGTGCTCCTTCTTGAGGAGATCGGACCGGTAGTACAACAACCCGGCGTTGCTCGTGAACGGCACGGCCCACAGCCGGTCCCGGTAGACGGCGGTGTCCACGACCGGGGCCAGCAGCTTGTTCAGGGGGAACAGGCCGCGGTCCAGCGGGACGATCCAGCCGGCGTCGGCGAACTCCGCCGTCCAGACCACGTCCAGCCCGAGCACGTCATAGCGGTCGCTGTGCGCCTGCAGGTTGGCCACCATCTGGGCGCGCTGCTCGTCGGCCGCCTCGGGCAGTTCGAGCAGCGTCACCCGTTCGGCGGGATGGGCCTGGTTCCACCGGTCGAGCAACGGCCGGAGGTACGCGGTCGTGTCGCGGCCGATGACGAGCGTGATCGGGCCGGTTCCGCCCGTCGCGCCGTCCCGCTCCCCGCCGGAGTCGCCGCCGAACCCGGAGCAGCCTGCCAGCAGCAGGGTGACCAGGAGAAGGCAACCTCGGCGGACCACGTGACCTCCGGATTAAGTCCGAGTTACATACGTGTTAGGTAGGTGCATGCATGTTATGCATAGCGATAATGTGGGCGTCAACGGGTGTATCAAGTCCGCTCGGTAACGTTCCGGTCACTACGCTCTGGGAGGTGTGCGCGTGCGGCTGCCGCTGCTGGCGCTCCTCGCGAAGGAACCTGCCCATGGCTACGAACTGAAGCACGCTCTCGAGAAGACATTCGGAAGCGCGTACCCGTCGCCGAACATCGGCCAGATCTACGTCACGCTCGGCCGCCTGGAGAAGGACGGCTACGTCCGCGCCGTGGACGTCGAGCAGTCCAACCGGCCGAACAAGAAGGTCTACTACCTCACGGCCGTCGGCCGCGAGGCGCTGGAGAACTGGGTCGACGAGCCCACCGAGGGGCCGCGGGTCAGGGACGAGTTCTTCATGAAGCTCGTGCTCGCCCCGCTGACGGGCATCGCCGACCGGATGGCCCTGGTGAACCGCCAGCGCCGCCACTACCTCTCGCTGATGCGGGACCTCAACGAACTCGCCGAGCAAACCGATCCGGGGAATCGGGTGGCTCTGCTGCTGATCGAGGGCGCCATGCTCCATCTGCAGGCCGACCTCGACTGGCTGGAACGCTGCCAGGAGGAACTTCCCTGATGCTCCCCACACCCCCCGAACCCCGCGCGTCGCGTCCGATCTCGTACGTAGGGGGCCGGTCGTGACCGGAACCCCCGCGATCAAGGCGATCAACCTCGTCAAGATCTACCAGTCCGGGGGAGTGCCGGTGCCGGCCGTGCGCGGCATCGACATGCGGGTCGAGAGCGGCGAGTTCGTCGCCATCATGGGCCCGTCGGGCTCGGGCAAGTCCACCCTCGTCCACATGCTCGGCGGGCTCGACGTCCGTACGAGCGGGGAGATCTGGCTCGACGGCACCCGCGCCGACACGTTGTCCGAGAGCGGGTGGGCGCTGCTGCGGCGGCGGAAGGTCGGCTTCGTCTTCCAGTTCTTCAACCTCGTCGCCAACATGACCGTGGCCGACAACGTCGAGCTGCCCGCGCTGCTCGGCGGGGCAACCCCGCGGCAGGCCCGGGAGCGGCGTGAGTACCTCCTCGGTGAACTGGGGCTCACCGAGCGGGCCTCGGCCGCTCCCGCGCAGCTCTCCGGCGGCGAGCAGCAGCGGGTCGCGCTGGCCCGCGCGCTGGCCAACCAGCCCCGGCTGCTCCTCGCCGACGAGCCCACCGGCAATCTCGACAGCCGCAACACCAAGGACGTGCTGCGCCTGCTGTCCGACGTGCACAGGAAGGGCCAGACGATCGTCCTCGTCACGCACGACGCGCGGGTGGCCAGCATGGCCGACCGGGTGGTCAGCCTCCTCGACGGCGAGATCGTCGACGACGGCGCCCTGCCCAGGGCACGCCGCCGCCCGGCCGGAACGGTGGGCGACGTCGTCGAGCTGCGGGGCTGAGGCGTGCGGGCCGAGCTGCGCTGGATCCGCGCCGACCTGCGCGCGCGCCGGGGCCAGGCGCTGCTCACGATCCTCACCGTCGCCGGGATCGTCACCGCGCTCGTCACCGCGGCCACCCTGCTCGAAGACGGCACCAACCCCTGGCGCGGCCTGTTCACCCGGGGGAACGGCGCGCACATCTGGATCCACACCAAGGACACCCCCGACGTCGTCGCCCTGCGGGGGCTGGACGGCGTCACCGACCTGGCCGGGCCGTACCGGAGCGCGCCGGCCACCCTGGCCTCGCGCGGGCGCAAGGTGCCCATCGCCCTGCAGGAGACGCCCGCCGCGTTCCAGGCGGTCGCCCGCCCGCTGCTGCGCGAGGGACGCTGGCTCGACGTGCGCGACCCGGACGCGGTCGTGGTCGAGCGGTCGTTCGCGCGCGAGCTCGGGCTGGCGCCGGGCAGCCCGTTCCCGGTCACCGGCCTGAACGGCGCCACGCACGCCCTGGTCGTGGCCGGCCTGGCCGAGAGCGGCGACCAGGGCTTCTATCCCGACTGGGCCCCGGGCCTCGTCTGGACGCTGGCCGGGACGCTCGACGTCGTCGAGCCCGCCGCCGGCCGCACCGAGAGCGTCGTCGGGCTGCGGCTCGCCGACCCCGACGACACCGACCTCGTCGTGCAGCGGGCCGTCACCGTGCTCGACAACCAGGTGCAGCGGGTGTCCACCTGGCGCGAGGTGCGGGCGTCGATGGAGCTCGACAACCGGCTGCTCGGCCTGCTGCTCGCCCTCTTCGGCATCGCCGGGCTGGTCGCCGCGGCCCTCGCCCTCGCCAACGCCACCGGAGGCCGGGTGCTCGGCCAGGTGCGCGACATCGCCACGCTGAAGTCGCTCGGCTTCACCCGGCGCCAGGTGACGTGGACGCTGGTCGCCGAGCACGGCGTCCTCGGCCTGGTCGGGATCGTGGCCGGGCTGGTCGTGGGCCGCCTGATCACCGCGTACGCGCTGCCGGACACCGTGGTCGTCCCGCTCTCTCCCGGACCGTTCGCCGCGATCGCCCTCGGCACCGGCCTGGTCGTCCTGGGCTCGGTGTGGGTGCCCGCCTGGGGCGGCGGCCGTACGCCGCCGATCCCCGCCTCGCCCGCGGCGCCGCCGCGCGGCCACCTGTCCCGGCTGGCCCGGGTGGCCCTGCTCGTACGGCTGCCGCCCGCGCTGGTGCTGGGCGCGCGGGACGCGTTCACCCGCCGGACCCCCGCGCTGCTCACGGTGTCCGGGGTGGCCATCCCGATGATGATGATCTCCATCGGGCTCGGCTGCTGGTCGACGCTCGACGACTTCATCCGGCATCCGGAGCGGGTCGGCCAGGCCGCCGCGCTGACCGTACGTCCCGGGGACCTGACGGCGGACGAGGCGCTCAGGCGGGCCGCCGCCGACCCGGACGTCGCGGCGGTCTATCCCGGCGCGGAACCGGACGCGCTCGTGCCGTGGCAGACGCGTACGGTGCGCACCCGGGCGCTCGGCCGGTCCGCCGACCCCTATCCGTTCCCGGTCGTGGAGGGACGGATGTACCGCGACCGGGGCGAGGCGGTGGCCGGGCAGGGCCTGCTCGACCTGCTGGGCGTCCACATCGGCGATCGGGTGCGGATGACGATCGGCGGCACGCCGCTGATCGTCCGGATCGTCGGCCGGGTCGTGGAGCCCGAGCACGACGGCGAGGTGCTCTCGTTCGGGCTGGACAGCCTGGCGGCCAAGGACGCGGTGCCGCAGTTCTACAGCCTCGTGCTGCGCGAGGGGGCCGACCCCGCCGAGGTGCGGACCCGGCTGCATGGCATGTCGCTCGACGTCTCCCAGGTGGTGAACCCGGCCGACCGGTTGTCGATCATAAGGATGATCATCATCGCGCTGGTCGTCGTGCTGGCGCTGATCGGCCTGGCGAACCTGCTGACCGCGAGCGCGCTCGGCCTGCGCGACCACGCGCCGGACCTGGCGGTGCTCAAGGCGATGGGGCTCACCCCGCGCCAGGTCATGGCGACGCTGGTGGCCGGCACCGGCCTGCTCGCCGTCTGCGGCGTGGTGGCCGGCACCGCGGCGGGCGCGTCCCTCTCGGCCGTACTGATCGATCTGGAGGGACGCGAGAGCGGCGTGGGGGCGGGGATCGGCCGCGCACCCACACCGGGGATGCTCGCCGCCTCCGTGCTGGTCGCGGTGGGCGCGTCGCTGCTCATCACGCTGATCCCGGCCCGGCGGGCGGCGCGCGCCCGGGTGCCGCACAGCGCCCGCTGACGGGAGTCCCGGTGATCGGCCGTCGGCCGATCACCGGGAGGACGGTTCTCAGGGGCGGATCGAGAACCAGTAGAACCCGTGGCCCGGCAGGGTCAGCAGGTACGGCAGCTCACCGATGACGGGGAACGGCACCCCGCCGCGGCACTCGACCGGGGTCATGCCGGTGAACCTGCGCAGGTCCAGCTCGACCGGCTGCGGGTGCTTGGAGAGGTTGTTGACGCACAGGATGCGGTCGTCCCCCTCCTCGCGCAGGAAGGCCAGCACGGCCGGGTTCGGCGACCACAACTCGATGTACTGGCCGGTGCCGAAGACCGGGTGCTCGCGCCTGATCTGCAGCATCCGCCGGGTGAAGTGGAGCAGCGACGACTCGCTCTTGATCTGCGCCTCCACGTTGACCGACTGGTACCCGTAGATCGGGTCCATCACGGCGGGGAGGTACAGCCGGCCCGGGTCCGCCTGGGAGAACCCGGCGTTGCGGTCCGGGCTCCACTGCATCGGCGTGCGGACCGAGTCGCGGTCCTCCAGCCAGATGTTGTCGCCCATGCCGATCTCGTCGCCGTAGTACATGACCGGCGAGCCCGGCATGCTGAGCAGCAGCGCGGTGAACAGCTCGATCTGGTCCCTGTCGTTCTCCAGCAGGGGGGCCAGGCGCCGCCGGATGCCGAGGTAGGCCCGCATCCGCGGGTCCTTGGCGTACTCGGCGTGCATGTAGTCGCGCTCTTCCTCGGTGACCGTCTCGAGCGTGAGCTCGTCGTGGTTGCGGAGGAAGATGCCCCACTGGGCGTTCTCCGGCAGCTTCGGCGTGCGGGACATGATCTCCGAGATGGGCTCCCGGTTCTCCCGGCGCACGGCCATGAAGATGCGCGGCATCAGCGGGAAGTGGAACGCCATGTGGCACTCGTCGCCGCCCGTCGTCGGGTCGCCGAAGTACTCCACGACGTCCTCGGGCCAGCCGTTCGCCTCGGCGAGCAGCACCCGGTCCGGATAGATCCGGTCCACCTCGGCCCGCACCCGCTTGAGGTACGCGTGCGTCTCCGGCAGCCCGGAGCAGGACGTGCCGTCGCGCTCGAAGAGGTACGGCACCGCGTCCAGCCGGAACCCGTCCACGCCCAGGTCGAGCCAGAAGCGCAGCACCTCCAGCATCGCGTCCTGCACGGCCGGGTTGTCGTAGTTGAGGTCCGGCTGGTGGTGGAAGAACCGGTGCCAGTAGTACTGCCCGCGCACCGGGTCGTACGTCCAGTTGGACTCCTCGGCGCCGATGAAGATGATCGGCGCGTCGGGGTAGCGCGTCGGGTCGTCGGTCCAGACGTAGAAGTCGCCGAAGGGGCCCTCCGGGTCGTGCCGGGACGCCTGGAACCACGGGTGTTTGTCACTGGTGTGGTTCATGACGAGGTCGGTGATGACGCGGAGCCCGCGCTCGTGGGCCGCCTCGATCATCTTGATGAAGTCACTGAGATCGCCGAATTCCGGAAGGATCTTCAGGTAGTCGGAGATGTCGTATCCGCCGTCGCGCAGCGGCGACTCGTACAGCGGCAGCAGCCAGAGGCAGTCGACGCCCAGCCACTTGAGGTAGTCCATCTGCTCGATGAGCCCGCGAAGGTCGCCGGTGCCGTCGCCGTTCGAGTCCTTGAAGCCGCGGACCAGCACCTCGTAGAAGACCGCCCGTTTGTACCAATGGGGGTCCTGGGAGGTGAAGTCCTCGATCTCGGGGGTGGGCATGAGAGCGCCGTGACTACCGGGTTCGCGAGCCGCGGCGGGGGCGCCGGGACTCGCGGAGGCCGCAGTCGGCTGTGAAGCCGGGATGAGGTTGCTGGGCGCCGTGACCTGGGGGGACAGGTCAGCGGCAGCCTCGGAAACGGGTTCCGGGCATGGCGAAGCAGCGTTCATCTGGTCTCGCTTGATGAGGAAGGGGTGGGGTGGCCTGGTCACACTCCGCAGCTGTATGCCAGCTCATGCCATATACATAACAAGAAACTACCACTCGCCCGGGTCTGACAAGGAGTCGTTACTCCGCCCTGACAAGTGCTTTTCGTCTATTGCCGCATGATCGCGGAGAGTCATCTCGCCGTCGCCCTCGCGAGCCGCGCGCGGGCGACGGCCGGGCCGCCGGCGGAGCCGTCAGCCGATGCTTCCGGACCACGGGGGAGTGAGGTCGCCGAGGACGTCCTCGTAGTCGCCCAGCCACGCGCCGAACAGCACCAGGCCGCGCAGCCAGAAGCGGGAGTTCCACGAGCCGAACGACGCCAGCGCGTCCGGGCCCTGCGCGACGACCTCCAGCATCTGGGGCGACATCAGGCCCGGGACGGTCGCCGCCTTGCGCAACATCCGGTGGTTCCACTCGCGGGCGACCGGGCCGTTCGACCGTAGCGGCACCCGGCGGTGGGGGAGGGCGCCGTTGGTGGACGGCAGCGTCGCCACCCTGGGGTTGGCCGCCCGCAGGATCTCCCGGTAGAACCTGCCGCCCTCCTTGCGCGTCACCGGCACCGAGAGGGCCGCGTCGAAGAACTCCGGGTGCAGGAACGGGAACACCGGCGTGGCCTCCGGGCCCACCAGGTTGACCGGGGAGCGCGCGATGCCCCGCGCGGTGCGTGTGTGCAGCACGCTGAGCGGCAGCTCGGAGCGGTGGCCGTGCAGCATCGAGGTGGCCCGGGTGAAGGCGGCGCGCACCCGGTCGTCCATCCAGGCGAGCGCGGCGTCGCCGAGGACGGGCATGTGGGGCTCGCCGGTCGCCAGGGCGGCCAGGAGCGCCTCGCGCCGAGTGGCGCCGGTCCCGGCGCCGACGGCGTCGGCGGTGATGAGGAAGTTCTTCATCAGCGGGCCGCCGGCCAGGCCGTCCACCACCGGCCGTCCGGCGGCGTGGACCTCCCGGGCGAACGGGGAGTACCAGGCGTGGTGGCTGGTCAGGTACTCCAGCCGCCGAGCCGCCCACAGCGCCTCTTCCGGGTATTTTTCGGGATATTGCGGGATAATTCGGTGCGGCAGGCCGAGCTCCCGCGTGATGTACCGCGCGAAGTCGATGTCGTTGTCCAGCCCGTCGTCCGGGCTGGTCGTCCACGACTCGACGTCCATCTTCGCGGCCACCGCGATGCTCGCCAGCAGCCGCGAGTCGTAGCCGCCGCTCACCGGCACCAGCACCCTGTCGTACGGCTTGAGCGCCTCGTGCAGCAGCTCGACCAGGTCGCCGCCCGTCACGCCCCGGTCGAACGGCTCCTCGCGCACCCAGCGCGGCGCCCGCCGGTCCACCCGCACCCGCCGGTCGGTCCGCGACCAGATCAGCGCGGACGCGCCCGGCAGCCGCTTCACCTGCCGGTACGGAGTGTCCTCGAGCAGCGGGTAGGTCAGCTTGAGAATGGCCGCCCAGGCGTCCCAGTTCACCTCGTACGGCGTGCGCGCGAGGGCGAGCAGCGGCTCGATCAGGCCGGCGAAGTAGATCGCGTCCCCGTCGGCCAGGTAGTAGACGTCGTCGAGGCCGAAGGCGCCGGTGTGCAGGAGCACCTCGTCCGGCTCGTCGATCAGGCCGGGCGTCTCGAAGGTCTCGGCGACGGACAGCCAGGCCGGCCGCGCCCCCGTCCCCGCGAGCGTCCCGCCGCCGGTCCCCGGCGCGGCGCTCACCGGGAGCCGGCCGCCCCAGGCGAACGCGGCGGGCCCGGAGCCGCCGGAATCCTGCTCCCCGCCGTCTCCGGTGCTCGTGCCGTACGGCCTGATCGGCGTGGAGGTGAGGAGGGCCGCGTCGGGCGCCCGATGGACCAGCCGCACGGCGGGGCCGGAGCGGGCCAGCACGTCCAGGCGGGCCGGATCGAAGGGGCCGATGGCACCACACACGTACGGCCTGGCCTGGTATCGCGGCAACTCACCTTTGCGCACCGTTCGCCCTCCTTCTACCTCGACGGGAGAGTCTACGGATCCGCGCCGCCATCCCACGACGCGCGAAACCGCGACGCCCCGTCCGGCCCCGCCGTGCCGGGCGGCTCATCGCCCGGCGACCTCCCACAGTGCGCTCACCGGCACGGCGCGGAGCTTCGGCCCGAAAGGCAGCGTCTGCGTACCCGTATAGAGGACGACCCCCGCGACGAAGTCCTCACCCAGCCGACCCGCCAGGTGGCGGAGCCCCTTGAAGTCCTCCGACCGAACGGTGGAGGAGGCCTTCACCTCCACGCCTACGACCCTGCCCTGGCGGTTCTCCAGAACGGCGTCCACTTCGATCATGTCCTTCGTGCGGTAGTGGAAGAGTTCCGCACGTTCGTCGGACCAGGTCAGCTGGCGGGCGAGTTCCATGAGAACAAATCCCTCCAAAAGCGGTCCGAAGGGGCCTTCGGGGCGTAGCAGGCTCCGGGGGTCGAGGCCGAGAAGGTTCGCGGCGACACCGGAATCGACGAAGGCCACCTTGGGGGTGGATGTCGCCCGCGAACTCAGATTTCGCGACCAGGCAGGGATCCGCTTGATCAGGAAGACCTCTTCGAGCAGGCTGAGATATCGGCTCGCGGTGTTCGCGGGCAGCCCGGCGTCTCGACCGATCGCGGCGTTGAGCAGAAGTTGCCCCGATCGTGCCGCTACGAGACGCACGAGCCGTCGCATCTCACTCGTCCGCTCGATCTCCGACAATTGGCTGACGTCACGGGAGATGAGGTCGGACACATAGGAGTCGAGAAAGCGCTCCCGCCGCCGCGGATTGGTGCGCGCCACCGCCTCGGGAAATCCGCCGCGCACGATTCGCGCGGCGTAGTCGCCGCGTGAGACGGCGGAGGTGTGGTGGAGGTTCTCGCCTTCCGCGAAGATCGCGTCCACGAATCCGTCGGGCGCGTCGTCGATCTCCCCCTGGGAGAACGGCCACAGCTCGACCGTTTCCATGCGTCCGGGCAATGTGTCGGGCAACGTACGCAGGCCGAGCACCCGCGCGGACCCTGTCAGCAGATAGCGGCCGGGACGTGGATCTTCGTCGACCTGCTCCTTGATGGACAGGAGCAGCTCCGGGACCCGCTGGATCTCGTCGATCACCATGAGCTCCGGGAACGCGACGAATCCAGCCGGGTCGGCGAGCGCGGCCTGCCGCACGGCCGGCGTGTCGAGGTTGCGCCACTCGGCCGTCCGATCCTTCGAGATCAGTCGCACCAGCGTGCTCTTGCCACACTGTCGTGCTCCGTTGAGGAGCACGACACGGGTGTCCGACATCGCTTCCGCGACCGTGCGCTCTGCGTGGCGCGGAACGACCCGGCCCATCGGCGTCTGAGAAGGGGTGACCACCAGGTCACGATGCCACAGAGGCAGGCGCGGGAGAAGTCGGTATGGCGAGATGGCCGCGGGGTCTGTGGAAAGAAAGTCGCAGGGTGTGTGGACAGATGGTCGCTGGTGCTGTGGAGATTTCGTCGCCGGTGCCGTGGAAGCTTCGCCGGCCGGTTGCGGGGACGCGGCCGTCGGTGTGCGGCGAGATCCGCCGGCCATGTCGCGGCGCTTCGCCGGTAAGTTCATGGTCAGCCGGATCTCGGAAGCTGTGCGGAGTTTCGCAGTGGTTCGGGGAGCGGAGATCGATCCGAGTGATCTGCGAATATTGTGACTCCCGCCTTTTCGGACTACCGCGGAGTGACCCATGAGCGAGACGAGCGACCTCGAGAGCGTCAAGCGCGCATTGGCGCAGGCCGTCGAGGAGGCCGCGGGGGCGGCGGAGCTGGCCCGGCTGCTCGCCGACTACGAGCGGCGGCTCGACGAGGCGGCGCGCTCCGAGGCCGAGGCGCTGACGCGGATGCGCGAGGCCGAGGTCCGGGCCAGGACCGCCGAGCGGCAGAACACGCAACTCGCCAAGCAACTGGCCGAGCAGCGCTACCAGACCGAGGTCACCCAGTGGAAGCTCGCCTCGGTGCAGGAGAGCCGCTGGCTCAAGCTCGGCGACGCGCTGCACACCAAGAATCCCGGCACGGTCGCCAGGACCCTCAAGGAGCCGGTGAAGAAACGGCCCGCCCCCAAACGCTCCGAATTCAAGCCCGAACTGCCCGACGTCGGCGAGCCCCCCGCGACGCCGGTCGCGCCCGACCCGCGGGCGCCCGAGGTCTCCGCTCCCATGGCCGACGGCTTCGAGGTGCCCAAGGGCCCGCTGGCCCGGCCGTACCTCACCGTCGCCGCGATCGTGGACCGGCAGACCGAGGCGCTGCTGCGCTACGAGTGGCGGCAGGTGACGAACTTCGGCCCCGAGAACTGGGCCGCGATGCTCGACCGGCACCAGCCGCACCTGCTCTTCGTCGAGTCCGTACAGCCCGGCCCCCGGCAGGGCAACGGCGGGCGCTGGCTGGAGGCGCTGGCCGGCGAGTCGCGGGCGCTGCGCGACCTCGTGGAGGCGTGCCGCAAGCGCGGCGTCAAGACCGTCTTCTGGCACTCCGGGGGCGCGATCTCGCGCGCGATCCCGGCGGCGGAGCACTTCGAGTACGTCCTGACGACGACCGAGGCGCGGGCCCGCGAATGGCGGTCCGCGCTGCGCCACGACCGCGTCGGCGTCCTCCCGCTGGCCGTGCAGCCGCGCGTCCACAACCCGATCCCGGCGGTCGGCGGCCGCACCTCCGACGTCTTCACGCTCGGCGCCGTGGCGCTGCCGGCCCGCCCGGCCGAGCCCGCCGACGGGACGGCCGACGGGATGGCGAACGCGGTGGAGCCCCAGAGTGGGGCCCAGAGCGAGGCCGCCTCCGCGACCGGTACGCCGCAGCCTCAGGGGGCCGACCCCACGCTCGGCGGGCGCGTCTGGCGGCCGCTCCCCGGACAGGACGACGACAAGACGTCCTACGACGACGTCCTGACCGCGTACCGGCGGGCCGGGCTCGTGGTGGCGGTGGCCGACGCCGACGCGCGGGTCGTCGCCGAGATCGCGGCCTGCGCCACGCCCGTGCTCAGGCTGGCCGCCGGGGTCAAACCCGAGGTGACGGTGGCGCAGGCGGAGGCGCTGCTCGCGGACGCCGTGGGCCTCGACCGCGAGGCCCATCTGGGCTGGCGCCGCACCGAATCCGTCACGCCGCTGCTCGACCCGGTGTTCGACGTGGTCGGGCTCCCGAACGTCCGCAACACCGGCACCGTCTCGGTCATCGCGGCCGTCCATGGCGCGGCCGAGCTGGAGCACCTCCTGGACCAGATCGCGCGCCAGGCGCACGTGCCGGGGCAGCTCGTCATCGTCGCCGAGGGCCTGGACGCCGGGCTGGTCGAGAAGAGCGCCCGCCAGATCCTCGCCCCGCTCCAGACGGCCGTCTCCGGCGAGGGCGCGCAGGCCGCCGGCCCGGCGCTGCCGCAGGGCGTGGCCGTCCTCCAGGACCTCGTCGTACGGGTCCCCGAGGTCCCGCTGACCCGCGGCGCGGCCCTCGACCGGGCGCTGCGGCTCGCCGAGGGCGACTACGTCGCGGTCTTCGACCCCCGGGACGTGTACGGCCAGCACTACCTGTCCGACCTCTTCCGCCACTTCGGCTCCACGGACGCCGAGATCGTGGGGAAGGCGTCGTTCTATGCGCATCTGCCCGAGGTGGGGGCCACGCTCCTGCGCCAGCCGGGCGCCGAGCACAGGTTCCTGCCTGAGCTGGGCGGCGGCACGCTGCTCGGCCGCCGCCAGGTGCTCTCCGACCTGGGCTTCGCCGACGTCTCGGACGACTGGGACGAGGTGATCATGCGCCAGTGCCGGGCCGACGGGGTGCGCGTGTACTCGGCGGACCGGTACTCCTACATCTGCGTCCGCGAGACCGCCGTCGGCCGCCTGCTCGGCTCCGCTCGGCTCCAGGGCTACTTCCCCGCCGAGCCCCTCGCCCTGATCTAGTGCTCCGACCGGCATAGGCTGCCGGGATGACCCCTGAACAGCTCGCCGGGCTCCTCGGCGCGCCGCCCGCTCCCTGGGGGTCGTGGGCACGGGAGGCGGTCTACGGCTCGCCGGTCGCGTTCCGGGCGGGGCAGGGGCGGCCGCCGCGCGAGGTGGCCGAGGAGATCGCGGCACGGCTGCGCCCATACGACGGCGTCGACGAGGTCAGGGTCCGGCCCGACGGGTTCCTGCTGATCGCGGTCGCCCGGCCGGGCGAGGTGGCCGGCGAGATCGTGCGGAAGGGGCCGCCCGCGATCCACGGGCCCGGCGCGCTCGCTCCGGATCTCCCCCGCACCTGGGACAACCCCGGATTCGTCGTCCGGTACGCCCACGCGCGGGCGGCGGCGGTGCGGCGATGGGCGCGTGATCTGGGCGTCCCCCAGGAGGGATTCCGTCCCGAGGCGCTGGACGATCCGCGCGACCGCGCCGTGCTCAGGCTGCTCGCCGAGTTGCCGAGCCGTGCCGCGAGCCGCGACCCGGCGTGGGAGGCGTACGCCGGGCAGCTCGCCCTCGCCTACCACGACGCGCACGAACACTGCCCGGCCGTGCCGTGGGGGGACCGCCCCGCCGGCGATGTGCACACCGCCCGGGTCTGGCTGGCGGCCGCCGTACGGGCCGTCCTGGCCGCGGTCGTGGCGCCCGATCTCCCGGAGCGGCTGTGAATACGGCGTCTTCCGGGACCGTCGGCCGTGCGAGGGATGGGGCGGTGGTGAAGGAGTTCGTGCGTCATGGGGGCCTTTGCCACCAAATTTTCGCCAAAATGCTGAAATTTCCGGATTTCGTGTGGCGATCTGTCTCGCCAGTTGGTCATCCGTCTCGTGGTGGCGGCGGGGTCGGATAGCCTCGTTCGGGTGAGCCGATTCGCCCATTCCGCCGGTGACGGGCACGCCGACGCGCTGCCCGAGGAACGTCCACCGCACGTCCCCGCTGATCTGAACGGCCTCGACCCGGCGATCTGGACGCGAACGTCCGGCCGGATCGACGGCGCCGTCACGATCGGCGGCGTCGACGTGCGCGACCTGGCGGCACAGTACGGTACGCCGCTCTACGTCGTCGACGAGGAGGACTTCCGGTCCCGCTGCCGCGACTACCGCGCGGCGTTCCACGACGGCGAGGTCCACTACGCGGGCAAGGCGTTCCTGTGCAGGGAGATCGCCCGCTGGATCCAGCAGGAGGACCTCGGCCTGGACGTGTGCAGCGCGGGCGAGCTCGCCGTCGCGCTCAGCGTCGGTTTCCCGCCCGAGCGCATCACCATGCACGGCAACAACAAGTCGTTCGCCGAGCTGGAGCGGGCCGTGGACGTCGGCGTCGGCCACATCGTGGTCGACTCGTACGAGGAGATCGCCCGGCTCGGGTTCCTCGCGGACAAGTACGGCGCCCGCCCCAAGGTCATGATCAGGGTGACCGTGGGCGTCGAGGCCCACACCCACGAGTTCATCGCGACGGCGCACGACGACCAGAAGTTCGGCCTGTCGCTGAGCAGCGGCGCGGCGGCCGAGGCGGTCCGCCGCATCCTCGCGCTGCCGCAGCTCGAACTGGTCGGCCTCCACTCCCACATCGGGTCGCAGATCACCGACACGGCCGGGTTCGAGGTCGCGGCACGCCGCCTCGCCGCGCTGCTCGTCGAGATCAAGGAGGAGCACGGCGTCGTCCTGCCCGAGCTCGACCTCGGCGGCGGCTACGGCATCCCGTACGTCAAGGGCGACGAGGTCCTGGACGTGAAGGAGCTCGCGGACAGCCTGCGCGACATCGTCGCCAAGGTGTGCGAGGCGGCCGGCCTGCCGGTGCCCCGGCTGACCGTCGAGCCGGGCCGGTCCATCGCCGGGCTCGCCGGCGTGACGCTGTACGAGGTCGGCACGGTCAAGGACGTCGAGGGCCTGCGCACCTACGTCAGCGTGGACGGCGGCATGAGCGACAACATCCGCACCGCGCTGTACGGCGCCGACTACACGGCGGTGCTCGCCTCCCGCGAGAGCGAGGCCGGGCCGATGCTCTCCCGCCTCGTCGGCAAGCACTGCGAGAGCGGCGACATGGTCGTGCGCGACCTGTGGTTCCCCGCCGACCTCACGCCGGGCGACCTGGTCGCCGTGGCCGGGACGGGCGCCTACTGCCGCTCGCTCGCCAACAACTACAACTACCTGCCCAAGCCGGCCGTCGTGGCCGTGTCCCACGGCCAGTCGCGCGTCATCGTGCGCCGGGAGACCGAAGACGACCTCCTGAGGGGACAACTGTGACCAAACCTCTGAAAATCGCGTTGCTGGGCTGCGGGGTCGTCGGCTCGCAGGTCGTCCGGCTCCTGCGCGAGCAGGAGAGCGACCTCGCCGCGCGTGTGGGCGCGCCCCTCGAACTCGCCGGCGTGGCGGTGCGCAAGCTCGGCCGCAAGCGCGACACCGAGATCGACCCCGCGCTCCTCACCACGGACGCCGAGAGCCTGGTGTCCCGCGACGACGTCGACATCGTGGTCGAGGTGATCGGCGGCATCGAGCCGGCCAGGTCGCTGATCCTGTCCGCGATGGCCTCGGGCAAGTCCGTGGTCACCGCGAACAAGGCGCTGCTCGCCGAGGACGGCGCGACCATCCACCGCGCCGCCCGCGAGAACGGCGCCGACCTGTACTTCGAGGCCAGTGTCGCGGGCGCGATCCCGCTGCTGCGCCCGCTGCGGGAGTCGATGGCCGGTGACCGCGTGCAGCGGGTGCTCGGCATCGTGAACGGCACCACCAACTACATCCTCGACAAGATGGACTCCACCGGCGCGTCCTTCAACGACGCCCTGGAGGAGGCCCAGGCGCTCGGCTACGCCGAGGCGGACCCGACCGCCGACGTCGAGGGCTTCGACGCGGCGGCCAAGGCGGCGATCCTCGCGGGCATCGCCTTCCACAGCCGGGTGACCGCGGCCGACGTCCACCGCGAGGGCATCACCGAGATCACCGCGGCCGACGTCGCCTCGGCCAAGGCCATGGGCTACGTCATCAAGCTGCTCGCCATCTGCGCGCGGTCCGACGACGGCAGGTCCGTCGGCGTCCGCGTCCACCCCGCGATGATCCCGAGGTCGCACCCGCTCGCGGGCGTCCGCGAGGCGTACAACGCGGTGTTCGTGGAGGCCGAGTCGGCCGGCCGGCTGATGTTCTACGGCGCGGGCGCGGGCGGCGCGCCCACCGCCTCGGCGGTGCTCGGCGACATCGTCGCCGTGGCGCGCAACCGCATCGCGAACACCCGTGGCCCCGAGGAGTCCACGTACGCGGATCTGCGGGTCCACCCGATGGGCGAGAGCATCACGCGGTGCCACGTCTCCCTCGACGTGGCCGACAAGCCGGGCGTCCTCGCCAGCGTGGCCGACATCTTCGCCAAGCACGACGTGTCCATCCAGACCGTCCGCCAGGAGGGCAGGGGCGACGACGCGCAGCTCGTCATCGTCACCCACCGGGCCACCGACGCCGCGCTCTCGGCCACGATCGAGAGCCTGCGCGAGATGGACATCGTCCGCGCGGTCGCCGGCGTGATGCGCGTCGAAGGCGACGAGACCCCGTAGCGGGGCGCCGGCACGTCATCATCGGCCCCGGGTCGCGAACACGGTCCGGGGCCGATTCGCGTCTCCACCACCCAACGGGGTCCGTCCCCCATTAGTTCGATATTTCCGATATATCTAGGAAAGTCGACCCGGTTCGGCGCGCCAGTGGGGCGCCTTCGAACCTTGACCCGGATCCGCTCCCAGGGCCGCCGGGCGGAAGCCGCGACTTGCCCGGGCCAAAGGTTGTACGACAGCGCGACCGGCTCGGAAAGCGTGACGTAGTGAGGACGTGAGATCGTGCGAAGAACACTGTGGGCGCCGCTCGCGCTCTCCGTCCTCGTCCCGCTGGTGTTCCAGGCCCAGGCCGCCCACGCCGTGACCGGAGCCGCCTCCGGCGGTACAGGAGTCGCCGCGGTCGCGACCCCCGAAGCCGGCTCCGTACGCGCCGGGA
Organism: Microtetraspora niveoalba; assembly: GCF_001570405.1. Lineage (GTDB taxonomy): Bacteria > Actinomycetota > Actinomycetes > Streptosporangiales > Streptosporangiaceae > Microtetraspora > Microtetraspora niveoalba. Next base: position 150,303 of record NZ_BBYM01000011.1, on the reverse strand, counting down.
GCACCCACGGCACGACCGCCGCGCCCGCGGCGAAACCCCGGCCGAAAGCCACGCCGAAGTCCCGTACGCGCCCCAGGACCGTCGTCGCGCTCACCTTCGACGACGGCGACCGCAGCCACACCATGGCCGCGAAGCTGCTGGAGAGACACGGACTGCGCGGCACCTTCTACATCAACAGCGGCGACCTCGGGACGAAGGGCAAACTCACCCGCGCGCAGGCGGCGGCCATCGCGAAGGCGGGCCACGAGATCGGCGGCCACACCGTGAACCACGAGCGGCTCACCGACCTCGCCCCCGAGGAGCAGACGGAGACGATCTGCGCCGACCGCCGTGCCCTCCTCGGGATGGGCCTCACGGTGCGGACCTTCGCCTATCCGTACGGAGCCGTGGACGCGAGCGCCCGCCAGGCCGCGCGGGACTGCGGCTACAACGCGGCGCGGACCATCGGCGGCATCGCGCAGGGGCCGTGCCGGGACTGCGTCGTGGCCGAGCCCACCCGCCCCGAGCGGGTCTACGAGATCCGCACGCCGGGATCCGTGCGCGAGAGCACCACCCTGGCGGACATGAAGCGGTACGTGCTCCGCGCCGAGCAGAGCGGCGGCGGCCTGCTCCCGCTGGCCTTCCACAAGGTGTGCGCGCGAGGGTGCGGCACGTTCTCGGTCCGTACGGCCGTGCTCGACCAGTTCCTCGGCTGGCTGGCGAAGCGTGAGCGGCACGGCACCGCCGTCCGCACGCTCGCGGACGTCACCGGCGGCCGGGTGCGCCCCGTCCCCGAAGAGCCCGCCGCCCTCTAGGGACACCGCGATGAGCCGCTCCGGGCCGTGCCCGGTGGGGTGGAGGCGGCGCGTCGCGCGCCGCCGCCACCCCGTAGCGGTCAGGTCGAGGCGGGGTCGTCGCGGTCGCGGAGCAGACGGCGGGCCTTCCTGACCGCCCGGCGCAGGACCGTCAGATCGCGTTCGCGCCGCAGCCGCACCGCCTCGACCCGCCACTGCTCGGCCTTGGCCCGCCACCGCTCGGTGTCCCGCCGGCCCTTCTCGGCCTCCTTGCGGAGCCGGGCGACCTCCTTCTCCAGGGCCGTGACGCGTGACCGCAGCCGACCGCCGTCGATCTTGCGCTGGACGGCCAGCGCCTTCCAATGGGCCGCCTCCGTGTTGCGGCTGCTCCGGGGCAGCCGGGCGGCCGGGTCGAGCCGGACGAAGCCCCACGTCTCCCCGTCGAGCCACTCCGAGCCGAAGGTCTCGTGGATCACGTCGTCGAGGCTCTCGCCGTCCTCGGCCAGGCGCACCGCCCGCGCGACGGACGAGGTCCGCTCCAGGCGGGCGCTGAGCACGCCGCCCTCGCCCTCGTCCAGGGCGACGCACAGCAGCCCGAGGTCGCCCTCCTCCGCGTACGCGACCAGCCGGTCCACGGTGTCGGCGGCGACGCCCCAGCCGGGCGGGCAGACCAGCCGGAAGGGCGCGGGCGCCGCCGTCGCGGGCGCGGACACCGCGAACCGGACCCGCCCGTCGTGCGCGTAACGGCCGCGGACGAGCCGGAGGTCGAGCAGCGGGTCGTCCAGCGGCGCCCGGCGCCCGTCGTCCAGCGCGTCCCACGGGCCGGTCACGGTGACGTGGACGTCCGGGAGCGTGCTGACGAGCGCGCTGTCCACGGTCCCCGACACGCTCTCGCACCCTGCCGCCGACGCGTCCACGAGCACTTCGACGTACGGCACGAGCCACTGCCGGCCACCCTCCACCCGGAGGAACCGCCGATAGGGGACGCGGTCCGCGACGAACGGCGCGTTGTGCCGGCGCACCTCGTCCCCGCGCAGCATGGCGGTCGGCTTGCCGAGATGCCAGCTTCGCGCCGCCCTGTCCGGAACGAACACCGCACCGGCCTGGGTGAGGCGATATCCCAGCTCGGTGTCCTCGGCCAGGACCAGCGAGGTGTCCAGGCCGCCCGCCGCGCGCAGCAGCTCGGCGGGGAGCGACGCCGTCGCCCCGACGTGGACGCGGTGCAGCACGGAGCTGGGCGCGTGCCTGAACCCGTCGTACCGGTCGACCAGCTCCTCCCACCAGTCGTGCGCCGCGCTGGAGGGCAGGTCGAACAGCCCGTCCTCCTCTCCGGCGGCCAGCGCGTCCCGTACGACCGGGGGAGCGGGCAGCCCGCCCGCCACGTCGGCGAAGCGCAGCGTCCCGAGCACGACGGCGTGATCGCAGAGGTGATGCCATCGCATGTGCGCCTCGACGTGCTCGCGGTACGGCACCATGTCGGCGTCGACGCGGTGGATCACGTGGCCCTCGGCGAGAGCCGTACCGGTGTCGAGCGCCCAGGCGATGCCCCAGCCGCCCGGGCGGGCGGGCACGAGGCGGGTACGGCTCGGCGCGATCGGCGGCAGCCGCAGCGGCGGGCCGCTGCCGTCGTCCACGACGATCACTTCGAGGAGGCGGTCGGGGTAGCTCTGCGCGGCCAGCGCCGCCAGGAGCAGATCGAGCTCCGCCTGGCAGTTCCGTGCCGGGATGACCACGCTGACGGACAGGGAGGGCTCCCAGGCGCCCGGGGCGGGCGGGGCGAGCACGCCGTAGTCGTTCCGCCGGATCCGCACGGGCCCCGGCCGGGCGGGGGAGCCGTCCGCGCCCGTGAACAAACCCGCCGGGTCGGTGAGGGCGCCACCCGGTCCGTGGAGAGGCGAAGGCGTGAGGGGCGTCATGGCGCCGTCCCCATGGCGGCGGTCTCCGGGAGCTCCATGAGGGCGCTCGGCCGGAACCCGCGCCACTGCCGCTTGTTCCTCCGCAGGAACGTGCCGATCGGCTCGCGCCAGGTGTGCTGGGACGAGGGGCCGCGGCGCAGCACGTATCCGAGGCCGTGCGTGCGGTAGACCTGCCCGCCCGCGCTCTGGACGGCGTGCTGGAACTGGGTGTCCACGGCGCGGGGGAGCGGGCGGAAGCCGCCCACCGCGTCGAACGCCGTACGCTCGGTGAAGATCGTGCCTCCCGCGACGAAGTTGGTGATCTGCTCGGTGACCTGGTCGCGGTGGACGGTGACGTCGATCGCTCCGAGGTAGACGAACTCCAGGGCCGTGCCCAGCACGTTCGCGCCGGAGTAGGAGTGCGCGAGCAGCAGGTCGGCCAGGAAGTCGGGGCCGTACCAGTCGTCGTCGTCCATCTTGAGCAGGAACGAGCCGGACGCCCGCGCCGCCGCCCTGTTGAGCAGCGCGCCGAACGGGAGCGACGCCTCGCCCTCCACGACCCTGATCGGCCGCTCGAACGCGGCGACGGCCGGGGCCACGGCCGGATGGTCGCGCGGGATCCCGTGCAGGGCGAGGACGACCTCCAGCTCCGCGTCGCGCTGCCGTGCGGCCTGGGCGAGCGCGAAGCGCACCATCTCGGGGCGGCGGGTCGTCAGCAGCACGGACGTGAGCGGCCGCTGCCGGGCGGGGGCGCCGAGCCGTTCCCAGCGGGCCTCGACGCCGTGGTCGCGGAGGGCCCGCCTGCGGAGCCTGACGCTGTGCTCCTCGCGCCGCAGATCGTCCTCCAGGTCCTCAGGGGTGACGGAGCCGAGCAGCCCGACGAGCCCGTCTCCGAGCGCTGCCGCCCACGGGGGGACCTCGCCGGTGATCAGGGGGACGCCCGCCGCCGCCAGCGAGGCGACCACGCGTACGGCGGCGACCGGTCCCGTGTGGCCGTTCCGCCAGTCGATCCGCAGGCCGCGCAACTGCCTGAGACGCGCGACGTCCGTGACGGTGACGCATCCCGAGTCCGCGAAGCGGGTGAGCACCGTCCCGTCGTGGACGGCGTTCCACCGTCCGTCGGCCCGCTCCAGGCGGCCGATGCCGAGCGTCGGGGTGGTGACGAAGCCCATCGGGTTCACCGAGCGGTCGTCCACGGGAGGCACCAGCCGCACGTCGGTCACGTGTACGGCGGGCCGCGTGGCCGGGGCCCCGGATGGGCTCGCCGTCTCGCTTGGAGGCGCGGCGGGGGTTCCCGGCGGGTTCTCGGTCTGCCGGAGGTTCGGCTCGGGGCTCCGCCCGGGACGGGAGGTCCGGGGCGGATCGAGGGGCGCGGCGCCTCCCGGTTCGCCGAGGCGTTCCCAGCTCAGCTCGCCCGGCGCGGGGAGGTCCACCACGGGCTCGTCCCCGGACCAGGCGGGCAGGCCGTCCGCGAGGGACGTGCGGAGCACCACATCCCCTCCCGGGGCGCCGACGCGTACGGGCAGGGGGCCGCCCGGCTCCACGAGGGACGCGTTGGGGTCGCCGGGCCGCCAGTGGGCGGCGCCGGGCCCGGTGAGGGCCGCCACGGGCGCGGCGATGCCGTCGAGGCGGTTCCCCGCGAACGCCCTGGCGGTCGCCGCCACGGTACGGCCGGCCGGTGTGGGGGCGGAGAAACGCGCGTCCACCGCCCACGCGCCGCTTGCCGGCCGGTGGACCCTCAGCTCGGTGAGAGCGCGCCAGCGGTGGGCGGGCGTGAGCGACGGCGCCGGCGCCGGATACCAGTACGGGGTCTCGGCGGCCACCACGATCACGCGCTCGGCCCTGGCCAGCAGCGCGTGCATGGTCGCGGCGCGGCGCAGGTCCGTGGGAGTGCGGGCGAGCACGAGGATCTCCGCCATCTGCTCGTCCGGAGACGGAACCGCCTGCCCCAGTGGCGATGCCGCGTGGCCGTCCGCGGAGGAAGTCGTCCGGTCGCCCCCGGCGGCCCGGCCGTCCGACGACGAAGCCGTCCGGTTCTCCGGAGGTGTCCGGTCGCCTCCGGTGGCCCGGCCGTCCCCGGAGGAAGTCGTCCGGCTGTCCGGCGACGGCGCGCCGTACGTGTCGCCGTCGAGATCCACGAGATGCCGGACGCCCTCGGCGGCGAGCTTCTCCGGCGATTCCACTCCGACGCAGTACACGGCGACGCGTCCCGCGTTGCGCCGTACGGCGTCGGCGACGATCCGTTCGAACATCATCGCCGCCCGAGTTCGCGAAGGAGCCTGCCCACGAGCCGCCGGTCGCCGCCGTGCCGCGCGCCGTCGGCGTCCGCGTCACGGGCGTGCCGGAGTTCCGCCTCCAGCCGCGCCACTTCGGCTCGCAGCCGCGTGGCCTCGGACCGCCAGCGGGCCGCGTCGGCCCGCCACTTCGCCGGGTCGCCGCCCACGGGCTCGGCCTCCTCGTCCGTCACGACGCCGTACTCCGCCGCCGCGACCCAGATCGACCCGTACATCTCGTCCACCAGCGCGTCCAGAACGCCGTACACCGGGGAGCCCGGAGCGGGGCCGGGGGCCGCCGCCATGGAGTCCGGAGTGGGACGGGTGGCCATGGCCGGGCGAGTGGTGGCGAAACCTGGAGGGGCGGTGCCGGAAGCGGGGCCCGGGCCGTCGGCGGCCACCAGCGCGGCACGCGAGAACGCCGAGGTCCGTTCCAGCCTGAGCGCCGTCACCCCGGCCGGGGTCTCGTCCAGGGCCACCGACACGAGGCCGTATCCGTCGCGTTCGGCCAGCCCGACGAGCTTGGCGAGCGAGTCGGGGCCGAGCACCCACCCGGCCGGGCAGGTCACCCGGAAGGGCGTGGGCGCGCAGCTCTCCGAGGCCGTCCGCACGAAGCGCACCCTCGGCTCGTGCTCGTACAGGTTGTACGCGAGACGCGTGTCGAGCATCGGTTCGTCGAGCGACGCGCGACGCCCCGAGGGCAGCTCGTCCCACGGGCCGAGGAGCACCACCGACGTGTCCGCCACGGTGCCCGCCAGGGCGGCGTCCACGCTCGCGCGCACCCGCTCGTACGACGCCCCGTGCGCGTCGATCACCACCTCGACGTACGGCACGGCCCACCGGCGGCGGGGGTGACGGCGCAGCCACCGCAGGTCGGGGATCAGATCGCCCAGGAACGACCAGTTGTGCCGGTGGACGTCCGCTTCGCGGCGCATGACGGTCGACGTGCCGAGATGCCAGGCCCGCGCCTCCGGGTCCGGGATGAAGACCGCTCCCCGCTGCGCGAGCCGGTAGCCGAGATCGGTGTCCTCGGCCATGTTCAGCGACGTGTTCACGCCGCCCGCGGCCCTCAGCAGCCACGCCGCGACCGATGTCGTCGCGCCGGAGTGCAGCCGGTACGCTCCGGCGACCTCGTCGCGCAGCTCCCGGGTCGTCCTGAGCACCTCGGCGGTCCAGCCGTGCGGTCGCGCCTCGCCGAACGCCGCGCCGCCCTCGTACGCCCCGGCGAGGACGTCCTCGGGCGGGGGAGGGGCCACGTCGTCGGCGACGAACGCCACCCTTCCGTGGACGACCGCGTAGCTCGCCAGGTGGTGCCACCGCATGTGCGCCTCGATGTGGTCCCGCGCGAGGATCATGTCGGAGTCGACCCAGTGGACGACGTCCCCGCTCGCCGCCTCCGCGCCCGTCTGCCGGGCCCAGCCGCGCCCCCACCGGCCTGCGGGCACGCGTACGATCCGGGTGGCCTCGGGGGCGACGGCGGGGACGCGCAGCGCCGGAGTGCTGCCGTCGTCGGCGACGACCACCTCCATCAGATGCGCGGGGTAGGTCTGCGCGGCGAGCCCGGCCAGGGTCCGGTCCAGCGCCTCCTGGCACTCGTACGCGGGGATGACGACGCTGACGGTCAGCCGGGGCTCCCAGGAGCCGAGCGCAGGCGGGCGGAGCGTGCCGTAGTCGTTGCGCCGTACGGGCGGAGCGGGCGTGACAGGGGAGCCCGCCCCGGCGCCGGGGACATCGTCCGCGGCCTGGTGTGGGGCGATTGTGACAACGGAGCCCGCCCTGGTCTCGGAGACATCATCCGCCGCTGGTGTGACAGGGGAGCCCGCCCCGGTTCGGAGGACATCGCTCGCGATCTGGTGTGGGGCGCCTGTGACAGGGGAGCCCCGCCGGGTTCCGGAGCCGTCGTCCGCCGCTGGTGTGACAGGGGAGCCGTGCCCGGCTCGGCTCGGACCGTCCGGGTGCGGAGCGCGCGCGGTGGCGGGATCGGCGGGCCTGTGGGGGACGGTCATGGCGTCGCGAGCCTGAGCGTCACGAGGCCCGTCCCGGCCTCGTGGTCCGTGGCCTCCAGAGGGAACTCCTCCAGCCACCGGCTGACCACCGACCACTCGTCGGCGCCCGGGTCGTCGTCGAGGACGATGCGCGCGTCCTTCGCGCACCGGTCGAGCAGCGCGGGGACCGCCGGATAGCGCGACTGCCGCCCCGTCGCGCCGGGCGGGCCGTCCACGAGGAGCAGCCCGATGCCGTCGAGGTCCCGCGTGGCGTCCTCGTCGTACCAGTCCCAGGACTCCGCGCCGAGCCGCCACGGGCGAAGCGGGGCGTGCCGCACCTCCACGACGTGGTCCAGCCCGTGTGCGCGCACCAGGTCGCGGGAGAGCTGCGCGCAGCGCCCGTCGTGCTCCAGGGCGACGACCCGGCCGCCGCCGAAACGTTCCACGGCGTAGCCGAGCCATACGCTCGACGAGCCGCCGCCGCACGCGACGACGAGGCCCGGCCGGTCCGCGCAGATGTGTTCGACGAGCCGCCGAAGGACGTCGGGCCCGGTGCTCGGAGGCGCGGTGCTCACAGGCCCGGTGTTCAGGGGCGCGTTGTTCAGGAGTGCGGCGCTCCCGGGCGCGGGCAGCGGGGCTCTGGGCTCGATCAGGGCCCGCAGATCGACGTACGCCTCGATCTGGCGGTAGCCCCGCCTGACCTCCCCGGTCAGGGCCTTCTCGACGCCGTCCAGCCGGGCGCCGACGCTCTCTACGAGCGTGCCGACGCCGCCGACGGCGTCGTCGATCTCCTGGCGGGCGAGCATCGTGTTGACGCGGTCCTCGCCGAGCGAGGCGAGGATCGCCCGCAGGTCCTCGTCGCGGCGCGACCCGTGCGTGTCGGTCGCCGCGCCGGCCTGGTCCAGTCGCGCGGCGACCTGCGCGAGGGCGTCCGCGACCTTGGCGAGGGCGGCCTCCTGCCGCTTGACCCGGCCGTCGATGCGCAGCGCCTTCCCGTCCAGCCGCCGTACGGAGAGGGTGACGAGGAACATCAGGCCGATCGCGCAGGTGAGGAGGCCGAGTGTCAGGCCGGCGAGGATTTCGAGGATCTCCAGCAGGATCAGCACGGTCAACGTCGCCAGCGTCAACGCGCCGACCGCCGCGGCGGCCACGACGAGCCGACGGGTGGTGGGCATGGGGTGTCTACCTCCGTGGTACGCCCCGGCACGGCTCGCCCGGGGGCGCGGGGCACCTCCCCGGATCCGCCCGCCTCCGGCGCCGGGAGGGCCCCGGCGGCAGTGCCGCCGTCCGCGCGTGCCCGCGCGTCCCTCTCCCCGCCTCGTGGCGTGTCCGCCCGGACCCGCTCCAGGTCGTGTCCGGCAGATCACGCCCTGCCGGACACCCCCCGGCGGCGGATCCGCGGAACAGTACCGAAATGGTCTACGGGACTGTTGTTGTCACGACTTCAGTGGAATTCTTTGATCACCGAACATTGCGGAAGCGTCCGATCTCCGGCGTATATGTATGTTCTAGCGGTGCTTTGTAGGTAAATCATGGGTAATCCCTGAAAGTTTCCTGATAGGACGGTCATGACGAGCCCTCGGGGGTTCCTGAGCAGCGCGGACGCGGAACCGGCGCGGGCCACATGGGACGGAAGCCGGTGGCTGATCGACGGAGCGCACTTTCCGGAGGAGCCGGCGGAGGACGCGGTCGCGCGGCTGCGGCGATTCCAGAGCGTGCGCCTCGCCTGGCCCGCCCCCCAGCTCGATCACCGGCCCGATCATCGGCCCGGCCCCTCGTCGTACGGCGAGCCGTCACGGGGCGGCGGGCACGACCCCGGCCCGCCGTACGACACAGGAGAACGCCGATCCCTCGACGCGGTCATGGCGCTCGCGGCGGCCGGTGTGCCGCTGCACGCGGAGACGGTCCCGGAGTGGCTCGCCGCCGCCGACCCCGCCCTTGCCGCGCTGCTCACCTCGACCGGCTGGCTCGAACCCGAGACCGACACGTCGGGGGTCAGCGTGGCCGCCCTGCGCCGCGAGGAGCACAGCGTACGGCTGCGCCGCCACGCCCTCGCCGCCCGCCGCACCAGGGCGAGCGTCAGCGTGATCGTGGCCAGCAGGCGGCCGTCGATGGCCGGCTGGGCGCTGGCCCAGATCGCCCGGCAGCGGCACGTGGACGTCGAGGTCGTCTTCGCCGCCCACGGTTACCCGGCCGACGTCGTACGGCGGGCCGCCGAGGGGCTGCCCATCCCCGTCGAGGTCGTCGAGGCGGACGGCGGCACGGTCTTCGGGGACGTGCTCAACGAGGCCGCGCGTCACGCGAGCGGCGACCTCATCGCCAAGTGGGACGACGACGACTGGTACGGGCCCGAGCACCTCGCGGACCTCCTGCTCGCCCGCTCGTACTCCGGCGCGGACATCGTCGGCACGACGGCCGAGTTCTTCCACCTCGAACCGCTGAACCTCACCATCAGGCGCACCGACTACAAGAGCGAGGTCTGGAACCGGCACGTCGCGGGCGGCACGATCATGCTCGACCGCGCGACCTTCACCGGGTTCCCCTCGGTGCCGCGCGCGGTCGACGAGGGGATGCTCACGGCGGCGGAGGCCGCGGGCGCCCGCATCTACCGGACGCACGGCCTCGGATACATGCTCAGGCGATCGACGGCGGGCCGCCACACCTGGCGGTTGCCCCTCGCCCACTTCCTGAAGGTCGCGACCAACCAATGGCGGGGCGTGAGGCCCAGCCGCATCCTGGAGCCGGCTCATTGATCGAAACGCCCGAAAGCACCCCCCGGATCAGCAGGAACGACTACTCCGTCCTCACGCCTCCCGAGATCGGATCCTGGACGCCCCGGCTCCGGGTGAGCGTCGTCATCCCCGCGTACGGCGGGCAGGACAAGCTCGACCTCGTGCTCGCCGCCCTCTCCGTCCAGACCTATCCGCCGGAGCTGACCGAGGTCGTGGTCGTGGACAACGGCAGCAGCCCGCCGCTGCGCCTCCCCGACCTGAGGCCCGCGGGCACCCGCCTGATCACATGTGAGACGCCGGGCCGGGCCGAGGCCAGGAACGCGGGGCTCGCCGCGACCGGCGGAGACGTCGTCCACTGGCTGGACTCCGACGTCGTGCTGGAGCGGGACGCCGTCGAGGCGCAGATGCGCTGGCACCACCTCGCCCCCTACCTCTCCGTGACCGGATATCTGAGGTTCACCACCGCGCCGCCGCCCCGGCCCGCCGACATCGCGGACGCCGACGGGCTGGCCCCGATCTTCGAGCCCGCCGAGCCGCACGCGTGGATCGTCGACCTCGTCGGCCGTACGGACGGGCTGCGTGACGCGCACCGGGCCTTCAGCCTGCACGTCGGGGGATCGACCTCGGTCAACCGGCGGCTGATCGAGACGGCCGGTCCGATGGACACCGGCCTCATGCTGGGCCAGGACACCGAGATGGGCTACCGCCTGGCCCAGGCGGGGGCGGTGTTCATCCCCGAGCCCCGCTCCCGGGCGTACCACCTCGGCCCGACGATGCGGATGCGCGACATGGACTCGGTCAGCCGGGTCAGCCACGCGTTCATCACCGACCGGGTCGCGCAGTACCGCTGGCTGCGCTCCCACCCCGCCCGCCAGTGGCTCGTGCCGTACGTCGAGGTGGTGGTGGACGGCGCGGGCGCCTCCTACGAGGACGTGCGGGCCACGGTGGACACCGTCCTCGCCGGGACCGTCCCCGACGTGGGCGTGGTGGTGACCGGGGTGCCCGAGCCCGAGACGCGGGAGCGGCGCGCGCCGCTCACCGACCCCTGCCTCGACCGCACGCTCGTCCGCGGCCACTACGCGCACGAGGCCCGCGTACGGTTCACCGAGCCGGGCGCGCCCGCGCCGTTCCGGCTGCGCGTGCCCGCCGGGTGGGCGCTGGGGGAGGACACCCTGGCGACGCTGATCGACACGATGGAGGAGCGCGGGCTCGGCCTGGTCGGCCTCCTCCTGTCCGAGGACGGCCCCGGCCACGACGGCGAGGACCGCGAGGACGGTGAGGACGCGGGCGGGGATGTGCACGGCGGCCGCGGCGAGGTGACGGTGGCGCGCCTGGAACGTTCGGCGGCGTACAACCGGGCCGCCTTCGTCCGGGAGCCCGTCGCCGGCGAGCCCGGCCCGGCCGTCGGTTCCCGGCCGGGTGGTGGCGGCCCTGAGGGTGCCCGACCGGCCGAGACGGTCGCGGAACCGGAGGGACGGGCGCGGCAGGCGGCGCAGGTCTCCGAGGCCCTGGACGACGCCGTGGCCGAGATGTACGGCGCGGTCTGGATCGACGGCCGGTCCGTCGGACTCCTCCCGGCGGGCGAGGCGCCCGCCGTCCGGGGGCGGCGAAGCGCCTACCGCGCGCGCGTCGAGGCGGAGGCCGAGGCGGCCAAGCTCGCCAAGGAGGTCGAACGGCTACGCGGCCAGGTGGGGAAATGGCGCGACGAAGCGGCCAAATGGCGCAAATCTGCCGTGGATCTGCGCCGCGAGGTCGGCTCCCTCCGCAAGGAGGTCGGCTCGCTGCGCCGGAACCGGAAGCGGAGCATCAAGGCGATCGTGCGCCGCGTGATCTACCGCTGAGTGTCGCAGTGGAAGGCGGGTATCGGGACCCTGTTTGTGGTGGCCGGCGCCCGCGCTCGGCGTGTCAGGGGACGGCGGTGTCCGGCGGGAGGCCGAGACCGGAGTCTCGCGGGCCGCGGGCGCGCCGGTGCGGGGGATCGCCCACACCTGGACCGGCTGGAGACAGCGGTCGCGAGCTGTCCGGAGACGGGGGCGGCCGTGAGCGGGTGGTGGGCTCGATCCGGGCCGTCCTGGGGGACGACATCCGTGACACGACGTCCGGGTGTACGTCCTGCTGGAGGCCCGGCGGTCACGGCCGGGGCGACGACAGGTAGCGGGTCCGGATGGCGGTGCGCAGCCTCCGGGCCCAGGAACGTTCACCGCGCGGTCGCCCCGCCCCGGGAGCCTCGGTGAGCCCCGCCATCGCCGACCGCATGTCCGATCGCACGTCCGAGCGCTTGTCCGTCGCCGTCGCCGCGGGTGCCCCGTCCCGGGGCGGCACAGGCGCCGGCTCCGCCGCCGAGGGCCAGAACTCCGCCGCCGGGCTGTGCCGTACGCCGTGGGTCTGGTGGATGACGTCCCGGAGCGGCTCGCCGGGGGCGGCCAGCAGGAGGGCGCGGCCCACGGCCTCGGTGCGTTCGAGAGTCGCGGTGCGGCCGTCGGGGAACGTGACGACGAGCAGGCCGAGCCGCTCGTCGAGCATCGCCTTGATCATCCGTTCCAGCGTCTCCGCCGCCGGAGGCGCGTCCACCGGCCCGGAATAGCGGAACGGCGTCGGAGTCGCGCTCGCCGGCACCTCGTCGGCCAGCCGCACCCGGGGGTCGTCCGCGAACCCCTCCCGCAACATGCGCAGCTCGAAGCCCGGCGCCGTGAGCACCGGATGGCGCCCGGTGGGCAGCGTGGACCACGGCGCGACGAGCGTGACGACGACGTCGGGCAGCGACCCGTCGAGCGCCGCGTTCACCGCCGCGCGTGTCACCCGTTCACCGGCCTCGGCCACGCGTAAGACCACCTCGACGTACGGCACCCGCCAGCCGCGGCCCCGCTCCTTGCGCAGGTCGCGGCGGAGCGGCACCCGATGGGCCAGGTAGGGCTCGACGGTGCGTACGGTCGCCCCGCGGTCGCGCCGCTGCGCGGGAAGGCCGAGATGGACGGCGCGAGCCGTGAGGTCCGGCACGAAGACGGCCCCCGTCTGGGCGAGCCGGTATCCCAGCTCGGTGTCCTCACCCCGCTGGACCGCCGCGTCGAACCCGCCGGCGGCGCGGAAGAGCGTGCGGTGCAGGGACAGGGTGGGGCCGGTGCAGACGTGGTAGGGGTTCTTGCTGCTGCGCATGCCGTCCAGGCGGAGGATCGTCATCTCCGTCGTGCTGGGGATCGTCTTCTCGGGGTCGAACAGGCGGGTCAGCGTGTCGCCGGTCACGGCCTCGTACACCTCGGCGGGCGTCACGGGGAACTCCTCGATGAACCGCTTCCCGCCGATCGTGACCAGATAGTCGGTGAGGTGGTGCCAGCGCAGCAGCGCCTCAAGATGGTCGCGGTGGACGACCATGTCGGCGTCGAGCCGCTGGACGACCGTTCCGTCGGTCGCGGCGACGCCGGTGTTGAAGGCGTGGCCCGGACCCCAGCCGCCGGAGGTGGTGACGATCCGGGTTTCGGCCGGGCGGATCTCCGGCAGCCGCAGCGGCGGCGTGCTGCCGTCGTCCACGATGACGACCTCTGTCAGATGGGCGGGATACGTCTGCGCCGCGAGCGAGGCCAGGACGAGGTCGAGCCGGTGCTGACCGCCGTGCGCGGGGACGATCACGCTGACCGGCAGTTCGGGCCGCCAGCCGCCGACCGGCGCGGGGACCAGGGGAGAATAGTCGTTGTGCCGGATCCTCGGCCGGACCTCGTCGCGCGCCACGATTCCCCTCCTCGATTGTCACCTGTCGAGTCAAGTCAGGGGATCGACCTTAGCGAAGGGAACTTGTAGTTCGCTGAGAGCTGGAAACGCCATTAGTCCGCGTATGTCGGCACCATGTCCAGAAATGTGTCCATAAGGTGGACGGTGGATCCCGCTGGTAGAGCGGTTGGCCGTAAACTCGATGGCCAATACCGCAGGTGGGCCCGTGTGACGGCGCCCGCGTAGAAGGAGCGATCATGACCAGGGCTTGGCGTGGCCTCATCGAGGAGTACCGTGACCGGCTTCCGGTGACCACTACGACGCCCGTGGTCACCCTGCTCGAAGGCGGCACGCCGCTCGTGCCCGCCAAGCGCGTCTCCGAGATGACCGGCTGCGACGTCTACCTGAAGGTCGAGGGGCTCAACCCCACCGGCAGCTTCAAGGACCGCGGCATGACCATGGCCATCAGCAAGGCCGTGGAAGACGGCGCCCAGGCCGTGATCTGCGCCTCCACCGGCAACACCAGCGCCTCCGCCGCCGCCTACGCCGTACGGGCCGGGCTGACCTGCGCGGTGCTCGTGCCGCGCGGCAAGATCGCCATGGGCAAGCTGGCCCAGGCGCTCGTCCACGGGGCCCGGCTGCTCCAGGTCGAGGGCTCCTTCGACGACTGCCTGGAGATGACCAGGAAGCTCGCGGAGAACTACCCGATCGCCCTGGTCAACTCGGTGAACCCGTACCGGCTGCAGGGGCAGAAGACCGCCGCGTTCGAGATCGTCGACACGCTCGGCGACGCGCCCGACGTCCACTGCATCCCCGTCGGCAACGCCGGCAACATCTCCGCGTACTGGATGGGCTACAAGGAGTACGCCGCGGACGGCGTCGCCACGAAGACGCCGCGCATGCTCGGCTTCCAGGCGAGCGGCGCCGCGCCCATCGTCGGCGGCGCCCCGGTCACCCACCCGCACACCATCGCCACCGCGATCAGGATCGGCAACCCCGCCTCGTGGAAGCTCGCCGAGGCCGCGCGCGACGAGTCCGGCGGCGACATCCAGGCGGTGACCGACCGCCAGATCGCGGCGGCGTACAAGCTGCTCGCGCAGGGCGAGGGCGTCTTCGTCGAGCTCGCGTCGGCGGCGAGCGTCGCGGGCCTGCTGCAGGCCCACGAGCAGGGGCTGCTGTCCCCGGGGCAGCGCGTTGTCTGCACCGTGACCGGCAACGGCCTCAAGGACCCCGACTGGGCCATCTCGGGGGCTCCCGCCCCGCTGACGATCCCGGTGGACGCCTACGCCGCGGCCGCCGCGCTCGAACTGGCCTGACCCCGGCGACCGCGCGGACGGCGCCGGCCCGCCCGGCCGCGCCGTTCCCGGTCGCGCCCGGATCGCCCGCCGTTCCAGGAGCCGATCCGGTACGGCCCGCCCGCGCGTGGCGCCGGTCGCCGCACGAGGGCGCGCCGCGCTCCTTCCCCGTGGCCGCGGCCCGGGGACCCCACCCGAACAAGGAGTTCGATGACAGGTAGCAGCAGCGTGGTCGTCCGGGTCCCGGCGACGAGCGCCAATCTCGGTCCCGGATACGACAGCCTGGGCCTCGCGCTCGACCTGTACGACGAGGTCGAGGTCGCCCTCTCCGGCGACGGCGTGACGGTCGAGGTCGAGGGGCAGGGCGCCGGAGAGGTGGACCCGGGCGAGGGACACCTGATCGTCAAAACGATGCGCGCGACGTTCGAGCGCATGGGCGTCCCGCAGCCGTCCGGCCTCGCGCTCCGCTGCCGCAACCGCATCCCGCACGCGCGCGGGCTCGGCTCGTCCTCCGCCGCGATCTGCGCCGGGATCCTCGCCGCGAGGGCGCTCGCCCCCGCCGTCGCCGGCACGGCGAACGCCCCGGCCGGGATGAGTCTCTCCGACGACGACGCGTTCGCGCTGGCCACGGAGCTGGAGGGGCACCCCGACAACGTGGCCCCGTGCCTGGCCGGCGGGCTCACCATCGCGTGGACGGAGCGGTCCGGCACTCCGCGTATGGTGAAGCTGGCCCTGCACGAGGACATCCGGCCGGTCGTGTTCATCCCGTCCTTCCGGTCGTCCACGAAGGAGGCGCGCGGGCTGCTGCCGCCAGAGGTTCCGCATTCCGACGCCGCCGTCAACGCGGGGCGGGCGGCGCTGCTCATCGCGGCGCTGACCCGGATGCCGGAGCCCGGCCTGCTTCTCGCCGCCACCGAGGACCGACTGCACCAGGACTATCGCGCGCCCGCCATGCCGCGGACCGCCGACCTGGTACGACGGCTGCGCGCCGCGGGGGTCCCCGCGGTCGTCTCGGGGGCGGGTCCGACGGTCCTTGCGTTTTCGACATCGGACACCGAGGATTTGATCGCACCAGAAGTGGGTACGGACTGGCTAATCCAGCCCTTGAACGTCGACCTGCACGGTGCGGGCGTTCAGTTTCCCGAGACACGCTGATGCCTCTTCGACCTCCAGGGAATAGCTGTGTGCGCTGGTGATGTTAGGCTGATAGCCGCACCAGATGCCCCCATGTTGGGTGCGTGCTTGTCATTCGCACATCGCTGCACTTCGCTTCGCGTCCTTCGACGCGGGCAAGGCGATTTTCCCGAAACCGTTTCCTCCCGTTGCCCCGATCGGCGCGACGAGAGGTGGGGTTCTCGGAGGCATGCGCGTTCGAATCACTTCGACATCTGGCAGCTCGCGAGTCCGGAGAGTCACCAACACCTGAGATTCGCGAAGCCCGACCCGGTCTGTCCCGCCGGGTCGCACCACCGGGACACCAGGACGCACGAGTCCGGTGCCCGACCCCTGGGAAGGACCCTTAGTTGAGCGACACCACCGAACTCCTCTCCGACGGCCAGGCCGCCGGCGACACCCCCACCACTGCCCCGGCTCGACCGCGTCGTCGCTCCGGCACCGGCCTGGCCGGCATGGTGCTGCCCGAGCTGCAGGCCATGGCCACCGGTCTCGGCATCACCGGGATCGGGCGGATGCGCAAGAGCCAGCTCATCGCGGCCATCCAGGAGAAGCAGGGGGCGACGGGAGAGGCGCAGGCGGAGCCGAAGCCGGCCGCGGAAGCGCCGGCCGCCGTCGCCGAACGCCCCGTTCGCGGTCGCAGGGAACGTTCCCGCGCCGCCGCGCCCGTGGCCGAGGCCCGCGAGGAGCAGCCCGCCGCCGAGCGCGTGGACAGCGCTCCCGCCGCCGCTCCGGCCGCCGCCTCCACCGGAACTTCCACGGCCGCGCCCGCCGAGGCGCCCGTGACGGCGGAGCCCCAGGGCGACGCCCAGAACGAGACGCGCGGCGACAGCCGCGGCGAGCGCTCCGACCGTCGTGAGCGCCGCGGCCGCGGCGACCGGCGCGAGCGCTCCGACCGCTCCGGCGACCGCGAGAGCCGTACGGACCAGCGGGCCGCCGACGCGGGCGGCGACGCCCAGACGCGCGGCCGTGACCAGCAGGGCCGCGACGGCCGCGACGGTCGTGACAGCCGTGACGGTCGTAGCGACAACCGTGACAACCGCGGCGACCGCGACAACCGTGGTGACCGCAGTGACCGCGGTGACCGTGGCGAGAGCCGGGGCGACGCCCGCGGCGACAGCCGTGGTGACAGCCGCGGCGACCAGGGCGACGACGCGCGCGGCCGCCGCGGCAGGTTCCGCGAGCGCAACCGCCGTGGCCGTGACCGCTTCGACAGCAACGAGCCCGTGATCAGCGAGGACGACGTCCTCATCCCGATCGCCGGCATCCTGGACATCCTCGACAACTACGCGTTCGTCCGCACCAGCGGCTACCTGCCGGGCGCGAACGACGTGTACGTGTCGCTGGCGCAGATCCGCCGCAACGGCCTGCGCAAGGGCGACGTCGTCACCGGCGCCGTCCGGCAGCCGCGCGAGGGCGAGCGGCGCGAGAAGTTCAACGCGCTCGTCCGCCTCGACACGGTCAACGGCATGGAGCCGGAGCAGGCCCGGCAGCGGCCCGACTTCAACAAGCTCACGCCGCTCTACCCGCAGGAGCGCCTGCGCCTGGAGACCGAGCCGAACGTCCTCACCACGCGGATCATCGACCTGGTCTCGCCGATCGGCAAGGGCCAGCGCGGCCTGATCGTCTCGCCGCCGAAGGCCGGTAAGACGATGGTGCTGCAGTCGATCGCCAACGCGATCACGCGCAACAACCCCGAGTGCCACCTGATGGTCGTCCTGGTGGACGAGCGTCCGGAAGAGGTCACCGACATGCAGCGGTCGGTCAAGGGCGAGGTCATCCACTCGACCTTCGACCGTCCCGCCGAGGACCACACCACGGTCGCCGAGCTCGCCATCGAGCGGGCCAAGCGCCTCGTGGAGCTCGGCCACGACGTCGTCGTGCTGCTGGACTCGATCACCCGCCTGGGCCGCGCCTACAACCTGGCCGCGCCCGCGTCGGGCCGCATCCTGTCCGGTGGTGTGGACTCCACCGCGCTGTACCCGCCGAAGCGCTTCTTCGGCGCCGCCCGCAACATCGAGAACGGCGGCTCCCTGACGATCCTCGCCACGGCGCTGGTCGAGACCGGCTCCAAGATGGACGAGGTCATCTTCGAGGAGTTCAAGGGCACCGGAAACATGGAGCTCAAGCTCAACCGGTCCCTCGCCGACAAGCGGATCTTCCCGGCGGTGGACGTCGACGCGTCCGGCACCCGCAAGGAAGAGATCCTCATGTCCAAGGACGAGCTCCAGATCGTCTGGAAGCTGCGCCGGGTGCTCCACGCCCTCGACATGCAGCAGGCGCTGGAACTCCTCCTGGAGAAGATGCGCGAGACCAAGTCGAACGCCGAGTTCCTGCTCCAGGTGCAGACGACGACGGTCAGCAACGGCCGCGACTGAGTTCCCGTCCGACGTTCGCCGTACGGCGAACACGGCGAGAAGCTGCGAAACGCCCCGGGTGGTTCCGACCACCCGGGGCGTTTCCCTGTGCGGGCCCTACGCGGGCCTCGCCGCCTCCGATGCCCCCGCCGTACCGGCGAACCCGGATCGTCGTCAGGAGGCACCCGGTGAAGGGGTCGCCCGGCCGTCCTCCGCCGACGAGGCGTCGTCGCCACCGGGGCCGGGACCGGACTCCGAGCCGGTGCGTCCTGCGGTGTAGAACTTGACGTCCTTGCGCTGCCCGAGGACCTCGCCCGCCTCGCCGTACGCGGTGACGGTGACATCGGGGGAGTCGACGACGGTCGACGGTTCGGCGGGCGCGCCTCTGCCGTCGCCCGGGGCGGGGACGAACGCGGCGGACACCCGCCCGATGAAGAAGCCGTCGCGCACCCGCGCGGCCGTGCGCCGGCCGTCCGCCCAGTCGATCTCGACCTCGCGCACCCCGGACGCGACCCGCCCGGCGACGACCCGGTAGCCGCCGCCGAATCGGTCGTCGTCCCGCATCGCGTGCGAATCGGTCTGCACCTCGTACGCGTCCACGGTGAGGGCCCCGGTGAGGCCCGCCTCCAGATCGCCCGGCGGGGCGTAACCCCAGTACGTGAACACCGGACGGTCGGCGAAATCCGGATTCTTCTGCGGTGTGCACAGGACGAATCCGGCGGTGCTGCCGACGAGTGCCGTCGTTCCCACGTCGTCGCGATATTCCACGAGGACGCGGAAGTCGCCGACCTCGCCGTGCTCGGGGATGCGCCTACGGCCGTCCATGTCGTGCACCGGGCCGCCCATGGGCATGCAGTCGCGTACGACCTTCAACTGCTCGGGAGTGTTGTCCGGCAGCTCGTGGACGCTCGCCGCGATGTCCTGGACGCCTGATGCCGGGAGCACGGCCACCACCCCGGCCACGGATGCCGCGGCGACCGCGAGGCTCGCGAGCGACCACGACAGGCGGCGCCGCGTTGATCGGGCCAGCGCCCGCGCGGCGTAGACGTGCGCGTCCACCGGCAGCGCCTCCCGCGCCATCAGGTGGAGTTCCTGGGCGATCTTCTGCTCGTCGAGATCCATGTCAGCTCTCCTTGGTGACGGGCGCGCCGACCAGACGACGGAGCCGGACGATCGCCTGGTGGGCCTGGCTGCGTACGGTTCCGACCGAGCAGCCCATGATCTTGGCGACCTCCGACTCCGGGAGGTCCTCGTAGTAGCGCAGCACCAGCACGGCGCGTTTGCGCGCCGGAAGGGCACGCATGGCCTGCGCGAGGCTGACCCGCGTATCGATCTCGCCGCTGTGGTCGCCGACCGGCCGCTCGGGAAGGACGTCCGTCGCGCGCTCGCGCCCCCAGCGCGGGCTCCGCCACCGGTCGACCTGTTCGTGGTACATGACCCGGCGTACGTACGCTTCGGGGTTGTCGCGGATCTTCCGCCACCGTGCCGCCGTCCTGGTCAAGGCGGTCTGCAGGAGGTCCTCGGCCGCGTGCTGGTCGCCGGTCAGGAGGTACGCGAGCCGGATCAGGCTGTCCGACCGGCCGGCCACGAACTCCGTGAAGTCGTCTCGTCTGCTGGGGTGCAAAGGTTCTCCTCGAGTCTCATCACTCCTGGAGACGAGCGCGAGGTCGCGGATCTATGGCGTGGCCCGTCGCTGCCGGACATCCGTTCAGGAAAAGCGGAAAGGGCCCGCACGGTGTGAACCGTGCGGGCCCTCCTGGTGCTGTACGGCTTGCGCCAGGGGTTGGTGACGCGAGGCGTGCAGATCCCCTGAGCCGCGCTACTTGACCGTCACGAGCTTGTAGTTGGAGTAGGAGCCGTAGGTCGCGCTGGTACCCGTGGCCGCCAGACGCCAGTAGCCGGTGTACTTCGGCTTGACGGTCTTGCTGAACTTACCGGTCGAGGTGGCGCCGACGTAGCCCACGAACGACCACTTCGAGGAGCCCTTCTTCTTGAAGTAGAGCTTCATGATCTTCTTCTTCCAGGCGCTGGAGCCCCGGTAGACCTTGCCGTAGAGCTTGGTCGCCTTGCCCTTCTTCACCTTGGTGGGCGAGGCGGACAGCTTGACCTTGGACTTGGCCTTCGACGAGCCGGTCTTCGAGACCTCGAAGCCCTTGACGAAGCTGTAGGTCTTCGAACCACGGGTGACCGTGATCTTCAGCTGCCAGGAGCCGGTCGAGGTGCTGTAGTCGAAGGCGGCCGAGTCGTGGAACGACTTGCCGTCCGACTCCAGGCCGGTGCCCAGCGAGTAGTAGTCGTCGTAGCTCTTGCTCTCGAGCCGGACGTCGGTGACCTTCTCGTCACCGGACTTCTCCAGCTCGAACGCCACGAAGACGTCGACTTCCTTGCCCGACTGCAGCTTGACGGGGTTGGGCGAAACACTCGCCCCGTTGATCCGCGTCGCCGCCTTGACCTCGAAGGTCACGTCCTTGGTGTCGGCGGCCTGGGTGGCGCCGTCGGGCGTCACGGTGACCTTGAGGGTCCACTTGCCGGTCGACGTGGTCGGCTTGTCGCTCGACGAGACCGGAATGGTGCCCTTGACCTCAACGGGGCTCGCCGGCGGCGTCGGTGCCGGCGTCGAGTTCGCCAGATCCGTCAGCTGGGTGACCGTGGCAGCGTGCCCGGCGCTGCTGGTCTGCTCGCCCTCCTTCCAGAACTCCGCCTTGATGGTCGGCGCCTTCGAGGTGCCGCCATAGGGGTTGTTCACCTTGATCACGAAGGGGATCGTGTCACTGCCGGTGGGCGGGATGAATGCCACCGAGGTGTCGACTGTAACGGAGGCGATGTCCGCAGCGGCGGCGCGTACAGCGGCGCTCAGGGCGCTTGCGGGGGAGGCTACGGTGATGGCCGCACCGGTAGCGAAGACTGCTGCCCCCGTTGCGGCTGCTACTGCAAGCCGCAGGCTCTTCCTCATGGATACCCCTAACATTGGTAAAATTGAGGGAAAAGTCGGGTTTGAACACCGGAGCCTAGTGGTGCCTGTGTGACTCGTCCACCCGGATGGTGAGGATGGTCCTCATTTACTGAACCCTTTCCGGGTTGTTCCACAATGTTGGGATATAGGTCACTACCTGGGAACTTTCGAGTTATCCACATCCCGGGGCGTCCCTGAGAGGCATTCCGGCAAGCGCTCGAGAAAGAGATCTTGCGGGCCGAGAGTGGCATAGGACACATCGCGGCCCGCCCGATGGCGCTCCCGCATTCCGGTGCCGCCGACACGTCCGGTCAGAGCGCCTACCCGAGGCCGTTGACGGGCCCGAAGAGGCGCGCACCGCGACACGCCGAAGCCCCGGAAGGCGGCGCATGTACGGGCGGGGAATAGCCGGGGGCGTGGAGGGGTTTCTCGATCTGGCACACTGGTAGCCGAACCGCAGCGGTACCGGTTCCCGCGCGCGCGTCCGCGTGTGCCCGACGCGCGCAAACCTGTATGGGTGATCCTGCACGGTGAACAAGCGACCCGGCGACCGCGCCTAGCGTTAGGACTGAACAATGAAGGCCGAGATCCACCCGGACTACGTCGTCACGCAGGTGACCTGCACCTGCGGGAACAGCTTCACCACCCGCAGCACCGCCAAGAACGGTGTCATCCACGCCGACGTCTGCTCCGCCTGCCACCCGTTCTACACGGGCAAGCAGAAGATCCTCGACACGGGCGGCCGGGTGGCGCGCTTCGAGGCGCGCTTCGGGAAGAAGGCCCAGAAGAGCAAGTAGCTCTACGCGGACGCCGGCTCGGACCGTCTCTTTCGATTTCGACAGAGGCGCGCCCGGGTCGGCGTTCTTCGTGATGGAGGCCGAATCCCGAGAGCCGTTCCCAAGGAAAGGATCGCGCGGTGAATCTCGACGAGATCATCAGTGAGTACGCGGATCTGGAGTTGAAGCTCGCCGATCCCTCCGTGCACGCCGACCAGGCCAAGGCGCGGACGTACGGCAAGCGCTACGCGACGCTCACGCCCATCGTCACGACGTACCGCGAGCTGGAGGGCGTCCGGGAGGACCTCGTGGCGGCGCGGGAGCTGGCGGCGGAGGACCCGGCGTTCGCCGACGAGGCCGCCGAGTTGGAGGGACGCATCCCGGCGCTGGAGGAGCGGCTGACGCACCTCCTGGTCCCGCGCGACCCGAACGACGACAAAGACATCATCATGGAGATCAAGGCGGGCGAGGGCGGCCAGGAGTCGGCCCTGTTCGCCGGCGACCTCCTCCGGATGTACCTGCGGTACTCCGAGCGCGCCGGCTACAAGACCGAGATCATCGACGCGCAGCACTCCGACCTCGGCGGCTACAAGGACGTCACGGTCGCGATCAAGGGCAGAGAGGGCGTCTGGGCCCGCCTCAAGTTCGAAGGCGGCGTCCACCGTGTCCAGCGCGTCCCGGTGACCGAGTCGCAGGGCCGCATCCACACCTCGGCGGCGGGCGTGCTCGTCTACCCCGAAGCCGAAGAGGTGGACGTCCAGATCGACCCGAACGACCTGCGGATCGACGTCTTCCGGTCCAGCGGCCCGGGAGGCCAGAGCGTCAACACGACCGACTCGGCCGTCCGGATCACCCACATCCCGACCGGTGTGGTCGTCTCCTGCCAGAACGAGAAGAGCCAGCTCCAGAACAAGGAGTCGGCGATGCGCATCCTGCGGGCCCGCCTGCTGGTGATGGCCCAGGAGGAGGCCGAGGCGGCCGCCATGGCCGAGCGCAAATCCCAGGTGCGCACGGTCGACCGTTCCGAGCGCATCCGCACGTACAACTTCCCTGAGAATCGCATTTCCGACCATCGGGTGGGCTTCAAGGCCTATAACCTCGACCAAGTCCTGGACGGGGATCTGGACGCGGTGATACAGGCATTGCTCGACGCCGAACTGGCGGAAAAGCTCGCTGCCCATTCGTAAGTGGACCCATGACCTTCCTGCTTGACGAGATCGCACTCGCCACCGCCCGGCTCGCCGAGGCGGGCGTGCCGTCACCGCGTACCGACGCCGAGGAGATCGCGGCCTTCGTGCACGGCGTGCCGCGCGGCAAGTTGCACACCGTCAAGGACGCGGACTTCGACGCGCTCTTCTGGGAGGGCATCGCGCGCAGGGAGGCGCGGGAGCCGCTGCAGCACATCACCGGCCGCGCCTACTTCCGCTATCTCTCCCTCGAAGTCGGCCCCGGAGTGTTCGTCCCGCGCCCCGAGACCGAGGTCGTGGCCGGCTGGGCGATCGACCGGCTGCGCGAGATGGACGTCGCCTCGCCCGTCGTCGTCGATCTCGGCACGGGGTCGGGCGCCATCGCGCTGTCGATCGCGCAGGAGGTGGCGCTCGCCCAGGTGCACGCCGTCGAGATCGACCCCGTCGCGTACGGCTGGGCCAGGCGGAACATCCTGGAGCACGGCCAGGGCCGGACCATGCTGCACCCCGAGGACCTCACCGACTGCCTGCAGGAGCTGAACGGCAAGGTCGATCTGGTGATCTCCAACCCGCCGTACATCCCGCCGGGAGCGGTGCCGCGCGATCCCGAGGTCCGCGACTACGACCCCTCGCGCGCGCTGTACGGTTCCGGGAAGGACGGCCTCGACGAGGTCAGGGCGGTCGAGCGCACGGCACGGCGGCTGCTGCGGCCCGGCGGTTTCGTGGCGGTCGAGCACGCCGACGAGCAGGGAAACCCGGTCTACTGGCTGTTCTCCGAGGACAACGGCTGGCGTGACGTGCGGCTCCGCCAGGACCTCACCGGCCGGGACCGCTTCGTCACCGCGCGCCTCGGACAGGAATGAGAGCCGTGCCGTACGTGGAAGGAGATGGGACGCATGAGCAGGCGCTATGACTGCGCCAAGCAGGGCGAGCGGACTTCGGGGCTGATCGACGCCGCGTCGGTCGTGCGCCGGGGCGAGTTGGTGGTGCTGCCGACCGACACGGTGTACGGCATCGGCGCCGACGCCTTCACCCCCTCGGCCGTGGCGGCGCTCCTGGAGGCCAAGGGGCGCGGCCGGGACATGCCGGTCCCCGTGCTCGTCGGCACGGTGCGCGCCGCGACCGCCCTGGTAGAGGACCTCGGCCCGTACGGACAGGACCTGGTGGACGCGTTCTGGCCCGGGCCGCTGACGCTGATCTGCCGGGCCAACCGTTCGCTCTCCTGGGACCTGGGCGACACCAAGGGCACGGTCGCCGTCCGGATGCCGCTGCACGCGATCGCGCTCGACCTGCTCAAGGAGACCGGCCCCATGGCGGTTTCCAGCGCCAACCGGTCCGGCGCCGCGCCCGCCACGACGGCGGAGGAGGCCGAGTCGCAGCTCGGCGATTCGGTCGCCGTCTATCTCGACGGCGGCAAGTGCGCCGACGAGGTACCCTCCACCATCGTGGACCTGACCAGCGCGGTGCCCCGCGTGCTGCGCAAGGGGGCGCTTCCCGTCGACAAACTGCGCGGCGTCGTCAGCTACATCGCCACCGGAGACTGACCCGCCCGAGCCTGGGGTGGCCCGAGGCTGACCGATCACGAGGCTGGGACCCGATGCCGGGGGCGAGGCTGACTGACTTGAGCAAACCGGGTCAATCATGCCGTCTGGCTATCGAAGGCATGTCGGGCTAACGTCGCGGTTACGGTAAGTGCGCCGATGTCTTCGTGGAGGCGTGCCCATGCCCAAACTGGACGGGATGGATCCGAAGCTGGTCCGCGAACTGCTGGCCCACGTCAAGCAGGCCGCGAAACAGATGGACTCCGTCGAGGCCCAGGTCACGCGGCTCACGCGCGCCGCCGGCGTCGCCGTACAGACGACGCACCGCCCCGCCCAGGTGGCGGACGACTGCGGCGCGATGGTGAAGGACGTGAGCGCCCGCCTCGACCTTCTGGAGAAGAAGGAGAAGCAGTCCTCCGGGGCGGGCAGGCCCGTGTCGTCGGCTTCCTCCCAGGGGGAACGCGACATCACGAGACCGGCGGACGATCCCAAGGACGAGGCGTCCAAGAAGACGGACCACGACAAAGGGGAGCATTCCGGCAAGGGCTCAGACTCCGGCAAGGCGTCGGGGTCGGACAAGGGCACGCACGGCGGCTCGGACGATCCGGAGCACAAGAAGCCGAAGGCGTCCGGCCACGACACCGGCAAGAGCACCGACGTCGAGCGCGACATCACCAGGCCGGCGGACGACCCCAAGGACAGCACGACCAAGGAGTCCGGAAAGGACTCAGGCAAGGAGTCGGGCAAGGAGACCGCCAAGGAGCCCGGGAAGGACTCGGGGAAGGAATCCGCCAAGGAGTCCGGCCACGGTTCGAGCGCCAAGGAGGCCGACGGCCGGGGGAGTGCGGACCACCCCGCCAAGGACGGCGAGAAGGCCAAGGACCACGCCCCGAAGTCCGGAGGGTCCTCCGGTGGGGCCAAGGCGACCGAAGAGCCGGTCCGGGTGGACGTAGCGTCCAAGGACATCGCCCGACACGTCTCCGGGGACTCCGCGCCGAAGGTGGCCGTCGACAACCCCCATCCCGACGCCGTCTACGACACATGGACCGGCACCGACACCGGGCACGCGTCCACAGGCCCGTCCACGGGCTCCGCCTCCCCTGGGACCACCACCGCTCCACCCGGCACCGTTCCCGTCAGTACTGGCAGCATCCCGTCCCCCGGTGTAACAGGGGCCGTGCCGACCGGTGGCGATGTGACCGGTGGGGTTCTTCCCGCTGGTGGTAATCCGTCGGCAGACGTCCACGCGGGTGGGGTTTCAACAAGCGGCATGCCAGCGGCCGGCGGAGTGTCCGCGGGCACGACCGGTGACGTGTCTTCAGGCGCGCCTTCCGTCGCAGGCGCTACCGGCACGAGCGTTGGCGGCGCCGACGGGGCGGCCACGACCGCTCCAGTAACAGGCGGCGTCGGGGGCGGCGAGAGCACGGTTTCCCATGGTGGAACGACTTCGTCCCCGAGCCTCGGCGTGCCCACCTCCGACGTGACGGGAGCAGGCGGCGGCACCGGTGCCGTAGCGTCCGCAGGGGCCACCCACGATGCCTGGGGCAGCTCGATCAGCGGTGCGGCGAGTGGTGCTTCATCGACGGCGACGACTTCCGGTGGCGCTGCGGCGGGTACAGCCGGTGGAACGGCCGGGGGTGCTCCAGGTGGTGCGACTGTCGGCGCCGATGTCGTGACGGGACCAGCCGGGACATCGGACGCGGCGTCCGGTACGACCACTACCGGTGCGGCATCTACTGGTACGACGGCCGTTGGCACAGCGGGCACCGACACGGCGGCTACCGGAACGACCGCTACGGGCACGACGGGCACTGGTACAGCGGGCGCTGACACGGCGGCTACCGGTACGGCACCTACTGGCGCAGCGGGCACTGGTTCGGCGGCTGCCGGGGTGGCGGCGCACGGTGTCTCCGGCGGAGGGGACGGGGCGTCGGCCACCGGCGGTGCGGGGCTTCCGAGGGACGACTCCCAGATCATCGACACGCCGTGGAAGGACCACCCGGACGACATCGACCAGACCGTCGGCCGGCAGGTGATCGTGGTGGACGGCGTGAAGGTGGTCTCCACCCCGATGAACCACGTCGCCGACGTTTCCCTCACGTCCGTGGACGGAAGCGCGGCTCATGTCCAGCCCGCCGACACGCACGCCACAGCCGGTGCCGGGGCGGCGGGGGGCGTCGCGGGGGCCGGTGGCGAAGGCGCCCGGGGCGCGGGAGCGCACGAGCCGAGCGTCCAGGGAGCTCAGGAGACGAGGGGCGAGGGAGCCCGGGAGACGAGGACTCAGGGGGTTCAGGGGGCTGCCGCCAAGACGCCGGGGCCGCATCCGGACGGCCCGCCCGGGTACGTCGAGCCGCTGGAGCCGACCAGGCGGACCGTCCGCCAGGAGGGGCTCGCCCCCGGAGATCCCCTCGGCGACTACGTGGGAACGGCGGAGGACAACGTCACGGAGGACCCGTTCGCCACGGGCGGCGGTGAGGCGATTCACGGCACGCCGGAGTCGGTGGAAGCGGCGAGTGCCAAGACCAAGGGAGGCAAGACGTGATCTACGGGGATCCGCCCGCGCCGGCTCCGCTCCAGCCGGGCGAGACGCCGCCCGCGCCGTCGGCCACGGATCTGCTCGCGCCCGGCGGCCAGCACACCACCTGGGTGTTCAATCCCGAGTACCAGCGGCTCGTCGACCTGTGGCTCCGGGTCCTGCCGCTGATGGAGCAGCTCACCCGGTCGCTGGACAAGCCGTACGAGATGGCGCGGAGCAACGACGTCTGGGACGCGCCGGTGGCGAAACGGTACGTGGACGACGTCGGGGAATGGCGCAACCGTCTGGCGATGTACCGGCAGGCGGTGCTGACGGCGATCAGTGACCAGGCCGCCGACACGCCGCGGTGGATCCCGAAAGGCGTCGGCGCGCCCCGCGCGTTCTCCTGACATCCCTGGAACGGCGCCCACGTCGGCCCGTCTCCTGAGCAGGCCCACCTGAGCGGCACTGGGTGACCGGCGAGATGCTCACTGCTGAGACACCAGGTGGGCGTAGACGATCACGTTGTTGAGATAGTGCCCGCTGTCCCGGTCGAACGACCCACCACAGGTGATCAGCCGCAGGCCTGGAAAATCCGTCATCTCATACACTTTGGCGGTCGGAAAGCGATCTTTTCTTACGCTTTCCAGGGAGTCGACGCTGAATGTCGCCTTGGTCCCGTCCTGTCGGGACACCTTCACGGTGTCGCCCGGCCGCAGGTCGCCGAGGCGGAAGAAGACACCCGGTCCCTTCTTCGAGTCCACGTGCCCGACGATCACGGCCGGCCCGGTCGCTCCCGGCGCCGGGCCGAGGCGGTACCAGCCCGCCTCGTCCACTCGGGAGAGCGGCGGCACCTCCAGCGTGCCGTCCGGGTTCTTGCCCAGCTTCATGAGGCTCGTACGCACGCCGATCCTCGGGATCTCCAGCCGTACGGGAGGCGAGGCGGACATCGCCTTCGCGGCCGTCGGCGCCGGTTCGGCGGCCGGTGACGACGCCGCCGGGGTGGCCGCACTCGGCGGCGGGGCGGGCGGCAGCGGCTGGTCGGCGCCGGAGGAAAACGCGAGCGCGAATGCGGCGGCGGACGTCGTGACCAGGGCGAAGGCGATGATCCCGCCTGCAATCCGGCGCCGAATCACAATGCACCGGCATTCATAGTTTCCTGTGAGTTAAGTAACAGGACGGGCGACTGTCTCATAGGTCACAAATGTACCTTTAAGATCATATGGAACGGTCTACAGAATTGTTCGGGACGGTCAACGATGGTTCGGGCGGGGATCCGGCGCGCCCCTCGTCACAAGCGGCGCCGTGGAGCCGAGGGCGGCGCACACGATGAGCCCGGCCGCCATCGGCCGTCCTCGCGGGCGGACAGAGGTCGCGACCTGCCTCCGGTGGACGTCTCCGAGATGCGGGTCATCGTGCTCGTCCCCGCCCACAACGAGGAAGACCAGGTCGCCGAGACCATTCAGTCGCTCCACCTCCAGCAGCGCAGGCCCGACAGGATCATCGTCATCGCCGACAACTGCACCGACGCGACCGAGGAGATCGCTCGATCGCACGGCGCCGAGGTGATCAGGACCGCCGGCAACCGGCACAAGAAGGCGGGCGCGCTCAACCAGGTGCTGGAGATGCTGCTGCCGACCCTGGACGGCCGGTACGCGGTGCTCGTCATGGACGCGGACTCCGCGCTCCACCCCGGCTTCATCCACAACGCGGTCATCAGGCTGGCGCCGGGGAGACTGGCCGCGATCGGCGGCACGTTCACCGGCAAGCCCGGTGGCGGCATCGTGGGCATGTTCCAGCGAAACGAGTACGCGCGTTACGCCAGGGACGTGCGCAGGCTCGAGGGAAAGGCCCTGGTGCTGACCGGTACGGCGACGCTGTTCCGGGCCCTCGCGCTCAAGGAGGTCGTGTCCGCCAGGCGCGCCGGCCGTCTGCCCGGACGCGACCAGGTGTACGACGTACGCGTCCTGACCGAGGACAACGAGCTGACCCTGGCCCTGCTGCATCTGAGGTTCCGCATCCTCTGCCCCGCGGAGTGCACGCTCACCACGGAGGTCATGGAGACCTGGGCGGACCTCTTCAAGCAGCGTCTCCGGTGGAAGCGCGGGGCGCTGGAGAACCTCACGGACTACGGCTGGACGCGGGTGACCCTGCCCTACTGGGGCCGCCAGTTCCTGTCGCTCCTCGGCATCATCGTGATCTTCGCCTATCTCGGCGCGACGGCGTGGTCGATCGCCGTCGCGGGTGGACTGGCGATTCATCCCCTCTGGCTGGCGGTCACGGTCATCTTCGTGATCGAGCGGGTCGTGACCGTCAGGAGCAGGGGCCCCAAGCAGATGGTGATCGCGGGCCTGCTGCTCGTCGAGATGGTTTTCGACGTATTCCTGCAGATCGCCCAAGCGAAAGCCTTCTGGGACGCCGCATGGCGTAGAGAAAGGAAATGGTAAATGTACAACAATCCCCCTGTCGGCGGTGTGGCCGCCGGTTTTGGAGGCGGCGCGCTGTCGGCTCCCTTCATGGGCTGGAACGCTCTATGGATAGCGCTCGGCGTGTTCACGCTGGTCTCCGCGGCCGTCGCGATCAAGCGGATCATCCCGAAGCGGGAGTCGTGATCGCCGCCCGGTGACAGCCGGTCGTGTTTTACGAGAAAGGCCCGCCACGACAATCCCCAGGAACTCCGCCGCGATTTCCCTGATACTCGGTAGAGCTTCCGTAAAGCCCGCTGAGGGCGGTCGTGGCGGGCATTTCCGGGCTTACATTGGGAGAACGGTCGTCCCCGCGATGTGAGCCCGGTTTCATGAATGAGACGCAACCGTTCTACGGACCCGACTTCTCCCAGCTTGCGCGGCAGGATCCGGAGGTCGCGCAGCTTCTCCTGGACGAGCTCGCCCGGCTGCGCGGCGGGCTCCAGCTCATCGCGGGCGAGAACCTCACCTCACCCGCCGTGATGGCGGCCCTCGGCTCGACGCTCACCAACAAGTACGCCGAGGGATACCCCGGCAGCCGGTACTACGGCGGCTGCGACGTGGTCGACCAGGCCGAACGGCTCGCCATCGACCGGGCCAAGCGCCTGTTCCGCGCCGAGCACGTGAACGTCCAGCCGCACACGGGGGCCTCGGCCAACTTCGCGGCGTACGCGGCGCTGCTCCAGCCGGGCGACACCGTCCTAGCCATGGAACTGCAGCACGGCGGCCACCTGACGCACGGCTCCAAGCTCAACTTCTCCGGCAGGTGGTTCGACGTCGTCTCCTATGGGGTGCGACGCGACAACGAGCTGATCGACTACGACGAGGTGCGCGACCTCGCGCTCAGGCACCGCCCCAAGATGATCATCTGCGGCGCGGCGGCGTACTCCCGGCTGATCGACTACGCGGCGTTCCGGGGGATCGCCGACGAGACCGGCGCCTGGCTGCTCGTGGACGCCGCGCACACGATCGGGCTGATGGCGGGAGAGGCGGTCCCGTCCGCGGTGCCGTACGGGGACGTGGTCACGTTCACGACGCACAAGACGCTGCGCGGGCCGCGCGGGGGCGCGATCCTGTGCACCGCCGAGCTGGCGCAGCGGATCGACCGCGCGGTGTTCCCGTTCACGCAGAGCGGTCCGCTGATGCACTCGGTGGCGGCCAAGGCGGTCGCGTTCGGCGAGGCGCTGCGGCCCGAGTTCCGCGCGTACGCCGCCGGAGTGGTGGAGAACGCGGCGGCGTTCGCCGAGGCGGTGGCGTCCGAGGGGCTGCGCCCGGTCTCGGGCGGCACGGACACCCACCTGGTCCTGCTCGACGTGCGCGGCGCCGGGGTGACGGGCGCGGAGGCGGAGGGGCGCTGCGAGGAGGCGGCGATCACCCTCAACCGCAGCGCCATCCCGTACGACCCGGAGCCGCCCACGGTCACGTCGGGCATCAGGGTGGGCACCGCGTGCGTGACGACCCAGGGCATGGGGCCGGGGGAGATGAAAGAGATCGCTTCAGCCGTCGTGCAGGCCGTGTGCAACCCTGGTGCTATAACGTCAGTGATCGAACGGGTAAGGGCGCTGACCGCCACGCATCCGGCTTATCCCGGCGAATGAGGCGATTCGTGGCCTTTTCCCGTCACAACTGGTCCGCCCAAGCGAGAAACTAGGTCCGTGCGCGAATATCTGCTCCTGGCGCTCGTCACGGCCGCGGTCACCTACCTGCTGGTGCCTCCGGTCCGGGTGTTCGCACTGCGCATCGGCGCGGCGCCCGAGGTGCGGGACAGGGACGTGCACAAGGTGCCGATCCCCAGGTTGGGGGGCCTCGCGATGTTCGGCGGGATGGCCGCCGGGCTGCTGCTCGCGACACACCTTCCCTACGTCGGAGGCGCGCTCGCCACCGGTCAGGCGGGGCAGACGGTGACGGCCCTGCTGGTCGCGGGCGGCGTGATCGTGCTGACCGGCTTCCTCGACGACTGGCTCGGCATGGACGCGCTGGTCAAGCTGGGCGGGCAGATCGCGGCGGGCGGTCTGCTCGTCTACTTCGGGATGTACCTGCCCTGGCTGCCGCTGCCCAAGGACATGGGCGGCTCGACCGGGCTCGACGCCAACCTTCGCACGATCATCACGATCATGATCGTGGTCATCGTGATCAACGCGGTCAACTTCGTGGACGGCCTGGACGGGCTCGCGGCGGGCATCGTGGGCATCGGGGCGCTGGCGACCTTCGCGTACTCCATCGCGCTCTCGCAGAACAGCAGCGGGTCCCGCATCAACGTGACGGCGGCCATCGCGGCGATCCTGATCGGGATGTGTCTGGGCTTCCTGCCCCACAACTTCAACCCGGCCAAGATCTTCATGGGCGACACCGGGGCGATGCTGATCGGGATGCTCCTCGCCACCTCGCTGATCACGATCATCTCGTCGGTCGACTCGGGCGCCATCGACCGGATGAACAAGTTCCCCGTCGTGCTGCCGCTGCTGTTGCCGATCGCGGTGATGGTCCTGCCATTACTGGACCTGGTCATGGCGGTGGTCCGCCGCACGTCCGCCGGCCTGTCGCCGTTCGCGCCCGACCGCGGCCACCTGCACCACCGGCTGCTCGACATCGGCCACTCGCAGCGCCGCAGCGTCCTGATCATGTACGGCTGGACGTTCCTGTTCTCTTTCACGCTGGTCGGCCTCGCGATCGGCGGCGTGCCGCTGATCCTGTTCCCGCTCACCGTCGTGCTGGCCGTGGCCGTGCTGATCATGATGGCCTCGCCGCGGTGGAGGTCGCGCAAGGGTGGGCGCCGCCAGCGCGGGTCGCGCGGCAAGGGCGAGCCGGGGCCGGGCGGAGCGGGCCTGCCGGGCGGCGGCCCCGGCGGATTCGGATCCTCCGGCCCGTCGGACCCGGGTACGGCCGCCGCCAGCGCGACGACGGGCACGCGCACCACGACCTTCTGACCGCCGCGCGAACCGGCAGGTAAAGGCAGCCCCCGCTGAGCTTGTGATAGCTTTCACTAGCAGGGATTTCACATGCTGGAATCTCTCAGGAAGCAATCGCTCGCTTGACAACCGGTTCATGGAGTTCCGATGCAGGCCAACGACGTGCGCGTGCTCAAGGGTGCCGCCATCCCCGCCCTCGCGGTGGGCCTGGTCGCCGTGGTCGTCGCGGTGATCCTCGCCGGTGTTCAGGGCGCGCTCGGCGCGTTCATCGGCGTCGCACTGGTCGCGGTCTTCTTCACCGTCGGCCTCGTCGCCGTCTCGTGGGCCGGCCGGATCTCGCCGCAGATGATGATGCTGGCCGCGATCGCGAGCTACGCGGTCAAGGTGCTGCTCATCATGGCCCTGCTGAAGGCCTTCGAGAACGCGACCGCCTTCAGCCCGCGCGCGTTCGCGCTCACGGTCGTGGCGTGTACGGTGGCATGGACGGTGGGCGAGATGCGCGGGTTCATGAAGTTGCGCCTGCTTTACGTCGAGCCCGAGGCCGGGGTTTCCGGGCAGGGACACCCGTGACCCGCGTCATGGCGCAGTCCGATATGACTAGTCCGCTCCCTGCCTGCTATCGTCGTGCCCGCGATGAGCGATATGGAGCGCAGCCCCGAGCAGGACGGCCGCGACTTCGCCAATGCCGCCTGGTCGATTCCCAGCTATCTGATCTCGGGAATGATTATCTGGGGCGGCTCCGGCTGGTTGCTGAGCCGTTGGACGGGCGTGCACGCCTTCATTCCCGTCGGCATCCTCATCGGGGTAGTGCTCGCGATCTACCTCGTCTATCTGAAGTACGGTCGCTGAACTCAGCCGACGGTCACCCCTCTGGGCAAGCCATCCTGATCCATCTCCACGTTGAAGGGAACGCCGCGTGAGCGCGCTGACGGTTCTCGCCGCCGACGAGTTCAAGGCCCCGGGGCTTGAACTGTTCGACTTCCCCACGCTCTGGGCGGGGGCGCCCTTCTGGCTGACGAAGCCGGTGCTGCTCGCGGTCCTGAGCTCGCTGGTCGTCATCGCCTTCTGCTGGTCGGCGTTCGGCAACCCCAAGCTGGTGCCGCGAGGCATGCAGAACGTCGGCGAGTACGGCTACATGTTCGTGCGGGATCAGGTGGCACGCCCGTTCCTGGGCAAGGACGCCGACCGCTACATGGGCCTGCTGCTGAGCCTCTTCTTCCTGGTCTGGATCTGGAACCTGATGGGTGTCATCCCCGTCCTCCAGTTCCCGGTCGCCTCGCACATCGCCTTCCCCGTCGTGCTGGCGCTGGTGGTCTACGGCATGAAGATCTACCTGGGCATGAAGCACCAGGGCGCTCTCGGCTACTTCAAGAACATGATGTTCCCCCCGGGGCTGCCCAAGCCGATCTACTTCCTGCTGGCTCCGATCGAGTTCCTCTCGAACATGATCGTCGCCCCCTTCACGCACGCGGTGCGACTGTTCGCGAACATGTTCGCCGGTCACATCATCATTGCGTTCTTCAGCATGGTGGGCTTCTGGTTCCTCTTCGAGAAGCTGACCCCGCTCGGAGCGCCGGTGGGAGTGCTGGGTGTCCTCATGACGATCGCCATGACCGGATTTGAGCTGTTCATCCAGTTCCTGCAGGCCTTCCTGTTCGCGCTGCTCGCCGCCATGTACATCGGCGGCTCCCTGCACGCCGAGCACTAAGACCCTTCCCACTAGTCCAGACCGGTGACACCCTGCACCGGCCGTCCAGTAAAGGAAAAGCAATGAGCGTTCTCGCTGAGGTCTCCGGCAACATCGGCGCCATCGGTTACGGCCTGGCGACCCTCGGCCCCGGCATCGGCGTCGGCCTCATCTTCGGCAACGGCCTCCAGGCCATCGCGCGTCAGCCCGAGGCCTACGGCCTGATCCGGCAGAACATGCTTCTCGGCTTCGTTCTCGTCGAGGCCCTCGCGCTGATCGGCCTCGTTGCGCCGTTCATCTACTGACGGAAGACCCCTGACGGAAGGCTGCATCCATGAAAGCGGCAGCTACGCTTCTCGCGGCTGAGGGCAACAGCCCCATCATGCCGCACATGTACGAGCTCGTCGTCGGCGTCTTCGCGTTCCTTCTCGTCCTCGTCGTCGTCGGCAAGATCCTGACGCCGCGCATCCAGAAGACGCTGAACGAGCGCACGGAGGCGATCGAAGGCGGCATCAAGAAGGCCGAGGACGCCCAGGCCGAGGCCCAGCGCACGCTGGAGCAGTACCGCGCCCAGCTCGCCGAGGCCCGCCAGGAGGCGGCCCGACTGCGGGAAGAGGCGCGCGAGCAGGGCGCCCGGATCAAGGCCGAGCTCCGCGAGGAGGCGCAGGAAGAGGCGCGTCGCCTCATCCAGGCGGCTCACGCGCAGATCGAGGCCGACCGGCAGCAGGCCATGGCGCAGCTGCGCGGTGAGATCGGTCGCCTGTCCACCGAACTCGCCGGCCGCATCGTGGGTGAGTCCCTGGAGGACGAGGCCAGGCAGCGCCGGGTCGTGGACCGGTTCCTCGAGGAGCTCGAGGGAACGCAGGCGGTCCACTGATGACGCGGCGAACCCGACGCGCTGAGCGCGGCGAAGGAGGGGCGGTGATCGGCAGATGAGAGGTCTGAGCAGGACCTCGCTCGCCGAGGTCGAAGAGCGGTTCAACAGCGTGGCCGGGTCCGCGGACCTGGGCACGCTCGCGGACGAGCTCATCGCGGTCGCCGGCCTGCTCGACCGCGAGCACGGCCTGCGCCGCGGCCTTTCCGACGCGGCCCGCCCGGCCGCGCAGAAGGCCGACGTCGTGCGGTCGCTGCTGTCGGGCAAGGTGAGCGCGGCGACGATGGAGACCGTGGTCGCCTCCGCCGAGGCCAAGTGGTCCCGCCCGGGCGACATGGCCGACGCGCTGGAGCGGCTTTCCGTGATCGCCGCCTCCGCCGAGGCCGAGAGCCAGAGCCGGCTCGACGACGTCGAGGACGAGCTCTTCCGCTTCGGCCGGATCCTCGCGGCCAACCCGGAACTGCGGCGCACGCTGAACGACGCCGCCGTGCCGGGCGACCGCAAGCGGGAGCTGCTCACCTCGCTGCTGTCCGGCAAGACCGCGCCGACGACTCTTCGGCTGGTCACCCAGCTCGCCGCGCACCCGCGAGGACGTAGCCTGGAATCGGGCCTCGACGAGTACGGCTGGATCGTCGCCCAGCAGCGGGAACGCCTGGTCGGAGTGGTGCGCAGCGCCGTGCCGCTCGACGAGACCCAGAAGCAGCGTCTCGCCGCCTGGCTTCGCGGCACGTACGGACGTGACGTCCACCTGAACGTCGAGGTGGACCCCAAGGTGCTCGGTGGCTTCTCGATCAGGATCGGCGACGACCTGATCGACAACACCATCGCAGGACGTATCGAAGAAGTACGCCGCCGGTTGGCCGGCTAGGCGAATAGGGAGACAGAAGAGAGATGGCGGAGCTTACGATCCGGCCGGACGAGATCCGGGACGCGCTTGAGCGCTTCGTCCAGGCGTACGAGCCGGAAGGTGCCGCGCGCGAGGAGATCGGGACCGTCGTCGACTGTGGCGACGGCATCGCCCATGTCTCCGGCCTGCCCTCGACGATGGCGAACGAGCTGCTCGAGTTCGAGGACGGCACGCGTGGCCTGGCACTGAACCTGGACGTCCGGGAGATCGGTGTCGTTATCCTGGGCGACTTCAGCAAGATCGAGGAAGGGCAGCAGGTCCGCCGCACCGGCGAGGTCCTCTCCGTTCCCGTCGGCGACAACTACCTCGGCCGCGTGGTCGACCCGCTGGGCAACCCGCTGGACGGCAAGGGCACGATCGAGGCCGAGGGCCTGCGCGCCCTGGAGCTGCAGGCCCCCTCGGTCGTGCAGCGCCAGCCGGTCAAGGAGCCCCTCGCCACCGGCATCAAGGCGATCGACGCCATGACCGCGATCGGCCGCGGCCAGCGCCAGCTGATCATCGGTGACCGTGGCACCGGCAAGACCGCGATCGCCGTCGACACGATCATCAACCAGAAGGAGAACTGGCTCTCCGGTGACCCGAGCCGTCAGGTTCGGTGCGTCTACGTCGCCGTCGGCCAGAAGGGCTCCACCATCGCCCAGGTGAAGGGCCGCCTCGAGGAGGCGGGCGCGATGGAGTACACCACCATCGTCGCCGCTCCGGCGTCCGACCCCGCGGGCTTCAAGTACATCGCTCCGTACACCGGCTCCGCCATCGGTCAGCACTGGATGTACCAGGGCAAGCACGTCCTGATCATCTTCGACGACCTGACCAAGCAGGCCGACGCCTACCGCGCCGTCTCGCTGCTGCTGCGCCGCCCGCCGGGCCGCGAGGCGTACCCGGGTGACGTCTTCTACCTGCACTCGCGTCTGCTGGAGCGCTGCGCCAAGCTCTCCGACGACATGGGCGCCGGCTCGATGACCGGCCTGCCGATCATCGAGACCAAGGGCAACGACGTGTCGGCGTTCATCCCGACCAACGTCATCTCGATCACCGACGGCCAGGTCTTCCTCGAGACCGACCTGTTCAACGCCGGTGTGCGCCCCGCCATCAACGTCGGTGTGTCGGTCTCCCGAGTCGGTGGCTCCGCGCAGACCAAGGCCATGCGCAAGGTCGCCGGCACGCTCCGTCTGGCGCTCTCCCAGTACCGCGACCTGGAGGCGTTCGCCGCGTTCGCCTCCGACCTCGACGCCGCCTCCAAGGCCCAGCTCGAGCGTGGCCAGCGCCTGGTCGAGCTGCTCAAGCAGCCGCAGTACAGCCCTTACCCGGTCGAGCAGGAGGTCGTCTCCATCTGGGCCGGTACCACCGGTGAGCTGGACGACGTCCCGGTCGAGGACATCCGCCGCTTCGAGAGCGAGTTCCTCGACTACCTCGGCAGCCAGCACAAGGGCGTGTTCGACGGCATCCGCGAGACCAAGGAGCTCTCGGACGACGCGATCACGGGCCTCAAGGACGCGATCACCGAGTTCAAGAAGGGCTTCACGACCTCGTCCGGCGAACTGCTGGTCAGGGACGTGCCGGTCGAGGCGCTCGAGGCCGGCGAGGTCGGCCAGGAGAAGATCGTCAAGCACGTCCGCAAGTCCGAGAAGAAGTAACCCATGGGTGCCCAGCTGAGATTGCTGCGGCGGCGGATCACGTCGGTCAAGTCCACCGCGAAGATCACCCGCGCGCAGGAGCTCATCGCCTCGTCGCGCATCGTCAAGGCGCAGCAGCGCATGCAGGCGGCGGTGCCGTACGAGCAGGAGATCACGCGGGCGGTGTCCGGCGTCGTCAGCAACACGGCGAGCGTCGACCACCCGCTGACCGTCGAGAAGGAGAAGCCGACCAGCGCGGGCGTGCTGATCCTCACCAGCGACAGCGGGTTCTGCGGCGGCTTCAACGCCAACGTCCTCCGTGAGGCGGAGGCCCTGCGGGGCCTCCTGGAGGAGCGCGGCATCCAGGCCGTTCCGTTCGTCGTCGGCCGCAAGGGTGTCACGTGGCACACCTTCCGCGGCCGCGAGATGGGCGGTCGCTGGGAGGGCTTCTCGCGCCGGCCGTCGTACGCCGACGCCAAGACCATCGCCGACACGCTGATCGAGTCGTTCAAGGAGGAGAACGGGATCGACGAGATCCACATCGTCTCCACCGAGTTCGTCTCGATGCTCACGCAGAACGTCGTGGTCAGGCGCATCCTGCCGCTGGAGGTCGTCGAGTCGGAGGCCGAGTCCGACGACACGATCCCGCCGTACTTCGAGTTCGAGCCGAACGCCGCCGAGGTGCTCGACTCGCTGCTCCCGCGGTACGTCGAGTCGCGCATCTTCAGCGCGCTGCTCCAGTCCGCGGCGTCGGAGGAGGCGTCGCGACGCCGGGCCATGAAGTCGGCGACCGACAACGCCAACGAGCTCATCCGCGTGTTCACCATGCAGATGAACCAGGCTCGGCAGGCTGAGATCACCCAGGAAATCAGCGAGATCGTCGGTGGCGCCAACGCGCTCGCTGACGCCGCAGCGGGGAAAGAGTGAGTAACCACAATGACTGTTGAGACCGCCGTGGCCACCGTTGGTCGCGTGGCGAGCGTCAAGGGTCCCGTCGTCGACGTGGAGTTCCCCGTCGAGGCGATGCCGGACATCTACAACGCGCTGAACGTCGACGTCACCATGGGTGGCGAGACCAAGACCCTGACCATGGAGGTCGCCCAGCACCTGGGTGACAACCTGGTCCGGGCGATTTCCATGCAGCCCACCGACGGCCTCGTCCGCGGCGCCGCGGTGACCGACTCCGGCGCGCCGATCTCGGTGCCCGTCGGCGACGTCGTCAAGGGCCACGTCTGGAACGCCCTCGGCGAGTCCCTGGACGTGCCGACCGCGTCGCTCCAGGTCACCGAGAAGTGGGGCATCCACCGTCCGTCCCCGGCGTTCGACCAGCTCGAGTCGCGCACCGAGATGCTGCCCACCGGCATCAAGGTCATCGACCTGCTCACGCCGTACGTGAAGGGTGGAAAGATCGGTCTGTTCGGCGGCGCGGGCGTCGGCAAGACCGTTCTGATCCAGGAGATGATCCGCCGCGTCGCGCTGAAGTTCTCGGGCACCTCGGTGTTCGCGGGCGTCGGCGAGCGCACCCGCGAGGGCAACGACCTCTGGCTGGAGATGGACGAGGCCGGCGTCCTCAAGGACACCGCGCTCGTCTTCGGCCAGATGGACGAGCCCCCGGGCACCCGTCTGCGGGTCGCCCTGTCCGCTCTGACGATGGCGGAGTACTTCCGCGACGTCCAGAAGCAGGACGTGCTCCTCTTCATCGACAACATCTTCCGGTTCACCCAGGCCGGTTCCGAGGTGTCCACCCTGCTCGGCCGTATGCCGTCCGCGGTGGGTTACCAGCCGACCCTGGCCGACGAGATGGGTGTCCTCCAGGAGCGCATCACCTCGACCCGCGGTCACTCGATCACCTCCATGCAGGCGATCTACGTGCCCGCCGACGACATCACCGACCCGGCGCCGCACAACGCGTTCGCGCACCTCGACGCCCAGACGGTGCTCTCCCGTCCGATCTCGGAGAAGGGCATCTACCCCGCGGTGGACCCGCTCGACTCCTCCTCGCGGATCCTCGACCCGCAGGTCGTCGGCGACGAGCACTACGCGGTGGCCCAGGAGACCAAGCGGATCCTGCAGAAGTACAAGGAGCTGCAGGACATCATCGCCATCCTGGGCATCGACGAGCTCTCCGAAGAGGACCGGGTCACGGTCAACCGGGCCCGCCGCATCGAGCGGTTCCTCTCCCACCCGATGTACGCCGCCGAGGCGTTCACCGGCCAGCCGGGCGAGTTCGTGCCGCTGGACGAGACCATCGCCTCCTTCAAGGGCCTCTGCGCCGGTGAGTACGACCACCTCCCCGAGCAGGCGTTCTTCATGGTCGGCGGCATCGAACAGGCCATCGCCAAGGCGAAGGAACTCGAGCGCTAAGACGACGCCTCCGACGCCTGTGCGGCTCCGCGTGAGCCGTACAGGCGTCTATCGAAAGGGAGCCAGAAGTGGCAAAGCTTCGCGTTGGCGTCGTGTCGCCGGAACGTGAGATCTGGTCGGGCGAGGCCGACATGGTGATTGCGAAGACCGTGGACGGCGAGATCGGTATTATGCCGGGACACGCTCCTGTGCTCGGCGTCCTCGTCGAGGGCGGTGTGCTTCGCGTCAAGCGCGGTGGCGAGAGCGACCTCGTCGCCGCTGTTCACGGCGGGTTCATCTCGGTCGCGAGCAACGATGTGTCGATCCTGGCCGAGGCGGCCGAGCTCGGCTCCGAGGTCGACGTCGCGGCCGCGAGGGACGCCCTCCAGAGGGCGCAGTCCTCGATCGAGGCCGGCCAGGAGGACGCGGACATCCGGCTCGCGGCCAAGCGTGCCAGAGCCCGGCTGCGTGCGGCCGGGGAAGAGGTTTGATTCTTGTGTGAAGGAGGGCGGCGATGACGGCGCTGGACGTTCTCGCAGGCGTATCCCTTGTCGCTGCCCTCCTCGTCGTACGCGGTGTCGCCCTGGCTTTCAGCCGGGGCACTGTCGTCTGCCGGGTACGCACGGGAAACCAGGGCTGGAAAGCCGGAGTAGCCCGCTACGCCGGGGGAGAGCTCCACTGGATCCCGTTCTTCGGACTCCGCCTGAGGCCGCGCCACGCAATCGCGAGGCGCGGCCTCACGGTTTCCCGGAGGAGAAGGCTCGGCAGCGGCGAGGGACCGGAAGGCTACTGGGCCGTCGAGTTCTCCGCGGAGCGCGGCCCGTTCGTCCTCGCCATGAGCGAGGACGCCCTGACCGGCTTCCTCGCCTGGCTCGAATCCGCCCCACCCAGCGCCTACCTCGACGCTGCGTAGCTTATTTGCGCTCGCTTCGCTCGCGCGGGCTCGGGGGCGCCTTCAGTCGGTGTCTTCCCTCGTCACTCGGGACTCGTTCCTCGCCCGCTCGTTCCTCAGTCCAGACACCGCCGCGCCCCTCGCGGAGTCGCTCACCCCTCGCGGGGTCGCTCGTCCCTCGCTCCCCACTCGTTCCTCAGGCCAGACACCGCCGCGCCCCTCGCGTGATGGCCGGGCGCCGTAATCGTTGATGGTGCTCGCGCGGGCTCTCGGGGCGCCTTCAGTGGCGTGAGGCGCCGGGGACCCAGAGGATCTCCTGGCCGGCGGCGGCGACGCGGCACAGGATGAACAGCAGGTCCGACAACCGGTTGAGGTACTTCGCGGCGAGCGGGTTCACGTCGTCGTGGGCCTCGAGCGCGGCCCAGGCGGACCGCTCGGCCCGGCGGACGGTCGTACG
This sequence comes from Microtetraspora niveoalba, assembly GCF_001570405.1. Lineage (GTDB taxonomy): Bacteria > Actinomycetota > Actinomycetes > Streptosporangiales > Streptosporangiaceae > Microtetraspora > Microtetraspora niveoalba. Next base: position 108,999 of record NZ_BBYM01000011.1, on the reverse strand, counting down.
GGCGAGGTGCAGGAAGGCGACGCCCGGTGTGCCGCCGGGCAGGATGAAGCTGCGCAGCGGCTTCAGGTCGGCGTTGAACCGGTCACACTGCTCCTCCAGCCAGGTGATGTAGGACTCCTCCACCCGCAGCGGAGGATATTCCGGGTTCTCCTTGACAGGAGCGCACAGGTCGGCGCCGAGGTCGAAGAGCTCGTTCTGCACGCGGCGGAGGACGGCCGGGATGTCCCCGGGCAGCTCTTTGGTGGCGAGCGCGACGCCGAGCGCGGCGTTGGCCTCCTCCACGTCGGCGTAGGCGGCCAGCCGGGGATCGGTCTTGGTCGTACGACTCATGTCGCCGAGAGTGGTGGTCCCGTCGTCACCGGTCTTCGTGTAGATCTTGGACAGGACGACCGGTTTGTCGTTGTCAGCACGCGTCATACCGGCCAGCGTAACGGTGCGCCCCCGGCCGTCCGGAGGCGCGATCCTCGCTCTCGGGGGGCTCCCCCCTGCCCGCGGTCTCACGTTCGGACCGCACGCGCCCCGTCATGGTTCGATCACCGTGACCAGGGCCGGCGAATTATCGGTATCGCTTACCGATGCCCATACGGATTTCCACGCGGCGGCACGGCGCTTAGCGTCTGGCGGCAACGAGGTGCGAAACCGTTCGCTCACCTCGTCGTCATGTTCTTTCACCCCCCGATTCCCCGTCTCGTCACCGCGTGCCCCCGGCCCGCGCCGTCCGGCGCGGGCTCACCGGTGGCCGGGCCCGGGGAAGCCGCCGAAAGGAGCACGACAGCGTGAAACGCTTACTCGCGGCCGCCGTCGGCGTGGCGACCGCCGCGTCGATGGCTCTGCTGGCCTCACCCGCCGGCGCCGCCCCTCCCGGACCCGGGAAGGACCGGTACAGGGCCCCCGAACGAATCACCGCGGACCCGGCGGTGGTCGCCGCCGCGGACCCGGCGTCGCTCGCCGCGGCGGTGGCGGACAAGGCCGTCGCCAACGGGCTCGACGACCTCGGCAGGGGACCCGACGAGGCGTACCGCCGCACGGCGGTGACACCGAGCGCGGGCGACATGTACTTCGTCGCCTATGAGCGCACGTACAAGGGACTGCCGATGGTCGGCGGCGACGCGGTCGTCGTGACCGATGCCGCGGGGCACGTCCGCGACACCGTGGCGGCGACGGGACCGATCAAGGCCGCCGTGCCGACCAAGCCCGAGATCAGCGCCACCCGGGCCGTCGAGGCGGCGAAGTCCAGGCTGTCCCGCGTGGACGACTCGGCCGAGCCGCGCCTGGTCGTGCTGGCGTGGGGCGACAAGCCGCGGCTCGCGTGGGAGGCGACCGTCTCCGGACTGGCCGACGGCAGGCCCAGCGTCCAGCACGTCTTCGTGGACGCCCGCACCGGCGAGGTCGCCGACTCCTACGACCTGGTCCGCGAGGGCACGGGCAACGGCTACTACTACGGTCAGGTCACCATCGGCACGAGCGGTTCGGGCACCTCGTACTCGATGACCGACACGAGCAGGCCCGGCATCCAGTGCGGCGGCCAGACCGGTTCGGCCTACACCGGCACCGACGACGCGTGGGGCAACGGCTCGGGCACCAACCTGGAGACGGCCTGCGTGGACGCCCTCTACAGCGTGCAGCGCGAGTGGGACATGCTGCGCGACTGGCTCGGCCGCAACGGCATCAACGGCAGCGGCAGGGGCTTCCCGGCCCGCGTCGGGCTCAACGACGTCAACGCGTACTGGAACGGCAGCTACACCAACTTCGGCCACAGTCAGGACAACGCCCGGCAGGCGACCCCCATCGACGTCGTCGCGCACGAGTTCGGCCACGCGATCTTCCAGACCACGTCGGGCGGCGCGGGCTCCGGCAACGAGAACGGCGGGCTCAACGAGGCCACCGGCGACATCTTCGGCGTGCTGACCGAGCACTACGCGAACAACCCGAACGACCCGCCGGACTACCTGGTCGGCGAGGAGGTCGACCTCGTCGGCGACGGCCCGATCCGCAACATGTACAACCCGGGCGCGCTCAGCGACCCGAACTGCTACTCGTCCTCGATCCCGAACACCGAGGTCCACTCGGCGGCCGGGCCGCTGAACCACTGGTTCTACCTGCTCGCCGAGGGCAGCAACCCCGGCGGCGGCAAGCCGTCCAGCCCGATCTGCTCCGGCGGGCCCTCGTCGGTGACCGGCGTCGGCATCCAGAACGCCGGCAAGATCTTCATGGGCGCGCTGAACCGCAAGACGTCCACCTGGCGCTACACCAACGTCCGCGCCGCGTCCGTGGCGGCGGCCATCGAGCTGTTCGGCGCGAACAGCCCCGAGTGCACCACCACCAAGGCGGCGTGGAGCGCGGTCAGCGTGGCCGCGGCGTCGAACGAGCCCGCCTGCGGCACCGCCACCGGCGACTTCTCGCTCACGCTCACCCCGACGTCGGGCAGCGCGCAGCCCGGCGGGCAGGCGACGGTCACGGTGAACACGCAGACCACCTCGGGCTCCGCCCAGACGGTCACCCTCTCCGCGTCCGGCCTGCCCAGCGGCGTCACGGCGTCCTTCAACCCGTCGTCGGTGACGTCGGGCGGCTCCTCGACGCTGACGCTGTCCGTCGGCTCCTCCACCGCGCAGGGGTCGTACCAGATCACGGTGACGGGGACCGGCTCGACCTCGCACAGCACCACGTACGGCCTGCAGGTGGGGCAGGGGCCGGGCGGCAGTGAGCCGCCGGACGTCAGCCTCACCAACGTCAAGAGCCATCTGACGCAGTTCCAGACCATCGCCACGAGCAACGGCGGCAACCGCAGGTCCACCGGCAACGGCTACCTGCAGTCGGTGCAGTACGTCGAGGACAAGCTGAAGGCCGCCGGCTACACCGTGACCAGGCAGAGCTGCACCTCGCGCTGCACCAGCGGCGCGGGCCCGAACCTGATCGCCGACTGGCCGGGCGGTGACGAGAACCAGGTCATCATGTCCGGCGCCCACCTCGACAGCGTCTCCGCCGGACCCGGCATCAACGACAACGGCTCGGGCTCGGCCGCCCTGCTGGAGGTCGCGCTCACCCTGGCGAGCAAGAACCCCGATCTGGCCAAGCATGTGCGGTTCGGCTGGTGGACCGACGAGGAGCAGGGCCTGAACGGCTCCGCGTTCTACGTCAACTCGCTCAGTTCCACGGAGCGGTCGAAGATCAAGGTCTACTACAACTACGACATGGTGGGCTCGCCCAACGGCGGCTACTTCATCAACAACATCACCACCACCGGCGCGCAGTACCTGAAGGAGTTCTACGACAAGCTGAGCCTCCAGCCCGAGGAGAACACCGAGGGCGCCAACCGCTCCGACGACGCCTCCTTCAGCAACGCGGGCATCGCCAGCTCCGGCGTGGCGGCCGGCGCGAGCGACACCAAGACGACGGCGCAGGCGGCCAAGTGGGGCGGCACGGCGAACCGGGCGTACGACTCCTGCTATCACTCCTCGTGCGACACCACCAGCAACATCAACGACACCGTCCTCGACCGGGCGGCCGACGCGGCCATGTACGCGGTCTGGAAGCAGTCGGTCGGCACCACCACGCCGCCGACGCGCGACTTCTCGGTCTCCGCGAACCCGGCGGCCGGCACGGTGAACGCGGGCGCGCAGGCCACCTCCACGATCGGCACGACCACCACGGCGGGCACCGCGCAGACGGTGAACCTCTCCGCGAGCGGCCTTCCGACGGGAGCAACGGCCTCGTTCTCCCCGCAGTCGGTGACCTCGGGCGGTTCGTCCACCCTGACGATCTCGACCTCGGCCACCACGCCGGCCGGCTCGTACACGGTGACGGTGACGGGCACCGGTGAGACCGGAACCCGCACCACCACGTACGCGCTGACCGTTCAGGGCACCACGGGCGGCAGGACGTTCACCAACAACACCCGCGTCGCCATCCGGGACTGGTCGAACGCGCAGAGCACGATCACCTCGACGGCGTCGGGCGCGGCGGTGTCGCCGGTCAAGCTCTCCCTCACCATCAGCCACGCCTGTGCCGAGGACCTGGACATCTGGCTCCGCGGGCCCAACGGCACCTGGTACGTCGTGGACGCCTACGGCGGCACCACCTGCACCCCGTACGGCACCAGGACCTTCTCGGTCCCGGTGAACCAGAACGCGTCCGGCACGTGGGTGCTCGACATCGAGGACGTCTACCTCGGTTACCAGGGCACCCTGGACTCCTGGAGCATCACCCTCTGACGCCGGCTAGTAGTCGGTCGCGGGCCCCGGCCGGTCGTCCGGCCGGGGCCCGCGCACGTCGTTGCGGGTGCGTACGCCGAGCTTGCGCAGCACCCGGGCGACGTGGGTGTCCACCGTGCGGCGGGACAGGAACAGCACCTCGGCGATCTCCCTGTTGGTGCGGCCCAGGGCCACCAGCCTGGCCACCTCCGCCTCCCGGGGGGAAAGGACGCCGTCGCCCGCCTTCCTGGTCCTGCGCGCGGGTCCGGCCGCGCCGATCTCCCGAAGCAGGCGACGGCAGCGCGCCGCGTCGCGGGTGGCGCCGAGCGCCTCGTACCGCTCGGCCGCGCCGGTGACGAGCCCGGCGGCCTCCTCGCGCTCGCCGAGGCCGAGCCGGGCGCCCGCCTCCGCCTCCGCGGCCCGCGCGGCCGTGTGCGGGCGGGGCATCCCCTCGTAGGCCGCCCTCGCCCGCGCGTAGTGTTCCGCCGCCTCCTCGCGCCCGCCCTCGTGCTCGGCCAGCAGCCCGCGGGCCAGGCGGAGCGCCGCGTGCGCGGCCGGCGCCGTCCTGCCGTCGATGCCCGCCGCGTACTCCGCCACCAGGGCGGCCGCCTCGTCCCCGCGCCCGGCCCTGAGCAGCGCCGCCACCGCCGGTGGGACCACCTGGTCACCCCACACCCACACGCCCTTGCGCCGCAGCCGGCTCAGCGCCCATTCGGTCTCGTACAGCGCGGTGTCCAGCGCGTCGCGGGTCAGATGCAGCTGGATCAGGCCGGCGGACGCCGGCATGGTCGCGGGCATGAACTCCCCGCCCCGGTCGCGCAGGCCCGTCGCTTCGAGCTGCTCTCCGGCCTCCTGCCACTCGCCCCTGGCCAGCGCGAGCATACCCAGCACCAGCCGCGCCTCCACGGCGAGCAGCGGCGCCTCCACCGCTACCTCCACCGCCACGGCCGCGCGCTCCCGCAGCCCCCTCCACCGTCCGGTGAGCCAGTCGAACCTGATCGCCGACATATCCAGCATGTACATCGTGTAGAGCGCGCCGCTCTCGTCGGAGATCCTCCTGCTGTCGGCCGCGAACTTCTCGGCCGCGCGATAGTGACCGAGTGCCATCGCCGCGTCGCACAGGTTCGAGTACGCCCGCGCCGCCTGCCTGCGGACCGCCGCCGACGGATGGCTCTCCGGCAACGCGGAGGCCAGCGTGAACGCGTCGGGCGAGCCCACCAGCATGGCCATGCTGACCTTGTTGGCCCGGACGGCGGCCGCCAGCTCGGGGTCCTGGTCCTCGACGGACGCGAGCAGCCTCTCCGCCTCGTCCATCCACGCCTCGTGGTCGGCCAGCGGCTCGCCGCCGAACGCGGGCAGCCCCAGCAGGGCCAGGCCGCGGGCGGCCAGATTGGGCCGGTCGCGCAGGTCGGGCAGCGAGGCGAGGATCTCCTGCCGTCCCGCCGCGTTGGCGCCCGCCTGGTTCGCCAGCAGCACGCCCAGGTTGAGCCGCACCTCACCGCGGACGTGGCGGGACAGGAAGTCGTCCGACAGCAGGTGCCGCAGCAGCCGCACGACACGCCGGTACGACAGGCCGATCACGGCGACCCTGCTCAGCCGCAGCGCGAGCGGACCGCGGGCGTCGCGCGGCAGCTTCGGGTCGGCCAGCATCCCTTCGAGCACCTCGACCGCGAGCGGCGCGTCCCCGACGGCGGCGGCGTGGCCGGCGGCCGCCTCACCGTGGCGCTGCCAGGCGTCCAGGTCGCCCGCCCGCCTGGCGTGGTAGGCGAGCTGGACCAGCGGCGGCGGGTCGAGCGCGGCGAGCGCGGCCATCGCCCGCCGGTGGATGGGCCCCCGGTCCGGCCCGGGGATGGCGTCGTAGGCGGCCTGCTGGGCGAGCGCGTGCCTGAAGCCGTACTGGCCGTCGGGGCCTTCGATCAGGACGCCCGCCCTCAGCGCCTCCGACAGGCCGCTCTCGTGGGCGTCCGCGTCCGGTCCCTCCACTCCGGACACGGCGGTGAGCAGCGGTTCGTCGGCGGGCGTCCGGAGCACGGCCGCCGCGCGGACGGCGCGCAGGGCGGCGGGGGAGAACCCGGCGAGCCGCTCGGTCATCGCCTCGCGCAGCAGCAGCGGCACGGGGATGCGGTCGAGCATCTCGGGCGCCTCCTCGCCGCCGGGTAACCGGCCCTCGTCGTCGAGCAACGAGCGCACCACCTCCTCGATCACGAACGGCACTCCGGCCGTGCGCTCGTGCAGCCTGGCGGCGAAGTCCTTCGGCACCTGGGCGCCCCCGAGCAGTGCGCTGGTCAGGCTGCGCACGGCCTCGACGTCGAGCGGGCCCAGTGAGATCACCTCGCTGCGCACGCCGGGCCGGCGGCGGTAGGCGTGGCCGAACGGCAGGCCGGGCACGGGCAGGTCCTCCCTGCGGAACGTCACCACCAGCGCCAGCCCCTCGGGTGGCTGGTCGGTGAGGAAGCGCAGCAGGTCGCGCGTGCCGTCGTCGGCCCAGTGCAGGTCCTCGACGACGAGCACCGCGGGCGCGGCGGCGGCGAGCAGCGCGTGCACCGCGCGGAACAGCCGGTGCCGCTCGGCGTGCACGTCGTCGAGCGGCGGCGGCGCGGGGACGGGCGGCAGGTGGCCGGTGAGCTCCGGCAGGTAACCGCGCAGAGCCCCCGTCACCGGGTTGAGCCGGTCGCCGGCGGGCAGCGCGGCGGCGGCGTGGCGCAGCGCGTCGAACACCGGACCGTACGGGAACGGCTCCCTGAGTTGGTGGCAGTGGCCGAGCAGCACGGTGCGGCGGTCGGCTCGCAGCCGATCGATCGCCGTGTGGACCAGGCGGGTCTTGCCGATGCCCGCCTCACCCTGGACCAGGATCACCGCGGGTGGGCTGCCGGCCACCCGGAGGAGGGTCCGTAACTGCGCGTCGCGGCCCACCTGGGCCGGGGAGGCAGGGCCGGTCATGGGCGGCTCCATTACAGTGCGGGTCTACTCCCCCTGTCGGAACTCAGTTATCCAATATCGATCAAGCATGGTCAACCGTCGTGTGTCCCCGGAAGCCCGGCATGTGGCGGGTCGCCCTGCCGCCCGGCGATATGACAGATGTCATCCGGAAGGGCTGATATCGACGTCTTCTGGAAGGCGGCCGGCCGCGAAATGATCGGTCGCATGTTGGAGACTCAGGAACTGCGCAAGACGTTCGGGACGGGCAAGGTCGCCCTGGACCGGGTGAGCTTCGCCGTACGGCCGGGCGAGATGTTCGGGTTCGTCGGGGCGAACGGCGCGGGGAAGACGACCACGATGCGGATCGTGATGGGCGTCCTCCAGGCCGACTCGGGTGAGGTCCGCTGGAAGGGGGGCCCGCTCGGCTTCGCGGAGCGGCGGCGGTTCGGCTACATGCCCGAGGAACGCGGCCTGTACCAGAAGATGAAGGTCGCCGAGCAGATCGAGTACTTCGGGCGGCTGCACGGCCTTTCGGCGGAGGCGGCGGGGAAGGCGACCGGCGAGCTGGTCGAGCGGCTCGGGCTGACCGAGCGTACGAAGGACGCGGTCGAGTCGCTCTCCCTGGGCAACCAGCAGCGGGTGCAGCTCGCCGTGGCCCTGGTCCACGATCCGGACGTCCTCATCCTGGACGAGCCGTTCTCCGGGCTCGACCCGCTCGCGGTGGACGCCCTGGCGGAGGCGCTGCGCGAGCGGGCCAGGGGCGGCGTGCCGGTGATCTTCTCCAGTCACCAGCTCGACCTGGTGGAGCGGCTGTGCGACTCGGTCGGCATCATCTCCGCCGGGCGGATGGTCGCGAGCGGCACCGTGGACGAGTTGCGGACCGCCGAGGGGCGGAAGCTGCGGGTGATCGTCGCCGGCGCCGAGCCGGGGTGGGCGGAGGGCCTGGCCGGCGAGCTGACCGTCGAGGGCGACCGTCAGGTGCTGGTCACCGATGACGAGGACGACCAGCGCGTACTGCGTGCCGCGATGCGCGCGGGGCGGGTCGAGCACTTCGGGGTGGAGCGGCCGACGCTCACCGAGATCTTCAAGGAGGCAGTGGCGTGAACGGACTGTTGCAGGTGGCCGGGCGCGAGGTCCGGACCCAGGTGCGTTCGAAGGGGTTCATCGTCGGCCTCGTCATCATGGTGCTGCTGGTCGGGGCGGTCTCGTTCGCGCCCAAGGTCATGGGCGGCCCGGACTCGTACCGGGTGGGTGCGGTGGCCTCCGAGCGGCTGCCGATCTGGGGCGACACCGAGGTCGAGTGGAAGGACTACGCGGACGAGGGCGCGGCCAGGAAGGCCGTGCTCGACGGCGACGTGGACGCCGCGCTCGTCGGCGGCACCAGGGTGCTGACCGACGGCGCGATCGACGACGAGCTCGGCCTGCTGCTGCAGAGCGCCCACCGCGAGGCCCAGATCGGCTCGGCCGGGGTCACGATCACGCCGCTCGCGATGGAGTCCGTCGGCGCGGACACGCGCTACCAGAAGACCCGTTCCGGCATCGCGGTCGTCCTGGTGATCATCCTGTTCATGCTGGTCATCGGTACGCCGATGATGGTCGCGATGGGCGTGGTCGAGGAGAAGAGCAGCCGCATCGTCGAGATCCTGCTCACCTCGCTGCGCCCCTGGCAGCTCCTCGGAGGCAAGATCGTCGGGCTCGGCTTGGTCGGTCTGATCAACCTGGTCGCGGTGGTCGCCGCCGGACTGGTGGGCGCGACGGCGTCCGGGCTGGCGGTCGACTTCCCGCCGGGGATGGCCGGGATCGTGGTCGGCGTGCTCGTGTGGTTCGTGCTCGGCTACCTCTTCTTCGCGGCCTTCGCCGCTGCGCTGGGGTCGCTCGTCTCGCGGCAGGAGGAGGTCGGCAACGTGCTGACCCCGATGACCATGACCATGATGGTGACGTACGGCGTGGCGTTCTACTCGGTCAGCTCTCCCACGGGGACCGTGGCCACGATCGCGTCGTTCGTCCCGCCGTTCTCGTCGATGGTCATGCCGGTGCGGGCGGCCGCGGCCGAGACCCCCTTCTGGCAGGTGGCGGTCTCCGGCGTCGTGATGGTCATGGCCGTCGTGGGCGTCACGCTGCTGGCCGCCCGGATCTACGAGCGCGCGGTGCTGCGGACCGGCGCGCGGATCCGCCTCCTCGATGTCGTCAAAGGCCGATAAAGTGGAGTAAATGGTGGCTGACGGGCTGAGAGGCGCGCGCAGGGGCGTCCGGTGGGTGCTGATCGGGACACTGATCCTTACCTGGTTCCTGGCCGTCCTGACCAGCGCGGGGGCGCTCGGCCTGGGGATCCTCGCGTGGCAGCGCGCCCTGCTCGCCGTCGCCGGGCTGGTGGTGTTCAGCGTCTTCTTCATCCGGATGACGGGCGCGGTCCTCTCCCACGGCATCTCCCGGCGAGAGAGGGCGGTGTCGGGCGCCCTGGCGCTGGCCGTCATGGTGACCGGCGGCGCCCAGATGACGGGGTGGGGGTTCGTGCCGCTGGCCTGGTTGTCGATCGCGGCGATCGGGGTGTCGCGGAAGTCCGCGGTGCTGCTCGGCGCCGGGACGGCCGTGGTGGTGACCCCGCCGGCCGTCTTCGCCACGCTGGCCGGCAGCGACCCCGCCTTCTTCTCGGAGGTGCCGAGCACCGTCGGCGCGGCCGTGGGCGTGGGCTTCTACTACGTGATGATGTGCGCGCTCTTCCCCTGGACCAACCGGCTCTGGGTGTGGATCTGGCGGCTCGCCGAGGAGGCGCACGCCGGGCGTGAGGCCCAGGCGCGGCTGGCCGTCGCCGAGGAGCGGCTGCGCTTCGCCCGCGACCTGCACGACATGGTCGGCCACCAGCTCTCCGCCATCGCGGTCAAGAGCGAGCTCGCCGTACGGCTGTCCGCGGCCGACGCGGACGCGGCGAAGGACGAGATGGCCGAGGTCCGCGGCCTGGCCCGTACGGCGTTGCGGGAACTGCGCGAGACGGTGCGCGGCTATCGGCGGCTCGACCTGGGCGCCGAGCTGGCGACCGTGCGCGGCGTGCTGGAGGCGGCGGGCGTGAGCTGCCGCCTCCACCTGCCGTACCGGGAGGTGCCGGAAGGGGTGGCGCCGGTGTTCGCGTGGGTGATCCGCGAGGCGGCGACGAACGTGCTCCGGCACAGCTCGGCGTCGCGATGCGACATCACCGTGCGCCATTCGGAGGAGGAGGCGGTGCTGGAGGTGCGCAACGACGGCGTCGCGCGGCGGGCCGTCGAGGACGTCGGGAGCGGCCTGGCCGGGCTGGGCGAGCGCCTGGCGGCGGTCGGCGGCACGCTGGACGCCCGGCCGACCGGTGCGGGGGAGTTCGTCCTGCGGGCGGTCGCCCCGCTTTCCGCGGAGGCCGGAACGTGATCCGCGTCCTGCTCGCCGACGACGAGCGGCTCATCCGGCAGGCGATCGCCATGTTGCTCGGCCTGGAGGCCGACATCGAGGTCGTCGCCCAGGTCGGCAGGGGCGACCTGGTGGCCCCGGCCGTACGCGAGCACGAGCCGGACGTGCTCGTGCTGGACGTCGAGATGCCGGGCATGGACGGGTTGTCCGTGGCGGAGAGCATGCCCGGCCGGGCGATGCTGATCCTGACCAGCTTCGGGCGGCCCGGATACCTGCGGCGGGCGCTCGCGGCCGGGGTCCGCGGGTTCGTGCCCAAGGACGCGTCGGCCGAGGAGCTGGCCCGCGCCATACGCAAGGTGCACGCGGGGGGCCGCTACCTCGATCCGGAGATGGCGGCCGCCGCCATGACCGCGGGGGACAACCCCCTGACCGAGCGGGAACGCGACGCCCTCGCCCTGGCGGCCAAGGGCGCGTCGGTCGCGCAGATCGCCGCCTCGCTGCACCTCACCGAGGGGACCGTCCGGAACTACCTGTCCAACGCCATCAGCAAGCTGGGGGCGGGGAACCGCATCACCGCGATCCGCGCCGCCCAGGACATGGGGTGGATCTGACGCCTCGCCCCTGGAGCCCGGCGCTCCCGGTGGCCGTCACGGCGGGCGGCCGGCGCGGCGCTCCCGGCGTCAGAGCTCGAACGAGCTGCGGAAGATGTGGGTCGCCGTGGCGACGAGCCGGTCCACGGGCGGCGAGGGGTCGGACAGGACCCATTCGATGAGCAGCTCGGTGATGGCTCCGATCAGCCCGAGCGCGAGCAGGTGGGGCTCCAGCGGGGGCAGGTGCCGTACGTCGTCGACGGCGCGCTCTATCACCTTGCTGAACTCCAGCACGGAGCGCTGCCGCGCGCTGCCGAGGACGTCCCCCGCGCGCCGGACCTCCACGTGCATCACGCGGGCGCGCCGCACGTCCCTGGTCACGAACCGGACGTACTCCCCGATGCCGGCGACGATGCGGTCGTCCAGCGTCGGCGGCGCCTGCTCGATGGCCGCCGACACGGACGCGAGCGTCTCGTCCACGCACCGCTCGTAGACGGCGCGCATGAGGTCCTCGCGGCCGGAGAAACACTCGTAGAACGCCCGGTTGGAGATGCGGGCGGTCGCGCACAGCCGCTCGATCGTCGTGCCGTGGAAGCCCGGATTGGCGAACAGCGTGTACGCGGCCGTGATCAACCGCTCTCTTCGGTCGGCCAGCCGTTGCTCGGCCGACATCCCCCGGTATTCCCGTCCCACCACTACTTCACCTCGCGCCGTCAATGGCCCCCCAGGAGCCACCATTATGGACGCAAGATCCTTTATGCGAAAGTATCTATAAATTAGCGCTTTCGGGCACCCGAAAGAAAGGCTATTTCCTTGACAAGGCGGTCAAGTCGGCCCTCTGTTCGATCTTGATTTGCGGCTTTCGGGGGTGCGGGTAAGCGTCAGATGAGACCGCGGCCGAGCGCGGTGGTGACCGCCGCGGTGCGGTCGGAGACGCCGAGTTTCGCGAAGACGCGGAGCAGGTGGGTCTTCACCGTGGCCTCGCTGATGAACAGCTCGACCCCGATCTCCGCGTTCGTCAGCCCCCGGGCGACGAGCGAGAGCACCTCCGCCTCGCGCCTGGACAGCGACTCCGCGACGGGTGCGCGCATCCGGGTGACGAGTTTCGTGGCGACCGACGGGGCCAGCACCGTCTCTCCCCGCACCGCGGACGCGACGGCGGCGAGCAGGTCGGCGCGGGAGATGTCCTTGAGCAGGTAGCCGGCCGCCCCCGCCTCCACCGCGCGCACGATGTCCTGGTCGGTCTCGTACGTGGTCAGGACGATCACGCGGCTCTCGGGGCGGTCCGCCAGGATCCGCGTGGTGGCGCTCACCCCGTCGCCCGTCGGCATCCGCAGGTCCATCAGGATGACGTCCGGCCGCAGCTCGCGGGCGCGCGCGACGGCCTCGTCACCCGACCCGGCCTCCCCGACCACGTCGATGCCGGGGGCGGACTCCAACATGCCGCGCAGCCCCTCGCGTACGACGGGATGGTCGTCCACGATCATCAGGCGAACCACAGGAAGATCACTCTCCATCTCGGGCGCCGGCTTCCGGCGGCACGGGCAGGGTCACGGTCAGGGTCGTTCCGGCTCCGGCCGAGGCGCCGGTCGCCGACGTCGTGGCCACGGTCAGCGCGCCGCCCTCCTGCTCCACGCGGCTTCGCATGGAGCGCAGGCCGTACCCCGCGCCCGGGTCGTGGCCGAGTCCGCGGCCGTCGTCCTGGACGACCAGCGTCACGTCGTCCGCCCCGTACGCGAGGCGGACCCGGACGGCCGACGCGCCCGCGTGCTTGCGGACGTTGGCCAGGGCCTCCTGCGTCGCCCGCACCAGCACCACCTCGGTGTTCGCGGGCAGCACCCGCGAGACGCCCCCGACCGCGAACGACGCCTGGACGCCCAGCTCCTCGCCCAGCCTCGCGGTGAGCCGTCGCAGCGCCTCGTCCAGGGTGGAGCCGTCCAGCGGTGCCGGGGCGAGCGCCGCGACGAGGGCCCGCGCCTCCGCCAGGTTCTCCCGGGCGGTCTGTGCGGCGAGCGCCAGATGGCGTGACCCGGCCGCCATCCCCGGCTGCGCCTCGGCGGCCTGGACGAGCATGATGATGCTGGTGAACCCCTGCGCGAGGGTGTCGTGGATCTCCCGGGCCAGCCGCTCTCGCTCCGCCAGCGCGCCGCGCTCGGCGGACAGCCGGGCGATCTCGGCGCGGCTGGCGGACAGCTCCTCGATGAGCCGCGCGCGTTCCGCGCTCTGCGTGATGATCCGGCTGATCCACGGCCCGAAGACCGCCGCGAAGACCAGGCCGATCAGGATCGTCCCGGCGAAGCCCAGCTTTCCGTGCGCGTCGGAGGCGGTGAGGAGCCTCGCCACGGGGGCGACGTTCAGGGCCAGGACCACCGCGACGGCGTACCGGTCGCGCAGGAGCATGAACGCCTGCGGGCACAGCGCGAACAGCGCGATGGCCGACGAGGGCGCGATGATCGTGGCCGGCACGAAGGATGCGATCGCCAGGCCCAGGTAGAGCAGGGCACGGCGGCCGTTCTCGTCGCCCTCCCTGATCGCGGGGCGGCCGATGAGGAGGTAGCCGGCCACGCATGCGCCGAGCAGCGCGAGCGTGACGCCCCTGGCGGTCGCGGTGAGGTCGTCGTCGGAGAACAGGAACACGACCGTGACCGCCAGGGCCACGCCGTACAGCGCCTCCCAGCCGTGGAGCGCCTGCCAGGCGTGGCGGCCCTCCTCGCCGTTGGGCCGCCCGCTCCCGCGCGCGGCGAGCCGGCGCCGGGCCACGACGGGGTCGGCGCTCATCCGTCGCGGCGGCCCTTCCAGCGGAAGGTCGTCAGGCACAGCACCAGACCCCCGATCACCCAGGCGGCGAGGACCAGGGCCACCCGGCCCAGCTCGTACGACTTCGTCAGCTCCAGCGCGGCGCCGCCGTCGCCGAGGAACACCGCGCGGAACCCCTGGCACATCCACTTCAGCGGGAACACCGAGGCGATGTTGATCAGCCACTCGGGCATCTGGGTGAACGGGATGAAGACCCCCGAGATGAACTGCAGCACCACGAACGGCATGCTGATGACCGCGGCGGCGCTCTTGGCCGAGCGGGGCAGGCTGCTCGCCGCGGTGCCCAGCAGCGCCGCGGCGGTGACGCCGAGCACGAACACCCAGGCGAACGTGACCCAGCTCGACACCTCGGAAGGCAGGTCCAGGTCGTACATCACGACCCCGATGGCGAGCAGGATCGCCACTTCGAGGAACGCGATGACCAGCACGTTGATGATCTTGCCGATGAAGTAGGCACTGCGCGGCATCGGCGTCCCGGCCAGCCGCTTGAGCGTGCCGTCGTCGCGGTCGCCCGCGATGCCGATGCCGAGGTTCTGGAAGCCGGCGCCCATCACGCCGGCCCCGATCAGTCCGGCGGTGTAGAGCTGCGAGACGGTGACCCCGGTCCCCTCCAGGTCGCCGGCGAAGATCGACCCGAACAACATGAGCAGGACGATCGGGAAGGCGAAGGTGAACACGACGGCGTCCTTCTCGCGGAAGAACATCTTCGTCTCCACCGCTCCGCGGGACAGGCCCAGCTTCAGGGCGGAGGGCATCGCGCGCGTGGCGGCCGTACGGCGGGGGGCGGTGCCGGTGGCGGTGTCAGTCACGGGGGGCCTCGATCAGCTTCAGATAGATGTCTTCGAGCGTGGGGCGGGCGACGGCGAGGCCGGGGACCTCTCCCTCGTAGCGGCGGCTCAGCTCCAGGACCGTCTCGGTCGGGGTGTCGGTCTCGACCGAGCCGTCCTGCCAGGTCACGACGGCCTTCGCGGTGGCCCGGCCGCCGAGCGTGGCGGGCTCGCCCTCCGCGACGATCCGGCCGCCCGCGATCACCGCGACCCGGTCGGCGAGCGCCTCGGCCTCGTCCAGATAGTGGGTGGTCAGCACGATCGTGCTGCCGTTGTGCGCCAGCCCTTCGATCAGCTCCCAGAACTGCCGGCGCGCCTCGGGGTCGAACCCCGTCGTGGGCTCGTCCAGGAAGATCAGCTCCGGGTCGCCCAGGACGCCGAGGGCGACGTCCACCCGCCGCCGCTGCCCGCCGGAGAGCTGGCGGACCCGCTTGTTCGCGCTCTCCGTGAGCCCGACGGCGGCGATCACCTCGTCCGGGTCCCTGGGGTTCGGGTAGTAGCCCGCGAAGTGGCGCACCGTCTCGCGCACGCTCAGCTCGGCGGCGTCGTTCGCGCTCTGCAGGACGATGCCGATGCGCGACCGCCATTCCCGGGTCGGCCGGGCGGGATCGACGCCGAGCACGGCGACCTCGCCGGAGTCCCGTTTGCGGTACCCCTCGAGGATCTCGACGGTCGTCGACTTGCCCGCCCCGTTGGGGCCGAGGATGGCGAAGACCTCACCCTGGCTGATGTCGAGGTCGATGCCGCTGACCGCCTGCACGTCGCCGTACCGTTTGGTCAGCCCGCGTACCTCGATCGCATTTGTCATGCCACAAGGATCTACTTCGGCTGGGCGCTTGCCCACCTCTGACCGAATGAATCCCGATGTCCACCGTTCGGTGGACACGCGGGATTCCGTCGCGTACGGCCCGGTGATCCGAGCCTCGACGCCAGGGGGCCGGTTAGAAGAGGGTGGGGTTCTCCGGCTCGATGCCGCGCAGCGCGTCGTAGTCCAGCGTGACGCAGTCGATGCCCCGGTCGGTGGCCAGCACCCGGGCCTGGGGCTTGATCTCCTGCGCGGCGAAGACGCCCTTCACCGGGGCGAGCAGCGGGTCGCGGTTGAGCAGCTCCAGATAGCGGGTGAGCTGCTCGACGCCGTCGATCTCACCGCGGCGCTTGATCTCCACGGCGACCGTGCCGCCCGTGTGGTCGCGGCAGAGGATGTCCACCGGGCCGATG
This sequence comes from Microtetraspora niveoalba, assembly GCF_001570405.1. Taxonomy (GTDB): domain Bacteria; phylum Actinomycetota; class Actinomycetes; order Streptosporangiales; family Streptosporangiaceae; genus Microtetraspora; species Microtetraspora niveoalba. The sequence continues at coordinate 93,063 of NZ_BBYM01000011.1, read as the reverse complement.
GCCGTCATGTACTCGCGGCGGACCAGCGTCCAGCCGTCGCCCAGCGTGGTGATGTGCTCGGCGAGCAGCTCCTGCAGGTGCGCCTCGACGCCGTCCTTCTGGAGCCCGGGGTCGACGCCCAGCTCGTGGCTGGAGTCGTGCAGCACCTCGTCGATGGTGAGGATGAGCTTCTCGCCGGTCTTGCCGTGCGTGACCGTCCAGGTGCCGTCCTCCTCGCGCAGCTTGCACGGGGGGTTCATCCAGTTGAGCGGTTTGAACGCCCGGTCGTCCGCGTGGATGGAGACGCTGCCGTCCGCCTTGACCAAGATGAGGCGGGGCGCCATGGGCAGATGGGCCGTCAGCCTCCCCACGTAATCCACGCTGCACCGCGCGATGACCAGCCGCATAGCGGCCAACCCTACCGGTCGGGCCGCCTGCCCTCTGCCGGATCGGGCCCCTCTGCGAGACTGACCCCATGGCGCAGACGTTTGAGACGGTCGGTGTTGTGGGGCTGGGCACGATGGGCGCGGGGATCGCCGAGGTCTTCGCCCGTGCCGGCCTGAGCGTGATCGGGGTCGAGGCCGACGACGCGGCTCTGGAACGCGGCCGGGGCCACCTGGAGCGCTCGACCGGCAAGGCCGTGGCGAAGGGCAAGCTCACCGAGGACGCGCAGCGTGAGATCCTCGGCCGGGTCACCCTCACCACCTCGCGCGAGGACCTGGCCGACGCCGACCTGGTGATCGAGGCGATCCCGGAGATCATGGAGTTCAAGCGCGGCCTCTTCGCCGACCTCGACCGCATCTGCAAGCCGTCGGCGGTGCTCGCCACCAACACCTCGTCGTTGTCGGTCACCGCGATCGCCGCCAGCACCTCCCGGCCGGGGCGGGTCATCGGCATGCACTTCTTCAACCCCGCCCCGGTGATGAAGCTGGTCGAGGTCGTCCACACCGTGGTCACCGAGCCGGGTCTCGCCGACGACATCGCCGCGCTCGCCCGGCGCCTGGGCAAGAGCCCGATCACGGCCGGCGACCGCGCCGGGTTCGTGGTCAACCGGCTGCTGCTCGGCTATCTCAACCACGCCTGCACCCTCCTGGAGTCGGGCCTGGCCGGCCGCGACGACATCGACGCCGCCATGAAGCTGGGCATCGGGCTGCCGATGGGGCCGTTCACGCTGCTCGACCTGATCGGCCTGGACACCTCCTACGAGGTGTGCGAGGTGTTGTTCCGCGAGACCCGCGACCGGCGGCACGCCCCCGCGCCCGTGCTGCGCGAACTGGTCACCGCGGGGCTGCTCGGCCGCAAGACCGGCCGCGGCTTCTACTCCTACGGTGAGGCCGCCCACGCCGCCGCCGAGACCCGCCAGGCGGCCTCCGCGTCCACCATCGGGATCGTCGGCACCGGGCCCGACGCCGCCGAGCTCGTCGCCGCCATCGACGCCGCCGGGTTCAAGCCCGTCGTCGCCGAGAGCTCCGACCTGGCCCCGGTCGGCGACGCGGACGTGATCCTCGCGTTGTCCGACCGCCCCGTCGTCGAGCTCGCCGTACGGCTGTCGCACCCCGATCGGCTGGTCGGGCTGCACCTCGTCGGCGCCGACGTGGCCGAGGTCGCCTCCACCGTGCTGACCTCCGAGGAGACCGCGACGGCCGTACACGACCTGGTGCGGATCCTCGGGCGTACGCCGGTGATGTGCGGGGACCGGGCGGAGTTCGTCGTCAACGCCCTGCTGTACGCGTATCTGAACGACGCGGTCCGCATGCTGGAGTCGGGCTACGCCTCCGCGGCCGACATCGACACGGGGATGCGGCTCGGCTGCGGATATCCGGCGGGCCCGCTGGAGATGCTCGACGCCATCGGCCTGGAGACGGTCAGGGACGGGCTGCGCGCCCTCTACGCGGAGTATCGCGAGCCGTCGTTCGCCCCCGTGCCGCTGCTCGACCAGCTCGTCACGGCGGGCGTGCCGAGCATCCGGGAATACGCCGGCTGACCGCTCGTTCTGTCTGACATGACCCCCGTCGCGCCGTACTCGTCCCCTGTCATGACGTCCCGCCCCGCCCGTACGCGTGCCGAGCGGCCGGCACGGAGCCCCGAGGAGGCCCGGTGAGCCCGCGCCGCGCACGCCGGTCGGACGGCTCCTCGCGCCGCTCGCGACGCCCCGCGTACGGCCCAGGGGGCGACGGGGCCGACGACGAGGGGCTGGGCTTCGCCGGGCGGTTCGGCATCGGGCAGGTCGAGGAGTGGCCCGACGGCGAATGGCAGGTGCGGCGCATCGTGGGCGGCGCCGCGGACAAGGTCTATCGTTGCCCCGGCTGCGACCAGGAGATCAGGGTCGGGCTCGCCCACCTCGTCTCCTGGCCGAACTGGAGCGGCGGCGAGAACGAGCGGCGCCACTGGCACACCGCCTGCTGGCGCAACCGGGTCAACCGCGGCCCGGGCCGCACCCGCTACTGAGCCGGATCCCGTCGGCGCGGTGCCCGCCGAGGGCGACCCCGGCGGCGCTCGAAGCGGGTCGGGCGGTTTCATGGAGCGGGCCTTTCACAATGCAGGAGGTTTGGGGATGGTGGCGGAGATCCGGGCGTCGACGGTGCTGCCCGCGCGGCGCGAGGACATCGAACTGCACACGACCGACGGGCTGACGCTGGTCGGCGAGGTCGCGTCGCCCGAGGGCCGGCCGCCCGCGGCCACGCTGATCTGCCTGCACCCGCTGCCGACCCATGGCGGCATGATGGACAGCCACGTGCTGCGCAAGGCGTCGTACCGCCTTCCCGCGCTGGCCGACCTCGCGGTGCTGCGGTTCAACACCCGCGGCACCACGTCCGATCGCGGGACGTCGGAGGGAGCCTTCGGCGACGGCGAGGACGAGCGGCTGGACGTGGCGGCGGCTCTGGAGTACGCCGAGTTCCACGAGCTGCCCCGTCCGTGGCTGGTCGGCTGGTCCTTCGGGACGGAGCTGGCGCTGAAGTGGGGCCGCGACCCGCTCGTCGAGGGGGCGATCCTGCTCTCACCGCCGCTCCGCCGGGCGTCGGACGCCGACCTGGACGCGTGGGCGGAGTTCGGCCGGCCGCTGGTCGCGCTGGTGCCGGAGCACGACGACTACCTCCGGCCCGAGGAGGCGCGCAAGCGGTTCGCCCGCGTGCCGCAGGCCGAGGTGGTGGGGGTCGACGGCGCCAAGCACCTGTGGGTCGGCGAGCCGTACGTGCGGATCGTGCTGGACGAGATCGTGAAGCGGGTCAACCCGGCGGCCGGACCGCTCCCCACCCAGGTCTGACGGCTGCCCCTCCGGGCGCCGAAGCATCCCGGGTGGGGATGCGACCCCCGACGTCGAAGCGGTATAAATCAGGAACAGTAGAGCTATGTTCTGTTCCAGGGAGGCACCGTGCAGGCGTTCGATCTCTCGGGCAAGAAGGCGCTCGTCACCGGGGCGTCCCGCGGCATCGGCAGGGCGATCGCCCTGACGTTCGCCGAGGCGGGCGCGGACGTCGCCCTCGTCTCCCGCTCCGCGGAGAGCCTGGCCCAGGTGGCCAAGGAGGTCGAGGACCGCGGACGCGCGGCCCACGTCATCCCGTGCGACGTGACCGATCGCGACGCCGTGGCGGCCGCCGTCCAGGCCGCGATCGACGCGCTCGGCCATGTGGACGTCGTCGTCAACAACGCCGGGGGGTCGAGCTTCCTCGTCGAGTTCAAGGACCTGCGGCTGCCCGGCTGGGACAAGCTCATGCGGCTCAACCTGGACTCGGCGATGGCCGTCCTGCACGCGCTGGCCCCCCACCTGCTCGAGCGTGGCGGCGGGTCCGTCATCAACGTCGCCTCCGTCGCGGCCAAGGGCGCGCCGTTCCTCGCCCCGTACGCGGCGGCGAAGGCCGGACTGGTCGCGCTGACCAAGACCCTCGCGGTCGAATGGGCCTCCCGGGGCGTACGGGTGAACGCGCTGTGCCCGGGGTGGACGGCGACCGACCTCAACCGCAACCTCTGGGAGGACGAGAACGCGAGCAAGGCCACCATCAGCGGGGTCCCGATGGGGCGGTGGGGGACCGCCGAGGAGATGGCCCAGCCCGCGCTCTTCCTCGCCAGCCCGGCGTCCGCGTACATGACGGGCCAGGTGCTCTTCGTCGACGGCGGCCAGACGGCCATGTCCTGACCGCCTCCGCTCCCCGGCGAGTGTCCTCCGTGGGTCCACGCGGCCCCCGCACCCGGATGCCCCACCCGTCGCCGCGTCCGAACTCCGGGCCGGACGGGTGGGCAGGCGGCGCGCGGGATCGCGCGTTACGTTGACCAGATGCGGCTCTACTCACGATCGGCCGGATCAGGGACACCCGTGGTCCTGCTCCACGCCTTCCCGCTCTCCTCGTCCATGTGGCAGGCGCAGCGTGAGGGACTCGCGCCGGCCTGCAAGGTGATCACTCCGGACCTGCGCGGCTTCGGCGGCACGCCCCTGGGGGACGACGCTCCGTCGCTCGACGTCATGGCCGACGACGTGGCGCGGCTCCTCGACGGCGAGGGGATCGAGCGCGCCGTGGTCGGCGGTCAGTCGATGGGCGGCTACGTCACGATGGCCTTCTGCCGTCGCCACGCGGACCGGCTGCTCGGCGTGCTCCTCGCCGACACGAAGGCGGCGGCCGATCCGCCGCCCGCGAGGTCGAACCGCGAGCGGATCGCGGAGGCCGTCCTCCGCGACGGCTCGGGGATCCTCGTGGACGAGGTCCTGCCGCCGCAGCTCGGTGTGACGACCAGGCGGCGCAGGCCCATGGTGGCGGGCCGGGTCCGCGGACTCGTCCTCGCCGCGCCGCCCCCGGCCGTAGCGTGGGCGCAGCGCGCCATGGCGGCCCGCCCCGACTCCTTCGACACGCTCCGCGCCCTGAAGGTGCCCGCACTGGTCATCGTGGGGGACGAGGACGAGCTGTCCCCGCCCTCCGAGGCGGAGGCGATGGCCGCGGCCGTTCCCGACGGGCGGCTCGTCGTCATCGGCGAGGCGGGGCATCTGTCCGCGATGGAGCATCCCGAGGCGTTCAACCGGGCCGTCGCCGACTTCGTCCGTTCCCTGACCTGAACCCGGGCATGGCGAAGGGCCTGGTGTGAAGCACGCTCCGCGGGCGTGCCGTCGCCTCCGTTCCAGGCGTCTCGGCCCTGCCGGAGGAGGCCGCGGATCGCCGCGACGCCGGGCGGGGAGAGCGGAGGCCGACGTGGGAGTCAGCCTGGCCGGGAGAAGCGCTGGAGCCGCGAGAACGTTTCGGTCGGCCCGCAATCCGGTCGAGGGGGAGGCGGGACCCAAGGTCGTTGAGCGGGGGCGCCCGACGGCGGCGAGTCCGGAAGCGGGGGACGCCGTTGAGCGAGGGGCGGACGCGGCAGACGGGGTCACCGTCCAGGCCTGCGTCCCCTCCCTCTGCTTTCCTCCCTCCGGAGCGCACGGAGCCGAGCTCCATGTCCGCTCCATGTCGTCACCTATGCGGTGCGACACCTCGATTGTGGTACAAAAATGTGGCCTTATCCGGCCATTGACCGGAACATGCCATGGAGGTACTCGTGTGGGACGCCATCGGCCTGGACGTCCTCGAAGAACGGATCTATCGTCTGCTGCTCCGCGACCCCCGCTGCTCGGTGGAGGAGTGCGCGCGGCGGCTTGAGGCGTCGCCCGACGCCGTCCGCGCGTCGGTGGACCGGCTCATGGAGCTCGGCCTGCTGGAATCGGCCGGCGCGCGCGGCCTGCGGGCGGCCGACCCCAGGATCGGCCTCGGCGGGGCGATCCGCCGCCGCAGGGCCGAGCTCGACCGGCTGAGCCTGGAGGCCGACGAGCTGGCGGCCGACTTCCAGGAGGGGCTGCTGCGCGCCGACCCGGAACGGGTGATCGAGGTCGTCGAGGGCTCGGCCGCCGCGGGCAGGCGTGTCGGGGAGCTGCTGGCCGGCGCGTCCAAGGAGGTGCTCGCGCTGGACGCCCCGCCGTACGCCGCCTCCGGGACGTCGATCAGCGCCGAGGAGTCGGCTCTGGCGCGCGGGGTGCGCTGCCGGGCGATCTACTCCTCCGCCGTGCTCGACCTGCCCGCCAAGCTCGACGAGATCCGGCAGATGATGAGCCTGGGCGAGCAGTCGCGGGTGCACGCCAACCTGCCGATCAAGCTGGTTCTGGTCGACGGCACGACCGCCCTGCTGCCGCTGACCGGTAACGAGGAGGGCGCCCACTTCACCTCCGTCGTCGTACGGCACAGCGCGCTCACGGACGCTCTCGTCGCCCTGTTCGAGACGCTGTGGCGCGAGGCCGCCCCCTTGGCGGGGACGCCGTCCGTACCGGCTCTGGACGCGGTGGACCGGCAGATCCTCGAGCTGCTCGCGGTGGGGATGAAGGACGAGGCGATACTGCGGCATCTCGGCATCTCCGAGCGGACGCTGCGCCGCCGCATCGCCTCGCTGCTCGGCCGACTGGGCGCCACCGGCCGCTTCCAGGCCGGGGTGCAGGCCGCCCGGCGCGGCTGGATCTGAGAAGCCGCCCCGAGCCCGCGCGAGCGCCATCGATCACTACGGTGGCCAACCCATCCCGCGAGGGGTGCGGCGGTGTCTGGACTGAGAAGCGAGTGGGGAGCGAGGGACGAGCGACTCCGAGTGACGAGGGAAGACATCGCCTGAAGGCGCCCCGAGCCCGCGCGAGCGAAGCGAGCGCCAATAAACAGGGCCCGGCGGAGATGATCCGCCGGGCCCGTTCAGTGTGTCGTCCTAGCCGTCGCCCGTTCCCCGAAAGCGCCGGCCGTTACTCCTGCCACCACTCGGCGTCGTCGTCGGCCTTGCTGTTGGTCTCGACCGGCTTGGAGACCGAGACCGGCTTCTCGACGCTCGGCGCGGCGGACAGCGCGGGCTTGGCCGGGGAGGCCGCGACGGGCGCGGGCTCGGGGTCCATGCCGGGCAGCGGGGCGCCGCCGAGAAGCTGGCGGAGCTGGGCGAGGTGACTGGTGATGCTGTCACGCTGACGGGTCAGCTCGTCGACCTGGCGCTGCATCGCGGTGCGGGTGCGCTCGGCCTCGTTCTTGGCGTCGGTCACGATCGACTCGGCGCTGGCCTTGGCCTCGGCCACGAGCTGGTCGGCGTTCTTCCTGGCGTTGGCGAGCAACTGCTTGGCGTGGGTGTCGGCCTCGCGCCGCGTCTGCTCGGCCTGCTGGGTCGCCTTGCTGGCCCGCTGCTCGGCCGTGGCGGCGCGCTGCTCCGCCTCGGCGACGAGCTTCTGCGTGTTGGCCTGGGCGGTGGCGTGGCGCTCGGCCTCCTGCCGCTCGGCCTCCTCGCGGCGGGACGCGAGCTGGATCTCGAACTCCGCCTCGTCCTGCGCCCGCTTGGCCTCGGACTCCTCAAGCACGCGCTGCGCCTGGGCGCGCATCTCGTCCGCCTGGCGCTTGGCGGTGGTGAGCACCTCGTCACGCTCGCGCTTGGTGGAGGCCCGGAGCTGGGCCACCTCGCGCTCGGTGGTGGTGCGCAGCTTGGCGATCTCCCGCTCGGCGTCCGCCCGCTTCTCCGCCACCTCGTGGTCGGCGGTCGCGCGGACCTTCGCGACCTCGCGCTCGGTGGTCGAGGTCAGCTCGTCGGCCTCCCGCTTGGCGGTCGAGCGGATCTCTTCGGCGTCCCGCTCGGCCGTGCTGCGCATGTCCTCGGCCTCGCGGGTGGCGAGGGCGCGCTTCTCGGCGGCCTCGTTCTCGGCGGCGGCCCGCATGTCGGCGGCGTCGACCTTGGCCTGCGCCTTGATCTCGTTGGCCTCGGACCTGGCGGCCTGGACGAGCTCGGTGGCCTGCTCCTCCGCAAGACGAAGCAACTGCTCAATGCGGGCGCCGAGCCCCGAATAGGTCGGACGCTCCTGCTCCTGCAACTGACGCTGGGAGTCGGAAAGCTCTCGCTGCAGCGCGCTCAGCTGTTCACGCGCCTGACGCAGTTCGGTGTCGAGCGTCTTCAAGTGGTCGTGGACCTGGTGCCGGTCATAGCCGCGGAGCACCACGTCGAATTCCCGAGAAGGGGCGTCTTCAAAGAAATTGTTGAGTTGGGCGTCGATGTCGGACTGCATGAGGCTCGATCCTGGGTTGTCGAGACGGCTACACGGGCCGGACGGGGGGTTCGGACAGCCGAGGCGGGGAGTCCATCACGGGTCCACGTCCGGTGATACGCCAGCGTACTCCGGTACTGCCACGTTGGCGGCCCCCTCCGACTTTATGCGCGACTTGTTACGTATGAACCTTTCTTGCGTTCAGAGGGGTCAATCGCGCGCTGTCTCGACCAGCTCAGTCAGGACTCCTCCCACGTCTTTCGGGTGGAGAAACGCGATTGACGCGCCCATTGAACCGTGCCTGGGACGCTCGTCGATCAGTTTTATGCCCTTTGCGGCGATATCCTGCAGAGCCTTCGTGACGTCCGCCACTCCATAGCCAATGTGGTGCACGCCCTCGCCGCGCTTCGCCAGGAACTTCCCGACGGCGGTGTCCGGGTGGAGCGGCTCCAGAAGCTGCACGTACGACGCCCCGCTCGGGCCTTCGGCGACGTGCAGCATCGCCTCCCTGACGCCCTGCTCCTCGTTCACCTCCCGGCTCACGACCGTGAGCCCGAACGTCGACTCGTAGAATTCGATCTTCTCTTCGAGATTGTGGCAGGCGATGCCCACGTGATCGATCCTGAGCAGCATTTCTCACTCCGTCCGCGTCAGTCCGCGCATACGCGCTCCCGCCAGTGTTCCAGGCCCGAGCGCCGGGCCCGGAACATGTGGGCGACCACCATGGCGATCGCCCGGACACTCCTGGGTATCGTGACATCGTCGCCCCGATCCCGTGATGGAGGCCCCTCCAATGTCCGGTTCTGTGATCGTCGCAGGAGCTCGTACGCCCATCGGGCGGTTGCTCGGCTCCCTCGCCGGCCTGTCCGCCGTCGACCTCGGCGGCATCGCCATCAAGGCCGCGCTGGAGCGCGCCGGCGTCGCCCCCTCAGACGTGCAGTACGTGATCATGGGGCAGGTGCTCCAGGCGGGCGCGGGCCAGCTCCCGTCCCGGCAGGCCGCCGTCAAGGCGGGCGTCCCCATGAGCGTGCCGTCGCTGACCATCAACAAGGTGTGCCTCTCCGGGCTCGACGCCATCGCGCTGGCCGACCAGCTCATCCGGGCCGGCGAGTTCGACATCGTCGTCGCCGGCGGCATGGAGTCCATGACCAACGCGCCGCACCTGCTGCCCGGCCTGCGCAAGGGCGTCAAGTACGGCTCCGCCGGCGTCCTCGACTCCATGGCCTTCGACGGGCTCACCGACGCCTTCGACCAGCTCGCCATGGGAGAGTCCACCGAGCGGCACAACGCCCGGTTCGGCATCACCCGCGAGGAGCAGGACGAGTTCTCCGCCCGCTCCCACCAGCTCGCGGCGAAGGCCACCAAGACGGGCGTCTTCGACGACGAGATCGTGCCGGTGACCCTCCCCGGCCGAAAGGGCGGCGAGCCCATCGTGTTCTCGGCCGACGAGGGCATCCGCGGCGACACCACGGCCGAGACGCTCGCCGGGCTGCGTCCCGCCTTCACCAAGGACGGCACCATCACCGCGGCTTCGGCCTCCCAGATCTCCGACGGGGCCGTCGCGGTCGTCGTCATGTCCCGGGCGAAGGCCGAGGAGCTCGGCCTGGAGTGGCTGGCCGAGATCGGCGCCCACGGGAACGTCGCGGGTCCGGACAACTCGCTCCAGTCCCAGCCCGCCAACGCCATCGCGCACGCGCTGGGCAAGGACGGCCTGACCGCCGGCGACCTCGACCTCGTGGAGATCAACGAGGCGTTCGCCCAGGTGGTGCTCCAGTCGGTCAAGGAGCTCGGCGTCCCGCTCGACAAGGTCAACGTCAACGGCGGCGGCATCGCGCTCGGCCACCCGATCGGCGCGTCCGGCGCGCGCATCGTGCTGACCCTGGCCCACGAGCTGAGGCGGCGCGGCGGCGGAGTGGGCGCGGCCGGTCTGTGCGGCGGCGGCGGCCAGGGCGACGCCCTGATCATCCGCGTCCCCTCGCGCGGCTGACCCGCCGGGCCACGCCGTACGCGCCGCGGGACGGCCGGAGATCGCGTGTCTAGGCTGGACCGCGGGCGGCGAGCGAAGCGGAGGTGGCCATGGACGTCGGGACGCTCGTGGCGGACGCGAGGCGGGGCCGGCCGCGCGCCGTCGCCCGGCTGATCACCCTGGTCGAGAACGCGGCCGCGGTGCCGGGCGGCGACGAGCGGCTGCGTGAGGCGATGGCGGCGTTCGCCACCGCGACCGGTCCGGGGGCGTCCGGGGGCGGCCGCGGGCCGTACGGCGCGCGCGTGATCGGGCTGACCGGCTCCCCGGGTGTGGGCAAGTCGACCTCGACCGGCATGCTCATACGCGCGTTCCGCAAGAGGGGCAGGCGGGTGGGCGTCCTGGCCGTGGACCCGTCCAGCCCGTTCACCGGAGGCGCGCTGCTCGGCGACCGGGTGCGGATGCAGGAGCACGCGACCGACCCCGACGTCTTCATCCGGAGCATGGCGAGCCGTGGCCACCTCGGCGGGCTCGCCTGGGCCACCCCGCAGGCCCTCCGCGTGCTGGACGCGGCCGGGTGCGACGTGATCCTGGTCGAGACCGTCGGCGTCGGCCAGGCCGAGGTCGACGTGGCGCGGCTGGCCGACACCACCGTGGTCCTGCTCGCGCCGCGCATGGGCGACGGCATCCAGGCGGCCAAGGCCGGCATTCTCGAGGTCGCGGACGTGTTCGTCGTCAACAAGGCCGACCACGACGGCGCCCAGGCGCTGGTCCGCGAGCTGCGGAACACGGTCGCGCCGCTCAGAGGGCCCTGGCGGCCGCCGATCGTCTCCACGGTCGCGTCGCGGGGCGAGGGGGCCGACGACCTGCTCGCCGCGCTCGACAAGCACACCGCGTACCTGGACGAGTCGGGCGAGCTGCGCCGTCGCAGGCTGGCCCGCGCCCGGGACGAGATCGAGACCATCGCGCTGGCGCGGCTGCGTGCGCGGTTCGCCCCCGAGGGGCGCGAGCGGCGGCTCGACTTCCTCGCGGAACGCCTGCTGGCGGCCGAGACCGACCCCTACACCGCCGCCGACGAGCTGCTCGCCACGCTGGGCTGACCCGCGGCGCTCAGGGCTCCGACGAGTACTGGACCACGACCTGGGTGAAGCCGAGCGTCGTCAGCATCCCCTCCAGCATCGACCGGGTGTTCTGGTCGGCCCGCGCGCGCAGGTCGCTGGACGCCGCCGCTTCGGCGATCTTCTTCTCGGCCAGCACGTACAGCTCCTGCTGGTTCTGCGGGGACGCCGAGAGGAAGTCCGACACCCGGTCGAGCAGGCCGCGCTGCTGCGCGAACACGTACGACCGGGCGTTGTCCAGGTTGGGCTTCTCCAACTGGGCGTGCGGGAGCCGTACGGTGACGGCCGTGCGGTCGGGGGAGACGGTGATCGCGTCCTTGCCGAGCGAGCCGAAGTCGACGTAGGCGTCGACGTTCCCCGCGCCCACGAACAGGGTCCTGGTGCCCTTGATGGCGTCCGGCAGGAAGGCCGCGTCCTTCTCCAGGTCCACGACCACCTGGAAGTTGCCGGTGGCGGCCTCGAAACGGCTCAGGTTGTGGATCGACCGCAGCAGCACGGGACCGCTGCGGTCCACCGTGCGCTCGCCGAACGGGTCGAGCCAGGAGAGGGTGAGCCGCGCGCCGACGACGAGGATCAGCGCGAGGAAGAGAAGCCCGGCCAGCCACCGCCAGGCGCGCCGGGAGCGCCGGCTCGGGGGGTCTGCGGGCGGCGACCCGTGGGGGGCTCGAGTCTGGCGGTTCACGGAAGGAATCTTCCCGTGATCGGCTTGATCTCACCTTCGCGTGACATATGGTGATCCGCCGGTTCAGTGGACGCCGGGAGTCCGCCCGGCGGTCTCGCCGGGGATCTGCCCGGCCGACGCGCTCGGGGACCGCACGGCCGGCGGCGCGGGCGTCTCGTGCTCGAACGGCGGATTCACCGGGTATCGCGGGGCGGCGGGCGCCTCCCTGCCGACCTCCCCGCCGGCGCCCCCGCCGGCGTTCCGACCGATGACCTCCCCGCCGAAGAACCCGCTCTGCAGCCGGCAGGTGGCGAAGTCCGTGTAGAACATCCGCAGCCAGTCGCGGCGCTGCGTCTCGGTCAGGTGGGCGAACCAGGTGGCGGCGCGCCGGTGCTCCGGCAGCGGGCCCGAGGGCAGCGGCTCGTCGCGCAGCCAGGCCACCACGATCGCGCGGTATCCGTCGGCCGGGGATCCGGGGCACGGCCGGGCGAGCCCCTCGACGAACTCGGACGCCGCCCGGTCCGCGTACCCGGGGTCGAGATCGTCCACATAGATGGGCACGACGCCCTTGCCGGTCTTGTCGGTTTCGGAGCGCGACCGCTGCTCGACCCGGTTGAACGCCGCGGGGGTGCCGGCCAGGCGCGCCGCGATCGTGGTGAACGTGCCGCCCAGCTCGCCGAGCCCGCCGCGCATCCCGGGGTGTACGCACACGACGATCGGCCACTCCTGGCAGGTGTAGGCGAGGTTCTCGCTCGCCGCGACCTCCTGCGGCTCGCTCAGCAGCCGGGCGACCCCCGTGCCCGCGGCGAGCAGCGCGACCATGGCGGCGGCCAGCGCGAGCGCCTGCCGCGTGATGAACGCCGCCCAGCCCAGCAGGATCGCGGCGGTGATGCCGACCAGCCACAGCGCCTGGTCGGTGAGCGCCGCCGCGGGCAACATCCGCAGGGCGTCGTACGGCTCCCGCACGGCGGGCGCGAGCCGGTCCGCCCATGGCGCGCCGCCGGCGACCCACGTGAACAGCGCGTACGTGCCGAACCCGGCGACCAGCGGCGCGACGGCGACCGGGGCCAGCCAGCCGACGACCCAGCCCGCGACCACGTAGAGGGAGAGTCCGGCGGCGCCGAGGGCGACGCCGCCAGGAAGCGGGCCGTTGTCCTCGCCGGTGAGCAGGGCGCGCACGGTGAGCACGGTCATGGTGGCGGCGAAGGAGCCCACGACGACCATGAGGATCGCGAGGGGCGGCCGCAGCGCCTGCCATGTCGTGAGGGCGCGGAGCCGGCCGGCGCGGCGCCTGCGCGCCGCCACCCAGGCGGCGAAGGCCGCGGCGACCGGACCGGTCAGCCGGAGCGATCCGATGACCGCGACCACCATGTTGTCCCAGTTCATGACGCCCGGAATCAGGACGCTCCACGCACTGACGAGCCCGAGCACGAGCAGCACGGCCAGAAGAACGACCGCGCCCTGCTTGAGTTCCTCGCGTGAAACGCCTCTGCGGCTATCCACGGCCGGGCGCGGCCCCCGGCCACGCCCAGGACCGTGTGCGGCGCCGCTCCCGCGCCGTCACCTGCTTGTTGCCCATCGAAAACCCCCCGTGCGGGTGGGGCGACGACGCGGACGGTGCCGGTCCCCGTGGCGCCGTCCGCAGGGCGTCCGTCGCGCCTGCCGACCGGGTCGTGTCCGACGGATCATGCACCGCCGCGCGCGGTCCGGATGGCGACTCGCGCTCGCGACGGGCGGCTTTCGTCAGTCACTCCCTAGCAGACGCGGCTCGCGTCGCCCTCCGGGTTTGCCGCCGCCTCACCTTTTGACGTGGCAACCATAACGGAGCGTGATGTTTGACGCCCGAGTTCTGGGGTCAAGGAATCAATTTGGTTACACAGCGTACGCAGCGCAAACGGGACTAAGGTCGCGCTACCGTATCGCTGTGTTCATCTCGAAGCCGCTCAACCTCCCGTTCGACCCCATTGAAAGGGCTGCCGAGAGCTGGCGAGCGAACTTCGGGCCGTCCTCCGCGATGGCCGCCGTAACTTCGATCATGAGAGCCCACCAGATACTCCTGGCGCAACTGGACGCGCTGCTCAAGCCGTACGATTTGACCTTCGCGCGCTATGAGGCACTGGTGCTGCTCACGTTCAGCAAGGCGGGTTCGCTGCCGCTCTCCAAGATCGGTGAGCGGCTCATGGTGCACCCGACGAGCGTGACCAACACGGTCGACCGGCTGGAGCGCGCCGGGCTGGTGCGCCGGATGCGCAACCCGCGCGACGGGCGCGGCGTGCTCGCCGAGATCACCGACCGGGGCCGCGACGTGGTACGGCTCGCCACCGCCGACCTGATGGCCGCCGACTTCGGCCTGGCCATGTACGGCGAGGAGGATCTCGGCGCGATGTTCGACCTGCTGCGCACTCTCCGCGTGGCCGCGGGCGACTTCGCCGACTGACGGCGATGCGTGTCCGGAACCGGGGCCCGGCGTGCGGGCCCCGGTCCCGGGGATGGCGATCTACTGGCGGACGGCGCGCAGCGCGTCGACGATGCCCTTGCCGTAGAAGCCGTTGCCGCCGGCGCCGCCCTCACACGTGTGCGTGTCCGTCACGGTCGAGCCGGACGGCAGGTGCCGCGTGTAGGTGAACGCCGCCGGGGTCGGGCACGGCGTGGGCGTGGCCGTCCCCTTGAGGATCCGCTCCACGACGCCGGGGTCCAGGGTCAGCCCGCCGGGGTGCCGGCGGTCGGGCCTGCCGTACCGGCTGACGATCAGGGCGGCGACGCCCGCGACGCGCGGCGAGGCCATCGAGGTGCCCTGGAGGTACTGGTAGTAGCCGCAGACGGAGCCCTTGCAGTCCTTCACGACGTAGGGGACGGTCGGCTCGCCGTTCTCGTCGATCTCGCCGTTGGCGACGGCGAGCGACTTCGGGTACGCCGCGAGGGTGGCCCTGGCGATGTCCCGCGTGTTGTCCGGCGTGTCGTACACGTCGCCGCCGGGGGAGGCGACGTCGATGAAGCCGTCGCCGTAGTTGGAGTAGTACGACTTGCGCTTGCTCGCGCCGGTGGACGACACCGTGATCACGTGGTCGCCCTCGCTCGGCATCGACACGCAGCTCGGCGGGATCGTCCGGGTGTACGGCGCCTGGCCGGGCACGCTCGCGAAGTCGGGGCTGCCCGTGTCGGTGTTGGTCTTGGTGTAGTCCATCGCCTCGTTGCCGGCGGCGCTCACCAGGGTGACGCCGCGGCTGTGCGCGTAGTCGAGCGCCCGCTGGGTGGCCCTGATGATCGTGGCCTGCTGCAGCCGGCTCTCCGGCGAGTCGGCGGGGTTGTCCACGCAGTTGAACAGCCACGGGTCCACGTAGTAGCTCATGTTGACCACGTCGACGCCGATGTCCGCCGCGTAGGTGAGGCCGTCGACGGTCGCCGGGAGGAAGAAGTAGCCGGAGTCCTGGCCGGTCCGGATGTTGACGATGGTGACCTTGGGCGCCACGCCGGAGACGCCGAGCCTGTTGACCGGCGAGGCGATCGACGACGCGACGTGGG
Organism: Microtetraspora niveoalba; assembly: GCF_001570405.1. Lineage (GTDB taxonomy): Bacteria > Actinomycetota > Actinomycetes > Streptosporangiales > Streptosporangiaceae > Microtetraspora > Microtetraspora niveoalba. Next base: position 77,815 of record NZ_BBYM01000011.1, on the reverse strand, counting down.
TGCCGTGGCCGTTCTCGTCCACGTCGGCGGGGTCGACGCAGGAGGCCACCTCGCACGGGCCGTCCACCTCGGCGCCGTTGGCGTCCGCCGGGATGTCCACCGTGAAGTTGCGGCTCAGCGAGCGGCTGAAGTTCGGTGCGATGTCCGGGTGGGAGCCGTCCACACCGGTGTCGAGGACGCCGACGAGCACCCGCTTGTCGCCGCTCTCGTACCGGTGCGCCTCGCCCGCGCGGATCTGGTCCATGTCCCACTGCAGGTCGCCCAGCGGCTCGTCGGCAGGCTTGCCGCCCCGCTTGGCGGGGGACGCGCCGGCGCGTCCCTCCTTCTCGACGGCTCCGGCCTCGACCGCCTTCGCGACGTCGGCCCTCACCTTGGCTTCCTTGGGTACGACGCCGATCGCGCGGTTGCGCGCGACGCCCTCGATCGCGGCGTCGTCCTTGATCGCGTCGAGGAAGCCGCTGTTCGACGTGGTGACCGTCGCGAGTCCCACGGCGCTGTTGAGCTTGATGATCGAGCCGCCCGCGGCCTCGATCGCCTTCTGGGCCTCGGACGGGTTCGCGCCCTCCTTGTAGAGGACGACGTACTCGGTCTGCGCGGCCGGCTCTGCAGCGGTGCGGACCGCCTGAGCCGGGGACGCCAGCGTAGCCGCGGCGAGTGCCGCGGCTGCGGCGACGACGATGACGCGCTTCACATCCACCTCCCTGTGGACATCAACCATGCGCGTCTCATATTTCGGTATTGACGGCGTCTGTCATAGATCCGTGTCATTTTGCGGCCAAGGTGTGACATTCGACGCCAGAGTTGCCGCTGAGACGGTGCTCTGGCGGGACTTACTAGGACGTCCTAGTATTTTTCCGAGGAGTGGACTCCGAGGAGCGGCCATGAACGCGGACGAGATCGAGGCCGGACGCGCCCGCTGGCAGGCGCGGTACGACGCGGCGACGGCGCGCGCCCCCCGCCGGGAGCACCGGACGTTGTCCGGGCTGGAGGTGGCGCCGGTCTACGGGCCGGAGGGCGAGGACCCGAGGTTCGAGCGCATCGGCTGGCCGGGGGAGTACCCCTACACCCGCGGCCTGTACGCGACCGGCTACCGCGGGCGTCCCTGGACGATCCGGCAGTTCGCCGGGTTCGGCAACGCGCGCCGGACCAACGAGCGGTACAAGATGATCCTCGGCGCCGGAGGGGGCGGCCTCTCCGTGGCGTTCGACATGCCGACGCTGATGGGACGCGACTCCGACGACCCGCGCGCCCTCGGCGAGGTGGGCCACTGCGGCGTCGCCGTCGACTCGGCGAGCGACATGGACGTGCTCTTCGACGGCATCCCGCTGGGCGAGGTGACCACCTCGATGACGATCAGCGGCCCCGCGGTGCCGGTCTTCTGCATGTACGTCGTCGCCGCCGAGCGCCAGGGCGTCCCCGCCGCGCGGCTCAACGGCACACTCCAGACCGACATCTTCAAGGAGTACATCGCCCAGAAGGAGTGGCTGTTCCCGCCGGAGCCGCACCTGCGCCTGATCGGCGACCTCATGGAGTACTGCGCCGCCGAGATCCCGGCGTACAAGCCGCTGTCGGTGTCCGGCTACCACATCAGGGAGGCCGGGGCCACGGCCGCGCAGGAGCTGGCCTTCACGCTCGCCGACGGCTTCGGCTACGTCGAGCTGGGACTGTCGCGCGGGCTCGACGTCGACGTCTTCGCCCCGGGGCTGTCGTTCTTCTTCGACGCGCACATCGACTTCTTCGAGGAGATCGCCAAGTTCCGCGCCGCCCGCCGCATCTGGGCCCGCTGGATGCGCGACGTGTACGGCGCCCGCACCGAGAAGGCCCGGTGGCTGCGGTTCCACACGCAGACGGCCGGAGTCTCGCTGACCGCGCAGCAGCCGGACAACAACATCGTCCGCACCGCGATCGAGGCGCTGGCCGCGGTCCTCGGCGGCACCAACTCGCTGCACACGAACGCGCTGGACGAGGTGCTCGCGCTGCCCTCCGAGAAGGCCGCCGAGATCGCGCTGCGCACCCAGCAGGTGATCATGGAGGAGACCGAGGTCGTCAACGTCGTCGACCCGCTGGGCGGCTCCTGGTACGTGGAGGCGCTCACCGACCGGCTGGAGGCCGAAGCCGAGACGATTTTCACGAAAATTCGTGACATGGGGGCCGACGGCACGATGACCTCCGGCATCCTGCGCGGCATCGAGGACGGCTGGTTCATGTCGGAGATCGCCGAGGCCGCCTTCGACTACCAGCGCAAGCTGGAGAAGGGCGAGAAGAAGATCGTCGGCGTGAACTGCCACACGTCCACGGTCGAGCAGCCGCTGGAGATCCTCCGCATCGGCCACGAGGTCGAGGTGGAGCAGCGCCGCGTCCTCGCCGGCCGCCGCGCAGTACGGGACGGGGCGGCCGTCGACCGCGCCCTCGCGGCGCTCGTCGCCGCCGCCCGGTCGGACCGGAACATGATCGCCCCCATGCTCGACGCCGTACGGGCCGAGGCCACGCTGGGCGAGATCTGCGACGCCCTCCGGGAGGAATGGGGCACCTACTCCGAACCCGCGCGCTTCTGACGGCACTCCCGCCCCCCGAATTCCGGCCCCGGCCGGCGCCGTTCCGCGCAGGGCGGACCCGCCGGGCCCCACAAGGGGGCACGGTTGGCACGGAACAGCGGCGCGCGTACGGCAGGATTGGACTTATGGCAGCGGACTTCACCCGACCTGGATCGCTCTACGGCGCCGTGGACCTCGGCGCGCGCAAGCAGGCCCTGGAAGCGCAGGCGCGGCGGGAGGCCGCCGCGCGTAACCCGGACGCGGCGGCGGCCAACGTCGTCGAGGTCACCGCGGCGACCTTCACCGCCGACGTCGTCGAGCGCTCGCTGAGCGTTCCCGTGATCGTCGAGGCCACCGTGCCGCGCGCGGAGCAGGTCCAGCAGTTCAGCCAGACCCTGGAGAAGCTCGCGGCGGAGGCGGGCGGCGCGTGGATCCTCGCCCGAGCGGACGTCGAGGCCAACCCCGAGCTGGCACAGGCACTGCGGATGCGCGCCGTGCCGACCGTCTACCTGGCCGTCCAGGGGCAGCTCATGCCCCTGTTCGAGGGCCCGCTCTCCGAGCCGCAGCTCCGCCAGGCGCTCAACCAGGTGTTCGAGCAGCTCGGCGTCGAGCTGGCCGCCCCGGCCCCCGGGGCCGAGGAGCCGGCGGAGCCGCCGCTCGACCCGGACCTGGCCGCCGCGGACGAGGCCGTCGAGAAGGGCGACCTGGACGCCGCCGCCGCGGCGTTCGAGCGGCTCCTCGCCCGGGAGCCCGGCAACCAGGAGGCCAAGATCGGTCTCGCCGGCGTCGGGCTGGTCCGCCGCACCCAGGATCTCGATCCGGCGGACGTGCTGGCCCGCGCGGCCGAGCAGCCCCGCGACGTCGGCGTCCAGACCCAGGCGGCCGACCTGGAGATGCTGGCCGGCGAGGTGGACGCGGCCTTCGACCGGCTCGTCGGCGTCGTACGGCGCACCGCCGGTGACGACCGGGACCGGGCCAGGCTCCACCTGCTCGGCCTGTTCGAGACGCTGCCCGCCGACGACCCCGCCGTCGCCAAGGGACGCCGCGGCCTGGCGAGCGCGCTGTTCTGACGGCCGTCCTGTGACAGGGCCGTTCCGGCAGGGCCGCTCTGACCGCACTCTCTGACCGCTCCGACGGCGGTGCTTTCACGGTCGCCCGCCGTGGTGTTCCGGCACACTCCCGTTTCCCGGGGAGCGGATGCATCGCGGCGGGCGCTGTAATGTGTGGACACTGGTGCGTCCCCGGCGCCGTCACAACAGCGTCACGGTCTCCGGAGACGCATGCGCAGACAGCCATGACAACAGGAGCGGATTCACGTGGCCACCGTGCCGAGCGTCTCGTACTCGATCACCGTTCGTCTTGAGGTGCCGGCGGGTGGCAAGGCCGTCAGCCTTCTCACCCACGCGGTGGAGAGCGCCGGCGGCGTGATCACCGCACTCGACGTCACCACGGCGGGCCACGAGAAGCTCCGCATCGACGTCACCTGTGCCGCGAGGGACACCGACCACGCGCAGGCCCTCGTCGACGCCCTCGGCACGGTCGAGGGCGTCGCCATTCACAAGGTGTCCGACCGGACCTTCCTCATGCACCTCGGCGGCAAGATCGAGATGCAGTCGAAGGTCCCGCTGCGCAACCGCGACGAGCTCTCCATGGCGTACACGCCGGGTGTGGCGCGGGTCAGCATGGCCATCGCGCGCAACCCCGAGGACGCGCGCCGGCTCACCATCAAGCGCAACTCGGTGGCCGTGGTCACCGACGGGTCGGCCGTCCTCGGCCTCGGCAACATCGGCCCGGCCGCCGCGCTGCCCGTGATGGAGGGCAAGGCGGCGCTGTTCAAGCGGTTCGCGGGCATCGACGCCTGGCCGATCTGCCTCGACACGCAGGACGTCGACGAGATCGTGCGCACGGTCCAGGTGCTCGCCCCCGGGTTCGGCGGCATCAACCTGGAGGACATCTCCGCGCCGCGCTGCTTCGAGGTGGAGCGGCGGCTGCGCGAGCTCCTGGACATCCCGGTCTTCCACGACGACCAGCACGGCACCGCGATCTGCGTGCTCGCCGCGCTGACGAACGCGCTCAAGGTCGTGGGCAAGGAGATCTCCGACGTCCGCGTCACGCTCGCCGGCGCGGGGGCGGCCGGTACGGCGGTCCTGCGCCTGCTGCTCGCCGGCGGCGTGCGCCACGTGGTGGTCTGCGACTACCTCGGCGCCGTCCACAAGGGGCGCGACGACCTGGACGAGTCGCTGCGCTGGATCGCCGAGCACACCAACGCCGAGGGATACAGCGGCGACCTGCGCGGCGCGGTCAAGGGCGCGGACGTCTTCATCGGCGTGTCCGCCCCGGGCATCCTCGACGGCGACGACATCGCCTCCATGGCGGAGGGCTCCGTGGTCTTCGCGCTCGCCAACCCCGAGCCGGAGGTCTCGCCCGACGATGCCAGGGAGCACGCCGCCGTCGTGGCGACCGGCCGGTCCGACTACCCGAACCAGATCAACAACGTGCTGGCCTTCCCCGGCGTCTTCCGCGGCCTGCTCGACGCCCAGGCCAACGTGGTCACCCCGGAGATGCTGCTGGCCGCCGCGCGCGCCCTCGCCGCCGTCGTGACCGACGAGGAGCTCGGCCCGAACTACATCATCCCCAGCGTCTTCCACCCCGACGTCGCGGGCGCGGTCGCGGCCGCCGTACGGGAGTCGGCGGGCGGTCGGGCCCGCGGTTTCACGGAGGCGTGACCGGCTCCCGGCGGGCGCACGATCCGCCGGGAAGACGAAGTCGATGCCCGGGGCGGCGTGCGTGATTCCCGCCTTCTCCCTCATGATGGAGGGTATGGCGGAAGGGATCTACGTCGGCCGGCTGCTCGTCGCGACGCCACTGCTGGAGGACCCCAACTTCCGGCGCAGCGTCGTTCTCGTCCTCGAGCACGACGAGGGCGGCGGCTCGCTCGGCGTCGTGCTCAACCGCCCGAGCGAGATCTCGGTGACGCAGGTGCTCCCTTCCTGGGACCCGCTGGTGACCGGCCCCTCCGTGCTCTTCGAGGGCGGCCCGGTGCAGACCGACAGCGCGCTGGCGCTCGCCGCGGTGCAGAGCGGCGGCGAGCCCCTCGGCTGGCGGAGGCTGCAGTCGGCCCGGTCGGCCGCGTACCGGCTGGGCACCGTCGACCTCGACGCGCCGCCCGAGATCCTCGCCGGAGAGATCTCGCAGATGCGCATCTTCGCCGGGTACGCGGGCTGGACGGCCGGCCAGCTTCGCAACGAGGTCGCGGAGGGCGCCTGGTACGTCGTGGACTCCGAGCCGGGCGACACCTTCCACTCCGACCCGGCGACGCTCTGGCGCGCCGTGCTGCGCCGCCAGCAGGGGGAGTTGTCGTTCGTGGCGACCTATCCCGACGATCCCGAGCTCAACTGACGTAGCGCCGTGGAAACCCACCCGGTGGGCGGTCGGGCACGGAACGGCCGGGCGCGCGGGGTTGTCGTGTGGAGGGGCCGGGCGCGCGGGGAGCGCGCCCGGCGGTCGCGTCGTTTCCCGGTTCAGGCGGCGGCGCAGGTGACGGACGGCACGCCGTTGGCGCCGTTCCACGACCCGAGGAACCCGAACGCGGTGGTGGCGCCCGCGCCCAGGCCGCCGTTGTAGCTCACGTTCGTCGCGGTGACGCTCGACCCGCTCGTCGTGATCGCCGCGTTCCAGGACTGCGTCACGGCCTGCCCGTCGGCGTAGGTCCATTTCACCGTCCATCCGCTGATCGTGGCGCCGCCCGCGGTGACCGTGACGTCGGCCTGGAAGCCGCCCGGCCACTGCCCGGTCACGGTGTACGTCGCGGAGCACGACTTCGGGCCGCCGCTCGGCGAGGTCGACGGGCTCGGGGACGCCGACGGGCTGGGGGACGTGGACGGGCTCGCCGAAGGGGAGGGGCTGGGCGAGGAGCCGCCGTAGATCGTGGCCTCCTTGGCCGTCGCCGCGATGCCGTTCGCCCCGTTGAACAGGCGCCGCCCCCACGAGGTGAGCCGGGTGGCGTCGAAGTCGGTCACCTGGTCGAGATACTCGACACCGCCGCCGTTGCCGCTCCACGACCAGCCGAGGTAGCCGATGCCGCGCGCCTGCGCCTGGGCCATGATGGTGTCCTCGTCGGGGTCGCCGTCGGAGTGCATGTCGCCGAACTCGCCGATCACCAGGGGCAGCCCGGCCGTCTGGAACGCCTGCAGGTACGCGGTGATCTCCGCCGCCGTGTCGAAGACGCCGTACATGTGGATCGAGAAGACGGTGTTCCGCTGCGGGTCGGCGGCGAAGACGGTCGCCGCGGTGTCCCGCATGACGAAGCCCCAGTCCTGACCCCAGTTCGGCGCGTCGACCATGAGCATGTGCTGGAAGCCGGCCGCGCGCATCCGGCTGATGGCGTTCGACGTCGCGGCGGTCCAGGCGGAGGCGTTGTTGTTGCCGTACGGTTCGTTTCCGATGTTGATGACGACGTGGTTCTCCTGGCCGGTCAGGACGCTCTTGAGGCCGATCCAGTAGTCGACGGCCTGGTCGAGCGTGTAGGCGCCGCTCTGCTCGCCGTACCCGGTGGTGTCGTGGTTCTCCAGGACGCAGATCAGCCGGTTCTGCCTGCAGAGGGTGATGACGCCGGAGACGTCGCTCGCGCTGTTGGGCGTCCACCGGCCGCCGCTCAGGACCACCCGGACGGTGTTCGCGCCGAGCGACTTGATGCCGGCGAAGGAACCGGTCCGGCTGGGATACCACGTGTGGGCGTGACTGGTCCCGCGCATGATGAACTGGCTGCCGTTGGCCTCGTAGATCTTCCCGCCGCCCACCCGGAGGCCCGCCGCGGCCTGCGCGGGCGAGGTGAAGGAGAGCAGGGAGACGAGGAGAGCGGCCAGCGCGATGGCCGCGGCGGCGAATCGTGTGTTCATGACCCACCTTCGGTCGTGTGGAATGGGAGCGCTCCCAGGACGATAGGCGTGGCCGCTCGCCCCGTACAGGCGACAGTGGGGCGGGAGGGCGGGGCGAGGGGGCTGACCGGCGGGATCGGGTCGCGCGCCGGATGAACCGTACATTGATCGAATCCGGCGCGGAGGCCGGGCGGGCCGGCGGAAGGCCGTGCGTGGACGATCACCACGGCGTCGTTGACCGCTTCCGCGGCCACGAGCCGGTGGTGCGGCCGTCCGGCCGGCCCCCTGGGGAACATGCGCGGAGGTCAGGGGACGGCGGCGCGTGGACGGCGGCTCCTGGGGGTGGAACGGCGGTGCTGGGTGGGCGGTGATGTGTGGACGCCGTCCGCGGCGGTGGGGGACAGCCTGTTCGCTCGGCGGTGGCGACCGGGCCCCGCGGGTGGTGTCTCGGGCGCGGGGCCGGTCGCTCAGCGGTCCCAGCCGGGGCGCAGGCACTCCTCGGCGATGGCGAGGATGCGCTCCATGCGCTCGGACAGGGGGGCGAGATCGGGGGAGCCGTGTTCGAAGCAGACCCGGAGGAGCGTGTTGAGGATCGACACCACGAACTGCGTCCGCAGGTCGTCCGTGTCGGTGCCGCGGCGGCGGGCGACCTCCTCGGTGAGCTGCCGGTCGCCCTTGTTGATCATGCACATCAGCCCGGCGGCGAGCGAGGGGGTCGCGTCGATGAGCCGTCGCACCTTGGCGAGACGCTGTGCGTCGTCGGGGTCTCCTTCGCGCAGAGCGGCCAGTGTGACGCGCATCGCCTGGGTCACGGCCTGGTACGGTGACTCCTCCCCAGGCCTGGAACACAGCGCCCTCAGGAAGATCTCCTGACCGTCCCGGCAGGTTGAGAGCGCGACCTCCTCCTTCGAGGCGAAGTAGCGGAAGAAGGTCCGGGGCGAGACGTCCACGGCGGCGGCGACCTGGTCGACCGTCGTTATGTCGTACCCCTGTGTTAGGAACAGGTCGAGGGCGGCGTCGATCAGCGCGATCCGGGTCTTTCGCTTCTTGCGTTCCCGTAGACCAATGGTTGTCATCTTCACGAAACCCTCGCTTCATACTCTGCCAGATGGCACCGTATGCCGGAAAAAAGAGTTTGTCATCTGTCATGAGGTGACATAAGTTACTCCGGTTGTCTTCTCTGAATGGGGGATCCGATCATGGCTCAGGCGTTAGCCGTACACTCTGACGCGCCCGCGGGGCGCGGCAAAGGCCACCCGTGGATGACGCTGCTCGCGGTTTCGCTGGGCGTCATCATGGTGATGCTCGACGGCACCGTGGTCGCGATCGCGAACCCCGTGATCCAGGTGGAGCTGAAGGCGTCCCTGGCCGACCTCCAGTGGGTCACCAGCGGTTATCTGCTCGCGCTGGCGGTGTTCCTCATCACCGCGGGAAAGTTGGGCGACCTCTTCGGCCACAAGCGGATCTTCCTCATCGGAGTGGCCGGCTTCGCGTTGACGTCCCTCGCCATCGGTCTCAGCGGCACGGTGGGCGCGCTGATCGCGCTCCGTGTGCTGCAGGGCCTGTTCGGCGCGATGCTGCAGCCCGCCGCGCTGGCGCTGCTGCGCTCCGCCTTCCCGGGTGACAAGCTCAACATGGCGATGGGCGCGTGGGGGGCGATCATCGGTCTGTCCAGCGCGGGCGGTCCCATCATCGGCGGCCTGCTCGTCGAGAACGTGAGCTGGCAGTCGGTCTTCTTCATCAACGTCCCCGTGGGCGCGGTCGCTCTCGCGGTCGGCGTGTGGGTCCTGAAGGAGAGCCGCGCGCAGATGTTGTCGCGGATCGACTGGCTGGGCGTCGTGCTGCTCTCCGGCACGATGTTCTCCCTGGTGTGGGCCATCATCAAGGCGCCCGACTGGGGCTGGGGCGACGGCAAGACGATCGCGTTCATCGCCGCCACCGTGGTGATCGGCGGGATCTTCCTGTTCTGGCAGTCCCGGGTGAGCGAGCCGCTGCTGCCGCTCAGCCTCTTCAGGAACTCCTCGGTCTCCATCGGCACCGGCCTGATGATCCTGGTCGCGTTCTCGATGTTCGGCGCGATGTTCTTCCTCACGTTCTTCTTCCAGGGCGTGCACGGGTTGTCCCCGATGGACTCCGGCCTCCGCATGTTGCCGATGAGCGCGGGCATGATCGTCGCTTCGCCGCTCGCCGGCGTCCTCATCGGAAAGCTCGGCCCCAAGATCACCATCGCGGGCGGCATGCTGGTGACCGCGTTGGCGATGTTCCTGATGTCCCGACTGAGCGTGGAGGCGGCGTTCATCGACAGCGCGATCCCGTTCGTCCTGCTCGCGTTCGGCCTCTCGCCGGTCTTCGTCGGGGCGACGGAGATCATCGTGGGCAACGCTCCCGAGGACCTCAGCGGTGTCGCGGGCGGCGTGCAGCAGTCCGCCATGCAGGTCGGCGGCGCGCTGGGCACCGCGATCCTGGGCGCCATCGTGTCCGCCAAGGTGGGAGAGGTGCTGCCCGGCCACATCGGTCAGGCCGCCGCGGCCATCCCCGCCGAGCAGATGGAGGGGCTCAAGGGGCTCGCCGCCGTGGGCATGGCACCTCCGGGGCTCCCCGAGCCGATGGGCAGTGTGATCACCAAGGCCGCGCACCTGTCCTTCATGGACGGCCTGCACCTCGGCTTCACCGTCAGCACGGGCGTCGCCGTCCTGGCCGCGCTGCTCGCCCTCTTCGTGAAGGCGGGTCGCAAGACCGAAGGCGCTCCCGTCCACATGGGCTGACCGCCGTGCGCTCCGCCGGTCCGCCCCGCTGTGGGCGGATCGGCGGAGCGATTTCTTTCGGCGCGTAAAATCGGTACTCGTGAGCGGTACGAAGATTCTTCCCGAGAGCGATGTCACTCCGAGGCTCTCGCACGGGGACGGCGACCACGAGCGGTTCTCGCACTACGCCGACAAGAACAAGATCACCCAAAGCATGGTGACCGGCACACCGGTCCGCGCTCTGTGCGGCAAGGTATGGGTGCCCAGCCGGGATCCGAAGAAGTACCCGGTCTGCCCCGAATGCAAGGAGATCTACGAGGGGCTGCCCAAGGGAGAGCCCGCGGGCGAGTGAGTGTCGATCCGGGATGACCGCTCCCGGTACGGCTAGCGTCAGCTCTCTGTCTGACCAGTCGTATCGGGGGAGCGAATGGCCCGGCGCGTGCTCGCCGTCTCTTTGGCATGTCTGTTCACGGTGTGCGGGTTTCCCGCCGAGAGCCGAGCCGGGTCCACCGAGGCTGGGGCTGAGAGCCGGGCCGCAGCCGGGACCCGGGCCGAGAGCCGGACCGGAGCCGTCGGCGTCCGAGCCGGGAGCCGCGCCGGAGCCGCCGGGGCTCGGGACGAATGCCGGGCCGGGCCGCACACTCGTCCGCCGGCGCGACTGGCCGAGCCGCGCGCCCCGGGTGCCGGTCAGATCCGCCGGATGTCCGCCGATCTGCGACGTCGCTTCGCGTCGCGCGTTGAGGCGGGGCGGGACAGGCACGGCCGGAAGGCCGTCGAGACCGTCATCGTGCCGCTGTGGGTGCACGTCATCAAAGACGGCGCGCTCGGTGCGCCCGACGCGGCCGTACGGCAGCAGGTGGCCGCCCTCAACGCCGCCTACGGCGGCAAGGTCGGCGGCGCCGACACCGGCTTCCGTTTCGAGCTCAAGGGCATCACTCACACCGCCAACTCGGAGTGGTTCCGCGATCCCGTGGCGAACGAGGAGCCGATGAAGCGCAAGCTTCGGACGGGCGGCCCGGAGACGCTGAACCTCTATCTCGCCCAGCTCAGCCAGTTGGTCCTCGGCTATGCCACATATCCGTACTGGTACAAGGACGAGCCGCAGCTCGACGGCGTGGTGATCGACTGGCGCAGCATGCCCGGAGGGCCGCTGGTCAACTTCAACCGAGGATTCACCGCCGTTCACGAGATCGGCCACTGGTTCGGGCTGGTGCACACCTTCGAGAACGGCTGCGAGGCGCCGGGCGACTTCGTGGACGACACGCCCCCCGAGGCGTCGCCGAGCTCCGGCTGTCCCGGGCGCAGGGACTCGTGCCCGGCGCCCGGCGACGACCCCGTCCGCAACTTCATGGACTACGGGTACGACCGGTGCATGTCGGAGTTCACCGCCGGTCAGGCCGCCCGGATGCACGAGATGTGGGACACCTACCGCCGGTCGGGGGCGTGAGCCTCCGGCAGTGTGGAACAGCGGCGCTTCAAGGCACGGCGGCGCTCCGAGCCAGGGCGGTGCTTCAAGCCACGGCGGCGCTCCGGGCCAGGGCGGCGCTCCAGGGCGCGGTGGCGCTTCAGTCACGGCGGCGCTTCGAGCCAGGGCGGCGGCGGCGCTCCGGGCCAAGGCGGAGCTCCAGGGCGTGTCGGCGTTGTACTCGGGCGGCCTGGCCTGGCGAAGAATGTCGGGACTCCCGTTGACGGGCCGCCGTAGCCGTGAGTAACTCCTGTTGACTTCCCGCCGAGGGATGCCGACCCGCGAAATCCACCGCTCAGCGCTCGTGCCGTGGTTCAGGAGGCGTCGTGGACGAGGAATGGACGCGTCGAGTATGGCCGCCGTCCGACCCGGACGACGCGGCCGGAGTCGACGGGAAACGCGGCGACGCGCTTCGCGGTGACGACGCCGAGCGCGGCTCCGGTCACGATGCCGCCTTCTCCGGGCGTGCCGACCCCTTCCGCCGAGGTGTTCATCCTTATGCCGACGCCGACGGTCATCCCGGCGAGAGCCTGCCGCCGTCGGCCCACCGGTACGGCACCCCGGCGTCGCCGCCGCGCCGGATGCCCCGGTGGATGGTGCGCCTCCTCGTCGGCACCGTGGTCTCGGCCGCGGCCGGCCTGGTGGTCGGCGTGCTGGTCGTGACGGTCATCGGCGGCGGCACGGAGCGGGCCCCCACCGGCACGGTCGTCGACCCGCTCGCCCGTGTCGCGTACGACCTCCCTCCCGGATGGCGGGAGGGCCTCGTCGCGCCGGTGACGGGCTTCACGTCGGTGGCCGTGGAGGACGGGCGGGCCACCGTGATGGCCCGGCGCGGCGAGCGCGCCGACCCGGCGGACCCGCGACCGGCGGTGGTCTCCCTGAGCGAGATGTACGGGCGGCTGCTGCTGCGCGGCGACAAGATCGATGTCGTGGACGACAGGGCGGTGAGGGCCGGGTCCCGCCGCGGCTACACGCGGGCGCTGCGCGCCGAGTACCGGGACGCCGTGAACCGGCCGGCCTTCCTGCGCGTGACGCTGCTCCTCGACGCCGAGGGCACGAGCACGGTGCTCCTGGGGCTCGCCCACCCGGACGAACCCGCCGCCCGCGCGGACATCGACGCCGTGATGGCCGCCGTCCGCTGACATCTCCGCCTTCCGGTGCGTCGTACGCCCCCGGGCGACCCGGGGGAGCGGAAACCCGGCTTGCCGGCCGCCGCCGAGGGCGCGGGGCGGTTGTGACACATGTCTCAGCGCGTACGGCCCGCCGTAGCACAGCGGGGTGATCCCCGCCAGGATCTCGGGCGGTCGGCACGTCTTGTCGGTCGGGCGGGCTACTCTGAGGTCACTGTGAGGGAGCGAACCGATAGATACAGCATTGTCCCAACGGGATGGGGGAGGCGTCGTTGAGCGTATCCGCCGCATCGCATCTGTCGCCTTCCTATCCCGACCGAGCCGCCTGGGGCACCGCGCCCAAGTTGCGCGCGTGGCAGCAGGAGGCGTTCGACCTTTACTTCCAGCGTGAGCCGAGGGACTTCCTCACCGTCGCGACCCCGGGCGCGGGCAAGACCACGTACGCGCTGCGGATCGCCAGCGAGCTGCTGTCCAAGGGCGTCGTCAAGGCCGTGACCATCGTGACGCCCACCGAGCACCTCAAGCGGCAGTGGGCGGACGCGGCAAGCCGGGTCGGCATCGCCATCGATCCCGAGTTCAAGAACAGCCAGGGCGCCACCTCGCGCGACTACACCGGCGTGGCGATCACGTACGCCCAGGTCTCGATGCACCCGGCGTTGCACCGGGCGCGCACGGAGGCCCGCAAGACGCTGGTGATCTTCGACGAGATCCACCACGCGGGCGACGCGAAGTCGTGGGGCGACGGCGTCCGGGAGGCGTTCGAGCCGGCCGCCAGGCGGCTGGCGCTGACGGGCACGCCGTTCCGCTCGGATGACAGCCCGATCCCTTTCGTCACCTACGTCGAAGACGGCGACGGGGCCCTGCGCAGCGCCTCCGACTACTCCTACGGGTACGGTCCGGCGCTGGCCGACGGCGTCGTCCGTCCGGTGATCTTCCTGGCGTACTCGGGCGAGATGAAGTGGCGGACGCGGGCGGGCGACGAGATCGCCGCCACCCTCGGCACCCCGCTCACCAAGGACCAGCTCTCCCAGGCGTGGCGGGCCGCGCTCGACCCGAAGGGCGACTGGATCCGCCAGGTCATCCACGCGGCCGACCGGCGGCTGACCGAGGTGCGCCGGGGCGTCCCCGACGCCGGGGGCCTCGTCATCGCCTCCGACCACGAGTCGGCCCGCGCGTACGCCCGGCACATCAGGACGGTGAGCGGCGAGGGCGCGACGGTCGTCCTCTCCGACGATCCCGGGGCGTCCCAGAAGATCAAGGACTTCTCCGCGTCGCAGGCGCGATGGCTGGTCGCGGTCCGCATGGTGTCCGAGGGTGTGGACATCCCGAGGCTCGCCGTCGGCGTCTACGCCACCAGCACCTCCACGCCGCTGTTCTTCGCGCAGGCGGTCGGGCGTTTCGTCCGGGCCCGCAAGCGGGGGGAGATGGCGTCCGTCTTCCTGCCGTCCGTGCCGGTCCTCATGGGGCTCGCCGCCGAGATGGAGGAGGAACGCGACCACGTCCTCGGCCGATCGCAGCCGGAGGACGGGCTGGACGACTCCCTGCTCGAACGTGTGCAGCAGGAGCGCAAGCAGCCGGACGCGCTCGGGGACGAGCTGCCGTTCCAGACGCTGGAGGCGTCGGCGACCTTCGACCGGGTGCTGTTCGACGGCGGCGAGTTCGGCACCTCCGCCGCGCCCGGCTCCCCGGAGGAGGAGGACTTCATCGGCCTTCCCGGGCTGCTGGAGCCCCACCAGGTGGCGTCCCTGCTGCGCCGGCGGCAGGCCGACCAGCAGGCCTCCAAACGGCGGAAGAGCACCGACGAGCCGGCGCCCGCCCTCGCCCCGCACGAGCAGATCCACGAGCTGCGCAAGGAGCTCAACGGCCTGGTCGGCGCGTGGAACCACCGCACCGGGCAGCCGCACGGCGTCATCCACGCCGAGCTGCGCCGCTCGTGCGGCGGTCCCGCCATCGCTCAGGCGTCGGCCGAGCAGATCAAGGAACGCATCGCCATGATCAGAAAGTGGGCCACCCAGCGCCGCTGACTCCGGGCCGTCCCCTTTCGCGGGACCGGGTACGGGAGGCAGGCGGTGGGACGCCGTGGGCGCCGCGGGGCGGGCGGCCGGCCCGCCCCAGTGCCGACGTGCCGGCGGAGCCCAGGGCTCAGCGGCTCACAATGGTCTCCCGCTCCATGTACGACAGCTTCTCGGGATTGCGCACGGCGTAGAGCCCGGTGATGAGGCCGTCGTCGATGCGCACCGTGATGACGGTGTCGATGTCGCCGTCCAGCCGGACGATCAGTGCCGGGTGGCCGTTGACCTGGGCCGGCCGCAGCGTCGCCTCGGGGGCGATCCTGCGCAGCACGTCGGCCACCCGGCCGGCTCCCACGACGGGAGTCGGCGCGGCCTGCCTGACTCCGCCGCCGTCGCTCAGGAGGACGACGTCCGGCGCGAGGATGTCGAGCAGACGTTGCAGCTCGCCCGTTTCGACCGCCCGCCGGAACGCCGCGAGCGCGTCGCGGGTCTGGGCCGGGGAGACGACGCCGCGCGGTCGGCGCGCGGCGACGTTCGACCGCGCCCGGTGGGCGATCTGGCGGACCGCGGCCTGGCTCTTGCCGACCGCGTCGGCGATCTCGTCGTAGTCGACATCGAACACCTCGCGCAGCACGAACACCGCCCGCTCGGTCGGCGTGAGCGTCTCCAGCACCAGGAGCATCGCCGTCGAGACGCTGTCGGCCAGCTCGACGTCCTCGGCCACGTCGGGCGCGGTGAGCAGCGGCTCGGGCAACCAGGGGCCGACGTAGGACTCCTTGCGCCGGCCGAGTGTGCGCAGCCGCATGAGGGCCTGCCGGGTGGTGATCTTGACCAGGTACGCGCGCCGGTCCAGCACCGTGCCGAGATCGACGCCCGCCCACCGCAGCCAGGTCTCCTGCAGGACGTCCTCGGCGTCGGCGGCGGAGCCGAGCATCTCGTAGGCGACGGTGAACAGCAGGTTGCGGTGGGCGACGAACGCCTCGGTGGTCAGGTCCGCGGCGGAGCCCGTGCGGTCGCTTCGGGCGAGCGGCTCGGCTGTGTCCGTCGTCGGCTCGCCGCGCTCGTTCATGGCCGGCTCCCGCCTGCTCGTTATCGACCCTGTCACACGCATAAGATGCCGGTCCCGGCCGCCGTGTGACATCCGCGATCCATGACGCACGTCACATGACCGTGCTGTCACAGGGGTCGGGTCGCCGGCATCTCGTGTTCGTTCGGCCAACACTCCCGTGTGGAAGGAACGTCACGTCATGAGCTCAGCGCTTGAAACCCTTCGCCGCGACTTCGGCGGCGACATCATCGAACCGGGCGGAGCGGAGTACGAGTCGGCCAGGCGCTCGGTACTGGCTTCGGGCAGCCCGGCCTGCGTTCTGCGGCCCGAGAGCGTCGAGGACGTGCGAGCGGCTGTCAGGTTCGCCGCCGGCGCGGCGCTTCCGCTGTCCGTACGAGGCGGCGGCCACGGCTTCGCTGGCTTCGGCACCAACGACGGCGGCGTCGTGATCGACCTCGGCGGGCTCGCGAGCGTGGAGATCACCGACAAGGAACGTCACCTCGTGCGGATCGGCGGCGGCGCCACCTGGGGTCAGGTCGCGGCCGCCCTGGCCCCGCACGGCCTGGCGATCTCTTCGGGCGACACCAAGGGCGTGGGCGTCGGCGGGCTGACCCTGAGCGGCGGCATCGGCTGGAAGGTCAGGAAGTACGGCCTCGCGTCGGACAACGTGGTCGCCGCCGAGGTGGTCACCGCCGACGGAGAGGTCGTGCGTGCGGGCACGGACGAGAACCCGGATCTGTTCTGGGCGATTCGCGGAGGCGGCGGCAATTTCGGGATCGTGACCGCCTTCGAGTTCGCGGCACACCCGACGACGGACGTCTTCCACGGCACGATCGCCTTCCCGGCGTCGGAGGCGGCCGGCGTGCTCCAGGGATGGGCGGACCACCTCCGCACCGCCCCCGAAGAGCTCACATCCATCGCGAGCTTCGCCAATCCCTTCGCCGGCGGACCCGAAGCGCCGGTCGAGATCCAGGTCGCCTTCGACGGCGATGATCCGGAGCTCGCGGCCCGGGCCGTCGATCCGGTCCGCCGGCTCGGCACGGTGATCGCCGACGATGTCGCGCTGAAGCCCTACGCGGACACCCTCGTGGAGGGCCTGACCCCGCCGCCCGGCATCCGGCTCGTGACCCGGAGCGCGTTCGCCGACAGGGAATCGGTGCCCGACGTCCTCCGGATCCTGGTCGAGGCATCGGCGTCGGAGGGGGCACCGTTCATCGCCGTTCGCAGCGTCGGCGGCGCGGTGTCCCGAGTCCCCGGCGACGCCACCGCCTACGCGCATCGTCAGGCGGAGCTGATGTTCGTGACCACCGTCGCGGGTCCGGAGCCGGTCGTCGAGGCCGCTCGTCCGGCTCTGGACGCGATCTGGGCGAGGCTCGCACCTCACGTCGGCGGCGCCTACGCGAACTTCCTCGCCTCCGCCACCGAGGAGGACGTCGCCGCGATCTATCCCACGCGGACCTATGAGCGGCTCGCGGCGGTGAAGCGCCAGTACGACCCCGGCAACCTGTTCGCCCACAACCACAACATCCGGCCGAGGTAGGCCGTGGGGACAGGCCCGGCCCGTTCGGACGACGAGCGTTCGAAGAGGGCGGGGTCACTTGTTCGGCCGCCGCTTCTCCGGGATCCGGTCGCCGGTGCGGCCGTCGACCGCCACGTACCGCGCCCCCGGACGCAGCGGCGGCATGAGCGTCAGATCGAGCGCCGCCCGTCCCTCGGCGACCCGGACGGGTAGCGTCCGGGACTCCCGTCCCTGCACGTCGGCGCCGTGCACCGCGCCCTCGTCCAGCCAGATCCGCACCTTCCTGCCGGTACGGCGGAACGTCACCGTCGCGGTTCGGCACTGCTGGGGCGCCGCCGTCCAGTAGATGGTCAGGCCACGCACGCCGTCGCGGCTCCGGCGGGCCGGCTGTACGGACTCGGGTGCGGGGGTGCGGGTCGGGCAGGCGGGGGACGGGGCGGCCGACGGGGTCGAGGTGGAGGGGGTGGGGGCGTGCGCCGCGACGTGCGCGGAGGCTCCGGCCACACTCCGGCCGTCCGTGTCGTGCGGAGGCTGCTCCGCCCAGGCGACCGTCAGCGTGGCCGCCTCCAGCATCGCCAGCGTGACCACCCCGGACACGCGGGCCGGCCTGGACTGCTCGCGGCCGAAGAGCCGCCAGATGCAGATGGGGGTGAGGACGAGCCAGGACAGGCCGAGCAGGAACGCGAACATCGACGCCGCCAATCGCGAGGAGTTGTCACTCTACGTAACACATCTCTCGCGCACCGTGCGGGCCATATTGAACATTCACTCGCCGCCGCCGCCCCCTGGGCACGGCGGCGAAAGGCCCTGAGGCAGCGGGGGAGAGCCCGCGTACCCGGGGGCCTCAGGCGCGCACGGTCGGCGTTCCGGTGAGCCGCACGCCGGCCTCGGCCAGCTCGGCGAGCGCGGCCTCGGTCGTCGCCGCCGCCACCCCGGCGGTGAGGTCGAGCAGCACCTGTACGGCGAAGCCCTCGCGGGCGCCGTCCACCGCCGTGGCCCGTACGCAGTGGTCGGTGGCGATGCCGACGACGTCCAAGGACACCACGCCCCGGTCGCGGAGCCAGTCCGCGAGGCCGGTGCCGTCCTCCGCGACGCCCTCGAAGCCGCTGTAGGCCGCCGCGTGGGCGCCCTTGCTGAACACCTCCTCGATGGGGGCGACGTCGAGCGCCGGGTGGAACGCGGCGCCCGCGGTGCCCGCCACACAGTGTGCGGGCCAGGTGCCCACGTAGTCGGGCCGCTCGGCGAAGTGCGTCCCCGGGTCGATGTGGTAGTCGCGGGTGGCCACGACATGGTCGTAGCCGTGCCGCCGCGCGTGCGGGCCGATCGCGGCGGCCACCTCGGCGCCGCCCCCCACCGCGAGGCTGCCGCCCTCGCAGAAGTCGTTCTGCACGTCCACGATGATGAGCGCGGATTTCATGCGAAACAGAGTAAAACGACCGCGAAGGGACCGACGTCGTCCTCATGCGCCGGTCCCCCGCGATCAACTGAAGATAGTAGGGATCGCGGCGTCTCCGGGGGAGAGGCTGTGCGCCATCGTCGGCAGCTCCGCCACCGTGGCCCGGTGCCGCGCCCGCGCGTCCTCCAGCGGCTCGCGGCCCACGACCACGCCGTCCCTGACCAGCTCGGCGAGCAGCGGCCGGTGCGCGCCCTCCGCCGGCTCGCCCGTGACGATCTCGGCGACGGCGGTGCCGTCCTCGACCGCGCGGTAGGCCCACTTGCGGCCGCCCCTGCTCGGCTTGCCCACGGACTGCTTGGCGACCGGCCGCAGCACTCCGCCGGCGTCCTCGCGGGCGACCAGCTTGTAGACGAAGTTCGCCGTCGGGTGGCCCGACCCGGTGACCACGGAGGTGCCGACGCCGTACCCGTCGACGGGGGCGGCGGCGAGCGCCGCGATGGCGAACTCGTCGAGGTCGCCGGTCACGACGATGCGCGTCCGGTTCGCGCCGAAGGCGTCGAGGATCCGGCGCACGTCCAGGGCGACCTCGGCCAGGTCGCCGGAGTCGATCCGCACCGCGCCGAGCTCGGGGCCGGCCAGCTCGACCGCCGTGCGCACCGCCTTCGCCACGTCGTACGTGTCGACGAGGAGGGTCGTGCCGAGGCCGAGCGAGTCGAGCTGGGCGCGGAAGGCGGCCTCCTCGGAGTCGTGCAGCAGCGTGAACGCGTGCGCGGCGGTGCCCGCGGTGGGCACGCCGTACAGGTGCCCGGCCATCAGGTTGGAGGTGGAGCCGAAGCCGCACAGGTAGGCGGCGCGGGCGGCGGCGACGGCGGCGGACTCGTGGGTGCGGCGTGAGCCCATCTCGATGATCGGGCGCCGGCCGGCCGCCTGGACCATGCGGGAGGCGGCCGAGGCCACCGCGCAGTCGTGGTTGAGGATCGAAAGGATCACGGTCTCCAGGAGGACCGCCTCGGCGAACGTGCCCTCGACCACCAGGACCGGTGACCCGGGGAAGTAGGACTCGCCCTCGCGGTAGCCGTACACCTGGCCGGTGAACCGGTAGCCGGCGAGGAACTCCAGCGTGGGCTCGTCCACGACGCGGGCGGCGCGCAGGAACTCCAGCTCCTCCTCGCCGAACCGGAAGTCCTCCAGCGCGTCGAGGACGCGGGCCGTCCCCGCGACCACTCCGTATCGCCGGCCTCCGGGGAGGCGGCGGGCGAACACCTCGAAGACCGCCCGGCGGTGCGCGGCTCCCCCGGCGAGGGCCGCCTGCAGCATGGTCAGTTCGTAGTGGTCGGTGAGCAAGGCGCTGCTCATGGTCATCTGCACGTGTCGAGACTACGGCGGGCGTGGTGCAGGATGGTTACGTGGGTGCTACCGCTCCGATGGAGGTCCAGCGTCCGGAGATGGACGTGCGGCCCGATCTGCCGTGGCTGACGATTGTCTGGAACGACCCGGTCAATCTCATGTCGTACGTCACATATGTCTTCCAGACGGTCTTCGGCTATCCCCGGGAGAAGGCGGAGAAGCTGATGATGGACGTTCACCACAAGGGCAAGGCGGTGGTCGCCAGCGGCAGCCGCGAGGAGATGGAGCGCGACGTCCAGATCCTGCACTCGTACGGCCTGTGGGCCACCGTCCAGCAGGACCGCTGATGTCGACCCTGCGGTGGGGGCTCGGCGGCCGTACGCCGCTCGGAGAACGGGGTGAGGTGTGAGCACCGGCTTCACGGCCGCGGGCGAGGGTGTGTCGATCACGCTCGACGTCGGGGAGGTGTCCGTCCTCACGTCCCTGGTGGCCCAGATCCTCAGTCTGGTCGAGCCGGGGGTGACCGGCGAGGACCCGCTGGAGCGGGCGCTCGGCATCGGCTCCGGCGAGGTCCCCTCCGACCCGGTGCTCGCCCGGCTGTTCCCCTCGGCGTACGCGGAGGACGACGAGGCGGCGGGAGAGTTCCGGCGCTACACGGAGGCGACGCTGCGCGAGGGCAAGCGGGCCGACGCGCGGACGCTGCTGGAGACGGCCGAGCCGGGGGTGGTGGAGCTCACCGCCGAGCAGGCGCAGGCGTGGTTGCGCGCGCTCAACGACGTGCGGCTCGCGCTCGGCGTCCGGCTGGGCGTCACGGAGCAGATCCACGACGAGATGGCGGAGATGTCGGAGGAGGATCCGCGCTATCCCGCCCTCGCGATCTACGAGTGGCTGACCTATCTCCAGGACACCCTCGTCCGTGCCCTATGGTGAGGCCATGCTGACCATCGCACGGGAACTGGTGGACAAGATCGTGGCCCACGCGCGGGCGGACCACCCGGACGAGGCGTGCGGCGTCGTCGCAGGTCCGGCGGGTTCCGACCGGCCCGAGCGGTTCGTCCCGATGGAGAACGCCGAGCGTTCCCCGACGTTCTACCGTTTCGACTCGATGGAGCAGTTCCGCGTGTGGCGGGAGATGGACGACAGGGACGAGGAGCCGGTCGTCATCTACCACTCCCACACCGCGACGGAGGCGTACCCGTCCCGCACGGACGTGTCGTACGCGTCGGAGCCGAACGCGCACTACGTCCTCGTCTCGACCGCCTCCGAGGACGACGTGGAGTTCCGCTCCTACCGGATCGTGGAGGGCGTCATAACGGAGGAGCCAGTCAAGATCGTGGAGTCGTACGGCTAGACTGGCGTCATGCCTTTCGATGACGTCCGCCCCGGGCTGTCGTCGGCTGTCCTCCCGGGCCGTGTTTGCCCCGGATCTCCCGTGCAGAAGTTCCTCTTCGCGCACACCCCTTCTGTCGTCGTCTACGACTGTCGCTGAGTTCCGTTCCGCATCGGAATCGCCGCCTGCCCGCCTCCGTTTCAATGAGGTGGGCCGTTCACCATGACGACCACTGATCAAGGAGACTGACCCGCGATGGCCATCGAGGTCCGCATTCCGACCATCCTCCGCACCTACACCGACGGCGCCAAGGCCGTGGACGCCACCGGCGCCACCCTGGAAGAGCTGATCGGCGACCTTGAGTCGCGCCACCCGGGCCTGCGTGACCGCCTGGTGGACGACTCCGGGCTGCGCCGCTTCGTCAACGTGTACCTCAACGACGAGGACGTCCGGTTCCTGGGCGGCCTGGGCACGCCGGTCGCCGACGGCGACACGGTCACGGTGCTGCCGGCCGTCGCCGGCGGCGCCCGCTAGGCGAGAGCCGTACACACCATGCGTTTCGACTCTCTGATCGACTCGGTCGGTCGCACGCCTCTGGTCGGCCTGCCGCGCCTGTCCCCGTCGGGTGACGTGCGCGTCTGGGCCAAGCTGGAGGACCGCAACCCGACCGGGTCGATCAAGGACCGCCCCGCGCTGTGGATGATCGCCCAGGCGGAGAAGGACGGCCTGCTCACGCCCGGCTGCACCATCCTCGAACCGACCTCGGGCAACACCGGCATCTCGCTGGCGATGTCCGCCCGGCTCAAGGGATACCGGCTGATCTGCGTCATGCCGGAGAACACCTCCGAGGAACGCCGCCAGTTGTTGCGGATGTGGGGCGCCGAGATCATCTCCTCGCCCGCGGCGGGCGGGTCCAACGAGGCGGTCCGGGTCGCCAAGGGGCTCGCCGCAGAGCATCCCGACTGGGTGATGCTCTACCAGTACGGCAACGACGCCAACTGGCGGTCCCACTACGAGTCGACCGGGCCGGAGATCTACGAGGACCTGCCGACGGTCACGCACTTCGTGGCGGGCCTGGGCACGACCGGCACGCTCATGGGTGTCGGGCGCTACCTGCGGGAGAAGGTCCCCGACGTCAAGATCGTCGCGGCCGAGCCGCGGTACGGCGAGCTCGTCTACGGCCTGCGCAACGTGGACGAGGGCTTCGTCCCCGAGTTGTACGACGCCTCGGTGCTGACCACCCGGTTCTCCGTGACGTCGGCCGACGCCCTGCGCCGTACGCGGGAACTGCTCGCGACCGAGGGCATCTTCGCCGGCATCTCCACCGGGTGCGCCCTGCACGCCGCCCTCGGCATGGCCCGCAAGGCCGTACAGGAGGGGGAGCGGGCCGACATCGTGTTCGTCGTCGCCGACGGCGGCTGGAAGTACCTCTCCACCGGCGCCTACGAGGGCACCCTCGACCAGGCGGAGGAGCGTCTCGAAGGCCAGCTCTGGGCCTAGCCGTCCGTCTGGACCGTGTAGTTGTGACGAGGGCCGGTTCCGAACAGATCGGAACCGGCCCTCGGCGTTTTCCGGGAGGCCGGTCAAGCGGGTCCCGCGCCGGACGGTGTCAGTCGAACAGGACGCGGAGCGTGAACCCCGCGTTCTCGCCGGCGAGCCGGCCGCTGAGGCCGACCGCCCGCAGCACCTCGAGGTCGGCCCGGTCCTCGCCCTTCAGGTCGCCGAGGTAGAAATCCTCGAACCGGTCGAGGTCGGCGTACAGGCCGAAGGTGGCGTCGTCGGCGCCCGGCACCGCCCGCTGGAACGTCTCGTCGTCGCCGAGCGTGCCGGGAGCGGACAGCGTCTTCGCGTAGTCCTCCGAGGTCGCCACGACCAGCATGCCGTCCCCGTCGACCTTGACGAGCTGGGGCGCCACCCCGCCCTCGGCGGCGGAGCCCTCGAGCTTGGCCAGGACCTCCCGCGCCTTGGCCGGGTCGGTCCGCAGCACCACGCCGCCCTTCGGCTGGTCGCCGTCCAGGCCCTCGCGGTCCACGGCCATGGTGACGCTCTCGCCGAAGAGTGTCACCAGGTCGTCCGGCAACGTGAGGCCGTACCGCTCGCCCGTCTGGGTGAGCGCCCGGCCGTCGGAGGTGCCCTCGGCGGCCTTCTGGAGCTTCGCCCACTGGTCGCGGAGCAGGTCGCCCAGGCCGGAGACCCCGAACGCGGCCGCGGTGCTCGCGGGCAGCTCGCCCAGCTTGACGGGCGCGGTCTCGGCCTGCTTGAGGTCCATGCCGCGGACGACCCCGGTCAGCTCGGCGTAGTCGTCGCCGAACCTGAGGGCCCCGGCGAGCCGGGCGTCGCGTACGAGCTCGGTCGCGGCCCGGTCCTCGGCGTCGCCCGAGTTCAGGGTGGTCGCGCTCAGGTCCGCCCAGAAGGACAGCACCCCGGGCTCGCCCAGCGCGTCCATGTCCCCGGCGAACCGCTCGTTCTCCGACAGCGGGGCGGCCTTGGCGTACCCGTCGGCGTCCGCCTGCGTGTGCCCGAGGATGGCGTATCCGTCGCGGAACGCGATGCCGCGGGGCGTCAGCGGGCCGCTGTCGCCGAGCAGCTTCGCCAGGCCCGCGCGGGCCGCCGCCTCGTCCTTCACCTGTACGGCGATCGCCGTCTGGGGGATGAGGGGGTACTCGGACTGGGAGCGGAACACGGCGATGCCGATGCGGTCGCCCAGCCAGGGCTCGACGTCCCTGGCGTAGTCGACCTCGGCGAGGTCGTCGGCTTCCTCGCGCAGCGTCTCGAACACGGCCGCGCGCGGGTCGTCCCCGGCGAAGCTCTCCTTGGTGGCGGAGAACTTGCGCGCGATGCCGAGCAGCGCCAGCTTCTGGTTGGCCGCGGGGTCGAGGTCGAGCCGCAGGTACGCGGCGGCGTTGCCGGGCAGCACCTCGTGGGGCTGCGTCCCGCCGCCGCTGAGCACGCTCGCGGCCCACACGCCGCCTCCGCCGACGACGCCCACGAGCACCGCCGCGACCAGCGCGATGATCCAGCCGCGCCCGCCGCCCCGCTTCCCGGTCGCGGGCGGGCCCGGCGGCGCGGGCGGCCCGAGCTCCTCCGGGTACGGCCACTGCCGGGTGCGTCCGTCGTCGTGGGGCTGCGGCTGTGAAGGCGGCTGAGGCGTCCGATACGCGATCGTCCGATCGGGATCCTGCCCTTGGGGGAACGGCGGGATGTCGGCAGGCATGTCTCTCTCACATGTCGGGTGACAGTAGGTGATTCTCAACGTAAGCCGCGAAGTTAGCGAAACGCTTGCACTTCACTTGACCCGAAACATGACGGTTACCGAGGAGCCGATAAACTGACCGTTACCAGAACAACATTCGGGAAGCGGGGTGCGGTGACCAAGTTCGACGAGGCCACCCAGGCGATCAAGGTGGACGACACGACCTACGACGTCTGTCTGGACGACGGGTACGCGATCGGCGGACCCCTGAACGGCGGATACCTGATGGCGGCGATGCTGCGCGCGGTGACCGACGCGTCCGAGCACCCGCACCCCGTCTCGACCTCCGCCCAGTTCCTCAAGCCCATCCCGCCGGGACCGGCCACGGTGCGGCTCGAACGGCTCAAGACGGGCCGCACCGCCGCCATGACGCGCGCGACCCTCATGAGGGACGGCGAGCGGTTCATCGACATGCAGGTCACCACCGCGACCCTGGACCCGGAGGCGGCGCCCCACTGGTCGGGTGTCCCGCAGACCGCCATGCCCGGCCTCGACGACTGCGTACGGCTCCCGACGCCCAAGCCGGAGTCGAACATGACGCTCGGCGCGCAGATCGAGCTGCGGTTCGACCCGGACTCGATCGGGTGGCTGCGCGGCGCCCCCAGCGGGCGGCCCGAGTCGCGCGCGTACTTCCGGATGGTCGAGCCGCAGGACCCGGACCCGTACGTCATCGCGCTCGCCGTGGACGCGCTGCCGCCCGTGGTGTTCTCCGCGGGAGGCAGGGGATGGGCGCCGACCGTCGAGCTGACCTGGTACCTGCGCGCGCTGCCCGCGCCCGGCTGGCTGACCCTGCTCGGCAGCGGCCGGCTGGTCAGCGACGGGTGGTTCGACGAGGAGGTCGAGGTGTGGGACTCCGCCGGCCGCCTGGTCGCCCAGTCCCGCCAGCTCGCCCGCGTCGGCCGCGGCTGAGCCCGCGGGCCGGAGTACGGGAGCCCCGGGGCACGGTGAGCGGCCCCGGGGAGCGGTCGGGAAACCCGTCGGCGGTGTGAGCATTCTTACCCTCAGTGAATCGCCCCCGGTCCCCTAACCTTGGGACTCATGCCGGAGAACAGCAGGCCGATCGGGATCTTCGACAGCGGTGTGGGGGGTCTCACGGTCGCCCGCGCGATCATCGATCAGCTCCCGCACGAGCCCATCGTGTACGTGGCGGACACCGCGCGCCAGCCGTACGGGCCGAAGGCGATCGCCGAGGTCCGCAGGTACGCGCTGGAGGTCATGGACCACCTGGTCGAGCACGACGTCAAGATGCTCGTCATCGCCTGCAACAGCGCCAGCGCCGCCGTGCTGCGCGACGCGCGCGAGCGGTACGACGTCCCCGTGGTCGAGGTGATCCAGCCGGCCACCCGGCGGGCCGTGCGCGCCACCAGGAACGGCAGGGTCGGGGTGATCGGCACCCGGGCCACGATCGCGTCGATGGCCTACCAGGACGCGTTCGCCGCCGCTCCCGACGTCGAGCTGACCGGGGTGGCCGCGCCCCTCCTCGTCGACTTCGTCGAGCGCGGCGAGACGATGAGCGACGAGCTCATCGAGGTGATCCGCGGCTATCTGAAACCGATCCAGCACGCGGGCTGCGACACGCTGATCCTCGGCTGCACCCACTATCCCCTGCTCACCGGCGCGGTCTCGTACGTCGCCGGGGACGGCGTCACGCTCGTGTCCAGCGCCGAGGAGACGGCCAAG
Organism: Microtetraspora niveoalba; assembly: GCF_001570405.1. Taxonomy (GTDB): domain Bacteria; phylum Actinomycetota; class Actinomycetes; order Streptosporangiales; family Streptosporangiaceae; genus Microtetraspora; species Microtetraspora niveoalba. Next base: position 51,480 of record NZ_BBYM01000011.1, on the reverse strand, counting down.
GACGTCTTCCGCGTCCTGCACGACCGGGGGCTCGCGTGCGCGGCGGGGGAGCCGCCCCGGCACGTCTTCCGCGCGACGGGCGAGACCGCCCTGTTCGAGCAGCTCGGACGGCGTTTCCTCGGGCCGGAGATCCAGGCGGTGGAGCTGGCCCCGGTGGGCGACGGCTCCGGCGATGGGTCCGGCGATGGGTCCGGCGACGGATCCAGCGGGCCGGGCGCTTCCGTCGCGGCCGGCGGCAACGGCTCGGCCGAGGGGAGGGCCCGGTGAAGCTCACGGTCATCGGCTGCTCGGGCAGCTTCCCCGGGCCGGACAGCCCCGCCTCCTGCTACCTCTTGGAGGCGGAGGGGTTCCGCCTGCTCCTCGACTTCGGCAGCGGGGCGCTCGGCGCGTTGCAACGGTACTCCGGCCTCTACGACGTGGACGCCGTCTGCCTGTCCCACCTGCACGCCGACCACTGCCTCGACATGTGCGCGTACCACGTCGTGCGGACGTACTCCCCGGACGGACCGCTGCCCAAGGTGCCGGTGTACGCGCCCGCCGACGCGTCGCGCCGGCTCAACGCCGCGTACGCGATGCCGGACGAGCCCGTCATGGAGAACTCCTTCGACTTCTTACGGCTCCGGCCCGGCACCCGGCGGATCGGCCCGTTCGAGGTGGTCGCCGCGCCGATGAACCACCCCGTCGAGACGTACGGCTTCCGCGTCTCGCACGGCGGGCGCTCGGTGGCGTACTCGGGGGACACCGGCGAGTCGGCGGAGCTGGTCACGCTGGCCCGCGAGGCGGACGTGCTGCTGTGCGAGGCGTCCTTCGTCGAAGGCCCGGGAGAACGGCCCGACATCCACCTCACCGGGCGGCAGGCGGCCGAGCACGCGGCCAGGGCGGAGGCGCGGACCCTCGTGCTCACCCATCTCGTTCCGTGGTACGACCCGGAGCGGGTGCTCGGCGACGCGGCCGCCGGAGGCTTCCACGGGCGGACCGAGTTGGCCCGAAGCGGTGCGGTATATGACCTAGGGTGAGCGTCATGGCTCGTGCAGACGGACGTCGACCCGATCAGCTTCGCCCCGTGACGATCACCAGGAACTGGCTCGCCCATGCCGAGGGTTCCGTGCTCGTCGAGTTCGGCGGCACCAAGGTGCTGTGCGCCGCGACGGTGGAGGCGGGGGTGCCCCGCTGGCGCAAGGGCAGCGGCCTCGGCTGGGTCACCGCCGAGTACGCCATGTTGCCGCGCTCGACCAACACCCGCAGCGATCGCGAGTCCGTCCGGGGCAAGATCGGCGGGCGGACGCACGAGATCTCCCGTCTGATCGGCCGCTCGCTGCGCGCCTGCGTGGACTACAAGGCGCTCGGGGAGAACTCCGTGCTGCTCGACTGCGACGTGCTGCAGGCGGACGGCGGCACCCGCACCGCCGCCATCACGGGCGCGTACGTCGCGCTGGCCGACGCGATCGCGTGGATGCGCGGCAAGAAGATGTGCCCGGGCAACCCGCTGGTCGACTCGGTCGCCGCCGTCTCGGTCGGGGTCGTCGGCTCCGAGCCGATGCTCGACCTCTGCTACGTCGAGGACGTCAAGGCCGAGACCGACATGAACGTGGTGATGACCGGCAAGGGCGACTTCGTGGAGGTCCAGGGCACCGCCGAGGGCGCGCCCTTCGACCGCGCCGCGCTGGACGGGCTGCTCGACCTCGCCGCCCTCGGTTGCGCCGAGCTCACCCGCCTGCAGACCGAGGCGCTCGCCTGACCCGCCGGTACGGCCCGGCCCGACGCGGCCGGTAGCAAGGGAGAAAGAATGCACAAGGTCGTCCTGGCCACCCGGAACAACGGCAAGGTCGCCGAGCTCCGCCGGATCCTCGCCGAGTCCGGCGCGGAGATCGAGCTCCTGGGGATGGACTCCTTCCCCGAGATCCCGGACGTCGCCGAGACCGGCCTCACCTTCGCGGAGAACGCCCTGCTCAAGGCGCACGCCGTCGCCTCGCGCACCGGCCTGCCCGCGGTCGCGGACGACTCGGGCATCTGCGTGGACGCCCTGAACGGCATGCCGGGCATCTTCTCGGCCCGGTGGGCGGGCGCCCACGGAGACGACAAGGCCAACCTCGACCTCCTGCTCGCCCAGGTGTCCGACGTGCCGGACGGGCGCCGCCAGGCGCAGTTCGCCTGCACCGCCGCGATCGCGCTGCCGTCCGGCCAGGAGCACGTCGTCGAGGGTGTGATCTCCGGCCACCTGACGAGGGAGCCGCGCGGCACCGGCGGCTTCGGCTACGACCCGATCTTCGTGCCCGAGGGCGAGACCCGGACGACCGCCGAGCTGTCACCCGAGGAGAAGGACGCGATCAGCCACCGCGGCCGGGCCTTCCGCGCGCTCGCCGCCGACCTGCCCGCGCTGCTCGGCCCGTCCGCCTGACCCCGGGCCGGCCCGGCGCGCACGTCGCGCCGGCCGCCGCGTGCCGCTTCCGTACGGCGCCTGCCCGGTCGATCGGGATCTAACCGGCGAACCGGTGCGACCCGCCCGGGCGTGTGCCGGAATGGGACCTCCTCGGGCCCGTGCCCCTCTAGCATCGGCATCCTGATACGCGCGTGAGTGGAGGGGAGCCGCGGCACGTGTCTCAGGAGATCACCCATCGTCAGTCCCGCCGGCAGTCGCGCGGCACGTCCCGGTGGCGGTTGCCGACCGGCGTGTACAACCCCGTCGTCACGCCCGACGGCCGCCGATGGCGGGACTACGAGAAGGCGGCCGAGATTCCGGCGCCCTCGCTCGACGAGCATCCCCTGAGAGTCCGGGTGCCCGTCGCGCCCCTCGGAGGACGGGACTGGTTCGACCGGCCCGTGCGCCCGCCCCGCCTCGACCTCGCCAGGCCGTACGGCACGCCGGGCGGGCTCGCCGAGCCGGACCCGCAGGCCCAGCGGGACCTCGACCAGGCCGTGCGCGGACGTTTCCCCGACCCGCGCGGCACGTGGATCCGGCTCATCAACGCCGAGGGGCCGTCGGAGGACCCGTTCCGGTCCACCAACGCCGTGGACTGCGCGCTCTCCGTGTTGTCCACCTGGCACGGCGAGCCCTTGGTGGCGGCTCCCCGGATCCCCGAGTACGACGCGAGCGGCACGCCCGTGCTGACCGGCGAGGCGAAGGGGGTGTCCCGCGCCGAACGCTGGATCGGGCACCGCTTCGAGTACGTGGGGCACGGCCGCCGGGCGTACACCGTCATCGGCCGGCGGCTCCTCACCGGAGGCCACGGCGCCGCCGCCGTCCTCATCACCCGCTGGCCGAGCGGCGGCAGCCACGCGTGGAACGCCGTCAACAGCCACGGGGAGATCCTCTGGATCGACGCCCAGCGGGGCCACATGGCGGTCGAGCCGCCGTACGCCGACGTGACGGGCGTCTTCTCGGTGATCATCGACCGTGAGGGGCGGCGCCTTTGAAGGTCTCGCCGCAGAGGGCGCGCGAGCTGGCGGAGGGGTACTTCGCCGGCCGGTCCGCCAAAGTGGAGATCTTCACCTTCGGCCGCATTTACGTGGCCTGGGTGCGGGGCGGCGACCCGGACGATCCGCGGTCGCTGCCGGAGACGGTCGGGGGCGGCTGCCTCGTCATCGACAAGGACACCGGCGAGATCGCCGTCCGCCCCCTGCTCGCCCCGCAGGCCGTCGCCGACCAGTTCCCCCGCTGAGCGGCCTCCGGACGATACGGGAACGCCTCCCGGGGGTCGTCCCCGGGAGGCGTGTCCGCGCGGCCATCAGCTGCTGGCGAGCGAGCCGACGATGGACGCCTTCGCCGCGCGCCGGGCGGGGAGGAGGGCGGCGACCACGCCGGCCACGCCCGAGAGGGCGACGAAGCCCAGGATCTGGAGGACCGGCGCCCGGAAGATGACGTCGTCCACCATGGTCTGCGTCGCCGCCCAGCCGAAGCCGACACCGAGGGCGACGCCCACGAGCGCTCCGATGAGGCCGAGCACGAGCGCCTCGATCGAGAGCATCCGGCGGAGCTGGGGCCGGGTGAGGCCGAGCGCGCGCAGCAGCGCCGACTCCCGGGTCCGCTCGTGGACCGACAGCGACAGCGTGTTGGCGATGCCCAGCAGGGAGATGAGGACCGCCAGCCCCAGCAGGCCGGTGATGATCATAGTGATCATGTCCAGCGCCTCGTCGAACGCGCCCCGGGTCTCACGCGCGCTCTCCACCAGCACGGTCGGGTACGGGTCGGTCACCGCCTCGACGATCCTGCGGGACGTGTCGGCGGCCACGCCGTCCTTGACCTTGATCAGGATCTGCTTGTCCATGACCCTCGGGAAAGCGGCGTCGAAGTCCCGCTCGGTCAGGTTCACGCCGTACACGGGCGTGGACTGGTCGGAGAGAAGCGCGACGACGCGGTAGTCCCTGCCGGCCGCCTTCACGGTGTCGCCGACCGTGACGCCGAGCTCCTTGGCGGTCCAGCTCGTCACCGCCGCGGTGCCCGGTCCGAAGTCCTTCATCGACCCCTTGACCGGGGTGACCTTGAACAGCGGATCGACGGTGAAGGCGCCGATGTTCACCGACTGCCCCTTGATCCTGGCCTCGGTCTCCCGGACCGTGATCACGGACCCGAACTCGGGCCTGGACCGCAGCTCCCCGGCCACGGCGCGCGGGATCGTCGAGTCGCGCTGCTGCGTGCCGATCATGTAGTCCACCGGGAACTGCTCGTTGAGCTGCTCGGAGACGGTCGCACGGGTCGTGGTGGTGATCACGGAGATGAGCGACATCAGGGTCACGCCGATGGTGAGCGCGACCGTGGTCGTCGCCGCCCGCTTGGGGTTGCGCCGCGAGTTGTCCACCGCCAGCTTGCCCGGGACTCCGAAGAGCCGCCTGGGCAGCCACCCGACGAACGCGCCCAACGGCTTGACGATCATCGGCGCGACGATCAGCACGCCGAGGAAGAAGACGCAGCCGCCCGCCATGACGATCAGCAGGGCGTCCTGTCCGGGGTCCTGTGCCACTCCCAGCACTGTGACGCCCGTACCGGCCAGCAGGAAGAGCGCCCCGAAGACGGTCCGCAGCACGCCGGCGCGGAAGGTGCTCTCCTCGACCTGGCTCCGCAGCGCCGCGATCGGCGCCACCCGGGTCGCCGCCCGGGCGGGCAGCAGGGCCGCCGCGACCGTCACGATGATGCCGATGAGCAGGCCCACGACGATCGTCCGGCTGGAGAGGGAGACACCGGTCCCCGTCGGAATGGGGGCGTCCACCGCACCCAGCACCGCCAGTGCCGCCGCGCCGAGACCGAGCCCGATGAGCAGGCCGAGCACCGAGGAGAGCACGCCGACCACGACCGACTCCAGCAGGATCGAGCCGAAGATCTGCTTCTTCGTCGCGCCGATGCAGCGCAGCAGCGCCATCTCGCGGGCGCGCTGCGCCACCAGGATGTTGAAGGTGTTGTAGATGACCAGCGCCGCCACGAGCATCGCGATCAGGCCGAACAGCAGGAGACCCATCCTGATGAACTCGGTGTCCATGTTGTTCGCGGACGCCAGGTCGTCGGCGAGCTGCGTGCCCGTCTTGACCGTGTAGCCCGAGCCGAGCGCGGCGGCGACCGAGGCGCGCAGGTCCTCGGGGGAGACGCCGTCGCCCCCGCGGACGTCGATCTCCCGGAAGCCCTTCGCCCCCGTCATCCGCAGCGCGGTGTCGGTCGTGAAGCCGACCGCCCCCGTGAAGGACAATTGCTGGTTGACGCCGACGTCGAACAGCCCGACCAGGGTGAACTGGTGCTTGACCTGCTTGGAGTCGAGCACCGTGATGGTGTCGCCCACGGTGAACTGGCGCGTCTTGGCGGTGTCCTTGTCGAGCACCGCCTCTGTGGCGGCGGCGGGCGCCGCGCCCTCGGTGATCGCCGTGCGGTTGAGCGTGCCCTTGAGGATGGAGATCCCCGACGTCGCCCTGCTCCCCGCGACCTTGCCGTTCTTGCCGATGAGTGGGGCGGTGCCCTGCACGATGCCCTGCGCGTCGGCGACGCCCTTCACCCCGCGTACCTTGGCCAGGTCGCCGGTGGTGAGGATCGGCTCCTGCCGCCGGTCGGCGTCGTCCCCGTTGGGGAGCACCGCGACGGAGATCTTCTGGGCGTCCGCGGTGAACTTCTGTGCGAACCCCGCGTCGATGGTGTCGGTCAGCACGAACGTGCCCGCGATGAACCCGACGCCCAGCGTGATCGCGAGGGACGTGAGCAGCAGGCGCAGCTTGTGCGCCAGCAGCCCGGCCAGAGTCGTCTTGAACACGGCTCAGGCCTCCAGCTTCAGCAGCGTGTCGAGGACGGTCTGGGCGGTCGGCTGGTGCAGCTCGGTCACCAGCAGCCCGTCCCGCAGGAAGATCACCCGGTCGGCGTACGACGCCGCGACCGGGTCGTGGGTCACCATCACGATCGTCTGGCCCAGCTCGCGCACCGAGCGGCGCAGGAAGGACAACACCTCCGCGCCGCTGCGCGAGTCCAGGTTGCCCGTCGGCTCGTCCGCGAAGATCACCTGCGGCTTGCTGATCAGCGCGCGTGCCACCGCGACCCGCTGCTGCTGGCCGCCGGAGAGCTGGGTCGGCCGGTGCCCCAGCCGCTCGCGCAACCCCACCGTCTCGATCACCCGGTCGAACAGGACCTGGTCGGCCTGTCGCCCCGCGATCTCCAAGGGGAGCCGGATGTTCTGCTCAGCGGTCAGCGTCGGCAGCAGGTTGAACGCCTGGAACACGAACCCGATGCGCTCCCGGCGCAGCAGCGTGAGCTGCTTGTCGTTCAACTTCGTGATCTCCACGTCACCGACGTGGATCTCACCCGCGGAGACCGTGTCGAGCCCGGCCAGGCAGTGCATCAGTGTCGACTTGCCCGAGCCCGACGGGCCCATGATCGCGGTGAACGCCCCCGTGGCGAACCCGACCTCCACCCCGCGCAGAGCGTGCACCGCGGCGTCGCCCTGGCCGTAAACCTTCGTGAGTCCCCTTGCCGTCAGGGCCTGCCGGACGTCCGTAGTCATCGTCATGGGACCAACGCTATGGGCGTGATCTCCCGGTTCTCTCGGCTTGCGGGACGGACCTGACCTGCGCTCTCCGCGCACGCGCGATGCCCGATGTGCGACTTTCGGAGTACATCCGGTTGCTACCGCGGTCCACCGTTCGGTACGACCAGCCCGGTCTCGTACGCGTAGACGACGGCCTGGGCACGGTCGCGGAGCCGCAGCTTGGCGAGGACCCGGCCGAGGTGGGTCTTCACCGTCGCCTCGGCCAGGTGCAACCGGGCGGCGATCTCCGTGTTCGACAGGCCCTGGGCCACGTGGAAGAGCACCTCCCGCTCCCGGGCGGTCAGCCCGTCCAGGTCACGCGGCGCGTTCCCCTCCTCCGGCAGGTGGACGGCGAACCGCTCAAGCAGCCGCCGGGTCGTGCTCGGGGCGACCACCGAGTCCCCGGCGTGCACCGACCGGATGGCGCTCAGCAGGTCGGCGGGCGGCACGTCCTTCAGCAGGAAGCCCGACGCGCCCGCCTTTATCGCGGCGAAGGCGTACTCGTCCAGGTCGAACGTCGTGAGGATGAGCACCCGGGGGCCCGTCGGCGCCGCGCAGATCCGGCGGGTCGCCTCGACGCCGTCCATGCGGGGCATGCGCACGTCCATCAGCACCACGTCGGCCTCGATCGAGCCCAGCGCCTCCACCGCCGCCGCGCCGTCCGCGGCCTCGCCGACGACCTCGATGTCCGGCTGGGCCCCCAGCACCATCCGGAAGCCCGTCCGCACCAGCACCTGGTCGTCGACCAGCATCACGCGTATCACTGTTCCTCGTCTCCTCCGGGGGCGGGCCGGTCGGGGCCGGCGGTCGCGTTCAGGGGGCCGGTCAGGGCCGGCGCCGGTTCATGCCCGGTCATGCCGTCTGGCCGACCGGGAGGCGCGCGGTCACGCGAAACCCGCCGCCCGGCCGCGGCGCCGCGTGGACGGTGCCGCCGTACATCGCGACCCGCTCCCGCATGCCGATCAGGCCGTGCCCGTCGTCGGCGCGGGCCGCCGAGGCGCCCCGCCCGTCGTCGGACACGGACAACGTGACGTCGTGCGCGCCGAACTGCACCTGGACCGACGCGCGCACACCGGGCCCACCGTGCTTGAGCGTGTTCGTCAGTGCCTCCTGGATGATCCGGTAGATCACCAGTTGCTCTCCCTCCGGCACCGACTGCCGATCGCCCGACACGCTGAACTCCACCGGCAGCCCCGACGCGCGCACCTGGTCGACCAGGTCGGCGAGCTGCTCCAGGCCCGGCTGCGGAGCGTACTCCCCGCCCGCGGTGTGGTCGTCGCGCAGCACCCCCACCAGCCGCCGCATCTCCGCCAGCGCCTGCCGCCCGGTCGAGGACACCGCCTGTACGGCGCGGCGGGCCTGCTCGGGGTCGGTGTCGATGGCGTATCCGGCGCCGTCGGCCTGGACGACCATGACGCTGACGTTGTGCGCGACCACGTCGTGCAGCTCGCGCGCGATGCGGGTGCGCTCGGCGGCGGCCGCGATCCGCGCCTGCTGGTCCCTTTCGCGCTCCGCGCGCTCCGCGCGCTCCACCAGGCTCTCGACGTACCGCTGCCGCATGTTGACGTAGATGCCGGTGATCCAGATCGCCATGATGAAGACGGACGACGCCGGCAGGGGATCGAGGGTGTCATCGCGGACCAGCGAGAGGAACATGCCGAACTCGGTGACCACGGCCGCCGCTATCGCCCACTTCAGGGGGCGCCGCGCGGCCACGCCGTACATCGCCACGAGGACCGTCAGGTTGACCGGCAGGGTCGGGATGCCCGCCGCCCACTGGGCGAAGCTCACCAGGGCCACGATCGCGAAGGCCGCGAGGGGATATCTGCGCCGCCAGATCAGCGGCACCACGACCATGGCGGAGATCAGGAGCAGCAGGCCGGTGCCGGGCACGCCGGCGAGGCTTCCGCCCGAGTAGGAGCGGGCGGCCAGGACGGACAGCAGCCCCAGCAGCACGAGCGGCGTGAGCGCGAGCGTGTCAACGAGGAGGGAGTGGCGTCGCTTCCAGGCGCGCAGTCTGCCGAACACACATCAAAGATAGGTAATGCGCAGGTAGGCGGGGTTCCCCCCTCCGGTGGATCCCTGTCTACGACCCCGGTCGCAGTGCGACTTGCCCTCGTTTACACCACTCTTACGGTTCGTCGGGCATCCTTTACTTGGGATGCCCTTGGGGGGCCAGTAAAGGGAGATCTGTGTGATGGCGGATCGCGACGCCGGGTCGCGCGGCGAAGAGGACGAGCCGCGCGACCCAGAGGGCCGGGAAGCCGGGGAGCACCACGAGCCCGGACCGCCCGCGGCGGCGGCGCCCGTCGACCCCATGCCCCCGCTCAAACCCTTCACCGCGCCGAGCGGAGCGCCCGGCACGCCGCGGCCGGGAGGCGCCGGCCCCATCGTGTACGGACCCGTTCCCGGCCCCGCCGGACCTGGGCCCGTTCCCGGCCCCGCCGGTTTTCCCGGCGCCCGTCCCCTCGGATCCGCTTCCGGTGCCTTCGGCGCCGCACCCGCCTTCGGCCCCGCCCAGGCGGCTTCCGGGCCCGCGTACGGCCCCGCGGCCACGCGGATGTACGGCCAGCCTCCCTTCGACGCCGGACCGGCTCTCGGCGGTCACGCGTACGGCCCCGGCGGCACCGGCTGGACCGCTCCGGGGTGGGGGACCGCGGCCGGGGGAGCCGGGGCGCGTCCCGGGAACGGCGCACGATCGGCCGCCAGTAGATTCGGCGCGTTCGCCCGGGGGCGAGGCGGCCAGCTCATCGTCGCGGGGCTGATCGGGGCCGTCATCGGCGGTGGCACCGTCGGCGTCGGCACCGCCCTGTGGAACCGGGACGGCGGGTACGGCGCGACGCTGGACAACGGCTACCAGGACGGCCCGTGGAACCGGCCCTACGGCGGGGGACAGCGCCTGAAAGACCTGCAGGACCAGTTGTCGCAGCTCTGCCGGCCGACCGAGGGCGGGTTCCGGTGCGAGCTGCCCCGCTCCGGTGGCTCCCGCTAGAACCCGGCCTGCTCGGCGCCGGCCGTCGACCCCGGCGCGCTCGCTGAGCAGTGGGCGGAGGGGTCAGCCGGCCGCCGCCGCGGTAAGGCGGTTGCTGTAGCGGGTGAGCATGGTGGTCTGGGACGTTTCGGGGAACAGCCGCCCGATCAGCGGCGGGATGCGCCAGTTGGCGGGACTGCGCCTGGCCAGCCGGGAAACCAGGGACACCTGCGGGTAACGGGTCTTCTCGTAGGCGCGCAGCCGTGCCGCCGGATCGCCGCCCTTGGCGAGCTCGCGCCCGAGCGCCCACACGTCCTCGAGGGTCTGGTTGGCGCCCTGCCCCAGGGTGGGCGGCATGGTGTGCGCGGCGTCGCCGAGCAGGGTGACGCGGCCCTCTCCCCACACCCGGCGGACCTTGTTCCAGTGGTGTCCGAAGAAGCCGAGGTCGTCCTCGTCCGCGGCGGCGAGCACCTCGGGGACGGGCGACGCCCAGTGCCCGAACCGGCGCCTCAGCTCGGCCAGCGGTGCGGCCGGCCGCGGGTCGGCGGGTGACCAGCGCACGTCGAACCACCACTGCAGCAGGCCGTTCCCGGCAGGTATGAGCCCGCACGCCCCTTCGCGTCCGGTGATCATGAGGTGGAGGTGCGTGTGGGTGAGATCGATGTCGATCCGGCTGAGGCTCTGCCACGTGCCGAAGGACGCCGGCCGCACGGCGTCCTCGCCCCACAACTGGCGCCGTACCACCGAGTGATGGCCGTCGGCTCCGATGAGCAGGTCTCCCGTGGCCGTCGTCCCGTCGTCGAAGGTCGCCGTGACCCGGTCGTGGTCCTGGGTCACGCTCCGGCAGCCCATGCCGTAGCGAACGAGGTCGTCGGGCAGCCCGTCCGCGAGGCGTTCCAGCAGCTCACGGCGGGAGACCGACGCGTTCTCGAAGCCGAAACGATCAGCCGTGTGCGCGAGGTTCATGGTGGTGCGCAGCCGGCCGTCGGAGGTGAGCGCGTCGATCCTGTCGATGCGCCCGCCGATGCCGTCCAGGCTGACGCCGAGGTCGTTCAGCACGGCGTTGCCGTTGCTGAAGATGGTCAACCCCGCGCCGCCCGTCCGCCGGGCGGCCGCCCGCTCGAAAACCCGCACCCGGTGACCGGCGGCCAGCAGGCTCCTCGCGACCGCCAGACCGCCCACCCCGGCGCCTATGACAAGTATCTCCATAGTGCCTCCATATCGGAGTATCTCCGATGTGAAGATATATCGGATGGGAGTAGATTGGGAAGGTGGCCGACAATCACCCAGCAGAGGACGTCTTCCGTGGGTTCCTGATCGCGGTCCTTCTGCACAACGAGGTCGTCGCCGACCGGCTCGGCCTGCAACCGGTCGACGTCGCCGCCGTCATCCTGCTGGAGATGCGCGGGCCGCTCGCCGTGGGGGCGATCTCCGAGGAGCTCGGGCTCCCGTCCGCCTCGACGACCCGGTTGGTCGACAGGCTGGAGAAGGCGGGCTACGTGCGGCGGGTGCGCGGCGAACGCGATCGGCGCACGGTCACCGTGGAACTGGTCGCCGGCGGCATGGGTGACTACGAGGCCGCCCGCGACGCGTCCAGGCGGCACCTGGACGCGATCAGCGCACACTACGCGCCGGAACAGGTGCCGTTGCTGCTGGGTCTGCTGACCCGCGTCGGCGAGGCCTATCGATCGGCCACCGAGGAGTTGCGAGAAGGCGCCACCTGAACCGCCCTGGCGGCCCGCCGGACCGGCATTCAGGCGACCCGGCGGTGTCCGCCGCCGTGTCTCGGTGGTGACTCGGCACGATCTCGCATGGCCGTGGCCCTGATCAGAGGTCCTGGTCCCGAGCGGTTTCGGCGCGCAGCAGGGCGATCGCCTTCCGAACCGCTGCCGATCGTGATGGCGCGCGCTGACCGGAGACGTAGTTTTCCAGAAAGCGCGCGTCGTCCACGGTGAGGCTGACATTGACCTTGGAGAGGTCGATGCGCTTCGGTGGTGAACTTTGGACGACGTTTTCTTCGTCGAATTCCGAGTGGGGCCGGTGGGATTCGAACCCACGCTGTACGGCACCTAAAGCCGCTGTCTCTGCCGTTGGACTACGGCCCCTCGTTTTTCCTTTGCCCGCGAAATTATCTGTCTGTGAATGGCAGTTCGGGCAGAGGAAACGCAGATTTTCTATTCTGTTGTCGAGCCAATTCCCGTTGACGTGGTCGATATGCAGGGTGAGTGGCCGACCCAGCCAAGTCCCGCCCATCTTACAGCCTGCGCACCGGTAAGGAACACCGGATTCGCGGAGGGCGCGGCGCAGTGTCGGGGGCTTCTGCCGGGGAGACCCGGGTGGCATCATCACCAGGACTTCTTCTGGAAAGCGCCGTCGAGGCGACTGCTTTCCCTTGTTGGGCGCGATGCGCCGGAAGTGCGAGATGTCGATGCCGAAGTGTTTGAGGCGGCGGCTGATGTGGGCATGGGATCCGCCGGTCCACTTGACGTTGAGGTAGCGCAGCACGTCGGCGATGCTGAGGGAGTTGGCGGCCGCCTCGGCGAGCAACTCGGCGGTGTATTTGTGTTTCGGGTTCGCCATGGCCTGAGCTTATTCAGCGGCACCGACGATTTCGCTGCGGCGACCTGCGTCGAAAATCCGGAAATGTCGACAATATGAAGCTGTTTCGGCCGGGTCGTGAGGGTGCGCGGAAAAAAGATCACGCGCGTCGTTCCGCGCGGACGCCGTCGTCCCGTTCCGCGCCGGACGGCCGAGGCGGCCCGCGGCGGAATGGGACGACGGCGCGGGCTACTTCGTCCGGCCGCGCAGGCGGGCGGTGAGGCTGGCCAGGCCGCCCGGCAGGAAGTACACCATCACGATGAACAGCACGCCGAGCACGAAAAGCGGCTCCGACAGCGGCGCGCGCAGCACCTCGGGCAGGCCCGCGACCGCGTCGGAGGTGCCGAGCGCGGCGAGCCGGTGGTCGAGGTAGGTGTAGAGCACCCCGCCGAGCATGGCCCCCCAGCGGCTTCCGGTGCCGCCGAGCACCACCATGACCAGGAAGGCGAGGGTGAAGTTCGACGTGGTGATCTGCGGGCTCGACCCGCCCACCAGGAAGAGGTGGACGACCCCGCCGAGCGTCGCCAGGAAGGACGCGATCACGAAGGCCAGCAGCCGGAAACGGTACGGCGGGAGGCCGAGGACGGACATCCTGCGCTCGTTCTCGCGGATCGCCTGCCAGACGCGGCCGGGCTCCGACTCCACCACCCACGCGATCACGGCCAGCACGACGACCAGATAGCCGAGGGCGAGCCAGTACAGGTTCGCGGTGTTGGCCACGCCGGAGAGGAAGCCGGGGATCGCGTCCGGCGAGAGCGGCAGCCCCTCCTCGCCGCCGGTGAGCCGGCCCGGGTCGCTCATCACCACGATGGAGCCGAGCTGCGCGGTTGCGAGGGTCACCATCGCGAACGCGATGCCGTTCACGCGCAGCGCCACCGCGCCGAGCAGCGCCGGCACCACCAGGCCCACGAGTACGGCGAGCAGCAGGGCGGCCGGGAGCGCGAGGCCGAGCTTCGTCACGGCCACGTTGACCGTGTAGCTGCCCAGCGCCACGTACAGCGCGTGCCCGAAGGACAGCAGTCCCGTACGGCCGAACAGCAGGTCGTACGTCGCCGCGAGCCCGGCGAAGACCAGGCAGATCGCGAGCAACTGCAACGACCCGGGGCTGTTGACCTGGCCGGGCAGCAGCGCGGGCAGGTCCACCGTCGAGAACGGCAGGATCGCGAGCACGGCGAAGGCGGCCACCGGCAGGCCGCGCCGTAGCCATCGGCGGCGGGGCGAGGCGGGGCGCGGCCGGACGTCGTCCGCGGTCACGGTCCCGGAGGCGTCGGTTGTCGTGGTCACGTTGCCCTCCCTGCCAGGCCGCCGGGCCGGGCCAGCAGGACCACGGCGAGCAGGAGCACGACCGAGGCCTCCCCGACGCCGGCGGCGGCGTAGAAGCTGGTGAACTGCTGGACCAGGCCGACCAGCACGGCGGCGACGGCCGAGCCGGTGACCGATCCCATGCCGCCGATGACGACGACGATGAAGGCGAAGATGAGCAGGGAGGTGCCCTGCCCGGGGGAGACGTTGCCGAAGTAGACCCCGGCGAGCGCTCCGGCCAGCGCCGCCGCCGCGCCGCCGATCGCGAACACCAGCGTGAAGGCGGTGCGCACGTTGATGCCCAGAGCGGTGACCATGGTCCGGTCCTCGACCCCGGCCCGGACGATCAGCCCGAAGCGGGTCCGGCGCAGGAACACCTGGATCGCGGCCAGCACCACCACGGCGGCGCCGATCAGCAGGAACCGGTCGTTGGGCACGATCGCGCCGAAGATGCGCGTGGTCCCGGTGGCCCACTCCGGCCGGGGGAACGTCAGCGGGTCGGCGCCGAACGCGGCCTGCAGCAGCGCCACCCCGGCGAGGCTGAGGCCGACGGTGACGAGCACCTGCTCGATCGTCCGGCGGTAGAGCGGCCGGATCAGCAGCATCTCGACCAGTACGGCGGTCGCCGTGCCGGCCACGACGCCGAACACGACGGCGGGCACGAAGCCGAACCCCAGGTGCGCCGACGACCACCAGGTGCCGTACGCGCCGACGGCGAGGAACAGGCCGTGGGCGAAGTTCAGCACGTCGGCCAGGCCGAAGATCAGGGACAGCCCCGAGGCGATGAGGAAGTAGAGCGCGCCCAGGCCGAGGCCGGTGAGCGCGAGGAGCACGACGTTGCTCATCGGATCTCCTCAAGTGTGGAATCGCCGGCCCGCGGCCGTGAGAAGAGTGAGGACGAGGGGGAGGTCACGCCACCCCCAGGAGCTCGCGGGTGAGGTCGGGGTCGGAGAGCAGGCCGGCGGCCTCGCCGGTGTGGACGACGGCTCCCTGCTCGATGACCACGACGTGGTCGGCGATCCGCCGCACCAGCGCGAGGTTCTGCTCCACGAGAAGGATGGGCACCTCGCGGGCGGCGCGTTCGAGCACGTCGGCCACCTCGGTGACGATCTTTGGCGCGAGCCCCTTGGTGGGCTCGTCCACCAGGAGCATCCGGTTGTCGTTGAGCAGCGTGCGGCCGATCGCGACCATCTGCTGCTGGCCTCCGGACAGGGTGCCCGCGCGCTGCGCGCCCCGCTGCCTCAGCTCGGGGAACATCTCGTACACCAGGTCGTACCTGTGCGGGCCGCGCCCGCGCTCGGCGAGCCGGAGGTTCTCGGTGACGGTCAGTCCGGCGAAGACGCCGCGGTCCTCGGGCGCGTAGCCGAGGCCGCGCCGCACGATCGCGTGGGTGGGCAGGCCGGCGATGTCCTCGCCGTCCAGGCGTACGGTCCCGGTCTTGGGGACGATGCCGAGCACGGCCTTCAACGTGGTGGTCTTGCCCGCGCCGTTGCGCCCGAGCACGGCGGTGACCCCCGTGGGCGGCACGGCGAAGCCGACGCCCTGCAGGATGTGCGAGCTGCCGATCCGCACGTGCAGGTCGGCGATCTCCAGCAGCGGTGTCACAGCGCCTCCCCGAGGTAGGCCTCCTGCACGACCGGGTCGGCCATGACCGCGTCCGGCGCGTCCAGCGCGAGCAGGCTGCCGTGGTGCATGACGGCGACCCGGTCGGCGAGGCCGAGCAGGACGTCCATGTGGTGCTCCACCATCAGCACGGTGCGGCCCTGCTCCCGGTGCACGGCCCGGATGACCTCCGTGAGCGCGGGCACGTCCGCGACGCCGACCCCGGCCATGGGCTCGTCCAGCAGGATGATGCGCGGGTCGGTGGCCAGCAGGATGGCGATCTCCAGCTTGCGCTTGTCGCCGTGGGACAGCGACCCGGCGGTCTCGCGGGCCCGGTGCGCGAGCCCCACACGTTCGAGGGCCTCGGCGGTGGCGAGCCACGCCGACCGGTCCGACTCGGCCCGCCGCCAGATACGCAGGCAGGCGCCGCGGTGCGCGGCCGCGGCCAGCCGGACGTTCTCCGCGACCGTGAGGGCCGGGAAGACGCTGGAGGACTGGAAGGTGCGGCCGAGGCCGTGCCGGGCGCGCCGGTCCGGCGGGGCGTGGGTGATGTCGAGCCGGTCCAGTTCGATCGTGCCCGAGGTCGGCCTGGTCAGCCCGGAGATCAGGTTGAACAGGGAGGTCTTGCCCGCCCCGTTGGGGCCGATGACGGCGACGAACTCGCCCTCGGCCACCTCGAAGCCGACGTCGGAGACGATCCGGGCCCCGCCCACCGCCCAGCTCAGTCCGCGTACGCGCAGGACCGGGCGGGCGGGGGCGGTCACGTCGCCGGTCACTTCTGCGCGGCCGGAGCGGGCGCGGCGGCGTCCGCGTCGAGCTTCTTGACGAGTTCGGCGGTGGGCGTCGCGCCGCCGGTCAGCTTGGCCTGGAACATCGGCTGGAGGAGGGCGTGGTCCTCGGCCCGCACGGTCATCGTGCCCTTGTAGCCCTCGAAGCTCCACCCGGCGAGGCTCTTGGCCATCGCGTCCGCGTCGTCGCCCTGCTCGGCGGCGTGGACGATCATCTGGGCGGCGGTGAAGCCGTCGCCGGTGAACAGGTCCACGGCGCCGCCCGCCTTGGTGACGCGCTCCGTCATCGCCTTCTCCACGTCGGTGCCCGCCGCGCCGGCGAAGTAGTGCGACAGGAAGTTGACCTTGTCCGAGACCGGTCCGTACGCGGGCCAGGTGGCGCTGATGTCGAGGCCGGTCACGACGGTCGTCGCCTCGAAGACGCCCTGCTGGCCGAGCGCGGTCCACATGGCCTGCGCGGTCGTGCCCGCCCACGCGACGAACAGCAGGTCGGCCTTGGCCTCCTTGGCCTGGGTGGCGAACGGCGTGAAGTCCGTCGCGCTCGCCGGGACGAGCAGCGGCTCGACCTTCGCGCCCTTGGCGCCGAGAACGGCCTGCACGCCGGCCACGTTGGCCTGGCCGAACGCGCTGTCCTGCGCGAAGACGACGACCTTCTTGCCCTGGACGTCCCCGATGAAGGCGGCGGCGGTGTTGATGTCCTGCGCGGTCTGGCGGCCGGACCTGAAGGTGTACGTGCCCGCGCCGGTGACCGCGTCGGTGGCGGCCGGGCCGGAGACGAAGAGCACCTTGTTCTGCTCCGCGATGGGCGCGACCTGGGTCGCGACGCCGGAGGACGTGGAGCCGGCGAGGATCTTGTATCCCTTGCCGATCAGGTCCTTCGCCGCCGAGACCGCCTTCGCGGGGTCTCCGGCGTCGTCCACCTCGGTGACCTCGACGGCCCGGTCGCCGATCTTCTTGCTGCCGTTCGTGGCGTAGTCGAGCCCGGCCTGGAAGCCCTCGATGTACTGCTTGCCGTACGAGGCGAGCGGGCCGGACTTGGAGTAGACGAGACCGATCTTGACGGGTTCCGCGCCGCCTCCGGTCCCCGAGCCGGCGGTGCCGGGGCTGCCGCACGCCGCGGCCAGGAGCAGGGCGCTCGCGGCGGTCAGCACCGCGGGCAACCGGACCGGGTGACTCTTTCGACCCATGGTCAACTCTTTTCTGCAGGCATCGGGGGATCGGGGGGACGCAGGTGAAGGACCTGGCCGGATTGGCGGCAAGGCTAGGCAAAGGGCGATGGCGGTTCCATGTGCCGTGTCCCCACAACCGGCGGGGATGTGGTGTTAGGTCCCGCCATCTCCCGGCCTCGCCGCACGTCCCCGATCCGCTCCGCGGCCCCCGGTACCGGCGGACCGGCCCGCCGGCACACGATCCGGCGGGCCTGCGTGTCCCGCCCATACGTGGTGCGGGCGGCATGTGTCGGTACGCCACGTGGCGGTGGTGGGCGACCCGTGTGAAGAGCGGTCAGGCGGGCGCGGGCGCCCGCACCGAGGGTGTCAGCACTGGCCGTCGGCCAGCACCCAGTGGTTCGGGCCCGTCTGCCGGAGGGTGTGGGTGACGAAGACGTTCCACAGGCCCATGGCGTCGTTGGATCCGTTGGCGTAGGTGTATCCGCCCGACTGGTGGGCCCGGCCCGCCGTCGTGTGGGCGTAGTTGCTGGCGGTCACGCAGACCGTCCCGGGCGTGGGATCCGGCGACCCGGTCGGCGACGGGCTCGGTGATGGACTCGCCGATGGACTCGGTGAAGGGCTGGGTGACGCGCTGGGCGACGGGCTCGGCGTGGCGCTGGGCGACGGGCTCGGGGTGGCGGCGCCGTCGAGGCCGAAGAACCGGGTGTCGTGGTACGCCGAGCAGATGGTGTCGAGGAAGTAGGCCCCTGCCGTGCCGCACTGGTCGGCCGCGCCGCCCGGATCCACCGGGGTGCCGTGTCCCATGCCGGCGACCTTGTAGAACCGCACCGCGTCGCCGCCGTACCGCTCCAGGGTGGTGCCGGCGGGAAGGCTCTCCGTGGACGTGGGCGTCTGGCCGGTCCCCAGCACGTCGGTGAACTGGTCGCGCAGCTCGGTGCCGTTGGCCGTGTTGACGACGTAGTCGGCCTGCCCGTGCCAGACGGCGACCCTCGGGCGCGGCCCGGCATACCCGGGATGGGCGGCCCGGACGAGGTCGCCCCACTGGGCGGGGGTCTTGCTGACGGGCCCGCTCATGCAGGTGCTCGACAAGGCGGGGGGAGAGCACCGGTACGGCAGGCCGGCCACGACGGAACCCGCCTGGAACAGGTCGGGATAGGTGGCGAGCATGACCGCCGCCATCGCCCCGCCCGCGGACAGGCCGGTGACGGAGATCCGCGCGGGGTCGAGGCCGTACGCGCCGACGGCGTGGCCGACCATCTGCGCGATGGACAGCGCCGCGCCCTGGCCCCGCCTGATGTGGGCCTCCTGGTACCACTGGAAGCAGTTGGAGGGGAAGGCGGTGGAGTCGATCCGCTCCGGCAGGATCAGCGCGAAGCGGTGGAGGTCGGCGAACTTCCGCCAGCCCGAGTTGGCGAAGTAGTCGTTCGCGGTCTGCGTGCAGCCGTGCAGGGCCACCACGGCGGGAGCGCCCTGCGGCATCCCGTCCGGGCGGTACACCCACATGGTGAGGCCGCCGGGGTTGGACCCGAACCCGGTGACCTTCTCCAGACTGGCCGCCCGCGCCGGCCGCGCCCCAGGGAACAGGACGGCGAGCAGCGCGAGCGCGGTGAGGGCGGCGACGACCGCCGCGCCGGATCGGGACCCGGTCGCGGCCGGGCGACGGGCGCGTACGGGCGGGCGTTTCGGGGGGCGGGACGGCGGGGCTCCGCCGTCGGCGAGTGGGTTCACGAGCGGCTCCTCGTTCACGGGCCCGACATCTGCCCGCGACGGTATATACGGCCATGGCCTCGTGATATGTGGCGCGTCCCTCCTTCGAGGGCCGCGAGGGTATGGGCCCCCGACGTGTGCGCCGGCCACA
Source organism: Microtetraspora niveoalba (assembly GCF_001570405.1). Lineage (GTDB taxonomy): Bacteria > Actinomycetota > Actinomycetes > Streptosporangiales > Streptosporangiaceae > Microtetraspora > Microtetraspora niveoalba. The sequence continues at coordinate 32,200 of NZ_BBYM01000011.1, read as the reverse complement.
CCGGCCCCGCTACACCCCCACAGCCCCCACAGGGGCCGCGCGGCCCGTCAGCGGGGACGGACGCGGGAACACCCCGACGCCGCCCCCATGCCCCGGCGGGGTCAGGAGACGCCGAGCTCCTTCAGGAGCCGGGCGACGTGGCCGGTGGCCTTCACGTTGTAGAGAGCCTTCTCGATCTTGCCGTCGGCGTCGATCACGAAGGTGGACCGGATGACCCCCATGATGGTCTTGCCGTAGTTCTGCTTCTCGCCGTACGCGCCGTACGCCTTGTGGACGTCGAGGCCGGCGTCGGACAGCAGCGGGAAGGTCAGCGAGTCGTGCTCGCGGAACCGCTGGAGCTTGGCCGGCGTGTCCTTGGACACGCCGAGGACGGCGAAGCCGTGGCCGGTCAGGGAGTTCAGGTTGTCGCGGAAGTCGCACGCCTGCTTGGTGCAGCCGGGGGTCATCGCGGCCGGGTAGAAGTAGAGGATCACCCTCCTGCCGCGGAACGAGTCGAGGGAGACCTCGTTCCCGTCGGCGTCGCGAAGGGTGAAGTCCGGCGCGGCGTCGCCGGGTTCGAGCCTGCTCATCGAGTCCTCCTGCAATTGGCCGGAAAAGCCCATGGATCGCGCGGCACGCGGGTGGCGCGCCAGGATGCGGGTAGGCGCTTATCAAACTACCGGGGGTCGGCCGCCGCGCGACGCGGCCACGCGAACTGGCAGACTGATCGGACATGAGTAGCACAGGAGGGGGTCACCATGGCGGACACCGATCCCGATGCGCTTGAGCGGGAGATCGAGCGTACGCGGGTTGAGCTGGCTCGTACCGTCGACGCCATAGCCGACCGGGTGAGCCCGAAGCGCGTCGCCGAGCGGAGCGTGGCGAAGGTCAAGGCGAACGCGGAGCGCCTGGTGGGCGGCCAGCACCGGCACGCCAAGCCGGGTGAGGAGGGGCAGGCCGGAGTCTGGGAGGAGTACACGCCCAGGGACATCAGCCCCGCCTTGATGGTCATAGGCGCGGCGCTCGTCGTCGGCGCCGCCGTTCTCCTGATGCGCCGCCGCAAGCGGATCTGACCGGCGCCGCGCGGAGCGGGTCGTCCCGGCCCGGACGCGGTGGACGCGGGAGGGCCGAGACACCCGGCGGCGACGCTCAGGAGCCGGGGAAGACAGGGGTCGGCGAAGGTCAGAGGAAGGTCTTGCCCTCGCCTCGATAAGTGGGGACCTCCTCGACCACACGATCGCCCTCGACCAGGTGCAGGCTCGCGAACCGCTCGCACATCTCGCCCGCCTTGGCGTGCCGGAACCACACCCGGTCGCCGACGCGCAGGTCGGAGGCGGCGTCGCCGAGCAGCGGCGTCTGCACCTCGCCGGCGCCCTCGTTGTGGTCGTAGCGCAGCCCGGCCGGCAGGTACGGCTGGGGCAGCCGGGTCGGGCCGGGGGCTCCGGAGGCGTGATAGCCGCCACCGAGCACGGTGGCGACGCCGGGCGCGGGCTTGCGCACCACCGGAAGGGCGAACAGCGCCGCCGGGTGCCCCTCGAAGTTGCGATAGAAGTCGAACAGCCTGGGGTGGAAGAAGCCGGACCCGGCCGCCACCTCGGTGATCGCCTTCTCGCGCACGGTCTTCTCGATGCTGCCGGTGCCGCCGCCGTTCACGAACTCCAGATCGGCGACCTGCCGTACGGCCCGCACGATGCGGCCTCTGCGGACGATCAGCTCGCGGCGGGAGCGGGCCTGCATCCAGCGGACCGCCCTGCCGTACAGGCCGGGGATCTTGTCGCCGACGCCGGCGATCTGCGCCTCGTACGACATGAGCCCGGCGAGTCGGAGGCCGGGACGCTTGGCGATCTCGGCCGCGATCTCGGCGGCCTGCTCGGGCTCGCGCAGGGGGGAGCGCAGTGCTCCGGCCCGGAGCTTGCCGGCGAACGCGACGAACGCCGCATCGATGTCCAGACATATCCGGATCTCGTGGGGCTGGTTCTGCAGCAGGTCCAGGTGCTCGGGGGAGTCGACCATCAACGTGATCTCCCGGGCGGCGACCGGGTCGGAACCCAGGGCGCGGATGGCCTGACGGTCGGCGGTGGGATAGGCGACGAGCACGTCGCGCATCCCTGTCGACACCAGCCAGAGCGCCTCGGGGAGCGTGAACGCCATGATCCCGGCGAAGCCGTCCATCGCGAGGATGCGTTCGAGGATCGGGCGGCTGCGGATCGACTTGCTGGCCACCCGGATCGGCTTGCCGGCCGCCCGCCGGACCATGCTCTCCGCGTTCAGCCGCAGCGCGTCGAGATCGAGCACCGCGAACGGCGCCTCCAGGTGTGCGGTGGCCCGGTCCAGGCGCTGTCGATCGTCCATAACGGCAGCTTAATACCGCTCGGCCAGAATATATGAGTCGGGTTCATATTAATCGCGGGGCAAAGTTTGCGGCGCCGCACCTTCAAGATCCAGTCGATGGAGTGGTGCGCCACCCCCGCCGATCTTTTGCGGTGTACCCATATTCACGTGAGCATGCCTGTACACGGGAAGTGGTGATCGGCCCGATGAGCATCGTCGAGGACATCCTCGCGGCCTCCCCGGCCGCGTCGGTGCGGACCGAACGGCGCACGCTGCGGCGCAACGCCGTCCGCGCGCTGCGCCCCGGGCGCACTCCCGCCGGCGTCGTGGTCTCCGCCACGGTCGCCACGTCCGCGTGGACGGTGCTCGCCGTGATCATCGGTGGCCTGTTCGGCGCCCCCGCGGGCCCCCGGATGGGCCACCTGCTCTCGATCACGCTCGGCGACCCGCTGGTACGCGGCGTCGCGAGCGCGATGGTCGTCGTCGGAGCGCTGCTGGTCGCCCTCGCGCTGACCCCCGGGCGGCCCCGGCTCGTCGCCGTCGAGTCCACCGACCCGCAACTCGTGATCGGCCTCACCCGCAGCGGCCTGCGCCGCACGCTCGCGGGCGCGGCACGCGGCGTCGAGGGCGTGGAGGCGGCCCGCGTGCGCATCCACCCACGCCGGATCGAGGTGACGGTCGTCACCCGGGCGCACGGCACGGGCGAGCTGCTCCGGGCCGTCGGCACCGCGGTCGGGGACCGGCTCGCCGGCCTCGGCGTGCAGAGCCGCCAGGACGTCGTCGTACGGCTGCGCAGGACGAGGGGCTGACGATGCGCGCGTATCTGGGAAACCGCATCGGCATCCTCGTCGTGGGTCTCGCCCTGCTGGCGGGCGGCGCCGCCGTGCTGCTCGCCGCCGGGGATCGGCCCGAGGACCCCGTCCTCGACCTGAGCTTCTTCACCGAGAACGCCTGGGCGCGACCGTTCGGCGTCCTCGTTCCCCTGGTGATCGGCGTCGTCGCGACGCGCTGGCTGCTGGCCGCGCTCGGCTGGGGGCGCATCGGCACGCGCACCGGCTCGGGGATCGCCATGCTGGGCGTCGCGCTCAAGGGTGTCCAGGGCATCGGCAGGCTGTACGTGCGGCTGGTCGGCGACCGCAAGCTCCGGATCCGGATCGACCTCATGCCGGACGCGGACCCGGCCGAGGTGATCGGGCGGCTCAACGCCGAGGCCGTGTCACGCGTGCGCGGAGTGGTCGGACGCGGCGACCTTCCGACGCTTGTCCGGCTGCACATCCGCCGCCGCTGACGCCCGCCGCGCGCCCAGCGCCAGCCCGGCGGCGAGGCAGGCGAGCGGCACCACCGGCACGACGTAGCGGTGGTCGAAGGCCGCGATCATCGGCGGCGCGAAGAGCAGGGCCGCGGCGGCGGCCAGCGGCGGGACGACGGCCCACCGCCGCACGATCAGGCCGCCCAGCCCGATCAGCAGGACCACCGCGAGGAACGGGCCGCGCAGATAGCCCTGCTCCTGGTAGGCGCGCAGCCATCCCGCCCACGGCTCGACCACCCGGGTCTCGCCCGAGGAGCCCTGGTAGGCGGTGGTGAGCTGGGGCGCGGTGCGTCCCGCCGACGCGATCTTGTCGGTGAACGGCTTCACCGTGCCGGGGAAGACGTACGCGCTCTGCGGGCCGGGGGAGGGGTACACCCGGCGCTCCCACTCGAACGCCCAGAGCGCGTCCTTCAGCCCGGTGAGCAGGAAGTCGAGCGGCTGGCTGCGGATCGCCAGCGACGCGAACTCGCCGGCGAGCTCCTCCCGGCCCGCGCCGACGCGCTGGAGCGGGGAGGCGGCGTCCCAGATGTAGGCGGGCGCGGCGAGCCTCGGCTCGGTGGGGCAGAGCGGGGCGAGGCGCGGGGCCGGCCGCATCCGGTCGCAGTCGGCGAAGGTCATGGTCCGGGACCACAACCAGGTGCTGCTGCCGCCCATGCCGTACGAGCCGTGGGCGCTGTGGAACCACACGGCGTAGCCGCCGAGGACGGCGGCCGCCGCGACGACCCCCGAGAGCAGCGCCCGCAGGCCCGCGCGGGACAGCAGCAGCCACACGGCGGCGATGACGATCAGCGGCAGCCCGATGGTCCGGGTGACGGTCGCGAGCCCCAGCAGGAACAGCGCGGCGGAGGCGGTCGTGATCGAGGGTTTCGGCCGCCACACCAGGATCGCCACCCCGGCGACGGCCAGGAAGGTGAACAGCAGGTCGGCCATCATCAGGTGTTCGAGCTGGATCTGGTGGACGTCCAGCAGCACCGGAGCGGCGACGAGCGCCGCGATCCATCCCCGGAGCGCCGTACGGCGTCGCAGCACGGCGTAGACGAGGACGGCGATGCCGATCCCGAGCAGGTGCTGGACGACCACCACGGCCTGGATGTCGCGCAGCGGGCTGAGCAGCCACAGGAACAGCGAGTAGCCCGACGGGCGGGACGCCAGCGGGCGCAGGTCGAGACCCGAGCTGAGGTAGGCGAAGGAGTCGGCCCAGAACCAGAGGGCGGGGCGGTAGCCGAGCACGGCCAGCGCCCGCAACGCCACACCGAGGACGAGCACGGCGAAGAACGCCAGGTGCGACCGCAGGAACGAGGCCAACTTCCCCCCTGCGGTTGCCCTAACCGACCGACAAATCAGGAACCGCCAGGATAAAGCATCATCTGATCGCGAGGCGCGACGACGCCTGGACTGAGCCCGCGCGAGCATCACCTATCAATAGGGCGGCCGGCCATCCCGCGAGGGGCGCGGCGGTGTCTGGACTGAGGAACGAGTCCCGAGTGACGAGGGAAGACATCGCCTGAGGGCGCCCCGAGCCGCGCGAGCGAAGCGAGCGCCATAAACACGGTCAGCGGGCGACGTCCTCCCGCTGGGCGAGCAGCCCCAGCTCGGCGCGGGTGGGCAGGCCCTCCCAGTCGCCGGAGACCGTGCAGGCGAACGCCCCGGCGGTGACGGCGGTGTCCAGCCGGGTCTCGGGCGGCGCCCCGGCCAGCAGCTCGGCGAGGTATCCGCCGACGAACGCGTCCCCCGCGCCGACCGGGTCGAGCACGTCCACGGGTACGGCCGGGCGGACCAGCGGGCGGCCGTCGACGAGCGCCGCGCACCCCTCGGCGCCCAGCTTGACGACCACCTGGGACGGGCCGAGGTCGGCGAGGGCGGCCGCGAGGTCCAGCGGGTCGTTCTCGGCGGGGACGAACAGCTCGGCCTCCTCGACCCCGGCGAAGAGCACGTCGCAGCCGCGCAGGATGTCCGACAGCCGCTCGGCCGCCCGGTCCCCTCCCCAGAGCCGCGCGCGGTAGTTGACGTCGAACGAGACGGTCACGCCGTGGCGGCGGGCCAGCCCGACCGCGTGGCGCACCGCCTCGGCCGCCGAGTCGGAAAGCGCGGGGGTGATGCCGGTGACGTGCAGCAGCGCCGCCCCGGCGACGTCCTCCTCGGGCACGTCGGCGGGCCGCAGCCGCGAACCCGCGCTGCCGGCGCGGTAGTACCAGACGTTCAGCGACCGGTTGGTGCGCCGTTCCTTCACCATCAGGCCGGTCGGCGCGCCGTCGTCGACGATGCCGCGTACGTCGAGGTCCTCGGCGCGCAGCTCGCGCAGCACGAGGTCGCCGAAACCGTCGGCGCCGACACGGCCGATCCAGGTGGCGGGGACGCCGAGCCGCCGCAGCGCGATGGCGACGTTGCTCTCCGCGCCGCCGATGCCGACGGCCATCGAGGGCGCGTGCCGCAGCGGGCCGGTGCGCTCCGCGGTGAGCAGGGCCATGGTCTCCCCGAGCGTGACCACGCCGTTCCGCTGCCGCTCAGCCATGGAGACCCCCTCCGTTCCCGGCGGTCTGCCGGCCTTCCCGGGGCTCACGCCGCGGGCGGACCGGGGCGTCGTCCTCGCTGAACAGCTCGGGATGCCGGGCCCTGATCTTCTCCACGTCGCTCAGCACCAGCCGCAGGTGCCGGCGCAGCGCCTCGTCCGCGCTCTCCAGGTCGCGGCGCTCCAGCCGGTCGACCACCTCGCGGTGCTGGCCGATCAGCAGGTGGAGCTGCTGGGTGAGCGGCAGGGACAGCCGTCTGGCCCGGTCGAGCTGCGCCTTGGCCTGGCTGACCACCGGCCACGCGTCGCCGTGGCCGCTCGCCGCCATGAGCCGGGCGTGGAACTCCTCGTCGAGCTGGAAGAACGCCTCGGCGTCGGCGCGCCGTTCGGCGTCGCGCTGGGCGTCGAGCAGGGCGCGCAGGTCGGCCACGTCGCGCTCGGTCGCCCGCTCCACGGCGTCGCGCAGCGCGGCCGTCTCCAGCGCCTCGCGGATGAACTGCGCCGAGGCGATGTCGGCGAACCTGATCCGCGAGACGAACGTGCCCATCTGGGGATAGACGTCGACCAGGCCCTCGTCGGCCAGCAGGATCAGGCTCTCGCGCACGGGGGTCCTGCTCACGCCGAGCTCGGCGGCGAGGTCGTTCTCCGACAGGGCCGTGCCGGGCGCGAGCCGGAGGCCGATGATCCGCGTGCGCAGCAGCTCGTGCACGAGCTGGCGGGTGTTCCCGCCGCGCGCCCGGGCCGCGTGCAGCCCTTCCTTCGGTCTCATGGGACACATTTCTACCACTGGACAAAGGCGGCTGGAGTACTTGTATGGTAGCCGACGCGATTACGGTGCCATGAACGGCGCCGCACCGCTTCGTCACCGCGGTTTGAACCATGCGAGGAGACCGCCCATGAGCGACAGTTCGGGCAGCAGGGCGGGCAGCACGGCGGACTCGCGATCATCGCCGAGCTGGTCATGATCCCGGTCTTCGGGCGGCTGACCGACCGGGCGCAGGCCGCCCGGACCGAGAACGCCTGACGAGATCGCGGAGAGACGCGGAGAGACGCGGAGAGACGCGGAGAGACGCGGAGAGACGCGGAGAGACGCGGAGAGACGCGGAGAGACGCGGAGAGACGCGGAGAGACACGAAGAGACGCGGAGAGACACGGGGAGACACGGGGGAGCCATGGCCACCATCACCGACGCGAAGATCATCGTCACCTCGCCGGGGCGCAACTTCGTGACACTGAAGATCACCACCTCGGACGGCGTGACCGGGCTGGGCGACGCGACCCTGAACGGCCGGGAGCTGGCCGTGGCGAGCTACCTGCGCGACCATGTCGCGCCGCTGCTCATCGGCCGGGACCCGGCCAGGATCGAGGACACCTGGCAGTACCTCTACAAGGGCGCGTACTGGCGGCGCGGGCCGGTGACGATGACCGCGATCGCCGCCGTCGACACGGCCCTGTGGGACGTCAAGGGCAAGGTCGCCGGCCTGCCTGTGTACGACCTGCTCGGCGGCAAGGCCCGCGAGGGCGCCATGGTCTACGGCCACGCCAGCGGCGGTGACGTGGCCGAGCTGCTGGACGACGTGGCCCGGTTCAGGGAGCTGGGGTACCAGGCCGTCCGGGCCCAGGCCGCCGTCCCCGGCGCCCCGGGAAGCTACGGCGTGCGGCACGGTCAGTTCTACGAGCCCGCCAACGCCACTCTGCCCGAGGAGCAGACCTGGTCGACCGAGGCGTACCTGGACTTCGCGCCCGCCTGTCTCGGCGCGGTGCGGGAGCGGTTCGGGTTCGACTTCCACCTGTTGCACGACGTCCACCACCGGCTCACCCCCACCGAGGCGGGACGGCTCGGGCGGCGACTTCGGCATCCAGGAGTACATGGGACACTCGCCGCTCACGCACGAGGTCTTCCGGCCGTCGTACGAGCAGCGCGAGGGGGCGCTGTACCCGTCCGACGCGCCCGGCCTGGGCGTGGAGCTGGACGAGGAGGCCGCCGCGCGCTTCCCGTACGAGCCGAGGTACCTGCCGGTCAACCGCCGGGCCGACGGCTCGGTGCACGACTGGTGAGCCGCGCCGCGCGGTCCCCGACGAGCGAGGTGCCGTCGGCGTCGTGAAGGTCGTGAAGGTCGTGAAGGTCGTGAAGGTCGTGAAGAGGTCGGAGAGGTCGTGAAGAAGCGGTGAAGAGGCTGTCCCGCGCCACCCTGCCCCTCGTGCCCGAGCCGCTGCGGCCGGCCGTGGACCCCGCGTCGTTGCGGCCGCGCGTCGTCCACCTCGGCATCGGGGCGTTCCACCGGGCGCACCAGGCCGTGTACACCGAGCGGGCCGAGGCCCTGCACGGCGGCGGCTGGGGCATCGTGGGCACCACCCAGCGCGGCCGCGCCGTCGCCGACGCGCTGCGCCCGCAGGACGGGCTGTACTCGGTGACGCTGCGGGAGCCGGACGGCCCGGTCACCCGGGTCGTCGGCTCGGTGGCCGAGGTGCTGCACGCCCCCGACGACGGGGACCGGCTGACCGCGCTGCTGTCCGACCCCGGCGTCACCGTGGTCACCCTGACCGTGACCGAGAAGGGCTACCGGCGCGATCCGGCCACCGGCGGGCTCGACCTGCGCGACCCGCTGGTCGTACGCGACCTGGCCGGGGCGCCCGTGCCGGCCACGGTCGCCGGGCGGCTCGCCGCCGGGCTGCGGGACCGGATGCGCTCGGGCGCGCCGATCTCCGTCGTGTGCTGCGACAACATGGCCGGGAACGGAGAGGTGACCGCGCTGGGAGAGCACGGGCGCCGAGCTGGTGCCCGACGTGCGGCCCTACCAGCTCACCAAGCTCCGGCTGCTCAACGGGGCGCACTCGCTCATCGCGTACCTGGGCCTGGCGGCCGGGTGTGAGACCGTCGCGGACGTCATGGACCGGCCGTGGGGCGAGCGGATCGTCCGGGAGTACGCGGCGGAGGTGGCGGCCACCGTCCCGGACGGCCCGGACCCCGGGTGGTACACCGACACGCTGGTGCGGCGGTTCGCCAACCACGCCATGCGGCACCGGCTGCGGCAGATCGCCATGGACGGCTCGCTGAAGCTGCCGGAGCGGTGGCTGGCCGCGCTGCGCGAGCTGCGCGCCGCCGGCCGGGACGCCCCGGTGCTGGAGGCGACGCTGGCGGCATGGGCCGGGCACACCCGCGACGACGTGCCGGACGACCCGGCGGCGGACCGCCTGCGGGCGGCCTGGCCTGGGCGGCGGGACGCGGAGGCCGTGCGGGAGCTCCTCCTCGTCCTCGGCGCCTCCGACCTCGCGGACGACACGGCCCTGGTCACCGCCGTGGCCGGGCGCCTGGTCAGCACTCGATGACGTTGACGGCCAGGCCGCCCCGGCTGGTCTCCTTGTACTTGTCGAGCATGTCCCTGCCGGTGTCGCGCATGGTCTTGATGGCCTTGTCGAGCGACACGAAGTGGCGGCCGTCGCCGCGCAGTGCGATGCGGGCGGCGGCGATCGCCTTGATCGACGCCACCGCGTTCCGCTCGATGCACGGGATCTGGACCAGGCCCCCGATCGGGTCGCAGGTCAGGCCGAGGTTGTGCTCGATGCCGATCTCGGCGGCGTTCTCGACCTGCTCGGGGGTGCCGCCGAGGACCTCGGTGAGCCCGGCCGCCGCCATCGAGCAGGCCGACCCCACCTCGCCCTGACAGCCCACCTCGGCGCCGGAGATCGAGGCGTTCTCCTTGAAGAGCACCCCGATGGCCCCGGCGGTGAGCAGGAAGCGCACGACGCCGTCGTCGTCCACTCCGTCCACGAAGCGGGTGGAGTACGAGAGCACGGCCGGGATGATGCCGGCCGCGCCGTTCGTCGGGGCGGTGACGATCCGGCCGCCCGCCGCGTTCTCCTCGTTGACCGCGAGCGCGAACTGGGTCACCCAGTCCATCGCGCGCAGCGGGTCGCGGTCGGCCTCGGTCTGCAACCTGCGCAGGAGTTGGTTCGCCCGCCGCCTGACCTTGAGCCCGCCGGGGAGCACGCCCTCCTTGGTGCTGCCCCGCCGTACCGACTCGGCCATGACCGACCACAGGTGCAGCAGGCCCTCGCGGATCTCGGCGGTGGTGCGGCCGAAGGCGCGCTCGTTCTCCAGCATGAGCGCGGAGATCGACAGGCCCGTCTCCGCGCACCGGGCGAGCAGCTCCGTCCCCGTGGTGAACGGGTGGGGGAGCACCGTGTCGTCCGGTTTGATGCGGTCGGCGCCGGTGGCGTTCTCGTCCACGACGAACCCGCCGCCGACCGAGTAGTAGATCTTCTCGCGCAGGATCTCGCCGGAGTCGGCGAAGGCGGTGAACCGCATCCCGTTCGGATGGTGGGGGAGGGAGATCTTCCGCTCGAAGACGAGGTCGTCGCCGACGACGAAGGGGATCTCGCGCAGGCCGTACAGGGTGACCGTGCCCGTCTCCCGCATGGCGGCGAGCCGCTCGTCGACGGTGTCCACGTCGACCAGCTCGGGCTTCTCGCCCGAGAGGCCGAGCAGGACCGCCTTGTCGCTGCCGTGGCCCTTGCCGGTCAGACCGAGCGAGCCGTACAGGATGACCTCGACGCGCGAGGTCTTCTCAAGCAGACCGTCGTGGTGAAGGCCGCGGGCGAACTTGTGCGCCGCCGCCATCGGGCCGCCCGTGTGCGAGCTGGACGGCCCGATGCCCACCTTGAACAGATCGAAGACACTGATCGCCACTGATCCATGCCCTTATCTGGGAATGTCGGGAAAAGTCAGGACTCGCCCGAGGTGAGGGTGGTGTACTCGGCGGCCGAGAGCAGGTCCTCCGGCTCGCCCTCGACGCGCACGCGGAACAACCAGCCCTCGCCGTACGGGTCGGAGTTGACCAGGGAGGGGTCGTCCACCACCGCCTGGTTGGTCTCCACGATCTCGCCGCCGACCGGGGCGTAGATGTCGCTCACCGACTTGGTGGACTCCACCTCGCCGACCGCGTCACCGGCCTCCACGTTGGTGCCGACCTCCGGCACCTGCACGAAGACCACATCGCCGAGCTGCTCCGCGGCGAACGCGGTCACGCCCACCGTCACGGTGAGGCCGTCGTCCAGACCGGCCACCCACTCGTGCTCCTTGGTGTAGCTCAGCTCGTCGGGAATGCTGCTCACTTGCTCCTCCTGTAGAAAGGCAGATCGACGACGTCAACGGGTTCTTGGCTACCACGGATGTCCACGGTCAGACCTCCCTTTTCGAGGGCGTCGGCCGAGACGTACGCCATGGCGATGGGCTTGCCGAGGGTCTGCGAGGGCGCGCCGCTGGTCACCTCGCCCACGACCTCGCCCTCACGCGTGACCGGGTATCCGTGGCGGGGGACCCGGCGGCCGCGCGCCACCAGGCCGACCAGGCGCCGGTCGGGGGCCGGGCGCCCGGACAGCGCGGCCTTCCCGACGAAGTCGCCCGGCTTGTCGAACTTCACGATCCGGCCGAGCCCGGCGTCGAAGGGCGTCATCTCCGCGGTCAGCTCGTTGCCGTACAGCGGCATGCCCGCCTCCAGCCGGAGCGTGTCCCGCGCGGACAGGCCGCAGGGCCGCAGTCCGAGATCCGCGCCCGCCTCCGACAGGGCGTTCCAGAGCGGGACCGCGTCCTCGGGCCGGACGAACAGCTCGAACCCGTCCTCGCCCGTGTAGCCGGTGCGCGCGAGCAGGACCTCGAACCCGGCGACCTCGCCGGGGAGACCCGCGTAGTACTTGAGCCCGTCCAGGTCGGCGTCGGTCAGCCTGCCGAGGATCGCCGTGCTGTTCGGCCCCTGGATCGCGATCAGCGCGTACGCGTCCGACCGGTCCTCGACCCGGGCGTCGTACGGCTTGGCCCGCTCGGCCAGCTCCTGCGCGACCCTGGCGTAGTTGGACGCGTTGGCGACGACCAGGAAGTCCTCCGGCGCGAGCCGGTAGACGATGAGGTCGTCCAACACGCCGCCGTCCTCGGTGACGATCATGGTGTATCGGGCCCGGCCCGGCTCCAGGACGCTCAGGTGGCCGACGAGGGCGTAGTCGAGCGCCTCTCCCGCCTGCGGGCCGGTGACATGGATCTCGCCCATGTGGGACAGGTCGAACAGCCCGGCCGCGGTGCGCACCGCGTTGTGCTCGGCCGACTCGCTGCCGTACCGCAGGGGCATCTGCCATCCCGCGAAGTCGGTGAGCGTGGCGCCGAGGCTTTCGTGGACCTCACGCAACGGGGTAGATCGGGACATGATCGCACCTCAGGAAGACGGATGAGAGCATCCTCCCCCTCTGTCATCGGTGCCTGAGAGCTTCGTCCGTTTCCTTACCCGGACTTTCACCTTCGGCGAGGCCGGTCCACGGCCTGCTTTCCAGAGGTCACCTGGCCCGAGCGGTCCTTTGCCTTGAGAGGTTCGCGGGGAGGGCTTGCTCCTTCAGGGGACCTGACCGGCTGTCAGGACGCTCTCCCGCACGGGTTCAACGGTGCCCCGCCAGCCTAGTGGTCGGACGCGGCCGTGTGAAACCGGTCCTCGGCGACAATCCGCCGCACGGCCGCTCAACCGCGTCCGAAGAGCTCTCGGGCCCGGCGCCTACCGGGGCGAGGCGGCGCGCGTGGCCGACCATTCGGGAGCGAGGACCGCCCAGATCTGCTTGTCGTAGCGCACGCCCCGGTACGGCCATGCCTCGCGGCGCACGCCCTCCAGCGTCATGCCGAGCCTCTTGGCCACCGCTGAGCTGCGGTCGTTGTCGGCCCGGCAATGCCACTCGGCCCGGTGCAGCCCCCGGGACGTGAACGCCCAGTCCAGCAACGCGCCGCACGCCTGTGTGATCAGGCCATGGCCCTCGGCGGACGGCTCCAGCCAGCAACCGATCTCACACACACCGAGAGCGGCATCGAAATCGGTGAACATCACACCGCCGACCAGCACTCCATCCCGCCAGATGCCGTACAGGCGGGCACCGTCGCCGGCCTGGCGTTCGGCATACCGCTTGAGCGTGGCCCGCGCCCCGTCCACGTCGTCGGTGACGAACGCGGACCCGACCCACGGACGAATGTGCTCGCGAGCCCGATCCAGATGGTCGGCGAACTCCTCGGCATGCCAGACCTCCAGCCCGCCGAGGTGAGCACCGTCGCGCAGCGGCAGCGAGAACATGAGGGCCTCCCATTCACATAACAAGCGTTACGGCAATGTACCGTGGCAGTGTGCCACGCACCAAGGGAGATCACGAGGCCCGCCGACGCGATGTCTCCGAAGCGGTCTGGCAGGTCATGGCCACACGCGGCTTCGCCGGCCTGACCCTGCGCGCCGTCGCCGCCGAACTCGGCGCGACCACCGGCCTGCTCACGCACTACTTCCCCACCAAACAGGCCTTGGTGGCGTACGCCCTCGACCTGCTCGAACAGCGCACCGTCTCCCGCCCCCGCCGCCACACGGGCGAAGGTCTGGCCGCCCTCAGGGACGCGCTGCTGGACATCCTGCCGCTGACCCCCGACGCCGCCGACAGCAACCGGATCTGGGTCTCCTCCTGGGACGCCGCACTCTCCGGCCCCGCCCTGAGCGCCGACTACGCCGGCAAGTACGCGCAAAGCCGCGACAGGCTGAGCGAGCGGGTGGCCGCGGCCCAGGAGCTCGGCGAACTGCCCCCTGGCGACCCCGCGCGCATCGCGGCCGGCGCCCAGGCCTTCATCCTCGGCCTGGTGGTCCAGGCCCTGTTCGACCCGGCGGCGTTCCCGCCGCGGCGGCAGGTCGAGCTCCTGGACGACTACCTGGCCGGCCTGACCGCCCGGGAGTGACCGTTCAGGCCGCGACGGCGGGCCCGGTCACTGGGTGACGGTCCAGCCGCCGTCGATGGGGAGGACGGTGCCGTTGACGTAGGAGGCGAGGGGCGAGAGCAGGAACAGGATGGCGTACGCGATGTCGTCGGGCTCGGCCATCCTGCCCAGCGGGATCCGCTGCAGCGTGCGCTGTCCGATGTCGCTCTGGGCGAAGCCCGCCAGCCGCGGCGTGTCCACCATCCCGGGGGCCACGGCGTTGGCGCGTACCTCCTGGCTGCGGTACGCCGCCAGATGGCGGGTGTATCCGGCGATCCCGGCCTTGACCGCGCAGTACCAGTCCGAGGCGGTGCCGACGATGTTGCCGGCGACCGAGGCGACGTTGACCAGGGCGGCGCCCTCGGGGACCCCGCCGGAGAGCCAGGTGCCGGTCATCCGGCGCACGCTGCCCAGTGAGATCCGCACCGCCTCGTCGAACTCGTACTCGCCGGACGACGCGGGGCCGGCGTTGTTGACCAGGTAGCGGACGGCGCCCAGCCGGGACCGGGTCTCGGCGAAGCCCGCCGCGATGTCCGCCGCCGCCGACACGTCGGCCCGCACGGCGAGCGCCGTGCCGCCGGCCTCGCCCACGCGCGCGACCGTGGCGGCCGCGGCGTCCCCGTCGAGGTCCCAGGCGGCGACGCGCAGGCCGAGCTCGGCGGCGCGCAGGGCGGTGGCCCGGCCGATGCCGCTGCCGGCTCCGGTGACGAGGACGACGTCTCCGGCGGTGAACCCGAAATGGATCGTCGGCATGGTCACTCCTGTGTCCTGTCGGGGCGAAGGGGTCATACGCCGTAGCCGCCGTCGACGTCCAGCTTCTGACCCGTGATGAACCGGGCCCGGTCGGAGGCGAGGAAGCAGACCGCCTCCGCGATGTCGTCCGCGGAGCCGAAGCTCCGGAGCGGGATGTTGGCCATGGCGGCGTCGAGCGCCCGCTGGTCCAGGTCGCCCGAGGCCTGGAGGCGGGCGGACATGCCGTCGGTGAGCATGCCGGGGCCGACGCAGTTCACCCTGACGCCGAAGCGCCCCTCCTCGGCGGCCAGGCCGCGCGCCAGCGCCTCCACCGCGCCCTTCGGCCCGGCCGACAGACCGTCGCGTACGGGATAGCGGCGGGTCGCGGCGGTGGTGACGGCGACGACCGATCCGCGGGAGGCGCGCAGGGCGGGCAGCGCGCGCTGGACGACGGTGAAGAAGCCGGTGACGTCGGCGTTGAGCTGCTCGGCGAGCACCGCCGGGCTGATCTTGGAGAGATGGATCATCGGGACGTGCGGGCCCGCGGCGTGGACGAGGGTGTGGATCGCGCCGAACCGCGAGACGAGCGACTCGACGTACGCGCCGACGGCGTCGGCGTCGGTCACCTCCAGGCGCTCGGCGGTCACGGCGGGCACCGGCTCCGCAGTGGCGGGCGCCGGGCTTCCGCCGGGGGGCGCGAGCCGCGACAGCTCGGCGACCAGCGTGTCCGCGGCCTCCTTGTTCGACCGGTACGTGAACGCGACCGCCGAGCCGCGCCGCGCGAGGTGGCGGCAGACGGCGGCGCCGATGCCGCCCGACCCGCCGGTGACCAGGGCCACTCCCGGCCTGCCTTCGAAGTCCCTCACCCGTGAGCCATCCCGTCGACCGTACGAATACAAACAAGCGTTTGGTCACATTAGGGACTCGCCGGCGGCCCGTCAACGGGCGGCCCCACCGCCCGGATGCGACCGGCCTATAGGCAACCGGCCTTCGGGACCACTAGTCTAACAAACGTTTGATCGAATGATCATCGATCGCGTGGCTCGGCGGTGCCGTGCGGACGGCTGCCCGCACCCCGCCTCTGAGCACGGTCGATCGTTTTCTGGGTTCTCCGGAGGCTGTGGAATGAAGGGTCGTCTTTCCCTGGTGGCGGCGGTCGTGGCGGGCACGGCGCTGACGCTCGCCGGATGCGGATCGTCGGGATCGTCCGGCTCGTCCGGCTCCTCGGGCGGGGAGGAGGGAGGTTCCTCCTACCGCGTCCTGGTCCTGGGCGGCGTGAGCGCCGAGGGCGTCCTCGCCGACAACGCCAAGACCTCCATCGTCGCGGCGAAGGCCGGCGCCGAGAGCGTCAACAAGAACGGCGGCGTCCTCGGCAAGAAGGTCGAGGTCACCGTCGTCGACGACGGGGGCAAGCCCACGGTCGCGGTCACCAAGCTGCGCGAGGCGCTCGCCAAGGACGGCAAGCCCGACCTGGTGCTCAACTCCGGCCCCTCGACCGTCGCCGCGGCCACCCTGCCGATCCTGAAGCAGAACAACATCCTGTCCATGAACATCGGCCCCACCGAGGACTCGTTCAACCCGTCGGCGTTCCCGCTGAACTTCGACCTGTCGCCGTCGGCCGCCGACTACGCGAAGGGCTTCGTCGCCCACGTCAAGGAGAAGGGCTACAAGACCGTCGGCATCATCCACGGCAGCAGCGCGTTCGGCGTGACGTTCGGCAAGGAGATCGAGAAGGCGCTGACCGGCGCCGGGATCAGTGTGGTCGGCACCGAGGAGTACGACGTCGCCGCCCTGGACATGACGCCGCAGCTCCAGTCGCTGCAGGCCAAGAAGCCCGACGCGCTCATGATGAACGCCTACGGCAGCCCGGTCGGCTACCTGCTGAAGAGCCTCCAGAAGCTCCAGTGGGACGTCCCGGTCGTCGCGGACATCTCGGTCGCCACGACCGGCCTGATCTCCTCGCCCCCGCCGAACGGCGTCCTCGGCACCGACCAGGTCAAGAACCTCGTGATGGAGGCGTACGGCAGCACCGTCTACGACCCCGCGAACACGCGGGTGAAGGAGGCGGTGGACACGATGGCGGCGATCGACGCGATCCCGGCGACGCTCGTCATGGCCTACAACTACGACGCGCTCCCGCTCGTGGCCGCGGCGGCGCAGAAGGCCGGGGCGGTCGACGCGAAGGCGCTCGCCCAGGCGCTCGAGGACCCGGCGGTCCACGAGAAGGCCGTGACGGCGATGCTGCCCCGCTACAACTTCACCGCCCAGTCGCACTCGCCGAACGTGGACGAGAACGCGTTCGTCTTCATCGCGCCGTCCACCATCAAGAACGGCCAGTACCAGAAGTAGGCCGACGGCAATTCACCGAAGGCGAGATACGTAAAAGAGGTTCCCATGACACTGATCTGGGGAGGTCTGGCCCTCGGCGCGGTGTACGCGCTCGTCGCGATCGGCTACAACATCGTCTTCATCTCGTCGAAGACGTTCAACTTCGCCCAGGCGCAGTTGATGATGGTCGGCACGTTCGTCGCGTACACAGGGCTGGTCACCCTCCGGCTGCCCGTTTTCGTGGTGGCGTTGATGGCGGTCGCCGCGGTCTTCCTGGTGGCGGCCATCGAGGAGCGCGTCGCCATCCGCCCCGTCAAGGAGCCGGAGGCCGTGCTGGTCACCACGCTCGGCGCGTCGATGCTCCTCGACGGCGTGACGCAGCTCATCTGGGGGCCGCAACCGCTGACGGTGCCCTTCTTCGGCTCCGACGACGTGATGAGCCTTTTCGGCGGCCAGGTCTACCCGGTGGAGATCGCGCTCATCCTGCTGACGGTCGTCATCGTGGTGGCGCTGTCCCTGCTCGCGCGGCGTACGCTCCTCGGCCTGGCGCTCCTCGGGATGGCCGAGGACCGGGAGGCGGCGATGTTGCGCGGCGTGAACGTGCGGCGGCTCGCCTTCGGCGCGTTCGCCTTCACCGGCGCGCTGGCCGGGCTCCTCGGGCTGTTCGTGGGGCCGAAGACGTTCGCGGTGGCCACGCTCGGCGCCTCGCTCGCGCTCAAGGGCTTCGTGGTCGTGGCCATCGGCGGGTTCGGGTCCATCCCGGGCACCCTGGTCGGCGGCGTCATCGTCGGCCTCGTCGAGGCGCTCGCCGCGCGCTACCTCGGCAGCGAGTACGCCAACATCTCGGTGTTCGCGGTGCTCGTCGTGATCCTGATGGCCCGTCCGTCCGGCCTGTTCGTGCGGACCCAGGAGAGGACGGTCTGACCGTGACGCTGTGGCGAAGCCTGCGCTCGATCCCGTCGTGGATCGTCCCGCTGTGCGCCGGGGTCGTCGTACTGCTGCTGCCCGTGCTGGGCCTGGACTTCTCCACCGGCAGGCAGATCCAGCTCGCGTGCATCCTGGCCCTCCTCGTGAGCGGCCTGAACCTGAGTCACGGGTACGCGGGCGAGCTCGCGCTCGGGCAGGCCGCGATGTACGCCGCCGGCGCGTACACGGCGGGGCTGCTGTCCAAGGCCGGGCACACCGACATCCTGCTGCAGTTCGTGCTCGCGGCCGCGGTCGCGCTGGTGGTGGGGCTCGTCTCCGGCATTCCCGGGCTGCGGCTGGGCGGCTGGTCGCTGGCGATGACGTCGTTCTTCCTCGTGCTCCTCGTCCCGGACATCCTCGCGGTCTTCGCCGAGTGGACGGGCGGGCGCAACGGGCTGAGCGGCGTCATGCCGCCCACCCTCCTCGGCGCCGACCTCGCCGGCGACGCGTACTACTGGGTCGTGGCGGGCGTCACGCTCGCCTGGTTCGCGATCATGCGCAACCTGATCGTCTCCCGGCACGGCGTCGCCTTCCGGGTGCTCAAGAAGAGCCCCGTGCTCGCCTCCTCCATGGGCATCTCGGTGTTCCGCATGAAGCTCCTCGCGTACGCGGTGGGGGCGGTGCCGGCGGGCCTGGCCGGGGCGCTGTTCGTCAACCTCGACCTGTACGTCTCGCCCGAGGCCTTCGGGTTCGTCACCGCGGTCACCGTGCTGGCGGCCTCGATCCTCGGCGGCTCCGCCAGCGTGTACGGCGCGCTGCTCGGCGCGGCGATCATGCAGTTCGGGCCGAACCAGGCCAGCGAGTTCCAGGAGTACGCGCTGGTGTTCACCGGCGTCTTCCTGATCGCCGGCGGCGTGCTGCTGAAGGGCGGGCTGGCCGGTCTGTGCCGACGCCTGGTGAGCCGGCTCGACCGGGCGGCCGGGGTGACGACGGCGGCGCGGAACGTCTCCGCCGACGTGCCGGACATCGCGGGCGCGACGCTCGCGATCGACGGCGTCTCCAAGACGTTCGGCGGGAACCAGGCGCTCAAGGGCGTCTCGCTCGCGGCGCGCCCGGGGAAGGTCACCGCCCTGATCGGCCCCAACGGCTCGGGCAAGACCACGCTGCTGAACATGGTGTGCGGCTTCTACCGGACCGACTCCGGCACGATCACGATCGGCGACACCGCGCTGCAGGGCCTTCCCCCGCACCGGGTGGCCAGGGCCGGGGTCGCCCGCACCTTCCAGACGCCGAACATCCCCGAGGGCGTGACGGTGCTGGAAGCGGTCTCGTCCGGCCGGTACAGCGGCCACCGCGCCTCGGTGTTCTCCGCGATCCTGCGGCTGCCCGGCTTCCGCCGGGTCCGTACGGACGACCTGGTCGAGGCCGAGCGGGCGCTCGCGCTCGTCGGCATGTCCGACCTGCGCGACGCGGAGGCCACGTCCCTCCCTCTCGGGATGCGGCGGCTTCTCGAGGTGGCGCGGGCGCTGGCCGCGCGTCCCGGGGTGCTGCTCCTGGACGAGGTCGCGTCCGGCCTGGACGAGGACGAGGTCGAACGGCTCGCCGGGCTCGTCCGGCGGATCAGGGAGGCGGGCGGCACGATCGTCCTGGTCGAGCACAACTTCCGCCTCGTCCTCGACCTCGCGGACGAGATCGTCGTGCTGGCCCACGGCTCGGTGATCGCCACCGGGCCGCCCGAGGTCATCGAGAGGAACCCCCGGGTGCTCAGCGAGTACCTCGGCATCGACGGCGAGTCGGCCGAGGGGCGGGCGAAGGTCGCCGAGCTCACCGGCGGCGGGGAGATCACGGGCACTGGGGAGAGCGCATGATGAGCGAGGAGAACGGGACGCCGCTGCTCCGGGTGCGGAACCTGGGGACCGGCTACGGCGACCTGCGGGTCGTGTGGGACGTCTCCCTCGACGTGCGGCCGGGACGGCTCACCGTCCTGCTCGGACGCAACGGCGCGGGCAAGACGACCACGCTGCGGGCCGTCTCCGGCCTCAACAAGGCCGTCGCCGGCACCGTGGAGCTCGACGGCCGGGACGTCACCCGCCTGGCGCCGCACCAGCGCGTGCGGCTCGGCATGGCGTACGTCCAGGAGGGGAAGCGGGTCTTCCACCGGCAGACGGTCGAGCAGAACCTGCTGCTGGGCGGCTACACGCTCAAGATGAGAAGGGCGGCGCTGCGCGAGGAGATCCAGCGGATCTACGAGCTGTTCCCGGTGCTCGGGGAGAAGCGCGGGCTGCTCGCGGGCAGCATGTCCGGCGGGCAGCAGCAGATGCTCGCGATCGGGCAGGCCCTGATGGCCCGGCCCAAGCTGCTGCTCCTGGACGAGCCGTCGGGCGGGCTCGCCCCGGCGATCGTGTCCGAGGTCATGGAGCGGATCGGGCAGCTCAAGGAGACCGGGCTCGGCATCCTGCTGGTCGAGCAGGCGGTCGAGGCGTCGGTGCGGGTGGCCGACCAGGTGGCCGTCATCGACATGGGCCGGGTGGTCGTCTCCGCGAGCGCGGACGAGGTGGACGACCTCGGCGTCCTCCGGGACGCGTACTTCGGCAGAGGCGGCCGCGAGGCGGCCTCCGGCTGACGAGAACGGCCGGCGAGAACGGCCGGCGAGAACGGCCGGCGAGAACGGCTGTCGAGAACGGCTGTCGAGAACGGCTGCCGGGAGCGGGCGGCGCGTGGCGCGCGGCGGGCGACGGGATCGCCGCCGTGCGCCGCGTTCGGCTCTCGCCGCCGCGTGCCGTGGGGCGCGCGTGCCTAGTGCGCGGCGTGGCGGGCGGCGGCCCGGACCAGGGCGTCGAAGAGGGGCGCGTGCTCGTCGGCCTCCGGATGCCACTGCACGGCGTGGCCGAAGGGGTGGCCCTCCAGCTCGACCGCCTCGATCGTGCCGTCGTCCGCCTCGGCGGTGACCGCCAGACCGTCGCCGAGCCGGTCGACGGCCTGGTGGTGGTAGTGCGCGGGCGTCACCTCCTCGGCCTCGTACACCTTGGCCAGGGCGGGCGAGAGCCGCACCGGGAGCCGGCCGAAGGCGCCGGGCGCGGGGGAGTGGCCGAGGTGGCCGACGACGTCGGGAAGGTGCTGGTGGAGGGTCCCGCCCCTGGCCACGTTCAGCACCTGCATCCCGCGGCAGACGCCGAGGAACGGCAGTCCGGTGTCGAGGGCGCCTCGCAGCACCCGGAACTCCGCCTCATCACGAAATTTCCGGATGTAGCCGGTCTTGTGGTGGGGCGGGGAGCCGTACCGGGCCGGGTCCACGTCGCCGCCCCCGGCGAGGACCAGCCCGTCGAGCCGCCCGGCCAGGGCGGACGGGTCCCCGGCCGGGGGCAGGACGACCGGCTGCCCGCCCGCCGCCGCCACCCGCTCGACGTACATGTACGGCAGCAGCGCCGCCGTCATCTCCCAGACGGTGAACTTCGCCGGTTCGACGTAACACGTGATCCCGATGACCGGACGGGCCATGCCGCCGCCTTTCCTCGTGACTCCCCCGATGCGCCCGCCGCCGGAACGCGCGGGCTCCGATGTTCACCGCACCGCGTTCCGGCGACGGACGATGCGCGGTCCCGGACGCCGCCACCCCGGAATACCCCGCCACGCGGCAAGGCAGTGCTCCCTGGCGATGCGGTGCTCCCCGGCTACAGCGGTGTGACGTACGCGCTGGAGATGCCGCCGTCGACCAGGAACTCCGACGCCGTGATGAACGAGGCGTCGTCGGAGGCGAGGAACGCGACCGCCGCCGCCATCTCCTCCGCCCGCGCGAAACGGCCGATCGGGATGTGCACGAGACGGCGCTGCGCCCGCTCGGGGTCCTTGGCGAACAACTCCTGCAGCAGCGGGGTGTCCACCGGCCCCGGGCAGAGGGCGTTCACCCGGATGCCCTCGCGGGCGAACTGCACGCCCAGCTCCCGCGTCATCGCCAGAACGCCGCCCTTGGACGCCGTGTACGAGATCTGCGAGGTGGCCGACCCCATCACCGCCACGAACGACGCCGTGTTGATGATCGACCCCTTGCCCTGGCGCCGCATGTACGGGATCACGTGCTTGCAGCAGTAGTACACCGAGGTCAGGTTGACCTCCTGCACCCTGCGCCACGCGTCGACGCCGGTCGTGAGGATCGAGTCGTCCTCCGGCGGTGAGATGCCGGCGTTGTTGAACGCGATGTCCACGCTGCCGAAGGTGTCGTGCGCCGTCCGGAACATCCGTACGACGTCGTCCTCGACCGAGACGTCCGCCTGGACGAACAGGCCGCCGACCTCGTCGGCCGCCTTGGCGCCCGCCACCTCGTCGAGGTCCACCGCGACCACCTTCGCGCCCTCCTGCGCGAACCGCCGGGCGGTGGCGAGCCCGATGCCGCTGCCCGCCCCCGTGATGACGGCCACACGATCCTGCAAACGTTGCATAGGTCTACTCCGTTGCGATGAAGACGTTCTTGGTCTCGGTGAAGGCGGCGAGGGCGTCCGGGCCCAGCTCCCGGCCCAGGCCCGACTGCTTGAACCCGCCGAACGGCGTCCAGTAGCGCACGCTCGAATGCGAGTTGACCGACAGGTTCCCGGCCTCGACCGCGCGGGCCACGCGCAGCGCCCGGCCCACGTCGGACGTCCAGATCGACCCGCTCAGCCCGTACGGCGTGGCATTGGCCAGGCGCACCGCGCGCTCCTCGCCGTCGAACGGGACCACCGTCACGACCGGCCCGAAGATCTCCTCCTCGTAGGCCCGCCGGAACGCCGGATCGCCGTCCCCGGACAGGGGGTCGAACCCGGGCGGGGCGGCGAGGACCGTCGGCGCGAACCAGAAGCCGGGCCCCTCCGGGCGGGCGCCCCGCGCGTACGGCGTGAGCCCGGGACCGGCGAACGACGCGACCCGGGCGAGATGCTCGGCGCTGACCAGCGGCCCCATCTGGGTGGCGGGGTCGAGCGGGTCGCCGACGCGGACCTCGCGCACGGCCGCCGCGAGCCGCTCCAGGAAGTCGTCGTAGATCTCGCGCTGCACGAGCAGCCGGGAGCGGGCGCAGCAGTCCTGCCCGGAGTTGTCGAAGACGGCCATCGGCGCGGAGGCGACGGCCCGGTCCAGGTCGGCGTCGGCGAAGACGATGTTGGCGCTCTTGCCGCCGAGCTCCAGCGTCACCCGCTTCACCCGGGCGGCGGCGGTGGCGGCGATCCGCCGGCCGACCTCGGTCGAGCCGGTGAACACGATCTTGGGCACGTCCGGGTGCTCGACCAGCCGGGCGCCCGCGACCTCGCCCGCCCCGGGGAGGACCTGGAGCACCCCCTCGGGCAGGCCGGCCTCCAGGGCCAGCTCGGCCAGGCGCAGCGCGGTGAGCGGGGTCCACTCGGCGGGTTTCACGATCACCGCGTTCCCGGCGGCCAGCGCCGGAGCGACACCCCACATCATGATCACCATGGGGAAGTTCCACGGCACGATCACCCCCACCACGCCCAGCGGCTCGTGGAAGGTGACGTCCACGCCGCCGGGGACCGGGATCTGCGCGCCGTGGTGGCGCTCGGGCGCCCCCGCGTAGAAGTCGAGCACGTCGCGCACGTTCCCCGCCTCCCAGCGGGCGTTGCCGATCGTGTGCCCGGCGTTCGCGATCTCCAGCCGGGCCAGCTCGTCGGCGTGCTCGTCCACCACCCGGGCGAACCGCCGCAACAGCCGGGCCCGGTCGCCCGGCGCGGTCGCCCGCCAGGACCGGAACGCGGTCCTGGCACGCTCCACCGCGCGGTCCACCTCGGCCGCGTCGGCCATCTCGACCTCGGCGAGTACGGCCTCGGTCGCCGGATTGATGATCTTCACAGTCTCTCGAACCCCCGGAAGAGCTCCCAGTCCGTCACCGCCGCGTCGAACGCGGCGATCTCGACCCGGGCGTTGTTGGCGTAGTGGTCCACGACGTCCTTTCCGAACGCCTCCTCGGCGAGTGCCGAGCCCTCCCACATCGCGAGCGCGTCGCGCAGCGTGCCCGGCACCGACTCGGCCCCCGACGTGTACGCGTTGCCGCCGTACGGCTCGTCGAGGGGCAGCTCGTGCTCGATGCCGCGCAGCCCGGCGGCGATCAGCGCGGCCACCGCGAGATAGGGGTTGACGTCCCCGCCCGGCACCCGGTTCTCGATGCGGAGCGAGGGGCCGTGCCCGACCAGGCGCAGCGAGCAGGTGCGGTTGTCGACGCCCCACTTCACGGCCGTCGGGGCGAAGCTGCCCGGGACGAACCGCTTGTAGGAGTTGATGTTCGGCGCGTAGAAGAGGGTCAGCTCGCGCAGCGCGGCGAGCTGGCCCGCGATGAAGTGCTCGCCCACCTTCGACAACCCGTACGGCTCCCGCCCGGCCATCACCGGCGTCCCGTCGGCGTCGCGCAGCGAGATGTGCACGTGGCAGGAGTTCCCCTCGCGCTGGTTCGGCTTGGCCATGAAGGTGATCGACCTGCCCTCCTGGGCGGCGATCTCCTTGGCGCCGTTCTTGTAGAAGACGTGGTTGTCGCAGGTCGTCAGCGCGTCGGCGAACCGGAAGGCGATCTCGTGCTGGCCGAGGTTGCACTCGCCCTTCGCCGACTCGACGTACAGCCCGGCGCCCTCCATGCCGAGCCGGATCTTCCGCAGGAGCGGCTCGATGCGCGCCGTGCCGAGCAGCGAGTAGTCCACGTTGTAGACGTTGGCGGGGGACAGGTCGCGGTAGCCGCGCCGCCACGCCTCCTCGTACGTGTCGTCGTAGACGCAGAACTCCAGCTCGGTGCCCACGAAGGCGGTCCAGCCGTACGCGGAGAGCCGGTCGATCTGCTGGCGCAGGACCTGCCGGGGGGACGGCGCCACGTCGGAGCCGTCCTCCCAGACCAGGTCGGCCAGGAGCAGGGCGGTGCCCTCCTGCCACGGCACCCGCCGCAGGGTCGCGAGGTCGGGCCTCATCACGAAGTCGCCGTAGCCCCGGTCCCAGGAGGACATGGCGTAGCCGTCCACCGTGTTCATGTCCACGTCCACGGCGAGCAGGTAGTTGCAGCCCTCGGCGGCGTGTTCGAGCACCTCGTCGAGGAAATATCTGGCGGACAGGCGCTTGCCCTGCAACCGGCCCTGCATGTCGGTGATCCCCAGCAGGACGGTGTCAACCCGGCCCGCCTCGATGTCCACGCGAAGCTGCTCGACGGTCAGCACACCGCCTCCTCGGGGCGTTAAAAGTCTGGAAACAGACCAATGGATGGATGCAAGCATCCGGCCCGCCCCCGCGTCAACCATCGTCGTGGGCTAATCTCGGGCCGAAACGCCCTGTGAGGATGGGACGGGGGACGATCAGAGGTGTTCCCCGGAGGAGCCCCGGCGTACCCGTTTGCGGCGCGTGGGGGACGCCCTCGGCGCGCCGGACGGGAGACCGGAGAAGACCGCGTCCCGGCGGGCGGGAACGAGAACGGGCCGCGGGGACGAGCCGCGGGAAAGCCGTAAGGAAAGGTGCGAGGGAAGGAGTCGCCGTGGACGCGCCCCCGATGCTCCCGCTGCTCCGCCCGGTCAGGTCGGGCAACGCCTTCGAGGAGACCGTCGAGCGGCTGCTCCAGGCGATCAAGCTCGGAGTCGTCGCCCACGGAGAGAAGCTGCCGCCGGAGCGCGAGCTCGCCGCCCAGCTCGGCATCAGCAGGGTGACCCTGCGGGAGGCGATCCGCGCGTTGCAGGACGCCTCCTTCCTCGACGTACGGCGCGGCCGGTACGGCGGCGCGTTCGTCGTCTACGAGCCACCGAGCCCCGGCACCGGCGACCTGCGCCGGGCGGTCAAGGCGATGGGGCAGGGCGACCTGGAGGACGCGCTGACCTTCCGGATGGCGGTCGAATGCGGCGCCGCCGAGGTCCTGGCGAGCGCCGAGCTGACCCCTGCGCAGCGCGGGACGCTCACCCGCAGGCTGGCGGACGTGAACGAGGCCGCCCCCTCCGAATATCGACGGCTCGACACGGCGTTCCACCTGTCGATCGCCGAGCTGACCGGCTCGTCGCTGCTCACCGCCGCCTGCGCGGACGCCCGGTTGCGGGTGACCGACCTGCTCAACGCGATCCCGGTGCTGCTGCCCAACATCGAGCACGCCTCCGTCCAGCACGCCGCCATCGTGGACGCGATCCTCGCCCGCGACCCGGAGGCGGCGCGCCGGGCCGTCGCCGAGCACCTGGAGGGTACGGCGGCGCTGCTGCGCGGTTTCCTCTCCTGACCGGGGCCCGCGCCGTCGCGGGGTACGGGCGCTCACGAGGGGCGGCGGCTGGGAATCCGGGGGGCCGGAGCGTTCACGGAGCGGCGGGTCCTGCTGCGCGGACGACACTGCCGGAGGACGCTGCTGTGGGACGGCCCCAGGGACGGGTGGGGCGAAGATTGCGTAAGGAGCGGGAACATCGCCTGGGGACATTACGAGATGGCTGACTGGTTTCACGAGCGCGTGGTGGAGACCCACCGGCTGCCGCTGTTCTGCTTCTTCGTGGCGCTGATCGTGGCGTTCGTGTTCACCCGGATCAATGTGCGGCTGATCAGGTCGCGGGTGCGATGGTGGTTCGGGAACGTCAGCGTCGGCGAGATGCACATCCACCACGTCGTCTTCGGCGTGGTGCTCATGCTGCTCGGCGGCGTCTCCGGCCTCATCGTCTCGGGCATCTCCACCGGGTGGTACGCCTTCACCGCGGCGGTCTTCGGGGTCGGCTCCGCCCTCGTACTGGACGAGTTCGCCCTGATCCTGCACGTCAGGGACGTCTACTGGTCGCAGGAGGGCCGCACGTCGGTGGACGCGGTCTTCGTGGCGGTCGCCGCGACGGGCCTGCTGCTGCTCGGGCTGCGCCCGCTGGGGTGGGGCGGGTCGGACGACACCCCCGAGGGCAGGTGGCTCGCGGCGGGCTTCCTCGTCGTCAACCTCCTCTTCGCCGTGATCACACTGCTCAAGGGCAAGATCTGGAGCGGCCTGCTCGGGCTCTTCCTCCCGCCGATCGTCTACGTCGGCGCGGTGCGGCTGGCCAGGCCCGGGTCGCCGTGGGCCCGCTGGTTCTACGGCGAAGGGGCCAGGCGGCCCAAGCCCAGGCGCATGGCCCGCGCCGTACACCGGGAGGAGCGATGGCGGAGACCGGCCATCCGGATGAAGATCGCCGTCCAGGAGTTCGTCTCCGGCCGCCACGACCTGCCCACGCCGTACCGTCAGGCCCGCCGCCGCGATCTCCCGGCCGCGTCCCGGCGCTCCGACCGCCGGGGCTGAGGCCGGGGCCGTGAGTCAGCGGACCGGAAGAGCCGCGGCATATCCGGGGGGAAGGCCGAGGCAGGGGGACAGGGGAGACCGGCGGCCGGAAGGTTCGAGCCGGGACACGCGGGGGAGAGCAAGAGGCCGAGCCGGGAGACGCGGGGGAGAGCAAGAGGCCGAGCCGGGGCACGCGGGGGACCGTAAGCGGCAGGAACGCCGGTGCGGCCGGGTGCAGGGCTCGCCGCAATAGTGTGAACACGATGACCGCCGACAAGGAGGGCGTTGGACAGTGGAGCCGCCGCCGTTTCACCTCCGCCTGATCGAGGACCTCCATGCCGCCCGCGCGCGTTTCGGCCTGCTCCTGGCCGGCCCGTACGCGCTGAGCGCGCACGGTTTCGCGCGCCGACCCGGCTCGCCCGAGGGCGTCCAGGGTGTGGCCGCCGATCAGCGCCTGCGCACGTGCTCCGGAACGGGAGCGGGCGCCGGTGTGGACGCCGCCGCGGGCGCGGACACTGACCTCGACTCCGACCGGCACGCGGATCCCGGCGGCGATCGGCGCGCCGGCATGGGCACGGACCCGGGCACAGGCGTGGGCACGGGCGTGGGCACTGACCTGGGCAGGGGCGCGGGCGTCGGCGCGGACACGGCCATCGACTTCGTGACCGCCGGGGAGACCCCGCTCGCGGAGGTGGCCGACGGGGTGATCGCCGAGCTCGGGCGGCACGGTCTCGCCGCCGAGGTGGCCGAGATCGACGGGCGCATGGGGCGGCTGGTGGTCACCGATGAGATCGGCGGCCAGAGGTGCGAGGTCGGGCTCAGGCGGGAGGCGTTGCGTGACCGGCCCGCGATGCTCGACCCGTGCCCGGCGGTCGGACTCGACGACGCGGTGGGGCTCCAGGTGCGGGCGCTGCACGACAGGGGCCTGCCGGGGGACTTCGCCGCCCTCGTCGCGGTCTCCGAGCTGCACCCCTTCCGTGAAATGGAGCGGCTGGGAGCCCTCCACACCGACGACTGGCGGCTGGACGACCTGCTCCGGCGGCTGGAGACCGTCGATCTGCTCGCCGACGAGGCGTTCGCGGCGTGCGGACTGGACGACGACGGCGCCGACGCCGTACGGCGGTTCGCGTACGCCTGGGCCGAGGACATCCGGCTGCGCCGGGTCGAGGACGGCGACATCGACGAGGACACCTTCGACCAGGACATGCTCGACATCCCAGACGTGGACTGAGAGGCCCGGCTCCCGGTCCCCCGCATGGTGGACGTCTGGAACGCCGGGGACGCCGGCGCGCACGCCGAACAGTTCGCCGAGGACGCCGACTACATCACGTTCTTCGGAGAACACTCGGCGGCATCGGGGAGCGGCTCGGCTGCCCGGCGCGGCTCGAGTAGCCGCCGAAGAGCCCGAGGCCCCGCCGGGACCGCTCCCCGGCGGGGCCATCGCGCCGTGGCCCGCCCGTTCCCCGGAATCGGACGCTCGGACGGCTTCGGGGCACCCGTTCATGACGTCGTCCCGCGCCGCCAGTAGCCGTTCCGCCGGGTGGGCGGCAGCTCGTCGATCCAAGTACGGCGTGGACCGATCTGGCGGTGTGCGCCCTGAAGGAGAGGCGCGGTTTGCGCCTCGGAACGGTGTCCGTAATGCCACCCTCCAGCGCCGGAAATCTTCACGGCGTGGGATGGTAATTGTCCGTGAGCGATCAAGAGGTGGGCGTCCAAGGGTTCATACGTCGGCATCTGATGGACACCCGGCCACTCGCGACAGCGTCCTTTCGCCGTCTGCTGATCGGCCAGGGGCTCTCGCTCATCGGCTTCCAGCTCACCGCGGTGGCGGTCAGTGCCCAGGTCTACGCGCTCACCAAGTCGTCGCTGTGGGTGGGACTCCTCGGCCCGGTCGCGCTGGTGCCGCTGGTCGTCTTCGGTCTGTGGGGCGGCGCGATCGCCGACGCCGTGGACCGCCGCAAGCTCGTGCTCGTCTGCTCGCTGGTGACGTGGGGGGCGACACTGGCGCTGCTCCTCAATGCGATGCTCCTGTCGAACATCTGGCTGCTGATGGCGGCCGTCGCCGTCCAGGCGACCGGGGTCGCCGTGGCTTCACCCACACGGGTCGCGATCATCCCGAGGCTGGTCCCGGCCGACCTGGTGCCGTCGGCCAACACGCTGAACTACACGCTCGGCAGCCTCGCCTCGGTGCTCGGACCGTTGCTCGGCGGCGTCGTGCTCGCCGGAGGCGGTTACGCCATGGCGTACCTCATCGACGCGCTCCTGTTCAGTGCCAGCCTCTACGCGGCCATACGGCTGCCGCGGCTCGAACCGCTCGGGGAGTCCACCGCGCCCGGTGTGCGTGCGGTGGTCGACGGGCTCCGTTACATCATGGGCAGCCCGATCGTGCTGATGTCGTTCGTCGTGGACATCATCGCCATGGCCTTCGCGCTGCCACGCGCCCTCTATCCCGAGCTCACCGCCGTACGGTTCGAGGGCTCGGAGATGGCGTTCGGCTGGTTGTCCGCGAGCGTGGCGATCGGCGCGGTCGTCGGCGGCGTGTTCTCCGGCTGGGTTGGCCGGGTCCGCAGGCAGGGCGTGGCCCTGACCTTCGTGATCGCGGTGTGGGGCGTCACGGTGGCCGCCGCCGGGCTGGCCCAGCAACTGTGGCTGGCCGTCGCGCTGCTCGCCGCGGGCGGTTTCGCCGACCTCGTCTCGGCGGTGTGGCGGCAGACGATCCTCCAGACGTACGCGCCCGACGAGATGCGCGGCCGCCTCCAGGGCGTCTTCTACGTCGTGGTGGCCGGCGGCCCGAGGCTGGGCGACATGCGCGCGGGAGCGACGGCCGCGACGTTCGGCCTGGTGCCCGCCTGGGTGGGAGGCGGCCTGGTCTGCGCTGTCGTCGTCCTCGTCGTGGGCCTGTCCGTGCCCGCGTTCCGCGCGTACCGCTCGGACCAGTCACCCCTGAAGGTGGCCGCCTCGTAGTCGGCTGGGAATCCGTGCGGCCACGAGGTCGGCATCCGGCAGCAGTCGGTCTTTCAGAGAGTCTCCGCGGAACAGGCCCTTGAGATAACCGCGTACGCCCTGGCAGGGGAGGGGCGCCGGACATTGGGCCCGATCTGCCGCCCCTCAGGACGATTGGGTGCCGGAGGCAGTCTCCGAGCACTGCGGCTGATAGTGCCGGGCTTCAGGGCGTGCCCGCTGCTTCATCCAAGGTGTCGGCGGATGTGTCCGCGGCGGCGCTCCCAGGACGCCACGCCTCTACCAGCGGAAACTCTTACACCACTTCCGTGGACGCAACCTGCTGAACGTTTACGCCAACGCCGCACCGGGCGCGGCGTTGGCGGTGACGTCCTTTCTCAATACCCCGCTTGCCCATGCTGCGTTTCGAACCGCGCCAGCGTTGCCCGTTACCGCGCTGCCGTTTGCCGTCGCCGCACCGCTTGTGAACCGACCCCGAACGGAATTGCGAGCACAATTGCAACAAACAGTACACAAGTGACTACTGTGAGTTGTGAATAGAACATGTGAGCGATATATTTGCGCAGGGTGGAGTTGTCGGAGCAGGGAAGGAGGCGCATCCGGATGATGATTTCGGGCGGCGTGCTGCTGTCACACCGACTGGAGGGCGCGTCTTCAACTGGTTCGTCCGATGTGCCCGCCGCGTCCCCGCGACGGCGTGGCCCCTGGAGGCATGCGCCGTTCACTGGATCTGGTCGCTTCGCTGGTGACTCCTACGGTGCTGTACTGCTCGATCGCGCCCGCATCCGTGCCCGCGCCGGCACGCCTGTTCCGGCTCGGCCCGCCCGCACTCCCGCTGAGACTGCTTCTCCGGATGTCGGCCGTTTCGAGCCCATGCAATCCACCGTGGCCCGGCCGGATGGGAGGCAGAGCGGTAGGCAGGGCGGCGGTGTGCCGTCACAGGGTTGGTCCTTGTTCGATTCGGCCTCGGATGGCACTGCCAGGTCTGATGGTGGCGAGCGGGATGATGCGTTGTCCTGGGCGCGGCGGCTGATGGGCGTCGCTGAGCCTGTAGAAGGCCGGGGGCCGTCTCGTGGAGTGTGGCCGTCAGCACCGACGGGCCCCGTTACCGCCGCGCTCGGTTTCTCGGGGCTGGATGCCGTTGGGTCCGGTGCTCCAGAGCGGGGAGCCGGTGCCGCAGTGCTCGATGGCGGGACGGCCGATCCGGGGACGGGGGCGGGGGCGGGAACCGACGGCCGGGACGAGCGCCGGGACGAGCGCCGGTGTCCGCAAGATGACGATGGTGGTCTTTCGGCCTGGGATGGCATCTGGCAGGGGCGTCGCCCTGCCTCCGACCAGCGATCGGCGGTTGCCCCTGCCGGGCGCGGCGGCCGGGACCGTGGCCAGTGGGACGGCGGGCGACGGGGCGGGGACCGGGGGCAGCGGGTTGATGGGCAGCAGGACAGCGAGCGCTGCGGCGGCGGACGGCGGGACCGTGTTGAGGGCTGGCGTGATGATCACGGGCGGGATCGGGGTCGGGGTCAGGCGGGTGAGGGTCAGAAGACTCAGCCCGGGGTGGCTCAGTCCGGCGGCGACCGAGACGCTCAGACCGGTGCGAGCCGGGAGGCTGCGTCTGATGGTGACGGTAGGGATGTGGATGCCCGGGCGGGTGACTGGCCCGACCCGGCGTTGGCCGGGCCTGCCGTCCGAGACCTGCTCGCCTGCGTCGAGGGGATAGCCGCTGCTGGGTCAGGGGGCGCGCCGGGGGCTGTGTCGGGAGGCTCTCCGGGCGAGGCCGAGACCGAGGTCGATGTTGAGGTGGCGATGGCGGAGATCGTCGCGCTGGCCCGGGTGATCGATCTCGCCGAAGCAGCACTGGCAGCGCGGCTGCGGATAGCCGAGGCCGGCAAAGGCCACCAACTGTTCGGACGGCGTTCGATCGGGTCATGGCTGGCGGCGGCGACCGGTACCCGCTCCGCGCGGGCCGGGGAGCGCGTCACTCTGTCGCGGCAGTTGTCGCGTCTGCCGCAGGTGGCCGCCCGGCTCGCCGAGGGCAGCCTCTCCTACGGGTACGCGACGGCGATCACCTCCGCCGCCCGTCATCTGGACGACGCCGAGACCGCGCTGGCGGAGCCGATCCTCCTCAACCTGGTGGACGCCCCCGCCTCGACCGTGGAGGACGTCGCACGCGCCGGTCAGACC
>NZ_BBYM01000010.1:201361-237660 GCF_001570405.1 Microtetraspora niveoalba | reverse complement strand
TTGCCGGCCTCGGCTATCCGCAACCGCGCTGCCAGTGCTGCTTCGGCGAGATCGATCACCCGGGCCAGCGCGACGATCTCCGCCATCGCCACCTCAACATCGACCTCGGCCTCGACCTCGCCCGGAGAACCTCCCGGAACAGCCCCCGGCACAGCCCCTGACGCAGCTCCCGACGCATGCTCGGGCGCAGCCCCCGACGCAGCCCCCGACGCAGTTCCCGGCGCAGCCTCGGGCGCAGCCCCCGACGACGCAGCACGTGAGGCGTCCCCCGACCATGCGGCCCCCGGCCCCGACGCGTTCCCCGACACACCCTGCGACGCGTCCCCTGACCTGGCGGCCGTGGCGGTGGCGGCGATCCGCTCGACGCAGGCGAGCAGCTCCCGGACAGCAGGCCCGGCCAACGCCGGATCGGGCCAATCACCCGCCCGGCCATCCACACACCCCGACTCACCATCAGGCAGAGCCTCCCGGTCCCCACCCCCGCCGGGCTGCCCCGTCCGATCTACGCCGGACTGAGCCTCCCGGCCATGTTCCCGTCGCCGGCTGTCCCGCTGACGGCCGTCTCGGCCGCCGCGCCGGACAGGGGTGACCGTCGACGCCTGGTCGCTGCTGGGGGGACGTCCCTGCCAGATGCCATCCCAGGCCGAAAGACCACCATCGTCATCTTGCGGACACCGGCGCTCGTCCGGGCCGTCGGTTCCCGCCCCCGTCCCTGCGCCGGTCGTCCCGCCATCGAGCACTGCGGCACCGGTACCGTGCCCTGGAGCACCGGACCCAACGGCATCCAGCCCTGAGAAACCGAGCGCGGCGGCAGCGGGGCCGGTCGGCGCTGACGGCCACACTCCACGAGACGGCCCCCGGCCTTCTACCGGCTCAGCGACGCCCATCAGCCGCCGCGCCCAGGACAACGCATCGTCCACACCCCCGGACGTGGCGGTGCCGTCCGAGACCGAATCGAACAAGGACCAACCCTGTGATGGCGAACCGTCGCCCTGCCTACCGCCCCGCCTCCCATAGGGCCCTGCCACCGTCGAACGCATCGGCTCGAGACGGCCGACATCGGGAGAAGTGATGTCGCTGGGAGTGCGGGCGGGCCGAGCCGGAACAGGCGTGCCGACGCGGGCGCCGGCACGGGTGCGGGCGCGATCAAGCAGCACGGCACCGTAGGAGTCACCAGCGAAGCGACCAGATCCAGTGAACGTCGTGTGCCCCCTGAGGCCACGCCGTCGCGGGGGCGCGGCGGGCATGTCTGACGAACCAGATGGAGGCGCGTCCTCCAGTCGGTGTGACAGCAGTACACCACCCGAAAGAATCATCTCTTCACGCCTCCCTTCCCGCTCCGAAAATTGATGTGCCGTGAGAATATCGCTCACATGTTCGATCTACAACTCTAAGTAGTCACGATTGGACTGTTAGTAACTGATGTGGGTGAAATTCCGCTAGAGGGCATTCGTGCAGGACGTGTCACCACGACGGTCTGCTTCTCTGCCGCCGCCGTTTCCAGCCATGGCCGCCGCCGCTTGATGTGCGCTGTCACGCCATCACTGCCGGCACCAACCGGTTTAGGCAACGACGGCCCCGCCATCACCGCCCACGCCACACCCGAAGGCACAGCTCATGCATCCTCTCGGCGCTCATGATCACGGCCCCTTGCTCACGATCCCTTTTGCCCACGACCCTTGCCTACGACCGTTCGGCTCACGACCTCTTCCTCTCGGCCCCTTGCTCACGGCCCCTTGCTCATAATCCTTTTGCTTCGCGGCCTCTTGCTCATGGAGCAGGGCGGCAGGAATGGGGCCGGGAGCAGGAGGACCCTGGGCGGATGCCCAGGGTCCCTTTGGCTCGCATCAGCTTTCCCGGCTTGATTCCTCGCCCGGGCTCACCTTCGTACAGGCACGTTCCGTCCTCCCGAGGAAGCCCCCTTCGACTGACCGCCCCTCGACCGAGCGCCAGTCGATGCGCCGTCCCCCGTCGACAAGCCTGTGGACAGGCCTGTGGATAGGCCTGTGGATAGGCCCGTCGGCAAGCCGTCCTTCAATAAAGGGTCTTCATCGCGGCCCGTACCTCGTCGAGGGTGGTTTCGGCGACGGCATTGGCGACCGCGTTGCCGTCGCGCAGGATCCGCCGTAGGTAGCCCAGTTCGGCGGCGTAGCGGGCGCGGCGCTCGCGGAGCGGGGCGAGGTGCTCGTTGACCGCCTCGGTGACGGTCGCCTTGAGCGCCGCAGCGCCCTTGCCGCCGATCTCCCCCGCCACCTCGTGCGGATCGCGGCCGAGACACAACGCCGCCAGCAGGACGAGACTGGACACTTCGGGCCGGGCCACCGGGTCGTAGGAGATGTGCCGGTCAGCGTCGGTCTTCGCGCCCCGGATGAGCCGGGCGGTCTCGTCGGCGGTGGCGGCCAGGCTGATGGCGTTGCCCCGGCTCTTGCTCATCTTGGCCCCGTCGGTGCCCAGCAGCAACGGCGCGGCGGACAGCAGGGCGTCGGGCTCCGGGAACACCGGAGCCTCGGCTCTGCCGTACCGGTCGTTGAAGCGGCGCGCGACGGTGCGGGTGAGCTCCAGGTGAGGGAGCTGGTCCTGGCCGACCGGAACCAGGTTGGCCTTGCAGAACAGGATGTCGGCCGCCTGGTGTGCGGGATAGGTGAACATCAGGCCGCTTACGGCGGACTGCCGGGACTGCGCTATCTCGTCCTTGACGGTGGGGTTGCGGCTCAGCTCGGAGACCGAGACCAGGCTGAGGAACGGCAGCAACAACTGGTTGAGCGCCGGGACGGCGCTGTGCGCGAAGATCGTGGTCCGCTCGGGATCGATGCCCGCGGCGAGGTAGTCGAGGACGAGGTCCTCAACGCGTTCGGTCAGCCGGTCGGCGACGTCCCGGTCGGTCAGGACCTGGTAGTCGGCGATGATCAGGAAGGTCTCCACCCCGAGTTCCTGGAGCCGGACGCGGTTGTGGAGGGTGCCGAAGTAGTGCCCCAGATGCAGCCGTCCCGTGGGCCGATCCCCGGTGAGCACGCGGAACCGCCCGGGATCGCGCAGGATGAGCTCCTCCAACTCTGCGCTGCGTCGCTGGGCGGCGGCCGTTCCGGAAGACCCCACGGCCCCCTCGCTCCCCGGCGTCCGCGTCGCCGGGTCGGCGGGCGAGGCCGTGCGCGTCTCGATCTCGCCGGGGCCGGGCGGTACGGCTGCGGGCGGCCGGATCACGACGCCCGGCGCAGAGGCGGGCCGTACAGTCGCGGCCGGTGCGGCCACCGGCGGTACGGGACCGGCCGGCACGAACGCGGCCAGTGAGGGGACAGCCGGCGGTACAAGCGAGGCCGGTACAAACGCGGCCAGTGGCGGTTCAGCCGGCGATACGGGACCAGCCGGTACAAGCGAGGCCGGCGGCGGTACGGGCACGGGTGGTGCGGCGGCGGGGACTTCCGCGGACGGTCGGGAGGCGCGTGCGGGCATGCCGTCGTCGCCGGCAGGAGTGGATGTGGAAGCGGTCGTCATGGGATTTCTCCTGGTGAGTGGCTGTTTCGCCATCCGGAGGAGGCCCCGACGAGGGGAGAGCATGGAAAAGGGCCGTCCATCCGAACGGCCCGGGGTCGTGCGTGAAAGCGGCCGCTCCTACGAGGAGCGCCACCAGCTCAGACACGACGAAAGACGCATGAGGGAAGCATACTTCCGCTTTCTCAGCGGCAACACCATGCCGCCTGCACAATGAGGATCCGGTGCGGCGCCGCCGTACGCATCTCAGGGACTCTGGGCCGGGAGGGCCGACCAGTCGATGGCCAGGCGTCGCGGGTTCACCGGATCGGCCCAGACCTGGACGGTTCTGCCGGGAAGGACGGCACCCATCAGGAGGCGCGGCAGGATCTGGCGGTGGCTCACCGCGTACGGCGGGCCGCCGGCGGGCTGGACCCGGAGGTCGAACGCGACGACCACCTGGTCGTTCACCATCGTCCCCGTGTCCCGCATCGCGGTGATCAGGGCCCTGGAGGGGACGCCGGCGCCGATCAGCTCCTGGTTGCCGGTGCCCATGAAGTCCTTCATCCGCCCCACGACGCCGGTGGAGGGCCCGTGACCTCCGGCGATCCTGGCGGCGAACGCCGTCACCCCGATGATCAGCAGGAACAGGCCGATCACGAAGACCGGTACGCCCCAGGACATGGTGGAGAGGGAGCTCATGCCGTAAACGCCGCCGATGAGGAGGACGAGCCCGGCGGCGGCGCCCACGAGAAGCACATTTCGCGCCATATGTACAAACCTTTCGCCTGCTTCATACGTCACAGGGATAGGGATGCTCACTTGACCATCGCTTGCAGCCTGGTTGCCTACGCGGCGATACGCGATGTTCAAGGCAGATCGCTACACTTTCCGCGATTTGCCGGGTTCGGGCTCTCCGACGCGGGCGACAGCCGGCGTCCGATTCTCAGGAGTTAAAGAACGTGGGTCTTGTCGACGTGCGTCCTGCGCTTCCCGTGGAGGAGCCGCCCGCACCGCCGGCCCCGCCCAAGTGGCGTGCCTGGCTGTGGGCGCTGCTCGCGGGCGTCCTCGGCGTGGTGACCGGTGGAGCGACCTTCCTCGTCGGCGGGTACGTCAAGCTCACCGGGAACGTCAAGCACGAGGTCGTGGCCAAGCAGGACCTCGGCCCGCGCCCGGTGAAGATCAGCAAGGCCATGAACGTGCTGATCGTCGGGTCTGACCAGCGTGACGGCGCCAACGCGAAGTACGGCAAGTTCGAGGGCGAGCGGACCGACACGATCATCCTCGCCCACATCTCCCCGAAGCGGGACGGCGCGATGCTGATCAGCTTTCCCCGGGACTCGCTCGTCCAGCTCCCCGCCTGCCCGGCGAAGAACGGCCTGCCCGGGCAGCGCGCCCACGTCGGCATGATCAACGAGTCGTTCAACTCCGGCGGCATCGCCTGCACCTGGCGCACGATCGAGGCGCTCACCGACATCCACATCGACCACTTCGTCAAGGTGGACTTCACCGGCTTCAAGGCGATGGTCAACGCGCTGGGCGGGGTGCCGGTCTGCGTCCCCGAGGCGATCGACGACAAGAAGGCGCGGCTGACCCTGGCGGCCGGACGGCAGGTGCTCAAGGGCGAGCAGGCGCTCGGCTACGTGCGGGCCCGCTACTCGCTCGGCGACGGCTCCGACATCGGCCGCATCCAGCGCCAGCAGATGTTCCTCGCCTCGATGGCCAAGAAGGCGATGAGCGGCGAGACGCTGACCGCCCCGAAGACCCTCTTCGGCTTCCTCGACGCGGTCACCAAGTCGATCACCACCGACCCCGATCTGACCGTGGGGGTGATGAAGGACCTGGCGGTGAGCGCCGAGGGCCTGACCGCCGGGCAGATCCGGTTCGTGACGGCGCCGTGGCGCTACTCCGTCACCAGCCCGGGCCGGGTCGAGTGGGTGCAGCCACAGGCGAACCGCCTGTTCAAGATGGTCGCCGCCGACCAGATCAGCAAGGGCGTCAAGAGCGGCGAGCAGAAGATCCCCAAGTCGCAGATCCACATCGTCGTCGAGAACGGCAGCGGCAGGCAGGGGCTCGGCTCCACGGTCGCCGCCGAGCTGGAGCAGCGGGGCTACCACGTCCGGAAGATCAGCACTGCCGCGAAGAAGTACGCCAAGACCGTCGTCAAGTACTCGCCCAACGGCGAGAGCCGGGCGCCCCGGCTCTACCGCGAGCTGGTCACCTCGACGACCCGCCCGGTGCCGAACGCGCGGACGCAGACGCTGGTGCTCGTCCTCGGCGCGGACTGGCAAGGCCTGAAGCCGCCCAAGACCCTGGACGACGTCGACGGCTTCGACGCGACCCAGGACAGCTGCACGGCAAGCTGACCGGGATTCCCCCGGGTCCGTTACTAGCCTGTTATAACGCCTGCTCGACGGGCAGTGGCGACGGATACCCGGACGTGGAGTGCTGCGGATGCGGACCGACTGGCGAAACCTCGGACAGGCACTGGGGCTGACCCTCGCCTCGGCCATGGTCTGGGGGATCGGCCACCTGGTGGCGGGCCGCACCCGGACGGGCCTGGCGCTCGCGGGCGCGTACACCGTGCTCCTCGGGACCGTCTTCACCGCCGCCATCGCGTTCCGGTCGGCCCTGCTCGAACTCGCCGTACGGCCCAGCGGGCTGACCGGGCTGATCATGACGGCGCTGGCGATCGGGTTCTGCTGGTCGGCCGTCATCGTCGCGTCGTACCGGCTGGTGCGGCCGCCGGACCTGGACCGGGTGGAGCGCGGCCTCGCGACCGGGGCGGTCGCGCTGCTGTGCGTGCTGGTCGTCGCCCCCTTGGCGTACGTGGGCCGGCTCGCGTACGTGTCGAGGGACGTGCTGCTCACGGTCTTCGACGGGAGGGCGCAGGGAGCGGACCCGTGGACGGGGAAGCGGCGGGTGAACGTCCTCCTCGTCGGCGCGGACGCGGCCAGGAACCGGCCGGGCGCGCGCACCGACAGCGTGACGGTCGCCAGCGTGGACACCCGCACCGGCGACACGGTGCTGTTCGGCCTGCCGCGCAACCTGGAGCACGTGCCGATGCCCCCGGGCCCCGCGCGTACGGCCTTCCCGTGGGGGTTCACCGGCGACGGCGACGAGTCCACGCCCGGCCTGCTGAACGAGGTGTACCAGTGGGCCGAGGACCACCCGCGGATCGCTCCGGGCCCGCCAGGGGACCGCGGGATGCGGCTGCTCAGGGACACCGTCGGCGAGATCCTCGGCCTGCGGATCGACTACTACGCGATGCTCGACATGAAGGGCTTCGCCCAGGTCATCAACGCCATCGGCGGGGTCACGGTCACGATCAGGCAGGACATCCCGTACGGGCTCGAGGGCGGGGTCCTGGAGGCGGGGCGGCGGCGCCTGGACGGGCAGCAGGCCCTGTGGTACGGCCGGTCGCGCACCGACAGCGACGACTACGTGCGGATGGGCCGGCAGAAGTGCCTGCTCAACGCGGTCGCCAAGCAGGCCGACCCGATGGCCGTGCTGCGCGGCTTCGAGCGGATCGCGGACGCGACCAAGCGGTACGTCACCACGGACGTGCCGCAGGACATGCTGCCCGCGCTGCTCGAACTCTCGGAGAAGATCAAGACCTCGCACATCCGGAGCCTGCAGTTCGTGCCTCCGCTGGTGGACACGGCCGACCCCGACTGGGGCCTCATCCAGCGCGAGGTCGGCAGGGCGCTGCGCCCCCAGCACGCGCGGCACTCCCGCTCCCGTCACGCCGGGAAGCGGCCACCCGCCGGGCGCTCCCCTCAGCCGTCGCCGTCGGTCCGGCCGTCACCGGGAACCCCGCAGTCGCTCGACAACATCTGCTGACCCGCGTACGACGGGACCCCCTTCGCGGCAAAACCTACCGGGCTTGACGGAAATATCTCCCTCGGCTTCAATATCTGCTAAGCCGACTTATTTAGTAGGAAAAGCAGGGAGAAGCCCATGAGCGTTCGCAGGCTACGGGGGATCACGGCCGCCGCCCTCGCGACCACCGCCCTGGTCACGGCCTGCGGGGGAGGCAGCGGTTCGGGGGGAGACGGCAAGGTCAAGCTGGCGCTCGTCGCCTACTCCACTCCGCAGGCGGCCTTCACGGAGATCATCGCCGCCTTCCAGAAGACTCCCGAGGGCAAGAACATCACCTTCACCCAGTCGTACGGCGCCTCCGGCGACCAGAGCCGGGCCGTCGCCTCCGGGCTGAAGGCCGACATCGTCGAGTTCTCCCTCGAAACCGACATCACCCGCCTGGTCAAGGCCGGACTCGTGGCCGAGGACTGGAACAGCGGACCGACCAAGGGCATCCTGACCAAGTCGATCGTGGTGATCGGCACGCGCAAGGGCAACCCCAAGAGCCTCAAGACCTGGGACGACCTGGTCAAGCCCGGCGTCGAGGTCATCACGCCGAACCCCTTCACCTCCGGCGCCGCCCGCTGGAACCTGCTCGCCGGATACGGCGCGAAGTCCGAGAACGGCGCGAACCAGGAGGCCGGACTCGCCTACCTGGACAAGCTGCTGCACAACGTGCCCGTTCAGGACGACAGCGGACGCAAGGCCCTGCAGACCTTCACCGGCGGCAAGGGCGACGCCCTGCTGACCTACGAGAACGAGGCGATCTTCGCCCAGCAGAACAAGCAGGAGCTGGAGTACGTCGTCCCCGACAGCACGCTGCTGATCGAGAACCCGGTCGCGGTGACCAAGGACTCGGCACACCCCAAGGAGGCCGCGGCCTTCCTCAAGTACCTCTACTCGACCGAGGCGCAGACGATCTTCGCCAAGAACGGCTACCGCCCGGTGATCGACGGTGTGAACGGCTTCACCTGGCCCAACCCGCCGCAGCTCTTCACGATCGAGGACATCGGCGGCTGGGACAAGATCACCGCCGACTTCTTCGACCCCAAGACCGGCAAGGTCGCCGATATCGAGCGCAAGCTCGGCATCGCGACCGAGAAGTGACGGCGCGCGTGCCCGGCCGGAGCGCCCCCCGCGCGACGCCCCCCTCTCCGTGGGCACCCCCGACGCGTACGGGGTCGCCATGACCGCGGAAACCGCCACCCGCACCGCTCCCCCGCCGCGTGCGGGGGCGCGGCGCCGCCGCCGCTTCTCCGGGGGCACCGCCCTCGGCCTCGGCTCCGCCGTGCTGTACCTGAGCCTGATCGTGCTGATCCCGCTCGCCCTCGTGGTGGTGCGGTCGGCCGACGAGGGGCCCGGCTACTTCTGGCGGGCGGTCACCACACCCGACGCGTGGGCCGCGCTCACCCTCACGATCGGCGCCTCGGCGGTGGTCGCGCTCGTCAACCTCGTCCTGGGCACGCTCATCGCCTGGGTGCTGGTCCGCGACCGCTTCCCCGGCAAGGCGATCGTGGACACGCTCATCGACCTGCCCTTCGCCCTGCCGACGATCGTCGCCGGTCTCGTCCTGCTCGCGCTGTACGGCCCGGAGAGCCCGCTCGGGCTGAACCTCGCCTACAGCAGGGCCGGCGTGGGGCTCGCGCTGCTCTTCGTCACGCTGCCGTTCGTCGTCCGCACGGTGCAGCCGGTGCTGATCGAGCTGGACAGGGACATGGAGCAGGCCGCGGCCTCGCTCGGCGCGAGCCCGTTCCAGACGTTCCGGCGGATCATCCTGCCCAACCTGGTGCCCGCGATGCTGTCCGGCACGGCCCTGGCGTTCACGCGGGCGATCTCGGAGTTCGGCTCGACGGTGCTGATCTCGGGCAACCTGCCGTTCAAGACCCAGGTCGCGGCGGTCAACATCTTCAGCCAGATCGAGGGGGACAACACCACCGGCGCGGCGGCGATCTCGACCGTGCTGCTGGTCGTGGCCCTGGTCGCCCTGCTGGTGCTGGACCTCCTGCAACGATGGGGGAGCCGCCGTGGCTGACAGCGCCAAGAACAACGTCGAACACGACGTCGAACACGACGTCACGCACGACACCAAGCACGGCGTGGCCAGATACGTCCTGCGCACGACCGCCGTCGCGTACCTGTTCTTCCTGCTGGTGCTCCCGGTCGGTCTGATCGTCTGGCGGACGTTCGGCGACGGCCTGGGCCCGTTCCTCGAGGCGCTGACCTCGCCGTCGGCGCTGCACGCGTTCCGGGTCACCCTCGTCGTCGCGTTGTGGGCGGTCGTCCTCAACACCGTCTTCGGCGTCGGCGCCGCCCTGCTGCTGGTCCGGCACGACTTCCCCGGGAAGCGGCTGCTCGGCGCGTTCATCGACCTGCCGATGGCCGTGTCCCCGGTCGTCGTCGGGCTCGCGCTCATCCTGCTGTACGGCCGGTTCTCCCCCGTGGGCGGGCTGCTGGAGAGCTGGGGTCTGCAGGTCATCTTCTCCACGCCCGGCATGGTGCTCGCCACGGTGTTCGTCGCGCTGCCGCTCGTGGTCAGGTCCGTGGTCCCCGTCCTGGAGGAGCTCGGCGACGAGCAGGAGCAGGCCGCGCACACCCTCGGGGCGAGCCGCCTCCAGACGTTCCTGCGGATCACGCTCCCCGGCATCCGCTCGGCCCTGGCGTACGGCGTGGTGTTGTGCCTGGCGCGGTCCCTCGGCGAGTACGGCGCGGTCGCGGTCGTCTCCGGACGTCTGGTCGACCAGACGCAGACCCTCACCCTGTTCGTCGAGGAGCGCTTCCAGAACTTCGACCAGCCGGCGGCGTTCGCGGCGTCCACGGCGCTCGCGCTGCTCGCCGTCGTCACCCTCCTGCTCACCAGGCTCCTGCGCCCGAAGGACTGAAATGGCCATCGAAGTACGCGACGTGAACAAGTCCTTCGGGACCACCCCGGTGCTGCGCGACGTCTCCGTGGACGTCGCCTCCGGGTCGCTCAC
Source organism: Microtetraspora niveoalba (assembly GCF_001570405.1). Classification (GTDB taxonomy): domain Bacteria; phylum Actinomycetota; class Actinomycetes; order Streptosporangiales; family Streptosporangiaceae; genus Microtetraspora; species Microtetraspora niveoalba. The sequence goes on along the minus strand of NZ_BBYM01000010.1, from coordinate 227,359 downwards.
CGCCCTGCTCGGCCCGAGCGGCGGCGGGAAGTCGACGTTGCTGCGCGTCATCGCCGGGCTCGAGCACCCCGACACCGGGACCGTACGGATCTCCGGCGTGGACGCGACCCGGCTCGCGCCGCAGCGGCGCAACGTGGGGTTCGTCTTCCAGCACTACGCCGCCTTCAAGCACATGACGGTGTTCCGCAACGTGGCGTTCGGACTGGAGATCCGCAAGCGGCCCAAGGACGAGATCCGCAGGCGGGTCATGGAACTGCTCGAACTGGTCCACCTGGAGCAGATGGCCGGCCGCTATCCGTCCCAGCTCTCCGGCGGCCAGCGCCAGCGGATGGCCCTCGCCCGCGCGCTCGCCGTCGAGCCGCAGGTGCTGCTGCTCGACGAACCGTTCGGCGCACTGGACGCGCAGGTGCGCAAGGAGCTGCGGACCTGGTTGCGCCGCCTGCACGACGAGGTCCACGTCACGACCGTGTTCGTCACGCACGACCAGGAGGAGGCGATCGAGGTCGCCGACACCGTCGTCGTGCTCGCCGACGGCGCGGTGGAGCAGGTCGGCAGCCCGTCCGACGTCTACGACAACCCGGCCAACCCGTTCGTCATGCGTTTCCTCGGACCGGTCACCGAGATCGGCGGCAGCCTCGTCCGCCCGCACGACATCGAGATCAGCGCGGAGCCGCGGCCGGGCAGCGGCGAGGCGACGGTCACGCGGATCGTCCGGCTCGGCTTCGAGGTGCGGGTCGAGCTGCTGGTCGGCGACCGGGAGGCGTGGGCGCAGGTGACGCGCGGCACCGCCGAGCGGCTCGGGCTGGCGCCGGGCGACATCGTCAACGTGCGGCCGAGCCCCGGCGCGCGGTCGCTGGCCCTGACCGGGGCGTGACCCCTACGGCGCATGCGGCTTTCCGCCCGTACCCAGTACGCCCTGCGCGCCGCCGTGGAACTCGCGGCGGCGCCGCCCGGTCCCGTGCCCGCGGAGCGGATCGCGACGGCGCAGGACATCCCGCGCAGGTTCCTCGACAACATCCTGTTGCAACTGCGCAGGGCCGGGTTGATCAACAGCCAGCGCGGCCCGGACGGGGGGTACTGGCTGGCCCGGCCCGCCGAGGAGATCTCCCTGGCCGACATCGTCGTGGTGGTCGAGGGTGTGTCGCAGGAGAACGAGCGTTTCCCGGGAGTCGCCGGGCCGCTCGCGGGCGTCTGGACCGCCCTGCGCGAGTTCGAGCAGACGACGCTCACCGAGATCACCCTGGCGCACATCGCGAGTGGGTCTCTGCCGCCTTTGTAGCGTTCGGGACGGGCCACGGCAAAGATCCACAGAGCGCTCGCTTCATGTGCAAGACTCCCGATCCAGTCATATTCGCCGTTGCGCAGAGGCGGGCGGGATGGGAACTCCGGGGCAGACGATCGTCCGGCGCTACCGCCTGGTGCGAGCTCTCGGACAGGGCACGACCGGCGTCGTCTGGGAGGCCCACGACACCCTGCTCGACCGGGCCGTCGCCGTCCGGGAGGTGATGCTCCCCGCCGGGCTGCGCGAGGGCCGCCGCCTGGAGCTCGTCCGGCGGCTGGCCGGCGAGGCGCGGCAGGCCGAACGGCTCCGCCACCCCAACATCGCCGCCGTCCACGACTACGCCGAGGACGAGGGCACGCCGTACATCGTCATGGAGCTGGTCCGCTCCCGCTCGCTGGACGGCGTGGTGGCCGGCGACGGGCCGCTCCCCGTGCCGCGAGCCGCCTCGATCGCCCGCCAGGTGCTCTCCGCGCTCGCCTACGCCCACGCCTCCGGGGTACGGCACGGCGACGTGCGCCCGGCGAACGTCCTCCTCGGCCACGACGGCCGCGTCCTGCTGGCCGACTTCGGCGCCGCCGTGCTCGCGGCCGACCCCGCCTTCACCCGGGAGGTCGCGGGCCGCTCCCCCGCGCACGGAGCCCCGGTCCGCGCGATCCGGGGCGCGGCCGCGTTCCTCGCTCCGGAGCGCGCGGACGCCGGCGGCCCCACCCGCGCCGCCGACCTGTGGGCCCTGGGCGCCACGCTCCACACGGCGGTCACCGGCCGGCCTCCCCTCGCCCACCGGCCGGTCGATCCCGCCCCCGTCCCCGAGCCGCTGCGTGCCGTGGTCGCCGGCCTGCTGGCCAGGGACCCGAGGAAACGGCTCGCCCCCGAGGACGCCGACCGGCTGCTCGCCGCGCTGGAGCCCGCTCCGGAGCCGCCCGTCCCGGCCCGGCGCGGGAGCCGTACGCGGCTGGTCACGGGAGTGGTCACGGTGGCGGCGCTCGCCGGGGCGCTCGGCGGGTGGGCGGTGCTGCGGCCCGGCTCGGCCGTCGACGCCGCGCCGATCCCGCTCGCCGGGGTCCCCGACCCGACGTCGCCCGTGTCGTCGGCGTCGTCCGTGTCCCCGCCCTCGCCCGCGCCGGTGCGCGCGCCGAGGCCGAAGCTGATGTGGTTCCGGCCGAAGCCGCCCGATCAGGGGTGGCGGGCGGCCGTCCCGCGCGACTGGACCCGGTTCACCTCGTTGGGCCGGCAGTCCTGGTACCAGTGGCTCGACTCGGCGCGGAACGCGCGGTTCGAGATCGAGATCACCCGGCAGCGCGGGACCGACCCCCTCGGCTCGCTGCACGAGGCCGAGGCCGTCCTCTATCCCGACGTCAAGGCGTACCGGCGGCTCCGCCTCGCCTCCGCGTCCAGCGAGTACGGCACGGCGGCGGACTGGGAGTTCACCTTCCGGCCCGGCCCGTCGTCGTCGCGTACCGGCCTGAAGCAGGGCGTGACCTACCGCCAGTTCCGGCGGGTGTTGTCCACCGGGGCCACCACGAGCGTGCTGACGTGGACGGCCCCGGCCGACGAGTGGGAGTCGCTGCGTCCCACGCTGGCCAGGGTCGTCGCCCTCTTCACCCCGCCCACCACCTGAAGAACCAACCCGGCCTGAACAACCCGCCTGAACAACCCGCCTGATCAACCCGGCTGAACAGCCCGGCCTGAAAAGCCCGCCCGAAGAACCGGGCCGAAGAACCGGGCCGAAGAACCCGGCTTCTCCCGCGCGGTTCTCCTTCGCGGACGCCCCCGCCTGTGGCATCATCACGCATGGCCAGAGAAAATGATTTTCATAACCATGTTAGGAGGGCGGTATGCGAGTGGCGTTCGTCGGCAAGGGCGGCAGCGGCAAGACGACCCTGTCGTCGCTGTTCGCGAGATACGCCGCGCAGCACGGCACGGTCGTCGCGATCGACGCCGACATCAACCAGCACCTCGGCCTCGTGCTCGGCGCGACGGCGACCCCGCGCCCGCTCGGCGGCATGATCGGCGAGATCAAGGAGTACCTCCGAGGGGACAACCCGCGCATCCGCGACGCCGCCGCGATGGTGAAGACCACCCCGCCCGGCCGGGGCTCCCGGCTGATCCGGCTGGACGACCCGTTCTTCCCGTCGCGGCGGGTCGAGGGGGTCTCGCTGATGGTCACCGGCCCCTTCGGCGAGGACGACCTCGGCGTGGCCTGCTACCACTCCAAGGTGGGGGCGGTCGAGCTCTACCTCAACCACCTCGTGGACGGCCAGGGCGAGTACGTCGTCGTCGACATGACAGCCGGAGCCGACGCCTTCGCCTCCGGCCTGTTCACCCGGTTCGACGTCACGTTCCTGGTCGCCGAGCCGACCAGGCAGGGCGTGAGCGTCTACCGGCAGTACCGCGACCACGCCGCCGACTTCGGCGTCGCCCTCGCCGTCGTCGGCAACAAGGTGCAGGACCCGCGGGACGTCGACTTCCTGCGCGAGCACGTGGGCGACGACCTGCTCACCTGGTTCGGGCACTCCCCCGCCGTACGCGCGATGGAGCAGGGGCGCGCGTTCACGCTCGACGACCTCTCCGGCGACGACCACGACGCGCTCGCCGTGCTGCTGAAGCGGCTCGACGCGCAGCCGAAGGACTGGCGCAGGTTCGGCGAGCAGGCCGCGGAGTTCCACCTGCGCAACGCCAGGGCGTGGGCCGACCGCGCGACCGGCGAGGACCTGTCCGCCCAGATCGACCCCGAGTTCGTCTACGGCCCGGCCTCCGTCGAGCCGGCCTGACGACCCCGGCTCCATCAAGATGTCGCCTCCGCGCCACCTGGAGGCGCGCACACCCCCGGCCTAACGTCACATCCGAGGCCGGCAGTCCTGTTCATCCCTTCCGAGAGGAGAAATCCATGTCGCTGACCGTTTCTACCGAGCTGCTCGACCGGGCCCGCACCGGTGAGGTGGACGACGCCGCGTTCGTCGCCTGCGTACGCGACTCGCTGCCGTACGCCTGGTCCGTGATCAGCGGGCTGGTCGAGCGGCGCGACCGGTCCGGCGCCGACTTCGCCGACAACGAGGTCCCGCCGCCGGACGAGGCCGCCCGCGGCCAGTTGCTGCGCTGCCTGGCCAGCGACGCGATGCGCGGAGCCCTGGAACGCCACTTCGGCGTACGGCTCGCCTTCCAGAACTGCCATCGCGTCGCCGTGTTCCACCCCGCCGCCACCGGGGCGTACGACGAGTTCGTGACGCCCCGGGCGCAGATCCTCAACCAGAAGCCCGAACTCGTCGACTGCTGACCCGCCGGGCAGCTCGTCAGCCGAAGAGGGAGAGCTGGCCCTCTCCGGCGAGGGCGTTGCGGTGCCGCTTGAGATGCCGCCACTTCGGCAGGTCGTCCATGTACGACCACGACAGGCGGTGGTGCGGCGTGGGACCGAGCTCCGCCAGCACCTCCTGGTGGGCGGGTGAGGGATATCCCGCGTTGTCGGCGAAGCCGTACTCCTCGTAGCCGAGCGAGGCCATCAACGCGTCCCGCCGGACCTTGGCGATCACGGACGCGGCCGCGACGGAGACGCAGGAGAGGTCGGCCTTCGTCTGGCACCGCACCGCCCAGGGCGAGCCGAGATAGTCGTGCTTGCCGTCGAGGATCACCGCGCCGGGCCGCTCGGGCAGTTCCGCGAGCGCCCGGCGCGCGGCGCGGCGCAGCGCCTCGGTCATGCCCAGCGTGTCGATCTCCTCGACCGACGCCTCGCCGTACCCGATGCCGACGGCCCATGACTCGATCTCGGCGGCGAGCGCGGTGCGGCGGGCGGGGCTGAGCAGCTTGGAGTCGGTGAGACCGTCGGGCGGCGGGGACATGTCGGTCACCACCGCGCAGACCGCGACCGGACCGGCCCAGGAGCCGCGCCCCACCTCGTCGACGCCCGCGACCGTACGCGTTCCGGAGGAGCACAGAAGCCGCTCCAGATCATATGTGGGACTCACATCACGACAAGCTACTGTCCCGGTCGCGGGCCACGCGCAGATAGCCGAGATCGGCGGCGAGATAGCGGGCGGCCACGTGCAGCGCGCGCAGCGTGGCCGCGACCGACGGCCGCTGGACGCTCGACTCCCTGGCCACCGCGTACACGCGGCGCTCGATCGAGGCGCCGGGGAACTCGCGTACGGCGACGCCGCGCACACCGGCGGCGAGCGCCAGGGCGGGGACGGCGGCGATGCCGATGCCCTTGGCGACCAGGCTGAGGATCGTGCCGAGCCCCTCGAACTCCCAGGCGATCGGCGGCAGCCCGCCCACGTCCGCGAGCAGCCGGTCGACGGCGGTGCGGGACGGCTCACCGTCCGGCGTGGCCATCCACGACTCCTCGCGCAACGCGCCCAGATCGACCGGCGCCGACTGGTCGGCGATCGGGTGGCGCCGCGGCACGACGAGCACGAGCGGGTCGATGAGCAGGGGGAACGTCTTGAGCGTCGCGTGGCCGCGTACGCGGCCCCACCAGTCGTCCACCAGCGCGATGTCGACCTCGCCCGACTCGACCTCGCGCAGCCCGCGTCCCGACCGGCTCTGGCGCAGGCGCAGCGACAACTTCCGGTAGCGGCGCAACGAACGGGCGAGCGCGGGCGCGAAGGCCACCCCGGCGGTCGGGAAGGCGGTGACCACGACCCGCCCCGAGGGGGTGGCCGTCTGCGCGGACAGGTCGGACTCCGCCGTCTCCACCATCGCGAGGATCCGCTCGGCGTGGGCGACGAGCCGCCGCCCGGCGTCGGTCAGCTCGGCGCTTCGGGAGGTGCGGTCGATCAGGACGGCGCCGGCCTCCCGTTCCAGCGCGGCGAGTTGCTGCGAGACGGCCGACGGGCTGTAGCCCAGGGACGACGCGGTGGCCGCGATGCTCCCTCTCCTGGCGAACTCACAAATCAGAATCAGCCGCCGTAAATCGAGCATCGGTTTTCCTTACTCCTACCACCGAAAAGCCTCGCTTGTGCTGATGCCTATACCCAACCACCCTGGGAACGTTCCGAACACACCGGGCCAATCCGGCGATCCCCTTAAACGGGATGAGTGCCGCCGGAATCCCAGGAAGGCAACCCCAATGAATGTGACCCTGTCGGCCACGCTGGCGGCGAACGAGGACATCGAGCGAAGACGCCGCACCGGGCAGCGGGTGCTCCATCTCGCCTTCGGCGAGGCCGGCCTGCCCGTCCACCCCGAGCTCCGCCGCAGGTTGTCCGAGGCCAGCGGAAGCAACGGATACGGCCAGGTGGCCGGGTCCCCCGAGCTTCGCGAGGCCGTCGCCGGCTACTGGTCGCGGCGCGGCCTGCCGACGGACCCCGGTCTCGTCGCGTGCGGCCCCGGTAGCAAGGCGCTCCTCTTCGGGCTCATGCTCGCGCTCGGCGGCGACATCGTGCTGCCGATGCCGAGCTGGGTCAGCTACGCCGCCCAGGCCGAGATCATCGGCGTCCGGCCGATCATGGTCCCGGCGCCCCCCGGCGAGGGTGGGGTGCCCGATCCCGACCTGGTCGCCTCCGCCGTTCTCCACGCGCGGGCGCAGGGCCGTACGGTGAAGGCGCTGCTCGTCACGCTGCCCGACAACCCGACCGGGCGGCTGGCCCGCCCCGAGACGGTGCGGCGGCTGGCCGAGCTGGCCCGGAGCCTCGACCTGACCATCATCTCGGACGAGATCTACCGCGACCTCGTGCACGACCCGGTCGCGCAGTACACCAGCCCGGCCGAGATCGCGCCCGAGCGCACGATCATCACCAGCGGGCTGAGCAAGAGCCTGGCGGTCGGGGGGTGGCGCATCGGCGTCGCCCGGCTGGTCGACCACGACCTGCGCGACCGGCTGCTCGCGGTGGCCAGCGAGATCTGGTCCAGCCCGGCCGCCCCGGTCCAGCACGCGGCCGCGTACGCGTTCACCGAGCCGGACGAGCTGGTCCAGCGCGTGGCGGAGAGCCGCAGGCTGCACGGGATCGTGGCCAGGGCGGTCGCCGACCGGTTCGTCAAGGCCGGAGCGTCGGTCGCGCTCCCGCAGGGCGGCTTCTACCTCTACCCGGAGATCCCGGGTTTCGAGTCGTCGGCCGAGCTGACCGCGGCCCTGATCGAGGACCACGGAGTCGGCGTACTGCCCGGCACGGCCTTCGGCGACCTGCCCGCCGCGCCGCGCGTCCGGGTCGCCACCAGCCTCCTGTACGGCGAGACCGCCGACCAGCGGCTGGCCGCGTTGCGGGCCGACGATCCACTCGCGCTGCCGTGGATCGCGGAGTCGCTCGACCACCTGGAGCGGGCGCTCACCGCCCTCTCCGCGACCCGCCGCGTTCGCGGAGGTGAGGCCGCGTTTGGCACCCCTTCGCACGTGTCCGTGGGGGCTCCCAAGCCCGCCTGGTGATCGTTTCTGAATCTTTACCCTCCGCGGCCACCCAGATCAGCCGCGCCCACCGCTCTGACCTGCGGTTATACGGCTAGCCTGGGTGCTTCACCGGAGGCTTCGAAAGATGTCTCCTACCATTTGGCACCGGGAGCGTGCTCGAGCCCCCATCATGTGCTCATGCCCGCTTTTGTCACCCTGTCCGGGCGCTCCGTGCGCCTGGAACCGCTCAGCCTCGCGGTCGTCGACGATCTCGTCGCCGCGGCGAGTGAGGACCGTTCCACCTACGGCTTCACTCGCGTTCCCGCTGGCCGGGAAGAGATGGTCTCCTACGTGGAGGCCGCCCTGGCTGAGCAGGCGGAGGGCCGCACGTTGCCCTTCGCCATCCGGTGGCTGCACACCGACCGCGTGGTCGGTGCCACCCGTCTGATGCACCTGGAGTACTGGCAGGGCCCCATGCCCTGGCCGCCGGGCGCCAAAGGCGTGGTGGGCGAGGTCCCGTCGGTGGCGGACATCGGTTACACCTGGCTGGCGGCGTCGGCCCAGGGCACCGGTGTCAACAGGGAGAGCAAGTTCCTGATGCTCTCCCACGCCTTCGAGACCTGGCAGGTCCACCGGATAACTCTCAAGGCAGACGTACGCAACACACGATCCCGGGCCGCCATCGAGGCCCTCGGCGCGCGCCTGGACGGCGTGCGACGAGCGGACAGCCGAGGCGCCGACAACACGGTCCGAGATACCGCGTACTACTCGATCCTCAGCCCTGAATGGCCGGCGGTTCGAGAACGGCTCCGCGCGAGGCTCGGCCTCGTCGTAGCCGCCTGACCTTCCACCCACAGACCCCAGAGAGAACGACGTGGCCCGTCCTCCGGCGAGGAGGACGGGCCACGCCCGTACCTGGACTCAGACCTCGTAGCCGTAGTCCTCGTCGTAGGCGTCGTACAGGTCCCGCCAGTAGCCGCAGCGGGTCGGGTACTTGCTGTACAGGCCGATCTGGCAGACCTGGGCCTGGACCTGCGCGACGTCGTAGCGCCAGAAGCTGAACTGCTTGTAGCTGCCGCCGCCGCAGTACTTGTACGACTTGTAGGACGAGGACCAGTCGTTCTCCTCGTCCTCCCAGGACTGGACGCGGAACCGGATGTAGGCGCACTTGCCGCCCTGCCCGTAGGTGCGGCGGTCGAGGTCCCACAGCTTGCCGGTGACGCGGACGCGGTTGGACTCGTCGTCGGTGTAGTTGACGTCGATGTAGCCGTTCGCCCGGGCGAGCCGGTTGCCCGACCAGTACGAGCCCCAGTAGCCGTCGAAGTCCGAGGACGAGGAGGAGGCGGACGACGCGGTGCTGTGGGTGGAGGCGGAGGCGGCGGTCGAGAGGGCCGGGACGCCGACGGCGATCGTGGCGGCGGCCGCGGCGAGACCGAGGACGGTGCGGGTGGAGCGACGCATTTCTGTTCTCCCGTTTTCGAGGACGATCCCCGGGCGGGATGCTTCCGGGGGTGCACCCCTGTGATAAGCCGCCCCGCCTGCAGGGAGCTTTCACGGCCCTGACCGCGATTTGCACCCGGCTTGAAAAGGGAGAAGTCCCCCGCCGGGCACCCCAGACCCGGGGAGGACCCCGTTTCGCCACATCAACCCGAGCATGGCCGCCCCCGCAGAGGCCATGCTCGCTGCCCCCAGCATCACGGATCGGACTTGCCACCCGATCAACGGACAATCAACACTTCGATTAACGAGCCGGACCTTCTCTATTGGCCAAGGTCATCGGCATCTATCATTTGATCGGGAAACTTCCCATTGAATATGCGTATCGGAGTAGACCCCCATGGCAGGTCGCGCCACCGGTGACGGGCTGCGCTTCGTGATACTCGGACCTGTCCTCGCCTGGCGCGACGGGATCGAGCTCGATCTCGGCACCCCGCTGCAACGTTCCATCCTCGCGATGTTGCTGCTCAGGCAGGGTCATCCCGTCACCCCGGACGAGATGATCGACGGCATCTGGGGCGAGGACGCCCCGCCCCGGGCGCTCGGCGCGCTGCGCACGTACGTGTCACGGCTGCGCACCGTCCTGGAGCCGGACCGCTCGCCCCGCACCCGCCCCGAGCTGCTCACCTCCGTGGGCCGCGGCTACGCGCTGGTCCTCGGCGCGAGCGGGCTGGACCTCGCCGACTACGAGCGGCGCGCCGCCTCCGCCGAGTCCGCCCGCCGCACCGGCCGTACGCGCGACGCGGCGGAGGCGCTGCGCGAGGCCCTCGCCCTCTGGTCCGGAGAGCCGCTCGCCGGAGCGGTCGGACCGTACGCCGAGCGGCAGCGGGACCGGCTGGTCGAGCGGCGGATGAGCGGGGTCGAAACCCTGATGGACCTCGACCTGGAGCTGGGGCGGCACGCCGACGTCGTGTCCGAGCTGGTCGCGCTCACCGCCGACCATCCGCTGCGCGAACGGCTGCGCGCCCAGCTCATGCTGGCCTACTACCGCTGCGGACGGCAGGCCGAGGCGCTCTCGGTGTTCACCGAGACCCGGCAGGCGCTGATCGACGAGCTGGGCATCGAGCCCGGCGCCGAACTGACCGCCCTGCACCGGCGCATCCTCGCCGCCGACCCCGCGCTCTCCCCCGCCCCGCGGTCCGGCACCATCTCCGGCCCCCTCTCCGACACCGCGGCCGACCCCGCCTCCGAGAGAGCGGAGGCCGGCCCGGCCGTGGAGATGCCGCGGCCGGCCCAGCTCCCGGCCGCCGTCACCGACTTCACCGGGCGCACCGCGCTGGTCAACCGGCTGCTCGCGCTGCTCGCCGAGGACGAGGGCGTGCCGGTCGCGGCCATGTCGGGCATCGGCGGCGTCGGCAAGACCGCGCTCGCCGTCCACGTCGCCCACCTCGCGCACGACCTGTTCCCCGACGGCCAGCTCTACGCCGACCTGCGCGGATACGGCGCGGAGCCGACGCCGCCGGAGACGGCGCTGGTCGCCTTCCTGCGCGCACTCGGCATCCCGGTGGACGTCATCCCGGACGGCCTGGCCGAGCGCTCCGCGCTGTTCCGCTCGCTGCTGGCCGAGCGCCGGATGCTCGTCCTGCTGGACAACGCCCGCGACGCCGAGCAGGTCGAGCACCTCCTGCCCGGGTCGGCGGGATGCGCGGCCGTCATCACCAGCCGGGGCAAGCTCGCCGACCTGCCCTCGGCCCGGCTCGTCGACCTCGACGTCCTGGAGCCGGACGAGGCGCTCGCGCTGTTCGCCGCCGTCGCCGGGCCCGACCGGGTCAGGGCCGAGCGGGCCGCCGCCATGGACGTGGTCGCCGCGTGCGGCTTCCTCCCGCTGGCCGTACGCATCGTGGCGGCCAGGCTCGCCGCCCGCCCGTCCTGGACCGTCGCCTCGCTCGTGCCCCGGCTGGCCGACGAGCGCCGCCGCCTCGACGAGCTCAAGATCGGCAATCTGGCCGTCTCCGCGACCTTCGCCCTCGGGTACGGCCAGCTCGACCCGCAGCAGGCGCGGGCCTTCCGGCTGCTCTCGCTGCCCACGGGCTCGGACATCTCGGCCGTCGCGGCGGCGGCCGTCCTGGACATGCCGCAGGGCCCGGCCGAGGACCTGCTGGAGTCGCTGGTCGACGCCAGCCTGCTCGAAGCCCCCGCGCCCGGCCGATATCGCTTCCACGACCTGCTCAAGCTCTTCGCCCGCAGGCAGGCCGAGGACGCCGAGGAGCCGGCCGAGCGGATGGCCGCCCAGCGCCGCCTGCTCGGCTTCTATCTCGCCTCGGCCAGGTCCGCGCACCGCCTGGCGTACGAGGGAAGCGCGATCGCCGACGCTCTCACCGACATCGGCATGCCCGGCCACACCTTCTCCACGGCCGACGAGTCGGTCGCCTGGCTGTCCGTCGAGGCGGAGGACCTGTTCGGCGCGATCGGCCAGGCGGCCGAGTCCGAGAGCCTGCTGCTGCCCGCCGCCGACCTGCTGCTCGCGATGGAGCCGCTGCTGGAGTCCGGCACGAGCAGCCGGGAGTTCGAGCAGCGGACCGGCGCCGTCCTCGCCGCCGCCCGGCGGGCCGGCGACCGGCACAGCGAGATCCGCTGCGGCTACGTCCTCGGCCGTGTCCTGTTCGGCATGAACCGGCTGGACGAGGCGGGGCACCTCTTCCAGAAGGCCCGCGAGCTCGCCCTGGAGACCGGCGACCACATCGTGCTCGGCGAGACGTACAACGCGCTCGCGGTGGTGGCGGGCCGCCTGCGCCGGCACACCGAGGCCCTCGAATGGTTCGGCCGCGCGACCGACTTCTACCGCGAGGTCGGCAACCCGGCGGGCGAGGCCCTCGCGCTGAGCTACTCCGCCCGCGACCACCTCGGTCTCGGCCGGGTCGAGGACGCCATCGCCGCCTCGGAGCGCGGCCTGGCCATGTTCACGGAGGTCGGCAGCGGCGCGGGCGTGGCGCGGGCGCGCTACCACCTCGGCATCGTCCTCTCCTACGTCGGCAGGCTCAACGAGGCGGTCGTCCACCACGCCGAGTGCCTGAACTTCTTCCGGGCCAGCGACCAGCGGGTGTGGGAGCAGCGGGTCTGCTACCGGCTGGCCGCGACGTTCATCGCCGCCGGGCGCTTCGCCGAGGCGTCCCGGCACGCCGAGCGCGCCCTCGCCGTCAGCCGCGAGATCACGCACCCGTACGGCGAGGCGCAGTCGCTGACCGCGCTCGGCAAGGCGCTGCGCGGCATGGGCGAGAAGGCGCGGGGCAGGGAGGCGCTAGAGAAGGCACTCGGGCTCTTCACCCGGCTCGGCTCCCCCGAGGCCGACGACGTCCGCGCCCTCCTCCTGGAGCCCGACCGGGTCGACGTCTAGACCGGGATCCGGACCGCCGCCCCGATCTCCCGGCACACCGGCGGGCAGGTCGAACCGCAGATCGTCGTCCAGGCGCGTCATGCGGACGTGATTGATCACACTCGACCACTTCCATCAGGGGCGTCGCGGGCGGGGCACGGGATTCCCGGCCGGCCGTCCGACCGCCACCCGGTGCATAGGGGGCCCGGTCTTCCGGGGCACCAGGGTGGCGGCTCGCCGCCTCATGACGACGGCCGGCCGGGTGGCGACCCGGATCTCGAACCCCCCAGACCCGAGTCGACGACCCCAGCGTGGCCACCCGGGGTCAACGTCCGATCAACGCGGGCTTGCAGCCGTACCGGCGATCCGGAAGAAACCCTCGGCGACCAGCGGACGCAGCGCGGCGGGGGCGCGTTCCACCAGCTCCCGCTCGTCGCCGCCGGTGAGCTCGGCGATGGCGGCGAGCAGCGGGCGCAGCGGCAGCTCGCCGTCGCACACCCCGGCGAGCGCGGCCTCGACCGTGCCCACGCCGGCCGCGCGCCGCAGCCCGCCGGTCTGGCGCAGGACGATCCGCGACGGGTCGTCCGCCCCGGGAGGGCCGACACGTTCCTCGACCACGCCCTCCGCGATCGCCAGGCGGGCGTCCAGCAGGTCCTCGTCGCCGATCCGGTGCGCGGTGGCGATCGCGTCCAGCACGTCCGGGACGTACGCGCCGACCGGGAGCTCCACCCGCTGCCCGAGCTCCTCCACGCGGACGACCGGGTCCATCGCGCCCGAGTTGTGCAGGGAGATCCAGCCGAACCCGACGCCGACGACGCCGAGCGACTCGAACCAGGCCAGCCACTCGTCGTAGTGCTGCCGGTACGCGGTCGTCCCCTGCTCGGCGGCGTCGCGGAGCCACAGCTCGACGTACTCCGCCGGATCCTGGACGTCGCGTTGCACCACCCAGCCGTCGCAGCCGGTGCCGGTGAGCCACCCGCCCACCCGGTCCTGCCAGTCCTCGCCTTTCAGATGCAGCCAGTTCGCGAGGAAGCGGCCGTGACCGCCGGGATTGAGGTGGCGCGGCACCCGGCGCAGCATCTCCCGGCAGAAGCCGTCGGCCGGGAAGCCGGACTCCCGATACGTGAACCGCCCCTCGGGCGAGATCACGAACGGCGGGTTGGAGACGACGAGGTCGAACCGGTCGTCCTCGACCGGCTCGAACAACGATCCCGTACGCGCCTCGACGCCCTCCACCCCGGACAGCCGCCAGCTCATCCTGGCCAGCTCGACCGCCCTCGGGTTCACGTCGGTGGCGACGATGCGCCCGGCGCGACCGGCGAGGTGGAGGACCTGCACGCCGCACCCGGTGCCGAGGTCGAGCGCGCTCTCCACGGGCGGGGTCCACGCGAGCTGGGCCAGGTTGGCGGACGCGCCGCCGGCCCCGACGACGTGGTCGCGGCGGAGCGCGGGGTCGCCCGGCCGTACCTTCCGGTCGGAGACCACCCAGGAGAGGCGGTCGCCGCCGACGTCCCACGGCTGGAGGTGAACGGTCGCCTGCACCGCGTCCCCGACCCGGACGGCCAGGCCGGCCTCGATCAGGTCGGCGAGCGGGAGGTCGGCGGCCGCGGTGCTCACCGGTACGCCGAGCCACCACAGGCGGATCAGCGTGCCGAGAGGGTCGTTGTCGCGGGTCGCCCGGAGCGCGGGGACGAGCTCCTCGCGCGCCAGCGCGGCGGCGGCCACGCCGCCGAGCCGCTCTCGCACGCCGTCGATGGTGTAGCCGGACTCGGCGAACCGGTCGCGGAGCCGGTGGACCAGATCGGAAGGCACGTGCACGAGAGGAAATCTATCCCTGTAAGTCCACTGCAAGCCGCCGTAAAGAAGGCGGGCCTATTTGTAGGAGCAGTCCGCTGGGGCAGTCCGCCCCTGGCCCGCCGTCCACGAGGAACCCCGCGATGCTGCTTCCCTGCCTGGCCTGCGAGGCGCGTTTCGCCCCGGACGACTACTTCGGCGCCTGCCACGACTACAACCGGGGCAGGGACCTGGTGGCGTGGACCTGCCCGCGCTGCGGGAACAGGGACGAGATCCGGGTGCTTCCCGGGGAGCTGGGTTTCGGTTACCGCTCCCGCGGCCGGTACGACGTGCGGGACCGGATCCGGGTGCCCGGGATGAGCCGCAGGCGGCACGACCTGAGGCTCGACATCTCGCTGGGCCTGCGGGTGTGGCGGGTGCCGACCCGCGTCCTGCCGCTGAGGACCGTCAGCTCTGCCTGAGGCTGTTCCAGGCGGCCTCGCACATGCCTCTGATCTCCTCGTCGGTGGGCTGGTGCGCGCCGGCGAACCACAGGCGGCACATCTCCTGGGCGGGGCCGAGCCACAACACGTAACACATGGTGGTCGGGACGGGCCGCAGGAGCCCCGCCTTCATGTGCGGCTTCCACCAGTCGGCGACCTGGCGGAAGAACGCGCGCCTGGCCTCGCCGACCTCGGGGCCGCCCGGCTCCTCGCGCCGCGGCGGACGCTCGCTGATCAGCAGCCGCGCCCGTTCCGGATGCTCTCCGCACCACGACATGTGCAGGGCCACGATGGCCTCGATGCCGCCGCGGGCGTCCTCGTGCCGGACGAGCTCGGAGACGAAGGCGTCCTGGTACATCTGCAACGTCTCGGCGTACAGAACGCCGAAAACGTGCTCCTTGCTGGCGAAGTGGTGATAGAAACTACCCACGCTGACGCCGCTCTCCTCGCGGAGGCTGGCGAGTGTCGTGGCGGAGACACCGTCCTGACTGAAGCGGCGTAGGGCGCCCTCGATGATGCGGCTTCTGCCGTCACGCCCGTTCTTTCCGGTTCTCACCCCCCAATGGTGGCCTAACAGAACCTTGTTCTGCAAATACCGGATTCGTTCACCTCGGCCGATCTTCCCGCAGGACAGCCCGTCTAGGTCTGCCTTTTAGACTGAGAAGAGGCGTGAGAGGGATGACCTACGATGCCTGACATGCGGCCCTCCCGGGTGGACAACTGCTCCATCGAGCGGACCCTCGCCGTGGTCGGCGAGAAATGGACCTTCCTCGTGCTCCGCGAAGCTTTCATGGGTGTCCGCCGGTTCGGCGACTTCCAGGCCGCGACCGGCGCGCCCCGCCAGGTGCTCAGCGCCCGGCTGACCCGCCTCGTCGAGGAGGGCATGCTGCGCAGGGCCCCCTACCAGGAGCCCGGGCAGCGCCAGCGCGACGAGTACCGCCTGACCGCCAAAGGCATGGATCTCTATCCGATCCTGGTCGCGCTGATGCACTGGGGCGACCGCCACCTCGCCGACCCCGACGGCCCCCCGATCTCGCTCACCCACCGCGACTGCGGGGCCCCGGTGGCCCTGCGCCTGGTCTGCGACGACGGCCACGAGCTCCCCGGACCGTGGGCCGTCACCCCGGTGCCCGGCCCCGGCTACCGCGCCGGCCGGCCGAACCCGCCGGATCCGCAGGACCGGTAACGGGACCACTCGGTCCCGCGCCTACGCTGGATGGCGTGTACCGGTTCCTGCTGACCCGCCGCTGGCTGGGCTTCCACCTGCTGGTGCTGATCCTCATCCCCACGTTCTTCTTCCTGGGGAAGTGGCAGCTCGGCCGGTTCGAGGAGCGGTCGGCGGCCGGCGACCGCACCACGGCCAACCTGAACAGCGCGCCCGTGCCGCTCGACCGGCTGGACAGCGTCGGCGGAACCGTCCCCGACAGCCTGAAGTACCGCCCCGTGACCGTGTCCGGCAGCTACGACGCGTCCCACGAGCTGCTCGTACGGCGCCGCCCCCAGAACGGCCGGGTCGGCTTCTACGTGGTCACCCCGCTGGTCACCCCGCAGGGCGCGGTCCTGGTCAACCGGGGCTGGGTGCCCGCGGGCGCCACGGCGGATTCCCGGCCCGACGTGCCGGCGGCCCCGTCGGGCGAGGTGACCGTCACCGGACGGCTCAAGCCCTCCGAGACCGAGGACACCACCGGCATCAGGAACCGCGCGGCCGGCCTGCCCGCGGGCCAGATCCTCCTCGTCAACACGACCGACATCGGCGCCACCCTGCCGTACCGGCTGTACGGGGGGTTCGTGGAGCTGACCGGGCAACGGCCGGCCGCCGAACGCGCGCCCGAGCCGGTGCCCACGCCCGACCTGGGCGGAGGCGGCGGGCTCAACCTGGCGTACTCGGTGCAGTGGTGGCTGTTCATCGGCGTGGCCGTCGGCGGCTGGTTCCTCCTCATCCGGCGTGAGGCGCGCGATCTGGCCGCGGCGGACGCGGACGGCGAGACATCCGGAGAGGATCCCGAAAAGGATCGGAAAGAGGTTCGCGCCCAGTCGTGAAGCGCCTGGTGAACGAACGGATACCAACCGGAGACCTCGCAGCTTGTTAGGTGTTATTCCTTGGCTCTACGGTTTACTCCTGTGACTACGCCGCTGCATCCCGACCCAGAGCCGAGGCGGCGGGACTATGTGATCATCTCCGCCGACGATCACCTGATCGAGCCGCCCGATCTCTTCGAGGACCGCCTGCCGGACAAGTACAAGGACCTCGCCCCCAAGATCGTGGAGACGGACGCCGGGCACCAGGTGTGGCGGTACGGCGGCGCCACCTACCCCTGCGCCGGCCTTGACGTGGGCGCGGGCCTGCCCAAGGAGCAGTGGACGCTCGACCCGGTCCGCTTCGAGGACATGCGGCCCGGCTGCCACGACATCGAGGCCCGCGTCGAGGACATGGACCGCGCCGGGATCTGGGCCGCCCTCTGCTTCCCCGGCATGCTGGCCAGCCAGTCCGGCATGCTCTTCGCCAAGACCCGCGACCAGGAGCTCGGCCTCGCCCTGGTCAAGGCGTGGAACGACTGGCACGTGGACGTGTGGGCCGGCACCTACCCCGAGCGGATGATCGCGCTCCAGCTCCCCTGGCTGCCCGACCCCGACGTCGCCGCCAAGGAGATCAGGGCGAACGCCGCGCGCGGCTTCAAGGCCGTGGTGTTCCCCGAGTTCCCCACCCGGCTGCGGCTGCCGTCCATCCACAGCGGCCACTGGGACCCGTTCTTCGCCGCCTGCGAGGAGACCGGCACCGTCGTGTGCCTGCACACCGGCGCCTCCTCCTGGTCGCCGGTGCCCTCGCCGGACACGCCGATCGAGGCGATCACCACGCTGATCCCGGCGAGCGCGATGTTCGCGTGCGCCGACTGGCTGTGGTCGGGGGTTCCGCTGCGTTTCCCCTCGCTGCGCATCCTGATCGTCGAGGGCGGCGTCGGCTGGTTGCCGATGCTGGCCGAGCGCGCCGACTACGCCCTGGACCACCCCGTCGCCGGCGAGGCGAGCTGGGAGGGCGGGCTCAAGCCCAGCGAGGTGCTGCGGCGCAACTTCTTCTTCGGCACCCTCGACGACAGCGCGCTCGGCGGGGTCCGGCTCGCCGTCGGCATGGAGCACGTCCTGCTGGAGAGCGGCTACCCGCGGGCCGAGTCCTCCTGGCCCGACACCCAGCGGTCGGTCGCCCGCAACCTCGGCACCCTGCCCCCGGCCGACCTCGCCCGGGTCGCGTACGGCAACGCCGCCCGGTTGTTCGGGCACCCGCTCCCGTCACGCGCGTGGCTTCTGGCGGAGGAGCTCTAGGTCCTCACGCTCCCACTCGACGTACCGGCCGCTCGCGGCGAGCATCGACGAAACCAGCCAGATGAGGACGCCGAAGTCGTCGACGACGCCGATCCCGATCAGGAAGTCCGGGATGGCGTCGACGGGCGAGACGATGTAGGCGAGGCCGGCCGCGAACATGGCGAGCTGGCCCTTGCCGAGATGCGGATAGTTCCCCTTGAGGGTTCCCCGGATCATCCTGGGCACCGCCTTGAACCGGGTGAGCAGTCCGGGGGAACCCGGCTTGGACACCTCCCGGTAGGCTCGCCAGGTCGCCGCCGCACGTCCTGCCTTCGCCATGAGGCCACCTCCAGCGGGCATTGTGCCCCTTTTGTCGTCTCATTAACGTTCGGCGCTCCTGCGGCGGTTCCAGGGCCGCCCGCGGACTTCGCCGGGCGACTCAGGCGCGCAGCTCCCGTACGACGTCGATGAAGTCGCGCGCGACGCCGCGCAGGCCCGGCAGGTTCGACAGGGCGACCAGCCGGTCGATCAGCGGAACGGTCCTGTCGATCAGCCGGTACGTCCGCGCGCACCCCGGCGACGTGTCGTGCACCCAGAACAGCACCACGCCCATCGACAGCAGCCAGAGCAGCTCCGGCAGCTCGGCGCGCAGGTCCGAGTCCATCCGGTCGGCCGAGCCCTCCACCACATCGCGGTAGATCGCGATCGACGACTCACGTGCGGGCGTCGACTCCGCGCTGAAGGGGCTGAGCGGGTTGCTCGGCTCGGCCGCGTGCTTGAAGAACTTGGCCGCGAACTGGTGGTACGGCTCCGACACCCGGACCCAGGCCCGCAGCACTCCCCCCAGGCGGGCGGCGAAGGCCGTCTCGACCGCGAGCAGTTCCCGGCACGCGGTCTCGTGCTCGCGCTGGGCCCGGTCGTAGTACGCCTGGATGAGCTGTTCCTTCGAGGAGAAGTAGTAGTAGGCGTTCCCGACCGAGACACCCGCCTCCGCGGCGATCGCCCGCATCGTCGTCGCCTCGAACCCCCGCTCCTCGAACAGCCGAAGGGCGGTCGCGACGATCCGCTCCCGTGTCTTCTCGGCCACGGTGGTCACTGTACGACCCTCGCACCCGCCCGGTCATATACGCGCCAGATGATCCATAGGAGGCGGCAAATTCCCGGCCGCCCGCGAATGGCCGATCACCCCGCGTGGGCATTGATCATGCTGGCGAGCTCCCCCGCCACCCGATCGAGGACTGAGCACCGGGGATGACGCATGACTTTACGTCACTCGTGGTGGGGATTCGCCGGGGCGATCATGATCGTCCTGCTGTCCCAGTCGGCCACGCAAATGAAACCGCTGACCGCCGCCAACGCGCGGCACCTCTCGTACGAGGTCAGCCTGCCCGTACGGCTGCCGCCCGCCCGGACGCTCGCGACCGCGCCCGGCGGGAGGACCGCCACGTCCGTCAGCGCGACCGCCCGGCTCGCGCACGCCGGGGCGATGCGGCAACTTCTCGGCGCCGGGCTGCGCTGGCGGTCGTCCGGCCACTGCACCGACCGCACCCAGCCGAACTGCACCTCCCTTGAGGGCCTCCGGTACGGCACGCTCAGCCAGGCGATCGAGCTCAAGCGGCGCAGCGACTGCAGGATCGTCGTCACCGGCGGCACCGAGGTCGGCCACAACAGCGGCCGCTACAGCCACGAGAACGGCTACAAGCTCGACATCGCCCACAACCCGTGCATCGACGCGTACGTGACCCGGAGGTTCGGCTATTGGACGACCCGGGGGGACGGGGCGCGGATGTATCGCCCCGAGGCCGCCCGCGACGCCGACGTCTACGCCGACGAGGCCAACCACTGGGACATCCTGTTCCGGTGACCGGCCTTCCGCTGGCTAGACGGCCATCGCGGAGTGCTGGAAGGGGCGGGCCTCCTCGATCTGGGCGGCGACCCTGACCAGCAGGTCCTCCCGCCCGGCCGCGGCGACGAGCTGGACGCCGACCGGCAGCCCGGCCGCCGTGCGATGCGTCGGGAGCGAGATCGCCGGCTGGCCGGTCGCGTTGAACGGCGACGTGAAGGCCGCGCCCTGCCCGGACCTGTCCAGGGACGTGTGCAGGTCGTCGTCGGAGAGCCAGCCGACCGGATACGGGGTGACGCCCATCGTGGGCGTGAGCAGCAGGTCGAAGCCCGACTCCCACCACTCGGCCATCCGGCGGCGGTACCCGTCGAGCCACCGCTGCGCGGCCAGGTAGTCGGTGGCGCTGACGGCCCGGGCGGCCGTGACCATGAGCCGGTTGCGCGGTTCGAGCTCCTCGACGTCCACCGGCCTGCCGCGCAGCGCGGCGACGACCTCGAGCTCCGCGGCCACGTTCACGCCGATGAGCGCGCCGAAGTACATGCCGAAGTCGTGCTCGCCCAGCGCTGCGGGGCAGTCCTGGACGACGTCGTGCCCGAGCGCCTCCAGCAGGGCCGCGGTCCCGGTCACGGCGGCGGTCAGCTCGGCGTCCTCCGGCACGTCGCCGCGCGGGTGGACGGTGACGAAGCCGACCCGCAGCCGGCCGGGGTGCGCGCCGACCTCCTGGGACAGGAGACGCGGCAGCGCCGGGGCGGCGTAGCGGTCGCCCGGCATCATCCCGGCGATCAGGTCGAGCAGCGCGGCGCTGTCGCGCACGCTCCGGGTCAGCATGCCCTGCACCGACAGGCCGCCCCACGACTCGGCGACGTCGGGGCCGTGGCTGCTGCGGCCCCTGGCGGGCTTCAACCCGACCAGGCCGCACATGCTCGCCGGGATCCGGATCGAGCCGCCGCCGTCGCTCGCGCTCGCGACCGGCACCATGCCCGCCGCGACCGCCGCGGCGGAGCCGCCGCTCGATCCGCCGGTGGAGTACGCGGGGTCGTACGGGTTGCGGGTCGGGCCGAAGGCCGCCGACTCCGTGGTGATCGTCGTGGCGAACTCCGGCGTGCTGGTCCGCCCGAGGATCACGAACCCGGCCCGGCGCAGCTTGGCGACACTGTAGGAGTCCCGCTCGGAGACCACGCCGTCGAGCGTCCTGGAGCCCGCGCCGTACGGGTCGCCCTCCGACGCCCAGCCGATGTCCTTGAGCAGGATCGGCACCCCGCGGAAGGGGGCGTCCGGCGGGATCGCGTCGATCTCCGCGAGCGCGCGCTCGAACCGCCGGTGGACCACCGCGTTCAGCTCGCCGTCCACGGCCTCGATCCGGGCGATCGCCGCCTCGGCCGGCTCGCGCGCCGACACCCGCCCGGTCCGTACGGCTTCCGCCTGTCCGATCGCGTCCAACGTCAGCAACTCGTCCACTGGCGCCCTTTCCGAGGGGATGCGGCCCGGCGCGGCCGTACGGGAAACCCTGCCTCCGGGCGGCGCGACGGGCGACGGCCGTCCCGGTGAGCGGAAACCCCGACCCGGCGACGGCGGCGGGAACGGCGGCAGGGCCCGGCGCGGAAGCGGTCACTCCCGTGCCGGGCCCTGCCGGACCACACGACGATCAGCCGGACCGTCCCGGTCCGGCCGGGTGGATCAGGCCGTGAACTCGGCCGCGATCAGCTCGGCGATCTCGGCGGCGTTCAGTGCCGCCCCCTTGCGCAGGTTGTCGCCGCAGACGAACAGGTCCAGCGTGTTGGGGAAGTCGAGCGCCTGGCGGATCCGGCCGACGTAGGTCGGGTCGGTGCCGACGACGTCCACCGGGGTGGGCCAGACGCCGTTCTCCGGGTCGTCCATCAGGACGACCGTCGGCGCGGCGGCCAGCACGCGGTGCGCGTCCGCCACGGTGACCTCGCGCTCGAAGGTCGCGTGCACGGCCAGCGAGTGCGTGGTGACCACCGGGACGCGGACGCAGGTCGCCGACACCTTGAGATCGGGGATGCCGAGGATCTTGCGGGACTCGTTGCGGAGCTTGAGCTCCTCGGACGCCCAGCCGTCCTCCTTGAGCGACCCCGCCCACGGCACGACGTTGAACGCGATGGGCGCGGGGAACGGCGACTCCGCGTCGCCCAGCTTGTTCTGCAGGGTCTTGCGCACGTCACCGGCGGTCTGGCCGGCGGTGCGGTCCCCCGCCAGCGCCTCGACCTCGTCGTACAGGCGGGCCGGCCCGGCCACGCCCGCCCCGGAGACCGCCTGGTACGACGCCACGACCAACTCGCGCAGGCCGTACTCGCTGTGCAGGGCGCCCATGGCGGCCATCATCGACAGGGTCGTGCAGTTGGGGGTGGAGACGATCCCGAGCGGCCGGTTCCGCGCGTCGGCGGGGTTGACCTCGGGCACCACCAGCGGCACCTGCGGGTTCATCCGGAACGTGCCCGACTTGTCGATCGCGACCGCGCCGCGCTCGGCCGCCACCGGCACCCACTCGGCCGACACCTCGTCCGGCACGTCGAAGATGGCGATGTCGACGCCGTCGAACACCTCGGGGGCCAGCGCCTGGACGACGACGTCCTCGCCGCGTACCGGCAGGAGCCTGCCGGCCGACCGGGCGGACGCGACGAGACGGATCTCGCCGTAGATGTCCTCGCGGTTGGAGATGATGTCCCGCATCACGGTGCCGACGGCACCGGTCGCGCCGACGAGCGCGAGGGTGGGCTTGCGACTCATCGGCCGGTACCTCCGTAAACGACTGCCTCGACTTCGTCGGCGTCCAGGTCGAACGCCCGGTGCGCGGCGTTGACAGCCGCGTCCACGTCGTCCTCGTCGACGACCACCGAGATCCGGATCTCGGACGTGGAGATCATTTCGATGTTGACACCCGCGTCGGCCAGCGCGCCGAAGAACTTCGCCGTGACGCCGGGGTGCGAGCGCATGCCCGCGCCGATCAGCGAGACCTTGCCGATGCGGTCGTCGAACAGCAGCGAGTCGAACACCACCTTGCTCTGGATCTTCTTGAGCGCGGTGAGCGCGGTCTGCGCGTCGTTCGTCGGAAGCGTGAAGGAGATGTCCGTACGCCCCGTCGCCGCGGCCGACACGTTCTGCACGATCATGTCGATGTTGATCTCGGCGTCGGCCAGCGTATTGAAGATGGCGGCAGCCTCTCCGATCTTGTCGGGCACCCCGACAACGGTGATCTTGGCCTCGCTCCGGTCGTGCGCGACGCCGGAGATGATGGGCTGCTCCATCTCGGTTCCTTCGGTCTTGGGGTCGGTGAAGACCCACGTGCCTTCCCTGGTGCTGAACGAGCTTCTGACGTGGATCGGCAGCCGGTACTTGCGGGCGTACTCCACGCAGCGCAGATGCAGGATCTTGGCTCCGCAGGCCGCCATCTCCAGCGTCTCCTCGAAGGAGAGCCGCGGGATCTGCCGGGCCGCCGGGACGATGCGCGGGTCGGCCGTGAAGATGCCGTCCACGTCTGTGTAGATCTCGCAGACGTCGGCCTCGAGCGCGGCGGCGACGGCGACCGCCGTGGTGTCGGACCCGCCGCGGCCGAGCGTCGTTATGTCCTTGGTGTCCTGCGACACTCCCTGGAACCCGGCGACGATCGCGATCTGGCCGAGGTCGAGGGCCTCCTGTATGCGGCCGGGCGTCACGTCGATGATGCGCGCCCTGCCGTGCGTGGAGTCGGTGATCACGCCGGCCTGGGAGCCGGTGAAGCTCCGGGCCTCGTGGCCCAGGTTCGCGATCGCCATCGCCAGCAGCGCCATCGAGATCCGCTCACCGGAGGTGAGCAGCATGTCCAGCTCGCGCCCCGGAGGCAGCGGCGACACCTGCTTGGCGAGGTCGAGGAGCTCGTCCGTGGTGTCTCCCATGGCGGACACGATCACCACGACGTCGTTGCCGGCTTTTTTCGTCGCGACGATCCGCTGCGCGACCCGCTTGATGCAGGACGCGTCGGCGACGGACGAACCACCGTACTTTTGGACAACGAGCGCCACTGGAACTCTCCGAACGAATCAGGACGTGGAGCTCACAGTCTACTGTCGGGTCTCGCCAGTCCGACGGGACATGCTCACCATGTGGATGATCATCCTGCCAGGTGGGCCGCCGGGAGATCGTCCGTACACGTCAGACGACGGTGCTCTCCTCCACCACGTCGAGCCGGGTGTGCGCGACCAGCGCGTGCAGCGCGCGCAGCGCCGCCCCCGCGTGGTTGCCCCACGTGTTGAAGTAGGAGTACTGCCACCACCACAGCGCCTCGGCCGGGCGGCCCGCGCGGTAGTGCCGCAGCCCGTGCAGCAGGTCGGCCGCCACCGCCGCCAGATCGTCCGACAGCCGGTACGGGGTCACCACGGTGTCCTTGTACGGGTCGAACACCTCGGCGTAGTCGTCCACCGGTCCGAGCCGGGAGGCGAGAGCCGTACGGAGGGGATCGACGTCGGGGTCCTCGCTCAGCGCCGGCTCGAAGTTGCCCTGCAGGATCACGTCCTGCATCGCCCCGAGCTGGGTCCCGGCCAGGCTGACCTGGGCCACCTCGACGAGCAGCAGCGGCAGGATGGCGTCCCCGCCCTCGCCGCCGGCCAACCGGGTGAGGCCGTCGAGGTAGTTCTGCGCGTGCCCCGCGATCCGTTCCGCCAGGGCCATCCACTCATCAGACATCCAGCAGCCTCCGTCCTTCGAAAGCGCGGCCCAACGTGACCTCGTCGGCGTATTCGAGGTCACCGCCCACCGGCAGACCGCTGGCCAGTCGTGTCACTTTCAGCCCCATGGGCTTGACGAGCCTGGCCAGGTAGGTGGCCGTGGCCTCGCCCTCCAGGTTCGGGTCGGTCGCGAGGATCAGCTCCGTGACCTGGCCGTCGGCGAGCCGCGCCATCAGCTCACGGATCCGCAGGTCGTCGGGGCCGACCCCGTCGATCGGGCTGATCGCGCCACCGAGCACGTGGTAGCGCCCGCGGAACTCGCGGGTCTTCTCGATCGCCACCACGTCCTTCGACTCCTCGACGACGCAGATGACGTGCGGGTCCCGGCGCTGGTCACGGCAGATGCGGCACTCCTCCTCGGCCGCGACGTTGCCGCAGACGCGGCAGAACCGGACCCGCTCCTTGACCTCCAGCAGCGCGTGCGCCAGCCGTTTCACGTCGGCGGGATCCGCCGCCAGCAGGTGGAACGCGATCCGCTGCGCGCTCTTGGGACCGACGCCGGGCAGCAACCCCAGCTCGTCGATCAGATTCTGGACGACCCCTTCGTACATGATCTTCTAGAACCCGGGAAGCTGGCCGAGCCCGCCTCCGAGTCCCTGCGCCAGCGGGCCGAGCTTCTCCTGCTGCAACTCCGCGGCCGACCGCACCGCGTCACGCACCGCGGCCAGCACCAGGTCGGCGATCGTCTCCACGGTCTCCTCGGGGTCGCTCGCGTCCACGGCCTTGGGGCTGATCTTCAGTTCGAGCAGCTCACCGCTGCCGTTGACCGTCGCCACCACCAGCCCGCCGCCGGCGGTCCCCTCGACCTCCGCGTCGCTGAGCTCCTGCTGGGCCGTGACGAGCTGCTGCTGCATCAGCTGGGCCTGCTCCAGCAACTGCTGCAGGTTGACATCTCCAGGGTTCACGTTCGTGCGCTCCTCGGCATCCAGCGACTTGTCGTCGCGACGAGCCTACGGCGTTTGCCGCGGATCTGATACCGGCGCATGTGCGTGTTACGGGTAAACGCACCCCAGCAAGGCCGTCGGGGCCTCTCAGGAGTGGTCGATTTCCTCAATGACACGGCCACCGAGCTCGCGCTGGATGAGCGCCATGCCGGTGAGCTCGTCCACGTCGGCGTCCGCGTCGTTGAGCGGGTCGACGTCGTCACTCGTCTCCTGCCCCGACCTGGCCCGGCCGGGAACCGTCTCCGGCCACGCCTGGCGCGGCCCCGCCTGGGCGGCCGCCCTGGCCGCCGACCTCGCCGCCGCCAGCCCCGGGCTGGGCGCGGAGCCGCGCGCGCCGCCCGGCCCCTCCGCCGGCCTGCCGTCGTCCTCGTCCGAGGGCGCGTCCGGCCACGACTCGTCCGTCGTCTGCGACCCGCCCGGGCTCGGGCTCGGGTTCGGGGCGCTCCTGGCGCCGGACGCCGCCTCGCCCAAGGGCGCCCGCGTCTCGGCGGGCGGCCGCCCCCGACTCT